>JBGAKN010000021.1:0-29767 GCA_044224405.1 Tagaea sp. | reverse complement strand
GGTTCGCCAGCAGCTCGGCATCCAGTCGCTGTCCATCGCCAACCAGCAGCCTTCGGTCCTGCTGGGCCTCTTCCGCTAACTTCGCGGCAAGGCACTTCGACAAGGACGGGGGCGACCGAAAGGTCGCCCCCGTTTTCGTTTCTGACCTCGACTGTCCTACGGAAAAATTATTTGAGACTTTTTTTCTTTCACTGGCGGAGCGTTAGAAAAAGCGATCCCGCCAAATCATACATGTTTATTAAACCGCAAAAATTCGCCGGAGACTTGCGCGAAAATCGCTGCGCATTCTCCAGCCGTTAACTCGCGGCAGAACGCCGGTTCCGAGTCGATCTTCCAGAAGGGAGAGTTCGCGTCCGTGGCGAATTCGATCAATACCAATGTCGGCGCGCTGGCCGCGCTTTCGGCACTGCGCGTGAGCCAGGCCGCGCTCGACGTCGCCACGAAGCAGGTGCAGACCGGCTACCGTTTCGCCGACGCGGAAGACGACGCATCGTCCTTCTCGGTGGCGCAGGGCATCCGCGGCGATCTCCAGGCCTACCAGGCCGTGCAGGGCTCGCTCGCCAGCGGCGTGGCTCTCGGCAGCATCACCCAGATCGCCCTCACGCACATCTCCGACCTCGTCAGCACCGCGCAGGCAAAGGTCACGCAGCTCGCCGACGGATCGATCTCGGACGCGCAGCGCGCGATCTACAGCAACGACTTCTACGAACTGGCGACGCGGGTGAAGGTCTTCATCAACCAGGCGAGCTACAACGGCAGGAACCTGATCGGGGATCTCGCGGTTCCCCGCTCGTTCCTCGCCGATACGTCCGGAACCAAGCTCACGCTGAGCGCGCACGAAGACATCTTCATCCAGTTCGGCATCTTCCAGGGCAACGTCAATCTCACCTCGGCATCCGAGGCGACGGACAGCCTGCAATACGTGACCAGCTACCGCGAGCTGGTCGATTCCGCTCTGGCGACCGTGGTGGCGGAAACCCGCGCGCTGCGGCTCCAGTCGGGTTTCATCGACTCGCTCGTCGACGCGACCACCGTCGGCCTCGGCGCGCTCGTCGATGCCGACATCGGCAAGGCGGCGGCATCGGTACAGGCGCTGCAGGTCCGCCGGCAGATCGGCATCCAGTCGCTGTCGATCGCCAACCGGCAGCCTTCCGTCCTGCTGGACCTCCTCCACTAGCTTCGCGGGCGGGCCGGCAGGGTACCGCGTTTCGTTTGCGCGGCCGGCCCCGCAGGTGCTAACCCAGATGCGCCCCCGAGACGCCGGAGAGCGCAAGGAAGCCCATGACCCGTCGCCGCCCGCTCGTCATCGTCACGCGCAAGCTGCCCGACCTGATCGAGACGCGGATGATGGAGCTGTTCGACTGCCGGCTCAATCTCGACGACCACCCCTTCACCGAGACCGAACTGATGAAGGCGATGGCCGAGGCCGAGATCCTCGTCCCGACCGTCACCGACGACATCAACGCGATGCTGGTCGCCAATGCGGGCGCGCAGCTCAAGCTGATCGCCTCGTTCGGCACGGGCGTGAACCACATCGCGCTCGATGCGGCCAAGGCGCGCGGCATCGCGGTCACGAACACGCCCGGCGTGCTCACCGAAGATACCGCCGACATGACGATGGCGCTGATCCTCGCGGTCGCAAGGCGGCTGGGCGAGGGCGAACGTCTCGTGCGCGCAGGCCGCTGGCAGGGCTGGTCGCCGACCGCGATGCTCGGCATGCGCCTGCAGGAAAAGCGCCTCGGCATCGTCGGCATGGGGCGCATCGGGCTGGCGGTTGCCAGACGCGCGCGCGCCTTCGGCATGTCAATCCACTATCACAACCGCCGCAGGGTCGATCCGGCGGTCGAGGCCGAGGTCGAGGCGACCTACTGGGAAAGCCTTGACCAGATGCTGGGCCATATCGACGTGCTGTCGATCAACTGCCCGCACACGCCCGCGACCTACCATCTGCTTTCCGCGCGCCGGCTGCGCCTGCTGAAGCCGCGGGCGATCGTCGTCAACACCGCGCGCGGCACGGTGATCGAGGAGGAGGCGCTGGCGCGCGCGCTCTATGCGCGCGAGATCGCGGGGGCGGGCCTCGACGTCTACGAGGACGAGCCGCGCGTGCATCCGCGCCTGCTCGAACTCGACAACGTGGTGCTGCTGCCCCATATCGGCTCGGCCACGCATGCCGGGCGCACGGCGATGGGCGAGAAGGTGCTCGTCAACATCAAGAGCTTCGTCGACGGGCACAATCCGCCCGACAAGGTCGTCCACACGATCTTCTGAAACCGGAGGGCCCGATGCGCGCGCGGCTGGTGGCGGCACTGCTGACGGTGACTTTCGCGGCCCTGCCGGCGGCCGCCCAGCAGCAGCGACTCGTCGAGCTGTCCGCGCGGCCCGGCACGTCGTTCCAGATGCTGCTCGTGGAGCCCGAGACGCCGCCGCAGGCGGCCGTGCTGCTGTTCAACGGCGGTCCCGGCGCGATCCGGCTGTGGCTGCCCAGCGATACGCCGCTGGAGAAGCGCTATGCGCGCGGCAATTTCCTCGTGCGTTCGCGGGCCCTCTTCGCTGCGCGCGGCCTGCGAACGGCGGCGATCGACGTGCCGAGCGACAACCGCACCGCGGGCATGTCCGCGATGTTCCGCCGCTCGCCCGAACATGCGCGCGACGTCGCGGCGGCGGTCGCCGCGCTGCGGGGCCCCGAGAAGCTGCCGGTCTGGCTCGTCGGCACCAGCATGGGAACGGTCAGCGCCGCCGCCGCCGCCGTGCGGCTGGGCGAGGGCATCGACGGGCTGGTGCTGACATCGAGCATCACGCGCGCGATCAATGGTGGCATCAACTGGCTCCCCGAGCGCGACGGCATCGGCGCCTTCGGGCTCGACCGGATACGCGTTCCCGCCTTCGTGCTGGGCCACGAAGACGACGAATGCTGGGTCACGCCGCCCGCGGACATGCAGATGCTCGTGCGCCGCCTCGCCGGCGCCACCCGTATTGCCTCGAAGGCCATCGCCGGCGGCCTGCCGCCGGTATCGGACGATTGCGAGGCGCTGGCCGCGCACGGCTTCTACGGGGTCGAGAAGGAAGCGGTCGACGCGATCGCCGATTTCATCCTCGCGCGGTGACGCGCGGATGCATCGGCTCAGGCCGGCGTGCCAGCCACGAGATAGGCGGCGACGAGCACGAGGCGCACTTCGTCGCGCGCACCCGCCGCGGCGTCCGATAGCGGCAGCGAGATGCGCTCCCATGTCTGGTCGAGCTGCCAGCTCTGGCGCCCGTCGGGCGTGCCGAATTCGAATTGCGCGGAATAGGTGCGCATGACCGGCGCGCCGCTGTCGCGCACGCCGTCATATTCCACCTGAAGCACGGCCGCCTGCTCGGGCGGGAGTTCGTCGATGCCCTTGCCCGTCATCTCGCGCCGGAACGTCTCGACGAAATAGGTGCCATAGAGCCGGTAGACCCAGCGCCCTTCGACGCGTTCGACCAGCATCAGGTGGCCGAGCCAGGGGCGCATATCGACGGGATCGAAATCGGCGCGGTCGGGATAGGGCCGGTCCTGCTTGCGCGCGGACCAGTAATCCCACAGCGAGGCCAGCTTCGGTTCCTTGAAATCGGGCCGGTCGGTCACGCGCGCACTCCGGGGCCGCGAATCGGCGTGATTCGCGGCCCGGATTATGGACTTACGACCCCGGTGACACAATGGAGGCGGCCACGTCCTACAGCTTGCCCGCCGTATGGCGGCCCACTTGCGTTCCACCCTCGAACCGTGTTCTTTCCGGCCATTCCTCCGCCACCAACGGTCCTGACCGGATTTGTTAAAGAATTTCCTACGCTCCGACCGGGGCCAGGGCCTGATCGCCGGGTTCGCGGCTGCCTATATGTGGTTCGTCCACCGCACGACGCGCTGGACCGTCCTCGGCGCGGACGGGCCGGCCGCCCTCGAGCGTGCGGGCCAAGCCTACATCGTGTGCTTCTGGCACCAGCGCATCTTCATGATGGCGCCGATCTGGGCACGCCGGCAGCCGATCCACATGCTGATCTCGCCGCACCGCGACGGCAAACTGATCTCGAAGACGGTGGCGCATTTCGGCATCGACACGATCGTCGGCTCGACCAATCGGGGTGCCACGGCCGCACTTCGCGGCATGCTCGACCTGCTGAAGCGCGGCATCAATGTCGGCATCACGCCCGACGGTCCGCGGGGACCTGCGCGCAAGGCCGCACCCGGCGTCGCGGTCGCTTCGCTGATGGGCAAGGCGCCGGTGGTGCTGATGGCCTATTCGGCGCGCGGCCATTTCTTCGGCTCGTGGGACCGCTTCCTGTTCCCGTTCCCGTTCGGGCGCGGCGCGATGATCTGGGACGTGATCCCGCCGCCGGCCGGCAAGGACGAACTCGACGCCTTCACGCATCTGGTCGAGACGCGCCTCGACGCGGCCTGCGCCGAAGCCGACCGGCTCGCCGGAATGGCGGCGGCATGACGCGCGCGATCTACAGCGCGGTGGCGAGCCTCGCCGAACCCGCCCTCGACCTGCTGCTCGCAAGGCGTCGCGCGGCGGGCAAGGAAGATGCGCGGCGCCTTGGCGAACGCAAGGGCATCGCCGGGCGGCCGCGGCCTTCGGGCAAACTCCTGTGGGTGCACGGCGCGTCGCTCGGCGAGGCGCGTTCGATCCTGCCGGTGATCAAGCGCCTGCAGGCGGGGCGGCCGGATCTTTCCATCCTCGTGACGACGGGTTCGCAGACCTCCGCCGGGATGCTGGCGGGCCAGCTCGACGGAACGCGCGCGTTCCACCAGTTCGTGCCGCTCGACGTGCCGCGCTGGGTGCGCCGCTTCCTCGATCACTGGCGGCCCGATGCGGTGCTGTGGCTGGAAAGCGAGCTGTGGCCGAACCTGCTGGGCGCCGTCGCGCGCCGCGGGATTCCCGCCGCCCTCGTCAACGCGCGGCTGACCCAGCGTTCGGCCGAGCGCTGGGCCAAGGCGAAGGCCGTTTTCGCCCCGCCTTTCGAGGCGTTCGCCGTGGCGCTGGCGCAGAGCGAGGCCGACGCCGCGCGCCTGCGCATGCTGGGCCTCGGCCACGTCGCGGCCATCGGCAACCTCAAGCACGACGCGCCGGCGCTTGGCGTCGACGAAGCGGCGCTCGCCGCGTTCGAGGCGTCACTTGGCGGCCGCGCGCGCTGGCTTGCGGCACAGGTCCACCCCATCGAGCTTGCCGCTATCCTCGACGCGCGCGCGAAGCTGAAGGCATCGGGCGACGCTTCCTGCCTGGTCCTCGTGCCGCGCCATGCCGAGCGGGGTGCTGAAATGCAGGAAGCGGCAGTCGCCAAGGGCCTCACCGCCACGCGGCGCGCGGCGGGCGAAGCGCCAGGCACGGCCGACATCCACATCGCCGACACGATGGGCGAACTCGGGCTGTTCTACCGCGCGGCCCCCATCGCGTTCGTCGGCGGCTCGCTGGAGCCGCATGGCGGGCACAATCCGCTGGAGCCGGCGCGTCTGGGCGCATCCATCGCGTTCGGCCCGTCGATGGAGAATTTCACCGAGCTTGCCGCCGACCTGATCGCCGGAAACGCCGCGACGCGCGTGGTCGATGCGGGCGAACTCGCCGCATGGGCCGCTGCGCGGCTTGCCGATCCCACCCTCGTCGCGCGCGATGGCGCCGCCGCGCGCGCCTTCGCCGCGCGCGGGGCCGGCACGGTCGAGCGCGTCGTCGCGGCGCTGGGGCCGGTGCTGGCCGGTCTCGGACCCGAACGGGTGCCGCATGCGCGCGCCTGATTTCTGGAACGATCGCGGGCCTGCCGGCGCGCTGCTTTCGCCGCTGGGCGCGGTCGTGGCGCTCGCCGCCGCCGCGCGCCGCGCGATCGTGCGGCCCGCGAAGGCATCCGTCCCGGTGATCTGCGTGGGCAACCTCACCGTCGGCGGGGCGGGCAAGACGCCGACCGTCGCGGCGCTTGCCGCACACCTGATCGCGCGCGGACGCAGGCCGGCGATCCTCAGCCGCGGCTATGGCGGGCGCGAGCGCGGGCCCTTGCGCGTCGATCCGGCGCTGCATGACTGCGTCCGCGTGGGCGACGAACCGCTGCTGCTCGCCGCGACCGCGCCCGTCTATGTCGGCGGCGACCGCGTGGCGAGCGCGCGCCTCGCCGTCGCCGACGGCGCCGACATCCTCGTCATGGACGACGGGTTCCAGAATCCGGGCCTCGCGAAGGACCGCTCGCTCGTCGTCGTCGATGGGGCGGCCGGGTTCGGCAGCGGCCGCATCTTCCCCGCCGGCCCCTTGCGCGAACCTGTCGCGTGGGGTGCGGCGCGTGCACAAGCCTGCGTGCTGATCGGCGCCGACCAGCACGGAGCGGCGGCATCGACCGGCCTGCCGGTCTTCCGTGCCGATCTCGTGCCCGACGACGAGACGCTGTGCAACGCGCGCGTCTTCGCGTTCGCCGGCATCGGCCGGCCGGCCAAGTTCTTCGACACGCTGGTGCAGATGGGCGCGATCCTCGCCGGCACGCGCGAATTCGACGACCACCACCCCTATACGCGCGCCGAGATCGAGGCGCTGCTTGCCGCCGCCGCGAAGGTGGGCGCGCGCGCCGTCACGACGCGCAAGGACATGGTGCGCGTGCCCGCCGACCTGCGCGGGCACATCGCCACTCTTGGCGTGCATCTGCGATTCGCCGATCCTTCGGCCCTCGACCGCCTCATCGACCCGGGAACACGCTGAAATGCTGAGACGACTTCGTCACGCGACCGAGGCGGGATTCATCCTCGCCTGCTACTGGCTGCTCGGCCTGCTGCCGCTCGACGCGGCCTCGGCGCTGGGCGGGTGGGCGGGGCGCACGCTGGGCCCGCGGCTGCGCCTGTCGGATCGCGCGCGCGCAAACTTGCGCCGCTTCATGCCCGAACTGGGCGAGGCCGGCATCGAGCGCACGGTCGTCGAGATGTGGGACAATCTGGGGCGGCTCGCGGCCGAATATCCGCATCTCGACGATATCGGTTCGATCGGCGCCGATCCGCGCGTCGAACTGGTCGGCGCCGAGCACGTGAAGGCGGCTGCCGATGCCGGCCGGCGCGTCATCTTCTTCGGCGCGCATCTGGCCAACTGGGAACTGGGCGCGCTGATGACCACGCGCTTCGGCCATCCGCTGCATGCGGTCTACCGCGAGGCGAACAACCGCTATGTCGAGGCGCTGATCCGCGCGCGGCGCGGCGGCTCGGCCGCCGGCCTGATCCCGAAGGGGAAAAAGGGCGCGCGCATGGCGATGGAAGTGCTGCGCCACGGCGAGTGGCTCGGCATGCTGCTCGACCAGAAGATGAACGACGGCATGCCCGTGCCGTTCTTCGGCACCGACGCGATGACGGCCCCCGCGCTCGCGGGGCTCGCGCTCAAATACGACTGCGTCGTGCTGGGCGCGCGGCTGGAACGGCTCGACGGCGTGCGCTTCCGCATAACGATCAATCCGCCGCTCGCGATGCCGGACACCGGCGACAAGGCGGCCGACCAGGTGGCGATCATGCGCGCGGTCAACGCCGAGATGGAACGCTGGATCCGCGCGCGCCCCGGCCAGTGGCTGTGGCTGCACCGCCGCTGGCCGGACGCCTGAACCCCGTCGTCTACGCGGCAGGCTTCGCGGGGGGTGCGAGGTGGTTACCCGGCGTCGAGCGCGAGATCTCGGTTTCAGCCGCGTCCATGTCGGCCTGCATGTCGGCGAACAGCGGCGTGCTCAGATAGCGCTCGCCCGTGTCGGGCAGCATGCACAGCACCGTCGTCCCCGCAGGTGCTGCGTTGCAGATGTCGATGGCGCCCGCGAGCGTGGCGCCGCTGCTGATGCCCACGAAGATGCCTTCCTTCACGGCGAGCGCGCGCGCGGCCTCGATCGCCTTCTTGCCGTTGACCGGCACGAGGCGGTCGATATGGCCGGCCGCGACGGCGTCGGCCGTCAGCTTCGGGATGAAGTCCGGCGTCCAGCCCTGCATCGGGTGCGGGTTGAACGACGGATGCGAGCCCGAATAGGTGCCGTCGGCATTCGGCGCCTGCTTGACGGCGCTCGCCAGCAGCGGCGCGTTGTCGGGTTCGCACACGGCGATCTTCGTGTCGGGGCGTTCGGCGCGCAGCACGCGGGCCACGCCCTTGAGCGTGCCGCCGGTGCCGAAGCCGGTGACCCACCAGTCCAGCCGTTCGTCCGCGAAATCCTCGAGGATCTCGCGCGCGGTGGTGCGCGTGTGGGCGTCGGCGTTCGCCTCGTTCTCGAACTGGCGCGTCAGGAACCAGCCGTGCGCCTTGGCGAGTTCGATCGCCTTGGCGAGCATGCCGCTGCCGCGCTCGGCCGCGGGCGTGAGGACGACCTTGGCGCCGAGGAAGCGCATCAGCTTGCGCCGCTCGACGCTGAAGCTCTCCGCCATCGTGACGACCAGCGGATAGCCGCGCTGCGCGCAGACCATGGCAAGGCCGATGCCGGTGTTGCCGCTCGTCGCCTCGATCACGGTCTGGCCGGGCTTGAGCGCGCCCGAGCGTTCGGCCGCCTCGATCACGGCGAGCGCGAGGCGGTCCTTGACCGATCCCATCGGGTTGAAGGATTCGATCTTGGCGTAGAGATTGACGTTCGGCGGAACGAACTTGGTCAGGCGCACGACCGGCGTGCGGCCGATGGTCTTGGTGATGTCGGAAAATTTCGCCATTGGCGGGCCCCCATTCCTTCAGGTCAAAGAAGGGGGCTTTACATATAGAAATTTTCGACACGCCGCATCGTCCTACGTCTGTATAGGGCGACGGGCGAATGCCCCGCCCGACGGATCGGGCGGGGTGGATCGCAGGCTTACTTCTTTTTCTTCTTGTCGCCCTTGTCGTCGGCGGCGACCGTCATCTTGACGATCTTGTCCGGATTCTTCGGCGGCTCGCCCTTGGCGATGCGGTCGACATGGTCCATGCCGTCGACGACTTCGCCCCACACCGTGTACTGGCCGTTCAGGAAGTGGCCTTCGTCGAACATGATGAAGAACTGGCTGTCGGCCGAGTTCGGGTTCTGCGAACGCGCCGCACCCACGACGCCACGGTCGAAGGGATGCTTGGAGAATTCGGCCTTCAGGTTGCCGCGGTCCGAGCCGCCCATGCCCGTGCCCGTCGGATCGCCCGTCTGCGCCATGAAGCCGTCGATCACGCGATGGAAGATGATGCCGTCGTAGAAGCCGTCGCGCGCCAGTTCCTTGACGCGCGCGACATGGCCGGGCGCGAGGTCGGCGCGCAGCGCGATGGTCACGCGGCCCCATTCGAGATCGAGATACAGGGTGTTTTCGGGATCGGCGGCCATGGTCTGGTCCTTTTCGGGTGTGGAATTCAGTTCGGAACGTCGGCCGCGACCTGGACGCGGATCATCTTGTCGGGATTGCGCGGCGGCTCGCCGCGGCGGATGCGGTCGACGAACTCCATGCCGGAGATCACCTGGCCCCACACCGTGTACTGGCCGTCGAGGCCGGAATTGCGGCGGAACATGATGAAGAACTGGCTGTCGGCGGAGTTGGGATTCTGCGCGCGCGCCGCACCCACGACACCGCGCTCGAACGGCACGCGGCTGAATTCCGCGCGCAATTCCCCGCGTCCGGAGCCGCCGGCACCCGTGCCGGTGGGGTCGCCCGTCTGCGCCATGAAGCCGTCGATCACGCGGTGGAACGTGAGGCCGTCGTAGAACTTGGCGCGCGCGAGCTGCTTCACGCGCTCGACATGGCGGGGCGCGATGTCGGGGCGCAGCTGGACGACGATGCGGCCGTACTCGACATCGATATAGAGCAGGTTCTCGCGGTCGGGCGCCTGCGCGCCTGCGGCGGCGGGAAGGGCGAGCAGGAAGGCGAGGACGAGGAAGCGGAGGATGCGCATTGCGGGGATTCCGGTCGGTTATCGAGGAGGCGGGATTATCGGGGCAGGGGCGTCGCGGTTCAAGTTCGGGATTGCGCCCGGATCGTCGGATGTTCCCCGCACAGCGCGCAGGCCGGATCGCGCGGCACCTCGATGCGGCGGAACTGCGTGTCCAGCGCGTCGTAGATCAGCAGCGCGCCCGCGAGGCTGGTGCCGAGCCCGAGGATTTCCTTCAGCACCTCGGTCGCCTGCAGCGTGCCGATCACGCCGGCGACCGAGCCGAGGATGCCTGCCTCCTCGCAGCGTGGGATCAAGTCGGCAGGCGGCGGGGTGGGAAAGAGGCAGCGATAGCACGAGTGCTTCGAATCGTAGGCCTTGAACGTCGAGAGCTGCCCCTCGAAGCGCAGGAGTGCACCCGAGACGAGCGGCTTCTTCGCGAAGAAGCAGGCATCGTGGACGAGATAGCGCGTGGCGAAATTGTCCGACCCGTCGACGACGAGATCGTAGCCGCGCACGAGCGCGTCGACGTTGTCCGCATCCACGCGCATGTCGTGCGTCTCGATGCGGATCGCGGGATCGAGGCGATGGAGCGTGGCGGCGGCGCTCGCGACCTTGCGCATGCCGACGGACTCCTGCGCGTGCACGATCTGGCGCTGGAGGTTCGTGACGTCCACGTCGTCGAAATCGACGAGGCCCAGCGTGCCCACGCCCGCGGCCGCGAGATACATCGCCACGGGCGAACCGAGGCCGCCGGCGCCCACGATCAGCACGCGCGCGGCGAGCAGCTTCGCCTGACCTTCCTCGCCCACCTCGTCGAGGATCAGGTGGCGCGCATAGCGCTTGAACTGCGCGTCGGAGAGATCGCCGAAGGCGGGCGCGTCGGCCATGCCGCTAGGTCCCCAGCGCCACGCCGGCCGATTTCGCGCGCCCGACCAGATCGGCGAGCGTGAGGCTTTCGAGCGCCGCCATCTGCCGGCTCTGCAGGTCGTGCCAGATCGGCCGGACGATCAGGTGGCCCAGCGCCGACGCCGGCGCGCCGTCCAGCGGATCGGGTGCCGCCTCGATGGTTCGCACGATGCGCACGATGTCGGCGACCGAGATCGCCGAAGGTTCCTTGGCGAGGCGATAGCCGCCCTTGGGCCCGCGCTGGCCGGCGAGGATGCCGGCGCGCACCAGCGCCTGCAGCACCTGCTCGAGGTATCGCTTCGGGATGCCCTGCCGCTTGGTGATCGAGGCGGCCTGCACCGGGCGCGAGCCGGAGTTGTAGGCGATGTCGAGCACGGCCTCGATGCCGAACAGCAGTTTCTTGGTCAGGCGCATCATGGGCAGGGGCTTCCTAGCGTCCGGTCGAGCCGAACCCGCCGCCGGCGCGGGTCGTGGCGGGAAGTTCGGCAAGTTCCTCGAAAATGGCCTGTGCCACGCGCGCGATCACCATCTGCGCGATGCGCATGCCGCGCTCGACGCGGAAAGGGGCCGCGCCATGGTTGATCAGGATGACGCCGACCTCGCCGCGATAATCGGCATCGACGGTGCCCGGCGAATTCAGGACGGTGACGCCGTTCTTGAGCGCGAGGCCCGAGCGCGGGCGCACCTGCGCCTCGTAGCCTTCGGGCAACGCGATCGAGATGCCGGCGGGGATCAGGCGGTGCGTGCCGGGTGCCAGCTCGACGGGTTCGGCGACCGCGGCGAGAAGATCGAGGCCGGCCGCACCCGGCGTCGCGTAAGCCGGAAGCGGAAGATCCTTCGCGTGCGGCAGGCGCACGACGCTGACGCGCGGACGATCCATGTTACGCGGCCCCGGCGAGCCGTTCGGCGATGCGCTGTGCAAGGCGGCGGGCGACCGCGTCCTTCTTCATCGCTTCCCAGGATTCGGTGCCGTTCGCGTCGATGACGTGCACGCGGTTGTCGTCACCGCCGAACGTGCCGGTCCCGGCACCCACGTCGTTCGCCACGATCCAGTCGCAGCCCTTGCGCAGGCGCTTGGCGGCGGCGTGCTTCAGCAGGTCGTCGGTCTCGGCCGCGAAGCCGATGACCAGCGTCGGGCGCGGCTTGTGGCGCGACAGCGTGGCGAGGATGTCGGGATTCTCGGCGAGCGCGATCTGCGGCGGCGCACCACCGTCCTGCTTCTTCAGCTTCGCGTTGCCGGGGGCGGCCGGGCGCCAGTCCGCGACGGCGGCGGCGCACACGGCGATGTCGGCGGGCAACGCCGACAGGCTCGCGGCCAGCATTTCCTGCGCGGTTTCCACGCGCAGCACGCGGCAGCCCGGCGGATCGGCAAGGCGCGTGGGCCCGCTGACCAGCGTGGTCTGCGCGCCCAGTGCCGCGAGTGCCGCCGCGATCGCGTGGCCCTGCTTGCCCGACGAACGGTTGGCGATATAGCGCACGGGATCGATGGGCTCGTAGGTCGGCCCGCTGGTGACGAGCGCGTGGCGGCCACGCAGCGGCGCGTTCGCGCCCAGCAGGTTCTCGACGGCGGCGACGATGGCGAGCGGCTCGCTCATGCGGCCGGTACCGATCTCGCCCTCGGCAAGCTCGCCGCTCTCGGGCCCGACGAACGAAACGCCGCGGTCGCGCAGCAGCGAGAGGTTGGCGACCGTCGCCGGGTTCGCCCACATGACGTGGTTCATCGCGGGTGCGACGAGCACCGGCTTGTCGGTCGCCAGCAGCACCGTGGTGGCGAGATCGTCGGCCTGCCCGTGCGCGATCCTGGCGAGGATGTTGGCGGTGGCGGGGGCGACGAGCACCACGTCGCAGTCGCGCGCCAGGCGGATATGGCCGATCTCGTGCTCGGCCGTCAGGTCGAACAGGTCGTCATAGACGCGGTTGCGCGACAGCGTGCCGGCCGACAGCGGCGTCACGAACTCCTTGGCCGATTTCGTCAGCACGCAGCGCACATCCGCGCCGCGCTCGCGCAGGCGCCGGATCAGGTCGAGACTTTTGTATGCCGCGATCCCGCCGCTGACGATCAGCAGGACGCGCTTGCCGGCCAACATCGTATTTACCCCCAATTCACACGTAATTTAGCGCGATACCGCAGGAGGCGCAATCGAAGTACTTTTTATTCAGTTAAAACAATGGATTGACGTGAATTCGTGGAGCTACCAGATTCAGCCGATGATTGGAACACATCGGATCTGGATCGCGTCAGTCCTCGTTCTGCTCGCTGCAGGGCGGGTAATGGCCGAGGGGCGCACCCTTCTCCCCGCTGACGCCGTCGATCCGTCGCGCATCCGGTTTGTGACGACGACGGAATCGAGTTCGAAATGCATCGGCCGGCCGAAGACGCCGATGTGCGGGATCGAAACGCTGATCGGGTGTTACGAGCAGATCAAGAATGTCGGCTGCGTGCATCACAAGGATCCGCGTTTCAAGGGAGCCGGCCTGCCGGTCCGGGTCGAGTACGTCGTCGTGAAGAGCGGTTTCGTCAATCGCGCGCGCGTGCGTAAGGCCCTCCTGACCGATGACGGGCGCGCTTTTTACCGGTGGCTCACATACGACGCATTTCAGGTCCGGGTGCTGACACGCGACTGCCCGGATAGCCAAGGCTCGTGCGATGGGGGCGAGTGGATGGACTCGATATACACGGTGTCACCTCACAAGCGACTTTGGACATTTTCAATGTTTGGCGTGTTTTTCGATCACGACTTCTTCGTGGACTGATCGTTCAGGAACTCCAGACAACCAGAACGGATCCACGAAATCCCGATGATCCTCATGCGCATTCTGATTTTCGCAGTTGCCCTCGCCGCCGCGTCGAATGCTTTGGCCGCAGAGCCGACTTATTTGCCATCCGACGCGGTTGATCCGTCGCGCATCCGCTACGTGACGACGACGGACGCCAAATCCAAATGCATCGGACTTTCCCGCACGCCGATCTGCGCCATCGAGACGCTGATCGGGTGCGTCGACAGCGTGCGCTATGTCGGTTGCGACCGGTTCAACAACAGCTGGGCGCGCAAAACGACCTCATCGGTGCGGGTCGAATATGTTTTTCTGAAATATGGTCGCATCAATCCCCGGCGATTGCGCGCGGCGATAGATGCGGAAGGTCGCGACGAATTTGGTCGAGGCCCGTTTAACGGCTTTCAGGCACATGTCCTGACTCGCTACTGCCCCGACGATCGTTTGAGTTGCGCCGGAATTCCTTGGCTGGAGGGACTCTATACAATAGGGCCTCATCGTGGCCGCTGGATTCCAGCGGCCATTTCGCTCTATCGCGCGGACGAAGACTATATCGACTGATCATTTGCGTGGCCGCAGGAGCGGTGTCGGGTCGATATAGGTTCCATCCTTCTTTATCTGAAGATGGATGTGGTTCGTTATCGACCCGGTCGGCTTGGGAGGGTGTGCGGGTGTCAGATCCTGGGCCGGTCCGATCGGATCGCCCGCCTTGATTGTTGTGCCGGGCTTAAATTTTTCCTTGTCGACTTCGACATAGAACATATCGACGGTGTATCCGTCTTTCGTTTCTATCCGGATGCCGGAAAGCAAGCCTCTTCTTGCAGGATCTGCGCGATATGGATCGACAGGTCCAATCACTTTTCCATCGACCGGCGAAACAATGGGCGTTCCCGGCGGCGCGACGATGTCGACGCCGTTGTGCGTCCTTCCGCCACTGCGTGGAACATTCATCCCGCCTTTTCCATGGCTGTCCTCGTCTCGAATGTCTGGATCTTGCTTCGGCGTTATAAAGCCGCGCGGCCCCTTCGGCTCCGCCTGCGCCACCTGCACATCCTCCGTCGCGCCGCTGCCAATCTTCTCGTCGTCGTTCGACGGTTCGGCGCTGGCGAGCTGCATCTCCGGCGACATCGCGCGTTCCAGCAGGTTGACCTTGTGGTCGTCGCGCATCTCCATCGTGTGCGGCTGGCGAAGGGCGGGGTCGAGTTCGTCGGGCCGCAGGAGCCGGTCGGTGAAGGCGGGTGCCGCCTTGCGCGTGCCGCCCATCTGCGTGCCGAACGGGGCGCCTTGCGGGCGCGGTGCGCCGAGGAAGGCGGCCTGGCCTTCGGCATCGAGCCGGTCGAGGATGCCGTCGACGAGCGCGTCGCCCTCGCCCGGCCAGCGGCGCTGGAACTGCAGCACGAAGTCGCGCGCCTGCGCGATGCCCTGCGGGCCGAGCCCGACATAGCGCGCGAACTGTTCGGGCACTTCGCCAAGCCCGATCTGGTGCGCGTCGAGCCAGTCGAGCTGGCTCGTGTTGGAATCACGGTCGGCGCGGCCCAGCACCGGCAGCGCCGGGATCGGGCGGAATGTCGCCCGCGGCGACGCGAACGCGACAAGCGGCGCGCGCCCTTCGGCGATTGCGGCGTGGTGCGCGTCGATCTCCTCAGGCGTCGGCACGTCGAAACCGGTGAAGGCGTCCTGCTGGCGTTCGCGCAGCGCCTCGATCGTCGGCCCGCCGGGCCGCAGCCAGCCATCGACCTTGAGGGCGTTGCGCTTCTGGAAGCGGCGGATCGCGGCGTCGAGGCCGAAGCCCCAGCGCCCGCTCGGCCCGTCGCCGGCGCGAAGCTCTGGATCGCCGTCGTTGGCGAGCAGGCTTTCGACCTTGATCGCGTCATCGCGTCGGTTCGCGCGGTTGCGGCCGATATCGGCGGCAAGGGCGAACCAGTCGGAATCCTCGGGGCGGGCAGGGGGCAGCAGGGACAGCATCGGGATTCTCCTTCCCGCTTGATGTGCCCGATATGTTCCTTATTGTCAATATTCCTATTTTAGGATATATAGTGGTTCATGATGAACGCGCACCTGTCCCCGCCTTTATCCCTTCCGTCATGCCCGTGCTTGTTCCGCACAGGGCATTGCCCTTTGCCACGTCTTCTGTCGCCGCATTCCAAGTCGTGGATGCCCGGCACGAGGCCGGGCATGACGGTGAGGGGGGCGAGAGAGGCCGAAGAGGCCAGAGAGGCGGAAGCGGCAGAGGCCGACGGGTCGGGTGCGTCGTGCGTGTGTCGTCGTCCGGCGCGTCGCGTCCTACATGTGACGGGAAAAATCCCGTCACCTCGTCTCCTCTGGCGCGGATTTCGGAACGAAATCAATGTCAGCGCAGGAGACGGTCGCGTGACCGTCTCCTCCCGTCTCCTGCCGTCGCGCAAAACTTGCGGCGATCGCTAATGGAACAAAAGATAGAGCAGGGCGGCGCCGGCCGCACCGACCGCGATCCACGGCCAGCGCGGGGCCGCGCGTTCGCTGCCGAAGGCGCGCAGCGTGTCGGGATGCAGGCGCACGCCGCCGCCCGCGATCAGGGCTGCCGCATGGTCGAGATTGCTGATGAGCTCGGGCAGCTCCTCCAGCCGCTCCAGCAGCGCTTCGCCGCTGCTGGCGATGCGCGCCATCGGGCCGCGGTTGGCGAGCATCCACTCCTCGATCAGCGGGCGCGCGAGCGACCACATGTTGACGCTGGGGTCGAGCGTGCGGCCCACGCCCTCGCACACCAGCATCGATTTCTGCAGCAGCAGCAGCTGGGGCTGCGTCTCCATCTGGAACTGCTCGGTCACCTCGAAGAGCTGGGCGAGCAGCTTCGCCAGCGAGATGTTCTCGAGCGGCAGGCCGAGGATGGGCTGCGCGATCGCGCGCGTGGCCTGCGCGAAGGCGCCCACGTCCTGCGTCGCCGGCACGAAGCCCGCGCGGAAATGCACCTCGGCGACCTTGCGGTAATCCTGGTTGAGGAAGCCCGCGAGCATGTCGGCCAGCACGACGCGCGTGGGCCGGTCGATGCGGCCCATGATGCCGAAATCGACGGCGAGCAGCGTGCCGTCGGCGGCCACGAACATGTTCCCGGGATGCATGTCGGCGTGGAAGAAGCCGTCGCGGAACACCTGGCGGAAGAAGGCGCGCGCGGCGCGCGCGACGATCTCCTGCGGGTCATGGCCGGCGGCGATCAACGCCTCGCGCTCGTCGATGGGGATGCCGGCCACGCGCTCGGTCGCCAGCACGCGGCGCGCGGTGCGCGTCCAGTCGACCTGCGGCACGCGGAATTCGCGGTCGTCCTTGAAATTCGCCGCCAGCTCCTCGGCGGCCGCCGCTTCCAGCCGCAGGTCCATCTCGAAGCGCACGGTCTGGGCGAGCGTCGCCACCACCGCGCTGGGCTTGAGCCGTCGCAACGAGGGGACGAACCTCTCGATCAGGCGCGCGCCCCACGCGAGCAGGTCGACATCGCGCGCGAACGCGGCTTCCACGCCCGGGCGCAGCACCTTGATCGCGACCTCGCGCCCCTCGCTCGTCGTCGCGAAATGGACCTGCGCGATGGAGGCCGCCGCGACGGGCACCTCGTCGATGTCGATGAAGAGTTCGTCGAGGTTCTTGCCGAGCTCGCTCTCGATCGTGGCGCGCGCCTGCGCGAACGGGAACGGCGCGAGACGGTCCTGCAGGTCGGTAAGGTCGGCCGCAACCGCCTCGCCCATGATGTCGGCGCGCGTGGACAGCACCTGCCCGAGCTTGACGAAGCCGGGCCCGAGTTCGGTCAGCGCCAGCGCAAGGCGCTGCCCCGGGCGCGCCGGCAGGCCGCGCCTTCGCAGGCGCGTGGCGATGCGGGCACCCAGCGGCGTGAAATCGGCGAGGCCGAACGCCTCGAACGCGTCGTAGGCGATCAGCGTGCGCGCGATCTTGGCGAGCCGCACGAGGCGTCCGGGCAGGCGCACGACCATCAGGTCCGCCAGCCCCAGTGGATCGCGGCGATCCCGCCGGAGAGGTTGCGATGACCCACGCGTGCGAATCCCGCACCCCGCATCATTTCGGCGAGCGCGGCCTGCGGCGGGAACTTGCGGATGCTTTCGGCGAGATAGCGGTAGCTGTCGGCATCGCCCGCCACCAGTTCGCCGAGGCGCGGGAGCACCTTGAAGGAATAGGCGTCGTAGATCCGGTCGACGAGCGGCAACGCGAGCCGACTGAATTCGAGGCAGAAGAAACGTCCGCCCGGCTTCAGCACGCGCAGCGCCTCGCCCAGCGCCTTCGCCGGGTCCGTCACGTTGCGCAGGCCGAACGCGATGGTGATCCCGTCGGCCGTGCGGGACGCGAAGGGCAGCGCCATCGCGTCGCCCGTGATCCAGTCCGGCCCCGGCACCAGCGCCCGGTCGACCGCGCGCACGCGGCCCTGGCGCAGCATCTGTTCGTTGTAGTCGCACACGGTGACGGTGGCGCCCTCGGCCATCAGCGCGAAGGCGATGTCGCCCGTGCCGCCGGCAAGGTCGATGAAGCGTTCACCCGCGCGCGGGGCGACCTGATGGACGAACGACGCCTTCCACAGCCGGTGGACGCCCAGCGACATCAGGTCGTTCATCAGGTCGTAGCGCCCGGCGACGGAATCGAACACTTCGCGCACGAGCCCGGCCTTGGCCGAGGCCGGCACGTCGCGGAAGCCGAAATGGGTCGTGTCGTCAGTTGCTTGCGTCATCGTGGCGGGCACCATAGCAAGCACCACTGGAAAAGGGGAGGGCGCATGGGGCAGGGTCTTGGCGCCATGCCGGAACTTCCCGAAGTCGAAACCGTCGTCCGCGGCCTGCGTCCGCATCTGGTCGGGCGCCGCCTCGACGCGGTCGTCCAGCGCCGCCCCGACATCCGCACGCCGATCCCGCCCGATTTCGTGCAGCGCGCGACGGGTGCGCGCGTCGTCTCGGTCGAGCGGCGCGCCAAATGGATTGTCATGGCGCTCGACCGCGAGGCGACGCTGCTCGTGCATCTGGGCATGTCGGGCCGTCTCGTGCTGGTGGACGGCAAGCCGGGCAAGCCCGGCCCGCACGACCATGTCGAGTTCCGCACCGACGACGGCGCGACGATCCGCTACACCGATCCGCGCCGCTTCGGCGTGGTGGACCTGATCGACAGCGCGGCATTCGCGTCCGATCCGCGCTTTGCGGCGCTCGGCCCCGAACCGCTCGACGCCTCGTTCGACGCCAAGGCGCTCATGAAGGCGCTCGAAGGCTCGAAGGCGCCCCTGAAGGCGGCTTTGCTCGACCAGCGCAACGTGGCCGGGCTCGGCAACATATATGTGTGCGAGGCGCTGAATCGCTGCGGCCTCAGTCCGCTGCGCAAGGCCGGCACCGTGAAGGGCGACAAGGCGGCGGCACTCCTGAAGGCGATCAAGGCGACGCTGGGCGATGCGATCGCGGCGGGCGGTTCGTCGGCGCGCGACTACGTTCAGGCGTCGGGCGAGCTCGGCTGGTTCCAGCACCAGTGGCGCGTCTACGACCGCGCGGGCGAGGCGTGCCGGACCCGCGATTGCGGCGGGTCGGTCAGGCGCGTGGTGCAGTCCGGCCGCTCGACTTTCTATTGTCCGCGCTGCCAGCGCTGAGTAAGAACAGAGCCATGCGGCCCGTCCTCCTTTTCGTTCTCGCCTTCCTGACGCTTGCCGGCGCGGTCCGTGCGGCCGACGGCTTCGTCGACGGCATCGACGACCTGCCGCTGATGGCCGGGCTCGCCGTCGCGGGCGAACCCACGATCTTCGACGCCGCGCAGGGCCGCGTCGTCGAGACGCTGGCCGCGGGCGCGCCGTCGCGCGCCGCCGTACTCGATTTCTACACCGGCACGCTGCCGCAGCTCGGCTGGCGCCTCGACGGCGTGGGCCGCTTCGTGCGCGAGGGCGAGCGTCTGGTCATCGAATTCCCGCCGGTCGCGTCCGGCGCCACGCAGGTCCGCTTCTTCCTGTCACCCGAGTGAGGTTCGCCGATGGCCTATGAGAACATCCTGGTCGAGACCAAGGGAAATGTCGGGCTGATCACGCTCAACCGGCCCAAGGCGCTCAACGCGCTGTGCGCGGCCCTGATCCGGGAACTGGGCCAGGCGCTCGACGCCTTCGAGGCCGACGACAATGTGGGCTGCATCGTGCTGACCGGTTCCGAGCGCGCCTTCGCCGCCGGCGCCGACATCAAGGAGATGGCATCGAAGTCCTATATGGACGTCTATCTCGCCGACTTCATCACCGTGGGCTGGGAGCGTGTGACCAAGTGCCGCAAGCCGATCGTGGCGGCCGTGGCGGGGTTCGCGCTCGGCGGGGGCTGCGAGGTCGCGATGATGTGCGACTTCATCCTCGCCGCCGATACCGCGAAGTTCGGCCAGCCCGAGATCACCATCGGCACCATCCCGGGTTCCGGCGGCACGCAGCGCCTGACGCGATTCGTGGGCAAGTCCAAGGCGATGGAGATGTGCCTCACGGGCCGCATGATGGACGCGGCGGAAGCCGAGCGCGCGGGTCTCGTCAGCCGCGTCGTGCCGGCGGCCGAGCTCATGGACGAGGCGCTCAAGGTGGCCGCGAAGATCGCGGGCCTCTCGCGCCCGGTGGTCATGATGGCCAAGGATGCGGTCAACCGCGCCTACGAAACCACCCTCGCCGAGGGCGTGCATTTCGAACGCCGGCTGTTCCACTCCACCTTCGCGACCGAAGACCAGAAAGAGGGCATGGCCGCCTTCGTCGAGAAGCGCCCGCCGGCCTGGAAAAACCGCTGATCGGGCCCTGTTGACGGCCCTCCCCGGCGGGGCTATAACCCGCCGCCTTTCCCGAGGGTGCGCGTTTCGCGGCACCCCGGCATAAACCCGTTCCGGAAGACAGAAGAGACAATGGCCAATACCTCATCCGCAAAGAAGGCCGCGCGCCAGACGCTGCGCCGCACCGAAGTGAACCGCACGCGCGTCTCGCGCATGCGCAGCTACGTCACGAAGGTCGAAGACGCGATCGCCGCTGGCGACAAGGCCGCCGCGGCCGCAGCGCTCAAGGCCGCCCAGCCGATCCTGATGCGCACCGCCAAGGTCGGCGTGGTTCACAAGAATACCGTGTCGCGCAAGATCTCGCGCCTCTCGGCGCGCATCAAGGCGCTCAAGGCCTGATCGTTTCCGCCGCGCGCGAAACTCGCGCGCGGAAATATAAAATTGTTTCGCGCCGTCTTCGCTTTTTGCCGAAGACGGCGCTTGCATTTTCAGCGCACGGCGTTCCTGCGCATTCCGCTCTCCGCGATCCGCTTGCGGGCACGCACGCGCAACGCCGCGCAAGTCATTGAATCTCCGCACGCGCGTCGCGACGTTGCACGTCGTCGGAATTTTTTGCGCGCGAACATAAGAATCTTTCGAGCATGAAGAGTCGCTTCGATGCCACACGCGCGACGATTTGCGCGTTCGCACTTCGGACCTGTTGCGAGTCGTTGGGCATCGTGATTTAGTTCGCTCGTCCGAGCGCTGACGCGCGACGACGCACCGTTTCTCCGCCGCGCTTTTCGAAAGCGCACAGACGGAACGGACCGCGCCGCGACGAAGCATCGGAACGAAGATCCGGATCCAAATCCGGATCGGACAAGAAGGTTGGACCGGGGTTCGGTTTCTGACGATTGCGGGCAACGAGCGGAGCGGGACGACGACATGCGACGCCGACGCGAAAATTCGCCCCGCAACTCCCGGTTACGGAATTCTCAGCCGGGTTTCAGGATTGGGGGCCAGCGTCCAGCCGCACCGCGCGACACCGAAAACAACCAAGATCGATCCGCAGTCCGTTCCGCGATTTCGCGCGGACGGCGGACCGGCGAAAAGTCTGAACTCGAACAGACGCAAGAACAGGGATTTCCGCCAGTGATGCCGTTCCATTCCTCCGCTGATGTGTCCCGCCCGATGCGGCGCCGGCGCATCGACCCCGGCCCCGCCCGCTACCGATCCGCCAGTCGCACCGCTTCGAGTTGATGGTGCTGAAGGCGGGCACGATGCCCGCCTCCCCCCGATGACGCATCCGTCGCGGGTGCGGAAGAGGGGCTCCCGGGCAGGTTCGCCCGGGGAGGGGATGGGGACGACGGCCGGCCCGAAAGGGTCGCCGGAAAGCAGCGGGGCAGTTCGATACGATGACTGAGGCAAGCACGAAATCCGGGAACGACGCGGCCGCCGCGCAGGGTTATGCGGGCGATCTCGACGCGCGTCAGGCGTGGGACCTGCTCGCGGCCGACAAGACGGCCGTGCTGGTCGACGTGCGCAGCCGCGCGGAATGGACCTTCGTGGGCGTGCCAAGCCTCGGCGTGCTCGGCAAGGCGCCCTTGTTCGTTTCCTGGCAGAACTACGCGACCGCCTCCGACGGCCGGGCGCTGATGGTGCCCAATCCCGATTTCGCGGCGGCTGTCGCGGGTGCGGTCGACAAGGACGCGCCGGTCATCTTCATCTGCCGTTCGGGCGGGCGTTCGCGCTCGGCCGCGATGGCGCTGACGGCACTTGGCTTCAAGCGTGCATATAACCTTTCCGGCGGGTTCGAGGGTGACCGAGACGGCGCCAACCATCGCGGCATGACGGGCGGCTGGAAGGCCGCCGGCCTTGCCTGGACGCAGGAGTAGGCGCCATGCGTTCCCAGGAATTCGGACCCTCCCTCGAAGCCCAATGGGTGCGCGTGCGCGCCCGCCTGAAGGGCGAATTCGGCGAAGCGGCGTACAAGAGCTGGCTGAAGCCGCTGACCCTCGTCAGCGTCGGGGACGGCACCGTGCGTATCGCCGTACCCACCCGTTTCATGCAGGACTGGGTGCGCCAGCACTACGCCGACCGCATCAAGACGCTCTGGCGCGCCGAGAACAAGCTCGTGCGCACGGTCGAGGTCGTCGTGCAGCCCGCCGCCGGCCTGCAGGCCCCGGTCCCCGTGCCGGCCACCGGAAGCGCGCAGCGCCCCACCGCATCGGCCGCACCCGCGCGTCCGGCTGCCACGCCGGCCGGCACCGCGCACGGCTATGCAGCACCCGCCATCGCCCGTTCGGCCGACGACGTCGAGGATTTCGGCGCCCAGCTCGATCCGCGCTTCACGTTCCAGTCCTTCGTGCACGGCAAGTCGAACGAGTTCGCCGCCGCCGCCGCGCGCCGCGTGGCCGAAGAGGCGAAGGTGCCCTTCAACCCGCTGTTCCTCTATGGCGGCGTGGGCCTCGGCAAGACGCACCTGATGCACGCCATCGCCTGGCACATCCGCAAGCGCAATCCCCAGCGCCGCGTGCTGTACCTGTCGGCCGAGAAGTTCATGTACCAGTTCATCCGCGCGATGCGCTTCAAGGACACGATGTCCTTCAAGGAGCAGTTCCGCTCGGTGGACGTGCTGCTCGTCGACGACGTGCAGTTCATCGCCGGCAAGGACGCCACGCAGGAAGAGTTCTTCCATACGTTCAACGCGCTGGTGGACCAGAACAAGCAGATCGTGCTGTCGGCCGACAAGAGCCCGGCCGATCTGGAAGGCCTTGAAGACCGCGTACGCTCGCGCCTCGGCTGGGGCCTCGTCGCCGACATCCACCCCACCACCTACGAGCTGCGCCTCGGGATCCTGCAGTCGAAGGCCGAGAAGCTCGGCACGGCGATGCCGCCCAAGGTGCTGGAATTCCTCGCCCACAAGATCGTCGCGAACATCCGCGAGCTCGAAGGCGCGCTCAACCGCATCGTCGCGCATTCGACGCTCGTGGGCCGTCCCATCGGCCTCGAAAGCGCGCAGGAAGTGCTGCACGACCTGCTGCGCGCCTCCGACCGCCGCGTGACGATCGAGGAGATCCAGAAGAAGGTCGCCGAGCATTTCGCGATCCGCCTCGCCGACATGCACTCGCCGCGCCGCGCCCGCCAGGTCGCGCGCCCGCGTCAGGTCGCGATGTATCTTGCCAAGCAGCTCACCAGCCGCTCGCTGCCCGAGATCGGGCGCAAGTTCGGTGGACGCGACCACACGACGGTCATGCACGCGGTCCGCAAGATCGACGAACTCCGCGCGGCCGATGCCGCGTTCAGCGAGGACGTCGATCTGCTGCGCCGCATGCTCGAAGCCTGATGGGCGCGCGCGCGCCGCGCATCCTGCTGACCGGCTTCGAGCGTTTCGGGCCGCACAAAACCAATCCCACGCAGGTTCTGGCCGAACGCCTCGACGGCGAATGGTTCGGCGACGCGCGCGTCGTGGGGCGCGTCATGCCGGTATCGATCGCGAAGATCGCGGCCGCGCTCGAAGAGGCGATCGCCGAGACCGATCCCGTCGCGATCGTCTCGCTGGGCCTCGCCGCGGGCGAGACTTGCGTGCGCATCGAGCGCACGGCGCGCAACGGCCTCAGGTTTCCCTATCCCGACAACGACGGCAAGCGGCCGACCGGAAAGATCGACCGCAAGGGCCCGGCGACGCGCCCCGCGAACCTTCCCTTCGCCTCGATCCAGAAGCGCCTGCTCGCCGCGGGCATCCCCGCACGCCTGTCGGACGATGCGGGGCTGTATCTGTGCAACGCCGCGCTGTGGCACCTGGCGGCGCTGGCGGGCAAGCGGCCGTGCGGTTTCATCCATCTGCCGTCGACACCCGAAATGGTCGCCGAAGCGCTGCGCCGGAACGATCCGCCGGCGCCCGAAAATTGCGCATCGATGGGGCTGCGCCAGCAACTGGCGGCTGTCCGCGTCGTGCTGGCCGAGGCCGCACGCAAAGCGTTGAAATAACGCTGTTTTCGCGCCTCGCGGCGACGTCGAGAAGCTTTTACCAAAACGCGCATCTGGTATACTCGACCGGTTACGGATTCGATTCGCGCGGCAACCCTTTTTCGAGATCGCACCCACGATGAAAATCACCATCGAACGCGCCGCCTTGCTGAAGGCGCTCGGTCACATCCAGAGTGTCGTCGAACGCCGCAACACGATCCCGATCCTGTCCAACGTGCTGCTCGAAGCCACGGCCGCCAAGGGCGGTGCGGGCAAGCTCGCACTGACCGCGACGGACATGGACGTCGCCTTCGTCGAGACGGTTCCCGCCGAAATCGCCAAGGCCGGTTCGACCACCGTGCAGGCCCACACGCTCTACGAGATCGTGCGCAAGCTGCCCGAAGGCAGCCAGGTCGGCATCGAATGGTCGTCCGAGAAGGGCCAGGTGGCACTTCGCGCCGGCCGTTCCAGCTTCAGCCTCGCGGCATTGCCGTCGGACGACTTCCCGAAGATGGCGGCGGGCGAACTGCCGCACGCCTTCGAGATCCTCGCCGAGGACTTGAAGACGCTGATCGACAAGACGCGCTTCGCGATCTCGACCGAGGAGACGCGCTACTACCTCAACGGCATCTACATCCACGCCACCAAGTCGGCCGGCGTCGACGTGCTGCGCGCGGTCGCGACCGACGGCCACCGTCTCGCGCGCCTCGAAATGCCGCTGCCCGACGGCGCAGCGAAGATTCCGGGCGTCATCTTGCCGCGCAAGACCGTGATGGAAGTGCGCAAGCTGATCGACGAGACGGCCGGTGCGGTGCAGGTCTCGCTTTCCGACACGCGCGTGCGCTTCGCTTTCGGCGATGCCGTGCTCGTCTCCAAGCTGATCGACGGCGCCTTCCCGGATTACGAGCGCGTCATCCCGTCGGGCAACGACAAGACGATGGAAGTCGACCGCAAGCTGTTCGCCGCCGCGGTCGATCGCGTGGCGACGATCTCAACCGAGAAGTCGCGCGCCGTGAAGCTCGCGGCGACCAAGGGCCTGCTGTCGCTCACCGCCAACAGCCCGGATGCCGGTACGGCGAGCGAAGAGATCGAGGTGGCCTACCAGGGCCCCGCGATCGAGATCGGCTTCAACGCGCGCTACCTGCTCGACATCGCCGAACAGATCGAGGGCGAGAACGCGACCTTCAAGATGGCCGATGCCGCCTCGCCCACCGTGGTGGCGGATGCGGCCGATCCGAGCGCGCTCTACGTCCTCATGCCGATGCGCGTTTGAGGGGATGACGGCCGTCCCGGCCCGGATCGTCCCCTTTCCCGCAGGCTCGGTGCGTGGCTCCGCGCCCGCGGCCGTGCTGCGGCTCGACCTGACCGATTTCCGCTGCTACGCGCACCTGCGCCTCGACGTGCCGGCC
The DNA here is from genome assembly GCA_044224405.1 of Tagaea sp. GTDB lineage: Bacteria > Pseudomonadota > Alphaproteobacteria > CACIAM-22H2 > CACIAM-22H2 > Tagaea. The sequence continues at coordinate 4,182 of JBGAKN010000021.1, read as the reverse complement.
GCCCCCGTGGCGCTCGTCGGGCCCAACGGAGCGGGCAAGACCAACGTGCTCGAGGCGATCTCGTTCCTCGCCCCCGGCAAGGGCCTGCGCCGCGCGCGCATCCACGAGCCCGAGCGCGCGGGCTCATCCGGCCCGTGGGCCGTCTCGGCCGAACTCAGTTGCGACGGCGAGACGGTGCGCGTGGGCACGGGGCGCAGCGAAGGCGACAAGCGCGTCGTGCGCATCGACGGCAAGCCGCAGCGCGGACAGGCCGAGCTTGCGCGCCGCCTGTCGGTCGTCTGGCTCACGCCGGAGATGGACCGGCTCTTCGCCGAAGGGGCCGGGGCGCGCCGCCGCTTCCTCGACCGGCTCGTCTACGGTTTCGATTCCGAGCATGCGGGCCAGGTCGCGGCCTACGAGCATTCGCTGCGCGAGCGCGCGCGCCTGCTTGCCGAGGGTGGCGCCGATCCCGCGTGGCTCGCCGCACTGGAAGAATCGCTCGCCCGCCACGGCACGGCCATCGCCATCGCGCGCGCGCAGACCGTGGCGCGCCTCGATCGCGCGGCGCGCGCCAATGTCGGCCCGTTCCCCACGCCGTCGCTGACCCTGTCGGGCGAGATCGAGCGGCTGTGCGCCGAGATGCCCGCACTTGCGCTTGAAGACCGCGCGCGCGACATCCTCGCCGCCAACCGCGCGTCCGACGCCGAGAGCGGCACCACCGCCTTCGGCCCCCATCGCGGCGATCTCGTCGCGCGCTGGGCGGAGAAAGACGCGCCCGCCGCGCGCCTCTCCACGGGCGAACAGAAGGCGCTGCTGGTCTCCCTCATCCTCGCGCACGCGCGCGAGCTTGCCGCCGAGCGGGGTGCACCACCCGTGCTGCTGCTCGACGAAATCGCGGCCCATCTCGACCCTGCGCGACGCGCGCATCTTTTCGACGAACTCGTCGCACTCGGGGCCCAGTTCTGGGTGACCGGCGCCGACGAGGACGCATTCGCACCGCTTGCCGGCCGCGCGCACATGCTGCGCGTGGGTGCCGGCGGCGTTGTTCACGCCTGAAGGACGACACCACATGACCGATCCCGCCATCCCCACCCCCACCAAGAGCATCGAAGACGCGTCGGCCGCCTACGGCGCCGATTCGATCAAGGTGCTGCGCGGTCTCGACGCGGTGCGCAAGCGCCCGGGCATGTATATCGGCGACACCGACGACGGCACGGGCCTGCACCACATGGTCTACGAGGTCGTCGACAACGCGATCGACGAGGCGCTCGCGGGCTGGTGCGACGCGATCCAGGTGATCCTCAACGCCGACGGCTCGGTCACCGTGCGCGACAACGGCCGCGGGATTCCGACCGACATCCACGCCGAGGAAGGCGTGTCGGCGGCCGAAGTCATCATGACCCAGCTGCACGCGGGCGGTAAGTTCGACCAGAATTCGTACAAGGTCTCGGGCGGACTGCACGGCGTGGGCGTATCGGTCGTCAACGCGCTGTCGTCGGTGCTGAAGCTGCGCATCTGGCGCGGCGGCAAGGCCTACGCGATGGAGTTCCGCCACGGCGAGGCGGTGGCCCCGCTCGCCGAGATCGGCCCGCAGGGCGACGGGCGCGGCACGGAAGTCACGTTCCTGCCCTCGACCGAGACCTTCACCAAGACCGTGTTCGACTACGACACGCTCGAGCACCGCCTGCGCGAGCTCGCCTTCCTCAATTCCGGCGTGCGCCTCGTGCTCGCCGACGAGCGCGGCGTCGAGCCCAGGAAGATCGAACTGCATTACGACGGCGGCATCGAGGCGTTCGTGAAGTATCTCGACCGCTCGAAACAGGCGCTGCACGCGCCCGTGTCGATGAAGGGCGAGAAGGACGGCATCACCGTCGAAGTCGCGATGGAATGGACCGACGCCTATCACGAGACGATGCTGTGCTTCACCAACAACATCCCGCAGAAGGACGGCGGCACGCATCTGGCGGGCTTCCGCGGCGCGCTGACGCGCACGATCGCGCGCGTGGCGGGCGAGAACGCGGGCAAGAAGGAGAAGGTGGCGCTTTCGGGCGACGACGCGCGCGAAGGCCTCACCTGCGTGCTGTCGGTCAAGGTGCCGGACCCGAAGTTCTCCTCGCAGACAAAGGACAAACTCGTCTCGTCCGAAGTGCGTCCGGTCGTCGAGCAGATCTGCAACGACAAGCTCCAGCAATGGTTCGAGGAGCACCCGGCCGACGCCAAGCGCATCGTGCAGAAGATCGTCGAGGCGGCCGCCGCGCGCGAGGCCGCGCGCAAGGCGCGCGAGCTCACCCGCCGCAAGGGCGCGCTCGACATGGCCTCGCTGCCCGGCAAGCTCGCCGACTGCCAGGAGCGTGATCCCTCCAAGTCCGAGATCTTCATCGTCGAGGGCGATTCCGCCGGCGGCTCGGCCAAGCAGGGGCGTAACCGCGCCAACCAGGCAATCCTGCCCATCAAGGGCAAGATCCTGAACGTGGAGCGCGCGCGCCTCGACAAGATGCTCTCGTCCGCCGAAATCGGCACGCTGGTGACCGCGATCGGCACAGGCATCGGCACCGAGGAATTCGACGTCGAGAAGTGCCGCTACCACAAGATCGTCATCATGACGGACGCCGACGTGGACGGCAGCCACATCCGCACGCTGCTGCTGACGTTCTTCTACCGACAGATGCCGGCGCTGATCGAGCGCGGCTACGTCTATATCGCGCAACCGCCGCTCTACAAGGTCAAGAAGGGCTCGTCCGAGGTGTACCTGAAGGACGAGCGCGCGATGGAAGACCATCTCATCGCCGGCGGCATCGAGGGCATGACGCTGACCGGGGCCGATGGCGCGATGCGCGCCGGCGCGGATCTGCGCAGCGCCGTCGAACGCGCGCGCGCGGCCAAGATGATGATCCTGGCCCTCGCGCGCCGCGTGGGCTCGCGCGATGCGGTCGAGCAGGCGGCGATCCTGGGCGCGCTCGACCCGCAGCTTCTGGCCGACGCCGACAAGGCGCAGGCGGTGGCCGAGTTCATCGCCAAGCGCCTCAACATCCTGAGCCCGGAGACCGAGCGTGGCTGGACGGGTACCCGCGGCGCTGACGGGCTGGTGTTCGAGCGCCGCCTGCGCGGCGAGATCGACCGCGCGGCCATCGACCACGTGACGATCAACTCGATCGAGGCGCGCCGCCTCGTCGAGATGGCGGGCGAGTTGCAGACGCTCTACGCCAAGCGCGCCAAGCTCGAGACCAAGGACAAGAGCGTCGTCGAGGTGCCGGGGCCGATCAAGCTGATCGACACCGTCCTCGAGGTCGGCAAGAAGGGCCTGTCGTTCCAGCGCTACAAGGGCCTGGGTGAGATGAACCCCGAACAGCTCTGGCAGACGACGCTCGACCCGCAGGCGCGCCACCTGCTGCAGGTGAAGATCGCCGACACGGCCGACGCCGACGGCGTGTTCACCACGCTGATGGGCGACGTGGTCGAGCCCCGCCGCGACTTCATCGTCGAGAACGCGCTGAAGGTCGCCAATCTGGACGTGTGAAGAAGGCCGATTGAGAAAAACTCAACGCCTTCCGAAACTTTACTGAATTGCGGGCGAACCGTCGGGGTGGGCATCTGGTCGATGCCCCTCCTCGAACCCGGACGCCCCCATGAAAAGCCTCCTCGCGGCCTCGGCCCTTGCCCTCCTGCTCGCCACCGGCGGCAGCCCTGCCGGCGCGCAGGAAGCCCGCCAGATCCGCATCGCGCCGCAGTTCGGCATCGCCTATCTGCCGCTGCATGTCGTGCGCGAGAAAAAGCTGCTGGAGGCGAGCGTGCGCGCCGCCGGCCTGCCCGAGCCGGGCGTCGAATGGATCACGATCTCGGGTGCTGCCGCGATGAACGACGGGCTGCTGTCGGGCTCGATCGAGTTCGTCACGGCCGGCGTCACGCCGATGATCACGGTGTGGGACAAGACGCGCACCCAGCACCGCGTGCGCGGCGTGGCCTCGCTTGGCTCGATGCCGAACTACCTGCTGACCAACAATCCGGCGGTGCGCGACGTCGCGGACCTGACCGAGAAGGACCGCATCGCACTCCCGTCGGCGCGCATCGGCTTCCAGGCGGCGCTGATCCAGATGGCGAGCGAGAAGGCGTTCGGGCCGGGCAAGTTCGGCCGGCTGGATGCGCTGAGCGTCAGCATGTCGCATCCCGACGCGACCGTCGCGATGCTGTCGGGCCGTTCGGAGA
>JBGAKN010000020.1:0-30488 GCA_044224405.1 Tagaea sp. | reverse complement strand
GCTCGCCGATCTCGGCGACCGCCGCCACGGCTGCGTTGGTTGCGCCCAGGATGTCGGCCACGAGACGGTCGATGTCCTCGGTCGACCGGCCGGTCTGGTTCGCGAGATTCTTCACTTCCGAGGCGACGACCGCGAAGCCCTTGCCGGCCTCGCCCGCGCGCGCCGATTCGATCGTGGCGTTGAGCGCAAGCAGGTTCGTGCGGCCGGCGATCTGGCCGATGAGCTTGCTCACCTCCGAGATCTTCGCGACGGCGTCGGACAGCGAGCGGATGGTCGCCTGCGCCTTTTCGCCGCTGTTGACGGCAAGGCGCGTCACGTCCGACGCACGCGCGACCTGCGCGGATATCTCGCGGATCGAGGCAGAGAGCTGCTCGGCCGCGGAAGAAACGGTCTGCACGTTGACGAGGGCGATCTCGGAGGCTGTTGCCACGGCTTCGCTTTCGGCGAGCACCTCGTCGGCGAGCTTGGTCATGCCGAGGGCGGCGTCGTCGACGGTGCCGGTAGCGGCGGCGATCGAGTCCACGGCGACGGCGGTCTCGCGCACCGTCTGGGCCATCTCGACGGCGCGCAGCTTGCGGCGCTCCTCCGATTCGGCGGCCATCTTCGCCGTCTCGGCGCGCAGGCGCTCGTTCTCGACCGCGTTGTCCTTGAAGAAAGAGACGGCGCCGGCCATGTCGCCGACCTCGTCGGTGCGGCCGCTGCCGGGAATCTCGACGGCAAGATTCCCTGAAGCGAGACCGCTCATCGCTGTGGCCATGGCACGGATCGGCCAGCCGATATTGCGCGCGAGCAGAAGCCCGGCGATCACCGCGGCGACGACGGTGAAAAGGGCGACGGCAGAAAGCGCCAGGACCACGTCGTCGGCGATCTTCCCGGCATCCTGGCGGAAATAGTAGCCCTGCTCCTTCGCCGCTTCGTTGACGATGGTGAGCTTCGTCTCGAGCGACTTCAGCAGCGTTTCGCGTTCTTTCTGGATTTCCGGGGTCTCGGTCCCGGAAAGGAGCCGGTCGCGCAAGGCCACCCATTTGCCGAGCGCCTGCTTGACGTCCTCGATGCGGGCGAGACTCTCGGGGTCGGTGGCGCGTTCCTCGACGATCGCGAGATCTTCGAGGATCGCCGCCTCGTGCTTTTTCAGTGTCGCCGGCTCGACCTTGCCGCCATCCCGGCGCTGCTGCAGGGCGCGCGTCACGGCGAGATCGAGCCTGGCGAAGTTCGTCATCGCCGACGCGGCGAAATCGCTTGCCATCAGAGGGCCGTCATAGAGCCCCTCCGTGAGCAAGGCGATCTGCCGCAGCCCGACGACGGCATACGCGCCCATCGCCATCGTCAGCAGCGCGACGATGGCGAGGCAGACAAGGATCTTTCCGCGGATGCGCATGGCCGCCGCTCCGTCCTTTCGGGTCGGGCAGGGTTACTTGACCGTCAGCTTCATCTTCATCTGCGGATGGATCGCGCAGCGGATCTCGCCGCTGCCTTCCTTCGCGAAGGTGATGTCGCTCGACTCGCCCGGCTTCTGCACCTTCAGCTCGAAGGCGATTCCCGGCGACTGGGAATAGACGTTGTGCGTGAACGGATCCTCGTTCTTGAAAACGATGACGTCACCCTTGCTGATCGTCATTTCCTCGACGGCGAACTTCTTGTCGAGCTGGACGACCGTGTTGCTGGCGGCAAGCGCGTAGCTGCTGGCCGCGCCGACCGCGAGCGCGATCGCGGGCAAAAGATAGGAACGCATTTCTTCAGTCTCCTCGGTAAGGGATTCGCTTGGGGAAAGTCGGCCTGCCTTATTTCGCCGCGTGATCGCGCGGCGGCAGGTTGGGGACGGGATAGGCCGGCATGTCGCTGGTCAGCGTGCGCAGGAACTCGACGATGTCGGCGATTTCCGGCCCCGTCAGCCGGAGCGGACGCACGTTCTCCGACAGGCTCTCGCGCTTGGCGTCGCCGCCGCGGTTGTAATGCTCGACGACCTTGACGAGGTTGGCGATCGAACCGTCGTGCATGTAGGGATCGGTCCGTTCGATCTCGCGCAGCGTCGGCGTCTTGAAGGCGTGATCCATGCTGGGAAGCTTCAGGATCTTGATTCGGCCGACGTCGGCATCGGTCAGGCCGATGTCGTAGAAGCTGTTGTCGGTGAAGTTCCAGCCCGAATGGCAGCTGGCGCAGTTCGCTTTCGTGTTGAACAACATGAAGCCGCGCTTTGCCGGCTCGGAGATCGCTTTCTCGTCGCCCGCGATCCACTTGTCGAACGGCGCGGTACCGGAAACGAGGCCGCGCTCGAAGACCGCGATCGCCTTGACGACGTTGTCGATGGTCACGCCCTGGCCGGGGAAGGCGGCTTCGAAGGCCTTCGCGTAGCCGCTGATGCCCTTGAGCTTCTCGACGAGCGGGCCCGGCGGGTGGTTCATGCCGGCCGGGTTGCCGAGCGGGCCGCGGATATGGCCTTCGAGCTCGACCGTGCGGCCGTCCCACGCCGTCTGTTCTGTCCAGGCGAGATTGAGAAGCGTGGGCGAGTGGCGCGGATGCCGTGCGCCGGCAGTGCCGCCGCTCTTGATCATTCCGTCCGTCCAGGCGAGGCCGGGCAGGTGGCAGCTCGAGCACGAAAGGTCGTCCGCAGCCGACAGGCGCGGATCGAAGAACAGCATCGCACCGAGCTTGTCCTTCTCGGCCGTGTACGGATTCTCGGGCAGATAGCGCACGCCGACGGGGCGCACATAGTCCTTCTTGTACTCGGCCATCGTCTTGAACGGCTTCTGCTGCGGCACGGTCTGGCCAATCGCGGTGGCGACGCCGAGCCCGCCGACGAGCACGGCGATCGCGATCGCACCGAGATTTCCGAGCTTCCGGGCGCGGGGAGACGCCATGATTTTTTCGAGCGCGGGTCGCATATGCAAATCCTCCGGTTCACGTTTGATCCGCACAAAATGGACCGACGCCCGTTAAAAATCCACTAGTAATGAGTGTAAACTACTAGTGTATGCGATCAAAAAGTGTATGACATTTTCGGCATCCCCGCGCACCGCGTCCGGCCGATCTACGGTCGTAGTGAAAAGTTTGCGGTGCGTTTAATCCGGGCCCGGCATGCCGCCCGTTCGACACCCTTCAACGTGCCGCCGAAGCGCGCTAGCTTGGACACGCAATGGCGACTCCGATCTTTCACATGTGTCGACGCGACGAGTGGCTGACGGCCACTTCTAGCGGAATGTATGCCGGCTCGTCGCAGGACCGCGCCGACGGCTTCATTCATTTCTCGACTGCCGCGCAGATCGTCATCAGTGCCGCGAAGCACCGTGCCGGGCAGGACGATCTCGTGCTGATCGAAGTCGCGGCCGAATCGCTGGGCGATTCCCTGAAGTGGGAAGCCTCGCGCGGCGGTGCTCTCTTCCCGCATCTCTATGGCGCGCTGCCGGTGGCGAAGGTCGTGCGCCACGCGCCGTTGAATCTCGGGGCCGACGGCCGGCACGTTTTCCCGTGGGGGCTCGCGTGAACTGGTACGACCTCGCCTTTCCGCTGGTCCGCGCGATCGACCCCGAGGACGCGCACGGCCTCGCGGTCAAGGCGCTGGCCGGCGGCTTCGTGCCCACGCCGGCACCCGTCGAAGACCCGGCGCTGCACGTGAAGCTGTGGGGCCTCGATTTCCCGAACCCGATCGGCCTAGCCGCGGGTTTCGACAAGGACGCGCAGGTGCCCGACGCGATGCTGGCGCAGGGCTTCGGCTTCGTCGAGATCGGTTCTGTCACGCCGCGCCCGCAGCCGGGCAACCCGAAGAAGCGGCTGTTCCGCCTGACCGCCGATCAAGGCGTCATCAACCGCCTCGGCTTCAACAGCCGCGGCCTCGACGTCGCGCGCGAGAATCTCGCCGCGCGCAAGCGGCGCGGCGTGGTCGGCGTCAATCTCGGCAAGAACAAGGACACCGAGGATGCGGCCGACGACTACGTGAAGGGGGCGCTGGCACTCGCCCCGTTCGCCGACTATCTGGTGTGCAACGTCTCCTCGCCCAACACACCGGGCCTGCGCGCCCTGCAGGGGCGTGACGCGCTCGACGGTCTCGTGCGGCGCGTGCAGGAAGCGCTCGCCACGCTCCCTTCCGCCCCGCCGCTGGTCTTCAAGATCGCGCCCGATCTTGTCGATGCCGATCTGGAGGACGTGGTGCGCGTGGCGCTGGACCGGAAGCTCGCCGGCCTCATCGTCGGCAACACCACGCTCTCGCGGCCCGACACGCTCGCCGATCCGCAGAAGGGCGAGACCGGCGGCCTCTCCGGCCGGCCGCTTTTCCCGCTGTCCACGCGCGTGCTCGCCAAGACCCGCGCGCTCGCCGGGCGCGATCTCGTGCTGATCGGCACGGGCGGCGTGTTCGACGCGCGCGACGCCTACGCAAAGATCCGGGCCGGCGCCTCGCTCGTGCAGCTCTATTCCGCCCTCGTCTATCGCGGGCCGGGGCTGGCCGCGCGCATCTGCCGCGAACTGCCCGCCTTGCTGCGCGCCGACGGCTTCGCCACGGTGGCCGACGCGGTCGGCACCGCAACCTCGTTGACCGACGCGCGCGGATAGGGGCATACCGGACGCCGATGTCACCCCTTTCCCTGATCCTTCCCGCGGTCGCCTATGTCGTCGCCGGCGCCGCAATCGGCCTGACGGCGGGCACGCCGCTGGGCCTTGCGGTCTTCGCGGCCGGTGCCGGCGCGCATGCGATCGTCGTGGCGGCGCAGCTCGCCACCCGGGTCGAGAACGCGGTGCGCGCGCAGGCGCAGATCCGCCGCGAGCTCGCTGCCGCGCGCGAAGAGGCGCGCGGCATCCTCGAGGCGATCGAGAACGCCGCCCGCACGCGCCCCGATCTGGGGCAGGTGATGGGCGAGGTCCGCGTCCTGCAGGGCCTCGTCGAGAAGCTGTCGGGCCAGCCGGTGCCCAAGACCGGCAGCGAGCCCGCCAGGCCCGATCCGGCCTACGGCGACGCGCAGGTGCTCGACATCGTGCGCGACGCGCTGCGCGAGAACCGGGTCGAGCTCTACGTGCAGCCGATCGTCGACCTGCCGCAGCGCCGCCGCCGCCATTTCGAGTGCTTCAGCCGCGTGCGCGCGCCCGAAGGCCACGTCATCGGGCCCGAGCGCTATCTGGCGCTCGCCGAGCGCTACGGCCTCGTCACCGCGATCGACAACATGCTGCTGTTCCGCTGCGTGCAGCTCGTGCGCCGCATGCAGCGCACGAACGCAGGGGCGGGCATCTTCGTCAACATCTCGGAGCACACGCTCGCCGACACGCGCTTCTTCGCCGAGTTCGTCACGTTCATGGCGCAGAATTCCGACCTGTCGCAGAACCTCGTGTTCGAGCTGGCCGAAGGCCACACGCGCCGGCTGTCGGAAATCCAGTGGGCGGAGCTCGACCGGCTGGGCAGCCTCGGCTTCCGCTTCTCGATGGACCAGGTGGCCGACCTGCGCTTCGATCCCGCGGCATTGGCGAAGCGCAATTTCCGCTTCGTGAAGGTCGACGCGAAGAAGGTCGTCGAATACGCCAACGGCGCCTCGGGCGCCGATTTCCTGCGCCTGCGCACGCAGATGATGGACAAGCATGTCGCCCTCGTGGTCGAGAAGATCGAGAGCGAGGCCGAACTCGTCGAGGTGCTCGACCTCGACGCCGATTACGGACAGGGCTTCCTGTTCGGCGAACCGAAACCCCTGAAAGAAGAAAAGTGACCCGTCCTCTCGAAGGCCTTGCGGCGGTCGCCGACCGCTACGACGTGTTCCTGCTCGACATGTGGGGCTGCATCCACGACGGCTACCGGGTGTTTCCCGGCGTCCACGACCTGACGAAGCGCCTGCGCGCGATGGGCAAGCGCACGGTCGTGCTGTCCAACGCGCCGCGCCTCGTGCCCATCCTGGTGCGCCAGATGCAGCCGACCTTCGGCATCCCAGCCGACGCGTTCGACGGCATCGTCACGTCGGGCGAGGCCGCCTGGCAGGCGCTGATCGACGACACGCACAAGCTCGGCCGGCGCTTCCTGCATGTGGGCATGGAAGCCAACATCGTCGATCCCAGGACGATCGGCTACGAGATGGTGGACGATGTCGCGGACGCCGATTTCGTCTTCGCGACGGGGGCCGCGGGCGACGGCACGCTCGATCTCGACGCGCTCGCACCCGTCATCACCGCGGCGCGAAAGCGCGATCTCGTCATGGTGTGCGCCAATCCGGATCTGGAAGTGATGCGCGGCGAGCAGCGCCTGCTGTGCGCGGGCACGCTCGCCCAGCGCTACGAGGAAATCGGCGGGCGCACGATCTATCACGGCAAGCCGCATCGCGGCGTCTATGAACTCGCGCTGAAGATCGCGGGCAATCCCGACCGCAGCCGCGTGCTGGGCATCGGCGACGCGATGCGCACCGACGTCGCGGGCGCGCGCGGTGCCGGCCTCGACCAGGCTTTCATCCCCGGCGGCATCCACGGCGAGGCGCTGAAATCGCCGATGGGCTCGGTGCCCGACCCGGCGGCGATGACGGCTCTTTCCGCCCAGTTCGGCTTCGCGCCGACCTACGCACTGGCGGAATTGCGCTGGTAATTTCCGAGTCGTCGGAATCCGCAGGCCGCAGGCCGCGAGGCGGAGTTTTCCGCAGCCCTGTGGACAAGCGACTCTCCGTCCATTGAATCAACCCCTTGCCGGCCGAATCGCAAGTTCGCGGATTCGCGCGCCTATCAGCGCGCCTCCCGCGTCGTTACATTTGCAAGGCAGGAGAAGGACATGGCGGACTTTACCAAGCCGAATCTGGCGGACTGGGAGAAACTCGCGCGCGCGGAGCTGAAGGGCGCTGCGCCCGACACGCTTGCCTGGACTTCGCCCGAGGGGATCGTGGTGAAGCCGCTCTATACCGAGGCCGATCTTGCCGGTCTCGAGCATGTCGGCGGCATGCCGGGCGTGGCCCCCTATGTGCGCGGTCCGCGCGCGACGATGTACGCCAACCGCCCGTGGACGATCCGCCAGTACGCCGGCTTTTCCACGGCGGAAGAATCCAACGCCTTCTACCGCAAGGCGCTGGCCGGCGGGCAGGCGGGGCTTTCGGTCGCCTTCGATCTCGCCACGCATCGCGGCTACGACAGCGACCATCCGCGCGTCACGGGCGACGTGGGCAAGGCGGGCGTGGCGATCGATTCCGTCGAGGACATGAAGATCCTTTTCGACGGCATCCCGCTGTCGAAGATGTCGGTCTCGATGACCATGAACGGCGCGGTGCTGCCCGTGCTCGCGGCCTTCATCGTCGCGGGCGAGGAGCAGGGCGCCACGCAGGCCCAGCTTTCCGGGACCATCCAGAACGACATCCTCAAGGAGTTCATGGTCCGCAACACGTATATCTATCCGCCCGCGCCCAGCATGCGCATCGTGGCCGACATCATCGCGCACACGGCCGCGCACATGCCCAAATTCAATTCGATCTCGATCAGCGGCTACCATATGCAGGAAGCGGGGGCGACCTGCGTGCAGGAGCTCGCCTTCACGCTCGCCGACGGTCTCGAATACGTGCGCGCGGCCCTGTCGAAGGGCCTCGACGTGGACGCCTTCGCGCCGCGCCTGTCGTTCTTCTTCGCCATCGGCATGAACTTCTTCATGGAGATCGCCAAGCTGCGCGCCGCGCGCTTCCTGTGGGCGCGCGCGATGAAGAAGTTCGACCCGAAGAAGGCGGACAGCCTGGCGCTGCGCACGCACTGCCAGACCTCGGGCGTTTCGCTGACCGAACAGGACCCCTACAACAACGTCGTGCGCACGGCGTTCGAGGCGATGGCGGCCGCACTCGGCGGCACGCAGTCGCTGCACACGAATTCCTTCGACGAGGCGCTGGCCCTGCCCACGCCCTTCTCCTCGCGCATCGCGCGCAACACGCAGCTGATCCTGCAGGAAGAGACGGGCGTGGCGCGCGTCGTCGATCCGCTGGCGGGCAGCTACTACGTTGAGAGCCTGACCGCCTCGATGATCGAGGAAGCGCAGAAGCTGATCGACGAGGTCGAGGCACTGGGCGGCATGACCAAGGCGGTCGAAAGCGGCCTGCCGAAGCTGCGCATCGAGGAGGCCGCCGCCCGCCGGCAGGCGCGCATCGACCGCGGCGAGGAAGTCGTCGTCGGCGTCAACAAGTACAAGCCCGCCGAGATCGACAAGATCGACATCCTCGATGTCGACAACGCGGCCGTGCGCGAAAGCCAGATCGTCCGGCTCAAGAAGATCCGCGGCACCCGCGACGCGAAGAAGGCCGCCGCGACGCTCGAAGCGCTGACGAAGGCCGCGTCGACGGGCGAAGGCAACCTGCTGACGCTCGCCATCGAGGCGATGCGCGCGCGTGCCACGGTGGGCGAAGTCTCCGACGCGCTGGAGAAGGTCTATACGCGCCACCGCGCGACGATCCGCTCGGTCACCGGCATCTACGGCTCGGCCTACGAAGGCGACGCGGGCTTCGCGCGCATCAAGGAAGACGTCGCCGGTTTCGCCGCCGCCGAAGGCCGCCGGCCGCGCATGCTGGTGGTGAAGCTCGGCCAGGACGGGCACGACCGGGGCGCCAAGGTGATCGCGACGGCTTTTGCCGACATCGGCTTCGACGTGGACGTGGGCCCGCTCTTCCAGACGCCGGAAGAAGCCGCGCGCCAGGCGATCGAGAACGACGTGCACGTCATCGGCGTGTCCTCGCAGGCCGCCGGCCACAAGACGCTGGTGCCCGCCCTCATCGCGGCGCTGAAGGCCGCGAAGGCGGACGACATCCTCATCGTGTGCGGCGGGGTGATCCCGCCGCAGGACTATCAGGGGCTGATTGACGGCGGTGTCGCCGCCATCTACGGCCCCGGAACGAACATCCCGCACGCCGCGGCCGAAATTCTCGGCCTCATCCGGCGCCAGCGGAAAGCCGCCTAGACCCGTAACGACGACCACCGGCAAGAGCGAACGCACATGGACGACAAGAAGACCGGCCCCCGCCTCATCCGCAACACGGAAGTATCGGCCGAAACGTCGATCCGCGCGGCGAACGATCCGGGCGGGCCGGCCTACGAGCCGCTGCCCCCGGTTGGCCGGCGCAGCTTCCTCGTCGCCGCCGCGCTGAGCGGGGCGTGGATCCTCGCCGTGCTCTGGTACGCGAACGCGCAAGTCGGCTTCTCGGCCTTCGGCGAGATGCTTCCGCACGAGCTGGGCGCGTTCGTCGGCGGCGCCGCCATGCCGCTGATGGTGCTGTGGTTCGTGTTCGCGTATCTCGCGCGCGGGCGCGATCTCGCCCGGCACGCGCGCGCGCTCGAAGTGCGCCTGTCCGAGCTTGCCTATCCGGCCGAGCGCGCCGAGATCAAGCTGCGCACGATCGGGGAAAGCCTGCACGAGCAGGCCAAGGTGCTCGCCGCCGCGTCCGACACCGCGACCAGCCGCCTTTCCGAGGCGCGCCAGGGCCTCTCGACGCAGGCAAGCGAACTCACCACCGTTTCCGACCAGGCCGCGATGCGCGCCATGCAGGTGATGGCCGGCCTTCGCCGCCATGCCGACGGGCTGGAGCGCGTCACCTCGCTGCTGTCGAGCCGCGTGCAGATCGTCGAGGCGGCCGTGCGCGAGCAGGCCGACGCACTCGCGGGCGCGTCCGACCGCGCGCTCTCGCAGTCGCGCGAGATCAACGCCACGTTGCGCGAGCAGATCGAGACGCTCGCCTCCACCAACGAGAAGACGGCCGCCAATGCGGGCGCCATCCGCGAGGCGCTGCGCGAGCAGTCGCAGGATCTGGCCGAGACGACCGAGCGCGCGCGGGCGCGCGCGGCCGAAATCCGTTCGATCCTCGCCGACCAGAGCTCGGCCCTCATCGACGCGACCGAGGGTGCGCTCGATCGGGCGCGCGAAGTGGGCGAGTTGCTGCGCAAGCAGTCCGATGCCTTCTCCGACGCCGCCGAGACGGCCGAAGGGCGCGCCAGCGCCGCGTCGGTCGAGATGGGCTCGGCCCGCCGTTCGGCCGAAGCCGCGTCCGACAATCTCGCCGAAGCCTCCGACAAGCTGCTTGGCCTCGCGCGCGAGCTTGCCCGCCAGAGCGACACGACCCAGAACGCGCTGCGCGCGCAGATGTCGGTCCTCGCCGAAGCCGCGGGCGACGCGCAGCTGCGCGTCGACACGGCCGGTGCCGCGATCCGCGAGCGCACCGACGACGTGACGACCGCCGCCGTGCGCATGAACGACGTGGCGACGAATCTCGGTGCGGAAACCCGCAACCTGCAGGCGACGCTCGAGCGCCTCGCCGCGCGCACCGAAGCGTCGAGCGAATCGGTCCGCCGCCAGGGCCACGAACTCGCCACCGCCGCCGACCAGGCGGTCGCGCGCGTGCGCGCCGCGGGCGAAGCCTTCCACACCCAGTCGCGCGAGCTTGCGGATGCCGCAGCACAGGCGCTGGCGCGCGTGGGTGCCACCACGGCCGGATTCTCGGAAGTCGCGCGCGAAGTGACGCTGCGTACGCAGGAAGCCGAAGCCAAGGCCGCGACCATCGGCGAGGACATGCGCCGCCACGGGGCCGGCCTCGTCGAGGCGGCCGACATCGCCGGCCGCAGTGCGGGCGAAGCGGGTGCCAAGTTGTCGCGCGAGGTGGAAGCCATCCTGCGCGCGTCGGGCGCGCTTGCAGCCGAGGCGCTGTCGACCGAATCGATGCTGCAGGCCGAGACGCACCTCGTCGCCGAGGCCGCCCAGCGCGCCCGCGCGAGCGTCGAAGGGGCGGGGGCCGTCCTCAAGGCGCGCATGGAGGATCTCGACGCTTCCAGCCGCCGCGTGAACGAATCGCAGGTGGCGCTCGACGGGCTCGCCCAGCGCAGTCAGGAATCGCTCGACCGCGTCGCCGCGCGCGTCGACGCCTCGGGCGAGGTCGCGCGCCGGCGCGCCGACGAACTCGTCGTCGCGGCCGACCAGGCCTCGCAGCGCGTGCGCATGACGGGCGAGGGCTTCCGCGTGCAGGCGCAGGACATGGTGCACGCGGCCGATCTGGGCCTCGCGCGCGCCGAAGAGCTGGGCGCGACGCTGAAGCGCCGCAGCGAGGAAATCGATTCCGCCAGCGAGCGCACCACGCAGCGCCTCGACACGCTCGCCGACCATGTGCGCGCGCAAAGCGTCGTGCTGGCCGACACCGCCGGCGAGACCGCGCAGAAGCTCGGCAATTCGGGCGAAGCGGTGCGCCTGAAGGTCGAAGCGCTCGAAGCGGCGGCCGATGCCACGATTTCGCGCCTTGGCGATGCGGCTTCCTCGGTCGACCGGCGCGCCAAGGATCTCGACACGACGGCCGCCCTTGCCGCCCAGCGCCTCGACGAGAGCGGCGAGAAGCTGCGCGCGCGGGGCCTGGAGGCAGAAGCCAATGTCGCAGCGGCAACGCAACGCCTGGATGCCACCGCCCTCGCCCTTGGGCAGGACGCGCGCGAGGTCGCGACGGCTCTCGACCGCGCCGCCGCGCGCATGGAAGCGACCGGCGAGGTCGCGCGCAACGAAGGTGCTGCGCTCGAAGTGGGCGCCGACCAGGCCGCCGCGCGCGTACGGTCGGCCGGCGACGGATTCCGGCAGGAAACGCAGGGGTTGGTGCGCGCTGCCGAAGCCGGCATGGCGCAGGCCGACGCCTACGCCGAAGCGCTCAAGCACCGGGCGGCCGAGATGGTCGAGACCGCGGGCCGCGTGGGCGAGCGTCTCGACACGCTCCACGGCACGCTGCGCAACCAGACGGCCGATCTCGCCGAGACGGCCGGGCAGAAGGCGCTCGAACTCGACCGTTCGGGCGAGATCGTCCGCCAGAAGGCCGAGGCAATCGGCGCCACGGCCGAGGCCGCGCGCATCCGGATCGACGAGGCCGCCGCCGACGTGGCACGCAACGCCAAGGATCTCGACGCCCTGGGCCATCAGGCCGCCGCGCGCCTGCGTGACGGGGCCGAACAGCTGCGCCAGCGCACGATGGAGGCCGACGCGAACGTGCTGGCCGCCACCCAGCGCCTCGACGCCACGTCCGCCGCCCTTTCGAAGGACGCGCACGAGGTTGCCGTCGCCGTCGATCGCGCCTCGGCCCGCATGGAGGCGACCGGCGAAGTCGCGCGGCGCGAGAACGAGCAGCTCGTCCTGGCGGCCGACCAGTCGACCGCGCGCCTGCGCGGCACGGGCGAGGTCGTGCGCCAAGAAACCAACGCGCTCGTCCACGCGGCCGAAACCGGCATTGCGGAATCGGCGGCCTATGCCGAAATGTTGCGCGCACGCAGCCACGATCTTTCCGACACCGCCGGGCGCGTGGGCACGCAGCTGGGCGAGCTTCACGCGGCACTCCGCGCGCAGACGATCGAACTGGGCAGCGTCGCCGAGGACAAGACGGCGGTCCTGGAGCGTTCGGCCGAAACGCTGCGTCTGGGCACGGAGGCCATCGAGGCCGCCGCCGCCATCGCGCGCACGCGTATCGACGAGGCGGCCGGCGACGTGGGCCGCAGCGCCCGCGATCTCGACGCCACCACCCATCAGGCCGTCGCGCGCCTGCGCGACGGGGCCGAGACGCTGCGCCAGCGCGCTTCGGAAGCCGACGCGAACGTCGCGGCGACGACCCAGCGCCTGGACGCGACCGCCGCGTCCCTCGCCAAGGACGCCAACGAGGCCGTCACCGCGGTCGACCGCGCCACCGCGCGCATGGAAGCCAGCGGCGACGTCGCCCGCCACGAGAACGAACAGCTCGTCCTCGCCGCCGACCAGTCCGCCGCCCGCATCCGCGGGGCCGGCGAGACGTTCCGCGTGGAGACGCAGAGCCTCGTGCACGCGGCCGAGCAGGGGCTCGACCGCGCGAGCCAGCTCGAGACCGCGATCGCCCAGCGCGCGCAGGAAACCAGCGCCGCGGCCGACCGCGCGCTCACGCGCCTCGACGAGGCGGCCGATTCCCTGCGCAAGCGCGGGCTCGAGATGACGGAAGTCTCGGGTGCGGCCGTGCTGTCGATCGGCAATGCGGGCCACGCCCTGCGGCGCGAGACCGAAGAACTCGGCAGTGCCTCGGCGCTTTCCGCCTCGCGCATCAACGAGACGGCAGCCTTGCTCGACCAGCGTTCGGGCGAGCTTGCCTCGATCGCCGCGCAGGCCGGCCAGCGTCTCAAGGAAACGTCCGAATCCCTGCGCGCGCGCACCGGCGAGCTCGAAGGGGCGGCCGAGCGTTCGGCCGTGCGCGTGGGGGCGATCGACGCCGCACTGCGCGACCAGACTCTTTCCCTGCTCAAGACGATCGAGCAGGTGTCGGGCCGGGCGGGCGAAGTGGGTGCCGTGCTCGAAAACCAGGTCGCGGCCGTCGCGCGCGCGTCGGACGACGCGACCGCACGCCTGCGCGCGTCCTCCGACGTGTTCCGCGACCGGGCCGGCGAGATGCAGGTCCTTGCGACTGCGACCACCGAGAAGGTGTCGGCGACGGGTGCGGAGACCGAACGCCGCCTGCAGGCGCTCGCCACGCAGGCGGTCGAGACCTCCGGCCGCCTCGAAGAGAGCGGCGAGACCTTCCGCCAGCGCCTTGCCGACATGAACCGCGCGGCGACGAGCGTGGGCGGCCTGATGGCCGAGGCGAGCGAGACCTTCCGCCGCCATTCGGGCGACCTGCAGGTCGCGGTCGATGGCGCCTTGTCGCGCATCGGGCAGGCAGGCCAGGCCTTGCGCGAGCGTACGGTCGATCTCGGCGGTGCGGCCGACGCGGCCGAAGCTCGTCTTTCGATGGTGGCCGAACTCATGCGCGGCAACGCCGGCTCGCTTGTCGACATCGCGGACCGCTCGGCGGTCAAGCTCGACGCGCTCGGCGAGGCGCTGGTGCGCCGCGCGGCGGAGCTTTCGGCGATGTCCGACGGCACGGCTGCGCGCCTTGCCACGGTCGATGCCACGCTGGGCGAGCAGCGCGAGAACCTCGTGCGCACGCTGGAAACGCTGGGCAGCCGCGCCAACGAGCTCGGACAGGTGCTGCGCGGGCAGGCCGACCATCTCAATGGCGTCGTCGCCGAAGCGGGCGAGCGCCTTTCCGAAGTCGGCGCGCAGTTCGACCGGCAGGCCCGCGAAGCGGCCGACGCCGCGACCGTCGCGAGCCAGCGCATCGGCGAGACGGGCACCTCGCTGCGCCGGCGTTCCGACGAGTTGCAGGCGGCCGCGCAGGACGGCGGCATGAAGCTCGAAGCGACCGGCGAGAGCTTCCGTCGCCGTGCGGAAGAAGTCATGGCCGCGGTCGGCCAGGCGGCCGCACGCATCGCCTCGGTCGGCGAAAGCTTCGCGCGCCAGACGCGCGAGCTGGGCGTGGCGATGGATGCCGCCGAGCGGCGCATCGCGGAAGCCGAACGCCTGCTGGCGCACGAGGCCGAGACGCTCGACGCGGCGGCCTCGAAGGTCACGCGCGACGCAAGCGACGCGACCGACGCCTTTCGCCGCCAGGCGGACGATCTCGCGGCGGCGGCTGCCAGCGCCAACGACGCGCAGGCGCGCCTCACCTCCAGCGAGTTCGAAGCGAAACGCGGCCGCTTCCTGCGCGCCTCGCGCCTGGTTGTGGAAGGACTCAACTCGCTGTCGATCGACCTTGCGCGCACGCTCGACCCCAGCGTCACCGACCGCGTGCTGAAGGAGTTCCTCGGCGGCGATCGCGGCGTGTTCGTGCGCCGCCTGCTGCGCCTCAACTGGGGCTCGACCGGCAAGGTCGTGCAGAAGCGCTACGGCGAGGACGCGGATTTCCGCCGCTACGTCACCGACTATCTCACCCAGTACGACCGCCTGATCGCCGACGCGCGCGAGGCCGATCCGGAGAACGTGCTGGTCTCGACCTTCCTGTCGGCCGACGTCGGCAAACTCTACATGACGCTCGCCTCGATCGTGGGCTGGAAGAAGTAGGCCTCAGTCGTAAAAGGCCGGCGAGCGGCGCTGGCTGCGGCTCTGCGGCAGGTCGTGGTTGATCCACAGCGTGCCGTTCTCGGCCTTCACGGCAGCGTCGATGCGCGCCATCGAGGCGCGCGTGGCGTCGGCGTCGGCGTTCTGCGCGGGCACGCGACGATTGTCCCAGTTGTCGCGGAAATGCACCGCGTCGCCCGAAAGCACGATCGTGCCCGTTCGGGCGAGTCGCACGCGCAGCGACTGGTGACCCGGCGTATGGCCGGGCGTGGACAGGATCACGACGCTGCCGTCGCCGAACAGGTCGAGATCGCCGTCGAGCTTCTCGACCTTCACGTCCGCCGGGAAGGGCCGCGTGCGACCGGGGCCGAAGGCCCAGTCGTATTCCGCACGCTGGATGAGGATGCGGGCGCCCGCGAACATCGCGACGTTGCCCACATGGTCGCCGTGCGTGTGCGAGATGCCGACGGCGCCGATATCGGCGGGCTTGAGGCCGATCTCGGCGAGCTGGTCGGCGAGGCTGCGCGCGCGCGTGGCCGTGCCTGTCGGCCCGGTCTGCGTGCGCCCGGTCAGCGCGTCGGGGTAGCCCGTGTCCCACAGCAGCGTGCCCTTGGCGTGCCGGATCGCGTAGCAGTTGTCGGAGAGGACGAACGGCACGCCGACATTCACGCCCGGCGACCAGCGCGACTGGTCGCTCGCGCTGTTCTGCCCGCAATCCATCACGTAGATTCGCTCGGCCGTGGGCGCGGGCGGCGTGCCGGCGCAGGCGGCGAGCGATAGGGCGGCGAAGGCGGCAAGAGCGGCTTTGCGGGTCATGGGCGGTCCTCCGGGCGGCATCCTAGCGCGCCCGGCACCGGCGGTCAGTAAAGCGTGCCGTCCGACCGGAAGACGAGCGAATAGCACAGGATCATCGCGACCTCGGGCCCCTCGTTGGTCATCGGGACCATGATGTTCTCGACGCTCTTGTGGCGTTCCTGGTGGCGGAACACGAGATTGCCGCGCCGCCACGTCGCCTCGCCGGTGCGCGCCATCCGCCGATAGCGCTCGAGCATGTTGGGCTCGCGCGCAAGCCGGTCCCGGTGCATCCCGATGAAGGACTGGCCGGTCGGATCGCATTCGAGCGAGGCGACTTCATGCGTGCCGCACATCCGGTAGACGAGTTCGAACGGCTCGTGCGTCACGTCGAGGATCCAGATGCGCGACAGCAGGTCCGGGATGTCGATCGGATCGAACTTGTGGCGCGACGGCGGCTTGCCGTCAGGCGCGATGCGCCGGAGATAGCGCCACAGCCGGTCGATATTCGGATGCCAGCCGGGAATGCCTTCCGGCGGAACGATGCTGTAGGGGATGTCGCTCATCTCGGCGTGCCCCCGGGGGAATGGCGCGGGCTGGGGATGCGCGAAGTGTAAGGCGGCTTTGCGGTCAGGCGCTAGACCTTGCCGTGGCAGTGCTTGAATTTCTTTCCCGTACCGCACGGACAGGGTGCATTGCGGGAAGTGGCACCCCACGTCGAGGGATCGGCAGGATTGACACGCGCGGCGCGGGCGGCCTTCGTCGGCGAGGGCGCGGCGCCTTCGGGCGTGCCGTCAGGCGAGGGATGCTGCGCCAGCATGCGCGCCGTGTCCGGATCGGGCGGCAGCATGTCGTCCTGCGGGGGCGCGTCCATGCGGATCTGAACGAGGGCGAGCAGCGAAGTGATCCGCTCGCGGAACTCCTTCAGCATCGCCTCGAACATCTCGAAGGCTTCCTTCTTGTACTCGTTCAGCGGATCGCGCTGGCCGTAGGCGCGCAGGTTGATGCCCTGGCGCAGATGGTCGAGATGGAGAAGGTGCTCCTTCCACGCATGGTCGAGTTCCTGCAGCAGCAGGCTCTTCTCGACCTGGCGCATGATGTCGGGGCCGACATTGGCGGCCTTCTCGGCCATCTTGCGCTCGACCGCGTCGGCGATTCGCTCGTGGATCTGCTCCTCGGCGATGCCCTCTTCCTTGGCCCATTCGGCCACGGGAAGGTCGAGCGCGAAGATGCGGCGGATCTCCTCGTGCAGCAGGCTCGTGTCCCACTGCTCGGGATAGGCGTTGTCGGGGATGCAGCGCGCGATCAGGTCCTCGACCGTCTCGCGGCGCATATCGACGATCTGCTCGGCGACGTCGTCCTCGCGCATGATCTCGCGGCGCTGCTCGTAGACGACCTTGCGCTGGTCGTTCATCACGTCGTCGTATTTCAGAAGCTGCTTGCGGATCTCGAAGTTGCGCGCCTCGACCTTCTTCTGCGCCTTTTCCAGCGCGGCGTTGATCCAGCTGTGGACGATCGCCTCGCCTTCCTTCAGGCCCAGCTTCTGCAGCATTCCGTCCATGCGGTCAGACCCGAAGATGCGCATCAGGTCGTCTTCCAGCGACAGGAAGAACTTCGAGGCGCCCGGATCGCCCTGGCGGCCGGATCGGCCGCGCAGCTGGTTGTCGATGCGCCGGCTCTCGTGCCGTTCGGTGCCGACGACATAGAGCCCGCCGGCCTTCAGCACGATCTGGCGGCCTTCCTCGATCTCGGCCTTGATGCCTTCGATGCGCGCGTCGCGCTCGGGGCCTTCGGCGATGTTCGCAAGCTCGATGCGCACGCGCATGTCGAGATTGCCGCCAAGCTGGATGTCGGTGCCGCGGCCGGCCATGTTGGTGGCGATGGTGACGGCGCCGGGACGCCCAGCCTGCGAGATGATCGCGGCTTCCTGCTCGTGGTAACGCGCGTTCAGCACCTGGTGCGGCACGTTGCGCTTGCGCAGGTCTTCGGAAAGCGCTTCGGACTTCTCGATGCTGACCGTGCCGACCAGCACGGGCTGGCGGCGCTTCATCGCCTCTTCGATCAGGTCGACGATGGCGGCCGATTTCTCGCGCGCCGTCCGGTAGACCTCGTCGTCGGCGTCGACGCGCGAGACCGCGCGGTTGGTCGGGATCTCGACGACCTCGAGCTTGTAGATCTCGCCGAACTCGGTCGCTTCCGTCATCGCCGTGCCCGTCATGCCGGCGAGCTTGGGGTACATGCGGAAATAGTTCTGGAAGGTGATCGAGGCGAGCGTCTGGTTTTCCTGCTGGACGCGCACGTGCTCCTTGGCTTCCAGCGCCTGGTGCAGGCCTTCGGAATAGCGACGGCCTTCCATCATGCGGCCGGTGAACTCGTCGATGATGACGACCTTGTCGTCCTTGACGATGTAGTCGACGTCGCGCGTGAACAGCTTGTGGGCGCGCAGGGCCTGGTTCGAATGGTGGACGAGGCTCACGTTGGCGAGATCGTAGAGATTGCCACCCTTCAGCAGGCCGGCCTCGGTCAGCAGGTTCTCGATCTTCTCCGCACCCGCCTCGGTCAGCGAGACGGCGCGGGCCTTCTCGTCCTTCTCGAAATCGCCGGCGGCGAGCTTGGGGATCAGCTTGTCGACCGCGATGTAGAGCTCGGAGGAATCGTCCGTGGGCCCCGAGATGATCAGCGGCGTGCGCGCCTCGTCGATCAGGATCGAGTCGACTTCGTCGACGATCGCGTAGGCGAAGGGCCGCTGGACCATGTGGTCGAGCCGGTACTTCATGTTGTCGCGCAGGTAGTCGAAGCCGAATTCGTTGTTCGTGCCGTAGGTGACGTCGCACGCATAGTTCTTCCGGCGCTCGTCGTCGGTCAGGCCGTGGACGATCGTGCCGACGGTAAGGCCGAGGAAGCGGTAGATGCGCCCCATCCATTCGGCATCGCGCTTGGCGAGATAGTCGTTGACGGTGACGACGTGCACGCCCTTGGCGGGCAGCGCGTTCAGATAGACCGCGAGCGTGGCGACGAGCGTCTTGCCTTCGCCGGTCTTCATTTCCGCGATCATGCCGCGATGCAGCACGATGCCGCCCAGCAGCTGGACGTCGAAATGGCGCTGGCCGAGCACGCGGCTGGCGGCCTCGCGCACGGTCGCGAAAGCGTCGACCAGCAGGTCGTCGAGCGTTTCGCCCTTCTCGAGCCGTTCACGCAGCCAGACGGTGCGCGCGGCGAGCGCCGCGTCGTCGAGTGCCTTGAGCTCGGGCTCCTTCGCGTTGATCGCGACGACGAGCCGGTTCATTCCCTTGAGGATGCGGTCGTTGGAAGACCCGAAAATCGCTCGGGCGATGGCGCCGAACATGCAGACAGACCTCGATAATCACGGATTTCGCCGATGGGTAACCCCGGGCGCCGGGCAGGGGAGAGATAGGGCCAGAAGAACGGCGTGTCAACGCAGCCCTGCGGCGCGGTTCCGGGGCCCGTCCGGCCTTGTTCGGGCCCGCTTTCCCGTGCAAGAGTGCCGCCGCCCATTTCCGGGCCACGTCGAAAGGATTCCACAGATGTTCCGCCCCAGCCTGCGCGCCGCTGCACTTGCCGTCCTTCTGTGCGCGGCCGGCTATTCCGGCAGCGCCCTGGCACAGGCGCCGGCCCCGGGCGACGATCCGGTCGTGGCGCGGGTCGAAGGCATCGCGATCCGGCGTTCCGACGTGCTGAATTTCCAGCGCTCGCTGCCCCCGCAGCTCCAGCAGATGCCGATCGAGGCGCTGTTCGATCCGATCGTCGAACGCCTCGTCTCGCAGAAGCTGATTGCCGCCCAGGGCCGAAAGGACAACGTCCAGAACGACGCCGAGTTCAAGGCGCGCATGGTGCAGTTCGAGGAACGGGTGATGCAGGAGATCGTGCTCAACCGCATGCTCGAAAAGCGCATGACCGATGCGGCACTCCGCGAACGTTTCGCGGCCTTCCAGAAGGACAATCCCGGCCGCGAGGAAGTCCGCGCGCGCCACATCCTGGTCGCCAACGAGCAGGCGGCGCAGGGCATCATCACTGAGCTCGGCAAGGGCGGCGATTTCGCGAAGATCGCGGCCGACCGCTCGATCGATCCGGCCGGCAAGCAGTCGGGCGGTGATCTCGGCTTCTTCGGCAAGGACGACATGGTGCCGGAATTCTGGACGGCCGCCTCGGGCATGAAGGCCGGCGAGACGAGCAAGGCGCCGGTGAAAAGCCAGTTCGGCTGGCACGTGATCCGCGTGGAGGAGCGCCGCTCGGTGAGCGAGAGCTTCGAGGAGATGAAGGAGAAGCTCGCCAGCGACATGTCGCAGGAGCTGATGACCGCCTACGTCGAAGGCCTCGTGAAGGGCGCCAAGGTCGAGCGCTTCGGCCTCGACGGCAAGCCGCTGCCGGCCCCCGCCAAGTAAAGAAAGCAAGCCAGGTCCCATGTCGCACGCCGTTTCGCCGCTCGCCCCGAAATCCTTTCCCGCTCTCCCGATCATCGGCGGCATGCGTCTGGCGACGACGCTGACCGGCACCCGCTACAAGGGGCGCGACGATCTGTTCTTCGCCGCCTTCCAGCCGGGCACGGCCGTGGCGGGCGTGTTCACGTCGAACAAGATGCCCGGCGTGCCGGTCGACTGGTGCCGCAAGCATGTCGGCGGCGGGCGCGCGCGCGGGCTCGTGGTCAATGCGGGCAACGCCAACGTCTTCACCGGCAAGGCGGGGGCCGCCGCCTGCGCGCAAACGGCCAAGGCCGCGGCCAAGGCGCTGGGCTGCAAGCCCGGCGAGATCTTCATTTCCTCGACCGGCGTCATCGGGCAGGTGCCCGATGCGGCCAAGCTCGCGGCTGCGACGTCGGCGGCTTCGTTGCGCCTCGGTACGGCGTCGATCGAAGGTGCCGCGCGCGCCATGATGACGACCGACACGTTCGCGAAAGGGGCCGGCGCCACCGCGCGCGTCGGGGGCAAGACCGTGAGCGTGGCCGGGATCGCCAAGGGCAGCGGCATGATCGCGCCCGCGATGGCAACGATGCTCGCCTATGTCTTCACCGACGCGGCCGTGTCGCCCGCCGTCCTGCGCACGATCCTGAAGGATATCGCCGCACGCACGTTCAACGCGATTACGGTCGACGGCGACACATCGACGTCCGACACGCTGATGGCCTTCGCGACGGGTGCTGCCGGCAACAAGACGGTGTCCAGCACTTCGTCGGCCGATGCAAAAGCGCTTGTAAAGGCGATCGAGGCCGTGTGCCTCGATCTCGCGATCCAGGTCGCCAAGGACGGCGAGGGCGCGCAGAAGCTCGTGCAGGTCGACGTGACGGGGGCCACGAACGACGCGGCCGCGCGCACCATCGGCATGGCGATCGCCAATTCGCCGCTGGTCAAGACCGCTATCGCCGCGGCCGACGCCAACTGGGGCCGCATCGTGATGGCCGTGGGCAAGAGCGGCGAGAAGGCCGACCGCGACCGGCTGAAGGTTTCTGTCGGCGGCACGACGATCGCGCGCAAGGGCATGCCGGTTCCCGGCTACGATGAGGCGCCGGTCGCCGCGCACATGCAGGGCCGCGACGTGCGCATCGCGGTCGATATCGGCCTCGGCAAGGGCAAGGCGCGCGTGTGGACCTGCGATCTGACCCACGCCTATATCGACATCAATGGCAGCTACCGGAGCTGAGGGCTGCGACGATCCGGTGCTGTCGGCGCGGCTGGCCGCACCGGCGCGCGTCGTGCTCGTGGTCGCCGCCGCGCTGATCGATGCCGACGGGCGCGTGCTGCTGGCCCGCCGCCCGCCGGGCAAGGCGATGGCCGGCCTGTGGGAATTCCCCGGCGGCAAGATCGCGGCGAATGAAACACCGGAAGCCGCGCTCGTGCGCGAACTGCACGAGGAACTCGGCATCGATCTCTCGCACGCCTGCCTCGCGCCGCTGACGTTCGCCTCGCACCGCTACGAGGATTTCCACCTTCTGATGCCGCTCTATGCGGCGCGCAACTGGAAGGGCACGCCGCAGCCGCGCGAAGGGCAGGAGCTGGCGTGGGTGCGGCCCAATAAGCTTTCTGAATATCCGATGCCGCCGGCGGACGTACCGCTGGTCGCGATGCTGCGGGACTGGCTCTAGCCCGGAACGGTCGGCGGGCGCGGCGCCGGATTGGCGTCGAGCGCGTCGGCAAGCCGATGCACGGCACTGCCCGGACGCAGCGCCTTGGGCTGGCTCGCATGCGGTGCCCAGGCGGTCAGGTTCAGGATCTGGAATGTCGCCGGCATGCGGCCTTCTTCGGCGAAGAGATCCTCGTAGATCGCCGCGGCGCGCAGCAGCGTCGAGCGCCGCGTGAAATCCTTGCGCCGTTCGACGATGGCGTTCGCCTCGCCCATGCCGCGCAGGTCGCGCATCAGGTCGAGCGCGTTCTCGTAGGAAACCGTGATCGTGTCGGCATCGACGACCGGCAGCGCGAAGCCCGCGCGCTGGAGGAGGGCACCTGCGTCGCGCACGTCGGCGAAGGGCGACACGCGCGGACCGGCGCCGCCGCTTTCGGCGACCTCGGCTTCGATCAGCGCGCGGCGCAGCTCGCCCAGCGTCTCGCCGCCGAGGATGGCGGCCAGGAACAGCCCGTCGGGCTTCAGCGCGCGGCGTGCTTGCAGCAGGGCGCCGGGAAGATCGTTGGTCCAGTGCAGCGACAGGCAGCTGACGATCAGATCGAAGCTGCCGTCGGCGAAGGGCAGGAACTCCTCGTCGGCGACGGTGACGAGGCGTGCGGCGTCGCCGCTGCAGGGCCGCGCGCGCGCGGCCTTCATCATCGTGCTGGAAAGATCGCACTGCACGATCGTCTCGATCCCGTTGCGGCCCGCCAGCAACGGCGCCATCACGCCGGTACGCGCACCCAGATCGAGCACGCGCGGGAATTCGCGCGCGACATCATCGAGCCGTTCGACCAGACGCTCGCCCACTTCCTGGAAAAGGAAATCGTGATCGGCAAAATGGCGCGCCGCGCGGTCGCGATGGCGACGCACGATGCGGCGGTCGAAGATGGTGAGCGGGCTGCCCATGGCAAATTCCTAGCGCGTTTCGCCGGCACGGGAAACCTTGCGCATACCTTCCGCACGATTGACTCGCGGGGGTGTCGCGTGCTGGCATCTTCGCCCGTGGAATTTGCCCGCCGGATATCCGAATTGATCGTGCGCGGTGCTCGCGCAAGTCTCGACGCGGTCGTTCCGCATACCTGTCTTGGATGCGAAGCCATCGTTGCGGCGCCCGGCGGAGTCTGCGCCGCGTGCTGGCAGAAGCTTGCCTGGATCGACCGGCCTTTCTGCGCGCGCTGCGGCGTTCCTTTCGGCGCCGACCTGAGCCTGACGGGCGCGGACGCGATTTGTGCGGCCTGTCTCGCGCGCCGGTCGCCGCTTGCCACCGTCCGCGCGGCGCTGCGCTACGACGATGCGAGCCGCGATCTCATTCTCGGCTTCAAACACGCCGATCGTACGCACGCGGCCCCGCATTTCGGCAAATGGCTGACGCGCGCCGGCGCGGATGCGCTGGCCGGTGCCGACCTGCTTGTGCCCGTGCCGCTGCACTGGACGCGCTTGCTCTGGCGACGCTTCAACCAGGCGGCCCTGCTCGCCCAGGCACTTTCCCGCGAAAGCGGGGTGGCATGCGTGCCAGACCTGCTGGTACGCGCTCGGCGCACGCCGATCCAGGGGACGCTCGGCCGCCTGCAGCGCCAGCGCAACGTGCGTCGGGCTTTCTCGATCCGCGCCCGGCATCGGGCATCGGCGAAGGGGGCCTGCATAGTGCTCGTTGACGACGTGCTGACGACCGGCGCCACGCTCGTCGAGTGCGCGCGTACGCTCCGTCGGGCGGGGGCGGCGGAAGTCCGGGCCGTGACGCTGGCACGGGTCGTACTCACGTCGGATTGAGGGGGATCGGGTGGACTGGAATCCGGCCCGCGACCCGGCTATCTTCCATGTATCGGCGTTTCCCTTGAGGAGCAGTCGGCGATGACGGCGAAGGTCGAGATCTACACAAGCCCGTTCTGCGGCTATTGCGCGCGCGCCAAGCGCCTGCTGTCGAGCAAGGGCGTGTCGTACGAGGAATTTGATGTGCTGGCGGATTCGAGCCTGCGCCCGACGATGGAAGCGCGCGCCGGCGGCAGCACGACCGTGCCGCAGATCTTCATCGACGGAAAGCATGTCGGCGGCTGTGACGAATTGCACGCGCTCGACGCGGCCGGCAAGCTCGACCCGCTGCTCGCCGCCTAGCGCCGGACGCAGGCTACGCGCTGGACCAGCGCCGGGCGCGGCGTTTCCACATACTTGTGTTCGTAGGCGACGACCGCCAGTGCCGGCGTCGTGCGTTCGAGCAATTCGTTGTCGGCCAGCAGGAAATCGGGATTGCTCGGCTTGCCGAAGCGCTCGTTGCCGAGTGCGAACGTCTCGTAGATCAGTGTCCCGCCCGGCGCCACGCAGGCGACGAGCGCCGGGAACAGCGGCCGGTGCAGGTAGTTCGTCACGACCACGCCGTCGAATTTCCGCGTGCCCAGTGGCCACGGCGATCCGTCTTCCAGATCGGCCGCGAGCGCTTCCACGCCGGCGATGTCCTTGAGCGCCGAAATGTCGCGATCGACCGCGACGACCCTGTAGCCGCGGCCCGCCAGCAGGCGCGCGTGGCGCCCGCCGCCGGCCGCCAGATCCAGCACCATGCCGCCGGGCCGGATCAGACCTGCATGTGCCGCAACCCAATCGGAAGGGGAATCAGGGCCTTGATGCGATTTCGCCGCCATTGCGCGGACTTGCCTTCCTTGCCGAACGATTCCAATTATAGGGAATGATCGTCTTCAATCTGCAATGCCACAAGGGGCATGGCTTCGAGAGCTGGTTCAAGGATGGCGCCGCGTTCGAGCGGCAATCCAAGCGCAAGCTCGTCGAGTGCCCGGCATGCGGTTCGGTGAAGGTCGAGAAGGCGCTGATGGCGCCGCGTCTCTCCGGCACCAAGAAGTCGCGCAAGGTCGCGGCCGCGCCGGCACCGTCACAGGCCGTCGCCGCGATGGGCAACGATCCGGCCGTCGCCAAGGTGGTCGAATTGCAGAAGGAACTCGCCAAGCTGCGCGCGCATGTCGAGAAGAACTTCGAACATGTTGGCGACAGGTTCGCCGAGGAAGCCCGCAAGATCCATTACGGCGAGACCGAGCATCGCGACATCTACGGCGAGGCGACGAACGACGAGGCCGAAGCGCTGGCCGAAGAAGGCGTCGAGGTCGCGCGGATCCCGTGGGTGCGCGGCAGCGACGCTTGAGCCGCGTCAGGTCCTGACCGCGAACGCCATGTAGTTGACGTCGAGGTCGCGCGCGAGCTTCCACTGGTCGAGGATCGGGTTGTAGGAAACGCCGGTCATGTGCGTGACGGCGAGCCCGGGCCCGCGCAGCGCGTCGCTCACTTCGCCCGGCCGCACGAACTTCTTCCATTCGTGCGTGCCGCGCGGCAGCCAGCCCAGTACGTATTCGGCCCCCACGATCGCCAGCAGGAACGCCTTGGGCGTGCGGTTGAGCGTGGCGACAACCATGGCCCCGCCGGGTCGCACGAGCGTGCCGCAATCAGCGAGGAAATTCCCGAAATCGGCGACATGCTCGACGACTTCGAGCGAGAGGACTGCGTCGAACACCTCACCTGCCGCGACGAGATCCTCGGCCGTCGTGTGCCGGTAGTCGATCGGCAGGCCCATCCGGGCGGCATGGTTGGACGCGATGCCGATGTTGCGGGCCGAGGCGTCAATCGCCACGACGTTCGCCCCCAGCCGGGCCATCGGCTCGGCCACCAGCCCGCCGCCGCAGCCGATATCCAGCACGCGCAGGCCGGTCAGCGGTCTGGCCGCCAGCGGGTCCCGGCCGAAATGCTGGGCCAGCCGGTCGCGGATATAGGCCAGCCGCACCGGGTTGAATTTATGGAGCGGCCGGAATTTGCCGTTCGGGTCCCACCATTCCTCGGCCATGGCCGCGAAACGCGCCACCTCGGCGGGATCGACGCTCGCGCCGGGGGCGGCGTCGCCCGGGTTGGCATCGAAGGCGGTGGGCGATGGGGTCAAGGCGGCTGGCTCCTGTTGGAAAGTCGAGCGCGAACTTGCCCTGCCCGCGCCAAGACAGTAGATATGGCGCGCTTTTCGCGCCGGCAATGGCGAAAGCGACGATACTTTCCCAAGCCCATGGCGGGAAAGGCATTTCTGGAGGGGTTTCGAAGGTAATGGCACGCCTGGTTCTGAAATTCGGCGGGACGTCGGTCGCCAACGTGGAGCGGATCCGCAACGTCGCCGCGCGCGTGAAGCGCGAGGTGGACGCCGGCAACGAGATCGCCGTGGTGGTTTCGGCCATGTCGGGCGCCACAAACCAGCTTGTCGCGTGGGTCAACGAGATCTCGAAATTCTACGATCCGCGCGAATACGACGCGGTCGTATCGACCGGCGAGCAGGTGACGAGCGGGTTGACCGCGCTTGCGCTCCAGCAGCTCGGCCTCAAGGCGCGCTCCTGGCAGGGCTGGCAGATCGCGCTGCGTACGGATTCAACGCACTCCAAGGCTCGCATCGAGAGCATCGATACTGACGAGCTGGATCGCGCGATGAAGGCGGGCGAGGTCGCGGTCATCTCTGGCTTTCAGGGCCTGACCGACGACAACCGCGTCACCACACTTGGTCGCGGCGGCTCGGATACGTCGGCCGTGGCGCTTGCGGCGGCGCTGAAGGCCGACCGCTGCGACATCTACACCGACGTCGACGGCGTCTATACGTGCGATCCCCGGATCGTCACGAAGGCGCGCAAGCTCGACAAGATCACGTACGAAGAAATGCTCGAGATGGCTTCGCTGGGCGCCAAGGTGCTCCAGACGCGGTCGGTCGAGCTGGCCATGAACCACCGCGTGCGCGTGCAGGTCCTCTCGAGTTTCGAGGACAAGCCGGGCACGATGGTCGTCGACGAGGAAGAAATCGTGGAAAAGCAAGTTGTCAGCGGGATCGCCTACAGCCGGGACGAGGCCAAGGTGACCCTTACCAAGGTGGCCGACCGTCCGGGCGTGGCCGCGGCGATCTTCGGGCCGCTCGCCGATGCCGCCATCAACGTCGACATGATCGTCCAGAACATCTCGGACGACGGCAAGGCGACCGACATGACCTTCACGGTCGGCAAGGCCGACCTCGACCGCTGCGTGAAGCTGCTCAACGACCAGAAGCCCAAGCTCGGCTTCGCCGACCTGAAGCCGGACCCGAACGTCGTCAAGGTCTCGGTCATCGGCGTGGGCATGCGCAGCCATGCGGGCGTGGCGCTCGCCATGTTCCGCACGCTCGCCGCCAAAGGCATCAACATCCAGGTCATCTCGACCTCGGAGATCAAGATCTCCGTGCTGATCGACGAGCAGTATCTGGAGCTGGCGCTGCGTGCGCTGCACACCGCCTACGAGCTCGACGCCGCATGAACGACGCCGCGCCCGTCCTGTCGCGCGAAGCGGCCGCCCGCCGGCTCGACCGGCTGTGGGCACGCGGCTGCGCGGTGCTGGGCACGCGCGCGGCGATCATGGGCGGCGCGATGACGTGGGTTTCCGAGCGCAACCTCGTCGCGGCGATCTCGAATGCCGGCGGCTTCGGCGTGCTGGCCTGCGGCTCGATGAAGCCCGAGATGCTCGCGGGCGAGATCGCGGCGACGAAGAAGCTGACGGCGAAGCCCTTCGGCGTGAACCTGATCGTCATGCACCCCCAGTTGACCGAACTGGCGCAGGTCTGCCTCGATGCGGGCGTCAGCCACGTCGTGCTCGCCGGCGGCATGCCGCCGGGCGAGATCATCAAGAAGCTTAAAGACGGCGGCGCCAAGGTCATCGCCTTCGCCCGCTCTCGTCATCGGCAAGAAGCTCGTGCGCTCGGGCGTGGATGCGCTGGTCATCGAAGGCATGGAGGCCGGCGGCCATATCGGCGCCGTTTCCACGGCCGTGCTGGCGCAGGAGATCCTGCCCGCGATCCGCGAAGTGCCGGTTTTCGTCGCCGGCGGCATCGGCCGCGGCGAGGCGATCCTGTCGTTCCTCGAAATGGGGGCGGCCGGCGTGCAGCTCGGCACGCGCTTCGTCTGCGCGCGCGAGAGCGTGGCGCATCCCAACTTCAAGAAGGCCTTCATCCGCGCGGCCGCGCGCGATGCCGTGCCTTCCGTGCAGCTCGACCCGCGCTTCCCCGTCATCCCGGTGCGCGCGATCGCCAACAAGGCCACGCAGGATTTCAACGCCGCCCAGCGCGACATCGCGGCCAAGGTCGACCGCGGCGAGCTCGACATGAAATCCGCCCAACTCGAGATCGAGCATTACTGGGCGGGCGCGCTCCGCCGGGCCGCCGTCGATGGCGACATCGAGACCGGCTCGCTGATGGCCGGCCAGTCGGTCGGCATGGTGACGCGCGAGCAGACCACGGCCGAGATCGTGGACGAACTGCTCGGGCAGGCGATCGACCAGCTGGTGGCGCGCGAGCGCGAAGCGGCGGGAGCCGCGTGATGCAGACGACGCTCGGGCCCGGTGCGACGCGCCGCCTGCTCAAGCGTCTGCGTGACATGATGGCGGCGGCGGGCAGCGCCCAGCAGCGCCTCGACCGCATCGTCAAGATCATCGCCGCCGACCTGATCGCCGAAGTGTGCTCGGTCTACGTGATGCGCGCGGGCCAGGTGCTGGAACTGTTCGCGACCGAAGGCCTCAAGCAGGACGCCGTCCACAAGACCCGGCTGCGCGTGGGCGAAGGTCTCGTGGGCGAGATCGCGCAGACTGCGCGCACGCTCGCCCTGTCGGACGCGCAGTCGCATCCCAATTTCGCCTACCGACCGGAAACGGGCGAGGAGATCTATCACTCGATGCTCGGCGTGCCGATCCTGCGCGCGGGCCGGGCACTCGGCGTCCTCGTGCTGCAGAACCGGACGTTCCGCGACTACACCGAGGAAGAGGCCGAGACCCTCCAGACCGTGGCGATGGTGCTGGCCGAACTCGTCTCGGGCGGCGAGCTCATCAGCCCCGAAGAGATGCTGCGCGGCGACGACGTGGGGCTGGGAGCCTCGGAACGTCTCGACGGCCTCAAGCTCAACGAAGGTATTGCTATCGGCACGGTCGTTCTCCACCAGCCGCGCGTGACCGTGCGTCAGATGGTCGCCGACGATCCGCAGGCCGAAGTGAAGCGCCTGCGTGACGCGATGAGCGGCATGCGCGTGGACATCGACCGAATCTTCGAGAAATCGGGCCTGACCGAAGGCGACGAGCGTTGGGAGATCCTCGAGACCTACCGGATGTTCGCGGAAGACCGCGGTTGGCTGAAGCGCATCTCCGAGGCGATCGAGACGGGCCTGACGGCCGAGGCGGCTGTCCAGAAGGTGCAGGAGGACAACCGCGCGCGCCTGTCGCAGACGACGGACCCCTATCTGCGCGAGCGTGTCGACGATTTCGACGATCTCGCCAACCGGTTGCTGCGCCATCTTTCCGGCGATCGCACGGCTGCCGATGCGGCCGACCTGCCCGACGACACGGTACTGGTCGCGCGCAATCTCGGGCCTGCCGAATTGCTGGAATACGACAGGCGAAAACTGAAAGGCGTCGTGCTCGAGGAAGGCTCGCCCACGGCGCACGTCTCGATCATCGCGCACGCGCTCGACCTGCCGATGGTCGGGCGTGTCGGCGGGCTGCTGGGGCGCGTGGAAAGCGGCGACGGCATCGTCGTCGACGGCATTTCGGGCCAGACGATCCTCCGCCCGCGCGACGACGTGCGCGAGACCTACGCGCTCGCCATCAAACAGCGCGACGCGCTGCGCGAGGGCTATGCCGCGATCCGAAAGCTGCCGGCGGTCACGAAGGACGGCACGCCGATGTCGCTCAACATGAACGCGGGCCTCGTCATCGACGTCGACCATCTCGCCGACAGCGGCGCGGACGGCATCGGGCTCTATCGTACCGAGATCCCGTTCATGATCCGCTCGAGCATGCCCGACGTGGTCGAGCAGACCGACCTCTATCGCCGCATCCTCGACCGCGCCGACGGCAGGCCCGTCGTCTTCCGCACGCTCGACATCGGCGGCGACAAGCTGCTGCCCTATATGGAGCACGTCGCGCAGGAAAACCCCGCGATGGGCTTCCGCGCGATCCGCCTGACGCTCGATCGGCCGGCGATCATGCGCGAACAGGTGCGCGGACTGCTGCGTGCGGCCGGCGGGCGGCGGCTCGACATGATGTTCCCGATGGTCGCGGAAGTCGCCGAGTTCGACGCCGCGCGCGAACTCGTCGAGATCGAGATCGCGCGCGAGCGCAAGCGCGGCCGCACGCTGCCAAACCCGATCCACATGGGCACGATGCTGGAAGTGCCCTCGCTCTACTGGCAGCTTCCGCAATTGCTGAAGCGCGTCGACTTCCTGTCGGTCGGGTCGAACGACCTGATGCAGTTCTTTTTCGCGTGCGATCGCGGCAACCCGGAGCTTGCCGACCGCTACGACGCGCTGTCGCCGCCGGTTTTGCGGTTCCTGCGTGCCATCGCGGGCGAATGCGAGGCAGCCGGCGTGCCGCTGACATTGTGCGGCGATATCGCCAGCCGGCCACTGGAGGCGATGGCGCTGATCGGGATCGGGTTCCGGCGGCTTTCTATGCCGTTCCCGGCGATCGGGCCGGTCAAGGCGATGGTCCGCAGCCTCGATCTGCCGCCGCTTGCAAAATATCTCGACGAGTTGACGCGCCTTGCCGACCATTCGGTTCGGAAAAAATTGCTGAGCTTTGCGCGAGATCATAACATTCCAGTTTAGGGAATGTTTGGGTCGCGAATCGAGTCGCTGGCGGCAGCAGTTGTCGCCCCTTTAGCAATTTGCTAAACACGTCAAGCGGTTGTCTCGAATACTTCGTCCCGGCGATCCAGTTGCCGGTG
>JBGAKN010000019.1:0-30790 GCA_044224405.1 Tagaea sp. | reverse complement strand
GGCCTGCAGGTCGTGCGCTACACCACGCCCGAGCGGCTGAAGGAAATCATCGATTTCCACAACGCGAACGGCTGCCCGATCTTCGATCCGCACACGTTCCTGCTCGAAGACGGCGGCATGCGCGTGGTCGACGAGGCGCAGTACGAATTCAAGCGCGCCGCCGATCCCCACGGCCTGCTCAACCCCGGCAAGATGCGCGCGTGGGCAGAGCGCG
Organism: Tagaea sp.; assembly: GCA_044224405.1. GTDB lineage: Bacteria > Pseudomonadota > Alphaproteobacteria > CACIAM-22H2 > CACIAM-22H2 > Tagaea. Next base: position 30,576 of record JBGAKN010000019.1, on the reverse strand, counting down.
TGCTGACCGATGGGAAGTGGGCGGAAGTGAAATTGTGATCGTCATGCCCGGGCTTGTCCCGGGCATCCACGACTTGGATTGCGGCTGAAATCACAAAAGACGTGGCACGAGGCATTACCTCGTGCGGGTCAAGCCCGGCCATGACGACTATTGGAATGCGGAAAACGTCCGCCGCACTTTCTCGATGAACGCCGCCCGCGTTTCGGGCGTCGAGGCGTCCATCCTGTCGTGCGCGCGCCAGGTGAATTTGCAGCCCCTGGCGCAGATCGCGCGCACGCCGCGCGACATGGTCGGTGAGCAGCGGGCGGATGACGCCGCCGTTGATGTCGAACACCACGCCCGGCGCCCAGACGCGGTCGAACCAGCCCTTCAGCATCGCGGGCAGGCCGTACCACCAGGTGGGATAGACGAAGACGATCGCCTCGGCGCGTTTCAGCCGCGCGATCTCGGCCTCGATGCCTTCAGTGTTGCGCAGCGGATCGTTGTAGCGGCCACGCTCCTCGGCATCCATGACGGGGCGGAAATTCTCGGCATAGAGGTCGGCAAGCTCCACCGCGTGGCCGCCGGCCGCGAGCGCCGCGCACACCGTGTCGCGCAGGGCCGCGACGTAAGAGTCGCCGCGCGGATGGCAGTAGACGACGAGGACCTTCACGACAGGGCGCCGAGCGTGCGCTCGACCTTCTGGAGGAAGGCGGCACGCGACGCGTCGGTCGAACGGTTCATGTCATAATGCGCGATGAAGCGCGTGCGGGCCCGCGCCGCGGTGACGAGCTTGAAATAGCGCGTGATGTTCTTGCGCGGCGGATTGCCCATCAGGAACGTGGCCACCCACCACGGCCGGCCGTAGGTGGAGATGCCGACGATCTGCTTGATGTGCTGCAGGTTGGGGCGCGCGACGCCGTCCTCGCCCAGCTTGAACGAGACGCCGGGCAGCATCACGCGGTCGAACCAGCCCTTCAGCATCGCGGGGAACCCGTAGGTCCAGGTCGGGTAGACGAAGACGAGCGCCTCGGCCCGGCGCAGCTGCGCCACGTATTTCTCCACGCCCCGCTGGTTCTTCGTGAGGTCGTGGTAGACGAGGCGTTCCTCGCGCGAGATCACGGGGTTGAACCCCTCGGCATAGAGGTCGAGATCCTCGACCTCGTGGCCCGCCCGTTTCAGCGTCTCGACAGCGACCTTGTGGATCGCGGCGTTGTAGCTGGTCTCGACCGGGTGGCAGTAGACGACAAGGACCTTCATGCGGCGTGCGGAATCCGTGATTTGGGCATGCCAATTCTCTTGCCCGTTTGGCAGCGACATTGCAACGTTCCGTACATGCCCCAAGTGCTGGAAAGGCACGTCGGATGCTCCCCACCCGCCAAAAAGTCCTGCGCCGCTTCTGGTACCCGGTCCTCCCCGCCGACCGGCTGGGGGTCGAGCCCGTCCCCTTCACGCTGCTGGGGACCGCCATCGTGCTGTGGCGCGACGAGGTAGGTGCGCCCGCCGCCGTCATCGACCGCTGCTGCCACCGCACCGCGAAGCTCTCGAAGGGGTCTTGCACGAACGGGCGCATCGCGTGCGGCTATCACGGCTGGGAATACGACCGCACCGGGGCATGCGTGCGCATCCCCCAGCACAAGGACCCCGCGCGGGTCCCGAAGTTCCGCATCGACGCGTACCGCACGGCGGAACGCTACGGCTATGTCTGGGTGGCGCTGGAAGAGCCGATGTTCGACGTGCCCCACATCCCCGAGGCGGACGATGCGGCGTTCCGCCGCATCTCTGAATTCTACGAGCCGTGGAACGTGGGCGCCTTCCGCGTGATGGAGAACTCGTTCGACAACGCGCATTTCAGCTTCGTGCACCGCTCGAGCTTCGGCGACCCCGACCCCACGCCCTCCGAGATGACGTACACGGACTATCCGTGGGGCTTCGAGACGCACTCGATCGTGCACGTCAAGAACCCGGACATGCAGAAGAAGAACCTGCGCGTGAACGACGACATGACCGTGCGCGACAACACGCGCACCTGGTTCATGCCGTTCTTCCGCAAGCTGCGGATCAAGTACCCCAACGGCCTCATCCACATCATCCTGACGGGGGCCACGCCCATCGACGACCGCACGAGCCAGATCGTGCAGTTCGTCTACCGCAACGATACCGAGGCCGACACGCCCGCCGCGTCCGTCGTCGCGTTCGATCGGCAGGTGACGTCGGAGGACCGCGCCGTGCTCGAATCGACCGACGCGGATGCACCCCTCGACCGCGCCTCGGGCGAGGAGTTCCACATGCCTTCCGACAAGCCCGGCCTCGTCATGCGCCAGCGCCTGCTGGAACTGCTGGCCGCGAACGGCGAGAGCGAAGTGCGCGCGCCCTAGGGGCCCGTGCGGATGCCCTTCTCGGCTTCGGCGATCAGGCGCGCGGCGTCGGCAGGCAGAAGCGTGCGCAGCTCGATCTGGTTCAGCGTCGCGCGGCGCACGGCCGCGGCATAGGCCTCGGGCGTCGGGTAGCGTTCCTCCAGCGACAGGCGCGGATCGCCGGCCGCCTCGCGTTCCACCTTCGTGGGCGCGAAGGGGATGAAGGCGCCCTGGAAGATGCAGAACCCGTCCTCGAACCGGTCGCGCCTTCCCACGTTCCACGACATGTAGGTGCCGATGGGGGCCTGCTGGTAGACCGAGCGCACGCCCGCGATGTCGGCGCCGTCGGCGTCGGCCTGCGGCACGAGGATGCCGTAGCTCTGCGTGCCCATGCGCGGCGGCTCGATGGAGACGACGCCGCTCGAATCGCCGGCCCGGTAGTCGGGGCCGAAATCGAGCACCTGCAGCGGGTTGTGGTTGGCGAGATAGCGCAGCGCCGGGCGCGCGACACCGCCATAGTTCGTCGCCGGGATCGACGGCACGCGCACCTGGTTTGGCGGCACGAGCGTGCCGTCGGCGATGCGCGGCACGATGCTGTCGGGCGGCGTGCGTCCGTCGCGCACCCAGCCGGTGAGTTCGCTCAGCAACGCGCGCATCGCCCAGGTGTGCGGGTTGGGGTTGGATTGCTGCACGCACATGCCGAACGGCGCGGCGTTGGGCAGCGGCAGGTTGGCCGGCCCGTGCTGGGTGGAGGCGAGGATGAACGTACGCACGTTGCGCGGATCGGGCACGTCGCGCCGGCCGAGCGGATCGGTCAGGCCCAGCGACTGGCGCGCCTCCCAGATCTCCAGCGACGTCGCGACATGGAAGATCTTCGGGCAGGTGCCATTGGCGCTGCACCGATCGAGGATGCCCTGCCGGCGCCCGGTGACCGGATCGGCCTGCGTCGCGTAGTGGAACGGGAAATCGTAGGCCGGGTAGAGATGGTCGATCTGGTCGCCCCACGCGCGCCCGGGATGGCCGAAGCGCACGTTGAGCGGCATCAGCCCGCCGCCGATATGCGGCAGCGCGCCCTCGAACACCTTGCGCCCGCGTTCGTCGGTGTTGAAGCCCAGATGCAGGTACGAGCGGATGAAGCGCCCGCTCTGCGAGGTGCCCACCACGATCGCGGTGTGGCCCGGGCGGTAGACCGGGTTGCGCGTGCCCGTGGAATCCGCGCGCTCGAAGCGGAAGAACGCGCCGACGTCGCGAAGCGCCGCGAAGCCGACGCCCAGCACGATCGGGTCCTTCGCGCGGTAGACGAGCTCGTAGAGCCGGCCCGGCTGGAAGCCCGCGGGCAGGCAGATGCTGGTGTCGCTGGTCGTCTCGGGCTGGCCGTCGTTGCAGGTGCCGAAGCGCCACTGCGCGTTGGGGATCGTCACGCGCGGCGCGTTTTCCTTCGCGCGCACGGTCAGGCTCGGGCGGAACCCGTCGGGCAGCGTGAGCTGGTTGTCGGACGACACAGCGGGATAGGCCGTGTGCGTGAGGCCGGTGAACCAGCCCCCCGACAGCGGCAGCGACTTCGCCGGTGCCGCGACGACGATCTCGGAGCGCAGGATGCCCGCGATGCTCGATCCGTCGGCATTGCGCGCGACGGGCGCCTGGAGGCGCACGCGGTTGGCGCCGCTGGTGAGGTCCGCCTGCCAGCCGAACCACACGAGCGTGTAGCCCTGCTCCATCAGGAAGCCGTCGCCCGCACTCTTGACCGCGTTCCAGTCCAGCGTGTCGGCCGGCATGTCGGCGTTGAAGTTGCGCACGGCGAGCTTGTTGCCGCGGTTGACGACCTCGACCAGCAGCACGCCGTTCGCCTTGGCGGCGTTCTTCGGGCGCAGGATCTCGATGTCGGTCGTGTATTCGACGAGGCCGGCTTCGTTGCGGGGGGCGAGCTCGATATCCTGGATGATCCGGTTGCCGGGTGCGGCCGGATCGAGCACGCCGTGCGCCTTGCCGTGGAGATGCTCGTAGCCGCCGACCGCGCCGAAACTACGCCCGTCGAAAGCGGCCTCGGTCTTCGTGATCTCGATCTTGACGATGCGCGCTTGCGCGCCCGTCGGCGCGAGCATCGCACCCGCCAGCAGCAGCGCCGCCAGCAGCTTCAATCCGTCGATCATCGGCGTCTCTCCCCGGTGTGCGGCGTCATGGCCGTTCTGCGGGCGACTCAAGCGCGGCCCGCTTCACCATTCAATGGTTATCCCGTGTTATAGATTAATATTCCTTGATTGGGCTAATTTAGCCTGATAGAGTGGCGCTTCGATGTCGACGCGGTGGTCGGTAACGCGAAGTGTGGTTCAGGTTACCTTCGTTTCAGATCAAGGGGTTAAATAGGTGACGGTAACCAGTCGTCTCCTATACGTAACCTCGTCACCGCCCGGCTCGAACGGGGTGTACCGGGGCCGAGAAAATCGGGACCGTATCCTCAAGTGCCGGAGAATCCGTCATGCAAGTCGTCAATGGAAAGCCGTGTTTCAATTGCACGGACGTCGAAAACGCGAAGAAGGCGCCGCAGCTCCAGCAGCAGGACCCGCTGAAGCTCGACCTTTCGAAAAACCTGTCGGCCAGCAATGTCGCGGCCGCCTTCCAGACGGCCAACGCGCCGCTGGCCCAGGGCGACCGCGGCCGAGTCCTCAATTTCGGCGCCTGAACGCGATCGAATACGCTTTGCCGGCGCGCGGTTTGTGCAATGCTCCCGCGCGGATGGACAGCGATTCGTGGCCCGAAATGATGGCCCGCGCGCAGCAGGGCGACGCAGGCGCGTACCGCCGGTTCCTTTTGGAATCGGCGGGGTTCCTGCGCATCATCGTCGCGCGCACCGGCATCCCGAACGACCAGGTCGAGGACGTGGTGCAGGAAACGCTGATCAGCGTCCACGCGATCCGCCACACCTACGACCCCACCCGGCCGATCAAGCCGTGGCTGGCCGCCATCGCCAGGCGCCGGGCCATCGACTGGCGCCGGCGGCGCAATTCCGCGCGGGCCCACGAAATCCCGCTCGACGACGCGGGCCATGAAACCTTTGCCGATCCCGACGCGAACCGGGACAAGGACAAGGCCGAAGCGGCGGCATCGATCCGGCGGTGGCTGGCGGAACTTCCCCCCGGCCAGCGCCAGGCGGTGGAGCTGCTGAAGCTCCGGGAACTGAGCCTCAACGAGGCGGCCGCCGCCTCCGGCCAGTCAGTCGGGGCACTGAAAGTGGCGACGCACCGCGCGATGATCACCCTGCGCAAGCTCTGGAGGCGCGACGAGACACGATGAATGACCGGACCGAAAAACTGATCGGAGCCTTGAGCGAAGGCGTGGTGCCGGTGGCCTCCCTGCCCGCCCCGACCGCACGCGCCGGGCGCTGGCTCACTTTCGCGATCGCGCTGGTCGGCGGGCTCGTGTGGTTCTACGGGCCGCGCGAGGATCTCGCCGCGCGTTTTTCCGAGACATCTTTCTATATCCCCTGGGTTTCCTCGGTGCTGGTCGCGATCACCGCGGCCGTCGCCGCGTTCCATCTCGCCGTGCCGGGCAGCCCGCGCTGGATCGTGGCGCTGCCGGGCGCCCCGCTTGCCGTGTGGCTCGGCATGCTCGGCACCGGCTGCGTGCTCGAACTCGCCGACCAGGGCACGGCCGTGCTCGGCGTCAGCTACGGGTGCTTCGAGTTCATCGTGCTCACCAGCGTGCCGCTGGGTGCGGCCCTCGTGTGGATGCTGCGGAAAGCCGCACCGCTGCTGCCCGCGGGCACGCTCGCGATGGGTTCGCTTGCCGCCGCCGCCGCCGGCTCCGCCGGGCTCGAGATCTTCCACCACCTGCAGACCTCGACGATGGTGCTGATCTGGCATCTCGGCACCGTGGCGCTCGTGGCGCTGATCGGGCTCGCGTTCGGCGGGCGCGCGCTGTCGTTGCCCGTCGTCAACCGGAGCGCGTATCGCTGAACATACGATTGAACGTACGTCCCGCATTTGACTGCCAATTGCCTCAGGGGCTTGCCGGATCCGGCCGGCATACAACCATCTAACATATTGAAAACCTGATATATAAAACCTACTCGTTCTCCCGTATTCGCGGGGGATTCCCAATGAGCACGATCGACATCAGCGAACGCTATCAGCGCTGCGTCCTTGCATCGCGGCGCGTGCGCTGGGACATCGACGCCGACGTGATCCGCGGACGGCGCTTCGACATGCGCCACAAGTTCCTCCCCGACGGCCTCGTGCTGCCCGGTGAACTTAAGACTCTTTCCATCGACGAGAAGCGCTTCGCGAGCCAGATCCAGGGCCGCACCTACGCCAACGTCTTCGGCCTGTTCGAGCGCTTCATCAACGCGAAGATCCTCGAGCTCGGCAAGGACCACTGGTTCGGCGACCAGGTCGCGCTCGAAGCGCTGGTCCGCTTCAGCGAAGAGGAGATCAAGCACCAGGCGCTGTTCCGCCGCATCGAGGCGCTGATCGGCGAAGCGATGCCGCCGGGCTATGCGTTCGCCACCGATCCGAACGTCTTCGCGGGCGAAGTCCTCGGCCGCTCGACATGGGCGGTGCTGGCGCTGACGCTCGACATCGAGCTGTTCACGCAGCTCCACTACCGCGAGAGCATCGAGGCCGACGCCTCGCTGTCCGAGCTTTTCAAGGACGTCTTCCTCTTCCACTGGAAGGAGGAAAGCCAGCATGCGCTTCTCGACGAGCTGGAATGGGCGCGCCACGACGCCACGATCGACATCGGCGCGCGCGATCTCGCGATCGACGATTTCATCGCGCTGGTCGGCACCGTCGACGGCATGCTGCAGGTGCAGGCGAGGGCCGACGCGGCCTATTTCGCGGCCCGGTGCGGGCGCACCGTCGAAGCGGGCGAAGCGCTGAAGCTCGAAGCCGCGTTCCTCAAGGCCTATCGCTGGCAGTACATCCATTCGGGCGCGGCGCACCCGCATTTCGGCAAGGTGCTGGCCGGGATGACCAACGAGGCCCAGCGCAAGCGCATCGGCGACGCGCTCGCTTCCCTGCGCTAGGCGCCTAGTCTTCGGTGAGCGCGCGCTTCAGGTGTGCGGCCGCCTCGCCGAGTGCGGCGCGCGCCGCCGCCGATGTCGCCGACAGGTGGCAGAAGCCGTGATTGGCACGCGGATATTCCGAATAGATGGTGGGAACGCCGGCGGCGAGCAGCTCGTCGCGCATGCGCCGGCTGTCGTCGCGCAGCGGATCGAGCCCCGCCGCCAGCAGGAACGGCCGGCGGATGAGGCGCAGCTGGTCGGCCATCGCGCGCGACGGGGCAAGCGTGAAGCTGCGCCGCTGGTTCGCGTCCGCGCAGTAGAGATCCCAGAACTGCGCCATGCTCGCGCGCGACAGGCCGAAGCGCCCGTCGCCGCGCATGATGTACGAGACCGTGTCGAGATTGGAATCGAGCACCCCGTAGAGCGACGCGACCGCGGCCGGCCCGGCGACGCCGAGCACCATGGCCGCGGCCATCGCGAGATTGGCGCCGGCCGAGTCGCCGGCCATCGCGAACCGCTTCACGCCGAGCGAGGCCGCATTCGCCTGCATCCAGCCCCATGCTTCGAGCGTGTCTTCCAGCGCCGCGGGATAGGGATGCTCGGGCGCCTTGCGGTAGTTGATCCCGAGAAAGCGCATGCCCGACAGCGACGCGAGCATGCGGGTGAGGCGGTCGTGCGTCGAGAGGCTGCCGACCACCCAGCCGCCGCCGTGCAGATAGAGCACGATGCCCTCGCCCGCGTTTTCCGGCACGTAGAGGCGCGCCTCCAGCGTGCGGCCGTTCGTCGCGATGGCGACCGCGCGCGTCTCGGCCATGACCGGGCCGCCCTCGTTCCAGGGCTTGCGCCGCTTCTCCTGCTCGGCGCGCGCGGCCGCCGGATTGCCGGGAAGGTGCGCAGGTGCCGGCCCGAAGCGCTCCAGGTCGAGCGCCGCGGCGGCGGCGATTTCGGGATCGAGTTCCAACATGGCGGTTACTCCGCGGCCTTGCGCGCGGCCGCATCGGCCGTGCGAAAATGTGCGAGTGCTGCCGGCACGCCCTGTCCCGCCGCGATCTTCGCGCCGTTGGCGAGCAGCACGGATTCGAGGGCGGCAAGCGTCGTCAGCACGCAGTCCTTGCGCGCGTTGTACCCCATCGTGCCGATGCGCCAGATCTTGCCGTGCAGCGGGCCGAAGCTGGTGCCGATCTCAATGCCGAAATCGACGAGGAGGTCGCGGCGAACCGCATCGCCGACGACTTCCGGCGGCACATAAACGCCGACGACATTCGCCATGCGGTGCGCCTGGTCGCCGAACAGTTTCAGCCCCATGCCGACAAGGCCCTTTGCAAGCGCGTCGCCCGCAACGCGATGCCGCCGGACCGATGCGTCGACCCCTTCGGCCACCAGGATGCGCGCGCACTCGCGCGCGCCATAGAGCATCGTCGTCGCCTCGGTGTGGTGGTTGAGGCGCTTCTCGCTCCAGTAATCCATCAGCATCGCGAGATCGAAATAGTTCGAGCGGATGCGTGCACCCGGCCCCGGCACGTCATTGGGCCCGGCGATGCCCTGTTCGACATGGCGCCGGCGCTGAATCGCCGCTTCGGCGCGCGGGCCCAGCGTGAGCGGTGCCGAGCCCGAAGGACCGGCGAGGCATTTCTGCAGGCCGGCCGTGACGACATCCAAGTGCCAGTCGTCGGCGCGAAGGTCGTTTCCGCCCAGCGATGCGGTCGCGTCGACATAGACGAGCGCGTCGTATTTACGCGCCAGCGCGCCGATGTCGGCCAGCGGCTGGCAGATCGTCGTCGACGTATCGCCCTGGCAAAGCGCCAGCAGCTTGGGCCGGTGCTTCTTCAATGCCGCCTCGATCGTAGACGGATCGAAGGCGGTGCCCCATTCGGCCTGGATCTCGATCGCCTCGCCGTCGCAGCGGCGCACGATTTCGGCCAGCAGATGGCCGAAGCGCCCGAAGACCGGGATCAGCACCTTGTCGCCCGGCTCGATCAGCGACACCAGCGCCGCCTCGATGCCCCCGCGCGCGGTCGCGTCGATCAGGAAGGTCCAGCGGTTGGCCGTCTTGAAGACCTCCCGGTAGAGCGCCATCGTCTCGCCCATCAGGCCGGTCATCGCCGGATCGAACTGGCCGATCAGCGGGGTCGACATGGCGCGCAACACGCGCGGATCGGCATTGATGGGCCCGGGGCCCATCAGCAGGCGGGCGGGCGGGTTCAGGTCGGCGAAGTCGGACATCCTCAAGACACCGGAAAGTTGGATTTCCGACGTTTTCCCGCGAAAAAGGCCGCCGCGCAAGGGCCCACGGGTTTTGCCTGCCAGGCCTCCGCCATGCTAACAAGCGCGCACGCCAACTCGCACGGGAACAGCATGCTCGACCGCAATTTCGTCCTCGCCAACGCCGACGCCGTCGCCGCCAACTGCCGCAACCGCGGCGTGGATCTCGACGTCGCCCGCTTCGTCGAACTGGAAACCGAACGGCGCAAGACCGACCAGGCGCTGCAGGACGCCCAGCGCGAATCGAACGCGCTCGCCTCGGCCAAGGACCTGTCGGTCGAGCAGAAGCGCGAGAAGGGCCGCGAGCTGCGCGAACGGCGCGAGGCGCTGAAAGCCCAGCTCGACGCGCAGCAGGCCGAAACCGATGCCCTGCTGCTGCGCGTGCCGAACATGACGCATCCCGACTCCCCCATCGGGCGCGACGACAAGGACAACAAGGAGATCGACCGCAACGGCGTGCCGCACCCGAAGTTCGGCTTCCCCGCGCGAGACCACGTGGCGATCGGCGATCTGCTCGGCATCATCGACACCGAGGGCGGCAGCAAGGTCGCCGGGCCCGGCTTCTACTTCCTGAAGGGCGACGGGGCGCGCCTCGAACTCGCATTGCAGAATTTCGCGGTCGAGTTCCTCGCCAAGCGCGGCTACGTCCCGCACATCACGCCCGACCTCGCGCGCGATTCCGTGATGCAGGGCACCGGCTTCACGCCGCGCGGTTCGGAGACGAACACCTACCGGATCGAGGACCACGAGCTTTCGCTGATCGCCACGTCCGAGATCACGCTGTGCGGCCTCTACCAGGACACGATCCTCGACGAGGCGGAACTGCCCATCCGCATCGCCGGATTGTCACACTGCTTCCGCACCGAGCGCGCGGCGGGGCGCGCCACGCGCGGGCTCTACCGCGTGCACCAGTTCACGAAGGTGGAGATGGTCGTCATCGCCACGCCCGAACAGTCGGAAGCGATCCACAAGGAACTGCTCGCCAACGAACGCGCGATCTTCGACGCGCTGGAACTGCCCTACCGCGTGCTCGACATCTGCACGGGCGATCTCGGCGGCGCCGCCTACCGCAAGTACGATCTGGAAGCCTGGATGCCGGGGCGTGGGCAGAGCGGCGAGTTCGGCGAGGTGACCAGCACGTCGAACTGTACCGAGTTCCAGGCCCGCCGGCTCAACATCCGCTACCGCAAGGGGCCCAAGGACAAACCGCTCTACGTCCACACGCTCAACGGCACGGGCATCGCGCTGGGGCGCGCCATGGTCGCGATCCTCGAGAACAACCAGCTCGAAGACGGCAGCGTGCGCCTGCCCAAGGTCCTGCAGAATTTCATGGGGCAGGATCGCATCGTGCCGCGCGCGAAGAAAGCCTAGTGGCGTGCGCGCGCGGCTCCTCGGCGCCGCGCTGCTTCTTGCCCTGCCGTCCGCGGCGGCGGCCCAGGAACGCTATATCCCGCTGGAACTGATCCTCGGCGCGCCCTGGGACGGGCAGGAACGGATCACCTATCCGAAAGGCTCGTTCGCCGAGTCCGTCGCCTCTGCCCCCAGCGTGTGGATCGGCCCGCGCCAGTGGACGCATCCCAAGACGGGCGAGACGCTGACGGTCTATGACCGCGCACGGACGAACCGGCGCGAGCATGTCGAACAGGTCTTCGCCGTACGCAGCGACGCCAGTGCCATCGGGCGCGTGGCGGATTCCCGCTTCGGCATCGAGGCATGCGATCAGGAAGGCAAGTATCCGCTGGGCGTCTGGAAGCAGGGCGAGAGCCGGACCTTCGACTATACCTGCTGGTACGGCAGCGCGCCGCGCGCGCGCCGCTCGATCATCCAGATCCTGCGCATCGATTTCGATTGCGGCCCGGCCCACTGTCTCGAAATCCGCTGGACCCACACCGATCCCGCCACGGCGCGCGAGATCGACCGGCGCGAATATGTCTACGCGCCCGGTCGCGGGCTTGTGGCTTTGCGCTGAGGTTCCGGTTCATGATGCACGCAAGAGGACTTGAGGAATGAGCGAACCCAACATCGCGCGACTGCGGGATTTCGTTTCGGCGGCGACGGCGGAGATGGGGCCGCACGGGCTCGACGAGACGGCCGCACACGCGAAGCTGGGGCCGAAGCTGCGCGAACTCGTCGCGCATGACGACTGGCTGCCGGCCGAATTTGCCGACCCGCATCCCGAGCATTACCGCCAGTATCTGCTGCATTCCGACCCCGCCGAGCGCTTCTCGGTCGTCAGCTTCGTGTGGGGGCCGGGGCAGTCGACCCCGATCCACGACCACACGGTCTGGGGCCTGATCGGCATCCTGCGCGGTGCCGAGCGCTGCCGCTTCTTCGAACGCGGGCGCGACGGAACGCTCGCACCCCTCGGCGAGGAACGGCTAGAGGCGGGCCAGATCAGTACACTGGGCCCGCTGAGCGGCGACGTGCACGAGGTCGCCAATGCCGTGCCGGGGCACGTGTCGGTCGCGATCCATGTCTATGGCGGCAATATCGGCGCGGTCGCCCGGCATGTCTTCGACCCGGCGACGGGGGCCACGAAGAATTTCGTGTCGGGCTATGCCTCGGCGCGGCTCCCTAACCTGTGGGACCGTTCGGCGGAGATCCGCGCGAGGCTCGGCTGAAACTCAATCCCGCCCTCCTCGGCGTGACGCTGTGCGCGTTCGCAAGCGCCACGACGCTGCGTGCGGTCGATCCGCTGCTGCCGCAGCTCGCGGCCGATTTCGGCACGCTGCCGGGCGCCGTCGCGATCCTCATCACCGTCTACACGGTCGCCTATGGCGGCGTGCAGTTCGTCTCCGGGCGTCTCGGCGACCGTTGGGGAAAGCCGCGCATGATCGCGACGGCCACGCTGGCCGCAGCACTCGCGACGGCCGCCTGCGCGATGGCGCAGGGGTTCGACTCGCTGCTGGGCTTGCGCGCCATCGCGGGTGCTTGCGCGGGTGGCATCATTCCGCTGGCGATCGCCTATGTCGGCGACACGACGGCCTACGAGAACCGCCAGCAGGCGATGACACGGCTCGCCTCGATCCAGATCCTCGGCACGATCGCCGGGCAGGTGGGTGCGGGCCTGATCGGCGCGGCGCTGGGGTGGCGCGGCGTGCTGCTGCTGCTCGCCGCGATGTTCGCGACGGGCGGAATGACGCTGGCGCTGGCCTTGCGCGGATCGGGAACGGCCGCCGCCGCGACCTCGCCCAAATGGGCCGGCTATGGCTGGATCACCAGCCCACGGGCGCGTATCGTGCTTTCGAGCGTGCTGCTCGAAGGCATCTTCTTCTATGCGGGCCTCGCGTTCGTCGCGTCCGACCTGCAGGCGCGCCACGCGTTGTCGCTGGCCGAGGCCGGGATTTCGCTGCTGCTGTTCGGTGCCGGCGGGCTTGCCTTCTCGCTGACCTTCGGCCGCTTCATGGCGGACCTGCCGCGCGGCCGCACGCCGCTGCTGGGCGGATCGATGCTGGCACTCGGGTTCGCGGGCCTTGCCGTGGCGCCGTCGGCTTCGTTCGCATCGGCCTTTTTGCTGCCCGTGGGTTGGGGCTTCTATGCGATGCATTCCACGCTGCAGACCGAGGCGACGCAGATGCTGCCCGAGGCCCGCGGCCATGCGGTCGCGACCTTCGCGGCGACGTTCTTCTCGGGGCAGGCCATCGGCGTGCTCGTCGCGGGCTACGTGTTCGACCGGCTGGGCGGCCCGCCGATCTTCGCGGCAAGCGCGCTCGTGCTCGTGGCGCTGGCGCTGCGCTTCTCGCGGAAACTCGCGGCCGACTATCGCTGAGCGCGCGCGGCGGCGAGAAGGGCAAGCCCCTTCGCCGTCGGCACGATGCGGTCCGCCCGCCTTGCGACCAGGCCACGGTCGACCGCGTCTTCCCAAACGGGCAGGCGCGGGCACGAGGTGCGCCACGCGGCCATCGTCTGGGCATAGTCGCGCGGGGCTTCGGCGAGCCACTCGACGAGATCGAGGATCAGCGCCTCGACCGGATCGGCGATGCCCGCGCTCATGCCGCCATCACCATCATGCGCAGCCCATTGAGCACGTAGAACGTCGCGATCGTGTAGACGATGCGCCACGACCAGCGCCTGTAGAATGCGTCACCCATGCGTTCGAGCGGACGGCGCGCGAGAATCGTGCCCAGCGTCGCCGAGCCGATCGCCAGCGCCGCGGTCAGCGGATCGACCGAACCGGTCGCGTCGACGATGGCGCCGAAATAGAGGAACTTCACCGCATGCCCGAATGTCTGGCAGACCGACTTGGTCGAGACGATCGTGCGACGCTCAAGTTTACCGCCCAGAAAGAACGTGTCGAGGAACGGACCGGTCACGCCGGTCGTCAGCATCAGCGCCATGCAGATCGCGCCCACGATCGCGGCGTCGCCGCGCCGGTGCGGATCGGGGCGGAAGCCTTTCGGGATCAGGTGCAACGAGAACGGGATCAGTCCGAGCATCAGGACCGTCAGCGGCAGTGGCGGGATCCAGCGCCAGATCGACCAGATACCGAGAATCACCAGCGCGCCCGCCATGTAGACGCCCGCGATCCTGAAATCGACATGGCGGATCCACAGCGCGGCCCGCCAGCCGTTCGACGAGACCTGCGTCACCGCATGCAGCGCCATCGCTGCCGGCACGGGCAACATCGCCAGCAGCACGCCGATCAGGATCATGCCCCCCGCCATTCCGAACAGGCCGGACAGGAACGAAGTGCCGACGATCACGGCGCAGACGAAGGCGATTTCGAGCGGTTCCATCGGGTTCAATTCTTGCCCCGTTGCGCACGGCGTGCAAACCGAGATAGCTTGTCCTTACCCCAAGTTTTCCTGAGGCTGAGATGCGTCGACTGCCCTTCCTCAATGGCGTGCGCGCGTTCGAGGCGGCGGCCCGGCTTGGCGGGTTCGCCGCGGCCGCCGCGGAGCTCGGCGTCACGGCGGCGGCCGTCAGCCGGATGGTCCGACTGCTGGAACTGCGCATGGAAACGACGCTCTTCGAACGCTCGGCGAACCGCCTCGCCCTTTCGGCCGCCGGGCGGACCTATCGCGACGGGTTGGGGCCGATCTTCGACGGGCTTGCCGCCCTCACCGAACAGGTGGCCGCACGCGACGATTCGCGCACGCTCACCGTCGGCGTCGGTTCGACGTTTGCGATCCGCTGGCTGATCCCGCGCCTCGCGGCCTTCCGAAAGTACGCACCCGACATCGAGGTGCGTCTCGCCACCGGCGGCTTCACCGTGCCTTTCCGCGACGACTGGACGTGCGGCATCAGCCTCGGCACGGGCGAGCGGCCGGGGTTCGTCGCGACGAAACTGTTCGATGCCAATCTCCTGCCCGTCTGCGCGCCCGGCTTCGCGCCGCTTCCGCGCAGGCCCGCCGACCTGCAGGGCAAGACCTTGCTGCGCATCGCGCAGGCGCCCGAGGACTGGCCGCACTGGCTGGAGGCCGCGGGCGCGCCGCGCGTGCGCGCGACGGGGCCGACCTTCGACAATTACGGGCTGGCGATCCAGGCGGCGAGCGACGGCGTGGGCATCGCCGTCGGCATCCGCCCCTATGTCGACGACGAGATCGCGAGCGGCCGGCTCGTGGCGCCGTTTCCGTTGACCGTGCCGATGGGACGAAGCTGGCATCTCTATCACCGCCCGGGGCGCGAACAGGAAGCGCCCTTCGCGGCCTTTGCCAAGTGGATCGTCGCGCAGGCGCAAGGCGTGCCGGCGGCGCGGCGCAGGCGGCGGCGCTAGCCCTTCAGGTACCTGTGCGCCCAGCCGAGCCCGGCCGATGTGCCGGCGCGCGGGCGGTATTCGCAGCCGATCCAGCCCGTGTAGCCGAGCCTGTCGATCAGGTCGAAAAGGTAGGGATAGTTTAATTCGCCCTCGTCGGGTTCGTGCCGGTCGGGAACGCCCGCCATCTGCATGTGCGAAACGCCGGGCAGGAATTTCTCGATCTTGCGCGCGACGTCGCCCTCGACGATCTGGCAGTGATAGAGATCCATCTGCACGCCGAGATTGGCCGCCCCCACGGCCGCGCAGATCGAATGCGCCTCGTCCTGCCGGTTGAGGAAATAACCGGGCACGTCACGCGTGTTGATCGGCTCGATCGTGACCGCGCGGCGGCGCTCGCCGGCGATCGCGGCAGCCTTGCGCAGGTTCGCCATGTAGGTCGCGAAATCGGCCCCGTCCTCGACCCGGCCCGCCATCGCATGCACGCGCGGGCAATCGAGGATCTCGGCATAGTCCAGCGCCTTCGCCAGCGCCGCGTCGAACTCGCGTTCGCGCCCGAGAAGGGCCGCCAGCCCGCGCCCGTCGTGACGCTCCCCACCCGGCGGCAGGTTGAACAGCACGATGCGCACGCCGGCCTTGCGCGCGGCGGCGGCCACGCTCTCGGCCGCGAATTCGTAGGGGAACAGGAACTCGACGCCGCGGAACCCGTCGGCGGCCGCGGCCGCAAAGCGGTCGAGGAAGGGATACTCCTGATACTGGAACGACAGGTTGGCGGCGAAATTCGGCATCGCCGATTTCTAGCCGCTCCGGGCCGGCTTCACGAGCAGGAAATTGGCGGCGGCCCCCGCAGCCGCAAGCGCGAAGATCGTCACGCACATCGGGACGGGCGTGCCGTCGGCAAGGGCGGCCACGACAAGGCCCGCGACGGCACCGGCCGCGAACTGCATGAAACCGCCGAGTGCCGCGGCCGCGCCCGCGATCTCCGGATGGTCGGCGAGCGCCCCTGCCATCGCGTTGGCGCCGATGAGGCCGAGGCACGACATGAACGCGAAGAGCGGCACGACGATGCCCGCAAGGCCGAAGGCGCCCGACATGCCGCATGCGAGCAGGATGCCCGCGAAAACCAGCGAGGCGACGAGCCCGATGCGCAACGCCCGGTCGCTGCCCACCTTCAGCACGAGGCGGCTGTTGACGTAGCTCGACGCCATCATGCCCGCGACGTTGAGGCCGAAGAGAAGGCTGAACGCGTCCTGCCCGATGCCGAACATCTCGATATAGATGAACGGCACGCCGGAGATGTAGGCGAACATCGCGCCGAGGATGCCGGCGCCGGCCGCGACATATCCGAGATAGCGCCGGTCGCCGAGCAGGCGCAGATACGCGCCGGCGACCGAGGTGAATGCGACCGAGCGGCGCCGGCCGACGGGGAGGGTCTCGGGCTGGCGCAGCAGCGGGACGAGCGGAATGAGCCCAAGCACACCGAGCACCACGAAGATCATGCGCCAGTCGGCAAGTTTGAGGATCTGGCTGCCGACGATAGGTGCCAGCATCGGTGCTGCACCCATCACCAGCATCATCAGCGACAGCACGCTGGCGCTGCGGTCCTTGTCGAAGACGTCGCGCACCATCGCGCGCGCCAGTACGGTCGCGGCGGCGGCACCCAGCGCCTGCACGACGCGCCAGCCCGCGAGCACCAGCGCGTCGCCGGCAAGCCAGCAGCCGGCGCTTCCCGCGACGAACATCAGGAGGCCGATCAGGCTTGGCCAGCGCCGGCCGAAACGGTCGCCGACCGGGCCCCAGACAAGCTGGCCGACCGCAAAGGCGAAAAAGAATCCCGAGAGCGAGAGCTGGACGCGATCCTGATCGGCGGCCAGCGCGCGTCCGATCGTCGGCAACGCCGGCAGATACATGTCGACCGCCATCGGCGTGATCGCCAGCAGCATGGCGAGCGTGGCCACGAACGTCGTGTCGCTACGCCAGCCTTCCGGTCGCGGGCCTCCCTTCAGACTGTCGAACATCCGACGGGCTTACCTGTCGCCAGGATAGGATTCAAGCGGCTCGATCCCGGCTTCGCGTGGCGCCTGCGGCAGCGTGTCGTGCAACGGCACGCGCACGCCAGACTCGATTCCAGCATAGTCGGTGCTGGCACGCCGCTCCGTCGCGAAATACAGCGCACCCGCCATGATCGAGATCCCGACAAGCCAGGCGACAAGGATGGCGCGAAAATCCAAAGGGCAACTCCAACGGCAACTAGCGGGAGGGGGAACCTAGTGACCGTGCGTGCCCTTGCAACCGATGTTAGCCGATGGTCTGCCATGCGCGTGCCGCGCGTCTGTTACAGTCGGTATCCGACCTGTTACAAGCGCGCGAAGGGGCGCGCTTGAACGCCCGGCAACGCGGATCGAAAATACGACGATGATCGAGGGCGAAAATTCCGGCATCGACAGGCGGCGCGCGACGCGCATCGTGCCGTTGATCGCGGCGACCGCGCTGTTCGTCGAGAACCTGAATTCGACCGTGCTGTCGACCGCGCTCGTCACCGTGGCGACCGATTTCGGCGTCGATCCGGTCGTGCTCAAGCTCGCGCTGACGTCGTATCTGCTGTCGCTTGCCGTGTTTGTGCCGGCATCGGGCTGGATCGCCGACCGCTTCGGCACGCGCACCGTCTTCTGCTGGGCGATGGGCGTGTTCGCGCTGGGTTCGGCGGGATGCGCGCTGTCGAGCGGGCTCTGGACGCTGATCGCCGCGCGCATCGTGCAGGGGCTCGGCGGCGCGATGATGATCCCGGTCGCGCGTCTCGTCGTGCTGCGCAGCGTGCCCAAGGCGGAACTGGTCGGCGCGCTCGCGGTGCTGTCGATGCCTTCGCTGGTCGGCCCGATCATCGGCCCGCCGGTCGGCGGCTTCTTCGCGACCTACCTGACCTGGCACTGGATCTTCTGGATCAACCTGCCGCTCACGGCGCTGGGCGTGCTGCTGGCGCAGAAGCTGCTGCCGCAGATCCGCGCCGATACCGAGTCGGTCTTCGACCTCCGCGGCTTCCTGATGATCGGGCCGGGGCTGGCGCTGACGCTGACCGGCGTCACGGTGCTCGGGCTTGACCGGGTGCCCGTCTCGCTCGCCCTCGTCTTCTGCTTGGCGGGCGGGCTGCTGATCGCGGTCTATTGCCGACATGCGCTGCGGGTGCAGGCACCGGTCCTCGACCTGCGCCTGCTGCGCGCGCCGGTTTTCCGGATCGGCGTCATCGGCAGTTTCCTGTTCCGTGTCGGCGCCGGCGCCACGCCTTTCCTGCTGCCGCTGCTGCTGCAGGTCGGCTTCGGCATGTCGGCCTTCGCCAGCGGCACGCTGACGTTCGCCACCGGCGTGGGCGCCTTCTCGATGAAGCTGGTCGCGCCGCGCATCCTGCGTGCATTCGGCTTCCGGCAGGTCCTGATCTTCAACGGCGTCGTCGCCGGCATCTTCGTTGCCGTCCCTGCCCTGTTCTGGGCCGGCATGCCGGCGGCGGCGATCCTGGCACTCCTGCTGGTCGGCGGGTTCTCGCGCTCGCTGCAATTCACGAGCTCGAATGTCGTTCTGTTCGCCGACATCGCACCCAACGACATGGCGCGCGCGACGACGTTCGCGGCCGTGCTGCAGGAGCTTTCCGGATCGATCGGCATCGCGATCGCCGCACTCGTGCTCGACTGGGCAGCCCACATGTCAGCATCGGGCATGCTGACTTCGGTCGAGTTCGCCTACGCCTTCTGGATCGCGGGCACGCTCGCCGGTGCCTGCAGCGTCGCGTATCTCGCGATGCCGGCAGGTGCCGGGGCATCTCTGGTCGCACGCGGAAAATCCGGCGTTTGACAACGCGCGGATGCGGGACTAGGTGACGGTTCGTCCTTCGCGGAGATGAACCGATGCGCCGTTCGGCTACGCTCGCAATTGTCTCGATTGTCACCGTCATCGCCTGTGCCGGACGCGCGCAGGCCGGCGAGATCGCGCTCGTCTGTTCCTTCCAGGAGGAATGGTGCCGCCTGATGGCGACCAGCTTCGAGCGCGAGACCGGCGTGCAGGTGGCGCTGGTCCGGCGCAGTACCGGCGAAGCCTATGCGCAAATCAAGGCGGAAGCTGCGCGCCCGCGGACCGACGTGTGGTGGGGCGGAACGGGCGATCCACATCTGCTGGCCGCCGCCGACGGGCTGACCGAGCCGTACGAGTCGCCACGGCTGGCCGAGCTGCATCCCTGGGCGGCCGAGGTCTGGCGCAAGAGCGGCGGGCGCGCCGTCGGCGTGATCGCCGGCACGCTGGCGATCGCGTGGAACGAACCGGCCCTCGCCGCGCGCGGCCTGCCGCGCCCGGCCTGCTGGCGCGACCTCGCGAATCCCGCCTATCGCGGCCTGATCCAGTCGAGCGATCCCAACGCTTCCGGCACGGCCTATACGATGCTGGCCACGATCGTGTCGCTGATGGGCGAGGACGGCGCCATCGCGTACCTCAAGGCGCTCGACCGCAACGTGAACAACTATGCGCGCTCGGGCTCGATCCCGGCGCGCTCGGTCGCGACGGGCGAATCGCCGCTGGGCATCACGTTCCTCGACAATGCGCTCGTCCAGATCGCCGCCGGCGCCAAAGACGTGCGCACGGCGAGCCCCTGCGAAGGCACGGCCTACGAGATCGGCTCGATGAGCCTGATCCGGGGTGCCCGCAACCTTCCCGACGCGAAGCGTTTCTATGACTGGGCGCTGTCGGCGCCCGCACAGGCCCTCGGCGTCAAGGCCGGCATCTCGTTCTCGATCCCGTCGAACAGGGCCGCACCCCTGCCCGAAGGCGTGCCGGAGATGTCGAAGCTGAAGCTCGTCGACTACGACTTCGTGCATTTCGGCAAGCCCGAGACGCGCACGCGCCTTCTGCACCGCTTCGACACCGAAGTCCGCGGCCAGACCCGGTAGCGGTCAGGCGAGCGCGCGCGGCCGGAACATCTTCAGCAGGAACGGCGCGACGACGGCGATGGCGGCGCACGCCAGCAGCGTCGCCGAGATGGGTCGCGTGAAGAATATCCCGGCACTGCCGTGCGAGAGCGTCATCGACTGGCGCAGCGAGTTCTCGAACACCGTGCCCAGCACGAGGCCCAGGATCATCGGTGCTGCCGGCCAGTCGTAGCGCATCATCGCCCAGCCGAGTCCACCGAACGCGACCAGCATCCAGACATCCTCGATCGAGTTGGCCTGCGAATAGACGCCCGCCACGCACAGCGCCAGGATCGGCGGATAGAGCCACGAATAGGGAACGCGCAATAGCTGCGCGAACAGGCCGGCAAGCGGCAGGTTCATGATCAGCAGCAGGACGTTGCCGATATACATGCTGGCGATGACGGTCCACACCATCTCGGCGTTCTTGTCGAACAGTTCCGGCCCCGGCCGGATGCCGAACATGATGAGGGCGCCCAGGATGATCGCCGTCGTGCCAGAACCCGGCACGCCGAGGGCGAGCATCGGCACCATCGCGCCGGCAGCGGCCGCGTTGTTCGAGGATTCGGGGCCGGCCACGCCTTCGATGGCGCCCTTGCCGAAGCGCGACGGATCCTTGGCGACCTTCTTCTCGACGATATAGGCGAGGAACGAGGCGATGGTGGCGCCCGTCGCCGGCAGTACGCCGACGAAAAAGCCGATCAGGCTGCCACGCAGGATCGGCATGCGGCTCTGCTTCCATTCGGCACGCGAAGGCAGCAGGTTCTTGACCGTCGTGATCGGCCGCGGCGTTTCCATGCCGGCACTCGACAGCACCTCGCCCACGCCGAACAGCGCGACCGACAGCACGATGAAGCCCACGCCGTCCAGCAGCCATGTCTGGTCGAAGGCGTAGCGCGCCACGCCCGTCTGCTGGTCGATGCCGACGGTGCTGATGAGGAGACCGAACATGCCTGTCGTCAGCCCCTTCAGCACCGAGCCGCCGACGGCCGCAAGCGCCGTGAGGCCGAGCACGACGAGCGCGAAATACTCCGGCGGGCCGAAGGCGAGCGCCGCGCGCGCCAGCGGCGGCGCCAGCAGCATCAACCCCACGGTCGATACCGTGCCCGCGATGAACGAGCCGATGGCCGCGATGCCGAGCGCCGCACCCGCCCTTCCCTGCAGCGCCATCTGGTAGCCGTCGATGCTGGTCATCACGCTCGACGGCTCGCCCGGCACGCTGATGAGCACCGAGGTCAGCGTGCCGCCATACTGCGCGCCGTAGTAGATGCCGGCAAAAAGGATGATCGCCGAAGTCGGGTCGGCGCCGAACGTCAGCGGCAGCAGCAGCGCGATCGCCGCGGACGGCCCGATCCCCGGCAGCGCGCCGACGAGCTGGCCCGCGAAGACGCCCGCGAAGCACATCAGGAGATTCCAGGGCGTGACCGCGCCCGCGAACCCGGCGGCAAGATCGTAGACGACCGACATCTTCAGAACCCCCAGGGGCCGGCGGGAAACGGCACGCCGAGCCAGGTGCGGAACACGAGCGTCAGGACGAGCGCGGCGCCGGCCGATGCGGCGAGCGACGCGACGACCGGCAGCCGTTCCGCCACGCGGAACAGGAACAGCATCGCCAGGAACATCGAGGCGAAGAAGCCGGCCGATTCGATGCCGGCGACACCGGCAGCGAGCGCCAGCAGGATCATCAGTGGCCGGCCGACCGGGCTCTTCGCTTCGCCGCCCGCCGTCGCCGACAGGACGTCGGCGACGGTGGCGGCGATTCCGAGCACGGCCAGCAGGATGCCGTAGACCAGCGGCAGGAAACCCGTCGCGGGCGCGAATCCGTCCCACATCGGCAATCCCGCCGCCACGGCGACCCAGAAGATCCCGGTCGCGATGAAGATCGAGCACAGGGCGAGTTCGCCCCGAATCGCGCGAAGCTTCATCGCGTTCAGGCCGGCTTGCCGAGGAGATCGCGGTAGAGCTTCTCCTGGTCGGCGAGGAACTTCACGAAGGCCGCGCCCGGGATCGGCGCTTCCGACGCGATGTTCTCGGCGATGTAGGCCTTGAACGTCGGCGACGCGACGACCTTGGCGAACACGCCTTCCCAGTAGCGCGCCGCATCGTCCGGCGTGCCACGCGGCGTCGCCATGCCGCGCCACATCTGGAAGTTCGGCGCGTTGATGCCCTGCTCCTTCATCGTGGGAACGTCGGGCAGGGCCTTGAAGCGCGTGTCGCGGAACACGCCGAGCGCGCGCACCGCCTTCGACTGCAGGTGGCCCATGAACTCGAGCGGGTTGCCCATGCAGGCGTGCACATGCCCGCCGAGCAGCTGGGTGAGCGCCTCGCCGCCGCTGTTGAAGTTCAGCATGTTGTATTCGGCACCCGTCGCCTTGGCGAAGACGGTGATCGCCATGATGTCGGTTGTCCCGCCGGTGGCGAAGGCATAGGCCTTCGCCGGCTTCGTCTTCGCGTCGGCGACGAACGCCTTCGCGTCCTTCCAGGGCGCGTCGCCCTTCACGAAGAACACGAAATCGTCGAGCATGACGTTCATCGAGGGGCGCACTTCGGACAGCGTCTTGGCCGCCGGATTGAGGATCGGCGTGATCTGCGTCGTCCCGTTGACGAGGATGATCGTGTGCGGATCGCCGATCTTGCGCGACGTGACGTACCCCAGGCCGGTCGCGCCACCGCCACCCGGCCGGTTGTTGAGCGCGATGGGAACCGGGACGAGCTTCTCCTCGGTGATGATCTTGTGGATGACCCGCGCGAGCAGGTCGGCCCCGCCGCCGACGGCGAAGGGCACGACGAATTCGACCTCGCGGGTCGGAACCCAGGCCGCTTGGGCGAACGCGGCTGGAGCCGCGCAGGCGATCGGGGCCGCGGACAGGGTCTGCAGGAGCGTGCGTCGCGTAAGAACCATCGGATCCTCCCTTTTTCGGTTTTTATGGGAACTGGAACGCTTGGAACGTGCGGGGCCGCCGGTTCAGGTCATGCGGCCGGCCGGAATCGCTGCGAGCATGTAGGTTTCGTTGCCGACGCCGGTGACCGTCGAGACGATCTTCCCGCTCTCGAGATCGAGAAACCACACGAGGCTGCTGCGTGGCCCGTTCTTGGCGCCGCCGACCACGCAGGCATAGCGTCCGCCGGCCATCGTGATGCCGCGCGGGCGCGGCTGGGCGCCGTCGGGGGTCTTGGGATGGATGCGGTGCACCTCGCCCTTGCGGCCGGCGATCGCGTCGGCGACGTCGATCACCGAGATCGCGTTGGAACGGAAGCACGAGGCAACGATGCGCTTGCCGTCCGGCGTGAAGGCCACGGCGAAGGGGCGCGTCTGCTCGGAAGGATCGTCGCTGCCGACGGAAACGCGCGCGACTTCGGCATCCTTGCCGCCGGAAATGGCGCGCGCCACGTCGATGATCGAGACGGTCCGCCCCTCGTAGGCGACCGACATGCTTTCGCGCGCGGCGACAGCCACGAGCGTGCCGTCCGGGCTCGCCGCGAGGCCGAAGGGGCCGGTCTCGACCGGAACGCGTCCGATCTCGGCGCCCGGATCGCCGGCGAATGCGGCCTGGAGATCGACGACGGAAACATCGCTGAGACCACCATTGCCGACAAAGGCATAACCGCCCTTCATCGGCGAGATGGCGATGCCGGTCGGATTGGGATAGCGGCCGAAGCTGGGATGCGGGCTGTCGTGCCGACTGGGGCCGGCGGCGGGATGGCCCGGCGTCTCGCGCAGCATGATCCGCCGCACGGGCTTGCGCGTGGCGAGATCGATCGCGGTGATCTCGTCGCCGCCGTCTTCGCTTTCTTCCGCCTCGCCGCAATTCACCAGCAGGGTGCGGTCGTCGGGCGTGATCGCGCAGCCTACTGGCCCGGTGCGGCCCGTCGGCACGAATGCGGCGACGGCACCGAGCGTCCCGTCATGCGCGGGGTCGCGCGCCTTTTCGAGATCGATCACGGTGATGAGGCCGGGATGCCCGTGCTGGTAGCCGGCAGCACCCTTGGGCGTCGCCGCGCCGGAATGGTTCACGACATAGGCGAACCGCGCCGCACGGTCGACGACGACGGCGACAGGCTGGCCGCTCGCCTTGGCGTCGGGCACGCCGTCGCCGTCGGTATCCACATCGGGCGTGACGCGCGGGCGCGAGACGATCGCGCCGGCAGTCCGGTCGTTCTCGCGAAGCAGCGCCTTGTCGACATCGACGATCGCGACATTGTCGTCCCAGCGGCCACTGACGATCAGATGGCCAAGTCGATTGGTCATTCCCGGCGTTCCTCGTCTTATCTTTAAGACAATACTATTGGGGTGCCAGAGGACGCGCAACTGCCCTCGGGTACGCGACCGGCCCAAATCGGTTCATCCCGCAGTGCGGGAGATCTTCAGGCGCCCAGGAACTTGAGACCGAGAACGCCGACGAGAATGAGGCCGACGCACGCCACGCGTACGAAGTCGGCGGATTCCCCGAACAGCAGCAGGCCGGCGACGAACACGCCCGCTGTACCGGCGCCCGTCCAGATCGCATAGGCCGTGCCGATCGGCAGTTCGCGCACCGCAAGCCCGAGGAAGACCACGCTCGCGACCATGCAGGCGATCGTGAGTCCCCACACCGTGGGGCTGGAAGTTCCCGCCGCCTGCTTGAGGCCGATCGCCCACGCGATCTCGAATGCCGCCGCCACGACGAGATGGAGCCACGCCATTCAGCCGACCGCCGCTTCCAGCGAGACGGAGTCGAGAAAGCGCGAGATCCGCGCGTGCCCGTCGTCGGACAGCTCGACGAAGGCGCGCCGGCGGTCGCTCTGGTCCGGCACGCGATGCACGAGGCCACGCGCGACCAGTTCCTCGATGCGGCGCAGCGCCGTCGTCTGCGGGATGCCCGACGAGAGGCAGAGATTCGAGATCGACACGCGCTGGCCGGTGATCTGGGAATGGTAGAGATCGAGCAGCATGAACCAGAGCGGCTCGTCGAACTCGGCTGTCGGCAGATGCACGTCGCGCAGCTTGCGGATCGCCAGGAAGTGGTTCGTCTTGCGCAGGCGCTCGCCACCAGCCGAAGCCGCAGCGGCGGGCATCTGGCCCTTGCCTGTCAGGATAAACGACTTGAACTGCTCGACGATCTGCACGAGATCGCGGGTCGCCGCGACATCAAGGGCGCGCCCGTCCATTTCCTGCCGGTAATCGTCGGCCGCCCTGCGTACGGCGGCGAGCAGTTCGGCCGGCTCGACCGGCTTCGTCAGGAACTCGACCGCGCCCAGACGCAGCGCCTCGATCGTCACGTTCACGTCGGCATAGCCCGTGCAGAAGATGATCCGCGCGAGCTTGCCGCGCGTGCCGATGCCGCGCAGGCCGCGGATGAACTCGATGCCCGAGCGGCGCGGCATGCGGATGTCGGTGACGACCACGCCGATCTGCTGGTCGGCGGCGAACATGTTGATGGCGCTGGCCGCGTCGTGCGCCGTGACGACCGCAAGCCCGGTCCGCTGGATCAGCGCGGCGAGCTCCGCGGCGATCTCCGCCTCGTCGTCGACGATCAGGACTTTGGTCGGCTCGGGGAATGTCTCGGGCATCGGCCTGTCTCCAGCACGCTACTTCAGGTCATTGGGCGGCGTCGCTCGCCGCATGGGACGGCGCCAGCGCGCTCGCGGTTCCGCGGTCCAGCAGGACCGAGAACTCGACGCATGCGCCCCTGGCGAGGTTGCGGATCGTGATCTCGCCGCCGAAGGAGTGCACGATCGTCCGGCAGATGGGAAGCCCCAATCCGGTTCCCCGCCCGACCCGCTTGGTCGTGAAGAACGGTTCGAAGGCGCGCACGGCGGCCTCTTCGGAAAGCCCCGGCCCGGTGTCGCTGACCCGCACGCGCAGGTGGGTCCCGCCGGGCAGCGGCTCGACTTCGACGGCGATCTGGCCGCGCACCGCCTCGTCGCGCGTCGTCGGGTCCGACACGATCGCGTCGCGCGCGTTCAGCACCAGGTTGACGATCAACTGCTCGAACAGCAGCCGGTCGCCGTGCAGCAGGTGGTCACCGGGAATGCTGCAGGTCACGCTGACGCCGTCGATCCGCAGCTGGTCGGCGACGAATTCCTCGGCCGAACGGACCGCTTCGGCGACGGAGAACCGGGTCGACGGGTTGGCCGCCGATCCCGACATGTAGCGGCGTAGCCGGTCGAGGATGCCGGCCGCCCGGCCGACCTGCTGCTCGATCCGGTCGAGCCGCTGGATCGCGCCGTCCGGCACCGACCGGCCGGCCAGCAGTTCGCGCGCGTTCGAGCAGGCCAGCCCGATGACGTTGAGCGGCTGGTTGAGCTCGTGCACGATCGACGCGGCGATCTCGCCCAGCGACGAGATCTTGTCGCTGCGGATCGCCGTCATCTCGTCGCGCCTGCGCGCCGTCACGTCGATGGCGAATCCGATGAATGACGGGGTGCCCGCGGCGACGCGGTCGTCGGCGCTCCACACCCACAGCAGCGAGCGCTGCTCGTCGCGCGCGTCGAGCAGGTCCTGCTCGAACGAGACGGGGGCCGCCTGCGATGCGCGGATGCGGTCGAGGAAGATCTCGGACGCGCTGTCCGACACGAAGCGGAACTGCGCCTGGATGGCCTGGGCACCCGCGCGGCCGCGGAACAGCTCGCGACAGCGTGCGTTGGCGTAGTGGACTTTTCCGTCGCCGCCGACGGATAGCAGGATCGCGTCGGACCGGTCGAGCAGGCCGCCGATCACGCCCATGCGCCGCGACAGCTCGCCCACGATCGTGCGCGTCAGCGCCGCCTCGTGCCGGCGCTTGAGCAGGAAGGCGATCGCCAGCGCGCTGATGCCTGTCAGCACGGTGCAGATCCACGCGATCCGCCGCAGGAAATCGATGCCCGACTGCAGGATCGACGTGTCTTCGTCGGCGGCGACCGCGACGTAGACGATCAGCCCGTACTCGTCGAGCGTGCGGAAGGCCAGGAACCGGTCGATGCCGTCGCTCTGGCCCGGTCCGCGGCCCGTGCCCGCACGCTCGCGCAGCATGCGCTCGAAGGTCGGGCGCCCGAGATAGGAGGTGGCGCCGGACTGTTCGGGGCCTGCGCGCACGCGCAGCGCTCCGTCCGTGCCGAGAAGGGCGATGATGTCTTTCGCGCGCGCGCGCGTGCGCGCGAAGAACCGGCTGTAGTATTCGGCGTCGAGCGAGACGACGACGGCACCCTGGAAGCTTCCGTCCGGCCCGTCGATCCGGCGCGTGAGCTGGAGTGCCTCACGGTTCGTCGCGCGGCTGACGGCGGGCACGCCCAGGTAGGGCTTGTCGTCGCCGCGTTCCTTGTGGACGAGGAAGGACAGGCGGTCGCCAAGTTCCATGCCGATGGACGTCTGGTCGCCGGTCGTCGCCACCAGCCTGCCTTCGGCGTCGATGATCGAATAGAAGACGGCGATCGAGCTGCGGGAATAGTTCGACGCGCGCCACACGCGCAGATCCGGGCCCAGGTCGTGGCGCAGATAGGCGTCGCGCAGAAGCAGCAGGTCCTGGTCGAAATTTCCGAGCGTCTGCTCGACGAACTCCTCGACGAGGTCGGCATAGACCTGCGCCTGGTTGCGCGCCTGCGCCTCGGCGGTCGCCTCGATCTCGCGCGTGCCCGCGATGATGAAGAACCACACGAAGCCGATCAGCGACAGCCATAGAACGACAACGAGGAAATACTGGGGCCAGCCGGCCGCACCCGACGCCGTCGCCGTCCCGGCCGTCGGCCGGAACGCCGGAAACCAGCTGGGAGCCCGGAAAGCACGCATGCACGGCAGGATGGCCGGGCGCGCTGTGCCGGACAACAGGATTCGGGCATCGGCCGGTAACCGGTTAGCTTTGCTCACCGGGAGCCCCAGAAATGCTCGTTTGCCGGTGGCACGGCACCGCGCGATGCTTGGACAATCCTGAAAGACAGAAAGGCCCCGACATGGCCCAGATCAGCGCATTCCCCGCCCCCCGCCCCGCCCGCCGGCCCGACGGCGAGCCCACGCTCGGCGAACTGCTCGACGACCCGGTCACGCACGCCGTGATGCGCCGCGACGGCGTGTCGCGCCAGTCGCTGCTGCAGATCCTCGACGGCGCGCGCGGCCGGCTTGGCATTGCCGCCGGCCGCCTGCCGGCGCGCTGCTGCGCCTGAACGCAGGTCTCGAAAGCGACACGATGTTGAAGTAGGGTCGCGTCCCTGATCGAACCGGGGACGGGAATGGACCAGCACGACACGCTCTTGCGACGCGAAGCGGCCGAAGCACCGGCGCGCGTCGAGGCAATGCTCGCGAAAAACGAAGCGGCCTGCCGCGAGATCGGCAGGCGCCTGCGTGCGAAGCCGCCGCGCCTCGTCGTCACCGGTGCGCGCGGCAGCTCGGACAGCGCCGCGAGCTATTTCAAGTATCTCTCGGAGGTCCATCTCGGGCGCATCGCCGCGTCACTCGGGCCCTCGGTGCGCTCGATCTATGGCGGTTCGCCCGATTTCGCCGACAGCGTCTTTCTCGCGATCTCGCAGTCGGGCAAGAGCCCCGATCTCGTCGGCCTCGGCGAGGCGGCCACGAAGGGCGGCGCCGTCTCGATCGCCGTCACGAACGATCCCGCATCGCCGCTCGCGCGTGCCTGCACCCACGTGCTGCCGCTCGATGTCGGCCCCGAGAAGGGCGTGGCTGCGACCAAATCGTATCTCGCGAGCCTCGCTTCGTGCCTGCAGATCGCCGCGCACTGGAGCGAGAGGGCCGACCTGCTTGCGGCCGTGGAAGCGCTTCCGGCCGTGCTGCGCGCGGCAGCGGCCGCAGACTGGCGCGCGGCGGCAGCCCCGCTTGCCGCAGCGCGCAGCGTCTATGTCGTGGGCCGCGGGCCGGGCCTGGCGGCCGCGCAGGAGATGGCGCTCAAGCTCAAGGAAACCTGCCTGATCCATGCCGAGGCATATAGCGCTGCCGAAGTGCTGCACGGGCCCGTCGCCGTGGTGGACGCCGCGTTTCCCACGCTGGTGATCGGCCAGGAAGACGCGGCGCTGGAGGGATTGCGCGACCTCGCGCGCCTGCTGCGCGCGCGCGAGGTGCCCACGCTCGCGATCGGCCCGGCCCATGTGGAGGGCGCCATCGCGTTGCCGCTGGCCGCGGGCCTGCCGCCCGTGCTCGCCCCGATCGCGGCCGTGCAGTCCTTCTACGGGCTGGTGTCGGATGTGGCGCGCGCGCGCGGGCTCGATCCCGACAAGCCGCGCTTCCTGCGCAAGATCACCGAAACGACCTGAGCGGCGCTCAGCTCCCCGGCCGGTCGTGCAGGGGTGCGAAGAATAGGTCCTGCCACGAAACCGGCGCGGCCTTGATCTGGCCGGTGCGGAACTGGAATTCGGCGAACGCGGCCGATTTCTCCGGTGTCGTCGTGAAGCGCACCTCGGGGTCCACGAGGATCGAACGGACGAAATCGACCGAAAGATTCGAGGGCTCCGCGCGCAGATAGAGTTCCGCCGCCGCCTGCGGATTGGCGACGATCCAGGCGTCGGCCGCGTCGAGTGCATCGACGAACGCCTTCACCGTCTTCGGGTTGGCGTCCGCGAAGCGCCCCGTCGCGTAGACGACGTTGAACGTGTGCGGCCCGCCGAGCAGGTCGTAGCTGGAGGCGAGCTTGTGGATCTTCGGGTCCTCGAGCTGGCGCTGCTGGAAGGGCGGACTCGTGAAGTGCGCGGTGATCTCCGAGCGGCCCGACAGCATCGCGACGGTCGCGTCGGGATGCGACATGCTGACGCTCAGCGCATCCAGCCGGCCGAACTTGCCCGGTCCGAACGCCTTCTCGCTCGCCATCTGGATCAGCGCCGCCTGGAAGCCGATGCGCGCCGAGGGGAGAGCTATGCGGTCCTTCTCGGTCAGGTCCCCGACGTCGCGCACCGCCGGGTTGTTGGTCAGCAGGTAGTTCGGCATCGAGCCCAGCGATGCCACGCCGCGCACGCGATGCTGGGTGCGCGTCTTGTCCCACACCGTGATCATCGGCGTGACGCCGGCGGTGACGAACTCGATCGAGCCCGACAGCAATCCGTCGTTCATCGCGGCCGCGCCCGAGATCGTGATCCACTCGACGCTCGGCTCGGGCAGGCCGGCGGCGCGTACGCTCGCCTCCAGCAGCTTCTTCTCGCGCACCACATGCAGCGGCAGATAGGCGATGCCGAACTGCGGCGCGATGCGGATCTGGCGGGCCTCCTGCGCGTCGGCGGAGCCACCGGCCGCGACGGCAAGCAGGAGCGCAAGGGCGGAAGCGGCAAGAAGGCGTTTCATGGATGCGTCCGGGCTCGAGGAGGGGCACCGACCAGATGCCCACCCCCGCGCTTCGGCCGCAATTCAGTAAAGTTTTGGCGCCGATTGAGTTTTTCTCAATCGGT
>JBGAKN010000034.1:0-4203 GCA_044224405.1 Tagaea sp. | reverse complement strand
TAGACCGATACGGTGCTGGTGTAGACGATGCGCGCGACGTTGGCGCGGCGCGCGGCCTCCAGCGTGTTCATGCAGATGAGCGTGTTCTGCGAAAGCATCGTGGCGCCGTGCTTGATCTGGATCGCGATCGAGCCGCGCCGTCCGGCGAGGTGGAAAAGTCCGTCAGCCCCCGCCGCCACGCGGTCGGCGAAATGCCGGTCGGTCAGGTCGCCCGCCAGATGCTCGACCGCGGGGCCGCCGGGAAAGCCCGGCGGGGCCGCCTTCGTAGAGACCGCGCGGACCTTGGCACCGGCCGCAACCAGCCGGGGAATCAGCGCGCGGCCATAGAGGCCGGTTGCCCCCGTCACGAGGATCGTCTTGCCGGCATAGAGTTCAGGAACGGACGTCAAACCGCAAATCCTCCGGAGTCTCCCCGGACCAGAGCCTAGCATCGCGCGCCGGTGCCTCGCACCCCCCTAAGCGCCCGCGGCAGTTCCCATCTGCCCCACCAGAGGTTAGACTCGCTACCATCATGTTCGCCAAAGGCCCCCTCCAGATCCGCCACGCCGTCGTCACGATGCTCGACGCATTCGTCAAGACCGTGGAAGCGGAGGTCGAGCGGCTCGGCGGCAAGATCGGTCCCGACGACGTCGAGAAGATCGCCGAGGCGATGAAGGTCTCGGGCGAGATGGACAATTTCTATCGCGCCGTCTTCCAGCAGATCGTCAGCACGATCGTCGATGCGCAGAACCTCAACCGCCGCGTCAATTCGTTCGGCCGGCTCGTCGTGCATCCGCTGTCGGACTTCTTCCAGTCCCAGCAGCTCGACCGCGGCATGCTCCACAATTTCTTCTTCTTCATCCACTCGCTGGTCGGCGAGGAAGAAACCGAGTGGAACGCGCAATGCGCCACGATCGTGGACGAGATCCGCGAGCGCGTCGGCCAGGCCTTCACGTGGGACGATTTCTACGGCGATCCGCGCGCGCAGGTGATCTTCTGGAAGGTGCTGGTCAAGATCGCGCAGGCCTTCAAGCGCTTCGACACGCGCCGCGAATGGTTCTTCAAGATCATGCAGCACAAGCAGACGTCGATCAGCATCTCGCCCAACAAGTACGTGCAGATCGGCGACGGGCTCGACGTCGCCCAGTTCACGAAGGCCGACTTCCTGACCGTTTTCGACAACCTGTTCTCGCCGGTCCGGAACCTGCCGATGGAGGCGGTCGTACGCTTCGAGGCGGCGACCGGCCTGACCCCCAAGGCCGCTTTCGACAGCTTTTTCCATGACTTGGCCATCTACAAGGCGAATAACTGAAGCGCCGGGCCGGAAATCCGTCGGGATTTACGGTTTCTTAATCAATTTGGTTCAAATTTTAGACATGTTCAAGATAACCCGCCAGATCCGGACCGCCGCCGCCGTGCTCCTTTTGGGCATGGGGCTTGCCGCGTGCTCGTCGCACACGCCCAACTTCCAGGGCAGCCCGCCGCTCAGCGCCGTGCCGGACAAGATCAAGACCTTCACGAGCCCCTATACCGCCCATCTCGGCACCGGTATCTACGGCGCGGGCATCCTGCTCGGCCCCAACCTGATCCCAGGGCGCTGCGAAGGCATGTACATGACGGGCGACCGCGCGCTCGTCTGCGACCAGCTGGCCCGCTTCAACGGCGAGCCGCCGGCCAAACCCGATCCCAACGCACGCTTCCGCTGCACACGCACCCTCGGCGGCGTTACGGAATGCTTCGAGCTGACGCCGGCCGCGATGCCAGCACCCCCGGCCGATCCGGCGGGCGTACCCGCACCCTGAACGGACCTACCCTTTAACGGATCAGTGGCCGCCTTCGGCCGGCTTGTCCGGCTTTTTCGGAACCGCCGACGGCGGCGTCCACACCCCGCCCTGCAGCGGTTTGCCCGGCCCCGCGTGGAACACACGCGGGTTCGAGGCGTTGATGTTGTCCGCGTCCTTGTTGACCTTCGGCGGCGAGCTGTTCGGGCGCGGGTCTTCGGCATGCGCCTGACCCGCGAGCGCAAGCGTCGCGGCGAACATGACGGCAATAAGTCGCTTTACGCCAACAAGACGGATAACCATCGATCCTCTCCGGCCGGTCGCCCGTAAACCTTCCACGGGCATGCGGACGTGCTAACGTCGCCCCGTCAAACAGGGCGACGCAGACGATACCACAAACCGGTCGGGATGGGTTTCTTGGAATTTTCGAACGACATCCAGAGCATGGTCAGCCAATACGGCACGCTCGTCTACGTCGTGATCTTCCTGTGGACGTTCCTCGAAGGCGAGACCTTCGTGATCTTCGCGGGCGCCGCCGCCCAGCAGGGCACGCTGCATTTCTGGCTCCTCGTCCTCACGGCCTGGCTTGGCAGCTTCAGCGGCGACCAGATGTGGTTCTGGCTGGGGCGGCGCTACGGCACCCAGATCCTGGAACGGCGGCCGGCCTGGCGATCGGGCGTCGACGGCGCGCTCGAGATGCTCCATCGCTATGACAAATGGTTCATCCTGTCGTTCCGCTTCGTCTACGGCGTGCGGAACTTCGCCTCGTTCGCGATGGGCATGGCGCGCGTGCATCCGGCGCGTTTCGCGATCCTGAATTTCATCGCGGCGTTCGTCTGGGCGTTCTCGTTCGCCGGCTTCGGCTACATCTTCGGGCACGCGCTCGAGGCGGCGATGGGCGATATCGCCGACAACTTCCTCTTCATCATGTTCGGCGTGTTCGTGTTCTCGGCGTCGATCCTGTATCTCGTGCACCGCCGGCAGGCGAAGAAGGCCGCCGCGCGCGCCGCCGAACGCGAAGGCAAGATCGCGGCCGACTAGGCCCGTTCGGGCGGCGACAGCAGCGCCAGCGCCAGCGCCGCGACCACGCACACCATCGCGAGAAGCTCGGCCCAGCCCACGGCCTCGCCCAGCAGCAGCGCCGACGACAGCACGCCCACCACGGGCACGGCCAACGTGCCGATCGAGGCGACCGACGCGGGCAGGATCTCCAGCGTGCGGAACCAGGCCCAGTGGCAGAAGATCATCGGCACCGTCGAGGCATAGGCCGTGCCGAGGAAGCCCTGCAGCGTGAACGCGCCCTTGGGCAGGATCGAGCCTTCGGGCCCGAGGATCTCGAACCACACCATGCCCGCGATCAGCGGCAGGCCCGCGATGGCGAGCTGCCAGGCCGTCAACGAAACCGCCGACATCTGGAAGCGCTGCGCCTTGAGCGTGACCGTGCCCGCCGCCCATCCCACGGCCGCGGCAAGCATCAGCGCCAGCCCCAGCAGCGAGTTCGCGAGCGTGTCGCTCGCGGGCAGTGCCAGCAGGCCGAGCCCGGCGACGCCGAGCCCCAGCGCCAGCGACTTGCGCGCCGTGAACCGGTCGCCCACGAAGATCGCGCCGAACACGGCCGCCCAGATCGGCATCGTGAAGGCGACGAGCACCGCGCGGCCGGCCGACATGAACTTGAGCCCGTAGGCCGACGTCACCTGCCAGATCGCGATGTTGAGGATGGCCGTCAGCGCGAAGACAAGCTCGCGCCCGCGCGGCAGGGCGAGCGGAATGCCGCGCACCTTGGCGAGCGCGAACAGCCCGGCCGCGCCGATATAGACGCACACGACGCGGAAGGTCCAGGGCGCAAGCTCGCCCACGGCGAGCTTCATCGCCGGCCAGTTCGCACCCCAGAAGATCGCGAGAAGGGCGAGCAGCCAGAGGCCTTCGCTGCGGTGCTGGCGTTCGATCATGGATGTGAGGCTAGCATGGCGTCCGCGGCCGGCGGCTCGCGCCAATCCGGCATGGCGGGCATGCCCGGCTCAGGGTGCCTTGGTGATCTCGAAGGTGAAGACGCCGTCGGCTTCGCCGACGCTGGCGAGCGTCGCGCCCGTCGCGCGGCAGAAGGCCTCGAAGTCCTTCACGGCACCCGGATCGGTCGCCAGCACGCGCAGCGTGCCGCCGGCCGGCAGGGTGCCGAACGTCTTCTTCGCGCGCAGCACGGGCAGCGGGCAGTTAAGACCTTTGACGTCGAGGGTGGTGACGCTCATCGCGGGAAACCCTTGTGAAATGGCGGGAAACCTTACGGGTTGTCGCGCGATCGGGGCAAGAGCTACATTCGCGCGATGTTCGACCTGCCCGTCCATCAGATCGTCGCCCTCTGGGCTTTCGTCGCCGGAATCGCCTTCGGCGCCATCGCGCAGCGCACCAATTTCTGCACGATGGGCGCGCTGTCCGACATCCTGTT
>JBGAKN010000008.1:0-146123 GCA_044224405.1 Tagaea sp. | reverse complement strand
CGTGCCGTTGTAGTTCGCCTGGCTGATGAAGTTCTGGATCTGCGACGTCATCGAGTTGAAGTCGGCCGTGTAGATCGTGCGCTGGTTGGACGAGATCGACCCGTCGGCGAGCTGCGTGATCTTGGCCTGCAGGTTGCCGACGAGATCGGAAATGTTGGTGAGTGCCGCCTGCGTGACGGAGCCGAGGCCCACGCCGTTGGCGAGCGAACCCTGCACGGCCTGGTAGGCCTGGAGGTTGCCACGGATGCCCTGCGCGACCGAGAAGGTCGACGCGTCGTCTGCCGCGTCGGAAACGCGATAGCCGGTCTGGACCTGCTTGGAAGCGACGCTGAGAGCGGATTGGGTGGTGCGGAGGGAGGCGAGGGCCACCATCGCGCCGACATTGGTGTTGATCGAGTTCGACATTGGATTGGTACCTTCCTTCTGGAACGGGTTGCGGTCGGCTTCTGCCGATCGGTCGTTGGACAACTTAATGAGACACCCGCTTGCGGCGGACGTCACGGCAAAATTTGTTACTGATTAAATGGTGAGCGGTATCGAGCTGCTCGCCGTGATTGCAGCTGTAAAACGGGAAATTTCCAATCCATTGATATGGATATGGATCTTCAGAACTGGCTAATTATTGATTAATTGAAGCAGGGTGACGCGACGCTGTTCCGCAAAAAATGCAGAACTCGTGACCCCTCAAAACAAATCAGGGACGAACGAAAACGGGGGCGACCTTTCGGTCGCCCCCGTCCTTGTCGAAGTGCCTTGCCGCGAAGTTAGCGGAAGAGGCCCAGCAGGACCGAAGGCTGCTGGTTGGCGATGGACAGCGACTGGATGCCGAGCTGCTGGCGAACCTGCAGCGACTGCACCGAGGCCGAAGCCTTGCCGATGTCGGCGTCGACGATCGCGCCGAGACCCGTCGTCGTGGCATCCACGATCGAGTTCACGAAGTCGCTCTGCAGTTTCATCGAACGGGTATCCGCAGCGTTCCCACCCAGCGACGTCGCGACCTGGGCCTGGAACGTCTGCAGCGAGGTAAGTGCGAGCACCGCATTCGCTTCATTGGATACGTCGTATCCGGTGAAGGTCGTGAACGCAGTACCGACAGCCTGCTGCGTGTTCATCGTCAGCGTCGTCCCGACCGTGTCGGCAAGGAACGTCTTGTCGACCGAACCGGTCGACAGGAGGTTCGTACCGTTGTAGTTCGCCTGCGCGATGAAGTTCGCGACCTGACTGGTCATCGCGGCGAGGTCAGCGGTGTAGATCGTGCGCTGGGCCGGATTGATGCCGCCGTCGGCGAGCTGCGTGATCTTGGCCTGCATGTTGCCGACCAGATCCGATATCTTGGTCAGTGCCGCCTGCGTGACGGAGCCGAGGCCCACGCCGTTGGCGAGCGAACCCTGGACCGCCTGATAGGCCTGCAGGTTGCCGCGGATACCCTGGGCGACAGAGAAGGTCGACGCGTCGTCGGCCGCGTCGGCGACGCGATAGCCGGTCTGGACCTGCTTGGAGGCGACGTTGAGGGCGGTCGTCGTGGTGCGCAGCGAGGACAGGGCCACCATTGCGCCGACATTGGTATTGATCGAATTTGACATGTGATTTGATCCTTCCTTCTGGGTGGATGAAATCGGCTTCTGCCGACTGCCTTTCAGCACGCACAGGCAACCATTTGTGGTCGCCGGAGTCTTTGAAAAAATTTTGCTGTATCAATACGTTAGTATGGTTTTTGGAAATATTAGTCTGCTATCGAAACTGCTCAATGCTATGATTAAATTGCAGCAATTAAAGATTGAAAATATAAAAAATGTATACTTTAGCAAAATTGGAATAACTGCCATTCACAATTTGCAATTCGCCGATGCCGAACCCTTAAAGCGCTGCCGGATTGACGGCAGCCGGCAAGCCGAGTACGAGAAGCGCCCCAAATGCCGCAGAAATGTCGGCCGTGCGGGCGTGGTGAAACTGGTAGACACGCGAGATTTAGGTTCTCGTGACGCAAGTCGTGGGGGTTCAAGTCCCTCCGCCCGCACCAGTTTTCACAAGCACCCGGACGAGCCGCCGATTCCTGCCGGTCCCTGAAATTCCCGCGAGTGGGATGCCATGCAAGTCACCGAAACACTGAACGACGGTCTGAAGCGCGGCTACAAGGTCGTGGTCTCGGCCGCCGATATCGCCACGAAGATCGAAATCGAGCTCGACGACCTGTCGAAGCGCGTCAACCTGCCGGGCTTCCGCCCGGGCAAGGCGCCCAAGGGCGTGCTCAAGCAGCGCTATGGCCAGTCGGTCATGGGCGAGGTCCTGCAGCGGGCCGTGCAGGATTCCTCGAACCAGGCGATCCTCGAGCGCGGCCTCAAGCCGGCGTTGCAGCCGAAGATCGAGGTCGTCAATTTCGCCGAGGGCAAGGACCTCGAGTACAAGCTCGACGTCGAAGTCCTCCCCGAGATCGCGCCGGTCGATTTCAAGTCGATCGAACTGGAGCGGCTGAAGGCGGAGCCGGGCGAAGCGGAGATCGCCAAGGCGCTCGAAAGCCTCGCGCGTTCGCAGAAGCAGACCAAGAAGGTCGAGGAGAAGCGGCCCGCCAAGTCCGGCGACACGCTCGTCATCGATTTCGAAGGCTTCCTCGACGGCGTGCCGTTCAACGGCGGCAAAGGCAGCGACCACGCGCTCGAGCTGGGCTCCAACCAGTTCGTCAAGGGCTTCGAGGACCAGCTGATCGGCAAGAGCGTCGGCGACAAGTGCGACGTCAACATCGTGTTCCCCGAGCAGTACGTGAACGACACGCTGGCCGGCAAGCCGGCGACGTTCAAGGTCGAGGTCAAGGAACTGCGTGAGGCGATCCCGATGGCGCAGGATGACGCCTTCGCCAAGGGCCTCGGGTTCGACGATCTCGAGACGCTGAAGAAGGCCGTCAAGGACCAGCTGTCGCGCGAACTCGTGCGGCATGCGCGCGCGAAACTGAAGCGCCAGCTTCTCGACAAGCTCGCCGACGCGCACAGCTTCCCGGTGCCGCCCGGCATGGTCGAGGCCGAGTTCTCCCAGATCTGGAGCCAGGTCGAGGAAGAGCGCAAGCGCGGCTACGAGGATCCCGAGCACAAGGGCAAGTCGGACGACACCATCAAGGCCGAATACCAGGCGATTTCGGAACGCCGTGTCCGCCTCGGGCTTCTCCTCGCCGAGATCGGGCGTGCCAACAACGTTCAGGTCGCACAGGAAGAGGTCAACCGGGCGCTCGCCGAACAGGCGCGCCGCTATCCGGGGCAGGAGCGCGAGGTCATCGAGCTCTATCGCAAGAACCCGGACGCGCTCGCCCAGCTCCGTGCGCCTATTTTCGAGGACAAGGTGATCGACTTCATCGTCGAGCTCGCCAAGGTCACCGAAAAGGAAGTCTCGGCCGAAGAACTGACGAAGGAAGCCGAAGCGGCCTGACACTCCGGTTCAAGGTAAATGACGGCGGCGCGGGCCCATGTCCGCGCCGCCGTTTTTCTTTTGGCCGGATCACTTGATCGGCCGCGCGCGACCGGCCTACATATAGGTCGGACCGCACGAACCAATCCCCGGGAGCTCCCTCCATGTCGATCGACGTCCAGATGAACACCCTTGTGCCGATGGTCGTCGAACAGACGGCGCGCGGCGAACGTGCTTTCGACATCTACTCGCGCCTTCTCAAGGAACACATCATCTTCCTCGTCGGCCCCGTCAACGACGCGGTCTCGAGCCTGATCTGCGCCCAGCTCCTGTTCCTCGAGAGCGAGAATCCCAAGAAGGACATCTCGCTCTACATCAACTCGCCTGGCGGCGTGGTCACCTCCGGGCTCGCGATCTACGACACGATGCAGTACATCCGCCCCAACGTGGCGACGGTGTGCATCGGCCAGGCGGCCTCGATGGGCTCGCTGCTGCTGGCCGCCGGCACGAAGGGCAAGCGCTTCTCGCTGCCCAACTCGCGCATCATGGTCCACCAGCCGTCGGGCGGCGCGCAGGGCCAGGCAACGGACATCGAGATCCAGGCGCGCGAAATCCTGAGCCTGCGCAAGCGCCTCAACGAGATCTACGTGCGCCACACCGGCCAGCCGGTCGAGGCGATCGAGACGGCGCTTGAGCGCGACAAGTTCATGAGCCCCGACGAAGCCAAGACGTTCGGGCTCATCGATGAGGTCGTGATCGAGCGCCCCCCGCGCTCGGACGAAGCCAAGGCGGCCTGATTTCCCTAAAATCCTCGCGGTCTTTGGCAGCTGGCACGCGGCTTGTATCGCCGGTTGCGGGGCCTTATCGTTTCCCCATCCCGGTGCGCGTTCGTTCCCCGTGGGTTCCCGTTCGGTTTATGCGGGCGATCAGGCGGGTGCGGTTGCCGCAACGGCGGGTGAGGGCTAACATCCATTCAGGTCCGGAGTCCCAATTCTGGGGCTGTCCGGACGGAGCGGTGACGGAATGAACAAGTCCTCGGGCGATTCGAAGAACACTCTCTACTGCTCTTTCTGCGGCAAGAGCCAGCACGAGGTCCGCAAGCTCATCGCGGGCCCGACGGTATTCATCTGCGATGAATGCGTCGAACTTTGCATGGACATCATCCGCGAGGAACACAAGACCACGCTGGTGAAGTCGCGCGACGGGGTGCCGACGCCCAAGGACATCTGCACCGTCCTCGACGATTATGTGATCGGCCAGGACCACGCCAAGCGCGTCCTGTCGGTCGCCGTGCACAATCACTACAAGCGCCTGTCGCACGGCCAGAAGGGCAATGAGGTCGAGATCGCCAAGTCGAACATCCTGCTGCTCGGCCCGACGGGTTGCGGCAAGACGTTGCTGGCGCAGACCTTGGCCCGGATCATCGACGTTCCCTTCACGATGGCCGACGCGACGACACTGACCGAAGCCGGTTATGTCGGCGAAGACGTCGAGAACATCATCCTGCGTCTGCTGCAGGCGGCCGACTACAACGTCGAACGCGCGCAGCGCGGCATCGTCTATATCGACGAAGTCGACAAGATCAGCCGCAAGTCCGAGAATCCGTCGATCACGCGCGACGTGTCGGGCGAAGGCGTCCAGCAGGCGCTGCTGAAGATCATGGAAGGCACGGTCGCCTCGGTTCCCCCGCAGGGCGGCCGCAAGCATCCGCAACAGGAGTTCCTGCAGGTCGACACGACGAACATCCTGTTCATCTGCGGTGGCGCGTTCGCCGGCCTCGACAAGATCATCGCGGCCCGTTCGCGCGGGACGTCCATCGGTTTCGGCGCCGACGTGCGCGGGCCGGACGAGCGCACTGCGGGCCAGATCCTCAAGAACGTCGAACCGGAAGATCTGCTGAAATTCGGCCTGATCCCGGAGTTCATCGGCCGCCTGCCGGTGGTCGCGACGCTTAACGACCTGTCGGAAGAGGCTCTCGTCGACATTCTGCAGAAGCCGAAGAACGCACTGGTCAAGCAGTACCAGCGCCTGTTCGACATGGAAGGCATCAAGCTCGCCTTTTCGGACGACGCGCTTCGCGCGATCGCGCGCAAGGCGATCGCGCGCAAGACGGGTGCGCGCGGGCTGCGTTCGATCATGGAAGTGATCCTGCTCGACACGATGTTCGAACTGCCGGGAATGGCCGGCGTCGAGGAAGTCGTGATCAACAGCGAGGTCGTCGAAGGCCGCGCCAAGCCCTTGCACGTGCACGGCGAGCGTCCGCCGGCGCAGGTCGGAACATCGGCGTGAGGCGGGCGCGCCCTTGATCGGGCGCGCCGTCCCGCCCAATTTGTAGCAATGAGGCCCGCCTCTTCGGGGCCTGTATCTGGACGGACGTTCGGAGGTCGCTCCCGGCAGGGGGGATGACCGGACGGGCCGGCGACGAGGAAAGACAGTCGAAATGGAAAAGACACGCGGCACTCTCTATCCGGTGCTTCCCCTGCGGGACATCGTCGTTTTCCCGCACATGATCGTGCCGCTCTTCGTCGGTCGCGAGAAATCGGTCCGGGCGCTCGAAGACGTGATGAAGGACGACAAGCAGATCCTGCTGGTCGCCCAGAAGAACGCCGCGCAGGACGATCCGCAGCCCGCCGACATCTACACGGTCGGCACGATCGGCACCGTGCTCCAGTTGCTGAAGCTGCCTGACGGCACCGTGAAGGTGCTGGTCGAGGGCGGCGCGCGCGCGCGTGTCACCGGCTGGTCGGAAAACACCAATTTCTTCCAGGCCTATGCCGAGCCTGTCCCCGACAAGGCCGGCACGGCCTCGGAGATGGAAGCGCTGGTGCGCACGGTCGTCGGCCAGTTCGAGCAGTACATCAAGCTCAACCGCAAGATCCCGCCCGAGGTCCTCGTCTCGGTCAACCAGATCGACGATCCGGGCAAGCTTGCCGATACCGTCGCCTCGCACCTGGCGCTGAAGATCCCCGAAAAGCAGGAACTGCTCGAACTCGAGACGGTCGCCCAGCGGCTGGAGAAGATCTACGCCTCGATGGAAGGCGAGATCGGCGTGCTGCAGGTCGAGAAGCGCATCCGCAACCGCGTGAAGCGCCAGATGGAGAAGACCCAGCGCGAGTACTACCTGAACGAACAGCTGAAGGCGATCCAGAAGGAACTCGGCGAGACCGACGAGGGCAAGGATGAGGCTTCCGAAATTGAGGAGCGGATCAAGAAGGTCAAGCTTTCGAAGGAAGCGCGCGACAAGGTCTATGCCGAGCTCAAGAAGCTGAAGTCGATGAGCCCGATGTCGGCCGAAGCCACGGTCGTGCGCAACTACATGGACTGGATCCTGTCGATCCCCTGGAAGAAGCGCACCAAGGTCAAGCGCGACGTCAAGAACGCCGGCAAGGTCCTCGATGCCGACCACTACGGTCTCGAGAAGGTGAAGGAGCGCATCCTCGAATATCTTGCCGTGCAGGAACGCACGATCAAGCTGCGCGGGCCCATCCTGTGCCTCGTCGGCCCGCCGGGCGTGGGCAAGACGTCGCTGGGCAAGTCGATCGCCAAGGCGACGGGGCGCAATTTCGTGCGCATGTCGCTCGGCGGCGTGCGCGACGAGGCCGAGATCCGCGGCCACCGGCGCACCTATATCGGCTCGATGCCCGGCAAGGTCATCCAGGGCATGAAGAAGGCGAAGTCGTCGAACCCGCTCTTCCTGCTCGACGAGATCGACAAGCTCGGGTCCGACTGGCGCGGCGATCCGACGTCGGCGCTGCTCGAGGTCCTCGACCCCGAACAGAACGCGACGTTCGCCGACCACTATCTCGAGGTCGACTACGACCTGTCGGACGTCATGTTCGTGACGACGGCGAACACGCTGCGCATGCCGCAGCCGCTGCTCGACCGCATGGAGATCATCCGCCTCTCGGGCTACACCGAAGAGGAGAAGATCGAGATCGCGCGCGGCCATCTCATCCGCAAGCAGGAAGAGATGCACGGCCTGAAGAAGGGCGAGTGGGCGATCAGCGACGAAGGCCTGCGCGACCTGATCCGCTACTACACGCGCGAAGCCGGCGTGCGCAGCCTGGAACGCGAGATCGCCGGGCTTGCCCGCAAGGCGGTCAAGGCGATCCTGGTCGAGAACGTGAAGAAGATCGTCGTCACGCCGAAGAACCTCGAGAAGTATGCCGGCGTGAAAAAGTTCCGCTGGGGCGAGGTCGAGCACGACGACATGGTCGGGCTCGTCAACGGTCTGGCCTGGACGGAAGTCGGCGGCGAAGTGCTGACGATCGAAGCCGTGCTGTCGGCCGGCAAGGGCAAGATGACGATCACCGGCAAGCTTGGCGACGTCATGCAGGAATCGGTGCAGGCCGCACACGCATATGTGCGCAGCCGGGCGGCACTCCTCGGCATCAAGCCGCCGCTGTTCGACAAACGCGACATCCACGTGCATGTGCCGGAAGGCGCGACGCCCAAGGACGGTCCGTCGGCGGGCGTGGGCATGATCACGGCGATTGTCTCGGTGCTGACGGGCATTCCCGTCCGGCGCGACGTGGCGATGACCGGCGAAATCACGCTGCGTGGCCGCGTGCTGCCGATCGGCGGACTGAAGGAAAAGCTGCTTGCCGCCCTGCATGCGGGCATCAAGACGGTCCTGATCCCGAAGGAGAACGAGAAGGATCTTGCCGAGATCCCGGAGAACGCGAAGAAGGCGCTCGAGATCGTGCCAGTCGGCACCGTCGACGAAGTGCTGGCGCGTGCGCTCACCCGGGTACCGGTCGCGATCGAATGGGTCGAGCCCGAGATCGAGAACGTGCCGCCGAAGAAGGCGGGCGATGACGCTGCCGGTCTCGTCACGCACTGATCCCGCACACTGACGGCGCGATGTGCTGCCGGAGGGCGAATACACCCTCCGGCAGCGATCCGGCCTTCGAATTGTCAAGCCGCATTTCCTGTGGGTTTCCTGCGCCCCGCGATTGACGCGGGCAACCTGTCTGCCTAGAACGGGGGCGAACTCGCGGACGGTGGATACGCCGTATCGCGATCCTCGAATTCAAGGACGGGAGCCACGCAGGCCCGTGAACAAGAACGATCTGGTTGCGGCGGTCGCCGCGAAAACGGACCTGTCGAAAGACCAGGCCTCTTCGGCGCTGGACGCGGCACTCGAGACGATCGCGCGTCAGTTGCGCAAGGGCGACGACGTCAAGCTGTTCGGCTTCGGCACGTTCTACGTCGCCATGCGCAAGGCGAGCGACGGGCGCAATCCGCGAACCGGCGAGACGATCCGTCTGAAGGCGAGCCGTTGCCCCAAGTTCAAGGCCGGCAAGTTCCTGCGCGACGGCCTCAAATAGCGGGCGGTTAGCTCAGCGGCAGAGCGTCTCGTTTACACCGAGAATGTCGGGGGTTCGATCCCCTCACCGCCCACCACCCACCGCGGGAGCGGCGCATGAAGGTCGACGGCAAGCATTATCGGACGATCTGGCCGGTCGCCGGCGCGGCCGCGGTCGAAGTGATCGACCAGACGAAGCTTCCGCACCGCTTCGAGATCCATCGCATCGAAACGCTCGGTGCGGCTGCACGCGCGATCAAGACGATGATCGTGCGCGGCGCGCCGCTGATCGGCGCGACGGCCGCATATGGCATGGCGATCGGTCTTCGCGACGATGCATCCGACAAGGCGCTCGCGCACGCCTACGACACGCTGGTTGTCACGCGGCCGACGGCGATCAACCTGCGTTGGGCGCTGGACCGGGTGCGCGCGCATCTGGCACCGCTCGGCGCCTCCGCCCGGTTCGATGCGGCCTGGAAGCTGGCAGCGGAAATCTGCGACGAGGATGTCGAAATCTGCGCGGCGATCGGGCGCAACGGGCTGGCGCTCATCCGGCAGGCCTACGAGAAGCGGGGCGGGAAGGGGCCAGTCAACGTGCTCACGCACTGCAACGCGGGCTGGCTCGCAACGGTCGACTGGGGTACCGCGATCGCGCCCATCTACAT
The DNA here is from genome assembly GCA_044224405.1 of Tagaea sp. Taxonomy (GTDB): domain Bacteria; phylum Pseudomonadota; class Alphaproteobacteria; order CACIAM-22H2; family CACIAM-22H2; genus Tagaea. The sequence continues at coordinate 136,757 of JBGAKN010000008.1, read as the reverse complement.
GGCGCACGACGCGGGCATCCCGATTCATGTCTGGGTCGACGAGACGCGCCCGCGCAACCAGGGCGCCTCGCTGACGGCGTGGGAACTCGGCCGCCACGGCGTGCCGCACCACATCGTCGTCGACAATGCGGGCGGCCACCTGATGCAGCACGGCCTCGTCGATCTTTGCATCGTCGGCACCGACCGCGTCACCGCGCAGGGCGATGTCTGCAACAAGATCGGCACGTATCTGAAGGCGCTGGCCGCACGCGACAACGGCGTGCCGTTCTATGTGGCGCTGCCGAGCCCGACCATCGACTGGACGGTCGTCGATGGCGTGCGCGAAATCCCCATCGAGGATCGCGGCGGGGCGGAAGTGACGAAGATGAACGGCCGCCTGCCCGATGGGACCGTCGTCGAGGTCGATATCGCGGCCCCCGGCAGCCCGGCCCGCAACGATGCCTTCGACGTCACGCCCGCCCGGCTGGTGAGCGCCCTGATCACCGAACGGGGCGTGTGCGCGGCGTCGCCGGAAGGCCTCAAGAGCCTGTTTCCGGAGCGCAAAGGCGTCGCGGCGCAGTAGTCCGGGCTTTCGGGGCGTCTGCGCTTGACGGGGGAGGCCCGGACCGGTACATACGCCGGGCTTTTCGGGCGGAGTCCTATGCGGGCGTAGCTCAGTTGGTTAGAGCGCCGGCCTGTCACGCCGGAGGCCGCGGGTTCAAGTCCCGTCGCTCGCGCCACTCCCCCGGATCCGAATATTCGACGCGATCAGGCGCCCGCCATCCTCCCGGATGGCGGGCGTTATTGCGTTGAGATAGATTCGCAATTCAAGCGCGCCGGAATGCGGCGCTCCGACGTCGCTCCTAAGGCTAAATTGTTGGCAAAGCAGGGCGGATTGGCCTATACGGAAGGTCTGATTCGGGCTTGCGGCGGGGGCATGGGGGATTCGATGGACGCGCACGCGGAACTGCTTCGCGAGTATCTGCCGATCCTGTTGTTTCTGGGCCTGGCAATCGCCCTTTCGGTTGCAATGGTCGTCGCCTCGCTGGTCATCGCCCGCCAGCGCCCCGATGCCGAAAAACTCTCCGCCTACGAGTGTGGCTTCGAAGCCTTCGACGATGCGCGCCGCAAGTTCGACGTGCGCTTCTACCTCGTCGCGATCCTTTTCATCATCTTCGACCTGGAGGTCGCGTTCCTGTTCCCGTGGGCGGTTTCGCTCGCCGAGATCGGGATGTTCGGCTTCTGGTCGATGGTCGTCTTCCTGGCCGTGCTGACGGTCGGGTTCGTCTACGAGTGGAAGAAAGGTGCTCTCGAATGGGAGTGATCGAAGCCCACGGCCGGGGCGGCGCGCTGCCGCCGGGCCCGGCGCAGGACGCGCTGCTGAAGGCCGTCACCGACGAGATGCAGGACAAGGGTTTCGTCGTCGCGCAGATCGACAAGCTCGTCAGCTGGGCGCGCACCGGCTCGCTGTGGCCAATGACGTTCGGCCTTGCCTGCTGCGCGGTCGAGATGATGCACACGGCCGCGAGCCGCTACGACCTCGACCGCTTCGGCATGGTCTTCCGCCCGAGCCCGCGCCAGTCCGACGTGATGATCGTCGCCGGCACGCTCACCAACAAGATGGCGCCCGCCCTGCGCAAGGTCTACGACCAGATGGCCGAGCCGCGCTGGGTGCTGTCGATGGGCAGCTGCGCCAATGGCGGCGGCTACTACCACTATTCCTATTCCGTGGTGCGCGGCTGCGACCGGATCGTTCCGGTCGACGTCTATGTGCCGGGCTGCCCGCCGACAGCAGAAGCGCTGCTGTACGGCATCATGCAGCTGCAGAAGAAGATCAAGCGCACGACGAGCATCCTTCGCTAGGGGTCTGGGGAACAGCATGGCCGCGTATGTGGACGAGGGGCTTGCCCCGCTCGCCGACAAGATAAAGGCCGATCTCGGCTCCGACGTGCTGTCGGCCGCGATCGTGAAGGGCGAGCTGTGCATCGAGGTGCGCCGCGTGGCCATCGTGCATGCGCTTACGTATCTGCGCGACGACGAGGCGTGCCGCTTCGGCGCGCTGATGGATGTGTGCGGCGTCGACTGGCCGCAGCGCGAGCAGCGCTTCGATGTCGTCTACAACCTGCTTTCGATGCGCCACAACCGTCGCATCCGCGTGAAGGTCGCGACGGACGAGAACACGCCCGTGCCGTCGGCCGTTCCGGTCTTCCCCTCGGCCGGCTGGTTCGAGCGCGAGACGTGGGACCTCTACGGCGTGTTCTTCGCAGGGCACCCAGACCTGCGCCGGATCCTCACGGATTACGGCTTCGAGGGGCATCCGCTGCGCAAGGATTTCCCGCTCACCGGCTATGTCGAGGTGCGCTACGATTCCGAACAGAAGCGCGTCGTCTACGAACCGGTGAAGCTCACGCAGGATTTCCGTTCGTTCGACTTCCTGTCGCCGTGGGAAGGGCTGGGCCTTACCCAGCTCGGCCTGCCCGGCGACGAGAAGGCGCAGGCTGCTGCTCCGCCGCCGCCCGCTGCACCGCCCGCCACTCCGCCGAAGGCTTGACGCGCATGGCCGATCCGATCGCCGCCGCTCCCGCATCCGACCTCGCCGATGGCCAGGTCAAGATCAAGAACTATTCGCTGAATTTCGGCCCGCAGCATCCGGCCGCGCACGGCGTGCTGCGCCTCGTGCTCGAACTCGACGGCGAGGTGATCGAGCGCGCGGACCCGCATATCGGGCTGCTGCATCGCGGCACCGAGAAGCTGATCGAGTACAAGACCTACCTGCAGGCCGTGCCCTATTTCGACCGGCTCGATTACGTGTCGCCGATGAACCAGGAGCACGCCTACGCGCTGGCTGTCGAAAAGCTGCTGGGCATCGAGGCACCGCCGCGCGCGCAGTACATCCGCGTGCTCTATGCCGAGATCGGCCGCATCCTCAACCACATCCTCAACGTGACGACCTTCGCCCTCGACGTCGGCGCGATGACTCCGCTGCTGTGGGGCTTCGAAGAGCGCGAGACGCTGATGGAGTTCTACGAGCGCGTCTGCGGCGCGCGCCTGCACGCGGCCTATTTCCGCCCGGGCGGCGTCAGCCAGGACCTGCCGGCGGGCCTCGCCGACGACATGCTCAAGTTCATCGATCACTTCCCGAAGATCATCGACGACATCGAAGGCCTGCTGACCGAAAACCGCATCTTCAAGCAGCGCACGGTCGATATCGGAATCGTGTCGAAGGCCGACGCGCTGGCGTGGGGCTTCTCGGGCCCGATGGTGCGCGGCTCCGGCATTCCGTGGGACCTTCGCAAGTCGCAGCCCTACGACGCCTATGAGGCGATGGATTTCGACATCCCCATCGGCAAGAACGGCGACTGCTACGACCGCTATCTCGTGCGCATGGACGAGATGCGCCAGTCGCTGCGCATCATGAAGCAGGCGATCACGAAGATGCCGGGCGGCCCGGTGAAGACCGACGACCGCAAGGTCGCCCCGCCGGCGCGCGCCGACATGAAGCGTTCGATGGAATCGCTGATCCACCATTTCAAGCTCTACACCGAAGGCTACCGGGTGCCGGCGGGCGAGACCTACACGGCAGTCGAGGCGCCCAAGGGCGAGTTCGGCGTGTTCCTCGTCTCCGACGGCACGAACAAGCCGTACCGCTGCAAGATCCGCGCGCCGGGTTTCGCGTTCCTGCAGGCGATGGATTTCCTGGCAAAGGGCCACATGCTGGCCGACGTCGTTGCGATCATCGGGTCGCTCGACATCGTTTTCGGAGAGGTCGACCGATGAGCGGGGCACACGGCCACGTCGAACAGCCGGCGAGCTTCACGTTCACGCCCGACAATCTCGCCTGGGCGCAGAAGGTGATCGCCAAGTATCCGCAAGGCCGCCAGGCGAGCGCGGTGCTGCCGTTGCTCGACCGTGCCCAGCGCCAGCACCACAACTGGCTGCCGCGCGCGGCGATGGATTACGTCGCGGGCCTGCTCGACATGGCGCCGATCCGCGTCTACGAGGTCGCGACGTTCTATTCGATGTTCAACCTCGCCCCCGTCGGCAAGTGGTTCCTGCAGGTCTGCACGACCACGCCGTGTTGGCTGCGCGGTTCGGACGAGGTGATGGCGGCTTGCGAGCGCAAGCTGGGCTTCAAGGGCACGGCGGACGCGAGCTTCCACCATTCGGCCGACGGCAAGTTCACGGTGCGCGAAGTGGAATGCGTGGGCGCCTGCGTCAATGCGCCGGTCATCCAGGTGAACGACGATTTCTACGAGGATCTCGACGGCCCGCTCACCGAGAAGCTGATCGACGCGCTGGCGAAGGACGCGCCGCCGCCGAAGGGTTCGATGAAGGGCCGGCAGGGCGCCATGGCCGAAGGCGGGCGCACGAGCCTTGCCGGCATGGCGAAGGCGGGCGGAGACGAGTGATGCTTGAGGACAAGGACCGCATCTTCACGAACCTTTACGCCGACGGCGACTGGGGCCTTGCGGGCGCCCGGGCGCGCGGCGACTGGGACGGCACCAAGGAACTGATCCTCAAGGGCCGCGAATGGATCGTGAAGGAGATGCAGGATTCCGGCCTGCGCGGCCGCGGCGGTGCGGGTTTCCCGACCGGCATGAAATGGTCCTTCATGCCCAAGACGACGCCGGACGGTAAGTCGCTCGACGGCCGCCCGCATTATCTCGTCGTCAATGCCGACGAGTCCGAGCCCGGCACCTGCAAGGATCGCGAGATCCTGCGCCACGATCCGCACAAGCTGGTCGAAGGCTGCCTCCTCGCGGGCGTCGCGATGGGTGCGCACGCCGGCTACATCTACGTGCGCGGCGAGTTCTACAACGAAGCCTCGCATCTCGAACTCGCCGTCCAGCAGGCTTACGAGGCCGGCCTCATCGGCAAGAACGCCTGCGGTTCCGGCTGGGATTTCGACCTCTACGTCCATCGCGGCGCGGGTGCGTATATCTGCGGCGAAGAGACCGCGCTGATCGAAAGCCTCGAAGGTAAGAAGGGCCAGCCGCGCCTGAAGCCGCCGTTCCCGGCCGGCATGGGCCTTTATGGCTGCCCGACGACGGTCAACAACGTCGAGACGATCGCGGTGGCGCCGACGATCCTGCGTCGCGGCGCGGCGTGGTTCACGTCGTTCGGCCGCCCGAAGAACGCGGGCACGAAGCTTTTCTGCATCTCCGGCCACGTCAACAAGCCGTGCACCGTCGAAGAGGCGATGAGCATCCCGCTCAAGGAACTGATCGAGAAGCACTGCGGCGGCGTGCGCGGTGGCTGGGACAACCTGTTGGCCGTCATTCCCGGCGGCGCTTCGGTTCCCGTCCTGCCCAAGTCGATCTGCGACACGGTGCTGATGGATTTCGACGCGCTTCGCGAGCAGCGCTCGGGCCTGGGTACGGCCGCCGTCATCGTCATGGACAAGTCGACCGACATCGTGAAGGCGATCGCGCGCCTGTCGCGCTTCTACATGCACGAGAGCTGCGGCCAGTGCACGCCCTGCCGCGAAGGCACGGGCTGGCTGTGGCGCGTCATGCAGCGCATGGTCAAGGGCCAGGCCGAGCTTCCCGAGATCGACATGCTCGAGGAAGTCACCCGCCAGATCGAAGGCCACACGATCTGCGCGCTGGGCGACGCGGCCGCGTGGCCGGTGCAGGGGCTGATCCGTCACTTCCGTCCCGAGATGGAAATGCGCATCCGCAACTACAAGGCCGCGCTTAAGGTCGCGGCGGCTGCGGAGTGAGCGAGATGGACATCCACAGGACCAAGACGGTGCTCGACATCCGCGGATCGGACGTCTCCGGCTCCAAGCTCGACGACGTCAACATGTCGGGCACGAGCCTGCACAACGTGAACATGTCCGGCTGGGACGTGGACGACGCGAACATTTCGGGGCTGCGCGTGAACAACGCGAACCTCTCGGGCCTGCGCGTCTCCAAGGCAAACCTCGCAGGGGCCGCCATCTCCGAATGCCGGATCGAAGGAATGACGATCGACGGCGTGCCGGTCGAAGCGATGCTGGCCGCATATCGTGCGACGAAAGAGCAGGGCTGAGCGATGCCGAAGGTAACGATCGACGGCGAAATCATCGAGGTCCCGGCCGGGATCACCGTGCTGCAGGCCTGCGAGCTTGCCGGCAAGGAAGTGCCGCGCTTCTGCTACCACGAGCGCCTGTCGGTCGCCGGCAACTGCCGCATGTGCCTCGTCGAGATGGAGAAGAGCCCGAAGCCGGTCGCCTCGTGCGCGATGCCGGTGGGCGAAGGGCAGGTCATCAAGACGAACACGCCGATGGTCAAGAAGGCCCGCAACGGCGTGATGGAATTCCTGCTGATCAACCATCCGCTCGATTGCCCGATCTGCGACCAGGGCGGCGAGTGCGACCTGCAGGACCAGTCGATGGCCTACGGGATCGGCCAGAGCCGCTTCAAGGAAAACAAGCGCGCGGTGCCGGACAAGGATATCGGCCCGCTCGTCAAGACGACGATGACGCGCTGCATCCACTGCACGCGCTGTGTGCGCTTCTCGACCGAAGTGGCGGGGGCCGAGGAGCTCGGCGCCGTCTTCCGCGGCGAGCACATGGAAATCGACACCTACATCGAGAAGGCGCTGACCAGCGAGCTCTCGGGCAACATCGTCGATCTCTGCCCGGTCGGCGCGCTTACCTCCAAGCCCTACGCCTTCAGTGCCCGCCCGTGGGAACTGCGCAAGACCGAGAGCATCGACGTGTTCGACGCGCTGGGTGCCAGCATCCGCGTCGACGCGCGCGGCGGCGAAGTGCTGCGCGTGCTGCCACGCCTCAACGAGGAAACGAACGAGGAGTGGATCGCCGACAAGTCGCGCCACGCCGTGGACGGCCTGAAGCGCCAGCGGCTCGACCGCCCCTACGTCCGCAAGGATGGCAAGCTGCAGCCTGCGAGCTGGGGCGAGGCGTTCGCCGCGGTGGCCGCCAAGTTGAAGGCGACGAACCCGGCGCGCATGGCCGCGATCGCCGGCGACATGGCCGATGCCGAGGCGATGACGGCACTCAAGGATCTGATGACGGCGTTCGGGTCGACGAATCTCGACTGCCGCCAGGACGGCGCGAAGCTCGACACGTCCGCGCGTGTCGGCTGGCTGTTCAATTCGACCGTCGCCGGCATCGACGAAGCCGACGCGATCCTGCTCGTGGGCACCAACCCGCGTTGGGAAAGCCCGGTGCTGAACGCGCGCGTCCGCCGCCGTTACCGCGCGGGCGGCGTGAAGATCGCGTCGATCGGCCCGCAGCTCGACCTCACGTACAAGTACGAATATCTGGGCGCAGGCCCGACGGCGCTTGCCGATCTCGCCGCCGGCAAGATCGGCTTTGCCGAGACGCTGAAGGGCGCCAAGAAGCCGATGGTGATCGTCGGGCAGGGCGCGCTTGCCCGTGCCGATGGCGCGGCGGTGCTGGCGCTGGCGCGCGAACTCGCGGACAAGTTCGGCCTCGTCAAGGACGGCTGGAACGGCTTCAACGTGCTGCACACGGCGGCCGCGCGCGTCGGCGGGCTCGAGCTCGGCTTCGTGCCGGGTGTGCAGGGCCGCGACACGATGGGCATCGTCGAGGGCGCATCTAAGGGCGAGATCGACTTCGTCTATCTGCTGGGTGCGGATGAGATCGACACGAACCGTCTCGGCAAGGCCTTCGTCGTCTATCAGGGCCATCACGGCGACCGGGGCGCCCATCGCGCCGACGTGGTCCTGCCGGGCGCGGCCTATACCGAGAAGAGCGCCACCTACGTGAACACCGAAGGCCGCGTCCAGCAGACGCGTCTTGCCGTGTTCCCGCCGGGCGAGGCGAAGGAAGACTGGAAGATCCTGCGCGCGCTGTCGGAAGCCGCGGGCCGCAAGCTTCCCTACGACACGATCGGCCAGGTGCGCGCGCGCATGGCGGCGATCTCGCCGACCTTCGCCAAGCTCGACGCGGCGCAGCCCGGCACCTGGGCGGCGTTCGGCAAGGCCGGCGCGGTCGATGGTGCTCCGTTCGCCACGCCGATCTCGAACTTCTACATGACCGATCCGATCAGCCGCGCCTCGGCGACGATGGCGGCCTGCACCGAGACCTACGCCAAGGGTCATGGTGCGCGGACCGGAACGCACGGTTGAGGGCGCCATGAGCAACATCCTTCTCACCGGTGCCATCGAGATCGGGAAGATCCTTCTCGTGGTCGTCCCGCTGCTGATCTGCGTGGCGATGCTCACGTACTTCGAGCGCAAGGTCATCGGCGCCATCCAGCTGCGCAAGGGCCCCAACGTCGTGGGCCCGTTCGGCCTGCTGCAGCCCTTCGCCGACGCGCTGAAGCTGCTGACCAAGGAAACCATCGTGCCGACCGGCGCCAACCGGATCGTGTTCATGATGGCCCCGATGCTGACGCTGCTCCTCAGTCTCGTCGCCTGGGCGGTGATCCCGTTCGGCTACGGCCTCGTGCTGGCCGACATCAATGTCGGCATCCTCTATCTCTTCGCGATCTCGTCGCTGGGCGTCTACGGCATCATCATGGCCGGCTGGGCGTCCAACTCGAAATACGCGTTCCTCGGCGCGATGCGTTCGGCCGCCCAGATGGTGTCGTACGAAGTCTCGATCGGCTTCGTCATCATCACGGTGCTGCTGTGCGTGGGTTCGCTGAACCTCTCCGACATCGTGATGGCGCAGAAGACCGTGTGGTTCTTCATCCCGCTCTTCCCGATGTTCGTCATCTTCTTCGTCTCGGCGCTGGCCGAGACGAACCGCTCCCCCTTCGACCTTCCCGAAGGCGAATCCGAGATCGTCGCGGGCTATTTCGTCGAATATTCGTCGATGAGCTTCGCGATGTTCTTCCTGGGCGAATACGCCGCGATGATCCTGATGAGCGGGATGACGACGATCCTGTTCCTCGGCGGCTGGCTGCCGCCCTTCGACGTCGCCCCGCTCAACTGGATTCCCGGCCTCGTGTGGTTCGCGCTCAAGACGGCCGCGTGCCTCTTCGTCTTCCTGTGGGTCCGCGCGACGATGCCGCGCTACCGCTACGACCAGCTCATGCGTCTGGGCTGGAAGGTCTTCTTGCCGTTCTCGCTCGTCTGGGTCGTGCTGACCGCTGGTGTGCTGATGGCCACCGGCTGGATCGCGCGCTGAGGCGGGCGGGAGGAAAGGAACAGACATGGCTTCCACGTTCGACCGCGGCGCAAAGGCGATGCTCCTGTCCGAGCTGGTTTCGGGCATGGCGCTGACGCTGAAGTATTTCTTCAAGCCGAAGGTCACGCTGAACTACCCCTACGAGAAGGGGCCGATCAGCCCGCGCTTCCGTGGCGAGCATGCGCTGCGCCGCTATGCCAGCGGCGAAGAGCGCTGCATCGCGTGCAAGCTGTGCGAGGCCGTGTGCCCCGCGCAGGCGATCACGATCGAGGCCGAGCCGCGCGACGACGGCAGCCGCCGCACGACGCGCTACGACATCGACATGACCAAGTGCATCTACTGCGGCTTCTGCCAGGAAGCCTGCCCGGTGGACGCGATCGTCGAGGGACCGAACTTCGAGTTCTCGACCGAGACGCGCGAAGAGCTCATGTACAACAAGGCCAAGCTGCTTTCGAACGGCGATCGCTGGGAGGCGGAGATCGCCACCAGCCTCGCCGCCGACGCGCCGTATCGCTGAACCGGGACCGGGGACCAAATGCTCGAAGCGATCGTCTTCTACCTGTTTTCCGCCGTGATGGTGGCCTCCGCCGTGATGGTCATCTTCGCGCGCAATCCCGTGCACTCAGTGCTGTTCCTCATCCTGTGCTTCTTCAATGCGGCCGGGCTGTTCGTGCTGATGGGGGCGGAGTTCCTGGCGATGATCCTCGTCGTCGTCTACGTGGGCGCGGTCGCGGTGCTGTTCCTGTTCGTCGTCATGATGCTCGACGTCGATTTCGTTGCGCTGCGCGAGGGCTATGCGAAGTACCTCCCCGTGGGTGCCGCCGTCGGCGTGATCCTCGCGGCCGAACTCGTGTTCGTGCTCGCGCCCTGGGCCTTCTCGGCCTCGGTGCCCGAGGCGATCGCGCTGCCGATCCCCGATCCCGGCCAGATCCACAACACGCGGGCGCTGGGCCTCGTGATCTACGACGACTACGCCTACGTCTTCCAGGCGGCGGGTCTCATCCTTCTCGTCGCGATGGTCGGCGCCATCGTGCTGACGTTGCGCGACCGCGAGGGCGTCAAGCGCCAGTCGATCGCGCGCCAGGTCTCGCGCACGCGCGCCGAGGGCGTCGAGACCGTCGCGGTCAAGTCGCGCGAGGGAGTGGACGTCTGATGGAAATCACGCTTGGCCATTACCTCACCGTTGCCGCGATCCTGTTCACGCTCGGGATCTTCGGCATCTTCCTGAACCGCAAGAACGTCATCGTGATCCTGATGTCGGTCGAGCTGATGCTGCTCGCCGTCAACATCAACCTCGTCGCGTTCTCGACGCACCTGGGCGATCTGGTCGGACAGGTCTTCGCGCTGTTCATCCTGACCGTCGCGGCCGCCGAAGCGGCCATCGGTCTGGCGATCCTCGTCGTGTATTTCCGCAACCGCGGCACGATCGAGGTCGACGACATCAACATGATGAAGGGCTGAGGGGAACCGCAGAGATGTATTCGGCCGCAATCCTCCTGCCGCTTCTGGGCTTCGTGCTGGGCAGCCTCGTGCTGATGTCCCCGCTGCCCGCCGCTTCGCGCGACCGGCTTGCGCAAGTGCTCACCACGGGCTGCGTCCTGCTCGCCGCACTCCTGTCGCTGTTCATCTTCGTGCAGGTCGGCCTCAACGGCCAGACGCGCACGATCGAGCTGTTCACGTGGATCAGCTCGGGCTCGTTCGTCGCCAACTGGGCGTTCAAGTTCGACGCGCTGTCCGCCAACATGGTGTGCGTCGTCACGATCGTCTCGTCGATGGTGCATCTCTATTCGATCGGCTACATGGCCGAAGACAAGTGCATCCCGCGCTTCATGTCGTACCTGTCGCTGTTCACCTTCTTCATGCTGGCGCTGGTGACGGCCGACAACTTCGTGCAGATGTTCTTCGGCTGGGAGGGCGTGGGCCTCGCCTCGTACCTGCTGATCGGCTTCTGGTACGAGAAGGAAAGCGCCAACGAGGCCTCGATCAAGGCGTTCCTCGTGAACCGCGTGGGCGATTTCGGCTTCGCGCTCGGCATCTTCGGCGTGTTCATGGTGTTCGGCACCGTGCAGTTCGACCAGGTGTTCGCCGCCGTACCGGCCGCCGCCGACTGGACGATGCGTTTCCTGTCGTGGGAAGTGCACGCGATGACGGCCCTGTGCCTGCTGCTGTTCGTGGGCGCGTGCGGCAAGTCCGCCCAGCTGTTCCTCCACACCTGGCTGCCCGACGCGATGGAAGGCCCCACGCCGGTCTCGGCGCTCATCCATGCCGCGACGATGGTCACCGCCGGCGTGTTCATGGTCTGCCGCCTGTCGCCGATGTTCGAGTACGCGCCGACGGCGCTTACCGTCGTCACGTTCGTGGGCGCCTCGACCGCGCTGTTCGCCGCTTCGGTCGGTCTCGTGCAGAACGACATCAAGCGCGTCATCGCCTATTCGACGTGCTCGCAGCTCGGCTACATGTTCTTCGCTGCCGGCGTCTCGGCCTATCCGGCCGCGATGTTCCACCTCACGACGCACGCCTTCTTCAAGGCGCTGCTGTTCCTGGGTGCCGGCTCGGTCATCCACGCGCTGCACCACGAGCAGGACATGCGCAAGATGGGCGGCAACGTCCACACCAAGATCCGTCTCACCTATGCGATGATGTGGATCGGGTCGCTGGCACTCGCCGGCATGGGCATCCCCGGCATCGGCGGGTTCGCGGGCTTCTACTCCAAGGACATCATCATGGAGAGCGCCTGGGCGGCCGATAGCGTCGTGGGCCGCTACGCCTTCTGGCTCGGCCTCGCGGCGGCGACGATGACGGCGTTCTATTCCTGGCGCCTCATCTTCATGAGCTTCCATGTGGCGCCCAAGACCGACCATCACGCGGTCGACCACGCGCACGAATCCCCGGCGGTGATGATGATCCCGCTCTACGTGCTGGCCTTCGGCGCGGTCGTCTCGGGCTTCGCCCTCAACTACCTGTTCGTAGGCGAGGGGCGCGAGCATTTCTGGGGCGAGTCGATCAAGGTGCTGCACGACACGATCGAGCACGCGCATCACGCGCCCGGCTGGATCCCGCCGCTGCTGATCGCGGTCGGCCTCGCGGGCATCGGCGTGGCCTACGGCCTCTATATCCGCAACCCGGGCAAGCCCGCGAAGATCGCGGCGGCGAACCAGGGCCTGTACCAGTTCCTGCTCAACAAATGGTACTTCGACGAGCTCTACGACAGGCTCTTCGTGCGCCCGTCCTTCTGCATCGGCCACTTCCTGTGGAAGAAGGGCGACGGTCTCGTCATCGACAAGGGCGGTCCCGACGCGCTCGCGGCCGGCACGCTGCGCCTCGCGCAGCGCGCGAGCCTGCTGCAGACGGGCTACCTCTACCACTACGCCTTCGCGATGCTGATCGGCATCGTGATCCTCGCCACCTGGTACGTACTGCGTGCGGGTCATTGAGAGTGTCATGAAAGACTGGCCGATCCTTTCACTCGTCACGTTCCTGCCGCTGGTGGGAGCCGTGTTCATCCTGTGCGTCAACGGCACGGCCGAAGTGGTCGCGCGCAACGCGCGCTGGGCGGCGCTCTGGACGTCGCTCGCGACATTCCTGATCTCGCTGATCCTGTGGACCGACTTCGACCGCTCGAGCACGGCGTTCCAGTTCGTCGAACGCAGTATCTGGATCCCGGGCTATTCGATCGGCTACCACATGGGCGTGGACGGCATCTCCGCGCCGTTCATCCTGCTCTCCACGTTCCTGACGCCGCTGTGTATTCTTGCCAGCTGGCACGTCACCGACCGGGTGCGCGAATACATGATCGCGTTCCTCGTGCTCGAGACCTTCATGGTCGGCACGTTCGCGGCGCTCGACCTGATGCTCTTCTACGTGTTCTTCGAGGCCGTGCTGATCCCGATGTTCCTGATCATCGGCATCTGGGGCGGCAAGCGGCGCGTCTACGCGGCCTTCAAGTTCTTCCTCTACACGCTCGCGGGCTCGGTGCTGATGCTGATCGCGATGCTCGCGATCTACTGGCACACCGAGACGACGAACATCGTCGAGCTGCTCGAATACGGCTTCCCGCGCGACGTGCAGATGTGGCTGTGGCTCGCCTTCTTCGCGTCCTTCGCGGTCAAGGTGCCGATGTGGCCGGTGCACACCTGGCTGCCCGACGCGCATGTCGAGGCGCCCACGGCCGGTTCCGTCATCCTCGCCGGCGTGCTGCTGAAGATGGGCGGGTACGGGCTCATCCGCTTCTCGGTGCCGATGTTCCCGGAAGCCAGCGAGTATTTCACGCCGCTCGTCTTCTGGATGTCGATCATCGCGGTCATCTACACCTCGCTCGTCGCGCTGGTGCAGGAAGACATGAAGAAGCTGATCGCCTATTCCTCGGTCGCGCACATGGGCTTCGTGACGATGGGCATCTTCGCGGGCACGCGCCAGGGCGTGGAGGGCGCGATGTTCCAGATGATCTCGCACGGCGTGGTCTCGGGCGCGCTGTTCCTTTGCGTGGGCGTCGTCTACGACCGCCTGCACACGCGCGAGATCGCCCGCTACGGCGGCCTCGTCCACCGGATGCCGGCCTATGCCGTCGTGTTCATGGTGTTCACCATGGCTTCGGTCGGGTTGCCGGGCACCTCGGGCTTTGTGGGCGAGTTCCTCGTTCTGACGGGCACGTTCCAGACGTCGAGCTGGGTCGCGGCACTCGCCTCTACCGGCGTGATCCTGGGTGCGGCCTACATGCTCTTCCTCTATCGCCGCGTGATCTTCGGCAAGCTTGTGAAGGACGACCTCAAGACGATGCTTGATCTCGACTGGCGCGAGAAGGTGGTGTTCGCGCCGTTGATCGTCGCCACGATCTGGCTCGGCATCCAGCCCAAGCCCGTGCTCGACATGATCGGACCGACGGTGCAGGGCATCGTGGAACGCTATGAGGCCGAGCGTGCGGTCCATCATAACCACGCCCGCACGATCGTCATGCCCGCAACGGCCGCCCAGGTGCCGGAGACCCGCCGATGAGCGACTTCCTTCCGGGCCTCGCCCGTCCCGAAATCTTCCTCGCCTGCGCGGGTCTCTTCCTGCTGATGCTCGGTGTGTTCGGCGGCGAGAAGTCGACGCGCACGGTCTCGTGGCTCGCCATCGCGGCGCTGCTCGTCGCCACGGCGCTGATCGGCTCGCCCGACGGCGGGCGCGCGGTCGGCTTCTCGGGCCTGTTCGTGTCCGACGCCTATTCGAGCTTTGCCAAGGCGTTGGTCTTCCTCGCGACGGCCGCTTCGATCTTGATCAGCCTCGAATTCAACGAGCGCGAAGGCTTCGCGCGCTTCGAATATCCGGTTCTGATGCTGTTCTCGGCGCTCGGCATGTCGATGATGGTGTCGGCCAACGACCTCATCTCGCTCTATATGGGCCTCGAGCTGCAGAGCCTGTCGCTCTACGTGCTCGCCGCGATCCGCCGGGATTCGGTGCGTGCGACCGAATCCGGCCTCAAGTATTTCGTGCTCGGCGCGCTGTCCTCGGGCCTGCTGCTCTACGGCGCCTCGCTGATCTACGGCTTCTCGGGCACGACGAATTTCGACACGCTCGCCGCCACGATGATCGACCAGGCGGGTGCTGTTCCGATCGGCGTCATCTTCGGCATCGTGTTCGTCTCTGCCGCACTCGCCTTCAAGATCTCGGCCGCTCCGTTCCACATGTGGACGCCGGACGTGTACGAGGGCGCGCCCACGCCGGTCACCGCCTTCTTCGCGGCCGCCCCCAAGGTCGCGGCCATCGTGCTGTTCGCGCGCGTTCTGGTCGGCCCGTTCGGCCCGCTCGTCCACGACTGGCAGCAGATCGTCGTCTTCATCGCCATCGCCTCGATGGCGATCGGCGCATTTGCCGCCATCGCGCAGACCAACATCAAACGGCTGATGGCCTACAGCTCGATCGGCCATGTCGGCTACGCGCTCGTCGGCCTTGCCGCGGGTGACGAGGCGGGCGTGCTGGGCGTGCTCGTCTACATGGCGATCTATCTCGCCATGAACCTCACGGCCTTCGCCGCGATCCTGTGCATGAAGCGCGACGGCAAGATGGTGGAGACGATCGCCGACCTCGCCGGCCTCGCGCGCACGCAGCCGATGGTGGCGGCGGCTCTGGCCATCGCGATGTTCTCGATGGCCGGCATCCCGCCGCTCGCGGGCTTCTTCGGCAAGCTGTACGTGTTCCTCGCGGCCGTGTCGGCGGGCCTCTATGCGCTCGCTGTCATCGGCGTGCTCGCCTCGGTCGTGAGCGCGTTCTACTACCTGCGCATCGTCAAGATCATGTATTTCGACGCGGCCGGTGCGGGCTTCGACAAGCGCCTGGAAGCCGGCCCTGCCGCGATCCTGGGCGCGGGCGCGGTCTTCACGCTGCTGTTCTTCGCTTGGCCCGCACCCCTCGTGGGCGCCGCCGGAATAGCGGCTGCCGCCCTTTTCGGCGGATGAACGGCGTGGCGGAAGTGCTGCGTCTTCCGCCTGCCTATCGCCTGATCGAGCGCGAGGCGGTCGGCTCGACCAACGACGAGGCCCGCGATCTTGCCCGGCAGGGTGCCGAGGACGGCACGCTGGTCTGGGCGCGCGAGCAGACGGCCGGGCGCGGCCGTCAGGGGCGCGAATGGTCGTCGCCGCGGGGCAATCTCTATCTGTCATTGGTGCTTCGTCCAGAATGCCCGCCGCGCGAAGCGGTGCAGCTTGCCTTCGTCGCGGCACTGGGGGCTGCCGGCATGCTGGGGCTGCACGTGCCGCCACTGATGCCGCTGCGCTTCAAATGGCCCAACGACATCCTGATCGGCGCGCGCAAGATCGCCGGCATCCTGATCGAGGCCGAAGGGCAGGGCGACCGGCTCGATTTCATGATCCTGGGGCTCGGCGTCAATCTCGTGGCACACCCGCCCGAGGCGCGAATCCCGGCGACGGACCTGAAGACCGAGACTGGCACGACGCTTTCCGCCGAAGAGGCGCTGGACGGCTTCGCGCGCCATTTCATGACCTGGGCGAACCGCTGGCTCGACGACGGCTTCGCGCCCGTGCGCGAGGCGTGGCTTGCCCACGCCGCGGGCAAGGGCGAGCGCATCGAGGTGCGCCTGCCCAACGAGACGCTGACCGGCACCTTCGCCGATCTCGACGCAAGCGGCGCGCTGCTGCTGGACACCGCGAACGGCCGCCGGACGATCACCGCCGGCGACGTCCATCTGCCGGGGATGTGAGCGCCATGCTGCTGGTCGTCAATTCCAACAACACCAACACCGTCTTCGGCGCCTTCGAGGGCAAGGACAAGCGCGCCTCGTGGCGCATCTCGACCGATCCCAAGCGCACGGCCGACGAATATGCCGTCTGGCTCACGCACCTGATGGCGCTGCAGGGCATGAACCTCGCGCAGATCGACGGCGTGATCATCTCGAACGTCGTGCCGCAGGCGATGTTCAACCTCCGCGACCTGTGCCGCCGCTACACGAAGGCGGACCCCGTCATCGTCGGCGAGAAGGGCGTGAAGTACGGCATCGAGATCAAGATCGACCGGCCGGAAGAGGCGGGGGCGGACCGCATCGCCAACGCCGTGGGTGCCCGCACCCGCTACAGGATGCCGGGCGTGGTGATCGATCTCGGTACGGCCACCACGTTCGACGTGCTGGACGCGCAGGGCAACTACACCGGCGGCACGATCAGCCCCGGCATCAATCTCGCCTTCGAGGCGCTCTACATGGGGGCGGCCAAGCTGCCGCGCATCGAGATCCGCCGGCCGGCCAAGGTCGTCGGCACCTCCACCGTCGGCGCGATGCAATCGGGCATTTTCTGGGGCTATGTCGGCCTGATCGAAGGCATCGGCCGGCGCATCGCCGACGAGCTCGGCGTGGCGCCGACCTTCATCGGCACGGGCGGCCTCATCTCGATCGTGGCGGAGCACACGCCGCTCATTCAGCATGTCGACCCCGACCTGACGCTCAAGGGCCTCGTGGACATCCACGCGCTAAACCGATGAAGCGCGACGACGGGCTCTATTTCCTGCCGCTCGGCGGTTCGGGCGAGATCGGGATGAATCTCAACCTCTACCGCTATCGCGGCAAGTGGCTGATGGTCGATCTCGGCGTCACGTTCGGCGACGGCACGGCAAGCGGCGTCGACGTCATCACGCCCGACCCGACCTTCATCGCTGAGAACCGCGACGATCTGATCGGCCTCGTGCTGACGCACGCGCACGAGGACCATCTGGGCGCGGTCCAGTATCTCTGGCCGATGCTGCGCTGCCCGATCTACGCCACGCCCTTCACGGCGACGTTCCTGAAGCTGAAGCTGCAGGAGACGGATTTCGGAAAGTCCGTGCCGATCCACACGATCGAGCAGGGCTCGACGCTGAAGCTCGGCGATTTCGAGATCGAGCTGATCCACATCACGCATTCGATCCTGGAGCCCAACGCGCTGGCGATCCGTACGCCGGCGGGCACGGTCCTGCATACCGGTGACTGGAAGCTCGACGACGCCCCTGTCGTCGGCCCGCTTACCGACGAGGCATCGTTCCGCCGCGTGGGAGACAGTGGCGTGCTGGCGCTTGTCGGGGATTCGACCAACGCGATCAAGGAAGGCACGTCGGGCTCCGAAGGGTCGGTCGCGATCGAGATCGAGAAGCTGATCGCGCAGGCCCCGCACCGCGTGGCGGTGGCGTGCTTCGCCTCCAACGTGGCGCGGGTCGAGACGATCGCGCGCGCGGCCAAGAAGGCGGGGCGTGAATGCGCGCTGGTCGGCCGTTCGCTGTGGCGCATCTACGAGGCGGCGCGCGAGAACGGCTACATGCGCGACCTGCCGCCGTTCCTGACCGAAAACGACGCGGGCTATGTCCCGCGCGACCGCATCGTGATGCTGTGCACGGGCTCGCAAGGCGAGCCGCGCGCGGCCCTTTCGCGCATTGCCGAGGACCAACATCCGCACGTGGTGCTGGAAGAGGGCGACTGGGCTCTGTTCTCCTCGCGCACCATTCCGGGCAACGAGAAGCCGGTCGGGCGCATGCAGAACCAGCTGATGCGACTGGGCGTCAAGGTCATCACCGACCGCGACGCGCACATCCATGTTTCCGGCCATCCGTGCCGCGACGAGCTGGCGGCGATGTACCAGTGGATCCGGCCGCGCGTGTCGATCCCGGTGCATGGCGAGCAGCTGCACATGGAAGCGCATGCGGCCCTCGCGCGCGACTGCCAGGTGCCTTTCCAGCTCGTGCCCGCCAACGGCGATCTCATCCGCTTGGACGGGCCGGAAGGCCCCTATGTGGTCGAGCAGGTGCAGGCCGGGCGCTGGGCGGTGGACGGCGACCGCATGCTGCCGATGGACGGTGCGGTCGTGAAGGGCCGCGCCAAGCTGCTGTGGAACGGTGCCGTGGTCGCCACCGTCGTCGTCGACCGCAAGGGGCGGCTGCTGTCGGACCCGCGCATCTCCGCCCCCGGACTCATCGATCCCGAAGATCCCACCGACGAACTCGCG
The DNA here is from genome assembly GCA_044224405.1 of Tagaea sp. Lineage (GTDB taxonomy): Bacteria > Pseudomonadota > Alphaproteobacteria > CACIAM-22H2 > CACIAM-22H2 > Tagaea. The sequence continues at coordinate 118,214 of JBGAKN010000008.1, read as the reverse complement.
GAGGATCTGGCCGAGACCGTGCGCGGTGCCGTGTCGCGCTGCCCGGACAAGGCGCCGGACGAGACGATCGCCGAGGCGGCGCGCCGGGCCGTGCGCAAACTGGTGTCGCAGCGCCGCGGCAAGAAGCCGATCGCGGAAATCCACGTCGTCCGGATCTGAATCACCGCAAAATTGACGCGACGGGAGGAGACGGTCTCCTCCCAAGTCATTGATTTTCAATGAATGAGACGGAGACGAAAACTCGGTCGCATCATTTTTGCGGGAATTTTCTGCGGCGATAATCATCCATGGATTGTATAGGAAACTGCGCGGAAATAAATTAAATATTCCTATCGCCGGGCCGGTAGGACGGTGCTATCCCTGAAGTCATGATCGGACGTCTCAACCATGTCGCCATCGTCGTGCCGGATCTCGCGGCCGCCGCAAAGACCTATGCCGGCACGCTCGGTGCCAATGTCTCGAAGCCGGTTGACGTGCCGGCGCACGGCGTGACGACCGTGTTCGTCGAGCTGCCGAACACGAAGATCGAGCTGCTGCATCCGCTGGGCGCCAATTCGCCGATCGCGAAGTTCCTTGCCGACCATCCCTCGGGCGGCATGCACCATGTCTGCTACGAGGTGGACGACATCCTTGCCGCGCGCGACCGCCTCAAGGCCGAGGGTGCACGCGTGCTCGGCGACGGCAATCCGAAGACCGGGGCGCACGGCAAGCCGGTGCTGTTCCTGCACCCGAAGGATTTCTGCGGCACGCTGGTCGAGCTCGAACAGGTATGACGGTCTTCACGCTGATCGCGACCTACGTGATCGTCTGGTGGCTGGTGCTGTTCATGGCGCTGCCCATCGGCATCAAGCCCAATGCCGGCCCCGACGTGAAGGGCCAGATGCCGGGCGCGCCCGAGAAGCCGATGATGCTGAAGAAGATCATCTGGACCTCGATCGTCGCTGCCGTGCTGACGGCCGGCATCGGTTTCGCCAGCGAATACGAACTGCCGTTCTTCGGCTTCGGCCCGCCGATCCCGACGTCTCCATAAGGAAGGGGCAGCCATGAGCGGCTATTGCGCCTATGCGCGTACCAACGCGGTGCATGCGCCCTATCACGACACCGAGCACGGCTTCCCGACCGGCGACACGCGCGTGCTGTTCGAGCGGCTGATCCTGGAGATCAACCAGGCCGGGCTTTCGTGGGACCTGATGCTGAAGAAGCGCCAGGGCTTCCGCAAAGCCTATGCGGGCTTCGATCCCAAGAAGGTGGCGCGCTTCGACGCCAAGGACGTGGCGCGCCTGCTGGCGGATGCGGGCATCGTGCGCAACCGGCTGAAGGTCGCGGCCGCCATCCACAATGCGGGCGTGATCCTCGAACTCGAGCGTGCGCACGGCAGTTTCGCGGCGTGGATCGCGGCGAACCATCCGCTGACAAAGGCCCAGTGGGTGAAGCTCTTCAAGAAGACGTTCAAGTTCACCGGGGGCGAGATCGTCGGCGAGTTCCTGATGAGCATCGGGTATCTACCCGGTACACACGCGCCCGAATGCGCCATCGGCAAGCGCATCGCGCGCGCGAAGCCGCCATGGCTCGTCGCCCAAAAAACGGGCTTCCGCTACTGAATCTGCCTTCGCTGTGGAGAAAAGCGGGAGCCCGGACAAACCAAAACCCGGAGATCCTATTCGGATCGTCCGGGCTTGGCGGCGGTCTGTCTCCCCAAACTTGGGCCGTGATGCCTCAAGCGAAACTTGGTGTGCTTGAACCGTCGCCCCGTTTGGGGTCATTGGTTGGTCGGGGAGTATATCGACCGAAAAAGGGGAGTCGAGTGCTTTCTGCAAGATAGGACGTACACGAACGAAACGAAATTACTAATGGATCGGGATTCCGACGGTGCCTTTGCCGTCCGACCCGGAAAAAGCCAGAATGGCGTGACAGTTTGACGGTCGGAGGATTTCCGGATGCCTCGTTTTTATGCACCGATCGCCGTCATTTTCCTGGCCCTTAGCGTGCCTGCCGGCGCCCAGGCCCCGGCCAAGCCCGCGGCGAAGGCCGAGACGAAGGTCCAGGTGACCGAATCGGACTGCCGCCGCCTCTTTACCGAGCACCGGGCGTCCGCGGACGTCGCCTATAAGCCGGGCGTGGACGTGAACGGCAAGCCGGTCGTGGGCGCCGACCTCAACCCCGCCCCGCAGATCAAGGTGCCGGACACGATCGCCTTCGATATCGCGGTCGATCTCACCAAATACGGCGTTCCGGCCGGTTCCCAGCTCTTCCAGCCCAACGTGAAGCTGGGCGAGGTGCGCATGGACCTCGCGTCCGGCAAGGTCCTCTATAACGGGGAGCCGCTCGGGAACCCCGAAATCGAGGCGCTGCGCGAGGCCTGCCGCCAGCAAGGCTTGGCACCGCGCTAGGCTTCCCGTAGCTTGCCCGCCGTCGCATTTCCCTCTCCAGACTCCGAGGTCCGTCGTTCCATGCGCCTTTCGCGCTTCTTCCTGCCCACGATCAAGGAAAACCCCACTGAGGCGCAGATCGTCTCGCACCGCCTGATGCTGCGCGCGGGCATGATCCGCCAGGAAGCGGCCGGCATCTATTCGTGGCTGCCGCTCGGCCTGCGCGTGCTCAAGAAGATCGAGCAGATCGTGCGCGAGGAGCAGAACCGCGCCGGCGCGATCGAGGTGCTGATGCCCACGATCCAGCCGGCCGACCTGTGGCGCACGAGCGGGCGCTACGACGACTACGGCAAGGAGATGCTGCGCATCACCGACCGGCACGAGCGCGAGATGCTCTACGGCCCGACGAACGAGGAGATGATCACCGAGATCTTCCGCACGTCGGTGAAGAGCTACAAGGACCTGCCGCTGAACCTCTATCATATCCAGTGGAAGTTCCGCGACGAGGTGCGCCCGCGCTTCGGCGTGATGCGCGGGCGCGAGTTCCTGATGAAGGACGCCTATTCCTTCGACATCGACGCCAAGGGCGCGCGCGCTTCCTATAACCGGATGTTCGTCGCGTATCTTCGCACCTATGCGCGCATGGGCCTGAAGGCGATCCCGATGCGCGCCGACACCGGCCCCATCGGCGGCGACCTCAGCCACGAATTCATCATCCTCGCCGACACGGGCGAGTCGGAAGTCTATTGCGACGAGGCGTGGCTGGAAGCCGACGTGCTGAAGAAGGACGTCGATTTCTCGGCCGACCTGCAGCCGCTGGTCGACGAGTGGCTGTCGAAATACGCCGCCACCGACGAGATGCACGATCCCTCGAAGTGCCCGGTGCCGCCCGAACGCCTGCGCAAGGCGCGCGGCATCGAGGTGGGCCACATCTTCAATTTCGGCACGAAGTACTCGAAGCCCATGGGAGCCACCGTCGCGGGCGCCAACGGCGAACCGATCACGGTCGAGATGGGTTCCTACGGCATCGGCGTTTCGCGGCTTGCGGGCGCCATCATCGAGGCGAGCCACGACGAGGCCGGCATCGTGTGGCCGGACTCGGTGGCGCCGTTCGACCTGGCGCTGGTGAACCTGCGCGTGGGCGATGCCAAGTGCGACGCCGCGTGCGAGGAGCTCTACGCCAAGCTTGCCAAGGCCGGCAAGGACACGCTCTATGCCGACACCGCCGACAGCGCCGGCGCCAAGTTCGCCACGATGGACCTGATCGGGCTGCCTTGGCAGCTCGTCGTCGGTCCGCGCGGCATCGCGGGCGGCAAGGTCGAGCTCAAGCGCCGCCGTTCGGGCGAGCGCGTCGAGATGTCGATCGACGAGGCGATGAACCGCCTGACCGTGGCCGCGGGCTGAGGGCGGGGATGGCGATGGCCTGGTTCGACGCGTTCGAGCGCACGGTGGCCCTGCGCTATCTGCGTTCGCGCCGGCAGGAAGGGTTCATCTCGGTCATCGCGTGGTTCTCGCTGGGCGGGATCGCGCTGGGCGTGGCGACGCTCATCATCGTCATGGCGGTGATGAACGGCTTCCGCGCCGAACTGCTGGGCCGCATCCTGGGGCTCAACGGGCATCTCACGGTCTACGGGCAGAGCGTGCCGATCGAGGACTGGGCCGGCACGGCCGAACGCATCCGGGCACTCCCCGAAGTCACCGACGCCTCGCCCCTGATCGAGGGGCAGGTGATGGCCACGGCAAACAACGTGTCGGGCGGCGCGCTCGTGCGCGCGATCCGGCCGGAGGACCTCGCGCGCCGCACGCTGATCGTTTCCAACATCAAGCGCGGCTCGCTCGCCGATTTCGCGGGCGACGATGCCGCGATGATCGGCCAGCGCATGGCCACCCGCATGGGCCTCAACATCGGCGACCGGATCACGCTGATCTCGCCGCAGGGCAACGTCACGGCGTTCGGCACGATGCCGCGGTTACGCGCGTTCCGCGTGGCGGCGATCTTCGAAGTGGGGATGTACGAATACGACAACGCCTTCGTCTTCCTGTCGATGGAAGCCGGGCGGCTGTTCTTCCGCACGGGCGAGGACGTCACCGGAATCGAGGTGTTCGTCAAGGATCCGCAGAAGCTGTGGCTCGCCAGGCGCTCGATCGTCGAGGCGGCCCGCCAGCAGGTCCGCACCTACGACTGGCAGCAGGCGAATTCCAGCTTCTTCAACGCCGTGCAGGTCGAGCGCAACGTCATGTTCCTGATCCTGACGCTGATCATCCTCGTCGCGGCGTTCAACATCATCTCGTCGCTGATCATGCTGGTGAAGGACAAGACGCGCGACATCGCGATCTTGCGCACGATGGGGGCCTCGCGCGGATCCATCCTGCGCATCTTCCTGATGGCGGGTGCGGCCGTGGGCGTGCTGGGCACGTTCGCGGGCTTCCTGCTCGGTGTCGTCTTCAACGCCAACATCGAGACGATCCGCCAGGCGCTGCAGGCGCTGACGGGCACGCAGCTCTTCTCGCCGGAAGTCTATTTCCTCGCGCAGCTCCCGTCGAAATCGGATCCTGAAGAGGTCGTGCAGGTCGTGGCCATGGCGCTTGGCCTGTCGTTCCTCGCGACGATCTATCCCGCGTGGCGCGCGGCCCGCCTCGATCCGGTGGAGGCGCTGCGCTATGAGTGAGCCAGCACTCGAAATCGTCGGGCTGCATCGCCGCTTCAAGAGCGCTGCCGGCGAGCTTCACGTGCTGCGCGGCGTCGATCTGCGCCTGATGCCGGGCGAGTGCGTCGCGCTCGTCGGCCCGTCGGGTGCCGGCAAATCGACGCTGCTGCATTGCGCGGGCCTGCTGGAACGGCCCGACGAAGGGCAGGTGCGCGTCGGCGGGCGCGATTGCGGCACGATGTCGGAGGCCGAACGCACGACCCAGCGACTTTCCTCGCTCGGCTTCGTCTACCAGTTCCATCACCTGCTGCCGGAGTTCTCGGCGCTTGAAAACGTGATGATGCCCCGGCTCATCGCCGGCAAGCCGCGCGGCGAGGCGGCCGCGCGCGCGGGCGAACTGCTGGCGCGCGTGGGCCTTGCCGCGCGCGCGGATCATCGGCCTGCGCGGCTTTCGGGCGGCGAGCAGCAGCGCGTGGCCATCGTTCGCGCCGTCGCCAACGCGCCGCACGTGCTGCTGGCGGACGAACCCACCGGCAATCTCGATCCGCGCACGGCCGACGGCGTGTTCGCGGAGCTGATGGGCCTCGTGCGCAACACCGGGCTTGCGGCGCTCGTCGCCACGCACAATCCGGAAATCGCCGCGCGCATGGACCGCACGCTCGTGCTCAAAGACGGAATCTTGGCTCAGGCTTGACGTAGGCGCGTCGTACCCCAACACTGTCGCAATCGACTGCGACTCGGGGACTCCGCCTTTGCAAAATGCGACACGCACCGCTCTGATCTCGGCCGTACTCGCGCTTGCGCTGGGGGCATGTGGCATCGTCGGCGGCGGGCAGACAGCCTCGACCGGCAACCAGCAGAGCGGCGGTGCCGGCGGCAACGCCACGCCGGGTCCGGGCTTCACCAAGTTCTCCGACATCCCGATGCCGGCCAACAACTCGATCGATCTCGAGCGATCGCTGATCCTGGGCGGCGACCAGCAATGGACCGGCCGCCTCGTCATCAATTCGGGCAGCTCGGTCGCCGACATGTACGAGTTCTACCGCCGCGAGATGCCGAATTTCGGCTGGCAGGAAGTCACGACCGTGCGCGCGGCCAACAGCGTGCTCGTCTTCCAGCAGGGCACGCGCGTTGCCACCGTCCAGATCGCGCCCAACCGCGGGCTGCTCGGCGGCGCCACGGTCGACCTGACGATGGCGCCGCGCGGCGGCAGTGCCGCACCCCAGCGTTCGTCTTTCGAAGCGGAACAGCCTCCCCAGCAGGCCAACCGCTCGGCACCCCCGCTGCCGGCCGTCCGCCGGCCGGGCGTGGAAAGCAATCCGCTTCCCGTCACGCGCTAGGGCTTCCTTGGAATTCTGCCCCGACGACAGGCTCGCCTATTCGGGCAGCCGTCACGCGTTCGCGCCCGGTGAGCCATTCGCGCTGGGTGCGGATTACCGGCTCGCGCATTTGCCGCTCGTCGTGCCGGCGCATCCTGCGGTCATCGCGTCCGTTCCGGGGCGCGACTATCTGAACGGACGTTACGCGACGCCGCGCGACGCGCTGTGCGTGCGACTGCCGGCCGAAGGGCTCGCCGCGTCGCGGGCATTCCGCGCCGTCGAAGCGGAAATGCGCGCCGCACGCTTCGGCGCCAAGATCGCGTGGGATGTCGGCGCCCGGCGCGCCGACGTGCTGCATGCGACGATCGCCGGGCCGATCGATGCCGACACCGCGGCGCGTGCCGCCGCCGCGACCGCCTCTTTCCTGCAGCGGCACGGCGACATCGCGATGCGCGTCGGCGGGCCGTTCGTCGGCAACCGCAATCACGGCCGCATCTATCTTCCGGTCTATCCGCAGATCGTCGATGGCGACGACGCGTTCGGGCTGCTGCAGGACGCGATCGGCCGGCCGCGTTCGCGCTTCTATGCCGCCGGCCTGTGGCATCTGACCGACGGGCTCGATGCAGGCGAGGCGGCCGAACTGAGCCAGCTTGTGGATAAGTGGCGCAACAAGGAAATGTTGCGGATATCGGCAGCCCGTTTCGGCGTCCTCCGCGTCAACGACGACCTGGCGCTCGAAGGCGCAACTTGGCGCTGGATCGACTCGGCTACCCGCGCCTAGGCTCGGCCCCGCCATGCCCCATGCCGGTTTCGTCCATCTGCGCGTCCACTCGGCCTATTCGCTGTCCGAGGGCGCCATCAAGATCAAGAAGCTCGTCGAGCTTGCCAAGAAGGACGGCATGCCGGCGGTCGCGATCACCGACACGGGCAATCTCTTCGGGGCGCTCGAATTCTCCTATGCCGCGGCCGATGCGGGCATCCAGCCGATCATCGGCTGCAATCTCGGCATAAGGCGCGAAGCCGACGGCGGCGTGAACCGGCAGGGGCGCAACCCCGAGCCCGACCGGCTGCTGCTGATCGTCCAGAACGAGAAGGGGTGGGCCAACCTCTCGAAGCTGTCGAGCCGCGCCTATCTCGATACGCCGGGCGGCGAGACGCCGCAGGTCGGCCTCGATCTGGTGGAAGCGCATTCGGAAGGCCTGATCTGCCTGCTCGGCGGCCCGGCCGGCCCGGTCGGCCGGCTGCTGCTCGACGGGCAGGGGCCGGCGGCCGACATCGTGCTCGACCGGCTGCAGAAGGCGTTCGCGGGGCGTCTCTATGTCGAGATCCAGCGCACCGGCCTGCCCGAGCAGGCGAAGATCGAAGCCGCGCTGATCGACCTCGCCTATGCGCGCGACCTGCCGCTGGTCGCGACCAACGACGTGTTCTTCGCCGACGAGACGATGTCGGAGGCGCACGACGCGCTGTTGTGCATCGCCACGGGGCGCTATGTCGCCGACGCCGAGCGGCGACGTTCGGCGCCGGGCTGCCGTTTCCGCTCGGCCGAGGAGATGCGCGCGCTTTTCGCCGACCTTCCCGAGGCGGTCGACAACACGCTGGTGGTGGCCAAGCGCTGCGCCTATTGGGTCAGCGGGCGCAAGCCGATCCTGCCGGCCTCGACGCGCGCCAAGGACAGCTCGGAAGCCGACGCGCTGCGCGAACTCGCGCGCAAGGGCCTCGACCGGCGCCTGGCGGAGCTCGGAATTTCGGGCGAAGCCGAGAAGCCCTATCGCGAGCGGCTGGAGTATGAAGCCGACGTCATCGTCAAGATGGGGTTCCCCGGCTACTTCCTGATCGTCGCCGATTTCATCCAGTGGTCGAAGGATCGCGGGATTCCCGTGGGACCCGGCCGCGGTTCGGGTGCGGGTTCCGTCGTCGCGTGGGCGCTGACGATCACCGATCTCGATCCGTTGCGCTTCGGGCTGCTGTTCGAGCGCTTCCTCAATCCCGAACGCGTGTCGATGCCCGACTTCGACATCGATTTCTGCCAGGACCGGCGCGACGAGGTGATCCGCTACGTGCAGGAAGCCTACGGCACCGACCGCGTGGCGCAGATCATCACGTTCGGAAAGCTGCAGGCGCGCGCGGTCTTGCGCGACGTGGGCCGCGTGCTCGGCATGCCCTACGGGCAGGTCGACCGCATCTGCAAGCTCGTGCCCAACAACCCGGCAGCACCCGTCACGCTCCAGCAGGCGATCGACGGCGAGAAGGTGCTGCAGGAGATGATCAAGACCGACGAGGCGGTGGCCCGCCTGGTCGAGATCGCGCTGCATCTCGAAGGCCTCTACCGCCACGCCTCGACGCACGCCGCGGGCGTGGTCATCGGCGACCGGCCGCTCGAGGAACTGGTCCCGCTCTACCGCGATCCGCGCTCGAACATGCCGGTCACGCAGTTCAACATGAAGGACGTCGAGAAGGCGGGGCTGGTCAAGTTCGACTTCCTCGGCCTCAAGACGCTGACGGTGCTGAGCCGCGCGGTCGACCTCATCGCGCGCAAGGGCGTCACGGTCGACATCGCGCACCTGCCGCTCGACGACAAGAAGAGCTACGAGATGCTCTCGAAGGGCGACACCGGCGGCGTGTTCCAGCTGGAAAGCACGGGCATGCGCGACGCGGTGCGCCGTCTGCGCCCCGACCGCATCGAGGACATCATCGCGCTCGTGGCGCTCTATCGCCCGGGCCCGATGGAGAACATCCCGAAATACATCGCGGTCAAGCAGGGGCTGGAGAAGCCGGACTATCTGCATCCCTCGCTCGAAGGCATCCTCAAGGAGACCTACGGCGTCATCATCTACCAGGAACAGGTGATGCAGATCGCGCAGGTGCTCTCCGGCTATTCGCTGGGCGCGGCCGACCTGCTGCGCCGCGCGATGGGCAAGAAGATCAAGGAGGAGATGGAGGCCCAGCGGAAGAACTTCGTCGACGGCGCCATTGCCAACGGCGTGGACGAAGCCAAGGCCTCGCAGATCTTCGACCTCGTCGACAAGTTCGCCGGCTACGGCTTCAACAAGAGCCATGCGGCCGCCTACGCGATCGTCGCCTACCAGACCGCCTGGCTGAAGGCGAACCATCCGGTCGAATTCTTCGCCGCGTCGATGACGCTCGACATGTCGAACACCGACAAGCTGAACCTGTTCCGCCAGGAAGTGGACCGGCTCGGTTTCAGGACCCTGCCGCCCGACATCAACAGGTCCGAAGCCCTGTTCACGGTCGAGTATCCCGACGGCCCTTCGGGCAAGGGCTGCGTGCGCTATGCGCTGGCGGCCGTGCGCAACGTGGGCGTCGCGGCGATGGAGGCCGTGGTCGCCGAGCGCAAGGCGAACGGGCCTTTCGCCTCGCTTTTCGATTTCGCACGCCGCGTCGACTCGCGTCAGGTCAACAAGCGCCAGCTCGAGAATCTCGCCAAGGCCGGCGCCTTCGACGGGCTGGAGCCCAACCGCGCGCGCGTGCTCGCCGCCGTCGAGACGATCCTGCGCCTGTCGCAGTCGGCGGCCGAAGAGCGCGTGACGAACCAGATGAACATCTTCGGCGGCCCTTCGGGCGGCAAGGTGGCCGATCCGCCGTTGCCGCAGGTTTCCGACATGAAGCTGCACGAGCGCCTGCAGGCGGAGTTCGAGAGCGTGGGCTTCTACCTCACCGCCCATCCGCTGGACGCCTACGCGGTCGGCCTCAAGCGGCTCGGCGTCGTGCGGTCGGCCGACATCGCGCGCTCGCTGTCGGCGGGCGCGTCCAGCCGGGTCAAGCTCGCGGGCACGGTGCTGAACTCGAAGGAACGCACGTCGGCCAAGGGCAACCGCTTCGCTTTCGTGCAGATGTCGGACGCCGGCGGCACGTTCGAGGTGATGCTGTTCTCGGAAGTGCTGGCGAAGTCGCGCGAGCTGCTGGCTTCGAACCGGCCGCTGCTTGTCTCCGCCGATGCGCGCGTGGAAGCCGAAAACGTCAAGCTTCTCGCCTCCGACATCCGCCCGCTCGACGAGGCGGTGGCGAGCGCCGCCTCCGGCCTGCGCGTGACGCTTGCCGACCCGGGCGCGCTCACCGGCCTCAAGGCCGCGATCGGGCGCGCGCCCAAGGGGCGGGGTGCCATCCGCATCCAGTTGCAGACCGGCCCGGGCGAGGAAGTCGATATCCGACTCAAGGACGGCTACGCGATCACGCCCGAAATCCGGCGCGCGCTCGGCGACGTGTCGGGAATTCTCGAAGTGGTGGAAATTTGAGCAAATCCCGGTAAAGTGTTGCCGGATTTAGACGGTGACTATTTTTCCGGAATTGGTACATTGGGCAGCCGAATCGGTCGGGCGTACGCATTGCGGGCGCCGTCGTTCACGTAACAGGTACGGATGCCTTCGTCGCCACTGCAGAGCCGTAGTTCCGAAGCGTCCGCGCTGTCGGATGTTCCCGACGGGATCTGGGATTTCCTGCGCACGGAACTGGACGGCGCCGTCTTCGGCGAGTTCGGCGCCGCCGCGCGCATCGGCTTCACCGACACGCTGGTCGCCTGCGCCTTCGCCCGTCATCTGGGTCACGCCGTGCGCCCGCTTCCCGTCGCCGCGGTGATCGAGCACGATCGCGATGGGCCGGCGATGGTCGTTGGCCAGGTTGACGCCGAATCCCTCGCGACGATCGAGGCGAGCCGCCTTGCGGTGCGCGAACCGGCACTCGGCCTGCAGGGCGCGCGCGCGTCGATCCTGCAATACGACTGGGCGGGATTCCTGCGCGGCCAGCGCCAGAAGCAGGCGCCGCTCTTTCCCGACGGCAGCAGCCGCCACCTGGTGCTCGTCGCGCGCAACGCGCTGTTCGATCCCGGGCTCGCCGCGCGCGTGCGCTGGCGCGTGCGCCTGTCGGTCGACCGGCCGGTCGTGGCGCCGCTCGAGCGCATGATCGGGCTCGCGCGCGGGCGCTGGGTCGTGGCGCACCTGCCGCGCATCGGCCCGTCGCTGTCGTGTTTCTGGCTGTCGACGGGCGAGCGTGCGGTCCGGCGCGGCGATCCGGCGGCCAACCCAAACGCGGTGCGCCGCGCCGCGCATCGTCTCGCCAGCCGCTATCTGCGCGGCACCGCGCCCGCCGGCCGGCCGCTCGCCGAAGTCCTGGGCGCGTTCGGCCACGAACTGAAGGCGCTCGTCCCCTCCGGCGCCGAGCCGCGGGCCTGAGCATGCAGCCCGAATCCCTCATCCACCGGCTGCAGTCGATCATCGACCGCCTTGGCCCCGACGGAAAGGCCGACAAGCGCGAGGCGGTCGAGCACCTGGCCGAGTTCGTTGCCGCGATCGCGACCGACAGCCCGACCACGCGCTTCCAGATCCTTGCGGTCGAACTCGTGCGCGCGATCATCCGCGAGATCGAGATCCCGTTGCGCCGTCTGATCGCCGAGCGGCTCGCGCACGATCCGTCGGTCGCCCCGTCGGTCGTGCGCATCCTCGCCAACGACGACATCGACGTGGCGTGGCCGATCCTCGCGCAGTCGACCGCACTGGGCGAAGCTGACCTCATCGAGATCGCCAGCGCCAAGACCACCGGTCACCGGACGGCCATCGCCGGGCGCGCTGACGTTTCGCTCGCCATCAGCCAGTGCCTCGCGAGCTTCGGCGAGCGTGAGGTCGTGCGCACGCTGGTGGCGAACGACCGGGCGGAAATCTCGCGCGAGACCTTCGCGATCATCGCCGATCTCGCGCGCGGTTGGCCCGAACTGCAGGACCCGCTCAGCCGGCGCGGCGATCTTCCCGCGGTGCTGGCCTTCGAGATGCTCAACTGGGTCGCGGAAGCGCTCCAGATGTTTCTCTTCAAGCGGCTTTCGGCCGACGCGAGCGCGTTGCGCGAAGTGATCGCCGACGCGGTGGACGATGCGGCTATCCGCATGGCCAAGGACGGGCACGCCTTCGCGCTGCTGGAAGACATGCTCGGCGGATGGGGCGGCTGGCAGGAAAACCAGATCGTCGGTTTCCTCAGGCTGATCGAGGTCGGCCGGCTCGACCTGTTCGAGGTCGCAATGGCGCAGTTCTGCGGCGAGCCACTGCGAATCATCCGCAAGGCGTGCCGCGGAACCGATTTCGGCGACCTTGCCGTGATCTGCAGGGCCAGCGAGGTCGGCCGGATCACGTTTGCCGCGATCCTCGACGCGATCGCGGCCGGCCGGCCCGACGCGGTGGCCGCGGCGCATGAAGCGATGCGAACCTTCGACACCGTATCGACCGGGCAGGCGACAGCCATCCGGTCGATGCGTCCGGACTACTGAAAATGGCAATGCGCGTCGGTGGACAGCGCAAGCGGCAACACTATATCGTTCCCGGACCGGACTTATACGTGTGGCAAGAATGACGACAAAGTCGATGCGCAACCGAAAGCCCGGACGCCCCGTCGGACGACCTCCGGCGGAGTTCTCCGAGGATCTGCGCCGGAAGATCCTCGACGTTGCCGAAGCGATGATCGAACGCGAGGGGCTGGAGGCGTTCACGCTTCGCGAATGTGCGCGCCGCGCGGGCATCTCGCACGGCGCGCCCGCGCACCATTTCGGCGACAAGACCGGCCTGCTGACCGAATTCGCCGCGGAAGCCTACGACGGGCTGACGCGCATGATCGACCGGCGCATGGCGAAGGCGGGCGAGGACCAGGTCGTGCGCCTGCGCGCGATGGCGGCGGCGTATGTCGAGTTCGCGCTCGCCAACCGCGCGAAGTTCCAGCTCATGTTCCGCACCGACGTGATCGATGGCGCTTCGCCGCGCCTGTCGGCGGCGCTGGAGGCGTGCCACGGCCGCATCTACGGCGCCATGACGGCTGCCCTGACGCAGAGCGGGCGCCTGATGGACCGGCGCACGCTCGCGAAGATGACCCACGCCTGGGCCTCGATCCACGGCTTCGCGGCGCTTGCCCTCGATGGCGGCTTCGGCAGCCCGGTCTGGCCGAAATCCCCGTCGCGCCCCTCGGGCGGGCGGCTGCTCCAGGAACTGTTCGAAGGGGTTCTCGACGAGCTCTGCGCGGGCCTCGCGGGCTGAAGGCCCGCCTTTGTCCGCGTCGCGATCCGGGCTAGAGTTGCAAAAGGCCACGGGGGATACACGATGGCGGACAAGGACATGGTCGGTCATTATGCGACCGGCGAACTGATTTTTCGCGAGGGCGATCCGGGAACGTTCGCCTGCCTCGTGCGCAGCGGCCTCGTCGAACTCTATCATATGCGCGGCAGCGCCAAGCTTCCCGTCGCGACCGTCAAGCCGGGCCAGCTGTTCGGCGAACTTGCGCTCTTCGACGGCGGGCCGCGCATGGCCGCTGCCCGCGCGCTGACCGAAACCGAAGTCCACCGGATCGACCGCGCGAAATTCGTGGAGGAGTTCGACTCGCTCGACGAGCCCACGCGCGAGGCGATGAACGAGCTGCTGCAGTTCGTTCGCGAGACGGTGCCGCACAACGCCGCCGAACCGGGGACCGACGGGCGCGCGTCGGACGAGCGGATCTCGGAAATGCGTCACTTCCTGCGCGGCGTCGAGTTCGGGCGGACGATGATGCAGACTCCGAATGCCTTCACGCGGACGCTGGGCGAGCTGCTCGTCTACTATGCCGGCCGGCGCCTTCCGACCGACGAATAGGTTTGTGAATTCAATAATTACAATCGGTTAACCAGGGGCGGGTGCCCGCCCTTGCAAATCGGGACGGTGTCGCGTATCACCCCGGCGCGCTCGCAGGCATGGTGCCTGCGGACGACAAACCCTCACGCGGGACATTCGCGGTCGCCGGCGTCATATGCCAGCGGTCGTTCCGGTGCCCAAGTCCTTCGGGACGGACGGTGCTCGTCCCGCGGCGGATCAACCGGAGAAAGGATAAATCGCCCATGGCGATGCCCGTTTTTTCTATGCGCCAGCTCCTTGAAGCCGGCGTGCATTTCGGCCACCAGACCCGTCGCTGGAACCCGAAGATGGCGCCGTTCCTGTTCGGCGTGCGCAACGGCGTCCACATCATCGACCTGCAGCAGACCGTGCCGATGCTCGACCGCGCCCTCCAGGCGGCGCGCGACGTGTGCGCGGGCGGCGGCCGCGTGCTGTTCGTCGGCACCAAGCGCCAGGCGCAGGAACCGATCGCCGAAGCGGCCAAGCGCTGCGGCCAGTACTTCGTCAACCATCGCTGGCTGGGCGGCATGCTCACCAACTGGAAGACGATCTCGAACTCGATCAAGCGTCTCAAGGAAATCGACGAGCGCCTCGCCGGTGACCAGCCGGGCGGTGCGGCCTCGGGCGGCCTGACGAAGAAGGAACTGCTGTTCATGACGCGCGAGCGCGACAAGCTCGAGCGCTCGCTGGGCGGCATCAAGGAAATGGGCGGCCTGCCCGACCTGCTGTTCGTCATCGACACGAACAAGGAAGCGATCGCCGTCGAAGAGGCGCGCCGCCTCAACATCCCGGTCATCGCCGTCCTCGACTCCAACAGCGATCCCAAGGGCGTCACGTATCCGATCCCGGGCAACGACGACGCGCTGCGTGCCGTCTCGACCTATTGCGAGCTGATGGCCAACGCCGTGCTCGACGGTCTGCAGGCCGAGATGAAGGCCGCTGGCGTCGACGTCGGCGCCGCCGCCGTCATCTCGCCGGTCGAGATCGCGGTCGACGCCGCGGCGGAAGCCGGTGCGGTGCCCGACAAGGACGCCGCTGCGGCAGCCGAAGCGAAGCCCGCCAAGAAGGCGGCTCCGCGCAAGAAGAAGGCGGCTGCTTCGGCCGAGTAAGGCCGAAGCGCTCCTTTTTTCCGATACGTACGAACTCGAACTTCGGGGACTGAAAAGTATGGCCGAGATCACGGCGGCGCTCGTCAAGGAGCTGCGCGAGAAGAGCGGTGCTGGCATGATGGATTGCAAGCGCGCGCTTTCCGAGAACAACGGCGACATCGAAGCGGCCGTCGACTGGCTGCGCAAGAAGGGCCTCGCCGCGGCCGCCAAGAAGGCCGGCCGCGTCGCGGCCGAAGGCCTGATCGGCGTCGCGTCGGAAGGCACGTCGGGCGCCATGGTCGAGGTCAACTCCGAGACCGACTTCGTCGCGCGCAACGACGCGTTCCAGGACTATGTGCGCAACGCCGCCAAGACGTCGCTCGCCTCGGGCGACGACATCGAGAAGCTGAAGGCGGCCGCCTATCCGGGCGGCGCTTCGGTCGCCGACGCGCTGACCGCGCTCGTCGCCAAGATCGGCGAGAACATGTCGCTGCGCCGCGTGGCCGTGCTGAAGGTTCCCGCCGGCGTCGTCGCCACCTACGTGCACAGCTCCGTGGCCCCCGGCCTCGGTAAGATTGGCGTCCTCGTGGCGCTCGAGAGCACGGGCGACAAGGAAAAGCTGACGGCCCTCGGCCGCCAGATCGCCATGCACATCGCGGCGACGAACCCGCAGGCGCTCGACATCGGTTCCGTCGATCCCGCCATGCTGGCGCGCGAGAAGGCCGTGCTGACCGAGCAGGCTTCCGCCTCGGGCAAGCCCCCGCAGGTCATCGAGAAGATGGTCGAGGGACGCGTGCGCAAGTACTACGAAGAGACCGTGCTGCTCGAGCAGGTCTATGTCGTGGACGGCGAATCGCGCATCAAGGACGTCGTCGAGAAGGCCGCCAAGGATGTCGGCGCGCCGGTCAAGCTGGCCGCGTTCCGCCGATACGCGCTTGGCGAGGGCATCGAGAAGAAGGAAACCGACTTCGCCGCCGAAGTCGCCGCCCAGCTCAAGGCCTGATCCAACAAGCTGCTGCAGGGAGCGCGGTCCATGGCCAAAGCCGACAAGTCGAAAGCCGGTCGGACCCGCTACCGGCGCGTATTGCTGAAAGTCTCGGGCGAGGTGCTTGCCGGCAGTGGCCAGAGCGGCCTCGATCCCGCGACCATCGACCGCATCGCGGCCGACGTGAAGCAGGTCCGCGACCTCGGCGTCCAGATCGCGCTGGTGATCGGCGGCGGCAACATCTTCCGTGGCCTGTCGGGCGCCAAGCGCGGCATCGAGCGGGCCAACGGCGACTACATGGGCATGCTGGCGACGGTCATCAACGCGCTCGCCCTGCAGAACGCGCTCGAGGGTGTGGGCGTGCCCACCCGGGTCCAGTCCGCAATCCCGATGGCGAGCATTTGCGAGCCCTATATCCGTCGCCGCGCGATGCGCCACATGGAAAAGGGCCGGGTCGTCATCTTCGGCGCCGGTACCGGCAACCCCTTCTTCACGACCGATACGGCCGCCGCCCTGCGCGCCTCGGAAATGGGGTGCGACGCGCTGCTCAAGGGCACGAAGGTCGACGGCGTCTATTCGGCCGACCCCAAGAAGGTGAAGACGGCCAAGCGCTATGACCGCCTGACATACCGCGAGGTCATGGACCGCGACCTTGGCGTCATGGACGCCGCCGCCATCGCCCTTGCCCGCGAGAATCACATTCCGATTCTCGTGTTTTCGATCCAAAATCCCGGTGGATTCGCCCAGGTCATGACCGGGAAGGGCCGCTACACCACCGTCGCGGACTGAGCCCGCCAGGCCGTTTCGACCGTTCGCGTTCCCTCTTCGAGGAAAAAGAACCATGTCCGCCAGCGCCGAAACCGAAGATCTCCGCCGCCGCATGACCGCCTCGCTCGACGTCCTGAAAAAGGAATTCGCGGGCCTGCGCACGGGGCGCGCCTCCGCCAACATGCTCGACCCGGTCATGGTCGAGGCCTATGGCAGCCAGATGCCGCTCGCCCAGTGCGCGACCGTCAGCGCCCCCGAAGCGCGCATGCTGACCGTGCAGGTCTGGGACAAAGGCCTGGTCAAGTCGGTCGAGAAGGCGATCCGCGAAGCCAATCTCGGCCTCAACCCGATGGCCGACGGCCAGATGCTGCGCATCCCCATGCCGCCGATGACCGAAGAGCGCCGCAAGGAACTCCAGAAGGTCGCGAAAAACTACGCCGAGGCCGCGCGCATCTCGGTGCGCAACGTGCGCCGCGAAGGCATGGACGCGCTCAAGGATCTGCTCAAGAAGAGCAAGATCACCGAAGACGACAACCGCAAGCGCCAGACCGACATCCAGAATCTGACCGACGAGTTCATCAAGAAGGTGGACGAGGCGATCGCTGCCAAGGAGAAGGACATTCTCGCGGTCTGATCCGCGGGAATTCCGACGGCAAGGGAACGACCATGTCGCAGGGCACCACTCCCCAGCATGTCGCCATCATCATGGACGGCAACGGGCGTTGGGCGAAGGCGCGGGGCCTGCCGCGCGTTGCCGGCCACCGCCGCGGCGCCGAAGCCGTGCGCAACGCTGTCGAGGCCGCCGGCCAGCTCGGCGTGCGCTATCTCACGCTGTTCGGCTTCTCTTCGGAAAACTGGCGCCGTCCGGCCGACGAGGTTTCCGACCTGATGGGGCTGCTGCGCCACTACCTGCGCAGCGAGATCGCCGAGCTTCACGGCAAGGGCGTGCGCGTGCGCGTCATCGGCGACCGGACGCGCCTGCCGGCCGACGTCGTGGCGCTGGTCGACGGCGCGGAGGAAACGACGCGCGCCAACAAGCACCTCGATCTCGTCATCGCGCTGTCGTACGGCGGGCGCGACGAACTGGTGATGGCCGCGCGCGAACTCGCCAGGGCCGCGAAGCGCGGCGAGATCGACCCCGAGACGATCGACGAGGCCGCGTTCGCGCGGCGCCTCTACACGGCCGACATCCCCGATCCCGACCTGCTCGTGCGCACGAGCGGCGAGAAGCGGATCTCCAATTTCCTGCTCTGGCAGTGCGCCTACACTGAATTCGTTTTCCTCGACGTGCTGTGGCCCGATTTCGGCCGGCGCGAATTCGAGGCCGCGCTCGCCGAATTCGGCCAGCGCGAACGGCGCTACGGCGCGGTGGTCGGGTGAGCTCACCCGTTCCGGCCTCGCGTCTCGCGGGCCTCCGCCAGCGGGCGCTTTCGGCGGCCGTTCTCCTGGCGATCGCGCTCGCCGGACTGTTCTCAGGACCTATTGCCTTCGAACTCATGGTCGCGACCGGCGGCGCCATTCTCGCGTGGGAGTGGACGCGGCTGGTGGGCGAAGGGCGCTTCGGCCTCAGCGGCCTTGTCGTGGGGGCGAGCGTCTTGGCGAGTGGGGCCGTTGCCGCGCTGCGCATGCCGGGCGAAGGCCTGCTGCTTGCCGCAGCGGGCGTGGTCGCGGTCTACGCGTTCGCGCGCTTTCGCGGGCGCACGCAATGCGCCTGGCTTGCGGCGGGGCCCATCTATATCGGCGTTCCGGTCGTCTGCCTGATCTGGCTGCGTGGCGACGACAATGCCGGCCTCGAGGCGATCTTGTGGCTGCTCGCGAGCATCTGGGCGACCGACACGGGCGCCTACTTCGCCGGCCGCATCGTCGGCGGCCCGAAGCTGGCACCCCGCTTCTCGCCGAACAAGACATGGGCGGGCCTTTTCGGGGCGATGATTTCGGCCGCGTGCGTGGGATGGCTCGCCAACCGCCTCGCGCCGATGGGGCCGTCGGCGGGCGCGCTCGCCTCGGCCGGTGCCGTGCTCGCGGTCGTGGCGCAGGCGGGCGACCTTCTGGAATCCGGCGTGAAGCGCCGCTTCGGCGCCAAGGATTCGAGCGCGCTCATCCCGGGGCACGGCGGTTTGTTCGACCGGGTCGACGGATTGCTGACGGCAGCCGTGGCGTTCGCCCTTTTCCAGTGGATCAGCGACGCGCGCATCCTGGCCTGGCCGTGAAGCACGTCACCGTTCTCGGCTCGACCGGCTCGGTCGGGCGAAACACCGTCGCACTCGTCGCCGCGGCGCGCGACCGCTTCGCCGTCGAAGCGCTGGTCGCCAACCGCAACGCCACTTTGCTGGCAGAGCAGGCACGTGCGACGGGCGCACGCCGCGCCATCGTCGCGGATCGCGATGCTTACGGGGCCTTGCGCGACGCGCTGGCCGGCAGCGGTATCGAGGCGGCCGCAGGGCCGGACGCGGTGGTCGAGGCGGCGGCAATGCCTTCCGATTTCGTCATGTCGGCGATCGTGGGGGCGGCGGGGCTTGCGCCGACATTGGCCGCGATCCGGCGCGGCGCCACGATCGGCCTTGCCAACAAGGAAACGCTGGTGTGCGCAGGCGCGCTTGTCTCGGAAGAAGTCGCAAGGCATCGCGCGACGCTGATCCCGGTCGACAGCGAGCACAGCGCGATCTTCCAGGTGTTCGACACCGCGCACGTCGATCGGATCGAAAAGATCATCCTGACCGCATCGGGCGGGCCGTTCCGGACCTGGACCCGCGCCCAGATGACCGCGGTCACGCCTGCGCAGGCCGTCGCGCATCCCAACTGGTCGATGGGTGCCAAGATCTCGATCGATTCCGCGACGATGATGAACAAAGGCCTCGAGGTGATCGAGGCGTTCCACCTGTTCCCCGTCGGGCTGGAGCGCATCGACGTGGTGGTGCATCCCCAGTCGGTGGTCCACTCGATGGTCGCCTATGTCGATGGTGCCGTACTGGCCCAGCTCGGCACGCCCGACATGCGCATGCCGATCTCGCTGGCCCTCGCCTGGCCGGACCGGATGGCGACTCCCGGCGCGCGCCTCGACTTCACGAAAATATCGAATCTGACCTTCGAAGCTCCTGATCCCGTTAGGTTTCCGGCAATCCCTCTGGCGCGGCACGCCTTGCAAGTCGGGGGGGCCACACCTACTATCCTCAATGCCGCGAACGAAGTCGCGGTGGCGGCCTTTCTGGCCGGACGCATCGGGTTTCTCGACATCGTCTCGCGGGTCGAGTCCGTCCTGTCCGCCTTTCGGCCGCCGGCGCCTGCCGGCATCGCGGACGTCGTCGAAATCGATGCCGCGGCCCGACGGCAGGCCGAAGCTCTCGTCGCGACCGGCCGCTGAGGCCGCACCGCGTTTCCCCTTTCCCGAAAGCCGCCGCCTCCATGCCGATCCTCGAATATCTCGTCCCGTTCGTCGTCGTGCTCAGCGTGCTCGTGTTCGTGCACGAGCTCGGGCATTTCTGGGTGGCGCGCCGCTGTGGCGTGAAGGTCGAGGTCTTCTCGATCGGGTTTGGGCGCGAGATCTTCGGCTGGAACGACCGGCACGGCACGCGCTGGAAGGTGTCGTGGCTGCCGCTGGGCGGATACGTGAAGATGTTCGGCGATGCCGACGCCGCATCGGCACCGTCGGCAGATGTCGGCGAGATGTCGCCCGAAGAGCGCAAGCTCTCGTTTTTCCACAAATCGCTCGGCCAGCGTACCGCGATCGTGATCGCGGGGCCGGCGGCCAATTTCCTGCTCGCGATCGTGCTGCTTGCCGGCATGTTCGTGTTCGTGGGCCAGCCTTTCACGCCGCCGGACGTGGGCGGCGTGCTGCCGGGCTCGGCGGCGGAACGCGCCGGAATCCAGCCGGGCGACCGTATCGCCGCGATCGACGGTTCCGCCATCGAGCGTTTCGAAGACATCCAGCGCATCGTGCAGCTCAATCTCGACCGGCCGCTGTCGATGACGGTCGAGCGCGCCGGAGCGAGCGTCGTGCTCGACGTGCGGCCGGCCGTGATCGAGGAGACTGACCGTTCGGGCAACGTCGTGCGCATCGCGCGGCTGGGCATCCGCGGGCAGGGCATGGCGTTCAAGCGCCACAATCCGGCGGAAGCGGTATGGCGCGCGGTCCAGGAAACCTGGAACCAGACCGCCGGCACGATGAAGGCGCTGGGCCAGATGATCGGCGGCAGCCGGGGCACCGAGGAGCTCGGCGGGCCGATCCGCATCGCCAAGATGTCGGGCGAGGTGGCGCAGGGCGGAATTGGCAGCCTGCTGCTGTTCATGGCCGTGCTGTCGATCAATCTCGGTTTGATCAATTTATTCCCAATCCCGATGCTCGACGGCGGCCATCTGCTGCTTTACGCCGCTGAGGCTGTTCGCGGTCGCCCGTTACCGCAGCGGGCCGTCGAATACGGTTTCCGGATCGGCTTTGCTTTGGTAATAAGTCTCATGGTGTTCGCGACCTGGAACGACCTCGTCCACACGGGCGTGGTGCGGTTTCTGGTCGGCCTCGTGTCGTGAGCCGCCGATCTCGTGATTTATGCACGCGACTCGGCTAAGCTGTTCGGAAGTCGGGCTTTTGGGATCGGAATTCGGACCAGCATGAGCGTGATCGCGACGATGGTAAACGGGGCGCGGACGGGGTTTGGCGCGATCGGCATTGTTCTGGGAATCGGGGCGGCAATCCTTCTGCCCGCCGGTGCCGCACATGCCCAGTTCGCCACGCCGCGCGGTACCATTTCCGGCAATGTGAGCGAAATCCGTATCGAGGGCGGCCAGCGCATCGCGCCTGAGACGGTCCGGGCCTATGTCACGATCCAGCCCGGCGAAGCCGCGGATGCCGAGCAGCTCGACAAGTCGCTCAAGGCCCTTTTCGGCACCGGCCTGTTCGCCGACGTCGCCATCCGCCAGGAAGGATCGGCGCTTGTCGTGCGGGTCGTCGAGAACCCGATCGTCAATCGCATCGCCTTCGAAGGCAATCGCCGGATGAAGGACGAGATCCTGAATTCCGAGCTGACGCTGAAGCCGCGCACCGTCTTCACGCGCGCGAAGGTCCAGTCCGACGTCAAGCGCCTGCAGGACATCTACCGCCGTTCGGGCCGCTTCGCCGCGACGATCGAGCCCAAGGTCATCCAGCTGCCGCAGAACCGCGTCGATCTCGTGTTCGAAATCGACGAAGGGCAGATCACCAGCGTCCAGCGCATCAACTTCGTCGGCAACCGCAACTTCGCCGACGGCACGCTTCGCGAACAGATCCAGACGCGCGAATCGCGATGGTTCCGGTTCCTGTCGAACGACGACGTCTACGATCCGGACCGTCTTTCCTACGACCGCGAGCTGCTGCGCAAATACTACCTGTCCTACGGCTATGCCGACTTCCGCGTCGTCTCGGCGATCGCGGAGCTGAGCCCGGACCGCGAAGGCTTCTACGTCACCTTCACGATCGAAGAGGGCGAGCGCTACCGCTTCGGCGACATCGAAGTTTCCTCGCAGCTGCGCGACCTCAAGGCGGAAGACTTGAAGTCGCATGTGAAGGCGTCGAAGGGTTCCTGGTACGACGCCGATCTGGTCGACGGCACGGTGACGGCGCTGACCGACTTCGCCGGCTCGGCCGGGTACGCGTTTGCCGAAGTGCGCCCGCGCGTCACGCGCGACCGCGAGGCGCGAACGGTGTCGATCGTGTTCGAGGTCCAGGAAGGCCCGCGCGTCTATGTCGAGCGCATCAACATCACCGGCAACGTACGCACCGTCGACAAGGTGATCCGCCGCGAAGTGGCGTTGGTCGAGGGCGATGCGTTCAACACGTCGAAGATGCGTACCTCGCGCAAGCGCATCCAGAATCTCCAGTTTTTCGACCGTGTCGAGGTCACGAACGTGCCGGGCGAGAACCCCGACCGGACGGTCGTCAATGTCGAGGTCAACGAGAAATCGACCGGCGAGCTCACGTTCGGCATTGGGTTCTCGAGCGCGGACGGACCGCTGTTCGACTCCTCGCTGCGCGAACGCAACCTTCTCGGCCGCGGCCAGGACCTGCGCCTCGGCGGTACCATTTCGCGCCGTCGCAGCCAGATCGACCTCGGCTTCACCAGTCCCTATTTCCTCGACCGGAACATGGCGGCCGGCTTCGACATATTCCGCCTGCGGCGCGACTTCCAGCGCGAGGCCGGCTACGACTTCGTGTCGACGGGCTTTGTGCTGCGCAACAATTACAATCTTTCGGAATCGCTCAAGCAGCAGGTCCGCTACACCCTTCGCAACGACGACATTACTTCGGTCAGTCCGTTCGCATCCACCACGGTCCAGGACGCATCCGGAGCGGTGCTCCAGTCGGGCTTCGGCCACACGACGACCTTCGACCGGCGCGACGACATCGCCGATCCTTCCGACGGTTATGCGATTAAGCTGGCAAACGACGTGGCCGGTGTCGGCGGCGACGCGAAGTTCCTGCGCTCGGCGCTTTCGGCGCAGTACTACTACCCGATCGCGCCGGAATACACGTTTGCCCTGCTCGGCGAAGTCGCGAACATCTTCGCCTACTCGAACGACTTCGTGCGCCTCCAGCACCGCCTGCAGCTCGGCGGCGACAATTTCCGCGGCTTCCGCACGCAAGGTCTCGGCCCGCGCGACCGCGTGACCGGGAACGCGCTGGGCGGTAACCGGAGCTATTCCGGCACGGCCGAGTTCGCTTTCCCGACCGGCCTTCCCCGCGAACTCGGGCTGCGCGGCACCTTGTTCTCCGATTTCGGCGCGCTCAGCACCTTCGATCGGCCGCCGGCGGGCCGGCCCGGTGCGACGGCCCTTGTCGACGATTCGAACAAGCTCCGCGTGTCGGTCGGCGCCGGCGTCAACTGGCGCTCGCCGTTTGGTCCGATCCGGCTTGCGCTTGCAAAGGCGATCGTCAAAGAGGAATTCGACAAGACCGAACTGTTCCGCTTCTCGTTCGGTTCGCGCTTCTAGGATCTGAAGGAAACCGACCATGAAAATCCGTTCGCTTCGCGCGACCGTCGCGCGCGTGTTCGCAATTGCAGGCATCGCGCTGGCGATGGCGGCCGCACAGTCGGTGCAGGCCCAGCAGCCGACGCCGCGTCCGGCGCCGGCCCAGCCGCGCGCTCCGGCCGCAGCGCCGGCAGCACCCGCGCTTTCGAACGAGCTGCCGCCCAAGGGCACGCCCGTCGTGTTCTTCGACGTCGACGCCGTCATGCGCACCTCGACGGCGATGCAGAACATCAACACGCAGGCCGAACGCCAGCGTAACGCGCTGCAGGCCGACGCCACGCGCCAGGAAGGCGATCTGCGCAAGCAGGAAGAAGAACTCAGCGCCCAGCGAAACATCCTCGCGGCCGATGCCTTCTCGCAGCGCCGCCGCGATTTCGAGAACCGCGTCGCCACCGTCCAGCAGCAGCTCCAGACGCGCCGCCGCAATCTCGAGCAGAACTACAGCGACACGGCCGCGAAGGTGCAGCAGGCCCTCACCGAGAGCGTCGTCGAGGTGATGAACGAGCACGAATACCAGATGGTCATCCCGAACACGTTCATCTTCGTGGCGCGCTCCGCGCTCGACATTTCGGGCGAAGTCTCGCGTCGCCTGAACCGCCGTCTGCCGACGGCGTCGCTGCCGAACTGACAGCCCCGCGATGGCGGACAGGCGCTTCCATTCCCACGCGGGCGCCATGCCGTTGTCCGAGATCGTCCGGATCGCGGAGATCGGGCTTCCGCCCGGTGCCGACGCGCGGCGCATGTTCGCCGACATATGCGCGCTCGCGGATGCCGGGCCTGACGACATCGCGTTCCTCGACAACCGCAAATACCTGAAGGCGCTGGCCGACACGAAGGCCGGCGCCTGCCTCATCCATCCCTCGCTCGCGGGCCGCGTGCCCGCGGGCTGCATCGCGCTGCCCGCGCGCAACGCCTACCGCGCCTATGCGCGGCTGGCGGCAGCGTTCCACCCGCCGAGCGCGCCGTCGCCCGGCATCCATCCGCGCGCGTTCGTCGATCCGACGGCGGTTGTGGGCGAGAGCGTCTCGATCGGCGCGAATGCGGTCGTGTCCGAAGGTGCACGCATCGGCACCGGCACGCAGATCGGTCCGAACGCGACGATCGGGCGCAATGTCGTGATCGGCGAGAACTGCATCATCGGCGCGAACACCACGATCAGCCATGCCGAGATCGGCGCGGGCACGAACGTCTATCCGGGGGCCAGGATCGGCCAGGACGGCTTCGGCTTCGCACCCGACGCGGCCGGCCACATCAAGGTGCCGCAGCTCGGCATCGTGCGCATCGGCGCGGGCTGCGAGATCGGCGCCAATACCTGCATCGATCGCGGCAGCGCTTCGGATACGGTCGTCGGCGACGGCACCTGGATAGACAATCTGGTGCAGATCGGGCACAACGTGAAGATGGGCCGCGGCTGCGTGATCGTTTCGCAGGTCGGAATTTCCGGCTCCACCGAACTCGGTGCAATGGTCATGGCCGGCGGCCAGGCGGGCCTGTCCGGGCACCTCAAGATCGGCGACGGCGCGAAGATCGTGGCGCAGGCCGGCGTTCACCGCGATATCGAGGCCGGCGGAATCGTCGGCGGTTCGCCGGCCGTACCGGTCGGCGAGTGGCGGCGGCAGTCAGCGATGCTGCGCAGACTTGCAAGCGGCGACAAGCCGGCAGAAGGCGAGGAGGAGACGTGAACGAAGCCAATCCGCAACCGCCGGTCACCGGCGAGACGATCGAGATTTCGCGGATCATGGACATGATTCCGCACCGCTATCCCTTTCTGCTGATCGACCGTGTCGTCGACGCGGTGCGCGACCGCAGCGCGGTCGGCATCAAGAACGTGACGATGGGCGAGCCGTTCTTCCAGGGGCATTTTCCCGGCCGGCCGATCATGCCGGGCGTGCTGATCGTCGAGGCGATGGCGCAGACGGCGGGCGTGCTTGTCGTGCACACGCTGGGGCCGGAATCCGAAGGCAAGCTCGTCTATTTCATGACGATCGACGAGGCGCGCTTCCGCCGTCCGGTCACGCCGGGCGACCAACTGCGCATTCACGTCACGAAGGAACGTTCGCGCGGCATGGTCTGGAAGTTCATGGGCGAGGCCAAGGTCGACGGCGTGCGCGTCGCCGAGGCGACATTCTCCGCCATGATCGTGGACCGCTGATGGATACCGGCGCCGCACCGGGCGAAACCTTCGTCCACCCCTCGGCGATCGTCGAGCCGGGTGCGACGCTGGGCCGGGGCGTGCGCGTCGGGCCATTCTGCACGGTCGGCAAGGACGCCGTCCTGCACGACGGCGTCGAACTGATCAGCCATGTCGTGATCGCCGGACAGACCGAGATCGGCGCGCGGACCCGGATCTATCCTTTCGCCTCGCTCGGCCATCCGCCGCAGGACCTCAAATACAAGGGCGAGCCCACGCGGCTCGTCATCGGCGAAGACAACATCGTGCGCGAGCACGTGACGATGAATCCCGGCACGGCTGGGGGCAAGTTCCTCACGCAGGTTGGCTCGCGCTGCCTGTTCATGATCGGCTGCCATGTGGCGCACGATTGCCGCGTGGGCGACAACGTCGTGATGGTCAACAGCGCCACGCTGGGCGGCCATGTGCATGTCGGTGATTTCGCCATCCTCGGCGGCATATCGGCGGTGCACCAGTATGTGCGCATCGGCAAGCACGCGATGATCGGCGGCATGACGGGCGTCGAAGGCGACGTCATCCCCTACGGCCTCGTGATGGGCGACCGCGCGCGCCTGCAGGGCCTCAACGTCGTGGGGCTGAAGCGCCGCGGGTTCAGCCGCGAACAGATCCACGACTTGCGCACGGCATATCGCCTTCTGTTCGCCCAGGAAGGCACGATGGCCGAGCGTCTCGAGGACGTCTCGTCGATTTACAACAAGGCGACCGCCGTGATGGAAATCGTCGATTTCATCCGGGGCGCGAACAACCGCGCGATCTGCCTGCCCAAAGCCGACGCCAACTTGTGAACGCGCCGTCCGCCAGCCCCGACCGGGTCGAGGCGACGGCCCGGAAACTCGCGATCCTCGCCGGCGGCGGCGCGCTGCCGCGGATGCTGGCGGACGCCGCGACGGCGCAAGGCCGTCCCGTCCATGTTCTCGCCCTTGCGGGCTTCTGCGAACCCGCCACCTATGCCGGCTTGCCGCACGACATCGTGCCGATCGCCAAGGTCGGGCACCTGTTCGCGCGGATGCATGCGGCCGGCTGCCGCGATGTCGTGCTGGCCGGACCCGTCCGCCGGCCGGGCCTTGCCGATCTCGCGGTCGATTTCACCGGGTTCATCACGCTGCTGAAGCTGCTGCCGGTCTGGGCGGGCGATGCATCGCTGCTCTCGCGCGTGCTCGGCATCGTGGAGGCTCAGGGGTTCCGGGCCGTCGGCGCGCACGAGATACTTCCCGATCTGCTTGCCGGCGAAGGCGTCCTTGGCCGGCATGTGCCGGATGCGGCGGCGGCGGCGGATATCGCCGCAGGCATGCGCGCCGCGCGTGCACTTGGCACGCGCCAGCGCGGGCAGGCGGTTCTGGTGCGCGACGGGCAGACCGTTGCGGAGGAGGGACGCGAGGGCACGACGGCGATGCTGCGCCGTCCCGGTGCGACGGGCGCGGTCCTCGTGAAGGCCGCGATGCCGGGGCAGGACCGGCGCGTTGACCTGCCGACCATCGGGCCGGAGACGGTCGCCCAGGCGCGCGCGGCCGGCCTGCGGGGCATCGCGGTGGAGGCGGGCGAAGCGCTGGTGCTCGACCGGGCCGAGACCGTGGCGGCTGCCGACGCGGCCGGGCTTTTCGTGACGGGGGTCCGCGCGCCATGACCGGCCCGCTCGTTTTCCTCGTGGCGGCAGAGCCGTCCGGCGACAATCTCGGCGCCAAGCTGATCGATGCGCTGCGGCGCGCGACCGGCGGCGAGGTGCGTTTCGCCGGCATCGGCGGCGAGCGGATGGAAGCCGCCGGCCTGACAAGCCTCTTTTCCATCGGCGATCTTTCGGTGATGGGCTTTGCCGAAGTCCTGCCGCGCCTGCCGACGATCTTCGACCGCCTGCGGCGGACGGCCGCCGCGATCCGCGAACGCCGCCCGGACGTGATCGTGCTGATCGATTCACCGAGCTTCGGTCTGCGCGTCGCCGACCGCATCCGCGATACCGGCATTCCCGTCGTCCAGTATGTCGCGCCGCAGCTCTGGGCCTGGCGCCCGGGCCGGGCGCGCAAGCTCGCAAGGCGTGTCGATGCGGTTCTGGCGCTGCTGCCGTTTGAGCCCGAATTCTTCGGGCGTCTCGGTGTCAATTGCGTGCATGTCGGGCATCCGGTGCTTGAAGAGGCGCTGATCGCCGCCGATGGCATCGCATTCCGCGCGCGCCATTCAATTCCGGCGGACGGCAAGCTTGTCGCGATCCTGCCGGGCAGCCGCGTGGGCCTGTTCAGGCGCATGGCGCCGATCTTCCTCGAGACGGCAACGCTGCTCGCGGCGGGGCGCGGCAATGTCACCTTCGTCCTGCCGCATGTGGCGAACACGGCGGCGCTGTCCGCTGAATTCGCCGCCCGCCTGCCGGGCCGGACGATCCCGGTCACGAGCGTGGCCGACAAGCGCGCGGCCTTCGGGGCGGCGGACGTGGCCCTCAGCATCTCGGGTACGACGACGCTGGAGCTGGCCGTCGCCGGCCTGCCGACGGTCGTGGGCCACCGGGTCAACGCGCTGTCGGCGTTTCTCGCGCGCCGCCTGATCAAGGTGCCGTTCGTCGCGATGCCAAACGTGATCGCTGGCCGTGCGGTCGTGCCCGAATTGCTTCAGGAAGACTGCACGCCCGCGAAACTGGCGGGCGAACTGGCGAAGCTTCTCGACGATCCGCAGGCGGCCGCGCGTATGCGCGCCGACTTGGCGTCCGTCTGCGATGCGCTGGGGCGCCGGGAAATCGCGCAGGGGCCGGGGCACCTGCCGTCGGATCGGGCGGCCGCCCGCATCCTCGAACAGGTCAGCCGGCGACGAGCCCCATGACGCGCGCGCGGTGCGCGCGGATGGCGCTTTCGATGCGCAGCGCCACGTCGAGCGCGTTGCGTCCGTCCGTGCCGGAGACGCGCGGGGGATGTTCGCCGCGGCAGGCGGCGAGGAAACTCGCGACCTCGGTCTTGAGATCGTCCCCGTCCGGATATTCGTTCTCGACGCGGTCGATGGGCGGCATGCCGGGCGTTTCGCTTTCGCCGAGGCCGCGCGTCATCGCGATCAGCTTGCGTTTGGCGAGATCGATCGTCACGTAGCATTCGTGCCCGAAGATCCGCATGCGCCGTTCGGTATTGAGGCTCACGCGGCTTGTCGTGATGTTGGCAACGCACCCGTTGGCGAAGCCGAGGCGCACGTTGGCGATGTCCTCTTCCTGCGTGACGACGGGCGTCCCGACGGCCATCACGCTTTCGACGGGTGCGCCGACGAGTGCCAGCACCAGATCGATGTCGTGGATCATCAGGTCGAGGATCACCGAAACGTCGGTCGCGCGCGGCGAGAAGGGGTGGATGCGCGCCGCCTCGATATAGAGCGGTCGGTCGACATAGTCGGCCACGCGCAGCCGGTCGAGCAGGAAGCGTTGCAGATGGCCCACCTGCAGTACCACCTTGTTCGCGCGCGCCGCGTCGATCAGCCTGTCGGCCTGGGCGACCGTTTCGGCGATGGGCTTCTCGATCAGGACATGGATGCCCGCCTCGATCAGCTTCAGCGCCACATCGAAATGCAGGATCGTCGGCACGACGACCGAAACCGCATCGACCTTGCCGGCCAGTTCGCTCGCGTCGGCGAACCCGGCGACCTTGTGCTTGCCCGCGATGGCGGCGCGCGTCTCGGGGTTCGGATCGACGATCCCGACGAAATCGGAATCCGGCAGTGCGGCGTATTTGTCGGCATGAAAGCGGCCGAAATGGCCGCCGCCGACCACGGCGGTGCGGAGCTTGCGCATGGAGGCTGATTACATGGTTTTGCAGGCTGGCGCAAAGCCTCCGACGGCGGCATTGTAGGGCCGCCAATCAGGGAGACCGACATGGACGACGCCCGCACGCCCGCGACCGAATTCCGCATGCTTCACACGATGATCCGGGTCTTCGACCTGGAGAAATCGATCGAGTTCTACTGCAGCAAGCTCGGCATGACGCTGTTGCGCCGCAAGGACTACCCCGACGGCAAGTTCACGCTCGCTTTCGTCGGCTACGGTTCGGAAGACACGAATTCGGTGATCGAACTGACCCACAATTGGGGCCATGCGCCCTACCAGATCGGCGACGGGTTCGGACATCTGGCGCTGGGCGTCAAAGACATCTACGGGACCTGCGAGAAGCTCGCCGCGTCCGGCGCCAAGATCACGCGCCCGCCGGGTCCGATGAAGCACGGCACGACCGTCATCGCGTTCGTCGAGGACCCCGACGGCTACAAGATCGAGCTGATCCAGAAATAGGGCGTCAGTGCCAGTAGACGGCGGCGGCGATCAGCGCGACGAGGAGCGGGGCCGCCGTCATCTTCAGGACCCGGATCAGCGACGGGCGATTGTCGTTGGAGGCCGGCGGCAGGCGCCGGCGCCCCAGAATGGCCGCACGCGCACCGCGCACCGAACTCTGCGGCGCGGACTGTTCGCGCAGCGAACCTGTCCCTTGCGTTGCCATGTCTTCCGCCTCCCTAGCGGAAAGTAGCGAAAACGCCTTCTAGGGGCGCTTGTCGATCGTCACGAACGGGCGCTTTGCGGCACCCGTGTAGAGCTGGCGCGGACGGCCGATCTTCTGCTCGGGGTCCTCGATCATCTCGTTCCACTGCGCGATCCACCCCACCGTGCGCGCGAGCGCGAACAGGGCGGTGAACATCGCGACGGGGAAGCCCATCGCCTTGAGGATGATGCCCGAATAGAAATCGACGTTCGGATAGAGCTTCTTGGAAACGAAGTACTCGTCCTGGAGCGCGATGCGCTCGAGCTCGACCGCGATCTCGAGCAGCGGATCGTTGACGCCGAGTTCGCCGAGCACGTCCTTGCAGGCGGCCGACATGACCTTGGCGCGCGGATCGTAGTTCTTGTAGACGCGATGCCCGAAGCCCATCAGGCGCACGCCTTCGTTCTTGTCCTTCACCCGCTTGATGAACTCGGGGATCTTGTCCTTCGTGCCGATCTCCGCGAGCATCTTCAGCACGGCTTCGTTGGCGCCGCCGTGCGCGGGGCCCCACAGGGTCGCGATGCCCGCCGCGATGCAGGCGAACGGGTTGGCGCCTGACGAGCCGGCGAGGCGCACGGTCGAGGTCGAGGCGTTCTGTTCGTGGTCGGCATGCAGGATGAAGATCTTGTCCATCGCCTTGGACAGGACCGGGTTGCTCTTGTACGGCTCGCACGGCACGCCGAACGTCATCTGCAGGAAGTTCTCGGCGTAGGGCAGGTCGTTGCGCGGATACATGAACGGCTGGCCGATGGAATACTTGAAGGCCATCGCCGCGATCGTCGGCATCTTGGCGATCAGCCGGTAAGAGGCGATCATCCGCTGGTGCGGGTCCGAGATGTCGAGGCTGTCATGATAGAAGGCCGAAAGCGCGCCGACCACGCCGCACATGACCGCCATCGGGTGCGCGTCGCGCCGGAAGCCCGAGAAGAAGCGGTTGATCTGCTCGTGCAGCATCGTGTGGAGCGTGATGTCGCGCTCGAATTTCTTCTTTTCGCCCGCGTTCGGCAGCTCGCCCTTGAGGATCAGGTAGGCGACTTCCATGAAGTCGGACTTTTCGGCCAGTTCCTCGATCGGGTAGCCGCGATGTAGCAGCACGCCCGCGTCGCCGTCGATGTAGGTGATCTTGGACTTGCAGGCGCCCGTCGAGGTGTAGCCCGGATCGTAGGTGAAGAAGCCGGTATCACCGTAGAGCTTGCGGACGTCGATGACCTGCGGGCCGATCGCACCGGACAGGACCGGCATGTCGTACTTTTTGCCGGACTGGTTGTCGATGAGGGTGACGGTGCTGTTGGTCTGGGTCATTTTGGCTCTCTGGCTCGGGCCTTCGCACGTGCGATAAGGGTTATTGGAGCGTAGGGCGGGAGATTTGGCAAGACATCCCTCGGGCGACCCGGCAGCCCCTATTTGCCCCCGGCAAGCGCGTCAGAAATGCGGCCAAGTGTCTCTTCCCGGCCAAGAATTTCCATTACCTCGAAGATCGGTGGCGACGTGCCCTGACCCGACAAGGCGGCCCGCACCGGCTGGGCCAGCAGGCCCAGCTTGATGCCGCCCTTTTCGGCCGCTTCCCGCAGCGATCCTTCGAGTGCGGCGGCCGTCCATTCGGCCGCTGCCGCGAACAGCTCGTGTGCCGCCTTGAGGTGCGCGAGACCATCGCCGGCGAGATGCTTTTTCGCCGCCTCGTCCGGCACGATCGGGCGTGCGCGGACGTAGAAGACGGCCGCGTTGGCAAGCTCCAGCAGGGTCTTGGCGCGCGCCTTGAGGCCGCCCATGCCCTTCGTGAGACGGGCCCGCGCGGCCGCGTCGACCGGCTGGCCGGCGGCCTTCTCGATCAGCGGCAAAGCCGCTTCGACGAGGCGCGCGTCGTCGGTGTGGCGCATGTAGTGGCCGTTGAGGCTGTCGAGCTTCTTGAAGTCGAAGCGCGACGGGCTGCGGCCGATGCCGTCGAGGTCGAACCACTCGATCGCCTGCGCGGTCGGGATGATCTCGTCGTCGCCGTGGCCCCAGCCCAGGCGCAGCAGGTAGTTGCGCATCGCCTCGGGCAGATAGCCCATGTCGCGATAGGCATCGACCGCGAGCGCCCCGTGGCGCTTGGAAAGCTTGGCGCCGTCCGGCCCGTGGATCAGCGGGATGTGCGCGTAGACCGGGATCGGCCAGCCCAGCCGCTCGATCAGCTGCATCTGGCGGGCGGCGTTGTTGAGATGGTCGTCGCCACGGATGACGTGCGTGACGCCCATGTCGTAATCGTCGACGACGACCGACAGCATGTAGGTGGGGTTGCCGTCGGCACGCAGCAGGATCATGTCGTCGAGCTGCTCGTTCTTCACGACGACGTCGCCCTGCACCTTGTCGCGGATGATCGTCTCGCCGTCCTGGCGCGCCTTCAGGCGGACGACCGGCTTGATTCCAGCCGGCGCGTCTTTCGGATCGCGGTCGCGCCAGCGGCCATCATAGCGGATCGGCTTGCCGGCGGCCTTCTGGGCGGACCGCATTTCTTCCAGCTCCTGCGGGCTGGCATAGCAGTAATACGCGCCACCTTTGGCGAGCAGGTCGAGGGCGACCGCCGCATGGCGCTCGGCGCGCTCATACTGGTGTACGACTTCATCGTCCCAATCGAGGCCCAACCACTTCATCCCGTCGATGATCGCGGCCGTCGCTTCCGGTGTGGAACGCGCGCGGTCGGTGTCCTCGATGCGCATCCGGAAGATGCCGCCCGTATGCTTGGCGAACAGCCAGTTGAACAGCGCCGTGCGCGCGCCACCGATATGCAGATAGCCGGTCGGCGAGGGCGCAAAACGGCAGACGGTCTTGGAAGATGGATTGTTTGCCATGGGACGATCGATTACATCTTGAGGTTAGGAATGAACCCGACGTCGGGGGCTTTTCCTATCACGAGGCCCCAGCCATGCACAGGCCCGCCGGTTCCGCCGATTCCGCTCCGCAAGGCGGGACGGGCGGATGGATCGGGTTCTGGCTTCGTACGCGCGAGATCGAGCAGACGCGTCTGCTGCTGTGGCTGCCCGCACTTCTCGGGATCGGCATCGGATTCTACTTCGCGCTTCCGGCCGAACCCGATTTCCGGATCGCGCCGGCGTTCCTTGGCATCGCCGCGCTGTTCGGTGTGCTCGGCCGCTCGGTGGGTTCGGTCCGCCTGCTGGCGGCGGCACTCGTGGCGCTCACGCTCGGCTTTTCGATCGCGCAGTGGCGGGCGGGCGATGTCGCCGCCCCCGTCATCGACCGACGCGTCGGGCCTGTCGAGATCGTCGCGCGCGTCGTCGCCGTGGAGCCGCGCGCCGACGGCGTGCGCGTGCTGCTCGACCGGCTCGCGATGGGCGGCTTCGAGCCTTCGCGCACGCCCGAGACGATCCGCCTGAAACTCGACGATGCGGGCGGCCTCAGGCCCGGCGACGACGTGCGGATCTTGCGCGCCTATCTTTCGCCGCCGCCGGCCCCCAGTGCGCCGGGCGCGTTCGATTTCGCGCGGCAGGCCTGGTTCGAACGGCTTGGCGCCGTCGGTTATGCGCGCGGGGCCGTCGAGATCATCGACCGCGTGCCGGAGGCCGGATGGCGCGTGGCGATGAACGCGCTGCGCGCCGCGGTCGTCGCGCGCATCCGCGCCGCGCTGCCCGAAGAGGAAGGGGCCGTGGCGACCGCGCTGATCGCGGGCGAGCAGGGGATCGTGTCGCCCGAAGCGCTCGCGGCCTTCCGCGATTCCGGACTGCAGCACATCCTGTCGATCTCGGGGCTGCATATCGGGATGGTCGCCGGCATCGTGTTCGCGGGCGTGCGCGTGGCGCTGGCGCTCGTCCCGCCGCTCGCGCTGCGCTGGAACGCGAAGAAGATCGCGGCCGTCGCCGCGTTCGCGGCGATCACGTTCTACATGCTGTTCGCGGTTCCCGGCGTGCCCACGCAGCGCAGCTGGCTGATGACGTCGGTCGTGCTGCTCGCCGTGCTGATCGACCGGCGCGCGATCACGCTGCGCCTCGTCGCGTGGGCGGCGGCCGTGCTGCTGGTCGCGGGACCGGAGAGCCTCCTCTCGGCGAGCTTCCAGATGTCGTTCGCGGCCGTCGCGGCCCTCGTCGCGGCATTCGAGGTGGCGAACGGCCCGCTCTCGCGGGCGCGCGCGACGGCCGGACCCATCGGGCGCGCGTGGCTCTGGTTGGTGGCGACCGTGCTGACCTCGCTGGTCGCGGGCTTCGCCAGCGCGCCGTTCGCGCTCTACCACTTCAACCGCTTCTCGTCCTTCGGGCTGATCGCGAACCTGCTGGCCGTGCCGCTGACGGGCCTGTGGATCATGCCGTGGGCGGTGGCGACCGGCCTGCTTTTGCCCTTCGGGCTGGAGCAATGGGCACTGGTCCCGATGGGCTGGGGGCTCGACGGGCTGTTGTGGATCGCGCGCCTTGTCGCGGGCTGGGACGGGGCGGTCGCGCTCTTCCCCAGCATGCCGGCCTGGGGGATCGCGCTGCTCGCCTTCGGCCTCTTCTGGCTGTGCGTGTGGCGCACGCCGGTGCGGCTGGCGGGTGTCGCGGCGATCGTGGCGGGCCTTGCCTCCATCGCGACGAGCGTGCCGCCGGACATCCTCGTTTCGGGCGACGGCCGATTGATCGCCGTGCGTGACGGGAACGGGCGGCTGGTGCTGTCGAGTGGCGGCGGCGACAAGTTCGCGCGCGAGACATGGCTGCGGCGCGACGGCACGGCCGAGCCGCCGGAGATCTGGCCGCGGACGGGCGCATCGCGCGACGGACGGCTGGAATGCCGGGAGGGCGACTGCACCTATCGCGCGGGCGGCATGCAGGTCGCCATCGTGCGCAACGCGCGCATCCTTCCGGCGGCATGCGGCGGGACGGATCTGGTCGTGGCGACGGTCTCGATCCGCGCGGTGTGCCGGCGCATGACGGGCCGGACGATCGACCGGTACGACCTGCTGGCGAACGGCGCGCACGCGATCTGGATCGCGGACGGCACGATCCGCGTAGAGACGGTGCGCGACTGGCGCGGCGCGCGGCCGTGGGTTCCGGAAGCGCCGGTCCGCTACGAACGATTCGAGAGCGGGGGGCCGCCTAGTTGAAGCGGCGCATCAGTCCGACGAGCTTGCCCTGCACGCGCACGCGGTCGGGTCCGAAGATGCGCGTCTCGTAGGTCTTGTTGGCGGGCTCCAGCGCGATCGACGCGCCACGGCGGCGGAAGCGCTTCAGCGTCACTTCCTGTTCGTCGATCAACGCGACGACGATCTGCCCGTTCTCGGCCGTCTCGACCTTCTGGATCAGCACCGTGTCGCCATCGAGGATGCCGGCCTCGATCATCGAATCGCCGGCGACTTCGAGCGCGAAATGGTCGCCGCGCCCCAGCATCGTCGGCGGCACATCGACCGTGTTGGAGGGATCGCGCATCGCCTCGATCGGGAGGCCTGCGGCGATGCGCCCGTAGAGCGGCAACTTCACGACCTCGTCGGAATTGGCGGCCATGGCAGCACCCGGCAGCGTGCCACGGAATTCGCCCTTCACGACCTGCGGACGGAACGCGCGGCTGGAATCGGTCGCCGCGGGCGCCGTGACGAGCGTGGGGCCGGAGGCCGGCTTCTGGCCCTGGGCATGGAGATTGTCGGGCAGGCGCACGACTTCGAGTGCGCGCGCGCGATGGGGCAGGCGGCGGATGAAGCCGCGCTCCTCGAGGCCCGTGATCAGGCGGTGGATGCCGGATTTCGACTTGAGGCCGAGCGCGTCCTTCATCTCGTCGAAGGAGGGCGGCACGCCGGCGTCGGCGAGGCGCTGATTGATCAGCAGCAGGAGTTCATATTGCTTGCGGGTCAGCATAGCGCGCACCTGGGTTGCCGGCCGGAAAGGGGCCGTATGTGGACGGTGTCGGGGAACGCTGCGACCGGCCGAAATCTCAACCGGTCGCGGATGGAATGGGGGTTACCCACAACATCTCGTAAACGAACCCGCAACAATCACGAACTGTTCTAGTTTAGTTCGCCTGGACCGTCAAGGCTTATCCACAGCTACTACAATCGAATGATATCGACCGGATCGCCGGCCTTGGCGGCCGGCGCGTTGGCGGGCCGGATCGCGAGCGCGTCGGCCCTGGCAAGCAGCGAGATCATCGAGCTGTCCTGCTTGGTAAATGGTGTTGCCTGTAGCGTCCCGTCGGCGCCGCGCGCGAGCGTCGCACGCATGTATTCTTCGCGGCGGTCGTTGGCCTCGAGATCGCGGCCGAGCGTGGCCTTCTCGACGTGCGGGCCCGTCTCGGCCTTGCCGAGCATCGCGGCGATGGCGGGGCCGACGAACAGCACCGCGCATACGAGGCTCGATACCGGATTGCCCGGCAGGCCGATCAGCGGCACGTCGCCGAAACGGCCGAACATCAGCGGCTTTCCCGGCCGCATCGCGATCTGCCAGAAATCGAGCTTGAGGCCGGTGGCCCCCAGCGCCGATCGCACGAGATCGTGGTCGCCGACGGAAGCGCCGCCGGTCGTCACCAGCAGGTCGCAGCCGCGTGCACCCGCGGCGATGGCCTGCAGTGCCTGTTCGTTGTCGGGCGCGATCGGCAGCAGAACGGGATCGCCGCCCGCCTGTGCGACGAACGCGGCAAGTGCTGGGCCGTTCGACGAGACGATCTGGCCTGGTGCCGGTGTCGTTCCGGGCAGCACGATCTCGTCGCCGGTCGAAAGGATCGCCACGCGCGGGCGGCGGCGCACTTCGAGCCACGCATGGTTGGTCGCGGCCGCAAGGCCGATATGGCGCGCATCGAGCGTCGTGCCCGCGGGAACCGCGAGATCGCCTTCCTTGAAATCGAGCCCGGCAGGCCGGACATAGCGGCCGAGCGGTTCGGCCTGGCGCGCGACGATGCTGTTGCCGTCGGCATCGGCGTTTTCCTGGATCAGGATCGTGTCGGCGCCTTCCGGCACGACTGCGCCGGTGAAGATGCGGATGCATTGGCCGGGACCGACCGTGCCCGCAAACATGTGCCCGGCCGGTGCCGTGCCGATCATCGTCAGCTTCGCAGGTGCCCGGGCGATGTCGGCGGCACGCACCGCATAACCGTCCATCGCCGAGACCGGCAGCGGCGGCTGGGTGAGCTTCGCGCGCACGTCGCTTGCGAGCGTGCGGCCCTGCGCTTGCGCCAACGCCACCGTCTCGGCGCCGAGGGGTGCGAAGGCGGCGAGGATGCGGGCGCGGGCCTCGGTGACGGAAATCATGCGGATCAGGCCTGCCGGAACGTGCCCGACTTGCCGCCTTCCTTGTGGACGAGGCGGATCTCGCCGATGCGCATGCCGCGGTCGACGGCCTTGCACATGTCGTAGACGGTGAGGGCGGCGACCGCGACGGCCGTCAGCGCTTCCATCTCCACGCCGGTCTGGCCGGTGACCTTGGCGGTAGCTTCGATCTCGACGGCATTCGCGGCCGGATCGACGCGCAGCTCGACCTTCACCGAGGTGAGGGCGAGCGGATGGCAGAGCGGGATCAGCTCGTGCGTCTTCTTGGCGCCCATGATGCCGGCAAGCTGCGCCACGCCCAGCACGTCGCCCTTCTTGAAGCCACGGGATTCGATCGTGCGCAGCGTCTCGGCCGCCATCGTCACGCGTCCGCGCGCGACGGCGATGCGCTGGGTGTGCACCTTGTCGGCGACATCGACCATGACGGCGTTGCCGTCGGCATCGAAATGGGTGAGGCCGCTCACGCGCGCGCCTTCTCGCGTGCAAGCAGGTTGCGTGTCGCCTGCTCGACATCCGCCTGCAGCATCAGGCTTTCGCCCACGAGGAACGCGGCCGCGCCTGCGCGTTCCAGGCGCGCGATGTCGGCCGGCGTGCGAATCCCACTTTCGGCCACGAGCAGGCGATCGCGCGGCACGCGCGCGGCCAGCGTCTCGAACGTCGCGAGATCGACCACCAGCGTCTTGAGGTTCCGGTTGTTGACGCCGATCATCGTCTCGTTGCCGTGCGCGCCCTGTGCGGGCAGCCTCAGCGCGCGGTCGAGTTCTTCGCCGTCATGCACCTCGGCGAGCACGTCGAGCCCGAGATCGAGCGCGATCTCGCACAGGTCCTGCGCTTCGCAATCGTCGAGCGCGGCGAGGATGAGCAGCACGCAGTCCGCGCCCAGCGCCCGCGTCTCGCGCACCTGATAGGGATCGAGCACGAAATCCTTTCGCAGCGCCGGCAGGCCGACCGCGCCGCGCGCGGCCTGCAGATACTCGTCCTTGCCCTGGAAATAGGGTTCGTCGGTAAGCACCGAAAGGCAGGCGGCGCCGCCGGCGCGGTAGGCGACGGCAAGCGCCGCCGGATCGAAATCGGCGCGGATCAGGCCCTTCGACGGCGAGGCCTTCTTGATCTCGGCGATCAGCGCCACGTCGCCCGACGCGCGGCGCGCGCGCAACGCGCCGGCAAAACCACGCGGGCGCGTTGCCGCGGCGAGGCGCAGGGCAAGTTGGTCTTCCGGCACAAGCGCCTTTCGGGCCGCGATCTCGCGCCGCTTGTCGTCGCAGATGCGCGCGAGAACGTCGCTCATGTGGCCGACCGGTTCGAGATTTCGACCAGCGAGGCGAGCGCTGCCTTTGCCGCACCGCTGTCGATCGACTGCGCGGCCTTGGCGACGCCAGCCTTGAGGTCGGGCGCCGCACCCGCGACCACAAGGAGTGCGGCGGCGTTCATCGAGACGACGTCGCGCAGCGGGCCCTTGGCGCCGTCGAGCAGCTTTCGCATCATTTCCGCGTTCTCGGCGGGCGTCCCGCCCTTGAGGTCGGCAGCCGTCGCGCGCGCAAGGCCGGCTTCTTCGGGCGTGATCTCGAATTCGCGCACCTTGCCGCCGGCGAATTCGGCGACGGCGGTGGGTCCCGTCGTCGTGATCTCGTCAAGCCCGTCGGAGCCGTGCACGACCCAGGCGCGCTGCGAACCGAGGCGGCCGAGCGTCTCGGCGAGTGGCGCGACCCACTTGCGCGCGAAAACGCCGACGAGCTGGCGCTTGACGCCCGCGGGATTGGAGAGGGGGCCCAGCAGGTTGAAGATAGTCCGCGTGCCCACCTCGACGCGCACGCCCGCGACATGGCGCGTGGCCGAATGATGGCGCGGCGCCATCATGAAGCCCACGCCCGCCTTCGAGATCGCATATTCGATGAGCCGCGTGTCGCAGTCGATGTTGACACCGAGTGCCGTAAGCACGTCGGCCGCCCCCGACTTCGACGAGAAAGCGCGGTTGCCGTGCTTGGCGACCTTGAGGCCGCATCCCGCGACGACGAATGCCGTGGCGGTGGAGATGTTGAACGAGCCCGACGCGTCGCCGCCCGTGCCCACGGCCTCGACCGCGTCGTCGGGCGCGATGATCTTCAGCGCCTTGCTGCGCATCGTGCGGGCGGCGGCGACGATCTCGTCCACGGTCTCGCCGCGCACGCGCAGTGCCATCAGGAACGCGCCCATCTGCGCCGGCGTGGCGTTGCCGGACATGATGATCTCGAAGGCTTCGCTCGCTTCGGCCTCGGAAAGCTTGTGGCCGTCGGCGACGCGCGCCAGAAGCGTCTTCAGTTGGGTCATGTCGCCGGCCATTCGGGCACGTCTCCGCAAGTGCGTTTCGTCGTGATTTGCCGGCGCTTATAGCAGCAAAAGTCTGCGCTCACAAAGCGTTGCGCGCCGCGTGGATCGCTTCCGCGAGCTGGGCGTCCTGCACCCCGTGGGGGTCGATCACCCGTTCGGCCGGCAGGACGACGGTGACGGTCGTTCCCTTGCCGGGGACTGATTGCAGCGTGAGCGTGCCGCCATGCATCTCGACGATCGCCTTGGTCAGGGGCAGGCCCAGCCCCGTGCCCTCGTGGCGGCGGGCAAGGGTGGATTCGATCTGCCGGAAGGGCTGCAGCGCGATCGGGATGTCCTGCGGGCGCATCCCGATGCCCGTATCGACGACGGCGATCGCGACCCCG
The DNA here is from genome assembly GCA_044224405.1 of Tagaea sp. Lineage (GTDB taxonomy): Bacteria > Pseudomonadota > Alphaproteobacteria > CACIAM-22H2 > CACIAM-22H2 > Tagaea. The sequence continues at coordinate 77,826 of JBGAKN010000008.1, read as the reverse complement.
CCGTCCGGCCGGCGCACGGTCGTCAGCGTGACCTTGCCGCCCGCCGGCGTGAACTTGATCGCGTTCGACAGCAGGTTCAGCAGGATCTGCTTCAGCTTGATCCGGTCGGCCCAGATCGCCGGGATGTCGCCGGCGGACTGGATGTCGAGTTCGATCGTCCCGCGCTGCGCGCGCTCGGCGACGAGCCGGCCGCACGAATTGAAGATCTCGTTGAGATCGACCTGCTCCTCGCGCAGCGTCGCCTGGCGCGCCTCGATCTTCGACAGGTCGAGAATGTCGTTGATGAGCGTGAGCAGGTGCCGGCCGGACTCGCGGATGTCGAGCGCGTATTCCTCGTAGCGCGGGTCCCCCAGCTTTCCGAACAGCTTGTCGGTCATGATCTCGGCGAAGCCGATGATGGCGTTGAGCGGCGTGCGCAGCTCGTGGCTCATGTTCGCGAGGAACTGCGACTTGGCGCGGTCGGCGAGCTCGGCCATCTCCTTCGCCTGACGCAGCGCCACGTCGGCGTTCTCGCGCTCTGTGACGTCGGTGAAACTCGCGACCGAGCCGCCGTCGAGAAGCGGGCGGCTCTCGACCTCGATGGTCCGGCCGCTCTCGAGATGCTGGAGCAGCTTTCTCGGCTCGCGCTGGCTGGCACTCGCCAGCCGCTCGCGCACGATCTGCTCGGCGCGTTCGATAGTGTAGTTGCCACGCGCGATAGATGCGCGCATCGTTTCCTCGAGCGTGCTGCCTTCCTTGATCCCCGCATTCTCGAGACCATAGAGTTCGAGGTAGCGCCTGTTGAACACCACGAGGCGCAGATCCGCGTCATAGACGCACATGCCCTGCGCCATGTTCGACAGAGCCAGCTCGAGTTGCGCCTTCTTGAGGTCGAGCTGCGAGCGCACGCTCTCCAGCGCCTGTTCGGCGAGGACGCTGTCGGTCGAATCCAGCGCGATGCCCTCCCAGACGATCGATCCGTCATCGGCCCGGCGCGGCCGGCTGCTCAGCTCGAACCAGCGCATGCGGCCGTCGGCGTGCCGCACCCGGCCGGTCCAGTGCATGGCGACCATGTCGCGGGCGGATTTTCCGTATGCTTCCTTGAGGCGGATCAGGTCATCGGGATGCGTCGCTTCGCTCAGCGGCTTGCCGTGCCTGGCCAGGCACTCGGCCGCGGAGATACCCATCTGCTGCTGGACCGCGTCGCTGATCCAGAAGATCTCGGACCGGCCGTCCGGGCGTCGGCGACGCTGGAACACGATGCCGGGAATGTTGGCCACCAGCGTCTGGTAGCGCGCGTCGGACAGGCGGATCGACGCTTCGCTTTCCTCCAGGCGACCGAGGTGGCGGGCAAGGGCGAGCATCAGGAAAATGAAGATCGCCACGACGAGGGCGGAGAACGGCAGTGACACGCGGATGCTCTCGCGCCAGTCGGCCAGATAATCCTCCACGGCGGTTCCAGCATAGACGAAATAGGGCAGGCCCGGCGTGGTCGCGAATGCGAAAACGCGCTCGATCCCGTCGAAGCCGATGGTCCGACGGACGCCGGCATCCCCGGCCGACAGCGCCTGGATGCCCGCTTCGTAAAACGGATGCCCGACCAGCGAAGCGCCGGCCAGCGCCTCGATTGCCGGCGTGCGCGCGACCAGCGCGCCACGGCGGTCGATCACGCCGAACGCGCTGCGCCGGCCGATATCAAGGCGCGAATAGAGCCGTTCGAAGAAGCTACGCGGAACGTCGGCGACGATGGTGCCGCGCCAGGCGCCCTTGTCGTCGCGAATGGCGAGTGCGGCACTGACGCTCCATTCGTTCGTGTCCGGATCCCGGCGCGGACGTTCGATCGCGATCTCGTCGCCGGGCAGGTCGCGCAGAGCCTTCCAGAAATCGCGGCCGGCCATGTTCTCGGCCATCGCGCCGAAGGCGGTGGTCGCGCTGATGTTCCCGTCGGCATCGACGATCGAGAGATGCACGATGCGGGCATCGATGCCGATATAACGGCGCAGGACGGTCTCCAGGTCGAGCCGGCGGCGCCAGTCCGGCACGTCGCCCGCTTCGGTCGCGACGGTCGCGAGCGTCAGCTTGACGCCGACGAAAGCCTGCTGGGCCTGGTCGGCAAGCATCGCGGCGAGATTGGATGTCTCGCGCTCGGCGTTGCGCTGGGCCTGGCTCGCGCTCTGGCGCGCGCTCAGCGCGAAGAACGCGAAGAACGCGATGCTGAGCCCGATGGCCAGCGAGACGAGGATCCACTTGAAGCGCGAGTAGCCGAGCGTGTCCGGCCCCCGGCGGACCGTGGTCGAGACCGGCGACATGCCATTCCCGCTAGCCGGCATTGCCACGCCGGGCGGAAGCGGACAGCGAACACTCGGTGCCTTCGGCCGTTGCCCGGAAGCTGTCGGCGCTGAAGCGGCCTTCCAGTGAAAGCGTCTGCGGCCCGATGCGCAGGGTCGTCCGGATACGTCCGTCCGCCTCGACGAACGCGTAGAACGTCCCGAGCGGCTGGCCGGCCGATTGAGGATTGAAGATCTCGCCGCGGACTTCGCCCCGCTGGAGCACGACCGTCAGGTCCGTCCGGGCCAGGCAATTCGAACGTGTGGCCGTACGCTCCCGCTGGATCACCTCGCCGCGATAGGTGCCGTCGAGGCTGGCAAGCGCCGCCGGCGGGCCCGAAATCCGATCGCATGCCCCCATGCCCGCGGCGAGACCAGCAAGAAGGAGCAGGGCGGGAATTCTCGATTTTGCGGTCGTCTGGTGCACGGAGGTCGGATCCTTCAGGCTTTGCAATTCGCGAAGTTCCATTTTCGAGCCGCTAACCCCCAAACGCAATGCCTCGGGAAAGCTTGACCTTTCTGTAAGGGTAAGGTTTACAAATGCACGGTCAACCTGCTTCGAGGATCCACCATGAATATAGGTCAGGCTGCCGCACATGCCGGCGTAACGCCCAAGACGATCCGCTACTACGAAAGTGTCGGCCTGATCGCCGCCGCGGACCGCAGGGCCAACAACTACCGCGACTACGGCGAGCGCGAGATCGCAGAGCTGCGCTTCATCCATCGCGCCCGATCGCTGGGGTTCTCGGTCAAGGAAGTCGGCGACCTGCTGACCTTGTGGCGCGACCGCAGCCGCGCCAGTCACCAAGTGCGCACGCTTGCCCAGTCGCATGTCCACGAGATGGAGCGCAAGATCGCCGAGCTCCAGGCGATGAAGCGCACGCTCCAGACGCTTATCGGCAAGTGCCATAACGACGACCGGCCCGATTGCCCGATCCTGGACGATATCGCCAAAGGGCCGGCGAACTAGTCCGGGCTGCGGAGCGCGGCGACACATTCGGATTGCCCGCGCGAATCGCGATATAGTTGTCCGCATGCCGACTCCCGCCCGCAATGCACGCCGCTCTTTCGTCCGCGATTTCGGAATCGCGGCGCTCGTCGTCGTGCCGCTGTCTGCGGGAGCTGCCGCGAGTTGGCTCTATCTTGCCGGCGATTCGCCCCGACGCCCTTCGCGCCCGCTCGTTTCGGCGCTGGAAATGCCGGCAGCATTGCCCGACGCGGTGCGCGCGACGGCCGAAATTCCGGCTCCGCCGGTCGTTCCCTATTTCGGCATCCGCGCTATGGCCTCGACACGCGAACCACCGCTGCAGATCGCGGCCCTGCCCGATCCGCCCGTAAGCGTGCCGGCGCCCGAAAAGGCCGTGCGCGCGTCGGATGCCGGATGGGAAGCGCGCGCGGTACGCCCCCCGCAGGTGCGCGCGGGCGCATGGGTCGCGATCATCATCGACGATCTTGGCCTCGACCGGTATCGCGCGGCGCGCGCGGCGTCGTTGCCGGGGCCGTTGACGCTCTCGTTCATGAGCTACGCGTCCGACGTTGGCATGCAGGCGAGCGCCGCGCGCCAGTCGGGGCACGAGATCATGCTGCATATGCCGATGGAGCCCGAAGGGCGCGAAGATCCGGGGCCGGGCGCCCTTTTCGTCCGCCTGCCCGACGCTGACATCCGCCAGCGTGTCGCGGCATCGCTCGACCGGCTGCCGATGGCGGTGGGGCTCAACAACCACATGGGCAGCCGTTTCACGCGCGACGCGCGCGCGATGCGCCCGGTGCTGGAAGAAATCGCCGCGCGCGGCCTGCTGTTCGTCGACAGCCGCACCTCGGGCGGGTCGGTCGCGGGCGATCTCGCCGCGCAGATGGGCATCGCCAACGCCGGCCGCGATGTCTTCCTCGACAACGAGCAGGAAGCGACCTATGTGCGCCGGCAGCTTGCCGAACTGGAGCGCACCGCGACGCGCCGCGGCAACGCGATCGCGATCGGCCACCCGCACGATGCGACGCTCGACGCGCTGGCGGCGTGGATCCCGACGATGAATTCGCGCGGCCTCCAGCTCGTGCCGGTGTCGGCGATCGCGCGCCACTTGCGCCGTGACCCGTCGGTGGCCGGCATCGCGCAAGGAAAGCCCATTGACGTTCCAGCGACGGCAAGCCGTATCGTCCCGGTTCAGTCGCCGGTTCCGGCCGCCGCACGCGCGGCGGCTCCGGTGCAGGAATTCACCGGAGAGCAGCCATGGAAGCGGTTTCCTATCGAGTGAGCGGGATGACGTGCGGCGGATGTGTGCGCGCGGTGACGAACGCGATCCGCGCGTCGGCGCCTGCGGCAAGCGTATCGGTCGATCTGCCGGCAGGGAAGATCACGGTCGGCGGACTCGACGAGGCCGGCGTGCGCCGCGCCGTCGAGAGCGCGGGCTTTTCCTTTGCAGGGCCGGGCTGAACCTAGTTCAGCCGGTCGACGATGTTCCGGTTGATCGTCACGCCATAGCGCTGGCGCAGCGCCTGTCCGTATTCGCTCGACAGGTCGCCCGCGATGTCGCGGCGCAACTGCGTGCGCAGCTGTTCCATGCCGGCCGCATCGGCCGCCGGATCGGCCGGGACGATTTCCTTCGTGCGCACGACGTGCTGGCCGTCAATGCCGGCAGCCACGCCGAGTTCGCCCGGCTTCTGCGCGAACAGGCGCGCGGCGACCTGGCTCGGCACGCTCGCCTGGTCGCCAGTGCGCAAGACCGGTGACACCGGCTCGATGCGCAGGTTGAAGCGCAGGGCGGCCGCCTCGAGCGTCTCGCCCTTGCCGACGGCTTCCACGATCTCGCGCGCGCGGGCAACGGCGCGTTCGGCCTGCCGCTCCGATTTCCAGACCGCGGCGACGTCGTCCTTCACGTCGGCGATCGGCCGGCGCTGGGCCGGCGTCACTGATTCCACGCGCACGATGAAAAATGCGCCCGCGCGCGTCTCGACGAGCTGGCTCTCGCGGCCGGCGACGGTCTCGAACGCGGCGCGCACGGCTTCCGGCGCGGTCGCGAAGAGTGCCACGGGCTGGCCCTTGGCGTCGTGGCCGCGCGCATCGAGCGCATCGACCTTGTTCACTTCGGCGCCCGCGGCGGCGGCGGCCTCTTCGAGCGTGCGGCCGCGCGTGACCTGGTCTTCGAGCTTGTTGGCGACTTCGAATGCCTTGTCGGCGGCAAGGCGGGCGCGCAGCTGCGGCTCGATTTCCCCGCGCAGGTCGGCAAGCTTGGCTTCGACGCCGGCTTCGACGCGTACGACCTCAATGACATGCCAGCCGAACGCCGTCTTGACCGGACCGACGACCTTGCCGGGTGCGGCAGCGAAGACCTGCTCGGCGATCGCCGGCAGCGTTTCCTCGCGCGTGACCAGCCCGAGGCCGACCCGGTCGGCGGACTGGCCCGGCGTTTCGGCGACGACGGCATCGAACGTCTTGCCGCCGGCGATCGCGGCGGCGGCGGCGTTCGCGGCCGCTTCGTCGGCGAACAGCATCTGCTTCAATTCGCGCTGCTCGGGCTTGTCGAATTCGCGGCGGCGCTGCTGGAATTCGGCCTCGAGCGCGCGGTCGTCGATCTGGACCTGGCTTTCGACGTCGGCAGCACCGACGCGGACGACCGACAGCGCGCGCAGTTCGGGCGCGGAGAAGCGCTCGGCATTCGCCTCGTAGGTTTTCGCAAGATCGGCGTCGGTCGGCGTGCCCACGTCCGTGAACGCGGCGTTCGCGACGAAGATGCGCTCGCCGGCGCGCTTCTCGTTGCGATGGCGGTAGATCGCCTCGACCAGCGTTTCGGGCGGGCGCACGCCGGCCTCGACCGCGTCGACGATCTGCTGGCGCACGATGTCGGCGCGCACCAGATCGATGAAGCGCTGCTCTGTGAAGCCGTTCTCGCTGAGGACGCGCTGGAAGGTGAAGCGGTCGAACTGGCCGCCGGGGCCGCGGAACGACGGGTCGCCCGCGATGCGCTGGCGCACGATGGCGTCGCTGGCGACGAGGCCGAGGCGCGTCGCTTCCGAATCCAGTGCCGCCTGGCCCGCCAGCCGCTCGACCGTCTGGTCGAGCACGCCGAACTGGCGCAGCAGGTTCTCGTCGAGCTCGCTGCCGAGCATGCGCTTGATGCGGTCGCGCGCCTGCCGGTATTCGATGTCGAGCTGCTGGATGCCGATCTTGCGGTCGCCAACCTTGATGGCCGTGTCGTCGCCGCCGCGCAGGAACGCGTAGTCGCCGATGCCCCACATCGCGAAACTGACGACAAGCATGCCGAACAGCACCTTGGAGACGGTACCGGCGGCTTTTTCGCGCATGAACTGGAGCATGGTTGGCTTCGTCGTTTCCGGGGCTGGAGCGAAAGGTGGGGGAGAATAGGGCCGGGGCCGCCGTCCCGCAACCCTTGCGAAACAGGCGTTAAGGCCTTAATCGGGATGCAAGATCGCAAGGAGAATGCGCGCATGGCCGGGCCCAAACCGCTGATTGCCGGAAACTGGAAGATGAACGGTCGGCTTGCCGACGCGACCAAGCTTGCCGGCGCGGTGCAGGCCTTCGTGCGCGCCCTGCCGCCGACGGCCGCCGACGTGCTCGTCTGCCCGCCCTATCCCTATCTGGCACCCGTCTCGCAGACGCTGGCGGGCAGCCGCGTTCGGCTGGGCGCGCAGGACTGCCACGCCGAAGCGGCCGGCGCCTTCACCGGGGACGTTTCGGCCGACATGCTGAAGGATTTCGGCTGCAGCTTCGTCATCGTCGGCCACTCGGAACGTCGTGCGCAGCATGCCGAGACGGACGCGGTCGTGCAGGCCAAGGCCAATGCGGTGCTGAAGGCGGGGATGACGGCGATCCTGTGCGTGGGCGAGACGCTCGCCGAGCGCGACGAAGGCCGCACGATCCAGGTGGTCGCGACGCAGCTCGTCGGCTCGCTGCCGGCCGGGGCGAACGCCGAGAATCTTGTCGTCGCCTACGAGCCCGTCTGGGCGATCGGTACAGGCCGCACGCCGACGGCAGCGCAGGTCGGCGAAGTGCACGGCGCGATCCGCGCAGGGCTTTCCAAGCGTTTCTCGGATGGCGCCAAGATGCGCATCCTCTATGGCGGGTCGGTGAACGCGCTCAACGCGATGGAACTGCTCGCCGTCGCCAACGTGGACGGCGCGCTGGTCGGCGGCGCTTCGCTGCGCGCCGACACGTTCGAGACCATCACCAAGGCGGCACCGCGCCGGTAGGCGGACGGTGATGAAGGAACCCGCAACGATCAGAGCGGTCGAATTCCTTGTCTATGCGTTGCGGCCCGGCAGCGGGGAGGAATTCCATCGAATCATGCACGAGATCAGCGTGCCGCTTCATCGGCGATGCGGCCTGGATGTCGTTGCTTACGGGCAATCACTGCATGACCCCGATGCCTACCATCTCATTCGTGCCGCCGGTGATTTCGAAAGCATGGAGGCCGCATTTGCGGACTTCTACGGGTCCGAGGCGTGGCGTCTCGGGCCGCGCGAAGCAATCATCGCGCGCATCGCCACGAGCTTGCGAACGGTTGTTTCGATGGATGCGGAGGCGGTAGAGTCCCTGCGTCGGCAGGGAGAATGAGCATGCAGCACGCGACGATGGGCGGCGTCCACGCGACGCTCGGCGAATATTTCGACGGTCTCTACGAAGGCGATGCCGACAAGCTCGAACGCATCTTCGCGCCCGGAAGCTCGCTGACCTTCCTCGTCGACGGCAAGGTCACGGTCCTGCCGCGCGACGAGTGGCTGAAGAACGTCCGCAGCCGGCCGAAGCCGAAGGATGCGGGGCTCGAGCGCAAGGACCGTGTCCTGACAGTCGATCTGGCGGGGCCCGATATGGCGTTCGCGAAGGTCGCCTGCCAGATCCCGCCGCGCTATTTCACCGACTATCTGTGCCTGCTGCGCGTCGACGGGCGCTGGCAGATCGCGCAGAAGATCTACACGACGCTGCCGCGCCCGTAACGCCGCCTCAGGCGAGATCGAAGACCAGCACTTCGCTCTCGTCCGCAAGGCCCTTGAGCTTCAGCGCCGTCGCTTGCGAGACGGCGGCGCCGTCGCCTTCCTTCAACACCGTGCCGTCGACCTCGACGCTGCCGCGCGCGACCTGCACCCAGGCATGGCGCCCGGCGCGCAAGGTAAGCTCGGCCGTCCTGCCGGCCTCCAGGATCGAGGCGTAGAGCCGCGCGTCCTGGTGGATCTCGACCGAGCCGTCGGTGCCATCGGGCGAGACGACGAGGGCGAGGCGGTTGAGCTTCGCCTCGCGGCCGAACGCGCGCTGGGCATAGCGTGGCGTGTGGCCGCTGCGGTCGGGCATCAGCCAGATCTGCAGGAAATGCACGGGATCGTCGCCAGACGGGTTGAACTCCGAATGCAGGATGCCGGTGCCGGCACTCATCGCCTGCACTTCGCCCGCGCGCAGCACCTCGCCGTTGCCCATCGAATCCTTGTGCTCGATGGCGCCGTCGAGAACGTAGGAGATGATCTCCATGTCGCGATGGCCGTGCGTGTCGAAGCCGGTTCCCGGCGCCACGCGGTCTTCGTTGATGACGCGCAGCGACCGGAAGCCCATCTGGGCCGGGTCGTAGTAGCTGCCGAAGGAGAAGCTGTGGCGGCTCTTCAGCCAGCCGAAATCGGCGGGGCCGCGTTGCGCGGAAGGACGGACGACGATCTTGGGGGTATTCATGAGGGAGACCTTTCCGCTCGAGTAAATTTTATGCCCGGAAGATAGGTCTGCAGCCAGATGACAACAATATAGCGAAATATGTATTTATAGTTCGCAATAAAGAAACAATAACCGGAATCCCGTCCGCTGGATTTTCGCGGCGCTTCGCGATAGAACCCTGCTCCCGTCGCATTTCCGAGAAAAGTCCTCGCCCATGGCAACCGTCATCACCGTCATCCATCTTCTCGTCGCCCTGGCCCTGGTCGGCGTCGTGCTGATCCAGCGCAGCGAAGGCGGCGGGCTCGGCATGGGCGGCGGTTCGGGCGGCGGCATGGGCGGCTTCATGTCGGCCCGCGGCACGGCGAACCTGCTGACGCGCGCCACGGCGATCCTCGCGGGCGTGTTCATGCTCACCAGCATCGCGCTGGCGATCCTCGCCGGCGGCCATGGCAAGCGTGCGGCCGATCCGCTGGGCGGCCCGCTGCCGACCCTTCCGGCGGCGGCACCCGAAGCGCCGGCGACGCCGGCACCGCCGGTCGCGCGCTAGAAAACGTCACGCGACTCGGGATTATCCCGAAGTCGCGTCAATCCCGAAATTTTGTCCAGATTCGAGAGGCGGATGACGGTTCCGCTTGGGCTGCGCGTGGGTAGGGGATATACGGAGGGCCCATGACGCGGTTCATCTTCATCACCGGCGGCGTGGTCTCCTCTCTCGGCAAGGGATTGGCATCCGCGGCACTCGGTGCGGTTCTCCAGGCGCGCGGCTACAAGGTCCGTCTGCGGAAACTCGACCCCTATCTCAATGTCGATCCGGGCACGATGAGCCCGTATCAGCACGGCGAATGCTACGTGACCGACGACGGGGCGGAGACCGACCTCGATCTCGGCCATTACGAACGCTTCACGGGCGTTCCCTCGCGCCAGTCGGACAACATCACGACGGGCCGCATCTATTCGAACATCATCGCCAAGGAACGGCGCGGCGACTATCTGGGCGCGACCGTGCAGGTCATTCCGCACGTCACCGATGCGATCAAGGAATTCGTCACGGCCGATCTGGGCGACGTCGATTTCCTGCTGTGCGAGGTGGGTGGCACGGTGGGCGACATCGAGAGCCTCCCCTTCCTCGAAGCGATCCGCCAGCTCGGCAACGAGCTGGGCCGCGAGCGCGCCTGCTTCGTGCACCTGACGCTGGTGCCGTGGATCGCCTCGGCGGGCGAGCTCAAGACCAAGCCCACGCAGCATTCGGTGCAGCAGCTCCAGTCGGTCGGCATCCGCTGCGACATCCTGCTGTGCCGGTCCGAGCACGAGATCCCGGCTTCCGCGCGCAAGAAGATCGCGCTGTTCTGCAACCTGCGCGAAGAGGCGGTGATCCCCGCGCTCAACGCGAGCTCGATCTACGCCGTGCCGATCGCCTACCATCAGGAAGGGTTCGACCGCGAGGTGCTGCGCCATTTCGGCCTGCCGCAGCCCGAGCCCGATCTCAGCCGCTGGACGGAGATCGTCCGCCGCCTGACCCAGCCCGAAGGCGAGGTCGAGATCGCGATCGTGGGCAAGTACACGAGCCTGCTCGACGCCTACAAGTCGCTCAACGAGGCGCTGACGCACGGCGGCATCGCCAACAGCGTCAAGGTCAAGCTCAACTGGATCGAGAGCGAGCAGTTCGAGGGCGACGACGCGAATTTCGACGCGCTCGACGGCGCGCACGCGATCCTCGTGCCCGGCGGCTTCGGCGAGCGCGGGGCGGAAGGCAAGATCCGCGCGGTGCGCTATGCGCGCGAGAAGAAGGTGCCGTATTTCGGCATCTGCTTCGGCATGCAGATGGCCTGCATCGAGGCGGCGCGCACGCTGTGCGGCGTCGAAAAGGCAAGCACGACCGAGTTTGGCCCCACGCCGGAACCCGTCGTCGGCCTGCTGACCGAATGGGTGCGCGGCAACACGCTCGAAAAGCGCGGCATGGGCGACAACATGGGCGGCACGATGCGCCTGGGCGCCTACGAATGCGATCTCGCGAAGGGCTCGATCGTCGCCGACATCTACGGCAAGGGCCGCATCCAGGAACGCCACCGGCATCGCTACGAAGTGAACATCAACTACAAGCCGATGCTGGAAAAGGCGGGCCTGCGCTTCTCGGGCATGTCGCCGGACGGCGAGTTGCCGGAAATCGTCGAGATCCCCGACCATCCGTGGTTCGTGGGCGTGCAGTTCCACCCCGAGCTCAAGTCGAAGCCCTTCGACCCGCACCCGCTCTTCGCCAGCTTCGTCAAGGCAGCGGTGACGCAGAGCCGTCTGGTGTAAGATCGGGTCCATGACCCAATCCAAGACCGTCCCCCTCGGCAATTTCCAGATCGCCAACAACAGGCCCTTCGCGCTGATCGCGGGGCCGTGCGCGCTGGAGAGTCGCGCGCACGCGATGGAGATGAGCCACGCGCTCGTCGAACTCACCGGCAAGCTCGGCATCCCGCTCATCTACAAGACGAGCTTCGACAAGGCGAACCGCACGTCGCTGGCCGGCGGACGCGGGCTCGGCATGGAGAAGGGCCTGCCGATCATGGCCGAAATCCGCGAGAAATACGGCTGCCCGGTGCTGACGGACGTGCACGATGCCGCGCAGTGCGCGCCGGTCGCCGAAGCGGTCGATGTCCTCCAGATCCCGGCCTTCCTGTGCCGCCAGACGGACCTGCTGCTTGCGGCCGGCGCCACGGGCCGGGCGATCAACGTCAAGAAGGGCCAGTTCCTCGCCCCCTGGGACATGAAGAACGTCGTTGCCAAGATCGCGAGCACGGGCAACGAAAAGATCTTGCAGTGCGAGCGTGGCGTGACATTCGGCTACAACACGCTGGTTTCCGACATGCGTGCACTCCCGATCATGGCGGAGAACGGCTACCCGGTCGTGTTCGATGCGACGCACTCGGTCCAGCAGCCGGGCGGGCAGGGCGGTTCGACCGGCGGCCAGCGCGAGTTCGTGCCGGTGCTGGCGCGCGCGGCCATCGCCATCGGTGTTGCGTCGGTCTTCATGGAAACGCACCAGGACCCGGACAAGGCGCCGTCCGACGGCCCCAACATGGTGCCGTTCAAGCAGCTCGGCAGCATCCTTGCCGAACTCAAGGAATACGACGCGATCGCGAAGCGCCGCGCGAACGCCTGACCCGGCGGGTGCCGCATGAACATATCCGTCCGCATCGAAGCGGGGATCGTCCGGGTCGTCCAGTCGGGCGAGTTCGAGGTCGATAAATACATCGCCGCACTCGCTGCCGCCGCGGCGCTGCCCGAGCACCGGCCCGGCATGCCGGTCATCTCCGACGTTTCGGGCGTGACGAAGAACGCATCGGTCGCCGATCTCGACCGCATTCGCGAGGCGCTTGTCGGTGGTGCGCTCAAGGACCTGCGGCCGCGGCGTTATGCGCTCGTCTCGCCAGTGCCGATCTTCAGCGTGATGGCCAGGCTCTACTCCGAAATGGTGGTCGAAGCGGCGCCCGTCGTGGCGGGCAAGGTCGAGATCCGGCGGTTCGCCACGATCCAAGAGGCCGAAGCCTGGGTGCGCGCGGAAGGTTAGCGCGGCTTCTTCTTCAGTTCTGCCTTGAGCTTCCGGTCGCGCTTGATCGCCCGTTCGCGCTTCAGCGCAGCACCCACGTCCTCGAATTCCTCGACATGGACGAGCCGCCATGGCCCGCGGCCGCGCGTGAACTTGGCGCCGCCGGGCTTTTCGCCGTTGTGCTGGGCGAGCCGCCGTTCGAGGTCGGTCGTCTGGCCGGTGTAGACCGTGCCGGCGGCGTTGAGTATCGCGTAGACGAAGCGCATGGCTTCATTCTAACGTCTCCGGCAACGAAAACGGGGGAGAGAAACATGGCCGAAGCCTTCAGCGCACGCGATCTTGCCAAGCTTGCGGAATACGACACGCCGACGATGTGCAACGCGCTGGAAGTGCTTGACCCGCGCTGGCGTACGTCGGGTTTCACGACGCGCCCGATGTATTGCCGCTATCCCGACCAGAAGCCCATCGTGGGCTACGCGCGCACCGTGCGCATCGCGTCGACAGAGCCCAACAAGCTGCAGGGGCCGGCCGCCAAGAAGGCGAAGCTCGAATATTATCAGTACATCGAGACCGGCGGCCCGCGCCCGTCGGTGTGCGTGCTGCAGGATCTCGACGGCGACCGTGCCGGCTTCGGTGCCTACTGGGGCGAAGTGCAGTCGAACATCCACAAGGGGCTGGGCTGCCTTGGCTGCGTCACCGACGGTTCGATCCGCGACACGCATGTCTGGGCCGAAGGATTCCAAGCGCTGGCGGGTTCGGTCGTGCCGGCACACGCGTGGGTCCATGCGGTCGATTTCGGCGGCGAGGCGAACGTGTTCGGCATGCGCGTCAAGTCGGGCGACATCATTCATGCCGACCGGCACGGCGCGGTGATCGTGCCGCCGGAAACGGTCAAGGCGCTGCCCGCGATGATCGACAAGCTGGTGCGCCGCGAGACGGTGATCATCGGTGCGGCGAAAAAGAAGGGTTTCACGGCTTCCAAGCTCGCCAAGGCGATCGCGGAATCCGAGGACATCCACTAAGGGCCGGCACTAGCGCGCGTAGGTCGTCTCGAGCGGCACGCCCGGCGCCACGACGCCAAGCAGTTCCTCGGCCTGCGAGGCATGCGCGACCGCGCTGCCGCGCGCGACCAGTACGGCGCGCTTGATCGGCACGCGCCGCTTGCCGGCAAGGTCGCGCAGGATCAGGGCCGATTGCAGCGGGGCGAGGCTCGGGTTGTAGGCCGCGTTCTCGGCATAGCGGCCGGCGACGATCGCATCGTCAGCCAGCAACAGCGCGATGCCGGCATGGCCGCGCGTGTGCGGCGCATAGGACGCGCACGCCGCCTTGCGCGCGGCTTCGACGAGTTCGTCACCCTTGCAGGCGAGGCGCACGGGCTTCGTCGACATCGAGCCGCCGGCAAATCCTAGATCGGCCGGGCCGAACGCGTCGGGCAGCAGGGCGGCAAGGCTGCGCTTGCGCCGGCCGACGATCACGGAAAACGGCCGCGTGCCGCTCGGCAGTGTCTCGACCAGGAACTGGCGGCAATGGCCGCAGGGCATCGCGCTGACGGCGAGGGCTGCGATCCCGGTCTCGCCGTGGTGCCAGGCGTTGGCGAAGGCGGCCTGCTCGGCATGCACGGACTGTGCGATGGCGGTGCCCGGAAACTCGATGTTGCCGCCGAGATAGACGCGGCCCGTCTTCGCCCCCGCGAGTGCCGCACCCACGCGGAAACCCGAGACGGGCGGATCGGCGAGCGCGCGGGCTTCCTCGGCGAGGCGCACGAGTGCGGCGTCGCGCTGGCGGGCGGGCAAGGGCGGGCGGATCGCGAATCCTTCCATAGCCTTGCGAGGATAGCGCCGACCCGGTCCCCTTGTCGCGGGGGTGGGGTTCTGCTACCTCGCTGGGGCGGACTGACCGGAGAAACGTGACGCCCATGCATGTCGCCATGCTGTTCGACGTTTTCGGCACCTGCGTGGACTGGCGCACGTCGGTCGCGCGCGAGGTCGCCGCTGTCGCCAAGGCCAAGGGCGTGGCGCTCGATGCGCTCGCCTTCGCCGACGAATGGCGCGCCCATTACGTGCCGTCGATGGAAGTGGTGAAGTCCGGCAAGCGCCCCTATGCCGTGCTCGACGTGCTCCACCGCGAAACGCTGGTGATGCTGTGCGGCAAATTCGGGCTGAAGCTGTCGGAAGCGGAAACCGACGATCTCAATTTCGCGTGGCACCGGCTCGATCCGTGGGCGGATACGGTCGCGGGCCTCGGCCGGCTCAAGACGAAGTACATCCTTTCACCGCTCTCGAACGGCAATGTGCGTCTGCTCGTCGACATGGCGAAGCGTGCCGGCCTGCCGTGGGATGCGGTGCTGTCGACCGAAGTGTTCAAGGCCTACAAGCCGCAGCCGCAGACCTATCTAGGGGCTGCCGAGATGCTGGGCCTCAAGCCCGAACAGGTCATGATGGTCGCGGCGCACAATTCGGACCTGAGCCATGCGCAGAAGCACGGCCTGAAGACCGCCTTCATCGCGCGCCCGACGGAATACGGGCCGAACCAGAAAATCGACCTCGCGCCCGACGGCAACTGGACCTTCGTTGCGCGCGATTTCGTGCACCTCGCCGAGATGCTCGGCTGCTGAAACCGGAGACAAGCCGCACATGACCGCCATCGCCAATATCCGCGCCCGTGAAATCCTCGACTCCCGCGGCAACCCGACCGTCGAAGTGGACGTCGTGCTGGACGACGGCACGGTCGGCCGCGCTGCCGTTCCCTCGGGCGCCTCGACGGGCGCGCACGAGGCGGTCGAGCTTCGTGACGGCGACAAGAAGCGCTATCTGGGCAAGGGCGTGCGCAAGGCGGTGGCGGCCGTGAACGGCGAGCTGTTCGACGCGCTCTCCGGCTTCGATGCCGGCGACCAGCTCAAGATCGACCGCACGATGATCGCGCTCGACGGCACGCCCAACAAGGCGCGCCTCGGCGCCAACGCGATCCTCGGCGTCAGCCTTGCCGTCGCCAAGGCCGCGGCGGCGGCGGCGAAGCTGCCGCTGTTCCGCTATGTCGGCGGGACGCGCGCGCACGTGCTGCCCGTGCCGATGATGAACATCGTCAATGGCGGCGCGCATGCCGACAACCCGATCGACATCCAGGAATTCATGGTGATGCCGGTGGGCGCTTCGACCGGCGCCGAGGCGATCCGCATCGGTTCGGAGATTTTCCACGCCCTCAAGAAGCGCCTGTCGGACGCCGGCCTTGCGACGAACGTGGGCGACGAAGGCGGCTTCGCGCCCAACCTCAAGAGCGCGGACGAGGCGCTCGGCTTCATCGCCAAGTCGGTCGAGGCGGCCGGCTACAAGCTCGGCAGCGACGTGGTGCTGGCGCTCGATTCCGCGTCGACCGAGTTCTTCAAGGACGGGAAGTACCGGATGGAAGGCGAGGGCAAGACCCTCGATGCTGCCGGCATGGTCGCGTTCTATGCCGATCTCGTGAAGCGCTACCCGATCGTGTCGATCGAGGACGGCATGGCGGAAGACGATCTCGCCGGCTGGAAGGCGCTGACCGAGGCGCTGGGCGCCAAGGTGCAGCTCGTCGGCGACGACCTGTTCGTCACGAACCCCAAGCGCCTCGCGATGGGCATCGAGAAGGGGCTTGCCAACTCGATCCTCGTGAAGGTGAACCAGATCGGCACGCTGTCCGAGACGCTGGAGGCCGTCGAGATGGCCCAGCGCGCGGGCTACACGGCCGTCATGTCGCACCGTTCGGGCGAGACCGAAGATTCGACCATCGCGGATCTTGCGGTCGCAACGAACTGCGGCCAGATCAAGACCGGCTCGCTGTCGCGCTCGGATCGTCTCGCGAAATACAACCAGTTGATCCGTATCGAGGAGATGCTGGGCGGCGAGGCGCGCTATCCGGGGCGGGCGGCGCTGAAGCGCTGAAAAGAAAAAAGTGAATCGTTTGAATCGCTTGCGGGGAACTTGTTAACAAGCAGTTGACGCTTCGAGTCGCAGCATGATTCCCTGCGAGTCGCGATGTCATTTCTCCTGCTTCTTCAACGCAGTGCGCGCGCTGCCGTCGGTCCCGTGCTCGGCTTCTGCGTCGTCGGCTATTTTGCCTACCACTCGTTCGAGGGGGAGCGGGGTCTGTACGCCTATCTGCGCCTGACCGAGCAGGTCCGCATCGCCCGCGAGCATCGCGACGACATCCGCGCCGAGCGCCTCACGCTCGAGCGGCGCGTCGCGTTGCTGCGATCGGAATCGCTGGATCGCGACATGCTCGACGAACAGTCGCGAGCGCTTCTGAACTATTCGCGCTCCGACGAGATCGTGATTCTGGAAACGCCGGAAAATCGGCGGTAGGGTCAATCTACAGATAATACTCGTAAAACTTGCATCTTCCGGCAGCGGATTTTCCACTCTACAATTCGCTGAATGCATAAAATTTGCGTGAAAATAGAGGGTTTTACCCGTCCGGCCCGTGCCGCGCGCGATGTCTGATTTTACCGCGCTGACGAGTGCCGGATCGCGTCGCTGGGTCTCCTCGGGCAGCCTTCTCGTCGCTGCCGGACTGGTTGCCTTCTTCGCGCTCGCGGCGTTGGTCATAGAACTGGATCGGCGCAGCGTCCTCGATGCCGCGGCCAAGCGTGCCAGCGCGCTTTCTGATATCGCCGTGGCGCATGTCGAGCAGGTCCTCTCGGCGATCGACGTGAATATCCAGGCGCTCGACTATGATCTCGATGTGTCGGCGCCGGACATGGGCGTGGTGCGCGAGAAATTGCGCCTCATCCAGCTCAGTTCGAGCGCGCTTCTTGGGATCGGGCTGATCGACGCCACAGGCCGCCTGATCGTCGGCTCCGCGTCGACCGCGTCTCATACCGTCGATCTCAGCAGCCGCCCGTTCTTCATGGCGCTGCGCGGCGGCCAGAACCGCGGGCTGATGCTGAGTCCGCCTGCACGGACGTCGACAACCGGGGAACTCGGAATTCCGGTATCGCGCGCGATCTGGGATAGCGAGAACACGTTTCTGGGCGTGGTCTCCGGCCGTCTGGATCCCATCTATTTCGAACGGTTTTTCCAGGCATTGGGTGCGGATGCCGTCGCGATTCTGCTTCCCGACGGAACGATCCTCGCGCGTTACCCCCGGATCGACCTGCTTGCCGCGCCGAAGCTGCCGGTGCAGGGCGAGTTCAGGGACGGCATGACGTCCAAGTTCGACATTTCGCCTGTGGACGGGATCGAGCGCCTGCTCGCGTTCCGGCGGCTTTCCGTCGTTCCGGCGCTGGTCGAGATCGCGTTCGACCGCGACCGCCTTCTCGAAAGCTGGAGTGGCCGCCGCAATGCCATCGTCGCGGCGTCGCTTGTCATTGCCGGGCTTTCATTGGCGCTCCTGGCCGGTGCGCGACGACGCGCGCGCGACTTCTCCGAACGGCTGCGGGCGGAAGCGGCGGCCGCCGTCGAGGCCGAAGCGCGCGAGGCGGCCGTCGAGGCGAGCCGCCGGAAATCGGAATTCCTCGCGCATATGAGCCACGAGATCCGCACGCCGCTCAACGCCATCATCGGCTTCTCGCAGATGATCAGCGGCCAGATGCTGGGGCCGGTCGGGCAGCCACGTTATCGCGACTACGCGGCCGACATCCTCTACAGCGCCGAGCACCTGCTGTCGGTCATCAACAACGTGCTCGACCTTTCCAAGGTCGAGGCCGGGAAATGGAGTCTCGAAGTCGCGCATGTGCCCGCGGGCGAACTGGTCGAGGCGGCCTGCCGGCTGGCGGCCGCGCGCGCGACGCACGAGAACGTCACGCTCGACGTGCTCGGAATGCCGGAAATTTCCGTACTCTGCGACCGGCGCACGCTGGTGCAAGTCCTGCTCAATCTCCTGATCAACGCGATAAAGTTCGCCGGCGACGACCGCAGCGTGACGGTCGCCTGCGAGCGCACGCGGGACGGCGGCGTGGAATTCTCGATCGTCGATTGCGGGCCGGGGATGACGGCCGAAGACATCGAACGTGCCCTGCGCCCGTTCGAGACGGCCTCGAGCGTGCAGGCGCGTCGCCGGCAGGACACCGGGCTGGGCCTGCCGCTGGCGCGGGTCTTCGCGGAACTGCACGACGGTTCGCTGACGCTCGACAGCGCGCCCGATCGCGGCACGACCGCGCGGCTGTATCTTCCAGCCGCGCGGGTTCGTGCGCTTTAGCTAGACGTCGGCGATTGTGCGCTGGGTCTGGACGCCCAGGCCTTCGATGCCGAGCTTCATCGTCTGGCCGGGCTTCAGGAACAGCGGCGGCTTCTGGCCGAGGCCCACGCCCGGCGGCGTTCCGGTCGACACGATGTCGCCCGGATGCAGCGTGAAGAACTGCGAGAGATACGCGATCAGGAACTTGACGCCGTAGACCATCGTCTTCGTGCTGCCGTCCTGATAGCGCTTGCCGTCGACTTCGAGCCACATTTTCAGGTTCTGCGGGTCCTTCACCTCGTCCTTGGTGACGAGCCACGGGCCCGTCGGGCCGAACGTGTCGCAGCCCTTGCCCTTGTCCCACTGGCCGGCGCGCTCGATCTGGAATTCGCGTTCCGACACGTCGTTGATGACGCAGTAGCCCGCGACGTGGTCGAGCGCGTTCTTCTCGTCGATGTACTTGCCGGCCTTGCCGATGACGAAGCCGAGTTCGACTTCCCAATCGGTCTTCTTCGAATTGCGCGGGATGATGACCGCATCGTCCGGGCCGACGACCGCGCTTGTCGCCTTCATGAACAGCACGGGCTCCGGCGGCACGGTGGCGCCGGTCTCGGCCGCGTGGTCGGAATAGTTGAGGCCGATGCAGATGAACTTGCCAATGCCCGAGACGCAGGGTCCGAGGCGCGGGTTGCCCGGAACGAGCGGAAGCGTGGCGGGGTCGATCTTGGCGAGGCGCGCAAGGCCTTCCGGCGAGATCGTGGCGCCGGCGATGTCGTGGCAGACCTGCGAGAGGTCGCGGATTTTGCCCTGGGCATCGAGGATGCCGGGCTTTTCCTGGCCCGGCGGGCCGTAACGCAGCAGTTTCATCGTGGGGGTCCCCCGCTTGGTGTTTTTGTAGGTCGGGGAACTTAGCACCACGTCGGCCGGAAATGGAAACGGCCGGCACATCGCTTGTGGGCGAAGTGCCGGCCGTCGGGGAAGCGTTGGATCAGGCGTTGGCGGTCTTCGGCGCGCCGATCTCGGGCAGGAAGGGCAGCTTCAGCGCATAGGCGCCCGCACCCAGCAGGGCCTGCACGAGGAGGGCGACCGTCCAGAAAGCCGGGAACTCCCAGCCGCCATTCGCATTCGCGAACATCCAGCCATTGCCCGAATGCTGGATCGTGGCGCCGATCAGGATCGGGATCAGGCCGACTGCGACGAGGCGCACCTGGATGCCGAGGAGAAGGGCAAGACCACCGAACAGCTCGGCGTAGACGGTGAGGTAGGCGAAGAGCGCGGGATACCCGATGGATTCGAAGAACTGCACGGTGCCCGGCATCGTGAAGACGAAGATCTTCAGGCCGGCATGCGCGAGGAACATGGTGCCGAGTGCAAGTCGAAGCAGAAGGGCGGCGGACTGGACCTGGTTGTTGGCGGTCATTGGAAACTCCGGTGGTTCGGGGGGCGGGGTGATTCCCGCGTCGAAGACACACGGAATGTGCGCCATGGCGCTCGAATTGATAATTCAGATTGTTTTGAAATAATTGTTTTCTAGGAGGAAACTATCGCCGCCGGCCGGTTTTGGCCTTGGCGCCGCTCTCCCACGCGTCCCACGACGGTTCGGCGAAGCGTTTGGTGAGGAAGTCGACGAAGCGCCGGACTTTCGCCGACAGGTGCCGGGTCGGCGGATAGACGGCCGAAATCGCGATCTCCTCGGGGCGCCAGTCGCCGCCGAAAAGCGGCACGAGTTTGCCGGCTGCAAGCGTCGGGCCGATCAGGAAGGTCGGCAACGAGACGACCCCGCGCCCGGCGATCGCGGCGGCGAGCAGCACTTCGCCGTTGTTGGCCTTGAGGGGGCCGGCGGCGCGCACGATCCGGACTTCGCCGCCCGGCCCCACGAACGCCCATTCCGAGCCGCGGCTCGACAGCGTGTATTCGAGGCAGTCGTGCTTCACGAGATCCTCGGGCAGCTTCGGTGTGCCCCGGCGCGCGAGGTAGGCCGGCGACGCGGCGACCGCGAAGCGCGCGACGGCGAGGCGCTTGGCGATCAGCGAGGAATCCGCCAGGCGGCCGATGCGCACGGCGACATCCACTCCCTCGTCGATCAGGTCGATGACACGGTCGTTGAGCGACAGGTCGATCGCCATTTCCGGGCATTCGGTCATGAAGTCGGCGATCGCGGGCGACAGATGCTGCACGCCGAACGACATCGGCGCGGCGACGCGCAGCAACCCCTTTGGCAATGCCTGGGCATCGCTGACGGCGCCTTCCGCTTCTTCGAGATCGGCAAGGATGCGTTCGGCGCGCGCATGAAAGGCACGCCCGGCTTCTGTAAGCGCGAGGCGACGCGTCGTGCGATTGAGCAGACGGGCACCCAGCCGCTCCTCGAGTGTCTGGATATGCTTGGTCGCCATCGCGCGCGACAGCCCGAGCTTGCGCGATGCGTTGGCGAACGAGCCGCCGTTGACGACGGCGACGAAGGTGCGAAGGGAGACGAAGCGATCCATGCGCGGCCAAGTCTAGAGGTTCGCCGCGCGAATTCGTAGCGGACCGGCTGTTGCGGGTGCGAATGGAAGGGACCGGCGATTCAAATCCAGTTTCTCCGGGCCTTAGGAACGGCGGGGGCCAAAAATTCGCGAAATAATGTTGCGTTGCGATAAGTTAACTTATTTTCAGTTAAAACAAATTTTAGTATGTAATATCAAAATTATATGGCCCGCCATGGATTGCAAAATTGACCCTGTGGTGCTTTAGCTCAAGGCAATCGGAAATCCATGCGTATCGAGGGAGTGACCATGGCACCCACACCGCCGAAAAAGAAATCCAAAGCCGAAGAGAACGTGCCGGAGTCAGCAGAGCTCCTCAAATACTATCGCGACATGCTGCTGATCCGCCGCTTCGAAGAGAAGGCGGGGCAGATGTACGGCATGGGGCTGATCGGCGGTTTCTGCCATCTCTATATCGGGCAGGAAGCGGTTGTCGTCGGCATGCAGTCGGCGATCACGCCGAAGGATGCCGTCATCACCAGCTATCGCGACCACGGCCACATGCTTGCGTGCGGCATGGAGCCGGGCGGCGTGATGGCCGAACTCACCGGGCGCATCGGCGGCTATTCCAAGGGGAAGGGCGGCTCGATGCACATGTTCTCCAAGGAAAAGAACTTCTACGGCGGCCACGGGATCGTCGGCGCGCAGGTGCCGCTGGGCACCGGCATCGCGTTCGCGTCGAAGTATCGCGGCGAGACCAACGTCAGCCTCACCTACATGGGCGACGGCGCCTGCAACCAGGGCCAGGTCTACGAGAGCTTCAACATGGCGCAGCTCTGGAAGCTGCCGGTGATCTTCATCATCGAGAACAACCGCTACGGCATGGGCACGTCGATCGAGCGTGCCTCGTCGACGACCGATTTCTACCATCGCGGTGCCGCGCACGGCATTCCGGGCGAGGCGGTCGACGGCATGAACGTGCTGTCGGTCCGTGCGGCCGGCATCCGCGCCGTCGAGCATGCGCGCACGAAGGGGCCCTACATCCTCGAAATGCAGACCTACCGCTATCGTGGCCACTCGATGTCCGATCCGGCGAAGTACCGCCAGAAGGAGGAGGTCGAGAAGATGCGCACCCAGCACGACCCGATCGAGAGCCACGCCAAGTTCCTGCTGGACGGCGGGTTCAGCGACGAAGCGGCGCTCAAGAACATCGACCGCGAGGTGAAGGACATCGCCACCAAGGCTGCGGAATTCGCCCAGAACAGTCCCGAGCCGCCGGTGTCGGACCTCTACACCGACGTGCTGCTCGAAGCGCGCTGATCCAGCGGGAACAGGGAAACAGGAAAATGCCGATCAACGTTCTGATGCCGGCTCTCTCGCCGACGATGACCGAAGGCAAGATCGCCCGCTGGCTGAAGGCCGAGGGCGACACGATCAAGTCCGGCCAAGTGCTGTGCGAGATCGAGACCGACAAGGCGACGATGGAAGTCGAAGCCGTCGACGAAGGCACACTCGCCAAGATCCTCGTCCCCGGCGGGGCCGAAGGCGTCAAGGTCAACGCCGTGATCGCGCTGATCGCGGCCGAGGGCGAAAGCGTGTCGGCAAGCGCCGCCGCGACGCCCGTTGCCGCGGCCGCAGCACCCGCCGCCGCATCTGCCGTGGCCGCACCCGCGATCGTCACGGCAACAGCCGCACCCGCCGCCGACGAACCCGACATGGGCGAGACCAAGGTGCAGACCGTGCGCGAAGCCTTGCGCGACGGCATGGCCGAGGAAATGCGCCGCGACGAGAACGTCTACCTGATGGGCGAGGAAGTCGCCGAATACCAGGGCGCCTACAAGGTCAGCCAGGGCCTGCTGCAGGAATTCGGCGCGCGCCGCGTGGTCGATACGCCGATCACCGAGCAGGGCTTCACCGGGCTTGCGGTCGGTGCCGGCTTCATGGGCCTGCGCCCGATCGTCGAGTTCATGACCTGGAACTTCTCGATGCAGGCGATCGACCAGATCATCAACTCGGCGGCCAAGACGCTCTACATGTCGGGCGGCCAGATGGGCTGCCCGATCGTGTTCCGCGGCCCCAACGGTGCCGCGAGCCGCGTCGGCGCGCAGCATTCGCAGTGCTATGCGTCGTGGTACGCGCACTGCCCGGGCCTGAAGGTCGTCAGTCCCTGGTCAGCGGCCGATTCCAAGGGCCTGATGAAAGCCGCCATCCGCGACCCGAACCCGGTGCTGATCCTCGAAAATGAGATCCTCTACGGCACGTCCGGCCCCGTTCCGGTTTCGGCCGACTATGTCGTGCCGATCGGCAAGGCGAAAATCGTTCGCGCCGGCAAGGACGTGACGATCACCGCCTTCTCGATCATGGTCGGCAAGGCGCTGCAGGCGGCCGAGGAACTCGCCAAGGCCGGCATCGACGCCGAGGTCATCGACCTTCGCTCGATCCGTCCGCTCGACATCGACACGGTCGTCGCGTCGGTCAAGAAGACCAACCGTCTCGTCAGTTGCGAGGAAGGCTGGCCGTTCGCCGGCATCGGCTCCGAACTCGGCATGCTGATGATGGAGCATTGCTTCGACTGGCTCGACGCGCCCGTGAAGCGCGTGCACGGGCTCGACATCCCGCTGCCGTATGCGGCCAATCTCGAGAAGCTGGCGCTGCCGCAGGCCGACCACATCGTGAGCGCGGCCAAGGCCGTGCTTTACAAGAACTGACGCGGGCGAGGGAGACAGCGACATGCCGATCAACGTTCTGATGCCGGCCCTCTCGCCGACGATGACCGAAGGCAAACTCGCCCGGTGGCTGAAAGCCGAGGGCGACACGATCAAGTCCGGCCAGGTGCTGTGCGAGATCGAGACCGACAAGGCGACGATGGAAGTCGAAGCGGTCGACGAAGGCGTGCTCGCCAAGATCCTCGTCCCCGGCGGGGCCGAAGGCGTCAAGGTCAACGCCGTGATCGCGCTGATCGCGGGCGAGGGCGAAGATGCCAAAGCGGTCGCCGCCGGCGGTGCAGCACCTTCTGCCGCCCCCAAGGCCGCCGCTCCGGCGGCGGCACCCGCTGCATCGGCAACGCCAGCGCCCGTTGCGGCGTCGGCACCGGCCGCATCCGCTTCGGGCTCGCGCGTCGTCGCGTCGCCGCTCGCCAAGCGCATGGCCGATCAGGCCGGCCTCGATCTGTCGAAGATCGCAGGCTCGGGCCCCGGCGGCCGCATCGTGAAGCACGACGTGGAAGCGGCCGTCTCCGGCGGCGGCGCCAAGCGCGCGGCCCCGGCTGCGGCATCGGCGGGTGCGCCCGCACCGGTCGCTGTTTCGTCGGCCGCGCTTGCCGCGATCGGCCCGCACAAGCTTGTCCCGTTGTCGACGATGCGCAAGGTGATCGCGCGCCGCCTGACCGAGAGCAAGCAGCAGGTTCCGCACTTCTACCTCACCATCGATTGCGAGATCGACAAGCTGCTCGCCGGCCGCGCTTCGCTCAACGCGCGCAGCCCCGAGAAGGGCCCGGGCGCGTTCAAGCTGTCGGTCAACGATTTCGTCATCAAGGCGGTCGCCGCGGCCCTGCGCCAGGTGCCGAATGCCAACGCTTCCTACAGCGACGACGGCATGCTGCTGTGGGACAACGTGGACATCTCGGTCGCCGTCGCGATCCCGGGCGGCCTGATCACGCCGATCATCCGCAATGCCGACAAGAAGGGCCTCGTCGAGATTTCCAACACGATGAAGGACCTCGCCACGCGCGCCAAGGACGGCAAGCTGAAGCCCGAGGAATTCCAGGGCGGCACCTTCTCGATCTCCAATCTCGGCATGTTCGGCATCAAGGATTTCGCCGCCGTCATCAACCCGCCGCAGGGCTGCATCCTCGCGGTGGGCGCGGGCGAGCAGCGCGCAGTCGTCAAGAACGGGGCGCTCGCCGTCGCCACGGTGATGAGCGTGACGCTGTCGGTCGACCATCGCGTCGTCGACGGCAGCGTGGGCGCGGAGTTCCTCGCCGCGTTCAAGAAGATCGTCGAAGACCCGCTGGCGATGCTGCTGTAAGGAGCGCCTTCACATGGCCGAACAGAATTTCGATCTCATCGTCGTCGGCGGCGGGCCGGGCGGCTACGTGGCCGCGATCCGGGCGGCGCAGCTCAAGATGAACGTGGCGCTCGTCGAGCGCGAGCATCTGGGCGGCATCTGCCTCAACTGGGGCTGCATCCCGACCAAGGCGCTGCTGCGCACGTCGGAGATTTACGGCCTCCTCCAGCATCTCGACGCCTATGGCCTCGCGGCCGACAACGCGCGTTTCGACGTGAAGAAGATCGTCGACCGTTCGCGCAAGGTGGCGGGGCAGCTTTCGGGCGGCATCAAGCATCTGCTGAAGAAGAACAAGGTCACCGTGTTCGACGGGCAGGGCGCGCTTGCCGGCACAGGTGCGGCCGGCGTGCGCAAGGTCGCGGTCACGAAGGACGGCAAGCCCGTCGCGGACCTCACCGCCAAGAACGTGATCCTCGCCACGGGGGCGCGCGCACGCGTCGTTCCGGGCATGGAGCCCGACGGCAAGCTCGTGTGGACCTACAAGGAAGCGATGGTGCCGCCGGCGATGCCCAAGTCGCTGCTGGTCGTGGGGTCGGGTGCCATCGGCATCGAGTTCGCATCGTTCTACCGCACGATGGGCGCGGCCGTGACGGTCGTCGAGATGATGGACCGCGTGCTCCCCGTCGAGGACGAAGAGATCAGCGCCTTCGCGCGCAAGTCGTTCGAGAAGCAGGGGATGAAGATCCTCACCTCCGCCACCGTGAAGGGCCTCAAGAAGGCGGCCGACAGCGTGACCGTGACGGTCGAGAGCGCCGGCAAGGCGCAGGAGATCACCGTCGAGCGAGTCATTTCCGCCGTCGGCATCGTCGGCAACGTGGAGAAGCTCGGCCTCGAAGGCACAAAGGTGAAGGTCGACCGTACGCACGTGGTGATCGACCAGTGGTGCGCCACGGGCGAGCCGGGCGTCTACGCGATCGGCGATCTCGCCGGCCCGCCGTGGCTCGCGCACAAGGCGAGCCACGAGGGCGTGATCTGCGTGGAGAAGATCGCCGGCGTGAAGGGCGTGCATCCGCTGGAAGTCTCGAACATCCCGGGCTGCACCTATTGCACGCCGCAGGTCGCCTCGGTCGGCCTCACGGAGAAGAAGGCCAAGGAACTCGGCCACACGGTCAAGGTCGGCCGCTTCCCGTTCATGGGCAACGGCAAGGCCATCGCGCTCGGCGAGCCCGAGGGACTGGTCAAGACGGTGTTCGACGCCAAGACGGGCGAGCTGCTCGGCGCCCACATGGTGGGTGCGGAAGTCACCGAGCTCATCCAGGGCTATGGCATCGCCAAGACGCTGGAGACGACCGAAGCCGAGCTGATGCACACGGTCTTCCCGCATCCCACGCTCAGCGAAATGATGCACGAGAGCGTCCTTGACGCTTATGGGCGCGTCATCCATTTCTAGGGGCATGGAGACGGTCCCCAAGCTTCGCCATCCCGAGAAGGCCCATCGGCCGGACAACCCGGTCCATGTGCGCAAACCGGAGTGGATCCGCGTCAAGGCGCCAAACTCGGTCGAGTATGCCGAGACGAAGAAGATCGTCCGCGACCGCGGTCTCGTGACCGTTTGCGAGGAAGCCGCGTGCCCCAATATCGGCGAGTGCTGGAAGAAAAAGCACGCGACGATGATGATCCTCGGCTCGGTCTGCACGCGCGCCTGCAGCTTCTGCAATGTCGCCACGGGCATGCCGGACAAGCTCGATCCGCATGAGCCGGAAAAGGTCGCCGACGCGGCGGCGCTGATGGGGCTCCAGCATGTCGTCATCACGTCGGTCGACCGCGACGACCTGCCCGACGGCGGGGCCGAGCATTTCGCGCAGGTGATCCGCGCCCTGCGGCAGCGCTGCCCGGACACGACGATCGAAGTCCTGACGCCCGACTTCCTGCGCAAGGAAGGCGCGCTGGAGGTGGTCGTCGCCGCCCGTCCGGACGTGTTCAACCACAATCTCGAGACCGTGCCGCACCTCTACCCGACGATCCGGCCGGGGGCGCGCTATTTCCACTCGCTGCGCCTGCTGCAGCGGGTCAAGGAGATCGACCCGACGATCTTCACCAAGTCGGGCCTGATGGTGGGGCTGGGCGAGAGCCGGCTGGAGATCATGCAGGTCATGGACGACATGCGCTCGGCCGACATCGATTTCCTGACCATCGGCCAGTACCTGCAGCCCACGCCCAAGCACGCGGCGGTCGACCGGTTCGTGACGCCCGACGAATTCAAGGAATATGCGACCCTGGCGACAAGCAAGGGCTTCCTGCTGGTGTCATCGAGCCCACTGACGCGCTCGTCCTATCACGCCGACCGGGATTTCGCCGCCCTGCGCGCCGCGCGCGAGGCGAAGCTGGCCGCCGCGCAATAACGCGATTGCAAGAGCCGCCGGTTTCGCGCTATCGCCGATAGCGATGCCAACCCACGCCGAAAAGCGCGCGATGCCTTACAACCCCGAGCAGCTCTACAAGCTCGTGGCCGAGGTCGATCGCTACCCCGAATTCCTGCCCTGGTGCATCGCCGCGCGCCTCAAGAGCCGCGAAGGCGACCTCGCGATCTGGGATCTCGTCATCGGCTTTCGCATGATCCGCGAACGCTTCACCAGTCGCGTGACGATGTCTCCGGGCGGCAACGGCGCGAGCCCGCGCATCGACGTCGCCTATGCCGACGGGCCGTTCCGCTATCTGAACAATCACTGGATCTTCGACCGCCAGCCGGACGGCACCACCGTCATCGATTTCTTCGTCGATTTCGAATTCCGCTCGAAGCTGCTTCAGTCGATCATGGGCGTGCTGTTCAACGAGGCGGTCAAGCGGATGGTCGCGGCATTCGAAGCGCGGGCAAAGCAGCTTTACGGGAGCGGGCCATGAGCGACGCGATCGAACTGGTGCTGACGACGACCCCGCACGACATCGGCGCCTTCGAGGTGAAGCGAGCGCTGCCCAAGCGCGAGCGCCGGCATCTCGGCCCCTTCGTCTTCTTCGACCACATAGGCCCGGCCGTGCTGAAGCCGGGTGCGGGCATGGACGTGCGCCCGCATCCGCATATCGGCCTGTCGACGGTGACGTACCTGTTCGACGGCGAGATCATGCACCGGGATTCGCTCGGCTTCGTGCAGGCGATCCGGCCGGGCGCCGTCAATTGGATGACGGCGGGGCGCGGCATCGTGCATTCCGAGCGCACGGCGCCCGACAAGCGCGGCGGCGGCCTTCGCATGCACGGCATCCAGACCTGGGTGGCGTTGCCGCCCGACAAGGAAGAAATCGAGCCTGGCTTCGAGCACCATCCGGCGGACACGCTGCCCCGCACGACGCTCGACGGCGTGGCGCTTGTCGGCATTCTCGGCACAGCCTACGGGCTGGCCGCGCCCGTGAAGGTCCACTCGCCGATCTTCTACCTGCACGCCGAGATGCCGGCCGGCGCCGATCTGCCGATGACGGACGAGCATGTCGAACGTGGCTTCTATGTTGTCGCGGGCGAGATCGCCGTGGGCGGAACGGCGTACGGGCCGGGCAATCTCGTCGTGATCCGCGAAGGCGCCAAGGCCGTGCTCCGCGCGAACGCGGCTTCGACCGTGATGCTGCTCGGCGGCACGAAGCTGCCGGGCGAGCGGACGATCTGGTGGAATTTCGTGTCGAGCGACAAGGCGCGTCTCGAACGCGCCAAGAAGGCCTGGAAGGCCGACGAATTTCCGAAGGTCCCCGACGAGACCGAGTTCATTCCGCTGCCCGACTAGGGCCGCGTCGCGCCGTCGAACAGCAGCGTCAGCGCGTATTCGACCGCGAAGCGGCGGATGGCCGCGCGGTCGCCGCCGAAAATCCGGTGCGAGGTCTGCGTCGCGCGGCTCTTGCGCGCGAGTCCGAAATGCACGAGGCCGACCGGTTTTTCCACCGTGCCGCCGCCGGGGCCGGCCACGCCGGTGATCGAAACGGCCATGTCGGCATGGCTGCGCTGCAGCGCGCCCTCCGCCATCGCGCGGGCGACCGGCTCGCTGACGGCGCCGAACGCGAGGATCAGGCTCGGCGAGACGGCGAGCAGTTCGATCTTCGCTTCGTTCGAATAGGTGACGAAGCCGCGCTCGACGACCTCCGACGAACCCGGAATCTCGGTGAGTGCCGCCGCGACGAGGCCGCCCGTGCAGGATTCTGCCGTGGCGATCTTCATCTTGGCGCGTTTGCAGGCCGTCAGAACGTCGAAGGCCGCGCCGATTTGCGAACTATTGGACAAATGCAAACTCCGCAGGTCCGTACGTCGCCAGCAGCCACACCGCCAGCGCCGACCAGAGCGCCGCCAGCAGGTCGTCGAGCATGATTCCAAGCCCGCCGCCGACCTTCCGGTCGGCCCAGCCGGCCGGGAAGGGCTTCAGGATATCCGCAATCCGGAAGGCGAAGAAAGCGGCGAGCCACGCGAGCGGCGAATAGGGCGCCGCCAGCAGCGTGAGCCACATGCCGGCGACCTCGTCGATGACGATGAAGCCGGCATCCTTCACGCCCGTGCGCTTCGACACCGAATCAGCGGCCCACACGCCGACGAGCGAGACGCCGATCGTGGCGAGGGCCAGAGATCCGCGCCCGCCGAATTCCCAGATGGCCCAGGCGAAGGGCAGGGCGGCGAGTGTTCCCCATGTGCCGGAAGCGAACGGGACGAGGCCGCTGCCGAACCACGTCGCCAGCAACGTCGCGGGATCCTTGAGCGTGAGGCCCGGTGGCAACCGGCCATAGGTGAACTGGAGTTTCATGCGGCCGGAAGGGCGATGGTGGCGACGGCCTGTGCGGCGATTCCTTCGCCGCGGCCGGCGAAGCCGAGCTTCTCGGTCGTCGTCGCCTTGACCGACACGCGCGCCATGTCGATGTCGAGGATACCGGCAAGGCGTGCGCGCATCGCCGGGCGGTGCGGGCCGACCCTGGGGCTTTCGCACACGATCGTCACGTCGGCATGGCGGATCATTCCCTCACGCGCGGCGACAAGGCCGGCGGCGTGACGCAGGAACAGGTCCGACGACGCGCCCTTCCACTGCGCGTCGCTCGGCGGGAAATGGGTCCCGATATCGCCGTCGCCGAGCGCACCGAGGATCGCATCGACGAGCGCATGGATCGCGACGTCGGCATCCGAATGGCCGACGAGCGCGCCGTCGTGCGGCACTTTGACGCCGCACAGCCACACGCCGTTTCCGGGGCCGAGGCGATGGACGTCGTAGCCCGTGCCGACGCGGATGTCGGCATGGTCGAGATACACTTCGCGCGCCGCGCGCGCGAGATCGCCTTCGAGCGTCACCTTGAAATTCCGTTCGCTTGCCGCCACCAGACGCACGTCGCCGCCCGCCGCCCGCAGCACGGCCGCATCGTCGGTAAGATGCTGGCCCGCCGCCTGCCGGTGCGCGGCGAGGATGTCGGCGTAGCGGAAGGCCTGCGGCGTCTGCGCGCGCCAGAGATTTTCGCGCGGGACGATCTCGTCGACATGGCCCGAACTCGCGCGCCACAGCGTATCGACGACGGGCACGGCCGCGATCGCGCCGGGACTGTGGTCGAGCGCGCCGATCATCCGGTCGATCAGGTCGGCATCGACGAAGGGCCGCGCCGCGTCGTGAATGAGGACGTTCGCCGGCGCGAGCCCGACGAGACTTTCGAGCCCGGCGCGCACCGAATCCTGCCGTTCGGCGCCGCCTGGAACGGGCTCGAGCAGATCGAGCCCTTCGGCGGCAGCAGCATACATGTCGCCGTCCGTCGGGTTGCAGACGACGCGCACGGCATCGATTTTCGAATGGCGGGAAAGTGTGCTCAGCGACCGGCGCAACAGCGGCACGCCGGCCAGATCGCGATACTGCTTGGGCACGGCCCCGCCCAGACGCAGGCCGCGTCCGGCGGCGACGACAAGGGCGATGCAGGCGGGTGCCGATTTTGTCGGGAAGGCGGTGTTGGCCATTGTGCGATTGCGCGAAGTCCGTATGCTGCGGGTCCGCGCAATCTAGCAGCCCCTCATGGAAGAGGCACGCACCATGCCCGCCTATGTGATCGCCGACATCGCGGTTTCCGATACGGCGAAATATGAAGGTTACAAGAAGCTTTCGCCCGGCGCGGTCGAGAAGTTCGGCGGCAGGTTCCTGGCGCGTGGCGGCCAGTCGGGCACGCTCGAAGGCGACTGGAAGCCGGGCCGGCTCGTCGTTATCGAGTTCCCGTCCTTCGACATGGCGCAGGCGTTCTACACGTCGGTCGAGTACACAGCCGCCCGCCGCGCGCGTGCGGGGGCCACGTCGCGCTTCAACATGGTCGTCGTCGAAAGCCTGTAGGGACGAACGGGCCGGAACCGAATGTCGAGCATCATCCTTTCCCTTTCCGCCGTCGCGTCGCTGTTGCCGACAGGCTTTGCGCGGATCGACGAGCGTGGACCGAACCCGGCCTTCTGGGGGCTGATGGGCGTCGGTGTCGCCGGCCCTGCGGTCTGGATCGCGGACAATATCGGCGATGGCTGGCACACCGGGCTTGCGACGGCGCTCTGGCTTGCGGTTCTCGCCAGCATGATCGCGTTCGTCGGCCTTGTGCTGGTCGAGCGGATCGCCGTGCGGCTTGCGCCATTGCTTGCAGGCTATCTTGTTTGGCTCGGCATCCTCGCGACGGTCTGGGAACATGCGCCCGAGCGCCCGTTGATCGGTTCCGCGCTGGAAGCCTGGCTCGTCGCGCACATCCTCGTGGCGCTGTTCGCCTATGGGCTGCTGACGCTGGCCGCTGTCGCGGGACTTGCGGTTTTCCTGCAGGAGCGCGCGCTGCGTTTGCGCCGGCCGACCGCATTCACGCGCCGGCTCCCGTCGATCGCGGAAGGCGAGGCGCTGCTTGCGCGCCTGCTGACGGCGAGCGGCATGGTGCTGGGCGCAGCGCTCCTCTCCGGCAGCACGCTTCTGTGGTTCGGCCAGCAGCGTTGGCTTGCGATCGATCACAAGACGGTGCTGTCGCTCGCTACATTCGTTGCGATCGGCGTTCTGCTGGTGATGCACCGGCGTGGCGGTCTTTCGGGGCGTCGGACGGCGCGCTATGTCCTGTTCGCCTATTTGCTCCTCACCTTGGCCTATCCAGGCGTGAAATTCGTAACCGATATATTGATCGGTTGAGACAACTATTGCGGCGCAGCACGATTTTCATCGAGCTTCGGAAATTCAAATAGAATCGAGCGTTTGCGCCGCAGCGAATCGGGGCTTCGGATGGCACTTGCCAGCGGCATCGGGCTGCGTTAAAACCGCTCAAACTATAGACACACCGACTGAGCAGCCTAATTTATGAGCATCAATATCGGCCCCATCGCGCTGTCGGCCCCCGTGGTGCTCGCACCGCTCAGCGGCATCTCGGATCTGCCGTTCCGTCGGCTGGTCAAGCGGCACGGTGCCGGCCTCGTCGTTTCGGAGATGATCGCCAGCCAGGCGATGATCCGCGAAAACCGCCAGTCCCTGCTGATGACGCGCTCGGTCCCCGAAGAGTTTCCGATGGCGGTCCAGCTCGCCGGCTGCGAGCCGCACGTGATGGCAGAGGCCGCCCGCCTCAACGAGGATCGCGGGGCGGCGATCATCGACATCAATTTCGGCTGCCCGGTGAAGAAGGTCGTCAACGGCCACGCCGGTTCGGCGCTGATGCGCGACGAGATCGCGGCCGCGCGCATTCTCGAAGCGACCGTCAAGGCCGTGAAGGTGCCCGTCACGCTGAAGATGCGGCTGGGTTGGGACTCCAACTCCAAGAACGCGCCGAAGCTCGCGCGCATCGCGCAGGAATGCGGCATCAAGTCGCTCGCGATCCACGGCCGTACGCGCCAGCAATTCTATGAAGGCAAAGCCGACTGGGCCTGGATCCGCAACGTCAAGGAAGCGGTGACGATCCCCGTTCTGGCGAACGGTGACATCGTCAAATACGACGACGTGCGCGCGGCGCTCGACCAGTCGGGGGCCGACGGCGTGATGATCGGGCGCGGTGCCTGCGGCCGTCCGTGGTTCCCGGCGAACGCGATCCATTTCCTGGCAACCGGCGAACGCCGCGCCGATCCGCCGCTCGAAGTGCAGATGCAGATCGTCATCGAGCACTACGAAGACATGCTCGTGCATTACGGCGTCGAGGCGGGCCTGCGCATGGCGCGCAAGCACATGGGCTGGTACGCAAAGGGATTCCCCGGAGCGGCCGAATTCCGTTCGACGGTCATGACGCTGACCGATCCCGCACAGGTCAAGGAACTGGTGCGCGCGACGTGGGGTCGCGCCATTGCCGCCGGCTGCAAGCCCGCCACCGATGGCGGCGCGATTGCCGGCCTGAAAGAGGCCGCCTGATGGCCCGCGCGCTTCCCAAGGTCGAGCGAGGCGTTGTCACGCCGTTGCGCGTGGGGTTGCCCGATCTGGGCGCCATCCTGTCCGCAATTCCGGATGCCGTCATCGTGCTCGATGCCGATACAGTGCTGCGCTACGTCAATCCGGCGGCCGAGAACTTCTTCGAACTCGGTGCCAGCATGATGCTTGGCCGGCGGTTGGCCGAGTTCCTGCCGGAAGACAATCCGGTTTTCGGCACGATCCAGCAGGCCCGCCAGTACGGCGCCAGCGTGTCGGAAGAGGAAATCTCGATCGACGCGCCGCGCATTGGCAGCCATCTCGTGTCCGTGCGGGCTGCCGCAATGGTCGAAGGCGAAATCGACGGCCTGGTCGTCGTCACGATCCAGGAGCGTTCGATCGCACGCAAGATCGGCCGCCAGCTCGTCCATCGCAAGGCCGCGCGCTCAGTGAGCGCCATGGCCGCCATGCTCGCCCACGAGGTCAAGAACCCGCTCTCGGGCATCCGCGGGGCCGCCCAGCTCCTCGAACAGACCGCGCAGCCCCAGGACCACGAGCTCACGCGGCTCATCTGCGACGAGGCCGACCGCATCCGCGCGCTTGTCGATCGGATGGAAATCTTCCACGACGGACTGCCCGTCGATATGGGCCCGGTCAACATCCATCGGGTGCTTGGCCACGTGCGCATGCTGGCGCAGAGCGGTTTCGGTCGGCATGTCCGCTTCACCGAGAACTACGACCCCTCGCTGCCCTCGGTGCTGGGCGACCATGACCAGTTGATCCAGATATTCCTCAATCTCGTGAAAAACGCGGTGGAGGCTGCGCCTCGCCATGGCGGCGAGATCGTGCTGTCCACCGGCTTCCAGCAAGGCGTGCGGTTTGCCGTGCCGGGGACGGGCCAGCTCGTATCGCTGCCGCTGGTCGTGTCGGTTCAGGACAATGGCGAGGGGATTCCGGAAGATGTTCGGCCCCATCTCTTCGAACCCTTCATTACGACCAAGAAAACGGGGACTGGCCTAGGACTTGCTTTGGTTGCCAAAATCGTTGGCGATCACGGTGGCGTCATCGAATTCGACAGCCAGCCGCGCCGGACGGTTTTCAGGGTGCGGCTACCGGTCACGAGCGGCGAGCAAGGGCTCGACGCCGCGGCCGAGAGGTAGAAGGTAAACATGGCGCAGGCCACAATTCTGGTCGCCGACGACGACAAGGCGATCCGTACCGTGCTCAACCAGGCGCTTGGCCGGCTCGGCCACGACGTGCGCCTGACGGGCCATGCTTCGCAGCTTTGGAAATGGGTTGCCGACGGCGAGGGCGATCTCGTGATTACCGACGTCGTGATGCCGGACGAGAATGGACTCGACCTCGTGCCGCGCATCCGCAAGGTCCGCCCCGACCTGCGCGTTATCGTCATGAGCGCCCAGAACACGCTGCTGACAGCCATAAAGGCGACCGAGCGCGGCGCTTTCGAATACCTGCCCAAGCCATTCGACCTGAAGGAACTGGTTTCGGTGGTCGAGCGGGCGCTTACGGCACCCAAAGCGCCCGTCCTGATCGACGGCGAACCCGACGAACCCGACGAAAAGCTGCCGTTGATCGGTCGCTCGTCGGCGATGCAGGAAATCTACCGGGTGCTCGCGCGCCTGATGGGCACAGACTTGACCGTCATGATCGCGGGCGAGTCCGGCACCGGCAAGGAACTCGTCGCGCGCGCGCTGCACGACTACGGCAAGCGTCGCAATGGTCCGTTCGTGGCTCTCAACATGGCCGCGATCCCGCGCGAGCTTATCGAAAGCGAGCTGTTCGGCCACGAGAAGGGCGCCTTCACCGGCGCCACCTCGCGCTATGCCGGCCGTTTCGAACAGAGTCAGGGCGGAACGCTCTTCCTCGACGAAATTGGCGACATGCCGATCGAAGCCCAGACCCGCCTGCTGCGTGTTCTTCAGGAAGGCGAATACACGACCGTCGGCGGCCGTACGCGCATCCGTGCGGACGTGCGCATCGTCGCCGCCACGCACCGCGACCTGCGCCAGCTCGTACGGCAAGGTCTGTTCCGCGAAGATCTGTTCTATCGCCTGAACGTCGTGCCGATCCGCCTGCCGCCCCTGCGCGAGCGCGCGGACGACGTGCCGCTGCTGGTCCGCCATTTCCTGCAGACGACATCGACCGAAGGCCTGCCGATCAAGACGATCGATGCCGCGGCGATGGAGCGTCTCAAGCAGCATCGCTGGCCCGGCAACGTGCGCGAGCTCGAGAACCTCATCCGCCGGCTTTCGGCGCTCTATTCGCAGGAAGTCATCGGCATCGACATCATCGAGGCCGAGCTTGCCGACGCCGCTCCGGCGGTGACGAGTGAGGCCGCACCGACCGATGAATCGCTGGGTGCCGCCGTCGATCGGCATCTCAAGGCGTATTTCGGCGCGCACAAGGACGGGCTGCCGCCCGCAGGCGTCTACGACCGCATCCT
Organism: Tagaea sp.; assembly: GCA_044224405.1. Taxonomy (GTDB): domain Bacteria; phylum Pseudomonadota; class Alphaproteobacteria; order CACIAM-22H2; family CACIAM-22H2; genus Tagaea. Next base: position 41,934 of record JBGAKN010000008.1, on the reverse strand, counting down.
GCGCGAAGTCGAGCGACCGCTGCTGTCGCTGACGCTTTCGGCGACGCGCGGCAACCAGATCAAGGCGGCGCAGCTTCTCGGCCTCAACCGGAACACTTTGCGCAAGAAAATCCGCGAGTTGGACATCCAAGTGGTTCGTGGCCTAAAGTAATGCCCGGTTGCGCGGAAGCGGTACTTCCGCTTCCCCGTCGCCAGCGCATTCACGGATGACAGATCCCGCCAACGCCCTCCCGGCCCAGCCATCCACGTCGGCCTTCGCGCGCTTGCGCCGCTGGGCGATACGCGTGGGGCTGTCGCGCAAGCTGACATTCCTGCTGGCGATCCTGTCGGTGCTGGCAGGCGGCGTCACCTATCTTGCGGTCACCAGTGCAGACGGTCCCAATCCGCGGACACTTGTCTGGCTGCTGGTCGTCAATCTCATCCTGATCCTGACGCTGGGTGCCGTCGTCGCCCGCGAGCTTGTCCGGCTGTGGATCGAGCGCCGGCGCGGGCATGCGGGTGCCCGCCTGCACGTACAGCTCGTGGCGCTTTTCACCGTCATCGCGGGCGCGCCGACGGCGATCATGGCCATCGCTACCGCGCTGTTCTTCAATCTAGGCGTCCAGGCGTGGTTTTCCGATCCGGTGCGCGAGGCCGTCGGCCAGTCGCTTGCCGCTGCCGAAGCCTATCTGGAAGAGCACCGCAACAACATCCGCGGCGACATCCTCGCGATGGCCGGCGACCTGTCGCGCCAGGGATCGCTGATTCTCGCCGATGCCGACGGCGTGCAGAGCTTCGTCGCCACGCAGACCCAGGCACGGGTCCTCAACGAATCTGTCGTGTTCGACGGGCGCGGGCGGATATATGCCCGCATGGGATTCACGCTCCAGCTCAACGTGCCGTTCTGGGGGCTGGATCGCGCGCGGGCCGGCGAAGTGGTCGTCTTCACGCCGGAAAATACGGAATCCGAAGCTTCACGCAACGACCGTGTGCGCGCCCTGACGCGGATCGAGGGCTTTGACGACACGTTCCTGCTGATCGGGCGCTTCGTCGAACCGCGCGTCGTCCAGCATCTCGACCGGACGCGTCTTGCCGTCCAGATCTACGAAGGACTGGAAGGGCGTCGTGAAGGCATCCAGGTGACCTTCGCGATGATCTTCGTGATCGTCGCACTGCTGCTGCTGCTCGCGGCGATCTGGATCGGAATTGCGGTCGCAAACAGGCTGGCCCGCCCGGTCGGTGCGCTGATCGGCGCGGCCGAACGCATCCGGTCGGGCGATCTTTCGACCCGCGTCGAGGAAAGCGACCGCGACGACGAGCTCGGCACGCTGTCGCGTGCCTTCAACAGGATGACCTCGCAGATCGAGGCGCAGCGCGCCGAGCTTATCGATGCGAACGCACAGATCGAGCACCGGCGCCGTTTCACCGAAGCGGTCCTGGCGAGCGTGACGGCCGGCGTGGTGGCGCTTGACGCGAACGGCGCGGTGGACCTGCCGAACCGCTCTGCCTCGATCCTTCTGGATACCGACCTGTCGGCGGCAACGGGCCGCGCCTTCGCGCAGATCGTGCCGGAACTGGCGCCGCTGCTGGAGTCCGCCCGCGCCAACCCGGACCGACCGGCACAGGGTACGATCCAGCTGGTCCGCAACCAGCGCAAGCGGACCTTCGTCGCGCGCGTGGCACGCGCCCAGCTCGACGACGGCGCCTTCGGCCTGGTCGTCACGTTCGACGACGTGACGGAACTCGAAGCCGCCCAGCGCACGGCTGCCTGGGCCGACGTCGCGCGCCGGATCGCGCACGAGATCAAGAACCCGCTGACCCCGATCCAGCTTTCGGCCGAGCGGTTGAAGCGCAAGTACTTGCCGGAGATCAAATCCGATCCGGAAACTTTCCGGCTTTGCACCGAAACGATCATGCGGCAGGTCGAAGATATCGGGCGGATGGTCGACGAATTCTCGTCGTTTGCACGCATGCCTGCACCGCGCATGCGGCCGGAAGATCTCGGTGAGCTCGTCCGCCGCATGGTGTTCCTGCAGGCCAATGGGCGGGCGGACGCGAAGTTCGAGACATCGCTGCCCGAATCGCCGACGATGCTGCGCCTGGATGCCGGGCAGATCGGCCAGGCGCTGACCAATCTTCTTCAGAACGCGCTCGACGCGATCGAAGGTCGCGAGGGCAAGGAACTTCCGCCACCACATGTAGCGGTATCGCTCGCAGTGGATGCGCAAGGGCGCACGCAGCTTGCCGTCGCCGACAATGGCCGCGGCCTGCCGAAGGTCGATCGCGACCGCCTGACCGAGCCCTATATGACGACGCGCGCGAAGGGAACGGGTCTCGGCCTTGCGATCGTGAAGAAGATCATGGAAGACCATGGTGGCACCGTGCTGCTTGCCGATCGGCAGGGTGGCGGCGCGGTGGTGACGCTGGTATTCCCCTCCGAGGCACGGGCAGATAGTATCGCTCCCGACGATTCCGCGCGTCGGACGGCGGCGCCGGCATCCTGAAAGTCCAGTTCGAGAACGGATCGACAAAAAATTTCATGGCGCACGATATTCTCATCGTCGACGACGAAGCCGACATCCGGATGCTGATCGGCGGCATCCTCGAGGATGACGGTCACCAGACACGCGGTGCCAGCGATTCCACGACCGCGCTCGAAGCGATCCGCGCGCGCCGCCCCAGCCTCGTCGTCCTCGATGTCTGGCTGCAGGGGAGCGCGCTCGACGGTCTCGAGGTTCTCGACATCATCCGCCGCGAACATCCCGACCTGCCAGTCGTCATAATCAGCGGTCACGGCAATATCGAGATGGCGGTCGGTGCGATCCGGCGCGGCGCCTACGATTTCATCGAGAAGCCGTTCAAGGCGGACCGGCTGCTGCTGATCGTCCAGCGCGCGCTGGAGTCCGCGCGTCTCCGGCGCGAGAACGAGGAGCTGACGCTGCGCGCCGGTGGCCCGCCGGAAATCGTGGGCAGCTCGGCAAGCATCAACCAGATCCGCCAGCAGCTCGAGCGCGTGGCGCCAACGGGAAGCCGCGTATTGCTGCAGGGGCCGGCCGGCTCGGGCAAGGAAGCGGGCGCGCGTCTCATTCACGCGCTGTCGCGCCGCGCCAGCGGGCCGTTCACGGTACTCAACTGCGCCAGTCTGCGGCCCAACGCGATGGAGATCGAGATGTTCGGCATCGAGCCGGGCTCGCCGATCGACGATCCCGATGCGCCGCTGCCGAAGATCGGCGTGTTCGAAAAGGCGCACAATGGCACGCTCTATCTCGACGAAGTCGGCGACATGCCGCTCGAGACGCAGGGCAAGATCGTCCGCGTGCTGCAGGAGCAGAGCTTCGAGCGTGTCGGCGGCCGCGTGCGCGTCCAGGTCGACGTGCGCGTGATCGCCTCGTCGAGCCGCGACCTGATGCAGGAAATGCAGGAAGGCCGCTTCCGCGAAGACCTGTTCTATCGCCTCAACGTGGTGCCGATCCGAATGCCGCCCTTGAAAGAACGGCGCGAGGACGTGCCGTCCCTGATCGCGCATTTCATGCAGCGCGCGGCGCAGGCGACCGGCATGCCGATGCGCACGCTCGCCGACGACGCGCTCGCCACGATGCAGACGCACGACTGGCCCGGCAATGTGCGCCAGCTGCGCAATGTGGTCGAATGGCTGCTGATCATGACGCCGGGCGATCCCGGCCAGCCGATCCGCGCCGAGAACCTGCCGCCCGATCTGGGTGCAGCGGTGCCCACGGCGCTGCGCGGCGACGGTGGGGCCGAGATCATGGGCCTGCCGCTGCGCGAGGCCCGCGAACTGTTCGAGCGCCAGTATCTCATCGCGCAGGTCACGCGGTTCGGCGGCAACATCTCGCGCACGGCTTCGTTCGTGGGCATGGAGCGTTCCGCCCTGCACCGCAAGCTGAAGGCGCTGGGCGTCCATGGCGTGGACCGCGAGCGCGGCCCCACGCTCGACGCCTGACAACCCGCCAGGAGACGAACCTTGTCCCGCATCGCATACGTGAACGGACACTATGTTCCGCACGCCCGCGCCCAGGTCCATATCGACGACCGCGGCTACCAGTTTGGCGACGGCATCTACGAGGTCTGCGCCGTGCGCGGCGGCGCGATGATCGACGACGGCCCGCATCTCGACCGGCTGGAGCGCTCGCTGCGCGAGATGCGCATGGAAATGCCGATGTCGCGCGCTGCGCTCAAAGTCGTCATGAGCGAAACGATCCGCCGCAATCTCGTGAATGACGGCATCGTCTATCTCCAGATGACGCGCGGCGTGGCGCCGCGCGACCATGCCTTTCCGAAGGCGCCTGTCACCCAGGTCGTCGTCACGGCACGCAACTCGAAACCTCATCCCGCCGCGGCCATCGAGGACGGTGTCAAGGCCGTCACCGTCGCCGACATCCGCTGGGCGCGGCGAGACATCAAGACGATCTCGCTGCTGCCCAACTGCATCGCCAAGCAGACGGCCAAGGAGAACGGCGCCTACGAGGCGATCCTGTTCGACGCGAACGGCGTGGTCACCGAAGGCAGTTCGTCGAATGCCTGGATCGTCACGGCCGACGGCAAGCTCGTCACGCGGCCGGCGTCGAACGAGATCCTCAACGGCATCACGCGCCTTGCGATCATCGAACTCGCCCGCAAGGAAGGCGTGCCGTTCGAAGAGCGCGCGTTCACGCTGGAGGAGATGCGCCGCGCGCGCGAGGCGTTCGTGACGTCGGCCTCGTCCTTCGCGATGCCGATCACGCAGATCGACGACGCGCCCGTCGCCAACGGCAAGCCGGGCACGATCTCGCTGAAGATCCGCCAAGCCTACATGGACCACATGGCCGCGCAGGCCGGTTCGGCGGCGTGACCGGGACGCGCCCGCACGCGATCCTGTTCGACTGGGACAATACGCTGGTCGACAACTGGGGCAGCATCCGCGCGGCCCTGAACGCCGCCCTCGTGGCCTTCGGCATGCAGCCCTGGACGATGGCCGAGACGCGTGCGCGCGTGCGTCGGTCTTTGCGCGAGACCTTCCCGGAGATGTTCGGCGACGACTGGAAGCGCGCGCGCGACATCTTCTACAAGACGTTCGAGGCCGAGCATCTCGCGACGCTGAAAGTGATCGACGGGGCAGGGGAGGCGCTGGCGCTGCTCGCGCGAGACACGCCGCTCGCCGTCGTCTCGAACAAGCAGGGCGTTCTGCTGCGCCGCGAGGCGGATGCGCTCGATTGGACGCGTCACTTCCGGCATCTCGTCGGGGCGACCGACGCGGTTCGCGACAAGCCCGATCCGGCGCCGGTCGAGATGGCATTGAAGGGTATTGAATTACCACAAAATCGTGTAATCTGGTTTATAGGCGACACGGCATTGGACATGCATACCGCGCATGCGTCGGGATGCGTTCCGGTTCTTTTCGGAAAGGACGAGGTAGATCAAGCCTCTCTGGACCATCATCCACCCGCGTTTCGGGTGCAGTCCTATTCCGAGCTTCTGGACATCTGGCAGGGCCTGCAATCGAATCAGAAATGACCTAAATAGGTCCCATGGTGGCGGCCCGGACATTCCAGCCCGGGTTTTGGTTCACCGCTCAACGACCCGGATCGGGCCCGAAAATGCCCGACCCGGAGTCCAATCAAGAAAGGATCGGACGCCATGACGGCCGAGAAGTCGCAAAACGTCCAGGACGTGTTCCTGAACCACATTCGAAAGAACAAGACCTCGGTGACCATCTTCCTGGTCAACGGCGTCAAGCTTCAGGGCATCGTAACGTGGTTCGACAATTTCTCCGTTCTGCTCCGCCGCGACGGGCACAGCCAGCTCGTCTACAAGCACGCCATCTCGACCGTCATGCCGACGGGCCCGATCGCGCTGTTTGATGGCGACAAGGAAGGGGGCGAAGGCTGAGCCGTCGCCCCAAGAAGCCCGACACGCCGAGCGACGAGACCGTCGCCGCCGAGATCGGCGACTTCGCCGAACGCAAGACAGAAGGCCGCTGTCTGGTCGTCCACCCCATGCGCAAGGGGGAACGCCCCGACGCGGCCCGTTCGCCCGAAGCCAAGCTCGAGGAAGCGGCCGGCCTTGCCCGTGCGATCGACCTGACGATCGCGGCGGCGGAGATCGTGCGCGTGCCGACCTGGCGCCCGTCGACGCTGATCGGCGAAGGCAGCGTCGAGCGGCTGAAGAAGCTGATCCAGGACGAGCGCATTGCCGTGGTCGTCATGGATGCGGCACTTGGCCCCGTGCAGCAGCGCAATCTCGAGAAGGAATGGGCGGTCAAGGTGCTCGACCGTACCGGCCTGATCCTCGAGATCTTCGGCTCGCGTGCGCGGACGGCCGAGGGCCGCCTGCAGGTGGAGCTGGCGCAGCTTTCCTACCAGAAGAGCCGTCTCGTTCGGACATGGACCCATCTCGAGCGCCAGCGTGGCGGTTTCGGCTTCCTTGCCGGCCCCGGTGAAAGCCAGCTCGAGAGCGACCGGCGCATGATCGGCGACAAGATCATCCGCCTGAAGCGCGAACTGGAAGAGGTCAAGCGCACGCGCGCCCTGCATCGCCGCTCGCGCGAGCGCGTGCCGTATCCGGTCGTCGCCCTCGTCGGCTACACGAACGCGGGCAAGTCGACGCTGTTCAACCGGCTCGTGCATGCGCGCGTGCTGGCGGCCGACATGCTGTTCGCCACGCTCGACCCGACGATGCGCGCCCTCTCGCTGCCGACAGGACGCAAGATCATCCTTTCGGACACGGTCGGCTTCATCTCTGATCTGCCGCACGATCTGGTTGCCGCGTTCCGCGCGACGCTGGAAGAGGTGCTGGCTGCCGATCTGGTGCTGCACGTGCACGATGTCTCGCATCCCGAGACCGAAGCGCAGGCCGCTGACGTGCGCGCCGTGCTGACCGAACTTGGCCGCACGGCCGATGCCGACAATCCCTTCATCGAAGTTCTGAACAAGGCCGATCGCCTGCCCGACGACGCGCGCGAGGCGTTGCACGCACGGGCCGCGCGCGAGCCGGATACGGTCGCGCTGTCGGCGATGACGGGCGAAGGCTGCGACCGGCTGCTGGCCGAGATCGACCGGCGCCTTGCCGCGACGCGCGAGACGGTCGCCTACGATCTGCCGGTTGGCGACGGGGCATCCATCGCGTGGCTGCACGCGCACGGACACGTGATGGAGAGCCGGACTGAAGGCGAGACGCTTCACGTTGTCGTGTCGCTCGACCCGGCCGACCGGGCGCGATTCGACCATCGACTGGCGCATTCGTCGTGAGCGTTCGCAAGCTTCCGCCCATCGAGGTGATGCCGCGCGACCTTTCGGCCTGGCGCGAAGGCAATACGGGCGTGCCCTATGTCCACCGCTTCGACAGCGGCGTGCCGGGGCCGTGCGTCATGGTCGTGGGCCTCACGCACGGCAACGAGTTCTGCGGCGCCGAGGCACTTGACTGGGCGCTCAAGGAAAAGCTCCGTCCCGTGCGCGGCAGCCTGATCCTCGCTTTCTCGAATGTCGCGGCTTATCTGTCGTTCGACAAGGCGAAGCCGCTCGACAGCCGCTTTCTCGACCGCGACATGAACCGCGTTTGGCGCGACGACTGGCTTGCGAACGAGAAGACGCGCGAGGCCGACCGCGCGCGCGAGCTGCTGCCCTTCGTCGTCGAGGCCGACTACCTGCTCGACATCCACTCGACGACCTATGCGGTGCGCCCGTTCTTCGTCGGCGCCATGAACGCGCGCACGAAGGATTTCGCCGCGCGTGTTGGCTTCCCGCGTTCGATGCTGCTGGCCGACGGCGGGTTCGACGGGCGCACGCTGATCGAGCATGGCGAGTTTTCCGATCCCACGGGCAGGCGCACGGCGCTGGTCGTCGAATGTGGCGCCCATTTCCTGAAAGCGAGCGTGGCGGTCGCGAAGGCGACGATGCTCGATTTCCTCGTCGTCGCCGGCACGATCGAGGAAGACTGGGCAAGGCGCCACCGACCGGTCGTGCCGGCAGCCGAGCCGGGCTTCTACGAGATCACCGAGGTCTATGTCGCCAAGACCGACGCGCTTTCATTCGCGTCCCCGTTCGTGGGCTTCGAGGAGGTCGAGGAAGGGGCCCTGATCGCCCGCGACGGCCCGACCGAAATCCGCGCGCCCTATCCGCGCTGCACGATCCTTTTCCCAAAGGCCCAGCCGATGAAAGGCCGCGAGTTCGTGACATTGGCTCGCCGGGTCGATTGAGAATAATATATTGAAAATAAATAGTTTTTCTTTGAATTGACATACCTTGAGCGAGAGCCTAGAACCTTTGGCACTCGCTCCGGGAGACTGCTAGCAAGCGTCCCCGGCGCATTTACCCGAACGATGTTCCGAGGAGACGCTCCATGAAATTCCGTCCGCTCAACGACCGCGTGCTGGTCGAAGCGCTCGACCAGGAAACCAAGACCAAGGGCGGGATCATCATCCCCGACACCGCCAAGGAAAAGCCGCAGCAGGGCAAGGTCATCGCGGCTGGCCCGGGCGCCCGCAGCGAAGACGGCAAGCTCCAGCCGATGGGCGTGAAGTCCGGCGACAAGATCCTGTTCGGCAAGTGGTCGGGCACGGAAGTGAAGATCGACGGCAAGGATCTCCTGATCATGAAGGAATCCGACATTCTCGGCGTGATCGACTGATCGAGACGTCGTTTCCGCCTTACGCATTGAAATTCGAAAAGGAAAAATCACATGGCAGCCAAGGACGTTAAATTCGGTGGCGACGCGCGCGCGCGCATGCTGCGCGGCGTCGACATCCTCGCCGACGCGGTCAAGGTGACGCTGGGCCCGAAGGGCCGCAACGTCGTGATCGACAAGGCATTCGGCGCACCGCGCATCACCAAGGACGGCGTGACGGTCGCGAAGGAAATCGAGCTTTCGGACAAGTTCGAGAACATGGGCGCCCAGATGGTGCGCGAAGTCGCCGTGAAGACGGGCGACCTCGCCGGCGACGGCACGACGACGGCGACGGTTCTCGCCCAGGCGATCGTGCGTGAAGGCGCCAAGGCCGTGGCCGCGGGCATGAACCCGATGGACCTCAAGCGCGGCATCGACATCGCGGTCGAGAAGGTCGTCGCGGATCTCAAGAAGCGTTCGAAGAAGATCTCGACGTCGGACGAAGTCGCCCAGGTCGGCACGATCTCGGCCAACGGCGAGCGTGACATCGGCGAGATGATCGCCAAGGCCATGCAGCGCGTCGGCAACGAAGGCGTCATCACGGTGGAAGAGGCCAAGAGCCTCGAGACCGAACTCGACGTCGTCGAGGGCATGCAGTTCGACCGCGGTTACCTCTCGCCGTACTTCATCACGAACGCCGAGAAGATGATCTGCGAGCTCGACAGCCCGTACATCCTGATCCACGAGAAGAAGCTGGCCTCGCTCCAGCCGCTGCTCCCCGTCCTCGAGGCGGTCGTGCAGACGGGCAAGCCGCTGCTGATCATCGCGGAAGAAGTCGAGGGCGAGGCCCTGGCCACGCTCGTCGTCAACAAGCTGCGCGGCGGCCTGAAGGTTTCGGCCGTCAAGGCGCCGGGCTTCGGCGATCGCCGCAAGGCGATGCTCGAGGACATCGCGATCCTGACCAACGGCCAGGTCATCTCGGACGATCTCGGCATCAAGCTCGAGACCGTGTCGCTCGACATGCTCGGCCGCGCCAAGCGCGTGACCATCGACAAGGACAACACGACGATTGTCGACGGCGCCGGCAAGAAGAAGGACATCGAGGCGCGTTGCGGCCAGATCAAGGCGCAGGTCGAGGAAACCACCTCGGACTACGACCGCGAGAAGCTGCAGGAACGTCTGGCCAAGCTGGCCGGCGGCGTCGCCATCATCCGCGTCGGCGGTGCGACCGAAGTCGAGGTCAAGGAGCGCAAGGATCGCGTCGATGACGCGATGCACGCCACCAAGGCCGCGGTCGAGGAAGGCATCGTCCTGGGCGGCGGCACGGCGCTGCTCTACGGCACGCGCGTGCTGGAAGGCATCAAGGTCGCCAATCACGACCAGCAGGTCGGCATCGACATCGTGCGCAAGGCCCTGCAGGCCCCGGCACGCCAGATCGCCGAGAACGCCGGCGCTGACGGCTCGCTGATCGTCGGCAAGCTTCTCGAAGGCAAGAACGAGAAGATGGGCTTCAACGCCCAGACCGGCGAATTCGTCGACATGATCAAGGACGGCGTCATCGACCCCACGAAGGTCGTGCGTCTCGCCCTGCAGGACGCGGCCTCGGTCGCGGCCCTGCTGATCACGACCGAAGCCATGATCGCGGAACGTCCGAAGAAGGACGAGGCCCCGATGGGTGGCGGGATGCCGGGCGGCGGCATGGGCGGCATGGGCGGCATGGACTTCTAAGTCCGGCCAAACAGCCGAGACCAAATGCGGGGCGGAAGGGCAACCTTCCGCCCCGTTCTGCTTTGCGGGACCCACCTGATTTCACAGAAAAATCTCGCTAAACCGCGCAAAGATTTTCCGTGAAATCCACGAGGCTGCGCTCTATATGCCGGCGAATGGAACCGCTCGACATCGTCCGCGCCGGCATCCTTTCGCCTGTCGTCCTGTCCTTTGCGCTCGGAATCGTCGCTCATTTGGTGCGCAGCGACCTGCGGTTCCCCGACCAGATTTACTCGGCAATGTCGATCTATCTCCTCTTCGCCATCGGGCTCAAAGGCGGGGCGGCCCTCGGCAGCGCGCCGGTTTCGCAGGTGGCGGGGGCGTTGGCGGCCGGGGTCGTTCTCGGGATCGCCATTCCGCTCTGGTCTTTCGCGATCCTGCGCTGGCCGGGCCGTTTCGACGTCGCGAATGCCGCGGCGATTTCGGCCCATTACGGCTCCGTCTCGGCCGTCACCTTCATCGCGGCAACGGCGTACATGCAGGCCGTCGGCAGCCCGGCCGAAGGCTTCATGCCGGCGGTTCTCGCGGCGATGGAGGTTCCCGCCATCGTCGTGGCACTCGTGCTCGCGCGCACCGGTGGGTCCCGACGGGGCGACTGGCGCAGCGCGTTGCCCGAAGTGCTGGCCGGCAAGAGCATTGTCCTGCTCGTGGGCGGTCTCGCGATCGGCACGCTCGTCGGCCCGGCCGGGACGCGCGCCGTCGCGCCGTTCTTCGTCGATCCGTTCCAGGGCGTGCTCTGCCTCTTTCTGCTCGACATGGGTATGGTTGCGGCACGCCGCATGTCCGACTTCCGGCAGGTCGGACGATTCCTGGTCGCTTTTGCGATCGTGATGCCGGTCCTGCATGGCGCCATGGGCGTTCTGCTCGGCAATGCGGTGGGCCTTTCGGTCGGCGGGGCGTGTGTTCTGGGCGTGCTCGCCGCGAGCGCCTCGTACATCGCCGCACCGGCTGCCGTGCGCGTGGCATTGCCGGAGGCCAATCCGGGCTACTACTTGACGGCCTCACTCGCGATAACGTTTCCGTTCAACCTGATCGTCGGACTGCCGCTCTATGCGGCGTTCGCCCGGCATCTAGCGGGGAGCTAGCGCGATGGCCGCAATGCTGAAGCTCGTGACCATCGTTGCCGAAGAGGCGATCGCCCAACGCCTGATCGACGATATCCGGCGTCTGGGCGCGTCGGGCTACACCGCGACCGAGGCACGCGGCGAAGGCTCGCGCGGCAAGCGCATGGGGCGGGTCGGCGAGGTCAATCTCCGGATCGAGACGGTCGTCAGCGCCGAAGTGGCGGACCGTATTTTCGAGCGGCTCGCCGAGCACTATTTCCCGCACCATGCGACCATCGCATGGACGAGCGACGTCTCGGTCATGCGCGGCGAAAAATATGTCTGAAGCGACCGCCTAAGCGACGACGCCACGGTCCTTGCGCGCGATCTCTTCGAGCGGCGCGACCGGGAAACGGTCGGTCGCCTGGAAATAGATCTTGCCCGCGAGCCCCGCAAGCGTGCAGCCGTCGAGGAACACGACCTCGATCTCGTCGCGCATGTCGCGCGGAATCTCGCGGTGCGTGCGAAGCATCAGCTCGAGACGGGGCTTGCGCATCAGCCCGTCGATCTGCACCTCGCCCAGTTCGCTGAAATCGATCTCGATGATGAAGCGCTTGCTCTCGCGGTCCTTCTTGCCTTTTTCGCCTTCGCGCCGGAAAAACAGGCGCATCTGCTGGATGTCGCGACCGTCATAGACGGGCACGTAGGCCGCGCGCCATTCGCTGGACGCGTTTGCCTGACGCTGCATCTCGCGAAGGTCGCCGTCGAGGCGCTGCAGGATCTCGCCGTGCCCCGCGCGTTCGAGGGCGTTTGCGACGTTCTCGCCCAGCATGCTGCGTGCGTCCGACCGGTCGGTCGCGAGGAACGACAGGACCTGCATCGCAAGTTTCGGTCCCGGCCGCGGCAGGCCTTCGTCGAGCACGCGGCGGGCGAGGGCGGGGTCGGCCGTGGCGAGTTCCTTCAGTGCTTCCTTCAGGTTCGGCCATTCGTGGGCGAGCGGCACGCTGCCTTTGAGCGCCGGTTCTGCAGGAGCGGCCGCGCGCAGTTGTGGCGGCACGGTCACTTCGAGGGCGAGGCGTGCGCCTTCCGGCGGGCGCGGCACGCCGGCGGGCCAGGTCATCGCGAGGCGCCCGAGCGGACTGTCGACCACCGTCTGTCCGCCGGGCGTGTGTGCGACGACGCGCGCGGTCAGCGTCTCGACGAACTGGGAACGGGCGGGAGCAGGCGGTGCGGCCTGTGCAGCAACCTGCTGCGCCGTGGTCGGCGGCGCGTCGGGGATGACACGGACCTGCACGCTGGTGCCGGTCTGCAGCGTCTGCTGCGTGGCCGCACCCGGCGCCGTCTGAGTCTGCGGCGCGGTCTGCGCGAGGGGTGTTGCCTGCGCCTGCGCGGCGGCTGGCGTCTGCACGACCAGCGCTGGCGAGGCGGGTGTCTGCGCGGCGGGCGGGCCGACGACGGTTGCAGTCGTCTGAACGCTGGGCTGCTGGTTCTGTGCGGTGGCGGCGATGTTCGTGGCCGGCTGTTGCGCGGCGGTCGGGGCCGGTGTCGCGGGTGGCTGTGGTGCAGACTGCGTCGGAGCCAGTGCGGCTGCTTGCGGCGCCGCCGGCTGGACCTGCACGATCAGGGCCTGCGGGGCCTGCTGCGTGCCGCCGATCTGCAGCGTGACGCTGGCCCCCTGCGGCAGTGGCAGGGGCGTGCGGATGCCGACGGTTCCGGCGTCCGTCTTGATCAGCGTGGCGCCGGACTGGTCCTTGCCGACGACCTGCCCCTGGACCTGCGCCTGCGGGTTCTGGCCGCCGTTGGACAGCGCGTTGGCCAGCGTCATGTTCTGCAACGCCGCGAAGATCTCGTTGCGCAGCTGCGCGGGGATCTGCGTGACCTGCGCGATCGCCTGGGCAAAGTTCTGGATCGGCGGCGGATTGGCCGCGCCGCCGCCGGGAGGCGTGATCGACCCTGTCACGCCTTGTCGGCGAGGCGCGCGGCGATCGCCTCGACGTCCACGGCCGCGTGCGCGCCGGGATGGCGGATCAGCAGCGGCGTCTGCGCGTGGATCGAATCGCGCACGCGGCCGTCGCGGCGGACCACGCCCAGCAGCGGCGGTTCGAAGCGCAGGAACTCGCGGCATGCCTTGGTCAGCGTCTCGTGGATGCGCTGGCCCTGCGTGGGGTTACCGGCGCTGTTGATGACGATGCGCAGATCGGTGCGCTGGCGGTTGGTCGTCAGTACCTTGATGAAGGCATAGGCGTCGGTCAGCGCGGTCGGTTCGTCGTTGGTCACGACGATGCAGGTGCGCGACAGGGCCGCGAGCCCGCGCGTATGCGCCTCGATGCCAGCACCCAGGTCCACGATCGTCGCCTCGTAGTCGGCCGAAAGTTCGTAGAGGTCGCGCACCAGCTGGGCGAAGCGCGGCTGGGCGACGCTGCCGAGATTGCCGGAACCCGACCGCCCGGCGAGGATGTCGAAGCCGCCATTGGGATACCGTGTCACGCATTCGCCAAGCGGATGCGCGCCCGCGAAATAGTGGCCGAGGTCGCGCTTGGGAAAGAGTCCGAGCTGGATGTCGACGTTCGCGAGGCCCAGATCCCCGTCGAACAGCAGCGTCTTGAGACCGCGGCGTGCCAGCGCGCACGCCAGCGTGATCGAGAACCAGGTCTTGCCTACGCCGCCCTTGCCCGAGGCGACCGCGATGAGGCCGAGCGAGTTGGCCGGCCTTGTGTCCTGTCCGGTCTCCACGACCGTGCGCGTGTGCGCTTCGGCGTAGGGAAGGGTGTGGATCTGGCTCACGATACGGCCTCCGTGTTGCGTGCCGCGCGCGTACCGGCGGCGGCGACGAGAATTCGGGCGAAGCGTTCGGCGTCGAGCTGCTCCAGCGGGTCGGCCGGACTACCGGAGACCGAAGCCTCCGCGAACGCGTAGGTTCCGGCGGCTGCGGCGGCCATCAGGCCGCCCATCCGCCGGGCGATGTCGAGACGGGTGGGGATCAGGCGCGTGCAGCCGGCCTTGGCGAAGGCTTCGGCCGTGTCGGCGCTTTCGGCGACGTCGAGACCGGCGGGCAGCGTCAGCACCGGCTCGCCGCCGATGGCGACGCACAGGCGTGCGAGGGCCGCCATGTCGGCCGGATTGTTGGGGTTCGCGGCGGCCGTGTCGACCAGCAGGATAGCGCCACGCAGGTTGCCGAGCGCGAAGCGCTGCAGGTCTTCCGGGCGTTCGGCCACGTCGAAGGGCACGCCGAGGATCTGCGCGAAGGCGGAAAGGGCGGGAACGCCGCCGGCCGAGCTGCGGTCGGTCGAGACGATGCGCACGGCCATCCCTTCGAGGGCGGCCTGCGCCGCGATCTTGGCGACCGCCAGCGTCTTCCCCGAGGCGGGTGGGCCGACGAGCAGCAGCGGCGTATGCGCCGCGCGTCCGCCCAGCGGCGCAAAGCGGAAATTCCCGGCCAGACGGCGGGCGAGCGTGAGGCTCACGCTGTCGTTGGGCGCATGCCGGCCGAGGCTGCCGCCCTCCTGCAGGCGCGCGGCGAGCATCGGCGGAAGGGCATGGAAGGCAAGCACGCGCGCGAGCGCATCGCTTTCGGGCGGCGGGGCGCCGCGCCCGAAGCGCGGGACGGGCAGGCGGTCTTCCTCGGGCTCGTCCTCGACGAGCTGGGGCGCGAAGACCGGTTCCGGGATCTCCGGGCCACTTTCGATGGCGACGACGACGCGCACGCCCGCGCCGTCCGTCTCGGTCGCCACGACGAGCGCGTCGTCGCCCAGCTCGCGCTGGATCTGGCGGATCGCCTCTTCGGCGGTCGGGGCAAGATAGGCCTTCAGGCGCATGGCTTAGATCGTCCCCACGGTCTTGATGCGGGCCTTCGGGTGGATTTCGTTCTGCGACATGATCGCCGTCGACGGGCGGAAGCGTTCCACGATGGAGCGCACGAACGGGCGTGCGAGCGGGCTCGTCAGCAGCACCGGGTTCTCGCCCATCATCGCGTGCCGTTCGAACGTGCTGCGCACACTCTGGATGAACTCCTGCAGGCGCGACGGCTGCATCGAGAGCTGGCGGTCCTCGCCCTGGCCGACGATCGATTCGGCGAAGGTCTGCTCCCATTCCGGCCCGAGCGTGACGAGCGGGATGAAGCTGCCATCGACCGAGTTCTGCTCGCAGATCTGCCGGGCGAGGCGCGCGCGCACATGCTCGGTGATCGCGGTGATGTTGCGGGTCTGGCTCGTGGCCTCGGAGACGCCTTCGAGGATCGCGGGCAGGTCGCGGATCGAGATGCGTTCCGACAGCAGGTTCTGCAGCACGCGCTGCAGGCCGCCGACGGTGATCTGCGTGGGCACGATCTCCTCGACCAGCTTCTTGTGGTCCTTGCCCAACTCGTCGAGCAGCTTCTGCGTCTCGGTGTACGAGAGCAGCTCGGCCATGTTGTCCTTGATGATCTCGGTCAGGTGCGTCGTGATGACCGTCTGCGGATCGACGACCGTCATGCCCTTGAACAGCGCTTCCTCGCGCATGGATTCGTCGACCCACATCGCCGGCAGGCCGAATGTCGGTTCCTTCGTCGCCTCGCCCGCCATCGAGATCGCCTCGCCGCGCGGGTCCATGACCAGCAGCAGGCCGGGGCGCAGGTCGCCGCGGCCGGCGATGATTTCCTTGATGCGCAGCGCGTACTCGGTCGAGGGCAGCTGCATGTTGTCCTGGATGCGAACCGACGGCATGACGAAGCCCATGTCACCGGCGAGCTGGCGGCGCAGCGCCTTGATCTGGTCGGTGAGACGCTGGCCCTTGTCGGCGTTGATGAGCGGCAGCAGTCCGTAGCCGAGTTCGAGACGGATGAGATCGATGTGCAGCGACGCCTGGATCGGCTCTTCGGTCGGCGGGGGCGGTGCCTCGGCTATCATCTTCTGGGCCGCTTCGGCGGCAATCATCTCGTCGCGCTGCTTGAACATCTCGAACGCCGCGTAGCCGCTGATCACCGAGAGGATGGCGAAGGGCATGAAGGGCAGGCCGGGCACGACGGCGAGGGAGGCGGTCAGCAGCGAACACAGCACGAGCGCCTTGGGATAGCCGCCGAGCTGGCCGAAGAGCGCCTTGTCGGCCGAACCGCGGATGCCCGCCTTGGTGACGAGCAGGCCGGAGGCGACCGACGTGATGAGCGCCGGCACCTGGCTGACCAGACCGTCGCCGACGGTCAGCAGCGTGTAGTAGCCGGCCGCCTGCGCGATGGTGAGGCCGTGACTGGTCGTGCCGATGATGATGCCGGCGACGACGTTGATGAACGTGATGAGCAGGCCCGCGACCGCGTCGCCGCGCACGAACTTCGCGGCACCGTCCATCGAACCGAAGAAGGTGCTTTCGTCCTCGAGGTCCGTGCGCCGCTTGCGTGCCGTCGCCTCGTCGATGAGGCCGGCGGAAAGATCGGCGTCGATCGCCATCTGCTTGCCGGGCATCGCGTCGAGGTTGAAGCGCGCCGACACTTCGGCAATGCGCCCCGAGCCCTTGGTGATGACGACGAAGTTCACGATCACGAGGATCGCGAAGATGATCACGCCGATGACGAAATTGCCGCCCATCAGCAGGCCGCCGAAGGCGCGCACGACCTCGCCCGCCGCGGCGATGCCTTCGTGGCCGTGCGAAAGGATCAGGCGCGTCGTCGCGAGATTGAGCGCGAGGCGCATCAGCGTCGCGATCAGCAGGATCGTGGGGAAGGAGCTGAAATCGAGCGGCCGCTGGATGAACAGCGAGACGAGCAGGATCAGGACCGAGATCGTGATCGACAGCGCGAGGAGGATGTCGACCAGCCAGGTCGGCAGCGGAACGAGCAGGACGAGCAGGATGCCGAACACGCCGAGTGCGAGCAGCACTTCGCCCTGCCGACCGAGCGCCCGCAGGCGCTCCATCGGATCGAATCCCTGTACCTGTGCTTCCTGGCCAGCTGCCGGTTCGGCCATGTTCGCCTAAGTCCGTTTCGCTCTTGCGTTCAGAATGCCGCGCGCGGCTCGCTGCCCGAAGGCGGCGCCGGGGGATTGAAGCCCTGGTCGTTGTAGATCTTCAGCTTGTTGCGCAGCGTGCGGATCGAGATGCCGAGGATGTTGGCCGCATGCGTGCGGTTGCCCAGGCAATGCGTCAGCGTGTCGAGGATCAGCTCGCGCTCGACGTCGTCGACCGTGCGGCCGACGAGGCCGGGCTTGGCGCCGGCGGCGCCGGGCGAGGCTGAAGCCGCCGGCGCGGCGCCGGGACGGTCTTCGGGGCGCGTGGCACCCTGCAGGACGATCGCTTCGGGGCCCACCACCGGACCCTTGGCGAGCAGGACCGCGCGATGGACCGTATTCTCGAGTTCGCGCACGTTGCCGCGCCAGGTATGGCCGCGCAGCATCGTCATCGCCTCGGGCGCGAAGGCGCGGGCGTCGGTGCCGTTGGCTTCGGCGTATTTGCGCATGAAATGCTCGGCCAGGACGTCGATGTCGAGCGGGCGCGCGCGCAGGGGCGGCAGGCGCACCGTGACGACGTTGAGGCGGAAATAGAGATCTTCGCGGAAGCGGCCGGCGCGCACTTCGCCCTCGAGATCGCGGTTGGTCGAGGCGAGGATGCGGATGTCGATCTTGATGGGCTGCGTGCCGCCGACGCGGTCGATCACGCGCTCCTGGATCGCGCGCAGGAGCTTGGCCTGCAGGCGCATGTCCATCTCGCCGAGTTCGTCGAGGAACAGCGTGCCGCCGCTCGCTTCCTCGAACTTGCCAATGCGGCGCGAGACGGCGCCGGTGAACGAGCCCTTCTCGTGGCCGAACAGCTCGCTTTCGAGCAGATTGTCGGGGATCGCGGCGCAGTTGACGCAGATGATCGGCGCGCCCGAGCGCTTGCTCTTGGCGTGGATATAGCGCGCCATCAGTTCCTTGCCGGTGCCGGATTCGCCCGTGATCAGGATCGAGGCGTCCGATGCCGCGACGCGGTCGGCGAGGCGCAGCGTATCGGCCATCGCCGGGTCCTTGAAGACGATCGCGGCACTTTCCTCGGTCACCGCCGCCAGCACGGCGGCGATCAGCTCGGGCTCCGGCGGGAGCGGGATGTACTCCTTGGCGCCCGCCTTGATCGCGCGCACCGCGGCTGCCGAATCCGTCCCGATGCCGCAGGCGACGACCGGGATGTGGATGCGTTCGTTGCGCAGCGCATCGACCAGCCCGCCGATGTCGAGGCCGACGTCGATCATCACGAGATCCGCGCCTTTGCCGCCGCGCAGCGCGTCGAGGCCGCGCGCCACGTCGTCGACCTGGCTTACCTTCGCACCGCGCGCGATGGCGATCTTCGCCGCGGTCGAGACCTGGCCACTCAGGGATCCGATGATCAGCAGTCGCATTCTCGGTAACTCCGGCGTCTAGTGCGTGTCAGCTACGGTCGACCTTGACGATTTCCGTCATCGTCACGCCGAGGCGTTCGTCCACGACGACGACTTCGCCGCGTGCCACGAGACGGTTGTTGACGTAGATGTCGATCGCCTCGCCGACCTTGCGGTCCAGTTCCACGACCGCGCCGCGGCCGAGCTTGAGGAGCTGGTTGACCTGCATGGTCGCCTTGCCGAGCACGGCGGAGACCGTCACGGGAATGTCGTAGACGGCTTCCAGTTCCTTGGCCGTGCGTGCCTGACGATTGTCGCCGCCACCACCACCACCGGCCGCACCGCCGCCACCACCACCGCCCATCGCGGGATCGCCCGCCATGGCCTTGGCCATGTCGAGATCGTCGAAACTCACTTTTTCGTCGGCCATCTGTCGACTCCTTCCAGGATTCAGTTGGTTGCGTCGCTGCCCGGCTGCATTGCCAGATAGCGCTCGATCGCGTCTTCGATTTCCTTCCACACGTCGGCGAGATTGCGTTCGACGCCGCCGTTGAGCCATTCGATGCGGGCGTCCGTCGCCGGGAGGTTCGGGTCCGGCACCACGACGATGCGCCCGGCATAGCCAAGGGCCGCACCCAGCGCCTCGAATTTCTCGCGGATCAGGTCGGCGATGGCCGGATTTACTTTCGCGACGAAGCGCGGCTGTTCGGCCAGACGCTCTAGGCATTCGCGCATCAGCGCCTCGATCTCGTCCACGCCGTGCTTTGCCGCGAGTGCGGGCAGCAGCTTGCGCGCGATGGCGCCCATCGCCTGCACGGCGCCCGCATCGGCTTCCGCGCGCGCGCGGTCGGCGGCAGCGAGGGCCGGGGGAAGCGTCGCTTCCATCTGCGCCAGTGCCTGCGCGGCCAGGTGCGCGGCATCGGCCAGCGCCTCGCCGCGGCCGGCATCGAAGCCTTCGGCGCGGCCCGCCGCGTGGGCGTTCTGCTTTGCCATCTCGACTTCGACTTCGGAATAGTTCTTCGGCTTGCGCCGCATGATCACCGGCATCGGCTCGCCGTCCGGCCCGACGCCGGGCTGGACGAACTCTTCCTGGAACAGAAACTTGCTGATGGCGGGCATTGCGATCCGTTTCCTCGCGTCAGGCGGCGATCGACAGCGAAACGTGGGTGGCGAATTCCTCGATGAGGCGTTCGACTTCCCCGGCCTCGAGACGGCCGAGGTCGGCGAAGCCGACGGCGAGCGTCGTGATGTCGCGGTCGTCGAGTTCGGCGCACAGCTTCGCCGCGGCCTCTTCGCCGAGCGCCAGCAGCAGGATCGCAGCCTTGCGGCGGCCGTCGAGATGGCGGGCGGGCGGCTGGCGCTTGATGCGGGTTTCCATGGCGGGTCCTTCGCTGCGTTCCATGTGCGCTTAGGTCTCCTGATACATCCAGGTCCGGAGGATGGCGACGGCCTCTTCCGGATGCTTCTCGACGATCTCGCCGATCTTCTTGATCGACGAGGCGCGCACGCGGCCTTCGACCTGTGCGATGTCGATCATCTGCTCGATCTCGCTGGGGCCTTCCATGCCGGGCGAGGGGCCGCCGGGAAGCGCAAGGCTCCCGGGCGCGGCGCCCGGCATCAACTGCGCCTGCTGGGCGGCCTGGTCGGCAGCCATGCGTTCCTGTTCGCGGCGGTCCTGCGCGGACTTCAGCACGTGGTTGATGATCGGGCGCGCGACCAGCAGGATCACGAGCAGGGCCACGATCGCCATGACGAACACTTCGGCCAGACGCAGCAGATCGGCGCGCGTGAAGTCGAACAGGCCGGGTTCCTTCGTATCGACCTCGATCTCCTCGGGCGCGTAGAAGCGCAGGTTGACGACCTCGATCGAATCGCCGCGCTTCTGGTCGAAGCCGATGGCCGAACGCACGAGGGCGGTCAGGCGCTGCATTTCCTCGTCCGAGCGCGGCTCGTACTTCTTGTCGGCGCCCGTGCCGGTGACGTTGCCGTCGACGACGACGGCGACCGACAGCTTGCGCACCACGCCGGACTCGCGCGTGTGCTGGCGGATCGTCTTGCTGATCTCGAAGTTGGTCGTTTCCTCCGAGCGGTTGCCGCGGTTCGTCGTCTTCGGCGCGCTGGAATCGGTGTTGGCGTCGGGCAGGTTGTTCTGGACGGTGACCTGAGCGGCGTTCTCGGACGCCTCGTTCGTCTCGGTGACGGTCTGCGTCGAGCGGACGACCTGGCCGTCCGGATCGTAGAGTTCCTGGTTCGTCACGATGCGGTCGAAGTCGAGATCGACGGCGACTTCCGCGCGGACCTTGCCCGGCCCGATCGTGCGCTCGATGATGCCTTCGATCGTGCGCGCGAGGCGCTGCTCGTAGGCACGGCGTAGTTCTTCGGCCGACGTGCTCGTTGCCGACGGATCGTCGCTCTCCGCCTGGCCCTTGGCGAGCAGGTTGCCGCGGTCGTCGACCACCGACACGCGCACCGGGCGCATGTTGGGGACGGCCGCCGCGACGAGCGACTGGATCGCCTGGACCTGCTGGCGGGGCAGGCGGTTGTTGGGGTCGCGCATGCGCAGGATCACCGAAGCAGTGGGTTCCTGGCGTTCGCGGTTGAAGAGGTCGCGCCGCGGGATCACGAGATGGACGCGCGCCCCCGCGACCGGCTGCAGCGCGCTGACCGTACGCGCGAGTTCGCCTTCCATGGCGCGCGTCTGGTTGATCTGCTGCATGAAGTTGGTCTGGCCGAGAACGTCCCCCTTGTCGAAGATCTCGTAGCCGATCGAGCCGCCGCGCGGGATGCCGGCTTCGGCGAAGCTCAGGCGCAGCCGCAGGACCCGGTCCTCGGGCACCATGATCGTGTTCCCGCCGTTGCGCAGTTCGAAGGGCACCTGCTGCTGGTCGAGCCGGGCCGTGATCTGGCCGGCGTCCGTGGGCGACAGCTCGCTATAGAGCAGCGCCATCGGCGGCTGGGACAAACGCATTGAAAAGAAAAAGAAAAATCCCAGCAGGCCGACCGCGACGGCGCCCAAAAGGCCCAGGCGCATCGGTCCCAGCTGGCGAAGCGTATCCATAAAACTATTCACTCGGACCTTCCCTCGGGGCTTAGGGCCCCAGTCCTGAAAAATGATCAGGTTTTGGGGTCGGATCACGCCCGAATTGGCGCAATTTTATCCAAAACTTGATACGTATCGTAGGGAAGAGGAGTGAACGAAAGATTAATACCCGGCAGATTTTTCCCGGTTACCGGGAAATTTTTGCCGACTCTTGTAAGGCTTACGGGAAAACTTCGAGTCAGATCTGAGGTTTAGCGAGGTTTCGGCGTGGTTGCAGAATCTTGCGGAATTTCACGATATTCCTTAACGCGGGTCGCCCGGAGGCCGCGCGGCCCGTGCCGGTCGATCAGTCGCTGCCACGAATTAAATTCCTCTGCCGAGAGGTTGTAGTGACGGCAGGCGTCATCGAACGTCAGCATGCCCTTTCGCACCGCGTCGACCACGGCGGCCTTGCGCCGGATCACCCAGCGCTTGGTTCCGGGGGCGGGCAGGATTCCGCTCAGCGCGTCGCGCGGTGCGGCGGGCGGTGAAGAGGCGGCGGTGCGATGTTCGACGACCATGTCGCTATGGAAGCCTTCGATTGCAGAATGGTCGGAATCTACGGCTTGGTTCTTAAACATTGGGTTAAGGCCTCCGGCGTCAGAAAGCGGAAATCTTCGACAGGCAATCGCGTCGGCAGAGCGCGAATTTCGGTGCTCCGGGATGATTGCCGAGCAGATAGCGTTGGCAGCGCCCACAACTGGCAGTCCACATGCCGCGCACGACCGACGATATGCGGTTGATCGCACCGGACGGGCGGTCAGAATCCGCAAAAATTTCTTCGTTGGTTGCCGTCGCGGGATCGTCGGCTTGCCAGCCTGCGTTGGTCCGTCGCCACACGAATTCGTAACGTGCTCGCAGCCCGTTGCCATCGACGACAGCAAAGCCGGTGACGGGGGCGGGGCGTTCGGCGGCGTCGGACGCCGGCATCAGCGTCGTGCGCCATGTCTCGATGGCGCCAAGGCCGGCGATCGGCACGGGCTCGACGATCTTCGCGCGATGTCCGGGTTGCGCGCGCCAGGCGACGGCGTGCGCGTCGGCATTCGGCGGGAGAAAGACGTGGAAGAAGCCGTCGGGAAGCCAGTGTCCGAGCGATCCATTTTCTTCGCGGGCGACGGCAAGGTCGAGTGATCGGCCGAATTCCGGCGTCGGCCCGCGTCGGCGCGGGGCGGGAACACGCGCGTCCGCCGGCGACGGTTCGATCCATTCGGCCGCGCGGGCCGCGCGTTCCATCAGCTGCCGAGCGTGCTGTCGCCGCGCACGGTCGTGAGCTGCGAGAGCGGAACCTTGTTGCCGTTGACGGTGAGCATCACCGTGCCGCTTTCATAGTCGACCTGCGTGACCTTGCCGATGATCTTGCTCGACGTCGTGATGGCGCCGCCGGCGGCATTCATCGCCGAGACGTTGACGTTGTAGTCGCCGTCGGAAAGCTTCACGCCGGTGTCGGAGTAGCCGTTCCACGTCAGCGCGTGGTCGCCCTGCGCCGTCTCGCCTTCCGTGCGCGCGACGAGCTGGCCGTCTGCGTTGTAGATGCTGACGATGACGCGCGCGGCGTCCTCAGGCAGCGTGTACGAGATGGTGCCCGTCCCGCCGTACAGGCCGACCTTGTCGCCTGTCATTTCGACCGTCTTGCCGATGTAGTTGACGGCATTGGCCGACTGCGAGTTCTTCTGCATCGAGATCAGCGTCTCGAGGTTCGTGTTCTGGCGGATCGCCTGCTCGACCGACGAGAACTGCACGAGCTGCGAGGTGAACTGCGTGGAGTCCATCGGCGAAAGCGGATCCTGGTTCTGCAACTGCGCGGTGAGCAGCTTGAGGAACGTGTCGAAGTTCTTGCCGAAGGTGGCCTGCGCCGCGGTGCTAGAGGCGCTGCCGACCGACGAGGCGTTCGTCAGATTCGAGCCGCCGGCGGTCTGGGTCGCTGTGATCGAGGACGACATGGCTGTTTCTCCGTTCCGTTCGGATCAGGCGTTGAGGTCGACGCGGCCGTTCCCGGCGCGGCGACTGGCATAGGTCGTAGCGGCGACGGGCGCCGCCGGATCGTCGGCGGGCAGGTCGTCGCCGCGCTTGTTCGCGTACTGGCTGCCCATGTCGCGGAACGCCTGGGCGTTCTCGCGGTTGTCGCCGCGCAACGAGAAGTTCAGGCCGCCCGCATCGGCGCGCAGGCCGGCGTCGGAAAGGGCCGTCTCGAGCTGGCGCGAGTCGCCCTTGAGGAGGTCCAGCGTCTGCTGGCGGTCGGCCGCGAAGGCCGCGCGCAACGTGCCGTCGGCGCGCATGTCGATCTTGATGTCGATGCGGCCGAGATCGGCGGGGTTGAGATGGATGCTGATCCGGTCCATGCCTTCGTCAACCGCCTTGCGGATGTTGACGGCGACCTGCTCGTGCGGCGGAACGATGGGCATGCGCGCGGCGGGCTTCGTTTCGGAAGCGGCCTGGGTGCCGCGCGCGGCTTCGAGGTTCTGCGCGAAGAGGTTCGTGGGATCGGCGGACTTGGCGGCGGGCTTCGCGTCCTCGTTTTCGACCGCGGCCTTCGCCGCATGGCCGACATCGAGCGAGACGTTGTCGTTGCTGACGGCCGCCTGCACGGCGAATGCTGTGACGGCGGCGACAGGTGCCGCGACGGGGGCAGGCTGCGAGACCGTGACGATGAGCTTGCCTTCCTTGGCGACGTCCTTGCCGCCATCCGCGACGCCGGCATCGGCCTTCGCGGCGTCCTTGCCGGCATCGGTGCTTGCCGTTGCGCTCATCACCGCGCTGCGCAGCATGAAGTCGGCGAACTCTTCGGTCGCCGGTTCGGATTTCTTCGCGACCTCAGCCAGCGTGGCCGTCGGCAGCGCGATATGGGACTGGGGAGCCACGTCCTTGGTGGCCTTCGCGTCGGCAGAGGGCTTGGCGGCCTTCTCGGCGTCGGGGTTCGCGTCGGCGTTGACCGGCAAGGCCGCGTCGATCGTGGTGGCGGCCTTCTTCTCGATCTCGGCGGCTTCAGCCTCGACCGGCGCGTGCAGTTCGACGAGGGGCGCGACGGCCGCGGCGACCGGAGCAAGGACGTCCACGGTCGCGACGGCGAGCTGGGCGAGGGGATCGACGTTGCCGGCGACGGGCGCGGCCGGTGCCGCATCGTCGGTCTTCACGGGCTTTTCCTCGACCACGACCTTTTCGGCGGCCACGATCTTCTCGTCGGTCACCTTTCCTGAGTCGGCACGTACCGAAGCATCGGCAGCCTGGGCGGCGTCGGCGTCCGATGCCTCTTCGGCGGACGCCTTGCCATACTTGTCAGCCTTGGAATTCCTGTCGACCGTTCCCTTGTCGGCATTCTTGCGATCGGCCTTGGGGGGGCGGGCATCGTCGCGCTCGCGTTCGGTGCGCTCGGTCCGGCCGTTGCGATCGTTGCGGTCGTCCTGCTCGGCGCGCGCGGGCCTGGCGGCCGCGTCATCTTCGCGGCGTCCCGTTTCGGCCGACCGCTGCGGCTGCTGCGGGCGATCGACACGCGCACGTGCCGACTGCGCGTCCAGCAAGCTGGAGAAGCGGTAGTCCGGCTTCGGCGTGGTCCGCCGCTGCGTCGCGGGGCCGGACTGGTCGGCGCGGATGAGTTGGTCGATCGCGTTGATTGCCATTTGCGGGACTCGTTCTTCGAGTTAAGTCCCGTCGATATCAGCAAGGGCGGGGCCAATTCCCAAACCGCTGATCCAATTGATTTTTGCCTGCCGGACGGTTCGGGAAAATCGCCCGTCGGCAGAATTCACCCGGCAGTATTTGCCGTACACCAGGCTGCCCAGACGCCGCGCAGTGCATCTGAAAGCCCGCGTGCGACGACAGCCGGATTGCCGACCGGCGATGCCGCCAGTCGCTGGCGAAGCGTGGCGCGATAGATGCGGCGCTGCGCCGCGTCGCCGGCCAGGGCGACGGCAATGCCTATATAGGCATCGAGCGACCCTGCGACGAGTTCCGGGCAACCGATGTGCCGGACGAGCGATGCAGCCGTGCGCCCGGCCGGCGTCGAGCCCAGCAGTGTCACGACCGGAACGCCCATTGCCATCGCTTCGCACGTCGTGGTCACGCCGTTATAGGGAAACGGGTCCAGCGCCACGTCGACCAATCCATAGAGTCCGAGATGGCCGCGCGGATCGGGCACACGCGAAAGCGTTTCGATCCGTCCGGCGGAGATGCCCTGCCGTGCAAAGAAATCAAGCGTGCGGGCACGGGTACCGGGATCGGCCATCGCCTTGTTCTTGAAGACGAGCCGCGCGTCGGGCACGCGGCGCAGGATCTCGGCCCAGGCCGCCAGGCATTCGGGCGCGTGCTTGGGCCAGTTGTTGAAGGACGCGAACGTCATCGGCGCACTCTCGCGCGGCACGATTGCCGGTGCCCCGTCGGGAAGCCGATAGGCGTGGAACCCGTCGGGAAGCCGCAGCGGCCGCTCGGCCGGCGGATCGTCGCCGCCGGGCGGATCGACGACGGCATCGGTGATGCGCCACCCGATCGCGCTAACGCCGGTCTGTGCCGGATAGCCGAGCCAGCTCGCCTGCACCGGCGCCGCATGCCGCGCGAACGCGCCGAGCCGGTTGCCGGCGGTGTGTCCGGCCAGGTCGAGAAGGATGTCGATGCCCGCGGCGCGGATCGCGCGCACCAGCGCGTCGTCGTCGAGCCCGGCGGTCGGATGCCAGCCGGCAACCAGCGTCTTGATGCGTGCGGAGATCGGATCCTCGACGGGAAGTTCCGCGAAGGCGTGGATCTCGATGGCATCCCGGTCCAGCGCTTCGAGTATCGGCAACAGGAACCACGCCACCGAATGCGAGCGCAGGTCCGGCGAAACGATGCCCACGCGCAGCTGCCGGGCCGGATCGCGATCGTTCTCGAACGGCGGCGCGCGTTCGTCCGGCGCATGGCGCCGGGCCCAGGATGCGGCGGCAGCGCGCATCGTCGCGACATCCGCCGAGGGAAGGAAGTTCAGCGCATAGAGCGCGTTGGACGCGGACCGGCGGTCGTCCGGTGTCGCGTTCCACACGCGGACGGCTTCGGCGACATCGCCGGCGTCGAACAGGCAGGCGCCGAGATTGGCGCGCGCGGCCGCATCGCCGGGCGCGAGGGCGAGGGCCCGCCGGCAGAGTTCGCCGGCTTCGCCGATCGCGCCTTCTTCCGACAGCACGGCGGCGAGATTGGCGAGTGTCGTCGCATTCGACGGTTCGCACGCGAGAGCGGCACGCATCGCCGCGATGCCGCCCGGATTGTCGCCGTTGGCGCGGCGCGCGTTGCCGAGATTGGCGAGCAGCGGGCCGAACGGCCCCGATGCCCGGGCTGCGGCATTCTCGAGCACCGCGAGCGCTTCGGCGGCTGCACCCGTATCCAGAAGGGCGGCGCCAAGGGCATTGCATGCGATCGTGTCGTCCGGCGCGAGCGCGACCGCGCGACGATAGGCGGGCAGGGCGGAAGAAGCATCGCCGAGCGAATGGACGGCGAGCGCAAGCCCGCGCCATGCGCCCGCGTTGCCGGGCTCGGCCGCCGCGATTTCGCCGAATGCCGCCGCGGCCCGGCTCCAGTCCGATGTCGCGAGAAGGGCCTGTGCGAGTGCCGGCCGGATCGCCGCCGCGAGCGCCGGCTGCAGCGACGAGGCGCGGTCGAACGCGGCGACCGCCGCAGCATTGTCACCGAGCGCCGCATCGATCAGGCCGAGATTGGCGTGGTAGGCGGCCACGTCCGGCGCGTGCGCGATGGCCGTGCGGATCAGGCCGCGCCCTTCGGCGGATCGGCCCAGTTGATGGCGCAGGACGCCGAGCAGATGGTTCGCTTCGCTGTCCGCGGGATGGCCGGCGAGATGTGCGACATAGGCGGCGTCGGCCGCATCGAGGTGCCCGGCCTGATGAAGGGCAAGCGCTGCGGAGAGAGGGGAATCGGTCATGTCCGGACGGAGCTTAGCGCGCCTGCGGCGCGTTCTCGAATTGCGGCGTGCAAGCCATCCCGGACTCGATTAAACTAATCGTTAAGATTTTGGCGCATAGTGGCCGAGTCCGATTCGTTGTCGGGCATGCCCGGCCAGCGCCGGGCTCGAGCAGAATTCTCCTAAGGGAGCGACAATGAGCGGCTATCAGGCGTATGGGCGGACGCAGAACACCACGGAAAACCCGCGTTCCACGGAATACAGGTTGCTTGCCCAGGTTTGCGGTGCATTGACCCGCGCGCGGGACGGCAAGCGCGGCACGTCAGAGTTCGTCGACGCCCTGCTGTGGAACAAGAAGGTCTGGGACGCGTTCATCATCGACCTGTCCAGCGACGGCAACCAGCTTCCCAAGGAACTCCGCGCGCAGATCATCGGCCTCGGCCTGTGGGTCGGCCGCGAAACGATCCAGGTTCTCGACGGCAGCGGCGACATCGACTCCCTCATCAACGTAAACCGCACCATCATGGAAGGGCTGGCGCCGCCGCCGGCCTCCGCGCGTCCGGCACCTGCCGCGGCGCCCGCCGCCGGCGCCCGTCCGGCCGGTTCAGGGCTGTCCGTTTCAGGCTGACGCCCGCAAATACCCCACCCGGAAGGCCGCCGTCGCTCCCGCGCCGGCGGCCTTTTTCGTTTCCGGGGCCCGGCAATTCCTGCCGGGTCGAACATGCCGCGGGCAGCCTGCCCGGCAAGATCGCCGATTCCGGATTTCATTTTTATATATATAAATCAATTAATTAGAAGTTTGGCGCGAGTGGCACAGCCGTTGCGAATGTCTACGGGAACGGGACCCAAGCGTATCGGGACCGAACCGGAGCCACCCAGATGTCACTGTCCGCCGCCCTCAACTCCTCGCTCAGCTCGCTGCTGGTCCTCCAGCAGCAGTCGCGCCTGGTCTCGGCCAACGTCGCGAACGCGCAATCGCCGGAGTACACCCGGAAATACGCGAACCTGACGACGCCGGCCGTTGCGGGCCTTCCCACGGGCGTCAGCATCGCTTCGATTACCCGCACGGTGAATTCGACGCTGCAGAACGACCTTCTGGCGCGCACGTCCGATTCGGCCGCCGCCGCGGTGCGCTCGTCCTATCTCGACCGGCTGTCGACCCTGCTCGATGTCGACCAGGAGAAGCCCGCGCTCACCCAGCAGCTGCAGGCTTTCCAGCAGGCATGGACCGACTTCGAAGCGAGCCCGGAAAACGCGAACCTCTCGCGCAACATCATCATCCAGGGCCAGCAGCTGGCCGTGGCGATCAACCAGCTTTCCGCAGCACCCCCGCAGGTCGACACGCAGATCCTGACGGATATCGGCACGAACCTGACGACGCTCAACAGCCTCGTCGCCCAGGCCTATTCGCTGAATACGCAGCTGATCAACCAGTCCTCGACCGGCCAGCCGGTCGGCGATCTGCAGGACCAGATGGACTCGGTCGTCCGCCAGATGGCGAAGCTGACCAAGGTCCAGGTTCTCGGCACCGGTACGGCGGCCGTCCAGATCATCACGTCGGGTGGCCAGACGCTCGTCGCCGGAAATGTCCCGCCGACCTTCAGCTTCAATGCAACTACCAACCAGGTCCAGATCTCCATCAACGGCGTGACCTCGCCGGTCCAGTCGACGGCGTTCCAGTCCGGCCAGCTCGACGCGCTGATCAAGCTGCGCTCGGGCTATTCCGACAACACGACCTTCTCGCAGGGCGTCATGACGTCGTCGGACCCCGGCGACGGCGCGCTCCGCAAGTTCGTCAACCAGATCGACGACATCGCCAACCAGGTCGCCTCGATCACCAACCGGGCCTACAACACCAGCAACTCCTACGGGACGGAGCTGGCGGCCAACTTCTTCACATATTCGACACTGGCGCTGCCGCCGGCGACGACCGTCGCCACGCAGATCACGACAGGCACGGCGACCGCCGCGGCGATCGGCAGCTCGCTGACTGACGGTGCGGCCGCGTTCGGCGCGCTGACGCCGACGGCGGCCCTCTACTACCGCGTCACGATCACGGCCGGGCAGGGCGTGGGCTCTTCGGCGATCATCACCGCGAACACGGCAACGACGATCACGGCGCCGGGCCTCGCGGCGACGGACGCGACCAGCCAGTACTCGATCCAGTCCGTCACCGGCCCGCTGATGACGAACGCGACGACGGCGGCGACGACGACGACGCTCGACGACACGACCAATACCTGGGCGGTCAACCAGTTCGCGCCGACGGCCGCGGGTGTCGGCTACCAGGTGCGCATCATCTCGGGCACGGGTGCCGGCCAGATCGGCCGCATCACGGGCAATACCGCCACGCAGCTGACGCTGAGCCCCGGCTTCTCGACGGCGCCGGGCGTGGGCAGCGTCTACATCATCGAGCCGGCGCTGGGGAACCTCCCGACCGCCGCATCGATGCTGCAGGTCAATCCGAGCCTCACCGGCGGCACGACGAGCGTCAAGCGCGCGTCGGGTTCGGACGTCAACCAGGCGCTGAACAACTCGGTCAACGGCGCGTTCGATCCGATCCCGCTGCCCGCGGCCTCCGCCGGCTCGCTCAACAACACGGGCATCATCTCCGGCTCGCTGACGATCTCCAACACGATCGCCTCGGTGATTTCCTATACCGCCCAGAGCGTCGCCGGCGCGAACAAGAACACGACCGACAAGGAAACGCTCCGCCATCAGACCGACCAGACCTACCGCAACGCGGTCGGCGTGTCGGTCGATACGGAAATGTCGCAGCTCGTCGTCCTGCAGAACGCCTATCAGGCATCGGCACAGGTCCTCCAGACCGTGCGCACGATGTTCGATACGCTGATCAACCTTGGAAGGAACTAACCGATGGCCGGCTCCGTCACCGCGGTTACCAACTACGCCCAGCTGCTGGACATCCAGCGCTCGCTCTTCGGACAGCAGAACGAGCTCGCGGGCCTGCAGAAGGAACTCTCGACCGGGCGCCGCCGCGACGGTCTCGTCGGCATCGCCGCGTTCGGCCTGCAGCAGCAGGGCCTGGCGTCGGACGCGATCCGGCTTCAGCAGTACAAGCAGACGTCGGTCCAGTCGACGATCTACCTGCGCGCCATCGATTCCGCGACCTACCGCACGGACCTCTATGCCAAGTCGCTCGACGGCCTCAACCAGATCGCGTCCGACATGAAGTCGGAGCTGATCAAGACCAAGAGCCTCGGGCCGCAGGCCTACGCCGCGCAGTACGGTCTCGTCACCGGCGCGCTCGACCGTATCCAGTCGATCCTCAACCAGACGGACGGCCAGCGCAGCCTGTTCGCCGGCACGGCGTTCTCGACGCAGCCGGTGATCAGCCTCAACAGCCTCGACGCTTCGCCGCCGACGGCGTTGCCGGCCTTCAATCCTTTCACGGGTGCACCGAGCAACGGCGCCCCGCGCGGCGCGTTCGCCGCGACGGCCGCCGGCACGACGACGACGCTCAACACCGGCACGACCTTCCCGGCCACGGCCGTGGGGCAGACCATCCGTTTCACGAGCGGCGCCAACCAGGGCCGGCAGGCGCAGATCACCTCCGTGCTGCCCGCGGGCTCGCTCACCTTCGCGCCGGCCGTCGCGGCCGCGACGGCGGCTGCCGACACGTTCGCCGTTCCTTACATGGCGGTGCAGACGTCCAACAGCCTGCCGGTCACGACCCAGTTCAAGTCGGACAGCACCACGCTGGCGACGGACGTGGCGCCGGGCTATATCGCGGCATCGCTGCGCACGACGATGATCACGACGAACGGCGAGTCGATCGGCTCCAAGCCGAGCGTCTATATCGACGACCAGCTCAACATGACCTATGGCATCTCGGCGTCGGACTCGGCGTTCCAGAACCTGATTAACGGCCTGCGCAACTACAAGGTCGCGCTCGGCCAGGCGATCAACTCGAACGCTGCCGTCGTCCCCCCGGCCCAGCTGCAGGACATCTCGGCAATTCAGGCGGCAGTGCCGTATCTCGACCAGGCCGAGGCGCAGATCAACAAGGCGCTGCTCGACGTCGCCACCCTTCAGGGTGTCAACGGCGGCCGGCAGGCGCAGCTCGTCCAGATCAAGGCCAAGCACCAGGACGTGGTCAACATCTCGGACGTCGGTGCGCTCAAGATCGAATCCGTCGATATCGGCGAAGTCTCGACGCGCATCAAGGGCATCCAGGTGTCCCTGGAGGCCAGCTACATCACGACCAAGCAGATCCTCGAGCTTTCCTTCGTCAACTACATGCGCTGAAAAACAGGGCGTCTCGTTTCGCGGAAGCGGACGGGACGCCCGATTTTTTACAATAAAATACAACTATAAGTAAAATATACACACTCGAAAGGATCGGACCCGAAGGAAACGACGCGATGCCCAAGCCCATGCTTAAGAATACAACTATAGATAAGTAAAATATACACACTGAGCAAGAATGCTCGGAACTTAAAAAGAGGAGTACCG
Source organism: Tagaea sp. (assembly GCA_044224405.1). Lineage (GTDB taxonomy): Bacteria > Pseudomonadota > Alphaproteobacteria > CACIAM-22H2 > CACIAM-22H2 > Tagaea. The sequence continues at coordinate 9,802 of JBGAKN010000008.1, read as the reverse complement.
AAGCCATGACCACCGTCGCAATGAATTCCGCGATCAGCGGCCTGAACTCGTTCCAGACCGCGATCAATTATGTCTCGGACAACGTCGCCAACTCGCAGACAGCCGGGTTCAAGCGCATCGACGCGAACTTCTCGAGCTTCGTCTCGACGTCGTCGCTGCGCTTCGTCAATCCCGGCGGCGTGACCGCCCGCCCGACGTTCATCAACGACCTGCAGGGGTCGATCGTCCAGAACGCCTCGCCGACCGCCATCGCGATCGCAGGCGCAGGCTGGCTTCCCGTGCAGGACGGCACGAGCACGGCCGGCGGCCTCACCGGCAACAGCATCACCCAGTTCACCCGCCGCGGCGACTTCACGCTCGACCAGAACAGCTTCCTGGTCAACGGCGCGGGCAAGTTCCTGTTCGCCCGCTCCGTACCGCGCCCGACGACGGCCGTACCTAACCCGACGCCCAACCAGGGCCCGCTCGTCCCCGTGCAGATCAACCAGGGCCAGCTTCCGGCACTTGCCACCACGCTTGCCACCTATGCCGCGAACATCCCGGCGAACGCGGCGGTCGGCACGGTCTACAACGGCGGCACGATCACGGTCACGGACGCGAACGGCGCGGCGCAGCCCGCGTCGGTGACCTGGTATAACCGCACGACCGCCGGCGGCACGCTGCCCGGCGTCGCGGCGAGCGCCACGACCGGTACGGCTGCCATCGCCGCGTCGGCCGCAGGCCTTACGCCGCAGTGGCGCGCCGTCATCACGATGCCGACCAGCTCGGTCAACGGGCCGGAGAGCATCGCGCTCGACTTCACGTTCGGCACGACGGTCGGCACCAACGCCGGCCTGGTCACGGGCATTGCCGTCGGCGGTGCGACGGGTGCGACGCTCACGGCTTTACCGACCGCCGGCACCGGCCGCGTCGTCCTCTCCTACAGTGCGCCCGGCCTTGCCGCGGTACCGGCGCAGACGGTCAATCTCGAGTTCGGCACGCCCAACCCGGCGAGCCCGACCACGGCATCGACGCTCTCCACGCCCGGCGGCACGTCGCAGTTCGGCGGCACGTCGATCTCGATCTCGACGATCTCGGCCAACGGCTACGCCGCGGGCACCTACAACGGGGCTGGCGTCGACTCTTCGGGCAACGTCTACACGACCTATACGAACGGCCAGCGGCTGGTCCAGTATCAGATCGCGCTCGGAACGTTCAACAACGCGCGGGGTCTGGTGCGGCAGAACGGCGAGGCATTCCTCGACGATCCGTCGGCCGGTTTCATCGGCTTCAACGCCTCGCAGCAGGGCGGTGCGGGCGGCATCAACCCGAACAGCATCGAGAACTCGAACGTCGATATCGGCGCCGAGTTCACGAAGATGATCGTGGCCCAGCGCTCCTATTCCGCGAATGCCAAGATCATCACGACGGCCGACGAGATGCTGCAGGAGATCGTCAACCTCAAGCGCTGATCGTCAACGACGCTTCGGCTCCGCAAACTCGAGGGCCGGCGACGCAACGCGCGTCGCCGGCCTTTTTTTCATTCCGTTTGCGCTTTTTGTCGCCGCAGGGGAGGGGCCGCGAGATTCCGGTCGGGTAAGGTCCGCGGCGCCGGCGCATCGCGCCGGTCGGGGCAAGGGCGGTGTCAGCATCCGATCCGCGAAGCAGCTTCTGCCGGGGAGGGGAACTTGCTGCCGGTTTTGCCGTGAATATTTTGCCGGGTGCTATGGTTAATTCTCGTTAGCGGAAATTATGTTGTTGTTTTTGTGTGTATTTTTGAGTTTTCCGGTCTGGCACCGGCGTTGCTCTTATCCGGATATCGCCAACCGATTCAGGCAACCATTTTTTCAACGACGCATTTCGCTCAACGACGATAAAGGGAGTCCGGCAACCATGGCCACCGTAGCAATGAATTCCGCGATCAGCGGGCTGAACTCGTTTCAGACCGCGATCAACTATATCTCGGACAACGTCGCCAACTCGCAGACGGCCGGGTTCAAGCGCATCGACGCGAACTTCTCGAGCTTCGTGTCGACGTCCTCGCAGCGCTTCTTCAATCCCGGCGGCGTGACCGCCCGCCCGACCTTCGTCAACGACCTGCAGGGCACGATCATCCAGAACGCTTCGCCGACCGCCATCGCGATCGCGGGCGCAGGCTGGCTTCCCGTGCAGGACGGCACGAGCACGGCCGGCGGCCTCACCGGCAACAGCATCACCCAGTTCACCCGCCGCGGCGACTTCTCGCTCGACCAGAACAGCTTCCTGGTCAACGGCTCGGGCAAGTTCCTGTTCGCGCGCTCGGTTCCGCGCCCGACGACCGCGGTGCCCAACCCGACCCCCAACCAGGGCCCTCTTGTCGCCGTGCAGATCAACCAGAGCCAGCTCCCCGCTCTCGCCAGCACGCTCGCCGTCTATGCGGCGAACATCCCGGCGAACGCGGCGGCCGGCACGGTCTACAACGGCGGCACGATCACGATCACGGACGCCAACGGCGCGTCGCAGCCCGCGTCGGTCACCTGGTACAACCGCACGACCGCCGGCGGCACGCTGCCCGGCGTCGCGGCGAGCGCCACGACCGGTACGGCCGCCATCGCCGCGTCGGCCGCAGGCACCACGCCACAGTGGCGCGCCGTCATCACGATGCCGACCAGCTCGGCCAACGGGCCGGAAAGTATCGCGCTCGACTTCGCCTTCGGCACCACGGTCGGAACCAACGCCGGCCTGCTCGCCAGCATCACGTCGTCCGGCTCGACAAACGCCGCCACGCTCTCGGCCGCGATCACCGCCGGTACCGGCCGCGCCGTCCTGTCGTACAGCGCGCCCGGCCTCGCGGCCGCCCCGGTGCAGTCGGTCAACGTCGAGTTCGGCACGCCCAACACGGCGAGCCCGACCACGGCATCGACCGTCGCCACACCCGGCGGCACGTCGCAGTTCGGCGGCACGTCGATCTCGATCTCGGCGATCTCGGCGAACGGCTACGCCGCAGGTACCTACAACGGGACCGGCATCGACACGTCCGGCAACGTCTACACGACCTATACGAACGGCCAGCGTCTGATCCAGTACCAGATCGCGCTCGGCACCTTCAACAACCCGAAGGGTCTGGTGCGGCAGAACGGCGAGGCGTTCCTCGACGATCCGTCGGCCGGCTTCATCGGCTTCAACGCCTCGCAGCAGGGTGGTGCGGGCGGCGTCAACCCGAACAGCATCGAGAACTCGAACGTCGATATCGGCGCCGAGTTCACGAAGATGATCGTGGCCCAGCGCTCCTACTCCGCGAACGCCCGCATGATCACGACCGCCGACGAGATGCTGCAAGAGGTCGTGAACCTCAAGCGCTGATCGTCGACGACCTCTTCCGGCTCCGCAAACTCGATGGCCGGCGGCGCGTTTCGCGTCGCCGGCCTTTTTTTCATTCTGCCCGGCGATAGTGATAGGCGTAGACGGGCTCGAAGCCGAGCCTCTCGTAGAGTGCGCGCGCCGGCGCGTTGTCGGCGACGACCTGGAGATACGCGTGATGCGCGCCCTGCGCGCGGCCCCAGTCCGTCAGCGCGCCGATCACGCGCGCGGCGTGGCCCTTGCGGCGCGCGGCCGCGGCCGTAAGCATCTCGAAGATCCCGATTTCGCCCGCTTCGGCGACGCCCATCCCGAAGGCGCAGGGGGCACCGTCCGGCCCGTCGATCCGCGCGAAGGCGGCGGCGGGAACGATGCGGGTCAGCATCTCGCCGAGGATCGCGCGCGATTCGCTCGAGGCGCCGGCCGTCTTGCCGAACGCGCCGAGCCAGTCGGGCAGAGGCGAGGGCTGGAGCCGGACCTGCGCAGCACCAGCCGCCACCCGGTCGACCGGCACGCGCATCACGATCGTGGGGTCAAGTTGCCGGTAGCCGCGCGCCGCAAGCAGGGCGTCGAGATCCGGCTCGCTGAGCGGGGTGAGGCGGAAGGTCGGCTGGAGCCCGTGCCGCCGGTAATGGCCCTCGGCATGCGCGATCCGCGCTTCGAGCGCCGTCCGGCCCGGCCACAGCGCGTTGACCGAGTTGGCGCGCTTGGTGTGGCCGCGCGCGAAGCGCAGCAGCCATCCGTCGTGGACGAGCGTCTGCAGCGCCGGCCAGGCGTTGAACGCGCGGCATTCCAGCGTGCGCACCAGATCGGTCGGGTTTTCTTCCATGCCGTATTCTCCGCAGGCGCGATACACTCGCCGGGTCCGGACATGTCTACAGCCTCGACCGATTCTGCCGCAATGCTTGCCGCCGCCAACAAGGCGGCCGTCGCCGGCCGTGCCGACGAGGCGATCGAGCGTTATCGCGCCCTGATCGCGAAGGCGCCGGGCCTGCTGGCCGCGCGCGTCAATCTCGCCGCGACGCTGCTCTCGAAGCGTGATCTCGACGGCGCCGCCGAAGCGGCCGCCGCGGCGATCGGAGCATTTCCGCAATCGGCCGACGCGCATGCGGTCGCGGGCGACGTGGCGCTGGCCGCGGGCTTGCCGGTGCGCGCGGCCGGCGCGTTCGCGCGCGCGCTCGACCTTGCCCCGCCGACGGCCGCAAGGCGCAACAACCTGGCGCTGGCGCTGCAGGGACAGGGACGCATCGCGCACGCGCTCGACGAATTCGCGCGCGTGCGCGAACTGGCGCCGGCGAACACGGTGTTCGCCTCCAACGCGCTGATGTGCGCGCAGTACGATCCGCCCGGCACGCCCGCCGATGGGCTGGCGCGCGCGCGCGCGTGGCCCGCACCCGGCGGGGCGGCCCGCCCGAAGCCGCGTGATCCGGCCCCCGGCCGCCGGCTGCGCGTGGGCTATGCGTCGCCCGATTTCTGCAATCACTCGTGCAGCTATTTCCTCGTCCCGCTGATCGCCGGGCACGACCGCGCGGCGGTCGAAGTCTTCGCCTACAGCGATGTCGCCGTGCCTGACGGCCTGACCGCGGCGTTCCGCGGCCTGATCGCGAACTGGCGCGACATGGCGGGGCGCGACGACGTGGCCTTCGCAGCACAGGTGCGCGCCGACCGGATCGATGTCCTCGTCGATTGCGCCGGTCACACGCAGGGCAACCGGCTCGCGGCCTTCGCGCGCCGGCCGGCACCCGTGCAGGCGACATGGCTCGGTTACCCCGACACGACGGGGCTCGACGCGTTCGACGCGCGCATCGTGGATGCGGTCAGCGACCTTCCCGACGCGCCGGCCGCCGAACCGCTGGCGCGCATCGACGGCGGCTTTCTCGCCTACATGCCGCCGCCCTTCGCCCCGCCCGTCGCCCGGCTGCCGATGCAGTCCGCCGGCCGGCCGACCTTCGGCTCGTTCAACAACCTGCCCAAGGTGTCGGCGCGCACGCTCGACCTGTGGGCCGGCGCGATGCATGCCGTTCCTGCGGCGCGCATGATCGTCAAGGCGCGCGGGCTCGACGAGCCGGACCTGCAGGCAGCCCTGCGCGCGGGCTTCGCTGCGCGCGGCGTGGCGCCCGAGCGGATCGAGACGGTCGGCTTCATCGGCGCGGTCCAGAACCACATCGCGCGCTACGGCGAGATCGACGTGGCGCTCGACACGACGCCGTACAACGGCACGACGACGACCTGCGAGGCGCTGTGGATGGGCGTGCCGGTCGTCACGCTTGCCGGCGACCGGCATGCCGCGCGCGTGGGGGCGTCGCTGCTCACGCAGATCGGGGCAGGGGACTGGATCGCCGGCGATCCCGGTGCATTCGCCGCGATCGCGGCCGGCCTGGTTTCCGATGCGCCGCGTCTTGCCGGCATCCGCGCGGCGCTGCGCGGACGCATGGCCGGATCGGCGCTGTGCGACGGCGCGCGCCTGGCGCGCGGTTTCGAGGCCCTGTATCGGCGCCTGTGGCAGCAGGTTGTTTCTCCGCCCGCGATGGTATAATCGACGATCTCCAGCCCCATTTTCCGGACCCCAAGGATTCTCGATGCCTCTCGTCCTGCGACTGAACCCCGGCGAAAAGATCATCATCAACGGGGTGGTCATCGAAAACACCGGCGGCCTGGCGATGCTGGCGATCCGCAATCGCGGCAACATCCTGCGCCAGAAGGACATTCTGCAGCTCGAAGAGGCCGCCACGCCGGCCATGCGCGTCTATTACACGCTGCAATGCGTCTACCTGTTCCCCGACGAGGCCAAGGTCTATTCGGATGCCTTGCGACAGTTCCTGACCGATTTCGAGCTGGCCGCGCCAACGTCCAAGCCGCTGATCGACGCTTTGCGTGCCCGGCTCGACAAGGGCGAGCTTTATCCGGGCCTGAAGGATGCGAAGCGACTCATTAAGTTTGAGTGGGATCTCCTTGGAACGACTACAGAAAGAGCCCGCCAGCTTCTGCTGGGTAGCGACGGCCCGAAGAAGCGCGCCAAGGTCGGCGAACCGGTGCCGGAAGAGAGCGAAGTCGATTGATCCATCCCTATTGATATAATTTTAACTGTTTTAGATTTAAATTTACGTAAGTTTGCATTTACTACCTTGCCGTTCCGGGCATTGCATGGCATAGTCGAATCCTTGCAATGCCGAGAACGGCGTTAAGGAGAGTGTCATGGCGGGATCGATCGCAAGCGGTCTGCCGGCCCTCGTCGCGTGGAAGCAGCTCCAGAAGTCGGGCGATGCCGCGCAGGACAAGTGGTCGAAGCAGGCTAGCGTCCAACAGAAAATCGACTACGCGAAGAATGCTGTCGCGAAGGCGAAGACCGTCGACGATCTGCTCAATGATCGTCGGTTCATGGAATTCGCGCTGTCCGCGTTCGGCCTCGAGAGCGAGGTCGACAAGAAGGGCATGCTGAAGAAGGTTCTCATGTCGGATCTTACCGACGAGAACTCGCTTGCCAACCGGATGAACGACGCCCGCTACAAGGACATGGCCAGCACGCTGCGCCTGAAGGATTTCGGCGTGACCGGCGTCCAGCTTCCGGGCGTCATGGACGGGCTCACCGCGCGCTACCTGAAGAACGAGTTCGAGAAGGCGCAGGGCGCGGCGAGCCCCGGCCTGCGCGAGGCGATGTACTTCAAGGAGAACGCCTCGAAGATCAACAGCATCTGGTCGGTGCTCGGCGACAAGGTGCTGCGCGAGGTCGTCACGACGGCCCTCGGCATTCCCAAGGAACTCGCGATCCAGGGCGTGGACGCGCAGGCGACCTACGTGTCCAGCAAGATCGACATCACGAAGTTCAAGGACAAGAAGTTCGTCGATACCTTCATCCAGCGCTATCTCAACACCAAGGATCAGGAAGCCGCCAGCGCCAACGGGACGGGCGGCGGCATGTATGGTGGCCTGCTCCAGCTTGTGGGATCGGGCAACGGCGTGTCGGACATGAGCGGCATCCTCGATCTGATGCAGGGTCTGGGCTCGCGCCGGTTTTAGCTTCTTCTTGCGGGCATGATAGACTGGCCGTCCTCGGGCCGGACGATTCGCGCCCGCGAACTTTGAGGACGGGAAAACAAGATGTCGAACGGGCCGTCGGATCAATCCGGTTTCTCTATCGCCTCTACCGACCAGGAGCGTCTCGCCGCCATGCGCGTCATCGCGGATGCGATGGAAGAAGGCATGCGGCAAGGGCTTCATCGCGACGCCCTGACGGTCGCCTGCTTCACGGTCGTCCTGCAGATGCTCGTCGATGTCTACGGCCGCGAGGCGGTCCACACGCTTGTTGCCGACATGGCGCCGCGCGTGACGGCAGGCGATTTCGGCTGACGGCCGGCGGCCCCTAGCGGGCCGCCAGCACGATCAGGCCGGGGATCGCTTTCCCTTGTTCCGTGCGCGGCGACTGGTCGCGCCACTGCAGCGGCGTGAAGCCGGCCGTCTTCACCGCCTTCTCGACATAGGCATTCGCGTGCGCGTAGCGGCCTGACGGCCGCACCGCCCATTCGCCGGGTTCTTCCGCCAGCATCGTCTCGACCGAGAAGACGAAGTGCCCGCCCGGCCGGAGTGCCGCGTGCGCCGCGTGCAGCGCTTCGTCGAGCACGCCGAAATAGATGAACACGTCGGTCGCGGTGATCAGGTCGTATGCCCCGCGATGCGCCGCGAGGTCGGCGACGATCTCGCCCTCGCGCAGCTCGTCGTAGATCGCGCGCGCCTGCGCCTGCGCGAGCATGCCCGGCGAGAGATCCACGCCGTCGAGCCGCTTCGACCAGGGACGCAGGCCGATGCCGGCGAGGCCGGTGCCGCAGCCGATGTCGAGCGTGTCGAAGCGTGGGCTGGGTTCGCCCCACTGGGCGTCGATCATTTCGCGGATCACGGTCGGCGTGTTGTAGCCGATCGAGGCGAGCGTCCTGTCGAACGTCCCGGCGAACAGGTCGAAGGTGTTTCGCACATAGCCGTCTTCCGCGCGCGGCGGCGCATGCTTTCCGGAAAGCGCCGCCGCCCAGTGGCGCGCGGTGGGGCTGTCGGGATAGGTGGCGAACCAGTCGGCCGCGCGCGACGCGGCTTCGGCCTTCTTGCCCGCGACATACTGCGCGTAGATCGCCGTTCCGTAATTGGAATGGACGTTCGGATTGTGCGGGGCGGCGGCCAGTGCCCGCTCGTAGAGGCCGACGGCCACATCGAGATTGCCGCGCCGCTGTTCGAGATTGGCCAGATTGTTGAACGCGTCGACGCTCGCCGGATCGAGCTCAATGGCGCGGCGATAGGCCTTCGCCGCATCCTCGACCCGATCGAGGCCCAGCAGCGCCGCGCCACGGTTGGAGTGCGCAGCCGCATAGGTGGGCATCAGCCCGATCGCCTTGTCGGTCGCCGCGAGCGCGTCCGCGTGGCGGCCGACGGAAATCAGGGCGGCGGCAAGGTTCGCCGCGAAAGGCGCGCTCCGGGGAAGCAGCTCGCAGGCGCGCGAGATCTTTTCAAGCGCCTCGTCGTGCCGGCCGAAGGCGCGCGCGGCGAGGCCGGCCAGATGCATCGCGTCGGGATGATCGGGCTTGAGCCGGAGAGCCTGGGCATAGAGCGTCGCGGCGCCGGCGATGTCGCCTTGCCGATGACGTTCGAATCCCGCGGCGACGAGCGCGCCGGGGCTGTTGGGCGTCAGGATGGGCGGGCGCGGTTTCATGGGCGGTTTCCGGCCCCCGAAACGAGTCCGGCGCGCAAGCCGGTCGGGCGACCGGTATCTTGCGCGCCGGCGAAGGCGGGCAGGGGTTTTCCGGCGATGCGATCAGCCAGTGGTCGCGCCGCGCAGGCCGTCCATGACGTGGCGGTTGATGGCGACCAGCATGTCCATGTCGCCGTCCGGATGACTGTTCACGATCATGTCGGAGTTCTTGTTGACGTAGGCCGCGAGGTTGATCAGCAGGACCTTCAGCTCCTTGGGGAGCTTGTTGTTCTCGTCGGCAACGTCGGTCACGAAGGCGTTCCAGACGTCGCGGTTGTGGAAGATCGCGTCGCAGACCTGCCCGACCGACTGCGGATCGAGCTGCGTGACCACGGCCTTGGCGTCGGTCAGCTTCTTCGTGACGAGGGCCAGGAGGCGGTATTCCCGCTCGCGCTCGGACTCGGTGGCGCCAGGCGCCGATTGATTCGGGTTCTTCACGATTCCTCCTGGGACCGACGACTCGGGCAAAAGCCCGCGTCTCGTTTGATATTAATAGCCGAGTCGGCCGAAGCGCGCAAAAGAAAGCCGCTTGACGACGCGCCGTGGAATACCGGCCGACACTACGATTGAAGTGTGCCGCAAAGAAAACGGGGGCGACCTTTCGGTCGCCCCCGTCCTTGTCGAAGTGCCTTGCCGCGAAGTTAGCGGAAGAGGCCCAGCAGGACCGAAGGCTGCTGGTTGGCGATGGACAGCGACTGGATGCCGAGCTGCTGGCGGACCTGCAGCGCCTGCACCGAGGCCGAAGCCTTGCCGATG
>JBGAKN010000002.1:0-591997 GCA_044224405.1 Tagaea sp. | reverse complement strand
TACGCCATGAACGTCGCACCGCCGGTCTCGGCCAGAACCTTCGTGATCGCCGCCGTCAGCGACGTCTTCCCGTGGTCAACGTGACCGATCGTTCCGATATTGCAGTGCGGCTTGTTCCGCTCGAATTTCGCTTTCGACATCTTGGCTGCCTCGAAGAGATTGCGCGGTTATTCCGGATTACCAGCGATAGTGCGAGAAGGCGCGGTTCGCGTCCGCCATGCGGTGCGTGTCTTCGCGCTTCTTGATGGCCGCACCGCGGTTGTTCGCGGCGTCCATCAGCTCGACCGAGAGACGCTCGGTCATCGTGTGCTCCGACCGGTCGCGCGCGGCGATGATCAGCCAGCGGATGGCCAGAGCCTGCGAGCGCTCGGGACGGACTTCGACGGGAACCTGGTAGGTCGCACCGCCGACGCGGCGCGAACGCACTTCCAGGTTGGGCTTCACGTTGTCGAGGGCCTGATGGAAGACCTTCAGGCCTTCGGCGTTCATCTTCTTCGCGACGATGTCGATCGCCCCGTAAACGATCGACTCCGCGACGGAACGCTTGCCGTCGTACATGAGGCTGTTAGTGAAACGCGAGATGACGAGATCTCCGAACTTGGGGTCCGGCAGAACTTCCCGGCGCTCGGCGCGATGGCGACGCGACATGGTCGGCTTCTCCCTGGCTTACTTAGGACGCTTGGCGCCGTACTTCGAACGGCGCTGCTTGCGGTCCTTGACGCCCTGCGTGTCGAGGGTGCCGCGAATGATGTGGTAGCGCACACCGGGAAGATCCTTCACGCGACCACCGCGGATCATGACGACCGAGTGTTCCTGAAGATTGTGACCTTCACCGGGAATGTAGCTCGTCACTTCGAAGCCGTTGGTCAGCCGCACGCGCGCGACCTTGCGCAGCGCGGAGTTGGGCTTCTTCGGCGTCGTCGTATAGACGCGCGTGCAGACGCCACGCTTCTGGGGGCTGGCCTCGAGGGCCGGCACCTTGTTGCGCGACGGCTTGTCCGTGCGACCCTGGCGGATGAGCTGGTTGATCGTAGGCATCCGATCGTATCCTTGCGCTCGCTCTCGAACTCGAATTCGCTTCGTGAACCCGCTTCCGGTTTCCCCCGCATCGTGCGAACGCACGAAACGGAAGCCGCCGGACGCGGCGTGACAAAAAGTTCCCCGAGACGCGGGGGCTGAGCCTTACGTCACGCGAGGAACTTCGAACGTTTCCGGCCATTTAACGTCTGGCCGCGACAAACCTGCATTTCGCCCGGGTACCCGAGTTTCGGACGGCTTCGCGCCCGACGTTCCGGCCCCTCTTGAAAGGCGCGCGGAACATAAGATTCGGCCCCCCCTAAGTCAAATGGAAAAGGAAGAATCTTTCCCACCGTTTTGTCGCACCGCCGCAAAAGCCCGAAACCATTGATCGAAAAGCAAAACGGCCGCCCCTTTCGGAGCGGCCGTCGAGCCTTGGAATCGGTCCTCGGCAGGCCTATTTGGCGCGCCGACGACCGCCGATCGCACGCTTGGGCGCTTCCCCTTCGGACTCGGGGATCGCGTCGTTGGCAGCCTGCTGGTCCTGCTGGGCGGCAAGCAGTTCGCGATCGCGGTCGGCCGCGACCTGACGCATGCGGTTCATGACCGCACCCGTACCGGCCGGGATCAGACGCCCGACGATCACGTTCTCCTTGAGGCCGCCCAGGTTGTCGGTCTTGCCGTTGACCGCCGCTTCCGTGAGGACGCGGGTGGTTTCCTGGAAAGACGCCGCCGAGATGAACGACTGGGTCTGCAGCGAGGCCTTCGTGATGCCCTGGAGCACCGGCTTGCACGTGGCGAGACGGAGATTCTCCTTGGCGAGCTTCTCGTTCGACGCGTCGAAATCGACCTTGTCGATCTGCTCGCCGGCCAGGAAGACCGATTCGCCCGGATCGTCGATTTCGACCTTCTGCAGCATCTGGCGGACGATCACCTCGATGTGCTTGTCGTTGATCTTCACGCCCTGCAACCGGTAGACGTCCTGGATCTCGTTGACCAGATACGTCGCCAGCGCCTCGACACCCATGACGCGCAGGATGTCGTGCGGGACGGGGTTGCCGTCCATCAGCAGGTCGCCGCGCTGGACGTAGTCGCCTTCCTGCACGGAGATGTGCTTGCCCTTCGGGATCATGTACTCGACCGGCGACTGCGATTCGTCCGAGGGGCGAACCACGATGCGGCGCTTGGTCTTGTAGTCCTTCCCGAACTCGACCCGGCCCTCGCCTTCCGAGATGATCGCGTAGTCCTTCGGACGGCGCGCCTCAAACAGCTCGGCCACGCGCGGCAGACCGCCCGTGATGTCGCGGGTCTTCGACGATTCGCGCGGGATGCGCGCGATGATGTCACCGGCGTGGATCTCCTGGCCGTTTTCGACCGAGAGCACCGCGTCGACCGACAGGAAGTAGCGCGCCTCGAGCCCGTTCGCGAGCTTGATGACTTCGCCCTTCTTGTTGCGCAGCTGGATCTGCGGCTTGAGATCCGCGCCGCGCGGCTGCTGGCGCCAGTCGACGACGACCTTCGACGAGATGCCCGTCGCTTCGTCCATCACTTCGCGGATCGACACGCCCTCGACGAGATCGACGTAGTGGGCCGTGCCTTCCTTCTCGGTGATGATCGGAAGGGTGTACGGATCCCATTCGGCGAGCTTCTGGCCCTTGGCGACCATCGCGCCCTCGTCGGCGAGCAGCTTGGCACCGTACGGCACGCGGTGGCGTGCGCGTTCGCGCTTCTGCTCGTCCATCAGCACGATTTCCGTGTTGCGGCCCATGACGACCGGCACGCCCGAGCTGTTGAGGACGATGTTGCGGTTGCGGACTTCGACCTTGGCCTCGTAAGCGGCCTCGACCGACGACTGCTCGGCGCCGCGCTGGACGGCACCGCCGATGTGGAACGTACGCATCGTGAGCTGCGTGCCCGGCTCGCCGATCGACTGCGCCGCGATGATGCCCACCGCCTCGCCCGAATTGACGACCGTGCCGCGCGCCAGGTCGCGCCCGTAGCAGGCGGCGCAGACGCCGCCCTTCGACGTGCAGGTCAGCACGGAGCGGATCTTCACCCGGTCCACGCCCGCCTTCTCGACGCGCTCGACCATCTCTTCGACGATCAGCTCGCCCGCCGCCAGGACCGTGTCGCCCGAGATCGGATCGAGGATTGCTTCCGCGACCGTGCGGCCGAGGATGCGCTCGCCCAGCGTGGCGATGACTTCGCCACCCTCGACGATCGCCTTCATCGACAGCCCTTCGGTCGTGCCGCAATCCGGCTCGATGATGATGGCGTCCTGCGCGACGTCGACCAGACGGCGCGTGAGGTAGCCCGAGTTCGCCGTCTTGAGCGCGGTGTCGGCAAGACCCTTGCGCGCGCCGTGCGTCGAGTTGAAGTACTCGAGAACGGTGAGGCCTTCCTTGAAGTTCGAGATGATCGGCGTCTCGATGATCTCGCCCGACGGCTTGGCCATGAGGCCGCGCATGCCGGCAAGCTGCTTGATCTGCGCCGGAGAACCGCGCGCCTGCGAGTGGGCCATCATCCAGACCGCGTTGATGGGCTTGCCCTTCTCGGTCTTGGAGATCTCCTTCATCATCGCCGCGGCGACGTTGTCGGTGCACATCGACCAGGCGTCGACGACCTTGTTGTACTTCTCGCCCTGCGTGATCAGGCCGTCCTGGTACTGCTGCTCGAACTCGGCGACCTTCGTCTTGGTCTGCTCGACCAGCTGCTTCTTGGCGGCCGGGATGATCAGGTCGTCCTTGCCGAACGAGATGCCCGCGCGGCAGGCGGCCGCGAAGCCCATCGACATCAGGCGGTCGGCGAAGATCACGGTCTCCTTCTGGCCGCAATGGCGGTAGACGACGTCGATGACGTTCTGCACGTCCTTCTTCGTCAGAAGGCTGTTGATCAGCGCGAACGGCACGTTCGGATGGCGTGGCAGGATCTGCGAGAGCAGCATGCGGCCCGGCGTGGTCTTGACGACCTCGATCTTGAGGTTGCCGTCCTTGTCCACGCCGCGGTAGCGGCAGCGGATCTTGGTCTGAAGCGTCACCTTCTTGTGGTAGATCGCCTGCTCGACCTCGGCCACGTCGCCGAAGGTCAGCCCCTCGCCCGGCTCGCCGTCGCGTTCCAGCGACATGAAGTACAGGCCGAGGACGACGTCCTGCGACGGCACGATGATCGGCTTGCCGTTCGCGGGCGACAGGATGTTGTTGGTCGACATCATCAGCACGCGCGCTTCGAGCTGGGCTTCCAGGCTCAGCGGCACGTGGACGGCCATCTGGTCGCCGTCGAAGTCGGCGTTGAACGCCGTGCAGACGAGCGGGTGCAGCTGGATCGCCTTGCCTTCGATCAGCACGGGCTCGAAGGCCTGGATGCCGAGGCGGTGCAGCGTCGGTGCGCGGTTCAGCAGCACCGGATGCTCGCGGATGACCTCTTCGAGGATGTCCCACACCTCGGGACGCTCCTTCTCGACCATGCGCTTGGCGGCCTTGATCGTGGTCGCCATGCCGTAGAGCTCGAGCTTCGAGTAGATGAACGGCTTGAACAGCTCGAGCGCCATCTTCTTGGGCAGGCCGCACTGGTGCAGCTTGAGCTCGGGACCCACGACGATGACCGAACGACCCGAATAGTCGACGCGCTTGCCGAGCAGGTTCTGGCGGAAGCGGCCCTGCTTGCCCTTCAGCATGTCGCTGAGCGACTTGAGCGGACGCTTGTTGGCGCCGGTAATCACGCGGCCGCGGCGGCCGTTGTCGAACAGCGCGTCGACGGCCTCCTGCAGCATGCGCTTCTCGTTGCGCACGATGATGTCGGGCGCGCGCAGCTCCATCAGGCGCTTCAGGCGGTTGTTGCGGTTGATGACGCGGCGGTAGAGATCGTTGAGATCCGACGTCGCGAAGCGGCCGCCGTCGAGCGGGACGAGCGGGCGCAGTTCCGGCGGGATGACCGGGATCACGTCGAGCACCATCCATTCCGGCTTGTTGCCGGAATCGACGAACGCCTCGACGATCTTCAGGCGCTTGACGAGCTTCTTGCGCTTGGCGTCGGACGTCGTCTCGCGCAGTTCCTCGCGAACGCGGTCGCGCTCGGTCTCGAGATTGATCTCGCCGAGCATGCGCTTCAGCGCTTCAGCGCCGATCATCGCCTGGAAGCTGTCCTCGCCGTACTCGTCCTGGGCCTTCATGAAGGCGTCTTCGGACAGCAGCTGGTGCATCTTGAGCGGGGTCAGGCCCGGCTCGACGACGACGTAATTCTCGAAATAGAGCACGCGCTCCAGGTCCCGCAGCGTCATGTCGACGAGCAGGCCGATGCGGCTGGGGAGCGACTTCAGGAACCAGATGTGCGCGACGGGCGAAGCGAGCTCGATATGGCCCATGCGCTCGCGGCGGACCTTCGAGAGCGTGACCTCGACGCCGCACTTCTCGCACACGATGCCCTTGTACTTCATGCGCTTGTACTTGCCGCACAGGCACTCGTAGTCCTTGATCGGGCCGAAGATGCGCGCGCAGAACAGGCCGTCACGCTCGGGCTTGAACGTGCGGTAGTTGATCGTTTCGGGCTTCTTGATCTCGCCGTGCGACCACGCCCGGATCTGGTCCGGGCTGGCGATCGTGATCTTGATCTGGTCGAACTGGAGGGGCTTGGCCGGTGCCCCGAAGACGTTCGCGATCTCGTTCTGCATTCCGCTCTCCGTTGGGTCCGCTATCGGACCCGTGTCGGGTCGTCAGATAAGGTCTTGCGGATGCGGCCCACCCCGGCCGCATCCGCTCTAGTTCAGAAGCCGCGCTGGTTGAGCTCGACGTTCAGGCCGAGGGAGCGAAGCTCCTTGACCAGCACGTTGAACGACTCAGGGATGCCCGCTTCGAAGTTGTCCTCGCCGCGCACGATGGCCTCGTAGACCTTCGTGCGGCCCGCCACGTCGTCCGACTTGACGGTGAGGATTTCCTGGAGCGTGTACGCGGCGCCGTAAGCTTCGAGCGCCCAGACTTCCATTTCGCCGAAACGCTGTCCGCCGAACTGCGCCTTGCCGCCCAGCGGCTGCTGGGTGACGAGGCTGTAAGGACCGATCGAACGCGCGTGGATCTTGTCGTCGACGAGATGGTGAAGCTTGAGCATGTAGATGTAGCCCACGGTCACCGGGCGCTCGAAACGCTCGCCCGTACGTCCGTCGGTCAGCCACACCTGGCCCGTGCGGGCGAGGCCCGCCTGCTCCAGCATCGTGTTGATGTCGTCTTCGCGTGCGCCGTCGAACACCGGCGTGGCGATGGGGACGCCACGACGCAGGTTGGCGCCGAGATCCGCGATCTCCGGATCGGTGAGCTCGCGCCCGCCTTCCATGAGCTCTTCCTTGCGGTAGATCTTCTCGAGCTTCTTGCGCAGCTCGCCGACCTTGCCCGTCTTGCGGACCTTGTCGACGATCTCGCCAATCTCGCGACCCAGTGCGGCCGAAGCCCAGCCGAGATGCGTCTCGAGAATCTGCCCGACGTTCATGCGGCTGGGCACGCCCAGCGGATTGAGCACGATGTCGACCGGCGAGCCGTCCTCGAGATAGGGCATGTCTTCGGCCGGCATGATGCGGCTGATGACGCCCTTGTTGCCGTGACGGCCGGCCATCTTGTCGCCCGGCTGGAGCTTGCGCTTCACCGCGACGAAGACCTTGACCATCTTCATCACGCCCGGGGGCAGTTCATCGCCGCGCTGCAGCTTCTCGACCTTGTCCTCGAAGCGCTTTTCCAGCGCCTTGACGGACTCGTCGAACTGCTTCTTCAGCGCCTCGACATCCTGCATCACCTTGTCGTTCTTGATCACGACCTGGCGCCACTGGCCCGGCGTGAACTCGCTCCACAGCGCCTCGTCGATCTTGGCGCCCGGCTTCGCGCCCTTGAGACCGCCCGCGACAACCTGGTCGATCAGGCGTTCCTTGAGACGCTGGGCCATCGAACGCTCGAGGATCGCGCGCTCGTCGTCGCGGTCCTTGGCGAGACGCTCGATCTCCATGCGCTCGATCTGCAGCGCGCGCTCGTCCTTGTCGACGCCGCGGCGCGAGAACACCCGCACCTCGACGACCGTGCCGGCGACGCCCGGCGGGAGGCGCAACGACGTGTCGCGCACGTCCGAGGCCTTTTCGCCGAAGATCGCGCGCAGCAGCTTCTCTTCCGGCGTCATCGGGCTTTCGCCCTTCGGCGTGACCTTGCCGACGAGGATGTCGCCCGGCTTCACTTCCGCGCCGATATAGGTGATGCCCGCTTCGTCGAGGTTCTTGAGCGCTTCCTCGCCGACGTTCGGGATGTCGCGCGTGATTTCTTCCTGGCCCAGCTTCGTGTCGCGGGCCATGACCTCGAACTCCTCGATGTGGATCGAGGTGAACACGTCGTCGGAGACGATGCGTTCCGAGATCAGGATCGAGTCTTCGAAGTTGTAGCCGTTCCACGGCATGAACGCGACGAGCACGTTCCGGCCGAGAGCGAGTTCGCCCAGCTCCGTCGACGGGCCGTCGGCGATGATCTCGCCGGCGCGCACCGTGTCGCCCTTGCTGACCAGCGGACGCTGCGTGATGCAGGTGTTCTGGTTCGAGCGCTGGAACTTGAGCAGGCGGTAGATGTCGACGCCCGACGCCGCGGCCGAGGTTTCCTCGGTGGCGCGCACGACGATGCGGGTGGCGTCCACCTGGTCGACGATGCCCGCGCGCTTGGCGGCGATCGCGGCCCCGGAGTCACGCGCGACCACGCCTTCCATGCCGGTGCCCACGATCGGCGCTTCCGCGCGGATCAGCGGCACGGCCTGGCGCTGCATGTTCGAGCCCATCAGTGCGCGGTTGGCGTCGTCGTTCTCGAGGAACGGGATCAGCGCCGCCGCAACCGACACGAGCTGCTTTGGGCTCACGTCCATCAGGTCGACCTGGTCGGGCTTCACGAGGAAGTGGTCGCCCGCCTTGCGGCAGTTGATCAGCTCGGCCGTGAGGCGGCCCTTGCCGTCGACTTCCGTGTTCGCCTGGGCGACGTAGTAGCGCCCTTCTTCCATCGCCGAGAGATAGACCGTCTCGTCGGTGACCTTGCCGTCCTTCACCTTGCGGTACGGGCTCTCGATGAAGCCGTACTGGTTGACGCGCGCATAGGTCGCCAGCGAGTTGATCAGGCCGATGTTCGGACCTTCCGGCGTTTCGATCGGGCAGATGCGGCCGTAGTGCGTGGGGTGCACGTCGCGCACTTCGAAGCCCGCACGCTCGCGCGTCAGGCCGCCCGGCCCGAGGGCCGAGAGGCGGCGCTTGTGCGTGATCTCCGACAGCGGGTTCGTCTGGTCCATGAACTGCGAAAGCTGCGAGGAACCGAAGAACTCGCGCACCGCAGCCGCCGCCGGCTTGGCGTTGATCAGGTCGTGCGGCATGACCGAGTCGATCTCGACCGTGGACATGCGCTCGCGGATCGCGCGCTCCATGCGCAGCAGGCCGACGCGGTACTGGTTCTCCATCAGCTCGCCCACCGAACGGACGCGGCGGTTGCCGAGATGGTCGATGTCGTCGATCTCGCCGCGGCCGTCCTTGAGTTCGGTCAGCGTCTTGACGATCGACAGGATGTCCGCCTTGCGCAGGATGCGCACGGTGTCCGGGCAGTTCAGCTGCAGGCGCGCGTTCATCTTCACGCGGCCGACGGCCGAAAGGTCGTAGCGCTCGGAGTCGAAGAACAGGCCCTTGTAGAGCGCCTCGGCCGTCTCGAGCGTCGGCGGTTCGCCGGGACGCATGACACGGTACATCTCGATCAGCGCTTCTTCGCGGCTGCTGTTCTTGTCGGCCTTCAGCGTGTTGCGGATATAGGGGCCGAAATTGATGTGATCGATGTAGAGGGTCGGGATCTCCTTGACGCCGGCCTCTTCGAGCATCTTCAGGCTCTGCGCGGTCAGCTCGTCGCCGGCCTCGACATAGATCTCGCCCGTCTGGTCGTTGATGATGTCGACGGCGACGTAGCGGCTCTTGATGTCCTCGACCGTGGCGAGGACATCCTTGACGCCCTCTTCCTTGATCTTCTTGGCCAGTCGCGGCGAGACCTTCGTGTCCTTCTCGGCCAGCACCTTGCCGGTCTTGGCGTCGATCAGGTCCGAGACCAGCTTCACGCCGCGCATGCGCTCGGCGTCGAAGGCCGTCTGCCAGCCCTGCTTGCCCTTCTTGTAGACGACGGTGCCGTAGAACTGGGCGAGGATTTCTTCGGCCGTCATGCCGACGGCTTCGCCGAGCTCGAGATCCTTGCCGATCGCCTGGCGGTCTTCGCGCAGCTTTTCCGAAGCGAGGCCGTCGAGCGCCATAAGGAACGTCGTCACCGGCAGCTTGCGGCGACGGTCGATGCGCACATAGACGAGATCCTTGGCGTCGAACTCGAAATCGAGCCACGAGCCGCGATAGGGGATCACGCGGGCGGCGAACAGGTACTTGCCCGAGGCGTGCGTCTTGCCCTTGTCGTGGTCGAAGAACACGCCCGGCGAACGGTGCATCTGCGAGACGATGACGCGCTCGGTGCCGTTGATGATGAAGGTGCCCTTGTCCGTCATGAGCGGCATGTCGCCCATGTAGACGTCCTGCTCCTTGATGTCGCGGATCGAGCGCGAGCCCGTGTCCTCGTCCACGTCCCAAACGACGAGGCGCAGGGTCACCTTGAGCGGAGCGGCGAAGGTCATGCCGCGCTGCTGGCACTCCTCGACGTCGTACTTCGGCTCTTCGAGCTCGTAGCGGACGAACTCGAGCTGGGCGCGCTCGGAGAAATCCTTGATCGGGAAGACCGTGCGGAAGACCTCCTGCAGGCCGACGTTCTTGCGTTCGGACGGAGTGACGTCCATCTGCAGGAACGACGCGTAGGAGCTCATCTGCACCTCGATGAGGTTCGGCATCGGAGCGACCTCGGGGATACGCCCGAACGTCTTGCGAATGCGCTTGCGACCCATCACCGTCTGCAACATCTCGACCTCATCCGTCCGCTTAGGGACCAGGCGCCGCCGGAAACGGCGGCACCCCAAAAAATCGTTGCGGGCCTATTCGGGGAACCCGCACCCGACCGGACGCCGGCTCCGCCGCGCATGCGCGACGGAGCCGTGCCCGGATTTCGGTCTTACTTGACTTCGACCTTGGCGCCCTGCTCTTCGAGCGACTTCTTCATCTTGGCGGCGTCGTCCTTGTTGACGCCTTCCTTGACGACCTTCGGCGCGCCCTCGACGAGGTCCTTGGCTTCCTTGAGGCCCAGGCCCGTGAGTTCGCGGACGACCTTGATCACGTTGATCTTCTTGTCGCCGGCGGCGGCCAGCGTCACCGTGAACTCGGTCTGCTCGGCGGCCGGAGCGGCGCCGGCTGCTGCACCACCGCCAGCGGCGGCGACGGCAACCGGAGCGGCGGCGGAGACGCCCCACTTCTCTTCGAGCATCTTGGTCAGCTCAGCGGCCTCGAGGACCGTGAGGGTCGACAGCTCGTCAACCAGCTTAGCGAGATCGGCCATTTGAATGTTCTCCTGTTTGGACTTGGATCTTCGGGTTGGTTCGGATCGGCTTCAGGCCGCGTCCTGCTTCTTCGCGTAGGCGCCGATGACGCGAGCCACCTGTGCCGCGGGGGCACCGATGACGGTCGCGAGACGGGTCGCCGGAGCGACGAGGAGGCCGAGGAACTTGGCCCGCATCTCCGGAAGGGAGGGCAGGGTCGCAAGCGCCTTGACCGCAGCCACGTCGAGCACGCGCTCGCCGAGGCCGCCGGCAACGATGGTCAGCTTCTCGTTCTTCGCCGCGTACTCGACCGCAATCTTCGCCGCCGCCACGGGATCCGTGGAGTAAGCGAGTGCGGTCGGGCCCTTGAGCGAGGCGCCGAGATGCTGGTACTTCGTGCCGTCGAGAGCACGACGCGCGAGCCGGTTCTTCGCGACTTTGAAGCTGGCCCCGGCTGCGCGCATCTTGCGACGCAGTTCGGTCACTTCCGCGACAGTCAATCCCGCCTGCTTGGTCACGATGACCACGCTGGCGTCCTTGAGCTTGCCGTGAAGCGATTCGACCAGTTCCTTCTTTTGCGAACGGTCCACGATCGTCTCCTGGTTTGCCCCGTCGGCACCATGCCGGCGGGACCGTTTCACACGAGCCTCGTGCCACCCACCGATCTCCCGGAAGGAAGATCGCCGGAACGGCCGAGACCCGGCTCGACCTGTCCCAGAAGTCCAAGTCGGACGCGGACGGGGAGACCCGCACGCGCCGATTTGCCACCTCTGTCTATGCAGGCCGCTCTCCCGCGAGGGAGACCGTTTATGCCGTCGGGCCGGATGGCCCTCGGGCACCTGCAGTCTCGGACAGGAGCGGACGGTGTCATGCCCCGAAGGGCCTTCTTCCGTCCGCCTGTACCCCGCCGCGCCGCTTTCGCGGAACGGCGGTATTCGTTTCGCCCGAAGGCCGCTTACGCGGCCTGCTGCGCGACGGTCATGCCGCCGAACGCCGCGATGTCGAGCTTGAAGCCGGGGCCCATCGTCGATGAGACCGTCGCCTTCTTGATGTAGTTGCCCTTCACGCCCGAGGGACGCGCCTTGACGATCGCGTCGAGGAACGCCTTCAGGTTCTGCGCGAGCTTGGCTTCGTCGAAGCTTGCCTTGCCGACGCCGGCGTTGATGTTGCCGGTCTTGTCGGCGCGGAACTCGACCTGGCCGCCCTTGGCGTCCTTGACGGCCTGCGCGACGTTCGGCGTGACCGTGCCGAGCTTCGGGTTCGGCATCAGGCCGCGCGGGCCCAGGACCTTACCGAGCTTGCCGACGACGGCCATCATGTCCGGCGCGGCGATGACGCGGTCGAAGTTGATCTGGCCCGCGAGCACCTTCTCGGCGAGGTCGTCGCCGCCGACGAGGTCCGCACCCGCGGCCTGCGCCTCGGCGACCTTGGCGCCCTTGGCGAACACCGCCACGCGCACGGTCTTGCCCGTGCCGTTCGGCAGCGCGACCATGCCGCGGACCTGCTGGTCCGCCTGGCGCGGATCGATGCCGAGATTGAGCGAGACCTCGATCGTCTCGTCGAACTTCGCCGTCGCGCGCGCCTTGAGCGACTTCACCGCGTCGTCGATCGTGTAGACCTTCTCGACGTCGAGACCGTCATAGGCCTTCTTGATGCGCTTTCCCATGCGAGCCATGATCAGCCCTCCACCACGTCAAGACCCATCGAGCGGGCCGAGCCTGCGATCATCATCATCGCGGCCTCGACGTCGTTCGCGTTCAGGTCGACCATCTTCTTCTCGGCGATTTCGCGCACCTGCGCCTTCGTCACCTTGCCCACCTTGGCGAGGCCCGGCGTCTTCGAGCCGGACTCGATCTTGGCGGCCTGCTTGAGGAAGTACGACACCGGCGGCGTCTTCATGATGAAGGTGAACGTGCGGTCGCCGTAGGCCGTGATCACGACCGGGATCGGAATCCCGGCTTCGATCTTCTGGGTCTGCGCGTTGAACTGCTTGCAGAACTCCATGATGTTCAGGCCGCGCTGGCCCAAGGCGGGGCCGATCGGCGGCGAGGGATTCGCCTTTCCGGCCGGCACCTGCAATTTGATGTACCCGACGATCTTCTTTGCCATCTCACCACTCCTTTGGGCTCCCGGACTGTCCGATAGCGAGGACCCTGCCGGTTAGCGCCCGTTGAAAAACCTTGCTCAGACCTTCTCGACCTGCCCGTACTCGAGTTCGACCGGCGTGGGCCGGCCGAAGATCGACACCGAAACCTTCAGGCGCGACTTCTCCTCGTCGATCTCCTCGACCAGGCCGTTGAACGACTGGAACGGCCCGTCCGTCACGCGAACCTGCTCGCCGATCTCGTAGGTGATGGCGGGCTTCGGCTTGTCGATGCCCTCCTTCATCTGGCGCAGCAGGCGGTCGGCTTCGGCATCCGAGATCGGCTGCGGCTTGCCGCCCGACCCGAGGAAACCGGTGACCTTCGGCGTGTTCTTCACGAGGTGCCAGGTCTCGTCCGTCAGGTCCATGCGGGCCAGCACGTAGCCCGGGAAGAACTTGCGCTCCGCCGAGACCTTCTTGTTGCCCTTGCGCACCTCGACGACGCTGTCGACCGGAACCATCACTTCCTCGATCATCGGATCCAGGCCCTTCTGGACGGCCTGTTCCTTGATCGACGAGGCGACCTTCTTCTCGAAACCCGAATAGACGTGCAGCACGTACCAACGCATCGCCATGTCGATCAGCCTCCCAGGCCCAGAATGAGGCGCATCCCCCACGCGATCGCGTGGTCGGCGACGAAGAAGAAAATCGCCGCGAGCACCGACATCACGAACACCATGGCGGTCGTGACGAGCGTCTCCTTGCGAGACGGCCACGAGACCTTGTGGGCCTCCTGGCGGACCTGCCGGGCGAACTCCCCCGGGCTGGTCTTTGGCGTTGCGGGCGACGTCATGCCGTCGTTCCTATCCGTCGTACTTCGTTTCGACTGTTATCTGGCAGGAGTGGAGGGGCTCGAACCCCCAGCCCCCGGTTTTGGAGACCGGTGCTCTACCAATTGAGCTACACTCCTAAACCTTGCTTACTCGACGATCTTGGCGACGACGCCCGCACCGACGGTGCGGCCGCCCTCGCGGATGGCGAAGCGCAGGCCTTCGTCCATGGCGATGGGGGCGATCAAGGTCACCTCCATCGACACGTTGTCGCCCGGCATGACCATCTCCGTGCCTTCCTTCAGCTTCACCATCCCCGTCACGTCCGTCGTGCGGAAGTAGAACTGCGGACGGTAGTTGGTGAAGAACGGCGTGTGGCGCCCACCCTCTTCCTTCGTCAGGATGTAGGCTTCCGCCATGAACTTCGTGTGCGGCGTGATCGAGCCCGGCGCCGCCAGAACCTGGCCGCGCTCCACTTCCTCGCGCTTCGTGCCGCGCAGCAGCGCGCCGATGTTGTCGCCCGCCTCGCCCGAATCAAGCAGCTTGCGGAACATCTCGACGCCCGTGCAGATCGTCTTCTGCGTCGCGCGCAGGCCCACGATCTCGATTTCGTCGTTCACCTTCACGATCCCGCGCTCCACGCGGCCCGTCACCACCGTGCCGCGGCCCGAGATCGTGAACACGTCTTCGATCGGCATCAGGAACGGCTTGTCCTTCGGACGCGTCGGCTGCGGGATGTACGCATCGACTTCCTTCATCAGCGCAAGGATCGCTTCCTTGCCCAGCTTCGGGTCCTTGTTCTCCAGCGCGCACAGCGCCGAACCCTTGATGATCGGGATCTTGTCGCCCGGGAAGTTGTACTTCGACAGAAGCTCGCGCACTTCGAGCTCGACCAGCTCCAGAAGCTCGGGGTCTTCCACCATGTCGACCTTGTTCAGGAACACCACCAGCGCAGGCACGCCAACCTGGCGCGCCAGCAGGATGTGCTCGCGCGTCTGCGGCATCGGGCCGTCGGCTGCCGACACCACCAGGATCGCGCCGTCCATCTGCGCGGCACCCGTGATCATGTTCTTCACGTAGTCGGCATGGCCCGGGCAGTCCACGTGCGCGTAGTGCCGGTTCTGCGTCTCGTATTCCACGTGCGCCGTGTTGATCGTGATCCCGCGCGCCTTCTCTTCCGGCGCCTTGTCGATCATGTCGTACGCCATGAACGTCGCACCGCCGGTCTCGGCCAGAACCTTCGTGATCGCCGCCGTCAGCGACGTCTTCCCGTGGTCAACGTGACCGATCGTTCCGATATTGCAGTGCGGCTTGTTCCGCTCGAATTTCGCTTTCGACATTGGGGCTTCCGATCGTGCGTTGGTTTGGCGGTTGGGTTGGCTAGGCGCAGTTCGTTCAGGCTTACCGGGTGGATGCAGTCGCGAGAGGGTGTCGGCGGGCGAGTGGAGCGGGTGATGGGAATCGAACCCACGTAGCCAGCTTGGAAGGCTGGAGCTCTACCATTGAGCTACACCCGCCTGTTTCGTGCCTCGTCTCTCGTCTCGCGTTCGCACCTCGCTCGAAACTCGTTACTCGTCGTCCGGCCCGGCCGGTGGTGGAGGGGGAAGGATTCGAACCTTCGAACTCCGAAGAGGGCAGATTTACAGTCTGCTGCCATTGACCGCTCGGCCACCCCTCCATCCGACCCGCCCGTTTCGGGCTAACGGCAGCCTGCCGTGCATCCCCGAGAGGACAGCCGGTGGGCTGATGTTGGCCTTTGCGGAGCACCGACCCACCCCGGGATTCTTAGTCTCCGAAGGGCAGTCGACGCGGACCCGGGGTTTAAAGAGTATGGGGGCTGTAAGTCAATGCCTAAACCTCACGACAAAACAAGCCGTGCCCCCCAGCCCTCCCGAAACGGGATGAGCCGGCGCGCGCGACTTGAATAACTCTACAATACAGCATATTAAGCGCCGCGATGAGCAAAGGCAAGCACCAGTCCGGACGCGGCGGTTACGGCGGATCAAGCAGTGGCCGGGACGGCGGGCGGGGCGACAAGCCCGGCAGCGGTCGCGGCCCCCATTCGGGTCAAAAGCCCGGCTCCAAAGGCGGATTCGGTTCCAAGCCCGCGCGCGGCCCGCGCCCCGAGCGGTTCGAGAAGTCCGACCGTAGCGAAAGATTCGCCAAGCCCGATCGCCCGGCCCGTCCCGAGCGATCCGGCAAGCCGGAGCGATTCGGCAAGCCCGAGCGTTACGGCAAGTCCGACCGGCCCTTCCGGCCCGAACGCCCGGTCCGCGAGATCCGAGCACCCCGGCCGCACCAGCCCCGGCAGAGCGACCGCACGGCCGGCGGCCCGACCGATTCCGGCCGCCCCGAGGCGGGCGGCAACCGCGTGTGGCTCTACGGCATCCACCCCGTGCTCGCCGCCCTCGCCAATCCGAATCGCAAGATCCTGCGCATCGCGCTGCTGGGCGAGATCGAGCCGACGATCGGCCCGCGCATCGCCATGCTCGCCGAGACACTGCCCAACGGCCTGCCCGACATCGAGATCCTGGGCCGCGAGACGCTCGACCGGCTGCTGCCGCGCGCGGCCGTGCACCAGGGGCTTGGCGCGCTCGTCGAGGGCCTCGAAGACCCCGACCTCGAAGACATCGTGCGCGCGACCGACGGGCACGACATCGCGCGCGTCGTCGTGCTCGACCAGGTCACCGATCCGCACAATATCGGCGCGATCCTGCGCAGCTGCGCCGGCTTCGGCGTGGCGGGCGTGATCCTGCCCGAACGCCATTCGCCCGCCGCCACCGCCGTGATGGCCAAGGCCGCGTCGGGCGCGCTGGAGCGCGTGCCGTTCGTGCGCGTCGTCAATCTCGCGCGTGCGCTGGACCGGCTGAAGGCCGCCGGCTTCTGGTGCGTCGGCCTTGCGGGCGAAGCGCAGACGCCGATCAACGAGGCCGACCTCACCGGCAAGATCGCGCTGGTCGTGGGTGCCGAAGGCGAAGGCCTGCGCCGCCTCACGCGCGAACGCTGCGACCTGCTTGTCCGCATCCCGATGGAAAAGGGTGTGGAGAGCCTGAACGTGTCGAACGCCGCGGCGATCGCGCTCTACGAACTCGCGCGCCGCACGGCGAGCTAGCGGCGAAGCGCGGACTCAACGTATTTGCGGAAATGGGCGGGCTCGGGCGTCGTGTAGCCGACGAGCTTGGCTTCCTCGTCCCAGCGGCGCAGGCGCAACGCGTCCTTGGCGAAGCGCTTGGCGGCAAACCGGTCGGCCTCGTCCTTCGTCATCGGGCCGCCCTGCAGCTTCAGCGACAGGACCGAGGCGTCCGAGAGCTTGTCGGCATAGCCGGGCTCGGCCGCGACCAGATAACGCTTGGCATCGACATGCAGCGCCACCGGCCCCACCACGTCCTCGCCGAAATGGCGCAGCAGGAACGCTGCGCCCACGGCCTCGTGCCGGCTGTCCACGCCCTTGCTCGCGATGTCCTCGCCAAGGTCGTGCAGCAGATGCCCCACATCGTGCAGCAATGCGGCGGTGACGAGCGCGGGGCTCGCCCCTTCCTTCTCGGCAAGCCACGCGGCCTGCAATGCATGCTCGCGCTGGCTGATGCCTTCGCCATAGCCGGCATGGCCGGCGGGCCGGTCGAAGACGGCGATGAGTCGGTCGACGATATCGTTCATGCGCGCTAGTCTAGCGACAACGAAAGAACGCGACTAGGGAGTGACGCCATGCAACTGACAGCGGCCCAGGTCGAGGCGTTCGACCGCGACGGCTACGTCTTCATCCCCGACGTCTTCTCCAAGACCGAGATCGACACGCTGACGGGCGAACTGCCCGGCGCGTTCGCGCAGAAGCGCGATGAGGTGGTGCGCGAGAAAGGCTCGGACGCGCCGCGCTCGGCCTTCTTCCTGCAGACCTGGAACCCGGTCTACGAGGCGCTGGCGCGCCATCCGCGCCTGCTTAAGCCGGGCATGCAGCTGCTGGGATCGGACAAGCTCTACATGCACCAGTTCAAGGTCAACGCGAAGGCGGCGTTCGACGGCGCCGTGTGGCAGTGGCACCAGGATTACGCGACCTGGAAGGCCGACGACGACATGCCCGAGCCCAACGCCTTCAACATCGCGCTGTTCCTCGCCGACGCCAACGAGTTCAACGGGCCCTTGATGTTCATCCCCGGCAGCCACAAGCGAGGCGCGATCCAGTCGAGCTGGGACACCACGACCACGTCGTATCCACTGTGGACCATCGACAACGACACGGTGACGAAGCTGGTCGAGCGCGGCGGCATCGTGGCGCCGAAGGGCCCGGCGGGCAGCGTGCTGCTGTTCAATTCGTGCCTCGTGCACGCATCGGGCTCGAACCTGACACCGTGGTCGCGCTGGATCGTCTATCTGTCGATCAACCGCTGTGACAACGCGATCCGCCGCTTCAAGCGCCCGGCCTGGATCGCCAACCGCGACTTCGCGCCCATCGATCTGCTGCCCGACGACTGCCTCGCGAAGTTCGCGAAGCCGGCGCGCGCGGCCGAATAGGAAACGGTCTTTACGATCTGCGCGACTGGCCGGCCGGCGCAAGATTTCCGGCAAACGCCCGGGGGCAATTAGGAGACAACTGGCGACCGTCGCCTCCCAAGCCCTTGAAATATCGATGCGGTAACCTGTACATCGATTTTCAGGCGACGAAACCGGGCGGCCCCAAACCCTCCATCCGGAAGTAGCAACTTTCCCGGATGCAATTATAGGGAAATTGTCCGAGAGATCAAGCGCCGCACATCAAACACAAAAATTGTATGTCATTTCGCCATCGAACGCGGAATGCCAGAATGCGCCCTCCATTCCCCTTCGAGGCACATCCCATGACTGCCGATCCACTGCCCGTCCTGCGCGCCCTCAACGCGAAGTTCATCCACAATTTCGTCACCTGCGACGTGCCCGCGCACGACGCGATCCTGCATGCGCGCTTCACCTGCATCAATCCGGACGGGTCGCGCATGGAACGCGCGCCCTATCTCGTCGAATGGGCGACCGGCTTCCACGCCGACCGCATCCCCTATTGGGATTTCCGCGACGAACGCATCGACGTGTTCGGCAACACCGCTCTCGTCAGCTCGGCCACGAAATACGTGCGCGTGCGCGACGGCGCGGAAGTCACCGGCATGACCCGCTATACCGACACCTACCTGTTCGAGAACGGTGCGTGGAAATGCATCCTCGCCCAGCTCACCGGCATGCAGCCCAACGCCTACCCGCCCGACAGCACCATCGTGAAGAAGTACGTGCGCGGGAAGATCGTGGGGTAGGTCGAGAGCCGCATTTTATTGTATGCCGTTTCCGATTGTGTTTTTCATTGATACACTCTTTGGATGCGGAATGTTCTTTTCGGAATTTCACTCGCCGTCGGCCTGTGTGTTGTTGCACCGGCAATCTCCCAACCCGCGCCCTTCTGTCCGGACGGCTGGTCCTGCGGAAAGCCCGAAGGCCACAGCAACGAGATGGGCAGAACGAAAGATGGCGGCGACATCTGTCTGATCATTCACACGCTGAAGACAGATGACGGCATCTGGCAGACGGTGACGACTCTCTACACCATCGACGTGGAACAGGACGCTCATGTGGGTTTCGGACTGATTTTGATGAAGAAGGCGCCGTCCGGCGCTGCCTACGAAGCCGTACCATTGCGTTCGTTCCGGATCCTCAGCGCCAACCGCAAACTCGACACGCGGGAATGGAAGATTCGCAGAGGCGGCGCCGGACTGCACAGCGTCCAGATCGCCCTCACCCCGGAGACGAAACCGGCAGCAGTTGCTGCGATCGGCATCGCGACGGGCGCCGCCTATGGCGTACTCGCCGAGACGCAGGAAGGGAAACGCGTCCGGATCGAGGCGCGCCAGATCGCCCGCATGCCGACTGTAATCCACGATTTTCAGGCCTGTGTCGAAAACCGCGACATGCCCACCATCAAATAGGAGGCGATACGATGCGAACACTCCTTCTCGTCATGGCTGTTGCGTCGATACTCTCCGCATCCGCTATTGCGCAGCAAAATTCCCGAAAAGACTGCGGCGATCATATCTGCACGAAAACGGAAGGCCACAAACTCGTTGAAAACCGGAAGGACGGCAACCTG
The DNA here is from genome assembly GCA_044224405.1 of Tagaea sp. Taxonomy (GTDB): domain Bacteria; phylum Pseudomonadota; class Alphaproteobacteria; order CACIAM-22H2; family CACIAM-22H2; genus Tagaea. The sequence goes on along the minus strand of JBGAKN010000002.1, from coordinate 572,526 downwards.
ATCGACTGTCGCATCGAATTTGTCGCACGCGCCCTCGGGGCACCCTACGCATTCGCATTCGTCGCCAGCGCCAACGAAGGCGAAATTCTTCCCTTTATGCGGATCGTCATCCGGGGCGTGCATCTGACGCCAGGCGACGCTCCGAACGAAGAGCTGGCACTGCGATCCGTCTACATCGTCGGTGGCGATTCGAAATTCACGACAGTCGACTGGGACAAGCGCACGCTCGACGGCGCGGTCTGGCTGCGCACCGACGTGCTTCCCGAAGATCGGGCGATGATCGCGACACTGGCCAACATCGCTACCAGCGAAACCTTTGCCATGCTTGTCAACACGGCCGATGCGGGAGAAATGAAGGTTGGTGTCGTTCAACTCGATCCCAAACACGATATTGCCAGGCGCTTCCTTGCCTGCACGGAGGAGCTTCGGCGCAGTGTCGGAGGCTGAGATCCACTGCGAGCGTGTTTGATCGCGATCCTTCGGCGTTCACCTTGGCATCATCAGACCTGACCTAAGGTAGCTTCGTATTGTATGCCGTATTCGACCATCCGCCGGCTTGGTAGATTTTCCGGATACGGCGCGACAGGAACAAGGCGTCGTTAGCCGAGGACGCGCCATGACCCCACCGAAGCCACCGCATCCCCCGCACGATCACGATCACGATTCCGGCTCGCACCTGTCCGAGGTCGAGCTCCGGGTGCGCGCGCTCGAAAGCGTGCTGGTCGAGAAGGGCTATGTCGTGCCGGCGACGCTGGATGCGCTGGTCGAGACCTATGAGAAGAAGATCGGGCCGCGCAACGGCGCGCATGTCGTGGCGAGGGCCTGGAGCGATCCCGCCTATCGCGAATGGCTGCTGGCGGACGCGACGGCCGCCATCGCCTCGCTCGGCTATCCGGGCGGGCAGAGCATGGTTGCGGTGGCGAACACGCAAGCGCAGCACAACCTGATCGTCTGCACGCTGTGCTCCTGCTATCCGTGGCCCGTGCTGGGCCTGCCGCCGGTCTGGTACAAATCGGCGCCCTTCCGCTCGCGCGCGGTTCTCGATCCGCGCGGCATGCTTCGGGATTTCGGTCTCGAACTTCCGGCGGGCAAGCGGATCAAGGTCTGGGATTCGACCGCCGAGATCCGCTATTTCGTGGTGCCGGAGCGTCCCGCCGGAACCGACGGGCTCGACGAAGCCGCCCTCGCCCGGCTCGTGACGCGCGACAGCATGATCGGCGTCGGCCTGCCGCTCGCACCCGCCGGGGCGGCGGCGTGAACGGGGCGGCCGACATGGGCGGCATGATGGGCTTCGGCCCCGTCGTGCCCGACGCCGAGACCGACCCGCTTTTCCACGCCGATTGGGAACGCCGCGTTTTCGCGATGGCGATCGGCATGGCGCGGACGGGCGCCTGGAACGTCGACATGTCGCGCGCGGCGCGCGAGAGCCTGCCGCCGGCGCAATACCTGTCGATCACCTATTTCGAGATCTGGTTTGCCGCCCTCGAGAAGCTGCTCGCCGAACGGAACCTCGTCCAGGCCGACGAGATCGCCGCCGGCCGCGCGCTGCATCCGCCGGGCCGCGTCCCGCGCATCGGCAAGCCCGAAGAGGTGACGGCGATCCTCGGCAAGGGGAAGCCCGGCACGGTCCGCGAGGCGGCGGCACCGCCGCGCCACGCGATCGGCGCGCGCGTGCGGATGCGCAACATCCATCCCGCCACGCACACGCGCCTGCCCCGCTACGTGCGCGGACGCGTCGGCATCGTCGAGCTCCATCACGGCGCGCACGTGTTTCCGGACTCCAACGCCCTGGGGAAAGGCGAAGCGCCGCAATGGCTCTACACCGTGCGGTTCGGGGGCCCCGAATTGTGGGGGCCCGACGCCGATCCGGCATCGAGCGTTTCGGTCGATGCGTGGGAAAGCTACATCGAGGCGGCGGCATGAGCGCTTCGCCCGACATGCGCACGATGCCCGACCAGCCGCGCGATTCCGACGGCCCCGTCTTCCGCGAACCGTGGGAGGCACAGGCCTTCGCGATGGCGGTCGCCCTGCAGCAACAGGGCCTGTTCGGCTGCACGGAATGGGCCGACGCGCTTTCGGCCGAGATCCGCGCCGCGCAGGCCGACGGCGATCCCGACACCGGCGAGACCTATTACCGCCACTGGCTCCGCGCGCTGGAGCATCTGGTCGTCGAGAAAGGTGCCGCCACGCGCGAGAAGCTCGCCGAGCGCGCCGCCGCATGGGACCACGCGGCCCACGAAACGCCACACGGCCAGCCGATCATCCTGCGCGCCTGACGGCTTCGCGCGATCAGATCATCCAGCTTGTGCCCGAGCGCAGGATGGCGGAATTGTATGCCGTTTCAGGTTGCTTTTTTTCTTGATACCGTCTTTGGATGCAATCCAAAAACGACCGGGTCGGGTCGATGCAATGACCCCGCGCTTGACCGACGACAAAGTCACACTCGCCCCATTCGGTGCGGAATTCCTGACCGAGCGCTATGTCGGATGGCTGAACGACGCCGATACTGTGCGCTTCAGCGAGCAGCGCCACCGTGTCCATACGCCGGACTCCTGTGCTGCCTATGTCGGATCGATCACGGCAGCCGGTCATCATCTGTGGGCCGTGTCCTGCGTCGACGGCGCAGGGCGAAACCTCGGTCATGTCGGCAATCTCTCCGCGACGATCGACCGGGCGAACGCCGTCGCCGAGATGGGCATCCGGATCGGGGAGAAATCGGCGCGCGGGCTAGGTGTCGGGCGGCGCGCATGGCAGATGGTCGCCGATTGGCTGCTGTCCGGCGGTGCGATGAGAAAGGTCTGCGCGGGCACGATGCGCGCCAACCGACCGATGATGGCCGTGGCGCTGGGAACGGGAATGGAGATCGAAGGCGTCCAGAGCGGGCATTTCCTGCTCGACGGCATCCCGACGGATCTCGTCCTTTTCGGACGACACGCGATGACGGACGAGCGCTGAACCGTTCGATCAGAGCCGGCGGCGCATTCCCGGCTCGATGGCTGGCGGATCGGGATCAGCCAAGCCGTATCAAAAGGGTCATTGCACCGGCCACGGCCCAGAAAATCGGGATCAGACCGCGCCGCTCCATCCCGCTGGATCCGTCTCGACCTGCACGCCGCTGGTCATGTCGCGCACGCGGTGCGCGCCGCCGGGCGCATCGGGCAGGAACCACACGAACGGGATGCCCTTGTCGTTCGCGTATTTGAGCTGCGCGTCGAACTTGCGGTCCTCGTGGTACATCTCGACCTTGAAACCGCGCCCGCGCAGCGTGCGCGCCGTCGCGGCGACGTCGGCGTATTTGCCGTCGCGCGGGAACAGCACCAGCACGTCGGTCGGCGTCTTGCGCGTCGGCTTCAGGCGGCCTTCCTTCTGCAGCTTCCAGAAGATGCGCGTGAGGCCGATGGAAATCCCGATGCCCGGCAGGCGGCGGTTGATCAGCGAGCCCACCAGATTGTCGTAGCGACCGCCGCCGCACACCGTGGGGAAATCGGGGAACTCGGCAAGCCGCGTCTCGTAGACCGAGCCCGTGTAGTAGGCAAGCCCGCGCGCGATCGAGAGGTCGGCCACGAAGCTGCCCTTGGGGAAGCGCTCGAGTTCCTTCATCACGAAACCGAGCTCGTGCAGCCCCTGCCCCAGCAGCTCGGACTTCACGCCCAGCTTCTCGACCTGGCCGAGGATGGCGGCATCGGTGCCGCGGATCTCGGTGAGCGCCAGGATCTTGCCGATGGCCTCGTCGCCCAGCGACAGTTCCTTCGCCAGCATGTCGGCAACGCCCTTGGCGCCGATCTTGTCGAGCTTGTCGACGATGCGGATGGCGTTTCCCTGGTCGGAAATGCCGAGGCCTTCGTAGTAGCCCTGCAGGATCTTGCGGTTGTTGAGCTTGGTCACGCTCGGCCCCACGCCGAGCGCATCCAGCGTCTCGAACACGATGGCCGGCATCTCGGCGTCGAAATGCAGCGGGATCTCGCGCGTGTCGATCACGTCGATGTCGCACTGGTAGAACTCGCGGAAGCGCCCGTCCTGCGGGCGCTCGCCGCGCCACGCCTTCTGCATCTGGTAGCGCTTGAAGGGAAACACCAGCTCGTTGAGGTTCGCCGCCACGTAGCGCGCCATCGGCACGGTCATGTCGTAATGCAGCGCATGCTCGGGCACGGAATCCTCGCCGGGCTCGGCGAGCAGGCGGCGGATCGCGTAGATTTCCTTGTCGGTGTCGCCCTGCTTCAGCAGCACTTCGACCGGCTCGATCGAGCGCGTCTCGATGGGCGCATAGCCGTAGCTTTCGAAGATCGCGCGGATCTTGTCGAGCCATTGCAGCTCGACGATGCGCAGCTCCGGCAGCCATTCCGGAAAGCCGCTGATGGCCTTGAGTTTCTGCTTCTCGATCACGATGCCTGTTCCCGTCCCAATTGTGGCCGCTTGATACCCCAGCCGGTGCAGGACTTAAAGACCTATGGGCGCGGCGGCGGCGGGCGGCCGCCGGGACCGCCGGGCGGTGGACCACCCCTTCCGCCGGGCCCGCCCCCGGGAGGTCCCTTGATCGAGAAACTCGCATCCGGCGTGCCGGCGAAGCAGCGCGGGATGAAGGGAAAGCGCTCGGTCAGCACGTAGTGATAGATGCCTTGCGGATATTCCGGCGTCACGCCCTCGCGCCCGTTGCATTCGTCGAGATCGCCGCCGGCGACGAACTCGAAATCCTGCGCGTAGCTGCCATCGTATCGGCCGGGCGGTGCCCCCGCCGGCCGCGATCCGGGGCGCAGGCGCCATCCCGGCTCGAGCTTGCGCAGCGCGCTCTTCGGGTCGTCGGCCTTGGCGTATCCGAACGGCCCGTAGATCGGGAAGCCGTCGGCCGCATAGCCGAGCAACGCAGGCGCATCGCGCTTGCCCAGCCGCTCGACCAGTCCCACCGGAATGCCGTGATAGTGATAGGTGCCGTCGGGCTGGACATGCGCGTTGTTGCGGTCGAGCCCGAGATTCCGCGGCCCCCCGATCGCTTCCAGGATCCAGCCCGAGCGCGGATCGTTGTTCCAGAACTCCGCCGTGCCCGGATCGAACAGTACGCCGTTCAGCGCCACGCCGAAGGGCTGCACGCGCGAGGGGCGGAATTCGGCGTTGCGCCGGGGTGCCAACGGCACGCGCAGCGTATAGTTCTGCGCGCGGATCGAGTTCGGGTTGTTGGCGTTGGGGAAGCGGCCCGCCTCGTGGTCGGGCAGGCCGTCGGCACGGATGAAGCGCAAGCCGTTGGCCGCGTCGATCTCGATGCGCGCGGCCGCTTCTGCCTTCGAGAGGATCGACAGCGCCTTCTTGCGCTGGGCGCCCGCCGGCGGCGCGTGGCCGTGCTCGCCGTGCGCGAAGGCGGGTGCGGCCGTCGTCGCGGCCAGCATGCAGGCAAGCAGGAACCGAACGGCCATCCGAACCCCTCCTCCGGTCCGCGCAGCCTATCAAATTGCCGCGCCGGCGCCATATTGCGTGTTGCCGGGGCCGGGCGGATACTGGTTCGCGCAACGGGGAGATCCGCCCTTGTTCGACCCAGCGACGATCGACAGCGCGCGCCTGCGGCGCTTTTACGACTACTGGGATTCAAAACGCCGGGGCCGGCGCATGCCGAGCCACGCGGACATGGACCCGACCGAGTTCGCCTGGGCGATCGGCGACGTCTCGCTGGTCGAACCCTTGCCGGACGGCGATTTCCTCTGGCGGCTCGACGGCGGGAATCTGGAAGAGTTCTTCCGCTGTTCGATGAAGGGCAAGCGGCTTGGCGCGTATCCCTATTCCGAATACGTCGAAAAGATGCGAAACCACCTGCTGATCCCGGTGCAGACGGGCGAACCCGTCTATCTTCCCCAGCACTGGGTCGACAGGTCCCGTCACTGGAACTACACGAAAATGCTGCTGCCCGTCTCTTCCGACGACCGAAAGGTCGACCTGATCTACCAGATGCTCCAGATCGGCACCGCGAAATGAATTCGTACGACGTGGTGATCGCCGGCGGCGCGGCCGTCGGCGGCTCGATCGCCTATCATCTCGCGACCGATCCCGGCTTCAGGGGCCGGGTGCTCGTCCTCGAACCCGATCAGACCTATGCCCGCGCGGCGAGCGCCCTTTCGGCCGCCTCGATCCGCCAGCAATTCTCGAGCGCCGTGAACATCCGCATCTCGCTTTTCGGGATCGGCTTCCTGCGCGCGATCGGCGAGACATTGGCGGTCGACGGCGAGCGGCCGGAGATCGGCTTGCGCGAAGGCGGCTACCTTTTCCTCGCCACGGCAGCGGGTGCCGGCATCCTCAAGGACAACCACGCGCTCCAGACCGAGCTCGGCGCCGACATCGCGCATTTCGACGCGGCCGGCCTCAAGCGGCAGTTCCCGTGGCTCGCGACCGATGATCTTGCCGGCGGCTGCTGGGGGCGGACCGGCGAAGGCTGGTTCGACGGCTACGGCCTGCTGCAGGCGTTCCGGAAAAAGGCGCGTTCGCTGGGGGTCGAGTACCGCAAGGCGGGCCTCGCGACCATCGACATGAAGGCCGGGCGCGCGACGGAACTCGTGCTCGACGACGGCAGCCGCATCGCGTGCGGATCGCTGGCGATCGCGGCGGGCACGTCGGCGCGCGCCCTCGTCCGCCAGACCGGCTTCGACATTCCCGTGCATGCGAAGAAACGGATGATCTTCACGTTCGAGTGCCGCGAGAAGCTCGACGGCTTCCCGCTGCTGATCGATCCCACGGGCGTCTATTGCCGGCCGGAGGGCACGGGCTTCCTCGGCGGCTCCGCCCCGCCGCCCGACGCCGATCCCGACGCGAGCGATTTCGACGTCGAGCATGCGTTCTTCGACGACGTGGTGTGGCCCACGCTCGCCGCCCGCATCCCCGCGTTCGAGGCGATCCGGCCGGGCCGCGCCTGGGCGGGCCACTACGACATGAACCTGTTCGACCACAACGCGCTGGTCGGCCGCGTGCCGGGGACGGGCAACGTCTATCTCGCAAACGGGTTCTCGGGGCACGGGCTGCAGCAGAGCCCGGCGGTCGGCCGCTATGTCGCCGAACTGATCGCGGACGGGAAATTCCGCACGCTCGATCTCGGCGAACTCGAGCCCGGGCGGCTCATCACGAACCGCCCGGTCATCGAGAAGAACGTCGTCTAGACGTTCCCGCCTACTTCTTCATCTTGATGAAGCGCAGCTCGACGTCTTCCTGGACGCGCATGTTGAACTCCGCGACCGTGTCGAGCACGCCCATCACCTGCGGCTCCTGGTGGATGGGGACGACCGGCACGTCGTTGACGATCATCTGCAGCGCCTGCTTGGAGAGGCCCATGCGGGTCTGCGGGTTCGTCTCGACCGCGATCCGGTCGCGCAGCGCCTCGACCTGGGGGTTCGAATAGCGGCCCCAGTTGAAGGTTCCCGCCCCGCTCGTCATCGTCAGCAGCTCGCGCAGCGGGTTCGAGATGTCGAAGTTCCCCGGCGTCCAGCCCAGCATGTAGAACTGGAACTGGCCGTTCTGCCCGGCCGGGATGAACTGCGAGAAGTTCATCGCGTTGAGACGCGCCGTGATGCCCACGCGCGCCAGCATCGGGACGATGGCCGTGCAGATGTCGCCGTCGTTGATGTAGCGGTTGTTCGGGCAGTGCAGCGTGAAGGTGAAGCCGTTGGGATATCCGGCTTCTGCCAGCAGCTTCTTGGACGCCTCGGGATCGAAGGGCAGGCGCTTGTTGAGTTCGGCGTCGAAGCCCGTCACCTGCGGGGCAAGCGGCAGGCCGGTGATCTGGCCGAAGCCGCGCATCACCACGCGGTTGATGCCGACCATGTCGATCGCCTGGTAGATCGCACGGCGCACGCGCACGTCGCGCAGCGGGTTCTTCATGCCGGGCTGGTCGAGCACCTCGTCGCGCGCGGTATCCATCCCGAAATACGTCGTGCGCGCCGTCGGCCCCTGCACGACCTGCAGGCCGGCCTGCGCCTGCAGGCGGCCCACGTCCTGCAGCGGCACGGGATAGATCAGGTCGAGTTCGCGCGACAGCAGGGCGGCGACGCGCGTCGCGGGATTGGCGACCGGGCGCCAGATCGCGCGCGTGATGCCGTGCGTCGCCTCGCCCCACCAGGCCGGGTTCGGCTCCAGCACGGTGCGTTCGTCGGCGACGCGCTCGATCAGGCGGAACGGGCCCGTGCCATTGACGTTGATGTTGCCGAAATTCGTGTTCGCCCCGGGCTGGCCGGTGCGGATGATCGTCATCGCGTTGTTCTTCTCGATCCACGGCTTGCTCATGATGAAGAACAGCGTGAGATCCTGCAGCAACACCGGGTTCGGGCCCTTGGTGACGATGGTGACGGTGTTCTCGTCGACCTTCTCGACGCGCTCGATCGACACGACCGTGTAGTTCATGTCGGACGAGGCCTGGCGCACGCGCTCGAACGAGGCGACCACGTCGTCGGCCGTGAACGGCTCGCCGCCATGGAACTTGACGCCGCGGCGCAGCTCGAATTTCCACGTCGTCGGCGTCGTGTTCTCCCACTTCACCGCGAGGCCCGGCTCGAGCGAGCCGTCGTAGCGCCGGCGCACGAGCGGTTCGTACATGTTCGACTTCATCGCGTTGGTCACGCCGTGGTTGTTGGCGTGCGGATCGAGGCCGAGGATGTCGTTGGCCGAGCCGTAGCGGAACTGCTGGGCCGAGGCGCCGGACGGAACCAGCACGGCGATCGCCGCGGCGGCGATCGCGGCCAAGGCGGCCGCACGGATGGATCGGGTTGTCATGGACAGCACTCCTTCGCGTCTTCGTTCTTTTTCTGCGCGCGCGGCCCGTCTGAAGCGGGCCTGCCGGCATCCCTGTGCATAAAATGTGTGTCAAAAGGGCGTGCGCTGGCAAGGGTCGGCTGGCGACCCGTATATCCGGGCCGGAAAGCACGCCATGGGGCCCGGTCGGGCCGGCTAGGCGGCGGTCCGGCGGCGCGCCAGATGCTCGAAAAGCAGTGCCTCGAAGGCGCGCGCCTGGCGGGGCGTATCGCACACGGTGCGGGCATCGAGAATTGCCCGCGCTTCCGCCCGGAATTTCACGAGGCCGGGGACATCGGCAGCCCATGCGCGCGCCGTTTCGACCAGCGTTTCGTCGCGATCGTGGGCAGTGCCGGGCCGGTCGATCGCAGCCTCGATCCAGCGGCCGATCCGCCCCAGCGGCGACGGGTAGACGCGGCTCAGCACCGGCACGCCCTGATAGACCGCCTCGAACAAGGTCGTGCCGCCGGCGACCGGAACGGTCGCGAGCGCGATGTCGATGCCCGCGTAGGCGGCGAGATATCCGGGCCAACCGCTGACGGCGCCGAACTCGATGCATCCGGGATCCGCGCCGTGACGCACGAGAGACGCAAATACGCGCCGTCGGACTTCGGCTTCGGCGAGCCCGGCGTTTCCCAGGCGCAGGCGCGAACCGGGCACGGCCCGCTGCACCTTCGCCCACAGCGCAAGCGATGCTTCGCCCATCTTGTAGAGGTTCGACAGCGAACCGAAGGTCACGTAGCCGTTCTTCAGGCAGGGCGGCGGCGATAACGGCGGCGGGCGCTCCGGCGTGCGGTTCGGGTCGTAGACGAACAGGTCTGCCGGCAGCAGCGCGGCCTTGCCGCCATAGGCTTCGGCCTGCGTCAACGGATAGATCGCGTCATTCCCGAACAGCAGGTCGATCGCCGGATCGGGGCACGGGCCCAGCATGTTCTGCCAGGTCACCTGTACCGGTGCCGGCCGGTGAAGCTGCAGCAGCGGCGTCGGCCCGAGGCAGTCGCCCAGATCGACCAGCACGTCCAGATCGAAGGAGGCAACCTGCCGCGCGATCTTCGCCGCCTCGCCGGCCGCGTCGAACGACGTGTCGTTGCGCAGCGCGAAAGCCGAGAGACCCTGCCGCCGCAACCGTTCCAGCGTCGCATCGGGTGCATCGACGACAAAGGCGAGCACTTCGATCTTCGCCGGGTCGAGGGCCCCCATCAGCGGCGTGACGAGCGCCGAATAGCACGGGATCGCGATGTCCCAGCCGATGAACCCGACCCGCAGGCGCCCGCGCGGCGGCCCGAATGCCGTGCGCAAGGGCCTGGCGTTGGTACGCTGGCGGGCGCGGGCGTAGAACCAGCGGCGCAGCGAAACCAGAAACGGCTCATCGGCGGTTTCGCGGTAGAGCCCAAGCGTGACGCGGAACTGGTCGAGATTCGTCGCGCTGGTCTCGGCGCAGATCTCGTCGGCCAGTTTCCAGGCGCGCTCGATCTCGCCAAGATCGCGAAGCGCCGCCGCCTGATGGAACAATGCATCGAGGCGGGCTGCGGGCGAGCGAGCTTGTGCCGCCGCGGCAGCCAGCGCGTCGGCAGCCGCCACTATTCCCTCGTGCGCGCGGATCCGGGCCGCGAAATCACCAATGTTCGCGCCCTCGGGCAGCGAGCGGGAAGTTTGGGGTGTTTCTCGATTCATGCCCCGCGATTATGATACGCTGATCGCGTACTACGCGAGACGGAGAGAAAATCCACATAAACTCCGCTCCGTCACGAGCCGATTGCGCAAGAGGAACCGCCATGACTGCCATCCCCCGGACCATCCGCCTCAACGCGAGCGACAATCTCGTCGTCGCCGTCGACACGATCCCGCCCGGGACCGACATCCACGGCGTGAAGGCGGCCGCGCGCATCATGAAGGGGCACAAGATGGCTATCGCCCCGATCGCCGAGGGCGAGGCGGTACGCAAGTTCGGGCAGACGATCGGCTTCGCGCACAGCGCGATCGCGGCGGGCGACCACATCCACACGCACAACTGCGACTTCAAGGCCTTCGCGCGCGACTATCATTTCGCCGAGGACGCCAAGCCCTACGCCCCGCTCCCCGTCGAGCAGCGCGCGACCTTCCAGGGCTATCGGCGCGCCGACGGACGGTCGGGCACGCGCAACTATATCGGCATCCTCACGTCGGTGAACTGCTCGGCCTCGGCCGCGCGTTTCATGGCCGAGGCGGTGACGCGCTCGGGCATCCTTGCCGACTACCCCAATGTCGACGGCGTCGTCTCGTTCGTGCACGGCACGGGCTGCGGCATGGCGTCCAAGGGCGAAGGCTTCGACGTGCTGAAGCGCACGCAGTGGGGTTACGCCACGAATCCGAACGTCGGCGGCGTGCTGCTCGTGGGCCTGGGCTGCGAGGTGTTCCAGATCGACGAGATGAAGCGCGCCTACAACATCGTCGACAACGACCTGTTCCAGTCGATGACGATCCAGGACACCGGCGGCACGCGCAAGACGATCGAGCAGGGCGTGGAGCGCATCAAGGCGATGCTGCCCATCGTCAACAAGGCCAAGCGCGAGACGATCCCGGCGAGCGAGCTGCTGCTCGCCCTCCAGTGCGGCGGGTCGGACGGCTATTCGGGCATCACGGCGAACCCGGCGCTGGGTGCTGCGGTCGACCTGCTGGTGAAGCATGGCGGCACGGCGATCCTGTCGGAAACGCCCGAGATCTATGGGGCCGAGCATCTTCTCACGCGCCGCGCGCAGACGCGCGAAGTGGGCGAGAAGCTGATCGAGATCATCCGCTGGTGGGAGGAATACACCAAGCGCAACGACGGCTCGATGGACAACAACCCCTCGCCCGGCAACAAGGCCGGCGGCCTCACGACGATCCTCGAGAAGTCACTGGGGGCGGCGGCCAAGGGCGGCACCACGACGCTGCGCGGCGTCTACCGCTATGCCGAGCGCGTCGATACCAAGGGCTTCGTGTTCATGGACACGCCGGGCTACGACCCGACCTCGGCCACCGGCCAGGTCGCGGGCGGCGCCAACGTGCTGTGCTTCACGACGGGCCGTGGCTCGGCCTATGGCTGCAAGCCCACGCCGTCGATCAAGCTCGCGACCAACTCCGACATTTACCAGCGCATGATCGAGGACATGGACATCAACTGCGGTGACATCGTCGATGGCGTTTCGGTCGAGGCGAAGGGCAAGGAGATCTTCGAGCACATCCTGCGCATCGCGTCGGGCGAGCGCTCGAAATCCGAGCAGCTCGGCTATGGCGACAACGAGTTCGTGCCCTGGCAGATCGGCGCCACGATGTAGCACGAAAGGGCTTTAACCTAACATTAAGTGTGTAGCCTGCATCTTCCCGCGAATTCGAATTCCATGCTTTCGGGGGGATGCCAGATGACGATCCGTACGCGCCTTATCGCCGCCATGGTGCTGCTCGCACTCGCGATCGCGGCCGCTTCGGCCAGCGGCTGGATATCCGGCAGCATCGCCGGTGCCGGCATGAAGACGGTCTATCTCGACCGTGTCGTCCCGCTACGCGACCTCAAGACGATCGCCGACGCCTATGCGGTGGATGTGGTCGATACGGCGCACAAGGTGCGCAACGGAAATATCGACTGGGCCGCCGGCGCCAAGAACGTCGAGGAAGCCCGCAAGACGATCGCCAATACGTGGAAGGCGTACGCCGAAACGTCGATGGACCAGCGCGAACGCCAGCTCGCCGCCGCGACACGCAGCGCGATGGACGGCGCCGACGGCGTCGTCGTGGCGCTCGCCGCGGCCTTCGCGGCGAAGGACACGGCCAAGCTCGACGAGATCGTCAAGCAGCAGCTCTACAAGGCGATCGATCCGGTTTCCGCCGCGGTCGACAAGCTGGTCGTTCTGCAGCAGCAGGAAGCGAAATCCGTCTACGACGAGACGATCGCGGCCTTCGACGTGTCGCGCATCGTGATGGTTGCCGTGATCCTCGCCGCAGTCGGCGTGATCGCCTTTGCCTTGTTCACCGTGATCCGCGGCGTCAGCGCGCCGTTGAGCTCGATGACCGGTGCGATGACCACGCTCGCCAAGGGCGACCTGACGGTCGAGATCCCGGGCCGCACGAAGACCGACGAGATCGGCGAAATGGCGAAAGCCGTGCAGATCTTCAAGGACAGCATGATCGAGACCGAACGCCTGCGTGCCGAGCAGGCGGCCGAGCAGCAGCGCCAGCTCGACCGCGCAAAGCGCATCGAGACCAGCGTCGGCCGTTTCGAAGCGGCGGTCGGCGACGTCGTCAAGACGGTCGCGGCCGCCTCGACCGAACTGCAGGCGACCGCGCAGGCGATGGCCGGCACGGCCGAGGAAACGTCGCGCCAGGCGACCGCCGTGGCGGCCGCTTCCGAACAGGCGACGCAGAACGTGCAGACGGTGGCCTCCGCGACCGAGGAACTCAGCGCCTCGATCCGCGAGATCAGCCAGCAGGTCAGCGAATCCAACCGCATGACGGCCGATGCGGCCGCCCAGGCGCGCGCCAGCAACGAGCAGGTCCTGAGCCTCGACGCCGCCGCCCAGAAGATCGGCGACGTCGTGAAGATCATCAACGACATCGCCGGCCAGACGAACCTGCTCGCGCTCAACGCCACCATCGAGGCCGCACGCGCCGGCGAAGCCGGTAAGGGCTTCGCTGTCGTGGCATCCGAGGTGAAGGCGCTCGCCAACCAGACGGCGAAGGCCACCGACGAGATCGCGGCGCAGATCCGCGCCATCCAGGAAGCCACGCAGAACTCGGTGCAGTCGATCCAGGGGATCACGACGACGATCGACAAGGTGAACGAGACGGCGACCGCGATTTCCTCGGCTGTCGAGGAGCAGGGCGCAGCCACGCAGGAAATCGCGCGCAACGTGGCGCAGGCGGCCGAAGGCACCCAGGAAGTCTCGCGCAACATCGCCGGCGTCAACGAGGCCGCGACCCAGACCGGGACAGCCGCGGGGCAGGTCCTCGAATCTTCGGACGAGCTCAGCAAGAACAGCGAAGCGCTGCGCCAGCAGGTCGACTCGTTCCTTCGCGAGGTCCGCGCGGCCTAGGCCGCGCGCTCGAACCCGCGCGCCTCGGCGACGATCCAGCGGCACAGCGTTTCGACGCCGGCGGCCGCCTCTTTCGCGCGCACGATGTAGTAGGCCGACGCGCTGTCGATCTCGAGCCCGGCGACGACGACAAGACTGCCCTTGGCAAGTTCCTCGCGCACGAAGCAGCGCGCGACGAGCCCCACGCCCAGCCCCGCGCACGCCGAACGCACGATAAGCGACATGTAGCCATAGCGCACCGTGTGCGCGGGCACGGCGCCACGCAGCCCGTGTGCCTCGGTGAATTCCGCCCACAAGCCCGGCATCTGGAAATGCTGCAGCAGGGTCGCCTTCTGCACGTCGCGCGCGGCCGAAATGCCGCCGATGCGTTCGAGATAGCCGGGCGACGCCACCAGCGCCACGCGCCTCCCCATCAGATAGTCGACGCGCTGGTCGGCCCAGTCGCCATTGCCGTAGCGCAGATCGATGTCGGGCGCTTCCGCCGCGTCCTCCGAGACGAAATTCGTGAACTGCACGTCCGTCTCGGGATGGCGCGCGGCAAACACCGGAAAGCGGTCGAGCAGCCAGCGCTCGCCCAGGATCGCCTGCATGTGCAGCCGGATCGGGCGCTTGGAAGCCGCGCTCTCGCGCACGCGCACCTTGCCGATCGCCATCTGCTCCAGCGCCGCGCGCGCATAGGGCAGATACACCTCGCCCGCATGCGTCAGCGCCAGCCCCCGCCCGGTGCGGCGGAACAGCGGCATGCCGACGGCCGTCTCCAGCGCCTTGAGGCGCTTGGACACCGCGCTCTGCGTGAGGTTGCTGGCGCGCGCGGCGGCGGCCGTCGAGCCACGCTCGGCGACGGCAAGCAGGAGCTGGAGGGCGGCGGTCGTCGGGAGATGCCGGTCGGACGTCATTTTCCGGACGATAGTCCGTTTTGGAATATCATGCGAATTCTTTTCGTTGGCATGGCACGGGCGTCTTGTTCACGCTGGCTTGTGGCGCGTTCCTGCGCGACGGAGGCATGCCTTGGAAGAACGCGGCACATTGTGGGGCGGACGGTTCCGCAAGGCGCCCGACGCGCGCCTGATGCGCCTGTCGCGCAGCGATCTTTCGCATATCCGTCTCGTTCCCCACGACATCGCCGGCAGCCGCGCGCATGCGCGCGAGCTCAACCGCTCGGGTATCCTCGATGCGGCGGAACTCGCCACGATCCTCAAGGCACTCGACAGGCTCCAGGCCGACGTCGCCTCGGGGCAGACGCAGTTCGGCGCCGGCGACGAAGACATCCACACCTTCCTCGAGCGCGAGCTTACCCAGCGCCTCGGGCCGCTCGGCGGCAAGCTGCGTGCCGGCCGGTCGCGCAACGACCAGGCTGCCAACGACCTCAAGCTCTATCTGCGCGCCGTCGCGATCGACGTGGCGAGCGACCTGCGCGCGCTCGAAGCCGCCTTGATCGCGCAGGCCGAAACGCATGCAGACCTGCCCGCCCCCGGCTTCACGCATCTTCAGCCCGCCCAGCCCGTGACGTTCGGCCATCATCTGCTGGCGCACGCACAGGCCCTCGCGCGCGATCTCGGGCGCATCGCCGACTGGCGCGAGCGCGCCTCGCTCTCGCCGCTGGGATCGGCAGCACTCGCAGGCTCGGCGCTGGCGAAACGCCCGGATCTTTCGGCCCTCGAACTTGGCTATGCGGGCGCATGCGAGAATTCCATCGACGCGGTGGGTGCGCGCGACCACGTCGCCGAATTCCTGTTCGTCGCGGCGATGATCGCGGTCGACGTCTCGCGTCTCGCCGAAGAAGTGACGATCTGGTCGACGCGCCAATTCGGCTGGATCGATCTCGACGATTCCTTCTCGACCGGCTCGTCGATCATGCCGCAGAAGAAGAACCCCGACATCGCCGAACTGTCGCGCGGACGCGCCGCGCGCCTGATCGGCGACGTCGCCGCCATGCTCGGCGCGCTCAAGGGGCTGCCGCTGGCTTACAACCGCGACCTTTCCGAGGACAAGCGCGCCGCCTTCGATGCGGTCGACGTGCTCGGGCAGGTCCTGCCGGCGATGGCGGGGCTCATCGGCACGATGCGCGTGCGAACCGAGCGCGTGGCGAAAGACGCGGGCGAAGGCTTCACGCTGGCGACCGAGATCGCGGATTTCCTCGCCCGCAACGGCGTGCCGTTCAGCGAGGCGCACGAGGTCGCGGGCGCGGCCGTGCGCCTTGCCGAAGACAAGGGCGTGACGCTGAGCGAACTTTCGGCCGCCGACCTTTCCGGTCTCGACAAGCGCCTCACCGCCGACGTCATCCCAATGCTGGACGTGAAGGCCGCCATCGCCAGCCGCGACGTGTTCGGCGGCACGGCGCCCGGCCGGGTGCGCGAGCAGATCGCGCGGCTGAACGAGACGCTGGCGCGCCTCGCCAACCGCCTGCCGGCCCCCGCCCGATGACGCGCGAGCCGGCCGAACTGGCGTTGGGGGGCCTGCGTATCGTGCGCCGGCCGCGCTGGGGGCGCTGGCTCACCGCCGGGCTGCTCGTCGCCGTTCTCGTCTGGATCGGCTGGTCGTTCGCCAACGGCCAGATCCACTGGCCGACGGTGGGGCGCTTCTTCACGGCACCGGCCATCCTCAGCGGGCTCGCCAACACGATCCTGATGGCGTTCTGGGCGATGATCGTCGGCGTCGTGCTCGGCACCGTCTTCGCGGTCATGTACCTCTCGCCCAATCCTGTCATGCAGGGCACGGCCCTGTTCTACATCTGGTTCTTCCGCGGCACGCCGCTGCTGCTCCAGTTGCTGATCTGGTTCAACCTCGCGCTCGTTTTCCCCACGCTGGGCATTCCCGGCCTGTTCGAGTTCCGCACCGTCGACGTCGTCACGCCGTTCGTCGCCACGCTGCTTGGCCTCGGCATGAACCAGGGCGCCTACACGGCCGAAGTCGTGCGCGCCGGCATCCTGTCGGTCGATCGCGGCCAGGTGGAAGCCGCGCAGGCCATCGGCATGACGCGCCTCACGACGCTGCGCCGCATCGTGCTCCCGCAGGCGATGCGGGTGATCATCCCGCCGGTGGGCAACGAGGCGGTTTCGATGGTGAAGCTCACCTCGGTCGCCAGCGTCATCCAGTACGCCGAGATCCTGCGCAACGCGCAGACGATCTACTACGCCAACGCGCGCACGATCGAACTGCTGATCGTCGCCGCGATCTGGTATCTGGCGGTCGTCACCGTGCTGCAGGTCGGCCAGCATTTCCTCGAGAAGCACTATTCGCGCGGCCATGCGCGCCGGGTCGTGCGCCCGGCGGCGCCGGAAGGAGACGTGCGATGAGCACGATCCAGCCCATGCTCGTCGCGCGTGACGTACGCAAGAATTTCGGACCGCTTGCCGCAGTCGACGGCATCTCGCTCGACGTGATGCCGGGCGAGGTCGTGTGCGCCATCGGCCCGTCGGGTTCAGGCAAGTCCACGTTCCTGCGCTGCATCAACCAGCTTGAGCGGATCGACGGCGGGGCGATCCTCGTGGACGGGGAGCTCGCGGGATTCCGCCGCCAGGGCGACGCGCTGCACGAGCTTTCGGATTCCGAGATCGCGCGCCAGCGCCTCGCCTGCGGCATGGTCTTCCAGCGTTTCAACCTCTTCCAGCACCTGACGGCCGTGCAGAACATCGTCGAAGGCCCGGTGACGGTGCTGAAGCGCCCTCGTGGCGAGGCAAACGATGAGGCGCTCGCCCTGCTGGCGCGCGTCGGCCTTTCCGACAAGTGCCACGCCTACCCGTCCGAGCTTTCCGGCGGCCAGCAGCAGCGCGTCGCCATCGCGCGCGCGCTCGCGATGCGCCCCAAGCTGATGCTGTTCGACGAACCGACCTCGGCGCTCGACCCCGAACTTGTCGGCGAAGTGCTCGCCGTGATGCGCGACCTAGCCGCCGGCGGCATGACCATGATCGTCGTCACGCACGAGCTGGGCTTCGCGCGCGAAGTCGCCGGCCGCGTCGCCTTTCTCGACAAGGGCCGCCTCGTCGAACTCGGCACCGCCGAGGAAGTGCTCGTCCGCCCGTCCCATCCCCGAACCCGCGATTTCGTCGCCGCCGTGCTGCGCTAGGCCAACTGCGCTAGGATGGCGGAGTCCAACAGGAGGAAAACAATGCGTCGTCTGCTTACCATCGCCCTCGCCGCCGGCATTGCCGCCGTCGCCGCCCCCGCAATCGCCCAGGACGTGCCCGCGCGCGTCAAGCAGGCGGGCAAGATCGTCATCGCGACGATGCCCAACTACGCGCCGATCACCTACAAGGACCCGGCGAACAACAAGCTGATGGGCTTCGACATCGACATCGGCGAGGCGATCGGCAAGGAGCTGGGCCTCGCGGTCGAATGGCAGGAAATCGCCTTCGCGCAGATGCTGCCCTCGCTGCAGACCGGGCGCGTCGATACCGTCCTCGCCGGCATGAGCGACCTGCCCGCGCGCCGCGAGACCGCCGAATTCATCGACTACATGAAGTCGGGCGCGCAGTTCTTCACGCTGAACGCGCTCGCCGGCTCGATCAAGACGCCGGAAGATCTGTGCGGCAAGTCGGTGGGCGCCAGCCGCTCGACCAACTGGCCCAAGCAGATCGAGGAATGGAGCGCCGCCAACTGCGTCGCCAAGGGCAAGCCCGCGATCACCGCCGTGGGCACCGAAGGCTCGGTCGACGCGCGCACGCAGCTCAAGACCCAGCGCATCCAGGCCGCCGTGCAGGGCAACGAGACGCTGCCCTATTTCCAGCAGCTCGAGCCGAACACCTACACGATCCTCGGCGCTGCCTTCACGCAGTCGCTGTCGGGCATGCCCTTCCCCAAGACGGCCGAAGGCGCGCAGCTGCGCGCGGCCGTGAAGGGTGCGCTCGACCGCATGATCGCCAAGGGGATCTACGAGAAGATCGCCGCGGCGCACGGCCTGCAGGCCAACAACATCGGCAAGGTTACCGAAAACCAAGGCCAGTAACGCTCCGGACGGGGACGAAGACATGGACAAGGCCAAGCTCGATGCCCTGCGCGCCCGCTACGGCGACGCGCAGGGCGGCGACATCCACGACCCGCATTTCGCGAAGGTCGCGGCGGCCGTGTTCACGTCCCCCGACCGGCGCAAATGGCCGTTCGCAGATCCGGCCACGCTGCTGGACGCGACGTTCCGCCCGATCCAGTCGGACGCCGATCTCAAAGGGCTCGACGTGGCCCTTGTCGGCGTGCCGATGGATCTGGGCGTGACGAACCGCGCCGGCGCGCGGCTGGGGCCGCGTGCGGTGCGCAGCGTCGAGCGCATCGGCCCCTACGAACACGTGCTGAAGCGTGCGCCGCTGAGCGAGCTGAAAGTCGCGGACATCGGCGACGTGCCGATGCGCAGCCGCTTCTCGCTGGCCGACTGCCATGCCGATATCGAGGCGTTCTATACGCGCATCGCGGCGGCGGGCGTGATCCCGCTTTCGGTCGGCGGCGACCATTCGATCACCTGGCCGATCCTGAAGGCGCTGGGCCGCGGCAAGCCGGTCGGCATGGTGCATTTCGACGCGCACTGCGACACGAGCGGCCCCTACGAAGGCGCCAAGTTCCATCAC
The DNA here is from genome assembly GCA_044224405.1 of Tagaea sp. Taxonomy (GTDB): domain Bacteria; phylum Pseudomonadota; class Alphaproteobacteria; order CACIAM-22H2; family CACIAM-22H2; genus Tagaea. Next base: position 553,169 of record JBGAKN010000002.1, on the reverse strand, counting down.
GGCGCGCCTTTCCGCATGGCGGTGCTGGACGGCGTGCTCGATCCCGAGCGCACGATCCAGATCGGCATCCGCGGAGGTGCTGAATATCTCTGGGAGTTCTCGTACGAAAGCGGCATGACCGTCATCCATGCCGAAGACGTCGACAAGATGGGCGTCGAGGCGATCATCGCCAAGGCGCGCGCGGTCGTCGGCGACGGGCCGGTCTATGTCACGTTCGACGTCGACGGGCTCGATCCTTCCTTTGCGCCGGGAACCGGCACGCCGGAATCCGGCGGTCTCACGATGCGCGAGGCGCTGGCGATCCTGCGCGGCCTTGCCGGAATAAACGTGGTCGGCGCCGACGTGGTCGAGGTCGCTCCGCAATACGACCCGACGACGGTCACCGCACAGAATGCGGCACAGGTGCTGTTCGCCGAGCTCTGCCTCGTTTCCATCGCGCGCAACGGCCTCTGACGGCCGAAATCGGCTGTAACACGATCGGACAGGCATTCCCGGAATGCCGGCGTAACTTTCGCACGGCTTCCGACGAACGGTTCCCCAGAGCGCGCTCGCCACAGGGCGCCACCCCGAGCCGAAGGTTAGTCCGATGGAATCCCTGCGAAATCCGCTCCGGCAGGCGCCGCCTTGGGCGCTGGCGATCTGGATCGCCTACATCTTCATCTGGTACCTCCAGTACAAGTTCCTCGGCCACGAGGGCAGCGTCTGGTTGTTCACCGTCCTGACCGACTGGCTCGGCGTCCCCGGCCACGAAAAGGCCATGCGCATCGGCGTCGGTTCGGCCGAACTGGTCGCGGGCCTCCTGTGCCTCTACCGGCCGACCCAGTCTCTCGGCGGCGCCATGGGTGCCGGCATCATGACGGGTGCCATCTTCTTCCATCTCGTCTCGCCGCTCGGCATCGACCCCTACGAGGATGGCGGCGTGCTGTTCATCGAGGCCGTGACGGTGTGGTGCGCGGGCCTGGCTCTCCTCTATATCCGGCGCGACGAAGCGCTCGCGATCGCCGAATCGCTCCCGTGGATCGGCGGCATCGTGCAGGGCCTGAAGCCGGCGGCCGCGCACCGATGAACCCTGCCCCCGCCAAGAAGCCGCGCGACGTCCGCCTCGACTTCTTCCGCGGGCTGTCGCTGGTCGCGATCTTCACGGCGCATGTTCCCGGCGACTGGCTCGCCGAGATCATCTGGGCACGCTTCGGGCTTTCGGATGCGGCGCACGTCTTCGTCTTCATCTCGGGCTATGCCGCCGCGATGGCTTTCGGCGGCACGTTCGTGAAGCAGGGATTCCTGGTCGGCACGGCACGGATCGCGTGGCGCTGCGCACAGCTCTATTCCGTGCACATGGCGCTGTTCGTCCTCGGTGCGACGATCTGCGCCTTCGCGGCAACGCAGGGCATCGACTACGCCGCCTATCTCGGGATATCCGACTTCTTCGCCGATCCGGGGCGCACGCTGCTGGGCCTTTTCACGCTGCGCTTCGTGCCGACCTATTTCGACATCCTGCCGCTCTACATGCTCGTGCTCGCCTGCGTGCCGCTGGTCCTGCTGCTCGCGCGCGTGCATCCGGGCCTCGTCATCGCGGCGTCCGTGGCGCTCTGGTCGTATGTGCAGGCGACGGGCTTCAATTTCGATTCCGGCGTATCGGCCGGGCGCGGCTGGGGGTTCAACCCGCTCGCCTGGCAGCTGCTGTTCTTTACCGGCTTCGCGCTGTCGCGCGGCTGGGTTGAGGTGCCGCGCTTCCACCCCTATTTCGTGGCGGCCTGCATGGCCTATCTGGTCTTCGGGTTCGTCGCGATCCATCCGGCGGTCTACACGCTGCATCCGCTGCTGCTGGATCTGCATGGCTGGGCCTACAGCCACGCCCACAAGCCGAACCTCGACCTGCGCCAGTACGCGCACTTCCTGTCGCTCGCCGTGGTCGTGCTGTGGGCGCTCGACGGGCGGCTAGAACTCCTGGGCTCGAAATTCGCGCGCCCCTTCGTGCAGGTCGGGCGGCAGGCGCTGCCGGTCTTCTTCTCGGGCATGGCGCTGGCGCATCTGGGCGGCATCGCGCTCGCATTCGGCGGCGACGGGCTCGCCATGCAGGTGCTGGTGAACGTCGCGGGCATCGGTGCCCTCTATGGCGTCGCGCGCGTCTCGGCGTGGATCAAGGTCGCGCCCTGGAAGGTGCCGACCCGGACGCCGGCCCCGGCGGCCGTGCCGGCTGCCGAAACAGCATCGGCACCGTCGTTCAAGCCGGCAGCAATCGTCCAGCCGGTTCTCTGAGGGGTTCAGTCCGCGCGCAGGTGCCGGCCGAGAAAAAGCAGGACCTCGGGCAATGCCGCCTCCCAGGTCCCCCAGTCATGATCACCTTCGGTGATCTGCGAAGTCACATCGAAATGCAGGCTACGCAGCGTCATCTCGACAGTGTCCTGCTCTTCGGCAAGGCGGAACCTGTCGCCGCGGCTCGCGGTCAGGAAGATCGACGGGCGCGGGGCGCCCGCCGGCAGACGCGCGGCGAGCGTCATCGGGCTGCGTTCAAGGAACCGCGGGACCTCGAACGGCGTGCCGAAAGCGCCGGAAAACACGCGCGCCAACCGCTCGGCCATGTCGGCATCGATTTTCGTATCCGGCTTGATGCGCGTCCAGAAGGCCCCGCTCATCGATGCGGCGGCGACGTAGCGCTCCGGATGGCCCAGCGCGAAGCGCAGCGCCCCGAAGCCGCCCATCGAATTGCCCGCGACCGCACGTCCGGCGCGATGCGTGCTGGCGCCGTACGCCCTCTCGATGGCCTTGGGAAGTTCGCCGACGATCGCGGTCTCGATGGCGCCGGCCGCGCCCGGCGGCGTATCGACGTACCAGGAATTCCCGGCATCCGGCAGCACGATCAGCATGCGCGGGATTCGTTCTTGGGCGATCAGACGATCGGCCGTCGCGCGGACCATGCCCATGCGCAGCCATTCCTGCGGATCGCTGGCGCGGCCATGCAGCAGATAGACGACCGGCAGACCCTTCGTCGGTCCGTCCGGCCGGTAGAGCGCGAACTCGAGCGGCCGGCCAAGAGCCGTGCTCGTCATGCGCAGCGATGGCTCGACCTCCCCGGCATGCGCCGGAAGCGCAAGAGCGAGCGCCAGGAGAGCGACCGATACGAGCCGCCGAACGTCAATCATCGAAGGGAAGCCCGACATAGTTTTCGGCAAGTGACATGCGCGCGGCCCGCGACGAGACGACATAATCAAGATCTGCGAACTGCCGGCGCTCGTCGAACGGCGTCTCGTCGCCGAACTTGTGCAGCAGCGACGTCATCCACCACGAAAACCGCTGCGCCTTCCAGATGCGACGGAGCGCAGTCGCCGAATAGGCGGCAAGACGCGCGTCGTCGCCGCGCCGGTAATGCGTCTCGAACGCGCGGGCGAGCAGCCGCACGTCGGAAATCGCGAGGTTCATGCCCTTGGCGCCCGTCGGCGGAACGATATGCGCGGAATCGCCAGCAAGGAACAGCCGGCCGCTCTGCATCGGCTCGGTCACGAAGCTGCGCATCGCCGTGATGCCCTTTTGCAGCACCGGCCCTTCGGTCAGCCTCCAGTCCGGTCCGCCGGAAAGGCGGCGCTGCAACTCGGCCCATACGGCCGCATCGGACCAGTTGGCTATATCGTCGGCCGGATCGCACTGCAGATAGAGCCGGCTGATCTCGGGCGAGCGCATCGACAGCAACGCGAAGCCCGTCTCGTGGCGCGCGTAGATGAGTTCGTGCGAGGACGGCGGCGCCTTGGCGAGAATACCGAGCCAACCGAACGGATAGCTCTTATCGAAGAACGACAGCTCGCCCGGCGCCACCGCCGGGCGGCACACACCGTGGAACCCGTCGCAGCCGGCAATGAAATCGCAGGCGAGCTCGCGTGCCTCGCCTTCAGCGGTGTAGCGGATCGTCGGCGTACCTGCTTTGAAATCGTGTACCGAAACGTCCTTCGCTTCGAAGACGATGCGCCCGCCGGCCGCAAGGCGCGCCGCGATCATGTCCTTGACCACTTCGTGCTGGCCATAGACCGTCACGGCCTTGCCGCCGGTCAGTTCGGCAAGATCGATGCGATGACCCACGCCGCGGAAACGCAGCTCGATGCCGGTGTGGCGCAGCCCCTCGCGCTGCATGCGCGCGCCCAGCCCCGCCTCGACCAGCAGGTCCGCCGCCCCCTGCTCGATCACGCCCGCACGGATGCGCTCCTCCACATGCCTGCGCGTACGGTCCTCGAGGACGACCGATTCGATCCCTTCCAGATGCAGCAGATGCGACAGCAGCAGGCCCGCGGGGCCTGCGCCCACGATCCCGACCTGCGTGCGTTCGCGGACCGTCACGACGACAGGTCCTTGTCCGGCTGGTCGCCCAGCACCTCGCGAACCATGGCGAACGCGCCGTTGACCGCCGGCACGCCGGCATAGATCGCGGCATGCAGCAACAGCGCCTGCAATTCAGCCGCCGATACGCCGTTTTTCAGCGCCGGCTTGATGTGAAGCTTGAATTCCGCTTCTCGACCCAACGCCACCATCATCGCGAGCGTGACGAGCGAGCGCGTCTTCCACGGCAGCGTCGGGTTTCCCCAAGTCTCGTTCCACGCCGTGCGCGTGATGAAATCCTGCCACGGCATCGAGAACGGCCCCGCCCCGGCGAGCGAGCGCTGCACATGTTCGACGCCGAGCACCGCCTTGCGGTTGGCGATACCGGCCGCAAAAGCAGCATCCGGCCCCGGCGCGGCCTTCGGAAGGAATCCCAGCAGGATCGCGGCGGTTTCCTCCGGTCGCTCGATCGCCAGCAGGTGCGAGGCGCGCTCGATCACCGCAAGCTGCGCGCCCGCGATGCTGCCGGCGAGTCCGCGCGACATGGCGACGTCGGTAACGGGATCTTCCGAACCGGCAACCACGAGCGTGGGCGCGGCGATGCGCTTCAGCTCGGGGCGCAGATCCATGTCGGCGATGGCAAGGCACGCGGCGGCATAGCCCGCCGGGTCGAGCCCGAGCAGCAGCGAATTGAAGAACGTACGGCGAGCCGGATCGACGGCAGGCGTGAACCATCGCTGCATCGTCGCTTCCGAGATGGCACCCATGCCCTTGGACCGCACGAGAGCAGCGCGGTCGCGCCAGCCTTCGGGCGGGGGCAGATGGGCCGAGGTCGCCATCAGGCAGACGCTTGCGACCTTCCCCGGATGGTGGATCGCCAGCGCCTGTGCGGTCATGCCGCCCAGCGACAGACCGACGACATGGGCCTTGGCGATGCCAAGCGCGTCGAGCAGGCCCGCGAGATCGTCGGCAAGCATGCGGATGCTCACGGGACCGGCACGGACCGGCGAGCGCCCGTGTCCGCACGTGTCGTAACGCAGGCAGCGGAACGTGCCGGCGAGTGGCCGGATGACCTGCTCCCACATCTCCAGCGTCGTGCCGAGCGAGTTGGAGAAGACGATGACCGGCCCCTCGGCCGGTCCGGTCAGGTCGTAGAAGAGCTTGGTGCCGTTGGCGTCGATCTGGGGCATGGGGTATTCCGTCAGGACGGGGAAACGAGCTTGGCCGCGACATCGCGCGCGAACGCCGCTGCCGGCCCGACGCGCGCGGCGGCGGCGGTCACCGCGGCCGAAGGATCGAAGATCGAGTCGAGCGCCTTCGCATCGAGCATTCCCGAGACGACCAGCGCCTCGCGCAACGTGCCGCCGGTCTCGCGGACGCGGTTTGCCGCCGCTTCGATCGCCGCATGCGCGTTCGTGCGGCCCAGGCTCGGTACGAGCGCGGTCGCGGCGACATCGGCAAAAACAAGGCCGCGCGTGACGCCGATATTGCGCGCCATCGCGGCCGGATCGACGACAAGCCCTTCGGCAAGCAGGCGCGCCTGCGCGCAGGCCCCGGCGGCAAGACCAAAAAGCGATGCCACCGCGTGGCTTTCCGCATGCCAGGCGCCGGCCGGCCGTTCGTGCCCGGCGACGAGGCTGCCCGCAAGTACTGCGGCGTGTCCCTGCGCCGCCTGCGCGTTGGCGAGGATCACGGTCGCGGCAATCGGGTTGCGCTTGTGCGGCATGGCCGAGGAACCGCCGCGGCCGGGAATATGCGGTTCGGCGACTTCGCCGACTTCAGTCGAGGCCAGATGCACGATATCCGTCGCCATCTTGGCGAGCGCACCGGTTGCGAGCGCCAGCCATTGGCCGATCGCGACGATCGCGCCACGCCGCGCGTGCCACGCGATCGCGGGCTTCGCGAGCCCGAGACCGGCGGCGAAATCGGCAAGAACCGCATCGGCCTTGTCGCCGAGCGCCGAAAGAGTCCCGACCGGCCCGCCGAGTTGCGCCTGGCATGCGCCGGCGCGCAGGGCCGGCAGGCGCATCGCGGCCTCGGCGATCCCCGCCGACCAGACGGCGGCCTTGAAGCCGAACGAAACCGGGGCCGCGTGCTGGCCATAGGTGCGCCCGATGCAGGGCGTCGCGGCGTGCTTCTCGGCAAGTGCTGCAAGACCGTTCAGGATTGCGGCCAGCTCGCTCGCGAGCAGGCCAAATGCCGCATGCATCTGCAAGGCAAGCGCGCTGTCGGCGACATCCTGCGTCGTGGCGCCGAAATGCACGCCCGGCTCGAGTTCCTTGGGCAGCTTCGCCTGCAGTGCCTTGACGAACGGAATCGGCAGCACGCCGGAAAGTGCCGTCGCGGCCCCGAGCGCTTCGAGATCGAAAGCATCGGCCCCGATCGCCTCGATCGCGGCGGCAAGGCCCGGCGGCGCGAGCCCGTGCCTTTCCTCGGCACGGGCAAGCGCGGCTTCCACGCGCAGCATCGCCGCGATCGTCGCGCGGTCGGAGAAGACCGTCGCCATTTCGCGGGTCGCGAAAAGAGTGCCGTTAAGCTTCGAGTCGAGCGGGGAAAAGCTCATGGGACCCAGAGCTTACCCGCATCTTCGGGCCGAAGGGTAGCGTCAGGCGCGCGGAACGAGCGAAACGCCGATCCGGGTCAGGCCCAGCCAGACATTCGAGGCAGGCGCCTTGGGTTCGGAGACATTCTTGTCGACCACGAACAGCTCGCCGACCGACGTCGTCACCGTATATTCCATGTGCGTGCCCAGATAGGCCGCCTTGGCGATCTTTCCAGCAAGCGCCGGCCCACCGGTGGGTGCGAGCGTCAGCGTCAGCGCTTCGGGGCGGATCGCCACCTTGGCGGAACCCGGCGTGAGGGAACGTGCGGGAAGCTGCAGCGACACGTCGCCCACGCGCGCGGTCGCGATTCCGTCGTTCACCTTCTCGACCGTCGCCTCGACGATGTTCGAATCGCCCATGAAATCGGCCACGAACAGGCTGACCGGGGATTCGTAGAGTTCGCGCGGGCTACCCGCCTGCGCGATCTTCGCATTCGACATGACGATGACGCGGTCGGAAACGGCGAGCGCTTCCTGCTGGTCGTGCGTCACGTAGACGACGGTGAGGTTGAGGTCTCGCTGGAGATCGCGGATATCCTCGCGCACGCGCCGGCGCAGCTTCGCGTCGAGGTTCGAAAGCGGTTCGTCAAACAGCAGGACCTGCGGCTCCAGCGTCAGCGCGCGCGCGACGGCGACGCGCTGCTGCTGGCCGCCCGACAGCTCGGACGGCAGGCGCTCGTCGTAACCCTTGAGGCCGACCAGTTCCAGCTTCTCGCGCGCCATCTGGCGGGCCTTCTCCTTGGGCTGACCCTGCACCGTCGGCCCGTAGGCGACGTTGTCGATCACGTTCATGTGCGGAAACAGCGCGTAGGACTGGAACACCATCGACACGTCGCGATCGGCGGCCGACAGCCGGGTGACATCGGCCCCGCCGATCAGGATCTGGCCTTCGGTGGCGATCTCGAGGCCCGCGACGAGGCGCAGCGTGGTCGTCTTGCCGCAGCCCGACGGCCCGAGCAGCGTGACGAGCGTGCCTGGCTCGACCGTGAACGACACGTTGTCGACCGCTGCGACCGTGCCGTAGCGCTTGATCACGTTGCGGAACTCGACCGATGCCGGCCCCTTCTTGAAACCCTGCGTCATGGTGCCCTCAATGCCCGCCGAACGCGGCGACCTGCTGGCCGCGGCGGCCGAGCTGGCGCTTGCCGACGACAAGCTGGATCAGAACGATGGCGAGTGCCATCACGAGAATGAGTACGCTCGAATAGGCGATCGCCAGCGCGAATTCGCCTGCTTCGACGCGTCCGACGATATACGCCGTCGCCATGTTGTGGCGGGCACTCGTCAGGAAGATGACGGCCGACACCGCCGTCATCGCGTGGACGAAGCTGAAGACGAGCGTGGCCACGATCGCCGGGCGCAGCAGCGGCATGACGACGCGCCATACGGTCTGCCCGGTACGCGCACCCAGCGTCAGCGACGCCTCGTCGAGGCTCTTGTCGATCTGGGCCAACGCCGCCATGCCCGCCCGCACGCCGACAGGCATGTTGCGGAACACGAAGCAGATCACGAGGATCAGGCCCGTCCCCGTCATCTCGATCGGCGGAATGTTGAAGGCCAAGATGTAGGAAACGCCGACGACCGTGCCCGGAATGGCGAAGGACAGCATCGTCATGAACTCGAACGTGCGCTGGCCGGCGAACCGCTGGCGCGCGAGCAGGTAGGCGACGAGCAAGCCGAGAGCCGCGGTAAGCGGCGCCGACATCGCCGAGACCTGGAGCGTCGTCGACAGCGAGTCCCACGCCGAGCCCGAGAAGAACAGGCCGCGCTCGATTTTCTCGATCCGGAAGGCATCGATGTAGTGGCGCCAGGTGAACGTCATGTCGAAGCGGCCGATGTCGTGCACGAAACCGCCGACAATGACGATGGCATAGGTGACCAGCGTGAACGCCGCCCACGGAAGCGTCGTCCAGAAGAGGACGCGACGCAGCGTCGAGGGCAGTTCGGCCGCGAGGCCCGAATCGCCCTTGCCCGTCACGGTCACGTAGCTCTGCTTGCCGAGCCAGCGCATCTGGATCCAGAACGCGCCGAGGGTGAGCGAGAGCAGCAGGATCGCGAGCATCGCGGCGCGCCCCGGATCGTGCTGCGCGCCGACGATGGCGAAGAAGATCTTGGTCGACAGCACGTCGAAATTGCCGCCGAGCACGAGCGGGTTGCCGAAATCGGCGAGACTTTCGACGAAGCCGAGCAGGAACGCGGCCGCGAGACCCGGACGCAGCAGCGGCCAGGTCACGGTGCGGAAGGTCTGCCAGCGCGATGCGCCCAGCGTCTGCGAGGCTTCCTCCAGCGACGGGCTGATGCCCTCGACGACGCCGATCATGACGAGGAAGGCGACCGGGATCTGCGCCAGCAGCTGCGAGAGCAGCACGCCGGGGAGGCCGTAGATCCAGCGCGACGGCGGGATGCCGAAAGCGTACTCGAGGAACCACGTGACGATGCCCGTGCGGCCGAACAGCACGACGATGGCGAGCGAGATCACGAAAGGCGGCGTGATGATCGGCAGGATCGTCAGCGCACGCATCATCTTGCGGTAGGGCAGCTGCGTGCGCACGACGACGAGCGCGAAGGCGAGCCCCATCAGCGTGGAGAGCACGCCCGTCAGCGTACCCATCAGGATCGTGTTGAACATCACGCCGCAGCGTGTGCCGCCGTAAAGGCAGCGCAGTTCCCAGATGTCGTCGGCGAACAGCCGGCTCAGGAACAGGTTGATCGCGAGATGGCCTTCCTCGTCGGTGATCGCGCCGGCAAGCATCGTCATGATCGGGAAAAACACGAAGGCGATGATCAGCACGCTGGAGATCACCACACCGCCCGCGACGAACGCGTCGCCCCGGAAATAGCCGAGAGCCGCGATGCCGAGCGCGATCCACACAACGAATGCCGAGAGCACGATCGTCGCGCCCCAACCGAAACCGAACTGCTGGGTGTCGATCGGGCCGACGACGGCCTCCACCCAGCCCCAGGCGAGCCCCTGGATGCCGATCGCGAACCCTTGCGCGAAGCAATAGACGATGCCGATCGCACCAGCCGCGATCAGCGCCTTGCCGAAGCGCGTATCCGCCCGGTCGAAGAAGAGAGAAGCCCCGCCCAGCAGGATCGGCGCGACCATGCCCCACAGCCAGGGCCGGTCGGAAAGCGCGTAGAAGAGACCCGATGCCGTACGCTCATCGGGATAGCTCGCAAGCCATTCGAACGCGAAAAATCCCTCCTCCTGGAGCTGCCAGGGGAGGAAGAGGAAGGCGACGGCCGCCAGAAAGAACCACGCACCGACAAGCCGTCGCATACCCGATCAACCTCGCTAAGTTTGCGATCCGCCGCGGCTCAGGAGCCGCTGCGGACTTCCTTGCCCCAACGCTGCAGCAGACGCTCGCGCTCGACCGAACCGCCGAAACGCTGGAAGTCGTACTGGATCAGCGTGATGTCCTTCATCTTGGGCGCCGCATCCGGAATGCGCGAGTTCTTGTTCGACGGGATCTGGAAGGAATTCGCCTTCTCGCCCAGCGCCTGCACGGCCGGCGTCAGCGCCCAGTCGTAGAACTTCTTGGCGTTCGCCATGTTGCGCGTGCCCTTGATGATCGACATCGAGCCGATCTCGTACCCCGTGCCTTCGCAAGGTGCCACGATCTTGACCGGCGCGCCGGCGAGAACCTGCGTGACCGCATCGTGCAGGAACGTGATGCCGACCAGGGATTCGCCTGTCGCAGCGGCGCGCGCGGGCGCCGCGCCCGAGCGGGTGTACTGGTTGATGTTCTTGTGCATCGCCTTCATGAAATCGAAGGCCTGCTCTTCGCCGAACAGCTGCACGAAGGTCGCGAGCATCGTATAGGATGTACCCGACGAGTTCGGATCGGCGACCTGGACTTCGCCCTTGTAAGCCGGGTTGGCGAGATCGCGCCAGCACTTGGGTTCCGGCAGGCCCTTCTGGGCGAGCGTGCGCGTATTGAACGAATAGCCAAGCGCGCCCGAATAGATGCCGACCGTGCGGAACTTCGACAGTTCGGCCTGGCGGTTCGCCCAATCATAGAGATCCTTCAGCATGGGCGACTTGTATTCGGCCGTGAGGCCTTCTTCGGCCGCCTGCAGATGCGGATCGCCCGTGCCGCCCCACCACACGTCGCCGCGCGGATTCTGGCGCTCGGCCTTGACCTGCGCATAGGTCTCGCCTGACGACTTGCGGGTCATGTTGACCTTGATGCCGGTCTCGCGTTCGAACTCGGCCGCCATCGGACGGCACCACTCTTCCTGCACCGAGCAGTAGAGCGAAAGCTGGCCCTGGGCGGATGCCTGCTGGGCAAATGTCAACGTGGCGATAGCCGCGGTCAGGCCAAGCAGATTGCGTGTATTCATGTCGATACCTCCCGGTTATTGGCGGCGCGCGGGGGAAGTGCTGCCGTCTTGTCTGGATTTATTGCATTTTGATGACGGGGATAGCCCAAAGTCAACCGTTCCCGGCTCTTGCGGGCCGGGTTCAGTCATAGGCCCCCATGACGTGCTGGTCATAGTCGATGACCGAGCCGGTCATCATTTCGCCGGCATCCGAAAGCAGGTGGATGACCAGCGTGGAAACCTCGTCCGGCTTCAGGATCCGGCCGAACGGCTGGTTCGGCTCGGCCTTTTCCAGCCAGTCCGCCGGGCGGCCATCGCGCGCCTGGATCGCATGCTCGCCGGGCGTTTCCATCCAGCCGATATTTATGCCGTTGACCCGGATCCGGTCGCCGCGGACAGCATGTGCCACATTTTTGGTCAGCACCGAAAGCGCCCCCTTGGAGGCCGAATAGGCCGTCAGGAACGGCTGGCCACCGTGCGAGGAGCGCGTGATGATGTTGACGATGCTGCCCCCGCCGCCGCGCTTCTTGGCGTGGCGCACGAACTCCTGGATCAGGATGAAGGGTGCGCGCGCGTTGACGGCGAACAGGCGGTCCCACAATTCGACGGACGTGTTCTCGATCGTGCCACGGTCCGTGAGCGCGCCCGAATTCACCAGACCGTCGACGCGGCCGAACTTGGCGATCGCCTTCGCGAACACGCCGCGAACCTGCGCCTCGTCACCGAGTTCGGCCGCCACGAAGATCGCAGGGCAGCCCGAATCGGTGATCGACGCGGCCACCTTGTCGCCGCGCGCGGCATTGCGCCCGGTGAGGCACACGCCCTTGGCGCCCATCGCGGCGGCATCGCGCGCGATCTGCTCGCCGAGTCCCTGCGATGCGCCCGTGACGAGGATGACCTTGCCGTCGACGCGCGTGCTCTTCACGACGCCACCTTCACGGCCTTGCCGGTCTTGTAGGATTTGAGCGCCGCTTCGGCGAGGACCAGCGCCATGCGCCCGTCGGAAGCGCCCACCGGCATCTTCTTCTTGCCCGTCAGCGCACCGAGGAACGCGGCAAGCTCGTGGCGGTAGGCTTCGGCATAGCGCTCGAGGAAGAAGTAGAGCGGCTTGTCCGTCGTCACGCTTGCGGCGTCGGCCTTCTCGACGGTCGTCGGCGTCAGGTTGCCGGCCATCAGGCGGCCCTTGGAGCCGTGCACCTCGATGCGCTGGTCATAGCCGTAGCTGGCGCGGCGGCTGTTGTTGATGTGCGCCATCTTGCCGCTCTTCGTGCGCAGCAGCACCATGACGCTGTCGCAGTCGCCGACCTTGCCGACGGCGGGATCGACGAGTGCCGCACCCATCGCATAGACCTCGACCGGCTCTTCGCCGAGCAGCCAGCGGACCATGTCGAAATCGTGGATCGTCATGTCGCGGAACTGGCCGCCGGAAACTTTCAGATAAGACATCGGCGGCAGGCCGGGATCGCGGCTGGAGACGATAACCTGTTCCACATCGCCGATCTCGCCGGCGCGCAGGCGCGCATGCAGCGACGAGAAGGACGGGTCGAAACGGCGATTGAAGCCCACGAACATCGGCACCTTGGCCGCATTGACGGCCTTCAGGCACGCATCGACCCGCGCGATCGAAAGGTCGATCGGCTTCTCGCAGAAGATCGCCTTGCCAGCCTTGGCGGCGAGAATGCACAGATCGGCATGGGTATCCGTGGACGACGCGATGACGACCGCCTTCACCTTGGGGTCGGCGAGCGCGGTCTTCGTGTCGACGACCTTGGCGCCGTACATGCGCGCGAGCTGTTCGGCCGATTCCCTGTGGGTATCGATGACGTATCGGAGTTTCGCACTTCCGCTGGCGGCCAGGTTTGCGGCATGAATTCGGCCGATACGGCCGGCTCCGAACTGTGCGATCTCGATCATGGGATTTCCTCTTGGACGTCTTGTTGGCGGCAACATAAGCCCGTATTGTCGCCGCGTATGTAACAAAAAATTCGCAAGGGAAAAACCAAACAATGGGCATACGGCTTACAATGGCAGAGGCGCTCGTGCGCTTCCTCGCCGCGCAGTCCATCGAGACCGACGGACGGCGGGAAAAGCTCTTTGCCGGCGTCTTCGCGATCTTCGGCCACGGCAATGTCGCGGGTATGGGACCGGCCCTGCATGCCCACCGGGCCGAACTGCCGACCTTCCGTGCCCACAACGAACAGGCGATGGCGCTGTCCGCGATCGCCTTCGCCAAGACGCATGCCCGCCGCCGCATGATGGCGTGCACGACCTCGATCGGGCCAGGCGCCACAAACATGGTTACCGCCGCCGCCCTCGCCCATGTGAACCGGCTGCCGGTTCTTTTCCTGCCCGGCGATGTCTTTGCTGACCGTCGCCCGGACCCCGTCCTCCAGCAGGTCGAGAATTTCGGCGACCCGACGATTACGGCGAATGACTGTTTCCGACCTGTCTCGCGATATTGGGATCGGCTGACGCGGCCGGAACAGCTGCTTGTAAGCCTTCCGGCGGCCCTGCGCGTGCTGCTCGATCCGGTCGACTGCGGCCCGGTCACGCTTGCGCTGCCGCAGGACGTCCAGACGATGAGCATGGATTTCCCGTCCGAGTTCTTCGCCCCGCGAGTCCACACGATCCGCCGCCCGCCGGCCGAAGCCTCGACGGTACGCGAGGTCGCCGCTTTGCTGAAGGCGAGCAAACGTCCGATGATCGTGGTCGGCGGCGGCGCCAAATATTCGCTGGCCGAACGTGAACTTGCCGCCTTCGCGCAATCACGCGGCATTCCGTGTGCCGAAACGCAGGCCGGAAAGGGTGCGCTTGCCTGGGACCATCCGGCCAATCTCGGCGCCCTCGGCGTGACGGGCACGAAAGCCGCCAATGAAGCCGCCAAGCGTGCCGACGTGGTTCTCGCCATCGGCACGCGCCTGGCCGATTTCCCGACCGCCTCGCGCACGATCTTCGCCGATCCGAAGGCGCGCCTCGTGCAGCTCAATGTCGGCGCGTTCGACGCGCACAAGCATGGTGCATTGCCGTTCGTCGCCGATGCGCGCGAGGGCTTGCGCGCGCTCGGCGGCGCGCTCGGCCGCTGGCGCGCACCGACAGGCTGGACCTCGGCCGGAGCGCGCGGCGCCCGCGCCTGGGCGCGCGACGTCGCGCGCATCACGGCGCCCCGCCCCGGCCGGCCGAACGACGCGCAGGTCCTTGGCGTCGTCAACCGGTTCGCCATGCAGCGTCCGCATATCCTGCTCTGCGCGGCCGGCGGCCTGCCGGGCGAACTCCACAAGCTCTGGCAGCCGACGGACAGCACCTCTTACCACCTCGAATACGGCTATTCGTGCATGGGCTACGAGATCGCCGGCGGCCTCGGCGCCAAGCTCGCCGCCCCGCGTCGCGACGTGTTCGTGATGGTCGGCGACGGTTCGTACCTGATGATGAATTCCGAGATCGCAACCTCCGTGGCGCTCGGCATCAAGATCGTCGTCGTGCTTCTCGACAACCGCGGCTTCGGCTGCATCGAGCGGCTGCAGCGCGCGACCGGCGGCGCTTCGTTCAACAACCGGCTCGCGAGCGAGCATCCGCCCGTCGATTTCGTCGCGCACGCCGCCTCCCTTGGCGCACAGGCCGAAAAGGTCGGCTCGCTCGCCGAACTCGAACCCGCCCTCGCCCGCGCGCGCGCGGCCAAGCGCACGGCCGTGGTCGTCATCGACACCGACGGCCGCAGCTCGACCGGCGAAGGCGGCGCGTGGTGGGACGTGCCCGTTTCCGATGCGCCGCGCGGCGGTACCGGCCGGAAGATCCGACAGAACTACGAACGCGCGCGTGCGCGTCAGACACGAGGAGCCTGAGAAATGCCCTGCCCGATCGGCATCAATCCGCTGACCTGGACCAACGACGACATGCCGGAACTCGGCGGCGAAACGCCGCTGGCGACCTGCCTTTCGGAAGCCAAGCGCGCAGGCTACGACGGCGTCGAACTCGGCAACAAGTTCCCGCGCGAGCCCGCCAAGCTCGCCCCGATCATGTCCGCGCATGGCCTTCGCATCGCATCGGGCTGGTATAGCGGCAATCTTCTGACGCGCGATGTCGATGCCGAGATGGCAGCGATGCGCCCGCATCTGGAGCTGCTGCTCGCGATGGGCAGCAAGGCGATGGTGTTCGCGGAGACGACCGGCTGCGTGCACGGCGACAAGAAGGCGAAGCTCGCGACGCGCCGCAAGCTCTCGGATTCCGAGATCCGCACGCTCGGCGCCCGCATGACCGAACTCGGCACGCTGATGGAGGCGCGCGGGGTGAAGCTCGCCTATCACCACCACATGGGAACCGTGATCGAGACCGAGGCGGAGATCGACGCGCTGATGGCCGCGACGGGGCCGTCGGTCGGCCTGCTGCTCGACACCGGGCACCTGACCTACGCCGGCGGTGATCCGCTCGCGGTCGCCAAACGACACGGCAAGCGCATCGCGCACGTCCACTGCAAGGACATCCGCGCACCTCTGTTGGCGGAAGCCAAGGCCAAGGACTTGAGCTTCCTTGATTCCGTGCTGAGCGGCGTGTTCACCGTTCCCGGCGACGGGTCGGTCAACTATCCGCCGATCTTCGCCGAGCTCAAGCGGCTCAAATATTCCGGCTGGCTGGTCGTCGAAGCCGAGCAGGACCCGGCCAAGGCCCATCCGCTGACCTACGCGAAGATGGGCAATGACTATCTGCGCGCGCAGGCCTCCGCCATCGGCCTGTGACAACGGGTGGCGTGCCTCTCCAACTGCTGCTGATCAATCCGAATACGTCGGGCCAGATCACCGAGCCGGTCACGCGGCGTGCACGCCAGGTCGCACCCGCTGGTACGGTCTTCGACGTGGCGACCGCGCGCTTCGGCGCACGCCGCACTCGATGCCATCGCGGAGAACTACCAGCCGGCGCACGCAGGCGTGCTGTGTACCGGATTCGGGTCCCCGACTTCGATGCGCTTGCCGAGATTTCGCCGGTTCCCGTCGCGTCGGCATCCTGACCGGCGGCGAGCGCTGGGTCCCGATGCTGAAAGAATTTGTAACAAGTCTCGGTCTTTCGGATCGTCTCGCCTGCGTTCGTGCCGTTTCGGCGACCGGCGCGCAGATTGCCGCCGACCCGGAATCCGCCTATGCCGAACTTGCCGCGCAGGCGAATAGCGTGCCGGAACCGCCGCCCCCGGTCGAAACCGTCGACCTCGGCGAGGCGCTCGCAAGGTGCATGGGTGGAATCCGATAACGCAGCTTGTCGGCCGGTCGAATCCGGGCGCATTGTGCGATCAGGCCGGGCGTCAGACCCGCCGCGCCGTGGAGCTGTCGTGCCGCAATTGCCGTCAATCCTGATCGAACGTTTCCGCGGCTGGTTCGACCGTCTCCCGGCTGACTTCGCGGCCTCCGTCATGATGATCCTGGCGCTCATGACGTTCACGGCGACCGGCGTCATGATGCGGTATGCGGCCCACACGCTGCCGCTCCTCCAGATCCTGTTCCTGCGCCAGCTCATCGCGCTGGCGATGATGGCGCCGCTGTTCTGGCGGCATCGCAACCAGATCCTCCATCCGGAAGGCTTTCGCCTGCACGCGCTCCGCGGATGTGCTGCCGTCGTGTCGATGATCTGCGGCAATGCCGCCACCATCTACATCCCGTTTGCCGACGTGACGGCGATCCAGATGTCCGAGGTCCTTTTCATCACGGCACTTGCCGCAATGTTCCTCGGCGAAAAGGTCGGCTGGCGCCGCTGGTCGGCAACGGCCGTCGGGTTCATCGGCGTCATCGTCATGATCCGTCCGTTCTCCGGCTCGGTCGAGGTCTTCGCGCTCGTCGCGCTGTTCGGATCGGTCTTCGGCGCGATTTCCGTCGTGACGCTGCGGTTCGGATCGCGCCTCGACACCGCGGAAACCGTGATCTTCTTCCAGAGCCTCATCGTCCTCGCTTGCACCGCGCCGTTCGCCTATTGGGTCTGGACGCCGGTAACGCTGGACGTGATCGTGGTCATCACCCTGATGAGCGTTTCGTTCGCCGTCGGCAATCTCTTCTTCACGAATGCCTTCCGCCGGGGGAACGCGTCGTCGATCGTGCCGCTCCAGTATCTTCGCCTGCTGATGATGGCGGCCGTCGGCTACTGGCTCTATGACGAGACACCGAGCGTAGCGACCACAATGGGCGCCGCCCTCATCGTCGGCGCCGCACTCTACACGCTACGACGCAATACAATCCGCGGTTCGCAGATACGGGTGCAGCCGCGCGCGAATTGAACGCATCTTCCCTAGTCGCAAAACAGGAGAAGCCGATGTCGGCGGAAGCAAAACTGAAGGAACTCGGGATCGTCCTGCCGGATGTGCCGGCACCGGTCGCCAACTACGTGCCGTTCCGCCTGCATGCGAACACGCTCTATCTATCGGGCCAGGGCCCGCGCCTGCCCGACGGCAAATATCCCGACGGTTTGGTCGGCAAGGATTTCGACGTCACGGCCGCCTACCAGCATGCACGCATCGTCGGGCTGGGGCTGCTTGCGGTCGCAAGGCGCGCGCTCGGCAGCCTCGACAAGGTCGACTATGTGGTGAAGCTGCTCGGCATGGTCAACGGCGCGCCCGGGTTCCGCGACCAGCCCAAGGTCATCAACGGATGCTCCGACCTGTTCGTCGAAGTGTTCGGCGATGCCGGACGGCATGCCCGCTCGGCTGTCGGCATGGGCAGCCTGCCCCACAACATGACGGTCGAAATCGAAGCAATCCTCGCCGTCAAGACTTAGGCGGATCGTAGATCCGCACGACCGGATCGCCGATCCCCTTGCGCGCCGTGACGAGTTCGTAAGCCCAAGGCTGGCGATGGCGCTCGAAGTTGAACGTCGTGCGCCGGTAGCTTGAACCGGCATCGAGATCGCAGCGCGCGACGGCCAGTTCGTCCCCGTCGCCGCGGCAGGCAGCGACTGTCACGCCGCTGGGCGCGACGATCTGGCTGCCGGCAATCGACGGTACGCCTTCTTCCGTCCCGCCCTTGGCGACGCCGACGACCCACATGCCGTTCTGGTAAGCGCCCGACTGCATCACCAGCGAGTTGTGGAACAGCGCGAGATCGTCGTGGTCCGGTGCCGGTGGATTGTGGACCGGCGTGTTGTAACCGAGCAGCACCATCTCGGCGCCTTGCAGGGCGAGCGAGCGATAGGTCTCAGGCCAGCGCCGGTCGTTGCAGATGCACATCCCGATCGTCGTCCCGAAGGCGCGGAAGACGCGGAAGCCATAGTTCCCGATGTCGAAATAGCGCTTCTCGAGATGCTGGAAACGGCGCCACGGCTCGTGCGCGTCATGCCCGGGCAAATGTACCTTGCGGTACTTGCCGACGATCTCGCCTGATTTTTCCACGAGGATCACGGCATTGTAGCGCTTCGTTCTGCCCTCTTCCTGTGTCAGCTCGGCATAGCCGAGACAGAAACCCAGATCGAGACGCTTCGCCTCGTCGAACAGCGGCTTCGTGGCGGGACCGGGCATCTCGCTTTCAAAGAAAAAATCGATCTCGGCCTGATCGGCGAAGAACCAGCGCGGGAAAAACGTCGTCAGCGCCAGTTCGGGGAAGACGACCAGATCCGAGCCCATGCGCTTTGCTTCGCGCAAATGGGCGATCAGGCGTTCCACGACCTGCACACGCGTTTCCGCGCGGGCGATGGGTCCGAGTTGGGCGGCGGCAACGGTCAGATGGCGGGACATGGGAGTTCCTGTGTTGCGGTTCAGGCGGCCAGTTCGAGGACGACGTCGAGCAAGACCTTGGCGCCCGCATCTATGTCGGCGGGTTCGGTGAACTCGGCGACATTGTGCGACAGGCCCTTGACGCTGGGCACGAAGATCATGCCGGTCGGGCAGATGCGCGCGAACATCTGTGCATCGTGCCCGGCACCGGACGGCATTTGGCGGCACGTGAAGCCGCGCCGGACGGCACTTGCCGCGACGCGTTCGATCACGGCCGGATCGAACGACACGGGCTCGAACCGCGCCAGCACGCGCTTCTCGACACCCACGTTCTCGGCACGGCAGATGTGCTCGATCAGGGCGGCCACTTCTGTCTCCGCCTGCTTCAGGATCGACTCGTCGGTGTTGCGCAGATCGACCGTGAAGGTCGCGCGCGCGGCGACGACGTTAATCAGATTCGGAGCGAGTTCGATACGTCCGACGGTGCCGACTTGATCGCCGCCGAAGCGACGCACGAGATCACGGACGCCGCTGGCGATGGCCATCGCGGCATAGCCGGCATCCTTGCGAAGACGCATCGGCGTGGTGCCGGCGTGGTTGGAAACACCGGACAGCGTGTACTCAGCCCACGAGATGCCCTGCACGCCCGTGACGGCGCCAATGGTGATTCCCTCGGCTTCGAGGATCGGGCCCTGCTCGATATGGAGTTCGACGAACGCGTGCGGGCGAACGAAACCCGGTGCGCGATCGCCCAGATAGCCGATGCGCGCAAGCTCGTCGCCCAAAAGCTTGCCGTCGATGGCGCGTGCGGCATGCGCTTCGTCCACGCCCATGCCGCCGACATAGACGAGGCTGCCGAGCATGTCGGGCTGGAACCGAGCACCTTCTTCATTCGTGAAGAACGCGACCGCGATGGGGCGGCGCGTGCGCATCCCGGCCCGGTCGAGCGCCGCGCAGAGCTCAAGTCCGGCAAGCACGCCGAGATTCCCGTCGTAGCGCCCCCCGGTTCGCACGGTGTCGATATGCGAACCGATCATCACCGGCTCGATGTCGTGCGTACCGGCACGGATCGCGATCACGTTTCCGATCACATCCACGGCGACGGAAAGACCGAGTTCGCGCATCCAGCCGACGACCAGATCGCGGCCGGCCTTGTCTTCGTCCGTCAGTGCAAGGCGTGCATTGCCGCCGCCGGGTATTCCACCCACTGCGCCCAAACGGGCGAGCCGGTCGAGAAGTGCGGCGCTGTCGATTGCAACGGCCATGAAACTCCGCTGGGCAAGGCGCAAAAGGGCCCACTACAATCGAAGAAAGACCGGAGGATTGCAATGGCACAGGGCGACATCGAGATTGAATGGGCGCGGCTCAAATCGGCGGACCTGCGTGCGCTTGCCGCGCGCGATGCCATCGTGATCGTTCCCGTCGCGTCGACCGAGCAGCACGGCCCCCACCTTCCCACCAGTGTCGACACGGTACTCGTCGGCGAAGTCGCGCGGCGTGCGGCGCGCAAGATCGCCGCACGCCTGCCGGTCGTCGTCGCCCCGACGCTATGGTGCGGACTTGCCGAGCACCATCTGGCATTCGGCGGCACGTTCTCGTTCACCTTCCCCACGTACCTCGCCGTGCTGCGCGACCTTGTTTCGTCGCTCAAACGGCAGGGCTTCCGGCGCATCGTCCTCTTCAATGGCCATGGCGGCAACATCGCTGGGCTCGACACGGTCGCAACGGAACTGACGCGCGATCTCGGCGTGCCGGTCGCGGTCGGCAGCTATTGGCCGTCGCTGGGGCCGCAGATCGCGGCGATCCTCGAAGACCAGTCGACCGTGCTGCATGCGTGCGAGGCCGAAACCTCGATGATGCTGGCAGTCGCCCCGGAACTGGTCGATGCGACGGACCTTGCCGCCGCCGCAGGACCCGCCGATCTCGACGAGAGCGTCTTCGGCCGTCAACCCAAGCGCTGGCACTCCTTCGCCGACCTCACCCCCAACGGCACGATCGGAAATCCTGAGCGGGCAACGGCAGCGAAGGGCGAGAAGCTGCTGGAACTTGCGGCCGGCGAACTGGCGACCCGCTTGAGCGACGGCAAGCTCTGGCCGGCGGCGCACTAGGCCGAGACGATCCGGCGATAGAGTTCGGGGTCGGTATCACCTTCGCTGCCGAACAGCAGCACGCGTGATTTCGCATCGAGCCCAAGGGCACGCGCGAGATCCGGACGAGCCGCCGCACCCAGCAAACCCGCCAGCCCGGCGACCGCGGACTCGCCCGCGACGACCTGCGGCGCTAGCAGCCGCATGCAGGCGAAGGCGGCCTCGTCCGTCACGGTCATGAAATCGCCCGCTCCTTCTTCCAGGATCTCCCAGGCGAGCAGCGAGGTCTCGCCGCACGCAAGACCTGCCATCGCGGTGTCGAGTGCCCCGCCGATATTCGCTGCCTTGCCGACCCTTGCACTTTCAAACAGGCACGCGGCGCGATCCGGCTCGACGACGACCGTGCGGGGACGCCTGTCGCCAAGCGTCTCCCACAGATGGCCACAGACTGCGGCGGCCAGCCCGCCGACGCCGGCCTGGATGAAGACATGCGTCGGCGGATCGCCGAGCTGGGCGAGCGCTTCGTCGACCATCACGGCATAGCCCTGCATCACGTCGCGCGGAATCTCGGTGTAGCCCGGATAGGACGTGTCGGAGACGACGATCCAGCCGTTCGCGGCGGCGTCGGCGGCGGCCTGCCGCACGGCGTCGTCGTACGTGCCGGGAACGCGGCGTATTTCCGCCCCGTAGGCCGCGATGGCCTTGGCGCGGCCTTCGCTGACAGTCGAATGGATATAGATGACGCACTTGCAGCCGAATCGGTGGGCGCCCCAGGCGACAGAGCGTCCGTGATTGCCGTCGGTGGCGCACGTCACCACGATCTCCGCCGGCGGACGTTCGGCCGCACGCAACTGGCGCAGCACCGCATAGGCGCCACCCAACGCCTTGAAGCTGCCGAGGCCGAAGCGCGCGCTCTCGTCCTTGTACGAGACGCGCGCGACGCCGGCGAGCTTCGCGACATCGGCGAGTTCGACCAGTCGCGTCGCCACATATCCGGGCCAATGCGCGATCTCGTCACGCGCCGCGGCGAAAGCGCTGGCGTTCAGGACGGCGCTCTGGCGCGCGCCATAAGGGCCGGGGCGGACCTTCGGATTCGCGCGATGGGCCACGGGATAGGCTGCCCACCCGGACAACGATGTCGGCGCGTCGTTCAAACTGTTTGCCTCCCCGGGAAATGGTCTATCCTGAAGCTAGCGCGGGAACATGCGCCAAGCGAAGGGGGAACAGGATGCGTCTCGACGAAATCACGGGCGGAGCGGTCGACGAGACCTTCAAGGGGATGCCGGGCGGAATTTCGCCCCTGAAGCTGCGCGACATCGGCAAGCAGGGCTGGAATCTGCTGGCGGAAGACCTGCCGCTGCCCGTGTGCATCCTCAAGTCCGACGCGGTGCGCCGCAACGAGATGCTGATGCGCACCTTCCTCGAGCGGACGGGCGCCATCCATTCGCCGCACGGCAAGACGACGATGAGCCCGCAACTTTTCGACATGCAGGCGAAGGCCGGCGCCTGGGCGATCACGGTCGGCACCGTCCACCAGATCCAGGTCGCGCGCCATTTCGGCAGCCCGCGCATCGTGCTGGCCAACCAACTGGTCGGAAAGCAGGGCATGCGGTACGTGACCGACGAGCTGGCGCGCGACCCGCAGTTCGAGTTCTTCTGCCTCGTGGACTCGGTCGCCGGCGTCGAGGCGCTCGCAGCGGCTGCCAAGGCGAAGAATCTGCGCGGCCGGATCGGCGTGTTCCTCGAAGGCGGCCTCAAGGGCGGGCGCACGGGCGTTCGCACGATCGAGGAAGCGCGAGCCGTCGCGAAGGCGGCGAAGGCCGCGCACCCATACGTTTCGCTGCGCGGCGTCGAAGGGTTCGAAGGACTTCTGTCGGGGGCGGACGCGGCGCTGCGTGTCACGCATTTTCTCGATTTCCTCGGCGACATCGCCAAGATGGTCGACGCTGAGGACCTGTGCGCGGAAGGGCCGCTGATCCTGACGGCCGGCGGCTCGGCCTTCTACGACCTGGTCGTCGAGAAGTTCCGCGGCCTCAACCTGAAACGGCCCAAATCGATCCTGACGCGCTCGGGCTGCTACATCACCCACGATTCGGCGATGTACGAAGCACATTTTGATGGCATCGCCGAACGCTCCAAGATGCTCGCCGAGCTCGGCCGACCGGAACCGGCTCTGGAAGTCTGGGCCTACGTGCAGTCGCGCCCCGAACCGACGCGCGTGCTGGTGACGATGGGCAAGCGCGATGTCTCGTACGATCCGCTGCTACCCGTACCGCATCTTTGGTACCGGCCAGGATCGAGCCCGCGCCAGCCTGCGAAACTCGCCGGGCACAAATGCGTCAATCTCAATGACCAGCACGGCTTCCTCGACGTGCCGGCGGACTCGCCATTGCGGGTAGGCGATATGGTCGGCTTCGGGATTTCGCATCCCTGCCTGACCTTTGACAAATGGCAGCTGATCGTCATGGCCGACCACGACTACAACGTCGTCGACGCGATCCGGACCTACTTCTAATCCGTCGCCAGACCGAGGTTTTCGGCCGCCCAGCCGACGAGTTCGAGCAGTTCCTCGTCGCGGCCGCGCGCTCCGGCGAGCTGGACGCCGATCGGCATGCCGTCGGGCCCCGACGCGGCCGGCAGCGTCGCGCAGGGCGGACCGAGCAGCGACAGAAAAAGGCTGTAGGTCGCCTCACCCGTCGATCCGAGGCCAATCGGCGCCTCGCCGAGGGCAGCAGGCAGCACGAAGGCGTCAAAATGCTCAATGTCGGCATCGTATATACGGCGCGCGACATCGGCTTCCGCCTGTGCGCCCGCATATCCGGCTTCGTTCGCCCGACCGAGGGCGATGAACTCGCGCAGCAAAGGCGAGAGCTTCGATGCATCGCGCTTCTCGTAGGGCGTGAAGGCGCGCGACGCCTCGACCGAGACGATACGCCGATGCAGCGCGTTCAGCGTGCCGTACGATGCCGGAAGCTTGACCGGCACGATGTCGGCCACGCCGGAGAGCTGGCGACAGACCTTGTCGCGCGCCTCGCGTGCGGATGGCTGGGCTTCCGCGTCGAAGGGCGTCGTAAGGCAGGCAAGCCGCGGACGGGCGCGCCGCGGCGCCGGCGTGCGCGGCGGATCGAGCAGGACCGTGCCCATCAAGCGCAGGTCGCTTGCCGAGCGCGCGAACCAGCCGACCGTGTCGAGCGAACGCGCAAGCTCGTGGATGCCCGTGGTGTTCGTGCGACCGATCGACGACTTGAAGCCGAACGTGCCGCAGAAGGAAGCCGGGCGGATGACGGAACCGCCCGTCTGCGTACCGATGGCCAGCGGAACCATGAAATCCGCCACTGCCGCGGCCGAACCGCTGGATGATCCGCCTGGCGTGCGGGTGGGATCGCGCGGATTGCGCGTTCCCTTCGGCGTGACATGCGCGAACTCGGTCGTCACTGTCTTGCCGAGGATGATTGCACCCGCCTCCTTCAGGCGTCGCACGCAATCGGCATCGGCCGTCGGCACGTTGCCGGCAAATAACGGCGAACCATACTCGGTGCCGAGACCAGCCGTATCGACGATGTCCTTGATCGCGATCGGAATCCCGGCGAGCGCACCGAGCACGGGCAGCGACTTCGCATCCTCCAGCCGCAAGAACGCGCCGATATCGTCGTCGCGTGTGGCGATACGTGCCCTGCAGGCGGCAAGCAGTGCCGCCGGCGACAGTTCTTCTGCGACGATCGCACGCCGGGCGCGCGTCGCCGACAGCGAATGGATTTCACCAAGGCTCATCGACAGCCAGATGCGCCACACAGTCGCCACGCTCGACGCGCGCGAAATGGCGCTTGCAGATGACGGTTCCGGCCTCGCGGAAATGGCAGGGGATCGGCGCGCGCGCCGGATTGTCGACGAAGTGGACGTGACCGCAGAGCTGTCCCTTCGTCACAATATCGCCGAGTTCGACCGCCGGCTCGAACAGGCCGGGCTCGGGCGCATAGACGAACCAGCCCTGCCCCGGCACGCTCATGCGGCGCGGCGTCCGCGCGACGGCCCAGTCCTTGGGCTTTTCCACCATGCCGAGATGCACGAGGTGCCGCCGCAGACCGCGTTCGACCATCGCCAACGCGGAACGGTTGACCGAGCCCTTGCCGCCGAATTCGCCGCCCAGTGCTGGCAAGCCTCGCTTCATGGCGGCCGCCGGCGAATAGCGCGTGTCCTGACCGAGCTTCCAGACCAGCGCCACATCGGGGGCGAACGCGAACAATGCTTCGCTGCAGCGCCGGTTGAGGTCCGCGTCACTGCCCTCGTGCATCGAGGCGAAAGGCACATAGTCCAGAGACCCGCCGCCCGAATGCAGATCATGGAACAGGTCGGCACGCGGAAAGAGCTCGCTGTCGATATAGTGCGCGATCTGCTGCGTCACGGTGCCGTCGGGATCACCCGGAAACGACCGGTTGAGGTTCCCGCCGTCGATCGGGGAGACGCGCGCGCTATCCATCGCGGCCGGGAAATTGGCGGCCGGCAGGATGATCACGCGGCCGGAGATTTCGCCGGGCTCCAGCGCACGGATGAGCTTGGCCAGCGCGATCTGACCCTCGTATTCATCGCCATGGTTTCCGGCCATGAAGAAGGCGGTCGGGCCCTTGCCGTTCTTGATGCAGGCGATCGGAATCATGATCCGGCCGTAGGCCGAACGCGTCACGGAGTGCGGCAGGCCAAGCCAACTCACCTGTTTGCCGTCCTTGTCGAAATCGACGTCGCATTCGATCCGCGTAGGTTTCGCCATCGCCGCCGGTCCCTCCCCTATCATCCAACCAATGTATGACGCTATGCTGGCGCCGCCATCAAATCCAGAGGGGAAAAAGATGCGTCTGTTCGCCGCGACGATTGCGACCGAAACGAATACCTTCTCGCCGCTTCCGACCAGCCTCCAGGCCTACAAGGAATGCGTGTTCCTGCGGCCCGGCGAGCACCCCGAGGAAACCCCGCTGATGTGCACGGCGCCGCTGTGGGTCGCGCGCCGTCGGGCGAAAAAGGAAGGCTTCACGCTGATCGAGGGCAGCTGCTTCGCGGCAAGCCCAGCCGGCACGACGAACCGGGAAGACTACGAGTTCATGCGCGACGAGATCCTGGGCCAGCTCAAGGCAGCGATGCCGGTGGACGGCGTGCTGCTCGGCCTGCACGGCGCCATGGTGGCGCACGGCTACGACGACGTGGAAGGCGACATCATCGCGCGCGTGCGCGAGATCGTCGGGCCGAAGGCGGTCATTGGCGTCGAACTGGATCCGCATTGCCACCTCACGATCAAGCGCGTGAAGCATGCCGACGTGATCGTCCTCTACAAGGAATTCCCGCATACCGACGTCGTCGAGCGCGCCGAAGACGTGCTCGACATCGTGCTGCGCACGCTGCGCGGCGAAGTGAAGCCGGTCATGTCGGTTTACGATTGCCGGCAGATCCAGAGCTATCCCACGACGCTGCCGCTGATGCGCGCCTTCGTCGATCGCATGATCGCGATGGAAGGCAAGGACG
This sequence comes from Tagaea sp., assembly GCA_044224405.1. Classification (GTDB taxonomy): domain Bacteria; phylum Pseudomonadota; class Alphaproteobacteria; order CACIAM-22H2; family CACIAM-22H2; genus Tagaea. The sequence continues at coordinate 526,660 of JBGAKN010000002.1, read as the reverse complement.
GCATCCTGTCGATTTCCATCGGCCACTGCTTTCCCTATGCCGACGTGCCGGAACTCACGGGACGCATCCTTGTCGTCATGGACAAGGACAAGGCCAAGGGCGACAAGCTCGCCACGCAGATCGGCGAGGAATTCGTGTCGATGCGCGGCAAGACGATGCCGGAGTATTTCGACGTCGATGGCGGCATCACCGCCGCGATGGAGTTCAATGCCGCACCGGTCGTCATGGCCGATCCGGCCGACAATGCCGGCGGTGGCGCTCCGACCGACAACACGACGATCCTCCGTCGCCTGATCGACCGCAATGCACAAGAAGCCATCATCGGCCCGATCTGGGATCCGATAGCCGTGCGCCTGTGTTTCGACGCAGGTCTCGGGGCCGAATTCAATCTGCGCTTCGGCGGCAAGATCGGCCCCACGTCCGGCCAGCCGGTCGATGCCAAGGTCAAGGTCGTGGGCCTGAAGCGGGACTGCCACCAGAGCTTTGGACCGACCCAGGTGCCGCTGGGCGACTGCGCGGCCATCAAGGTGGGCGGGGTCGAGATCGTCCTGATCACCAACCGGACCCAGGCCCTCGGCCTGGAACTGTTCGAGAATGTGGGGATCGACCCGCGGACCCGGAAAATGGTCGTCGTCAAGTCGACGAACCATTTCATGGCCGCTTTCGGCCCGATCGCCAAAAAAGTGATCTACATCGATTCCGACGGGCCGCTCAGCCGGGACTACCGTAAAATTCCGTTTACACGCATCCAGCGGCCCATCTGGCCGCTCGACGAGAAGACCGAGCCGGCCCTCATCGTTTGAGGCCTTGCGGCCCTCCGGGGGCGTATGACAAGCTTCGGGCCGATTAAAAAATCCATAAAAATGGACGCGCCGAAATTGGCGTGCCGGATCAACGGACACGGAGGACAAAGAAGATGACGAAGATCGCGCGACGTACAGTCCTGAAATCCACGGCCGCCGCAGCGGCGATCGCCGGTGCACCCTCGCTGGCCCGCGCGCAGACGCGCCCGGCTGCCGCACGCACGGTCCGCGCCGTGTTCCACGGCGACATCCCGACCTACGATCCGATCTGGACGACGGCAAACATGTCCGCCTACCACGGCGGCATGGTCTACGACACGCTCTTCGGAATCGACGAGAAGGGCGAGGCGAAGCCCCAGATGGTCGGCAAGTATGGCTATGACGCCGGCAACATGACCTGGACGTTCGAACTGCGCGACGGCCTCAAGTGGCACGACGGCACCGACGTGACGACGGCCGATATCATCCCGTCGATCAAGCGCTGGGCCGTCCGCGACGGCGGCGGCCAGCACATGATGGAGCGCGTCAAGGGCGTCGAGGCGAAGGACGCCAAGACCTTCACGATCCAGCTCAAGGAAAAGTACGGTCTCGTCCTCGACGTGCTTGCGAAGACGACGACACCGATCGGCTTCATGATGCGCAAGAAGGAAGCCGAAACCGACCCGATGCAGAAGATCGAGACGGTCGTCGGCTCGGGTCCGTTCATGATGAACATGGCCGAGACGCGCCCCGGCACGCAGTATGTCTACGACAAGAACCCCAACTACGTTCCGCGCAGCGACGCCCCCAGCGGCATTTCCGGCGGCAAGAACGTCAAGCTCGACCGCGTCGTCTACGTCAACATGCCCGACGGGCAGACGGCCGTGGCGGCCCTTCAGGCAGGTGAAATCGACTTCTACGAGATCCCGCAGCCCGATTTCATGCCGCAGCTCGAATCCGACAAGAACATCAAGATCGAGATCCTCAACCAGCTCGGCCAGGTTGGCCTGATCCGCCCGAACTTCCTCCACCCGCCTTTCAACAACGTGAAGATCCGGCAGGCGATGCTTTACTGCGTCAAGCAGTCGGACCACATGAAGGCGACCTTTGGCGGCTCGAAATACGCCAAGGACACGCCTTCTTACTTCGCCATGGGCACGTCGATGGAAAACGACGCGAACACGGGCTGGTACAAGGGCGGCCAGAACTTCGCAAAGTCGAAAGCGCTGCTCGCCGAAGCCGGCTACAAGGGCGAAGAGGTCCTGCTGATGCAGGCGACCAACATTCCCTACATGAGCAACTCCGCCCAGCTCCTCGCGCAGGAACTGCGCCAGGGCGGCTTCAATGTTCGTGTAGAGGCGATGGACTGGTCGAACGTGGTGCAGCGCCGTTCGGTGAAGGCTGCCCCCGCGGCAGGTGGCTGGAACATCTTCATCACCTCCGCCGGCGGCTCCGCCGTCGGGCATCCGATCCTGCTGGCCGCACACGCGGCAACCGGAGAGAAGGGCTGGTTCGGCTGGCCGGAGGACGCCAAGCACGAGCAGCTGCGCGCCCAGTGGGCGGTCGGCGAAACACTGGCCGATCGCCAGAAGATCGCCCGCGAAATCCAGGACAACGCCTGGAATTTCGTGCCGCAGCTCTATTACGGGCAGTGGATCCAGCCGGCAGCCATGCGCACCAACATCCGCGGCCTGTTGCCGGTCGCGGAAATCATCCCGTGGTGGAACGTCGAAAAGGTCTGATCGGCATCCTTTTCGCATGATGGGCCGGTGCGTCCCTCGCGGGCGCACCGGCCACCACGGGTAAATCGATGCTGTCTTACATCGTCCGCCGCCTTTTCCTCACCGTGCCTGTCATGGCGCTGGTGGCCGTATTCGTCTTCCTTCTGCTTCATCTTTCCCCAGGTGATCCCGCAGCGATCATGGCGGGCGACAACGCGACCGTCGAGAACATCGCCCAGATCCGCGCGAAGCTCGGCCTCGACGAACCGCTCTGGAAGCAGTTCGGCCTCTGGCTGCTGGCGCTTCTCGGCGGCGACCTCGGGCAGTCGCTGTTCTGGGGCGATCCGGTCACCGTCCTGATCGGCCAGCGCGCCGAACCGACGATATCCCTCGCCCTCACCACGATCTCCTTCGCTGTCGTCGTCGCGATCACGCTGGGTGTGATCGCGGCGGCCAATCCGGGTACCTGGATTGATCGCTGCGTGATGGGCTTCGCCGTCATGGGTTTTTCGCTGCCGGTCTTCGTCGTCGGCTACATGCTGATTTTCCTGTTTGCCATCGATCTCAAATGGCTGCCGGTGCAGGGCTATACCCGCATCGCCGAAGGTGTCGTTCCCTGGCTGCGCAATCTCGTGCTGCCCTCGCTCGCCCTCGGCATGGCCTATGTGGCGCTGATCGCACGCATCACGCGCACGACGATGCTTGAGGTCCTGGCCGAAGACTATATCCGCACCGGCAAGGCCAAAGGCGTCGCCAACCGCCCCCTGCTGCTGCGTCACGCGCTGAAGAACGCGGCCGTTCCGATCGTCACGGTCGTGGGTATCGGCGTGGCACTTCTGATCGGCGGCGTGGTCATCACCGAGACCGTCTTCAACATTCCCGGTATCGGCCGCCTTGTCGTCGACGCGATCTCGCGGCGCGACTATCCGATCGTCCAGGGCGTCATCATGCTCTTCGCGGGAATCTACGTTCTCGTGAATCTTCTGGTCGATCTCTCCTATACCCTCTTCGACCCGCGCATCCGGTACTGACATGACTTTGCGCGACTTCCCCACCTTTGCCCGCCGGAACCCGACGATCGTCGCGGGGTCCGCGATCCTGCTCTTCATGGCCATCATCGCGATCATCGCCCCCCTCATTGCCAGCGATCCGCGCATGATGAATCCCGTCAACCGCCTGCAGCCGCCATCGGAGGCCTTCTGGTTCGGCACCGACGGCCTCGGACGCGACATCTTCTCGCGCTGCGTCTACGGCGCACGCATTTCGCTGATTGTCGGGCTTGCGGTCGCCCTCGTGTCGATCGTCGTCGGGCTCGCGATCGGGCTGGCCGCCGGTTACGTCCGCGCGCTCGACAATGTGGTCATGCGCATGATGGACGGGCTGATGGCAATTCCCGCCATTCTCCTTGCCATCGCGATGGTCTCGCTCAACCGCGCAAGCGTGGGCATCATCATCGTCGCGATCGTCATTCCCGAAGTGCCGCGCGTCGTGCGCCTGGTCCGTTCCGTCGTGCTCACCACTCGGGAGCAACCTTATATCGAAGCCGCGATCAGCGGCGGCAGCCGGACGCTCAAGATCGTGCTGCGCCATATCCTGCCCAGCACCATTCCGCCTCTGATCGTGCAGGCGACCTATGTGACCGCATCGGCGATCCTGATCGAGGCCGGCCTGTCGTTCCTGGGCGCGGGCGTTCCGCCGGAGACGCCGACCTGGGGCAACATGATCGCTTCGAGCCGCCTGCTGCTCGCACGGGCGCCCTGGACGATTTTCTTCCCCGGCCTGTGCCTCGCCCTTGTCGTGCTCGCGGTAAACCTGCTCGGCGACGGTCTGCGCGACCGGCTCGATCCGCGCCTCTCGCGGCGGATGTAGGGGGAGCAATGAGCCAGACACCCGTCCTTGCCATCGAAGACCTGCAGACGCACTTCTTCACGCGCGATGGCGTGACGCGGGCCGTCGGCGGCGTCTCGTTCGACGTGCGCCCGGGCGAGACGCTCGGCGTGGTCGGCGAGTCCGGCTGCGGCAAGAGCGTGACGGCGCTTTCAATTCTTGGCCTGTTGCCGCCGAAGATCGGACGCATCGTCGGCGGTTCGATCAGGTTCGACGGACGCGAACTCGTCGGACTTGACGAGGCGGAGATGCGCAGGATCCGCGGCAACCGCATCGCGATGATCTTCCAGGAGCCGATGACGAGCCTCAATCCCGTCTTCTCGATCGGCGAACAGATCGCCGAAGCGGCGATGATCCATCAAGGCATGACCCGCGAAGCCGGATACGCGCGCGCGGCCGAAATGCTGCGTTTCGTGCGCATCCCCGATGCCGACCGGCGCGTGCACGACTATCCGCACCAATTCTCCGGCGGAATGCGCCAGCGCGCGATGATCGCCATGGCGCTCGCCTGCAATCCGAAGCTCTTGATCGCCGACGAACCGACGACGGCCCTCGACGTGACGATCCAGGCGCAGATCCTGCGCCTGATGCTCGACCTCAAGGAATCGATCGGTGCGGCCGTGATGCTGATCACGCACGATCTGGGCGTTGTCGCGGAAACGTGCCGGCGCGTGGTCGTGATGTACGCCGGCCGGAAGGTCGAGGAAGCCGACGTGCTCGACCTGTTCGACCGACCCGCCCATCCCTACACGCGCGGCCTGATGGCCTCGATCCCGCGCCGCAATTCCGGCGTCAACCGCAAGCGGCGCCTGTCCGAAATCCCCGGTATCGTGCCGAACCTACGCGACCCCATCCCCGGCTGCGCATTCGCGCCCCGCTGCGCGCATGCGACCGACCGCTGCCGCAGCGAAGCGCCGCCGATCCGCACGCTGGAAGGCAGCCACCTCGTCGCCTGCTGGGAAGCCGAGAAGGTACTTGCGTCATGAGCGGGGCAAAGACCGTCCTCGAGGTCGAGAACCTCACCAAGCATTTCGACGTCACGCGCGGCCTCCTGCGCAAGGTGGTCGCGAAAGTCCGAGCGGTTGACGGCGTGTCGTTCGACATCGCGGCCGGCGAGACGCTGTGCCTCGTGGGCGAATCGGGCTGCGGCAAGTCGACCGTCGCCAAACTGATCCTGCGCCTGATCGAGCCGAGCAGCGGCAAGGTCGCGCTCGGCGGCACGGACGTGACCAAACTCGACGAGGCGGGCATGCGCGCCCACCGCCGCCACGTGCAGATGGTGTTCCAGGACCCTTACGCCTCGCTCAATCCGCGTCTCAAGGCCGGCGTCATCGTGACGGAGCCGCTTGAGAACTACGAGGCTATGGCCGCGTCCGAGCGGGAGGCGCGCGCGGCGAAGCTGCTCACGCGCGTAGGCCTGCGCGCCGATGCAATGCACCGCTTTCCCTTCGAGTTTTCCGGGGGACAGCGCCAGCGCCTCGGCATCGCGCGCGCCCTTGCCCTGAACCCTTCTCTGATCGTCGCGGACGAGCCGGTCTCGGCCCTCGACGTGTCGGTCCAGGCGCAGGTCCTGAACCTGCTGATGGACCTGCAGGAGGAATATGGACTTGCCTACCTGTTCGTCTCCCACGACCTTGGCGTGGTCGAGCATATCGGCCATCGCATCGCGGTCATGTATTTGGGGAAGATCGTCGAACTCGCGAGCCGCGACGATCTCTTCGCCGATCCGCAGCATCCGTATACGGAAGCGCTGATCGCGGCCGCCCCGATTCCCGATCCGCGCGCCAAGCGCGAGCGCAAGACGATCGAGGGCGAGGTCCCAAGCCCGATGAATCCGCCGTCTGGCTGCCATTTCCACACGCGCTGCCCCTATGCGGTCGATCGTTGTCGCAGCGAAGCGCCCGCCTTGCGCGAGATCGCGCCCCGCCGTTTCGTGGCCTGCCACCTGCGGGGTCCGCAGTGAGCGACGTCTACGCGCGGCTCGGCGTCAAACGCCGGATCAACGCCGCAGGCACGCTGACGCGGCTCGGCGGCAGCCTGATGGACGAAGCGGTCGTCGATGCGATGCGCGATGCCGCCCGGGCGTCGGTCGATATAGGCGAGCTGCAATCGGCCGCCAGCCGCGTCATTGCGAAGGCGACGGGTGCAGAAGCGGGGCTCGTGACTTCAGGTGCCGCCGCCGGCCTGACCCTGGCCGCCGCCGCCTGCCTTGCGGGATTCGATATCGCCCGCATGTCACGCCTTCCCGACACACGCGGCATTCCCAACGAAATCCTGATCGCCCGTACGCACCGAAATGCCTACGACCACGCGCTGCGCGCGGCGGGTGCGGTGCTCGTCGACATCGGCCACAATGACCGGGGAACGGGTGCCGGCATCCGCGGGCTCGAGGCGTGGGAGATCGAGGCCGCGATCGGCCCCGCCACCGCCGCCTTCGCCTTCTCCGCCACACCCGACACGGTGGGGGATCTTCCGGCCGTCGTCGCAACCTGCCGCAAGCGCGGCATCCCGGTGATCGTGGATGCGGCCGCACAGCTGCCGCCGGCCTCGAACCTCTCGGCGTTCATTTCGGCCGGTGCCGACATCGTCGTTTTCTCGGGCGGCAAGGCCATCGGCGGACCGCAGGCAAGCGGCATCCTAGCCGGCCGACGCGATCTCGTGGCTTCCGCCCTGCTCCAGCAGCTCGATATGGACGTGGAGCCGTCCCGCTGGGCAGCACCAGACTTCGTCGACCGGGTGCTTGTGCCGGCTCCGCCGCATCACGGCATCGGGCGCGCCTTCAAGGTCGGCAAGGAGGAGATCGTCGGGCTGGTCGTGGCGCTTGAGCGCTTTGCCGCCCGCGATGAGGCTGCGGCCATGGCCACCTTTGGCATGCGCCTCGAGGCCATCGTGGCCGCGCTGGGATCGCGCTGGACGCAGATTCTGAAAGGCCGGGTGCCAGTGCTCCAGATCGGGGCCACTGACGGCCCTGCGGCTGCCGCCCGTCTTCTGGCGGGCAATCCGCCCGTACATGTCGGCGAACGCGATCTTGCCCGCGGCATCCTGACCATCGACCTGCAGGCGGTTCGGCCGGCGGATGACGGATTGCTGATCGAGGCGCTGCGCCGCGCCCTCGGCTAGCCGTGCCACCATTCGCCGCCGAGGACGATACCCCGGCAGCGCAGATGTTCGCTCCCCTCGCGGATCTCACCCAGCACGTCGGCGAAGCTGAACTTGCCCTTCTCGATCTCCAGGATCGTCGCGTCGCCCAGCGTGCCCGGCGTCAATGTGCCGCGGTCCGTCTTGCGCACCGCAAGGGCCGGATTGATCGTCGAGCAGCGGATCACCTCGACCAACGGCATGCCGATGGCCAGGAATTTCGACATCGTGACGAGCTGGTCGAAGGCCGGTCCGTTTTCGGATAGCACATGCACGTCCGAGGAGATGACGTCGGGCAGGAAGCCCGCCTTCATCATCGGCAGCGCGGTCTCGTATCCGAACGACCCACCGCCATGGCCGATGTCGAAGATCACGCCGCGCGCGCGTGCGGCGCGCACGTCGTCCTGCACGCGCCCGTCACCGGTAATCGGTGCGTTGGGGAACGGACGGTAGCAGTGCGTCAGGATGTCGCCTTTGCGCAGGCGCGGCATCACTTCGCTGCGGTAGGGCGGCGGATGGTCGAGATGCGCCATGACCGGAATTCCGAGATGGTCCGAAACCTCGAGAGCCATATCGAGAGGTGCCACGCCTGATTCGCCCGATGCGCTCTTGCCGACGCGCACCTTGATGCCGACGATCAGGTCGGCATGTTCGCGGCCGATATCGCGACAGGCGCGCGGGCTCAGCATGCGCAGATCCTCGCACTCGCCAACCATCACGTAAGAGCCGAAGGCGAAGATGCCAGGGTACGAGATATTCAGGAAGGGCAGGATGCGCACGCGGTTCGGTTCGATGATGTGCTTGCGGAAACCGGGCATGTTGCCCGGGCCCGCGGTGCCCGCATCGATCAGCGTCGTGCAACCAGCCCGTTTCGCGTAGGAATCCGGATCGACGCCGATCGAAGTCCCACCCCAATAGACATGCGTGTGCAGGTCGATGAGGCCGGGTGTCACGATCTTTCCGGTCACATCCTTCGTGGCCTTCGCCGGCCCCAGCTTCGGACCGACCGCAGCGACCTTGCCGCCGAGAAAAGCCACGTCGCATACCTTGTCGAGCGCCTGCGCGGGATCGATCACCCGGCCGCCCGTCAGAACCAGATCGTACATTCCGTCTCTCCCCTAGCCTCTAACCTTGTCGGCAGTGCGGCGCGCAACCGTGCGTCCAGAATGCCTTGCCGGCGGTGTCGCCGGGCTTTGCCACCACGTATTCCCACCAGCCGTGCGCGCATTCGGACCGGAATGCCATCTGGTCGGACAATGTCGTCCCTGTCGCGACGAAGCCTTTCTCGAGCCGGGCCAGCGCCGTTTCGATTTCCGCCTGCGTCGCCGAATTGGAACCACCTGCATCGCGGCAGAAAGCGGCCGCAAACGCGCGGACATCATCGGCAAGTGCCGGATATGCCACGCCGTCGAGGCTCCAGGCCTTCATCCATTCGGTGCAGACGCGCGCGGCGGCCTCATCGACCGGAAGTCCCCGCATCTTCGCCGCCGTCGTGCGCATGTGGCGCAGCAGCTCGGCACGCGCATGCAGGCGGCGCGCGGCCAGTGCCGCATCGCGCATCGCGGCGATCGCGCGCTCGGCCTCTTCCAGATGTGCATCGACCGGGTGCGTCATCGCGCAATTGCCTCAGGGAAGCCGGGAAATCGAGTCGATCATCCGGTCGAACAGCTTGCCGGCATCGACCTTGGAAGCGACGAACGCCGCCGGCGGGCGCTTCGTGCGTCCGTTCCAGTCAATGGTCGAACGGCCGCGCTGGCGGCCCTCCGTTTCCATCTCGATGGCGCAGTCGCGCCCTTCGAACAGTTCGGGCCACAGCAGCCAGGCAACGGTGCAGGGATCGTGCATCGGGTGGGCCTTGGTCGCCATGCCCCCCGCCCGCGGGCGCGTCAGCATGCCGTGGATGCTGCGTGCCGCGCGCGTCCCCATCCTGGCAAGCCGCTCGACATGCGTCGGCGACGCGAGCGCCTGATGCGTAAGGTCGAGGCCGAACAAGGCCGTCTTGATGCCGGCACCAAGCACGACGGCCGCAGCATGCGGATCAACATAGAAATTGAATTCGGCCGCCGGCGTCATGTTGCCGAGCGACAGCGCGCCACCCATGATCGACAGGCCCCCGAGGCGCGATCCGATATCGGGCGCCAGCCGTAGTGCCATCGCGATGTTGGTAAGCGGGCCAAGCGCGCAGATCGTCACGCTTCCCGCAGGTTCGGCGCGCACGAGACGGATGAGCGCATCGACCGCGTGCCCCTCGGCCACGCGCGAGGTGGGCGCCGGCAATCCGGAGCCGGCAAGCCCGTCAGGGCCACTGATGAATTCGGCCGTCTCGAGCGGAACGACCATCGGTGCCGCCATGCCTGCATGGACCGGCACGTCGCCGCGCTCGGCAAGGTCGCGTACGCGCAATGCGTTCGCCGTCGTCTTTTCGAGATCGACATTGCCGGCGACCGACGCAACGAGCCTGATGTCGAACGCTTCGGGATGGGCAAAGGCCAGCAGCAGGGCAACGGCGTCGTCCTGCCCGGGATCGGTATCGATGACGAGTGTGCGCGCGTTCATGCCGCTTCCTGCGCGTCCGACATGATCATGTGGCTGAGATCGTCGGCCGTAAGACCGTCGAGTGGCCTGTCAGAGACCTTGCGGCCACCCTTCAGGATCGCCACGCGGGTCGCCAGCGCCGTCACGTCGCGCATATTGTGGCTGATCAGGATGATCGTGTGGCCCTGTGCCTTCAGCACCCGGACCAGATCGAGGACCTGCGCGGTTTCCTTGACGCCGAGGGCCGCCGTCGGCTCGTCCATGATGATGACTTCCGCATTCCAGCGGAGCGCGCGCGAGATCGCGACCGCCTGCCGCTGGCCGCCCGACAGGCGATCGACAGGCCGAGTCGTGTCCGCGATGTCGACCGACAGGCGCGCAAGGTATTCGCGCGATTCCTTCGCCATGCGCGTCTTGTCGAGGATACGAAGGAAAGGCAGGCCAAGGGCTCGCGTATGCTCGGAGCCCATGAACACGTTCGCCGCGATCGACAGGCGTGGCGCAAGCGCCAGATCCTGATAGATGGTCGCGACACCCTGCGCGAGCGCGTCGTGCGGCGAGCCGAAATGCACGTCTTTGCCGCGAAGCGCCATCGTTCCCGCGGTCGGCGCCTGCGCGCCCGACATGATCTTGATGAGGGTCGATTTTCCGGCGCCGTTGTCGCCGCAGATCGCGAGCACGTCTCCGGCGAAGACATCGAGATCGATTCCGGAAAGCGCGCGGACGGCCCCGTAATCCTTCGAGATCCCGCGCAGCGAAAAAAGCGCCGCGCCCGAGTTGCCGCCATCCGTCATCGTTGGATCGTCCTTGCGCACGGCACAGCGGGCGGGCCGATGGCCCGCCCGCGACCGATCACTTCTTCAGGTAGTCCTTGACGTTGTTCTTGTCGACGACGACCGCGTCCATGAACAGATACGGGCCGCTGACGATCGACGTCGCCGGCTGCTTTTTGACGACGATCGTTTCGACCGCATCAACGGCTTTCACACCCATCTCTTCGAACGGGATCGTGACGGTGGCAAGGAACGTGCTGTCCGGATCTGCGATGCGGCGGTAGCTTTCCTCGCCCCCGTCGACCGACACGAGCGGGATCTGGCCCTTCTTGACGCCCTGCGCCTTCAGCAGATCGTCGATGATGTAGGCCTGTCCGTCGAACGATGCCCAGATGCCGTTGACCTTGCCCTGGTTCTGCAGCAGCAGCGCCTGCACGCCCGCACGCACGTCGTCGCGCCAGCTCTGCGTACGCGCCATCGCGTGCTTGCCGACGACGTTGACCGCCGTGTTCTCGGAAACGACGGCGTCGAGAACCTTGCCACGAATGCGCGAGGCGATATTGCCCTCGAAGCGGACTTCGAGGAGGTTGCCCGTGTAGCCCATGTGGCCGAGCAGGTAGAGCGCGGCATCGGCTCCGACCTTGAACTCGTTCGTCTGGATGTCGAACAGGGCGTGTGGCCCCGCGCCCGACTGCACGGTGATGACCGGGATGCCGCGATCCTTGGCGAGCTTGAACTGCGCGTCGGCCTCGACGGGCTTGCCCATCGCGACGATGATGGCATCGACCTTCTTGGCGATCAGCGCCTCGAACTGTTCGGCGTGCTTCGGAAGCGCGCCTTCCGAGTTGAGCAACGTCACGCCCCAGCCCTTCTTCTTGGCGGCTTCGGCGGCGGCGTTCGCCACGCGCGCGTGCGTCTCGGACGAGAACTGGAATCCAATCACCCCGATCTCGACCGCTTGAGCGGCCGTTCCGCCTGCGAGCAGCATCGCGGCCGCAGCGACCAGTGACTTCAACTTCGTCATTTCATTTCCCCCTCTATGCGATCTGTTCGGTCTTCAAACCTTGAAAGCAGGCTTCTTCGTGACCATCGCCGAGAACGCGACCGACCCGATGATGATGCCACCAAGGACGATATCCTGCACGTAGTAAGCGGCCCCTTTGAGCACGAGACCGTTCCCCAGAACCTTGAGAACGAGGGCCGCGAACAGCGTGCCCGGCACGTTCGGGCGGCCCGGCTCGAACATCGTCATGCCCAGCAGAACCGCCGCGATGGCGTAAAGGAAATAGTCGCCCGCCATGCCGGGTGCCGCCGAGGAGAGGTTCGCCGCCAGCAGCACGGCCGCGAGGCCCGCGCACGCGCCCGACAGCGCCAGGCCGATCCGCTTCATGCGCGCGGTCGCGATCCCGGCCAGACGCGCCGCCTCGTCGGCCTCGCCGGTCGCGGTCATGTGTGCGCCGACGCGCGTCCATTTCACCAGCACGAAGGCGCAGCCGGCGACGCCGGCCATCCAGAAGATCAGGTTGGAAATCCCCAGACTCGTCCCGCGCGCCAAACCCGTGAAATCGGTCGGCCAGCGTCCGACGAAGGCGACGCCCTGCGTGATCATGAAAGCGAGTCCACGGGCGATCGCCGCCGTCCCGAGCGTGACGATCAGCGAGGGCACGCGCAGCACGGTCACGCCAAAGCCGTTGAACAGCCCGAGCCCGAGACCGACGGCGATGGCCGCGGCAAATGCGAGAGCCGGATCGTATTTCGCCTGCACGAACCAACCCGACACGACGGCAGCCAGACTGGCGATCTCGGCGACCGAAAGGTCGAGCTCGGCGATGGTGAGCGCGAGCGCGAAGCCGATCGCCAGGATCGCGAGGAAGCTCGTGTCCTTGGCGACGTTGAGCAGATTCGCCGGGCTCGCGAAATTGGGCGCGAAAAGCAGGAAATAGATGATCAGCGCCAGCCCCGCCATTGCCGTGCCGTAGCGTTCGATCGCGTCGCGCACGCGGTGATCGGCGGTCGCAGAGACGTTGCTGGAGGAGGACATCGCCCGACGGTGCTGGGTGTTTACGAAATGGCCGACAAGTTATCGCCGATCCCGCACCCATGTGGCAAGGCGGCGGGAGACCGGCGCGAGCGCCTCATGGGCCTGCCGGAACGCGCCGTAAAGGTCTTCGTAATGCGCCGCCCGTGCCTGGTCCGGGCGGAAGACGCGCCCCGGGGGCACGAGCGCCTCTTGTGCCGCCGCCAACGTCGGATAGGCGCTGCAGGCCGTTTTCGCGGCGATCGCTGCCCCCAGCAGGCCGGGTTCCTCCACCGCCGGCACCGCAAGCGGTCGGGCAAGGATATCGGCCTTGATCTGGCACCAGACCGCGTTTGCCGCACCTCCGCCGCCAAACCGCAATTCCCGGGCGCGCAGGCCGGCCCCTGCCTCCGCACGCTCCAGTACGATGCGATTGAGGAAGGCGACCCCTTCCATGACCGCCCAGGCGATATCGGCGGCCCGATGCCGGCGATTGAGGCCGACCAGGGCGCCGCGCAGGTTCGCGTCCCACCAAGGGGTGCGTTCGCCCTGGAGATAGGGCAGGAACAGCAGCGGATCGACGATGCGCGGCTGCGCGAGGAGTGCCGAGAGATCGTCGCCGACGGCGCCGCCACGGCGGCCAAGCAGGTCAAGCACCCACGCAAGCGTGTCCGCCCCGTTCTGCCCCGGACCGCCAAGCTGGTGGATCGCCGGCCCCCACTCGACATCCAGAAGGCCTTCGGCGACCGCTGGCTTGTCGGCAACGAGGCCGAGAACTTCGGTCGTTCCCGAGATGTTGTAGCCATAGCCCGGTCGCAATGCGCCGAGCCCGACGACGGCGGCCCATGTATCGTTGGCCATCGTCACGACGGGAACACCGGCCAGCCGGCCCAGCGCACCCGGCAATCCAGAAGCGACCCGCCCCATGACCGAGACCGGATCGTTCAGGGCAGGCAGCAGCGCTGTCGGCAATCCGACGGCCGAGAGGATCGAGCCACCGTCAGGACCTGCCGCAGCGGCTGCAGCAAGGCGCGCAAGCGATATCACGTCACCGGCCAGCACGCCGGTCAGCCTGAAGTTGAGCCAGTCTTTCGGCTCGACGATTTTCGTCACCCGCGCCAATGCATCCGGTGCCGTGCGCGCGAGCCAGAGCAGCCGGGCAGCCGGATGGAACGCATTCAGCCTTGCCGCCTCCGGATGCCCAGGCGGGCACTTCGCCTTGAGTTCACCGACGACCGTTTCGGCGCGGGCATCGTGCCAAAGCAAGGCCGGATGCGCGACTTGACCGGCCGCATCGAGGAATACCTGCGTGCGCGTAAAAGCGGATATCGCAATGGCGCCTGTTGCGGCAAACGCGATGGGTTCAGCGTCGGCAAGGGCATCGCAAAGGCCGGCAAGATCGCGCCACCAGACTTCGGGGTCCGCCTCCGGCGTCTGCCCCGCCGTCGAAAGAGTCGAACGCGCGATGACCGTGATACCGGCAGCATCAATCACCGCCGCCCGCAGGCTTGTCCCACCCAGATCAAACGCGAGGACGTTGGTCATCGCCGGGCAAGTTTGGCGATTGCCGAGGACGCGGCATAGGAAGCCGCCGCCCCGCGCTTGCGGCAGGCGAGCGAGCCCGCCGCGTTACCCCAGCGCATGGCCGTGGCCAGATCGCCGTCGCGTGCAAGCCGGGCTGCAAAGGCGCCGACGAACGCATCGCCGGCGCCCGTCGTATCGACGACCTTCGCTTTCGGTGCCGGGAAATGTTTTGGCCCCACGTCATCGACGGCAATCCATGCACCGTCGGCCCCGACGGTAACGATCGCCGCGCGCCGCGCGAGCCGACGCAGTGCGACGGCAAGTTCCGCCGGACGCGTCTTTGCGGGCAATCCGATCAGGACACGCGCCTCGATCTCGTTCGCGACAAGAATATCGACCACACGCAACAGGCCGGCCGGCAAACGGCCGGACACCGGGGCCGTGTTGAGTAGCGTGGTGGCGCCCGCCGCATGCGCCAGCGCGAACGCCGCTTTGGTTGCCACGACGGGAACTTCGAGCTGTCCGACGACGAGTGCCGCCGACCGGATCATGGGCAATGCGCGCCGCACGTCGGCACCCGAAAGGTGCGCATTGGCGCCCGACGCGACGACAATGCGGTTCTCCCCGCCTTCTTCCACAAGGATCGCAGCCGAGCCGGTCGCCACTGCAGGCTTGGATGCGACGGCATTGGTCGCGATGCCCGTCTTGCGCCACAAGGCGACCGCCTCGCGACCGGCCCCGTCCGATCCGACGGCTGCCAGCAGGGTTACATGCGCGCCCGCGAGCGAGGCCTGGATCGCCTGATTGCTGCCTTTGCCGCCCGGCCCCTCGATGAGGCTTGCGCCGATCACCGTCTCGCCTCCGGCCGGCATGCGCCGCATCACGAAACTCAGATCGCGGTTGTAGCTGCCGACGACAACGATACGCGACATTGGATTCCTGCCCCCCGCCCCGACGTTACCTGCTTTCGCCACCGCTGCAACAGCCCGGCGCTTGGCTTATAGTCGCAATCCCGACCGGACACGAGGATAGCGAGATGCCGAACGACAGCGAACTGAAGCCGTGGCAATGGGACGAGGCGACCTGGCGCGGCATCGTCAACAAGGTACGGGGCGGAAAGTCGCTGCTGCCGGCCAGATGGAAAGGCGGTGCGCGGTGCGCCGTGACGCTGTCGTTCGATTCTGACCACGAGACGGGCGAACTGCGGCACGGCGGAAAGTCCTTCGGCAAGATGAGCCAGGGCGAATATGGCGCACGCTCGGGGATCAAGCGCATCCTGAAGCTCCTTGAACGGCACGCCATCCCGGCAAGCTTCTTCCAGCCGGCGGTGTCGGCCATGCTCCATCCCGGAGAAGTCCGCTCCGTCGTCGCGGCCGGACATGAGCTGGCGATCCACAGCTGGATCCACGAGTTCAACAGCACGCTCGGCTATGAAGCCGAACGCGACCTCAATTTCCGCGCCGCTGACGTGCTCGAAAAGATCTCGGGCAAACGCGCCGTCGGCATGCGCACGGCGTCATGGGACTTCAGCCCCTACACGCTCGGCATCATCCGCGAGATGGGGCTGCTCTACGATTCCTCCCTGATGGCCGACGATGACCCCTACGAACTGCTCGAGGATGGCAAGCCGACCGGCGTGGTCGAGCTGCCGGTCGAGTGGATCCGCGACGACGCGGTCTATTTCAGCATGGACCGCATGGCGAGCCTGCGACCCCATACCGGGCCCGAAGCCGTCTTCGACATCTTCCGCCGCGAACTCGAACTCGCGCACGAAGAAGGCGGGCTCTACGTGCTGACGATGCATCCGCACGTGATCGGGCATCGTTCGCGCATCTGGATTCTCGAGGAGATCGTCCGGCTCGCCAAGGCGCTGCCCGGCACGTGGATCGCCACGCATGCAGACATCGCCGCGTATTGCGCCGAACAGGGTGGCCTGAAGCGCTGAAGCCTATTTGCCGCCGTCGACCGGCAGCACCTGCCCCGTGATCCACGAGGCATGGTCGGAGGCGAGGAACAGCACGGCGTCCGCGATGTCTTCCGGACGACCGAGCCGGCGCATCGCGATCCGCCCGAGCAGCGCCGCCTGCCCGTCGGGGCCGTAACTCTGCCATTGACGCTCGCTCGCCGGATTCGAGCGCACGAATCCCGGCGCCACCGCATTGACCGTGATGCCGAACTGGCCAAGCTCGTGACCCAGCTGGCGCGTCAGCCCGACGAGGGCGTGCTTGGACGCGGCGTAGGCCTGGATGCCGGTAAGGCTGACGCCAAGACCCGCACCCGAGGCGATGCTGACGATCCGGCCCCTGCCGGCGGCCTTCATATGCGGCGCGCACGCCTGCGCGAGCGCAAACGCACCGTCGACATTCACCTCGAACAGCGCACGCCATTGCTCGAAAGTGACGTCCTCGACGGGCTGCTTCACCTGCCCCCGCACGCCGCCCGCGTTGTTGACCAGCACGTCGATCCGGCCGGTTTTCGCGGCATCCGCGACGAAAGTCCCGACAGCAGCGCGGTCGGCGATGTCGAAGGCCATGGTGCGCATGCGTCCGCCGGACGTTTCGCCAAGCTCAGCCGCATCGAGATCGCAGGCGAATACGTTGGCCCCGAGATCGGCGAACGCACGCGCGATCGTGCGGCCGATCCCATGACCAGCCCCCGTCACCAGCACCGTTCGGCCGTCAAACGCGATCTTCATTTCGCGACCGCTGCCGCAAGCGCATCGAGCGTGGCGTCGTCGAGCGGCCGGCGGCCGTCCTCGATGTCGTGTACCATCGCGACCAGGGCGCGGATCGCGGGCGCCGGCACTCGCACCTCCTCGGCCAGATCGGCGATGATGGCGATCTGCGCGTCGACCTCGGTTTTCCGCTTGCGTACGGCAAGGTCGCGCCAGATGCCGCTGTGGGTCTTCGACGACTTCGCGTTGTGCGCGACCATCGCGTCGATCGACGCACGGAAGGCCGCATCCGGAGCCTCGGGCGAGAATGCCGCCACGTCGAAGCCGTTGAAGCTCTCCGCTTGCACGCTGCGCACACGGGCCGCCTGCATCGCTTCCGTGCCGATCTGCCGGTAGAGCGCATGCCAGCGCGTCTCGGCAAGCGCATCCGCGATCGACCGGTTGGTCAGGGCTGTGGCGAAAAGCAGGGCGCCATAGCCGAGCTTCCCCCACAGATATCCCCAGATGTTGTCCGTCTGGATCGCCTTCGGTTCGAAGCGACGGAAGAGCGCAAGCGTGTCGGACAACCGCGCCGTCGGGCGACCATCAAGCTCCCCGAGGACCACCGCACCATAGCCGCCATACGTGATGCGGCCGGGCGCAAGATAGTCGGCACCGAAATTGACGAAGCATCCCATCGTGCGCGCCGAACCGACCTGCTTGGCGATCACGAGTTCGTTGAGGCCGTTCTGTGCCGACACGACATATCCGTCCGCGGCAAGGAACGGCACCAGGCTCGCCGTAGCCGCTTCGGTATGCTGTGCCTTGACCGCGAGCACGATCCGACCGAACCGGCCCGTCAGTTCCGACGGCAGGCACGCTTGCGCGCGCACCGTGAAATTGTCGATCGGCCCCTCGATCGTCAATCCGTCGCGATTGATAGCCGCGACATGCTCCGGAACATTGTCGACGAACAGGATATCCGCGCCGGAGCGGGCGAGATAGGCGCCGATCGTTCCCCCGACTGCACCCGTACCCCAGATGACCGTCGTGGCGCTCATTGCGGCCACGGACCGTCGAGAAGTGCGCGCGTCTCAGCGACGGCGACATCCCAGAGCGCCAGCATCTCGGCATCGTCGCGGATGTAGCGCCCGCCGTAGTTTCCGTCGCCGAGCATCTTCCGGGTTTCGGCGGGCCCGAGCATCTTCAGCTTCTCGATGTCGACCATCGGCTTCTGCGCGTCCGGAAAGGCGACGTTCGCCACGCGCGTCCAGGGAAAGTTCTCCATCCACGACGCATGACTCGCGACCGGATCAATCGACTTGACCTTCGCCCAGGTCTTCGGCGCGCACCACCAGTTATGAAATTTGACCGACACGCCGGCATTCTCCGACATCCATTCGAGCGCATAGGCGCCGACCGGATTGTTGCCGCCATGGCCGTTGACGATCATCACGCGCCGGAAACCACTGCGCTTTATCGAATCCAGGACGTCGCGCATGACCGCAATCGCCGTCGATATCCGCAACGTGACCGTTCCGGGAAACGCTTTGAAATAGGGCGTGATCCCGTAGGAAAGAACCGGAAAGACCGGGACGCCGCCGGGCTGGGCCGCATCGAGCGAGACTTTCTCCGCCAGGATCGCGTCGACCCCGAGACTGAGATGGGAATGCTGCTCGATGCTGCCGATGGGCAGGATGCAGCGGTCGTCGCCCTTGAGATGGGCTTCAAGCTGCATCCAGTTCATTTCGGTAAGACGCATGGGAACCGCCTGAAAAGAGGACGGTCCGCGGACGGCGCCGAAGCCGCCCGCGGACCGGATCGCCGGAACCTAACGGGCCGGCTTGATGTTCATCGCCAGTGTATCTTCGTCGACGCGGGCCTTGATCGTGACCTTGCCCTTCTGCATGGCCCAGGCAGATCCGACCGCGACGATCGGCAGACGCTGGCGATCCGCCAGCACGAGCGCGTTCGCCTGCTCGAGGAAGCTGCGGCGCTTGGCGTCGTCGAGTTCGACAGCGGCATCCTGCAGCAGCTTGTCCATCGTCACGTTCTTGTAACCGAGCACGTTGAAGGCGCCCATCTTGGCGACCGGATCGTTCGAGTGCGCGAGCGAGGAGAGCGTGTAGTGCGCTTCGCCGGTCAGCGTTCCCCAGCCCGACATCGACATCGAGTATTCGCCGCGCGTGCGTGCGGGGAAGAAAACCGCCGCCGGGGTCGCGGCTGCGACCGCGTCGATTCCGATCGCCGCAAGCATCTGGGCGATCGAAGTCCCGACCTGTCCGTCGCCGGGCAGGCGGTCAGACGTGAAGGCGAAGCGGATACGGAAGCCGTTCGGATACCCGGCGTCAGCCAGCAGCTTCTTGGCTGCCGCGATGTCGTACTTGCGCGCCGGCAGGCTCTTGTTGAAGCCGAAGATCGAGGGCGTCACGAGCTGGTTGACCGGCTTGCCGAGACCCTCCATCGAGATTTCCGCAAGCGTCTTGCGGTCGATCGCCATATCGATCGCCTCGCGCACGCGCAGATCCAGCAGCGGGTTCTTCGGCAGCGGCGAACCGTCTTTAGCCGTGATCTGGCCCGCGGGCGGGGTTTCGCGCATGTCGAGTTCGGCATTGAAGACGTAGACCGTATCGATCGTCGAAACGGAGAGTTTGGGATCCCGCTTCAGCGATGCGACGTCGGTCGCCGGCACGCGCGTGATCAGGTCAAGCTGGCCCGCCTTCAGCTGCGCGACGCGCGCGGCGTCGTTCGGGATCTCGCGGCGCACGTGGCGCGTCCACGGCTCTTTCGGGCCCCAGTAGGCGTCGTTGCGATCAACCACCAGATCGCCCTTCGGAGTCCATGAAGCGAACTTGTACGGACCAGTTCCGACCGCGGCCTTGCCGGAATTGAACGCCGCGTTCGCCGTTTCCTTCGTCAGTCCGGCAGCCGC
The DNA here is from genome assembly GCA_044224405.1 of Tagaea sp. Classification (GTDB taxonomy): domain Bacteria; phylum Pseudomonadota; class Alphaproteobacteria; order CACIAM-22H2; family CACIAM-22H2; genus Tagaea. The sequence goes on along the minus strand of JBGAKN010000002.1, from coordinate 506,698 downwards.
CTTATGCGACACGATGAACAGGCGGATGAAATCGTTGGGCAGGATCGGGGCCGGCCCGTCGGTGATCACCTGGATCGTGTAGGGATCGACGATGCGCGTTTCCTTGACGCGGCGCACATAGATCGTCGTCGGGTTCGGGCCCGCGACGACCGGAATGCGCTCGATCGAGAACTTCACGTCCTCGGCGGTGAAATCCGACCCGTCATGGAACTTCACGCCCTTGCGCAGCTTGAATTCCCACGTCGTCGGGTTGAGCACCTTCCAGCTTTCCGCAAGACGCGGCTCGATCTCGAGCCCGTCGCCCGACCATGTCAGCGTATCGAAAATCTGCTTGAGCGATTCCGCGTGGCTGCCGGTCGCCGTGAAATGCGGGTCGATGGAGTCCGGGCCGCCGCGCACGCCGATGGTGAGCGTCTGCGCCGAAGCGCCGGCACCCAGCACGAGCGCCATGGCGCTTCCCGCCAGCGCGCCGCGCGTCCAGTTCGAGAAATGGTTCATGTCACGATCTCCCTTGGATCTGAGTTGGCCAATTCGGTTTGTCGAGGATGATCTTTTCGAGGAGCGATTCCAGCGTCCGCCTTTCGGGCGCCGTCAGTGCACTTGCCATGCCGTTTTCGTGCGCCACGAAAACCGGCACGGTCCTTGCGACGATCCGGCGCCCGCGCGCGGTCAGTTTCAGGATCAGCCGTCGCCGGTCGCGCGGGTCGGCACGGCGGTCGATGAGTTTCTTTCGCAATACGGCGTTCACGCCGCGCGACAGGGTGTTCTTCGGACGGGCGGTCGATGCGGCGATGTCGTCGGCGGTAATCCCGTCCTTCAGCGCGAGGGCGTAGAGGACGATGTGTTCGGGCATGGTCAGGCGGTATTCGCGCCAGATCCAGTCGTAGAGCGGTTGATTGAAATGGTGCGCGACGAAGTTGACGCGGAAGGAAAGGCGGCAGGGATTGTTCCAGAGCTTGACGCCGATCATCGGATGCGGATCCGGTACCGACGCGCCGCGCCGGTCCTGCGTCTTTCCGACAGTGCGTCCGCGTTTCGCTGCCACCACGCCTCCCGAAAACCGGCGAAACCTTGACGCATGTGCGAAGGGCCTGTCAAGATGTCGGTTCTAGATGGAACCAATTCTGCGCAGGCTGGCGGGCGCGTACCCGGCAACGGTCCAGTGACCAAATGATAGGCTATTTCATCCGTCGCCTCGGGCAGGCACTCGTCGTCATGCTCGTCATTTCGGCACTCGTGTTTGCCGGCGTGTACGGCATTGGCAACCCGATCGACGTGCTTCTGTCTCCCGACGCCACGCAAGCCATCCGCGAGGCGACGATCCGCGCCTACGGGCTCGACCAGCCGCTGTGGATCCAGTACGGCGACTTCCTCCTCCACCTCGCGGCCGGCGACTTCGGAAAATCGCTCGTCTTCAACGTGCCGGTGCTCGACCTGATCCTTTCGCGACTGCCGGCAACGCTCGAGCTGACGGTCGTGGCTGTCGCCGGCGCCACGCTGATCGGCGTGCCTCTTGGCATGTACGCGGGCTACCGTCCCGAAGGGATCGCCGCGCGCGTGATCATGGGTCTGTCGGTGCTCGGTTTTTCGGTGCCGACCTTCTGGATCGGACTCGTCCTGATCCTGACCTTCGCGGTCACTCTAGGCTGGCTTCCTGCAGGCGGACGCGGCGACACAGGAACCCTGTTCGGGATCGAATGGAGCTTCCTGACGCTCGACGGATGGAGCTATCTGCTGCTGCCGGCGCTGAACCTGTCGCTGTTCAAGTTCGCGATGATGGTGCGCCTTGCCCGCGCCGGCACGCGCGAGGCGATGCTGGGGGATACCGTCAAGTTCGCGCGTGCGGCGGGTGAAAGCGAGGCCACGATCCTGCGCCGGCACGTGCTGCGCCTCATCTCGATCCCGATCGTCACGGTATTCGGCCTCGAATTCGGCTCCACGCTCGCCTTCGCCGTCGTCACGGAAACGATCTTCTCGTGGCCGGGCGTGGGAAAGCTCATCATCGACAGCATCTCCTCGCTCGACCGGCCGGTGATGGTCGCGTACCTGATGCTTGTCGCCTGTCTGTTCATCTTGATCAATTTCCTCGTCGATATCGCCTACGCCGCCCTCGATCCGCGGCTGCGTGCGGGGCGCGCGCCATGAAACAATCGAGCCCGCTTGCCCGTTTCTGGTCGGAGTTCCGAGAAAGCCGCGTCGCAGTTGCCTCGCTCTGCGTGGTGCTGGCCATCGTGGGCGTGGCAGTGCTTGCACCGATCGTGGCGCCTCAGGACCCTTATGACCTCGCCCGACTGGTTCTCGCCGATGCCCGGCGCCCGCCGGGATACGAGGGTGGCGGCGGCTTCGTCCATTGGCTGGGGACGGACGCGCAGGGGCGCGACTTGCTGTCGGCGATCCTCTACGGCCTGCGCGTCTCGCTGCAGGTGGGGCTCGCGGCCGGCAGCTTCGCCTTCGTCGTCGGGGCGTCGCTGGGTGCGGCCGCGGCATTCGTCGGCGGGCGCGTCGAAACGCTGATCATGCGATTCATCGACCTGCAGCTCTCCTTCCCGGCGATCTTGCTTGCGCTCGTGCTGGTCGCCGTCCTCGGGCCGGGTAAGTGGCAGCTGATCGCCGCCCTCGTCACCGCGCAATATGCCTATTTCGCCCGCACGGCGCACGGCGCGGCGGCGGCGGAGCGCGCCAAGGACTATGTCGTCGCGGCGCTGTCGACGCCGCTTTCGGCCAAGCGCGTCGTCTTCCGCCATATGCTGCCGAATTGCTTGCCGCCGCTGATCGTCGTGGCGACGGTGCAGGTGGCGAATTCGATCGCGCTCGAGGCGACACTTTCGTTCCTCGGCCTCGGCCTGCCGGTGACAGAGCCTTCGCTGGGCATGCTGATCGCCAATGGCTTCCAGTACATGCTGTCCGGACGCTACTGGATCTCGATCTATCCCGGCGTGGCGCTGATCGTGCTGATCGTCGCGATCAATCTTGTCGGCGACCAGATCCGCGACCAGCTCAATCCGAGGCTCCGGCGATGAGCGCCCTGCTCGAAGTCCGCGATCTCGCCACGCATTTCGCCACGCGCGCGGGCCTGCTGAAGGCCGTCGACGGCGTCAGCTTCGTGATCGCACCCGGGGAGATTGTCGGTCTGGTCGGCGAGTCCGGCTCGGGGAAGTCCGTCACCGGCTTCTCCATCCTCGGCCTCGTCGATCCGCCGGGCCGCATCGTGGGCGGATCGGTAAAGCTCGACGGTCGGGAACTCGTCGGCTTGCCCGCGGACGAACTCCGCACGCTGCGCGGCCGGCGGATGGCGATGGTCTTCCAGGATCCGTCGACGACGCTGAACCCCGTCCTTACGATCGCGGTCCAGATGCGCCTTGCGCTGGAGGCGCACGAACGCGTCGGCGCGGCAGCCGCGCGCGCGCGCGCCATCGAACTTCTCGCCCGTGTCGGAATTCCCGATCCGGCCGACCGCCTCGATGCATACCCGCACCAGCTTTCCGGCGGCATGCGTCAGCGCGTCGCGATCGCGATCGCGCTTCTCAACCGGCCGGCCCTGATCATCTGCGACGAACCGACGACGGCGCTCGACGTGTCGATCCAGGCGCAGATCCTGACAGAGATGAAGGCGCTGGCGACGGATTCCGGCACGGCGCTCATCTGGATCAGCCACGATCTTGCGACCGTTTCGGTTCTGGCAAGCCGCATCCTCGTCATGTACGCCGGCCGCGTGGTCGAGGAAGGGCCGACCGCAGACGTCCTGCGCAATCCTCGCCATCCCTATACGCGCGGCCTGCTCGATTCGCTGCCATCGATCGCGGAGCCGGGCGCCGAGCTGCGCCAGATCCCCGGCGCCATGCCGTCGCTCGTGGACCTGCCACCGGGCTGCGCGTTTGCGCCGCGCTGCGCGATCGCCGATTCCGGCTGCGCGGTCATGCCCGCGCTTCGCCGGGATTCCGCGCGCGGCGTGCGTTGCCACAAGCCACTGGGAAGCGTCGCATGACGGCGCTCGTTTCCGTCATCGGCGCGTCGAAGGATTTCCGCCAGGCGCCGACCCTCGCCGAGCGGGTCGCGCGCTTCGCCGGCAAGGGCAGGTCTGAACGCGTCGTGCACGCGGTCGACGCCGTGTCGCTCGAGATCCGCAAGGGCGAGGTGCTCGGCCTCGTCGGCGAATCCGGCTGCGGCAAATCCACGCTCGGCCGCATGATCGCCGGCATCCTGGAACCCAGCCGCGGCGACGCCCTGCTCGACGGCGTGCCCCTGCTCGCTGGCTCGGGAAGGCCCGTCAAGACGACGACGCGCGTGCAGATGGTGTTCCAGGATCCCTTCGCCTCCCTCGATCCGCGCATGCGCATCGGCGACATCGTTTCCGAAGGCCCGGTCGCCAACGGCATCGTCGCGCAGGCGGACGCGCGGGTCGACGTCGCCCGCTGGCTTTCGGTCGTCGGGCTCGATCCCGCGGTCGCCGAGCGCTACCCGCACCAGTTCTCCGGCGGACAGCGCCAACGCATCGCCATCGCGCGTGCGCTCGCGATGCGTCCCGACGTGCTCGTATGCGACGAACCGGTCGCCTCGCTCGATGTTTCGATTCAGGCGCAGATCATCAACCTGTTCCTGAAACTTCGCCGCGAGCTCGGGCTCACGATGCTGTTCATCAGTCACGATCTCGGGCTCGTGCGCCACGTATCCGACCGTATCGCGATCATGTATCTGGGTCGTATCGTCGAGACCGGCGACACGCAGGCGATCTTCGCCGCGCCGCGCCATCCCTATACGCGCGCCCTTCTCGACAGCATGCCCAAGCTACGGCTCGACGCGGACGCGGCCGTCGATTTCCGGCCGATCCGGGGCGAACTCCCCTCGCCGCTCGATCCGCCGGCCGGCTGCCATTTCCATCTTCGCTGCCCGCACGCGCAAGACACCTGCGCGACCGAACGACCCGAGCTGCGCGTGCTGGGTGACCGGCAGGTCGCTTGCCTGCGTGCCCATGAGCTGGATCTCACCACGGAGAAGCGCACATGACCCCTCCCGATTTCTCCCTCGCCATCCATGGCGGCTGCGGCGTGCTGCCGCGCGCCACGATCCCCGAGAAATTCGCTGCCGATGTACGGCTTGCCCTGCATGCGTCGCTCGCCGCCGGCGCATCGATCCTGCGCAACGGAGGCACCGCGCTTGACGCGGTTGAGGCGGCTGTCGTCGTCATGGAGGACGCAGCCGTCTTCAATGCGGGGCACGGAGCCGCGTTCAACGCCGCGGGCGGGCACGAACTCGATGCGGCGATCATGGATGGCCGCACGCTCGAAGCGGGTGCCGTTGCCGGCGTCACGACGATCCGCAATCCGGTCCGCGTGGCGCGTGGCGTGATGGCGTCAGGTGATTTCGTCCTGCTGCAGGGCGACGGTGCGGATGCCTTCGCGAAGGCGAAAGGCTACGAGACCGTCCCGCAGAGCTATTTCGGCACGGACCAGCGCCGGCAGATGCTGGCGGAGATGAAGGCCCTCGCCGCCAAAGGCCAGGCCGAACGCGCGAACGAGGCCCAGAAACACGGCACGGTCGGCGCCGTCGCGCGCGACCGGCATGGCAACCTCGCAGCCGCAACCTCGACCGGCGGATACACCAACAAGCCCGTTGGCCGTATCGGCGATTCCCCGATCGTCGGTGCGGGCACTTATGCGAACAACGCGACCTGTGCGATCTCGGCGACCGGCAAGGGCGAGTTCTTCATCCGCAAGGTGCTGGCGCACGAGATTTCGGCACGCATCGCCTATCTGGGACAGAGTCTGGAGCTCGCGACGAACGACATCGTGATGGTCGAACTGCCGGAATGGAAGTCCGGCGCCGGGCTCGTGGCGGTCGACCGCCACGGCAACATCGTCCTGCCGTACAACACCGAAGGCATGTATCGCGGCTCGGTGACGGCAAACCGCCCGGCCAGCGTCGCGATCTACGAATAACGGCCCCGAACTTGCAACTCCGGGTCTATACAAGGACCGGGCGGCCCGCATAACATCGCGCCAACGGGGCCCGCAGGCCCGCCGAATTCGCAAGGAGGCTAACATGAAGGCATGGATCGTCGCTCTCTCGCTGGGAGCATTGGCCGCGGCTTCGCCCGCATCTGCGCAGACGAAAGTCGCGATCGGGTACAGCGGCTGGACGGGCTTCGCTCCGCTCACGCTTGCCAAAGAGGCAGGCATCTTCAAGAAAAACGGGCTCGACGTCACGCTGACGAAGATTCCGCAGGCGAGCCGCCATCTCGCGATCCAGTCGGGCGACATCGCTTGCGCCGCGACCACGGTCGAGACCTGGGTGGTCTGGAACGCCGCGGGCGTCGCCACCAAGCAGATCTTCCAGCTCGACAAGAGCTACGGCGCCGACGGCATGGTCGTGCGCAATTCGATCGCGTCGATCAAGGACCTCAAGGGCAAGACGGTGGCAGCCTCCGCACCCGGCACGGCCCCCTATTTCACGCTCGCCTGGTTCCTCAAGAAGAACGGGCTATCGGTGAAGGACGTCACGGTCGTCAATCTCGAGCCGGGCCCGGCCGCACAGGTCTTCATCGCCGGCCAGAACGACGCCGCGATGACGTACGAGCCCTATCTCTCGTCGGTCCGCGCGGCGCCGCAGGCCGGCAAGATCATTGCCACGACGCTCGACTATCCGATGATCATGGACACGGTCGGCTGCACGCCGAAGTTCCTCGCGGAGAACGCCGGGGCCGCCAAGGCGCTCGCCGACAGCTATTTCGAGACGCTCGAGATGATCGCCAAGGACCCGGCGAAGTCGAACGAGATCATGGGCGCCGACGTCAAGCAGACCGGTGCCCAGTTCGCGGAGTCCTCGAAGTATCTGCGCTGGCAGGACAAGGCCTCGAACAAGAAGTTCTTCGAAAACGACTTCAAGACTTTCTCGGCCGAAGCCGCCGACCTGCTGCTCGAGATCGGCATCATCAAGGCGAAGCCGGACATGTCCGCGCTCGCCGATACACGCTTCATCCAGTGACCGCCCGGCGCCGGGGGCCATCGGGCTCCCGGCGCCGCAGCACTCCGGATCCGGCATGAAATCCCTCCGACCGCTCGAACCGGTAGGCCGCACCGCGCGCATCGCACTCGGCATCACCTTTTTCGTCGTGTTCTTCGCCGCATGGGCGGCGGCCACGCTCAGCGGCTTCGTGCCGATCATTTTCCTCGCCGATCCGATCACGATGGTGCAGGACGGCTGGCTGCTGCTCAGCAAGTTCGGCTTCGCCCACGATATCGGGGTCACGGTCTGGCGCGTCGTCGGCGGGTTCGTGCTGGCGGCGCTCGTCGCCGTCCCGCTCGGCGTGATGATGGGCGCCTACAAGCCGATCGAAGCGTTCTTCGAGCCATTCGTCTCGTTCGCCCGCTACCTGCCCGCCTCGGCCTTCGTACCACTGCTGATCCTGTGGGCCGGCATCGGCGAGACCCAGAAGCTGCTGGTCATCTTCATCGGGTCGGTGTTCCAGATCGTGCTCATGGTCGCCGTCGCGGTCGGCAACACGCGGCGCGACCTCGTCGAGGCCGCCTATACGCTGGGCGCCGGTTCGTCGAGCGTGGTGCGCCGCGTGCTGATCCCGGCCAACGCGCCGGAGATCGCGGAAACCCTGCGCCTCGTGCTCGGCTGGGCGTGGACCTACGTGATCGTTGCCGAACTGATCGGCTCCTCGTCCGGCATCGGGCACATGATCATCGAAAGCCAGGCATTGATGGCCACCGGCCAGATCGTTTTCGGCATCATTGTCATCGGCGTTATCGGGCTCGTATCCGATTTCGCATTCAAGATGGTGAACCGGATCTTCTTCGGCTGGCGGCTGTCATGACCCAAACCGCCAAGCTGCGCATCGAAGGCGTGTCGCGAACCTTCCCGGGCGTGGCCGGGCGGCCGGCGCTGCGCGCGCTCGAGCCGACCGACCTCGCCATTGCCGAGAACGACTTCATCACCGTTCTGGGTCCCTCGGGCTGCGGGAAATCGACGCTGCTACGCATTGTCGCGGGGCTCGACCGGCCAAGCACGGGCCGCGTGCTGCTCGACGGTCGCGCGATCGACGGACCTGGCCCCGACCGAGGAATGGTGTTCCAATCCTATACGCTTTTCCCCTGGCTCACCGTTGGCGACAACGTGGCCTTCGGCCTGCGCGAACGCGGCGTGCCCGAGCGCCAGATCTCCGAGACCGTGGCGGCCTATCTCGACAAGGTCGGCCTGACGGGATTCGAGGGGCACCTGCCCAAGCAGCTGTCGGGCGGCATGCAGCAGCGCACGGCGATCGCGCGCGCGCTCGCCAACGATCCCGAAATCCTGCTGCTCGACGAACCGTTCGGTGCGCTCGACAACCAGACGCGCGGCCTCATGCAGGAACTTCTGCTCGGCATCTGGGAGCGCGAGCGCAAGACGGTGATTTTCGTCACGCACGACATCGAGGAAGCGATCTTCATGGCTTCGCGCGTGCTGGTGATGACCGCCCGTCCGGGTCGCATCAAGGCCGACATCGCGGTCGACCTGCCGCATCCGCGCCACTACACGATCAAGACGAGCCCGGAATTTTCCGCCCTGAAAGCGCGCCTCACGGAGGAAATCCGCGTCGAGGCGATGCGCGCGGCACAGGCGAGCTGAACGCCAAACCGGCAAAACGCGCTCCCACATGCGGCCGCTCCCAGTCGCGCGTGCCTTGTACGCGTCTTCCGGATTCCGCGTCGCCCGCCGGGCTTGGCGTCAGCGGGAGGGCCAGTAGCGCTCGTAGAGCGCACGGACGGTCCGCCTGCCGCTTTCGATGAAGCCACGCGCGGCCGCCAGCGCCAGAGCAACGCCAGGTACCGCCAGCACGGCGCCATAGAGCCAGTCCCGCATATCGAGAATCCAGTGGTAGAGCCGCGCGTACCAGCGGATCGCGAGCAGCTTGGGCAGCGCCACGTCGTGCAGGCGTACGATCACCGCCATGGCGAGGATCTTGGCCGCGAAATGAAGGACGAGGCCGGCCCAGAAGGCGCCCGACGCCATCCAGTAGAGGCCGATCCACTGCACCGGCTCGAGGACGACGACCGGGATCGCGAGGAACGCCAGCGCGCCGTACGGCGGCAGGCGGGCGATCGCCTCCTCCATGCGCCGCAGGATCGCAAGGTGCCGGCCGAGTTCGAGGACCGGCGTGATCGCGAGGCGGACGAGATCCTCGGACAGCAGCACGAGGAAGGCGAGCGTCAACCCGACGGGACGCAGGATCGCCATCGCGATGCGGCGCGCCATCGACGGACCGGTTGCCGCGGGTCGCGTCATTTGCCGATGCCCGAAGCGACGGGCACCATGAAGTCCTGAAAAGAGATGCGGCGGTCGGGATGCTTCAAGCGTCTCGCATCCCCGATCGCGCGGACCCGAGCGTCGCCGTCCATATGGATCATCGTCCGAGGATCGCGCCGGGAAGCGATGGTGGGCGCTGTAGGGCTCGAACCTACGACCCGCTGATTAAGAGTCAGCTGCTCTACCAACTGAGCTAAGCGCCCGCCGTTTTCGCGACGGACGCGCCATATAGCAAAGCGGTCCGGGCTTGTCGATAGCGATTCCATCCACAGGGAAAAGGCCTATCCGACAGGCCCCTGGGCCACGCGGGCGGGCCCGGCGGGGGCCCGCTGGTTCTCGATTTTCATGGCATCCAGCAGCAGGTCGCGCACGATGGGCGCCGCCACGCCCGAGCCGCCGCCGCCGTGCTCGACGATGACGGCGCAGGCGAATCGGGGGGCGTCCACGGGGCCGTAGCCGACGAACAGCGCATGGTCGCGCTCGCGCCACGGCACCTGGTCGATCTTGCGCAGGCCCACGCGGCGCTCTTCCTCGGTGATTCTGCGCACCTGCGAGGTGCCGCTCTTGCCGCCGTAGGAATAGCCCGCCTCGGTGATGCGCGCGCGGAAGGCGGTGCCGCGCGGATCGTTGACCACCGCGCGCATGCCGCGCAGCACCAGCGCCAGATGCGCCTGCGGCACGCCGACGGGCGCGAAGATCCCGGCCGTGCGGTCGCCGATGCGCCGCCCCTGCACGAAGTCGCGCGTGAGATGCGGGACCACGGCCGTCCCGCCATTGACGATGCGCGCGGTCATCGTCGCGAGCTGCAGCGGCGTTGCCAGAACGAAGCCCTGCCCGATCGCCGCGACCAGCGATTCGCCCTGCGCCCAGCCCTTGCCGGTGCGCGCCATCTTCCATGCGCGCGTGGGCAAGAGGCCGCCACGCTCGCCCGGCAGGTCGAGCGACAGCGTCTGGCCGAGGCCGAAGCGGCGCGACATCTCCGCGATGCGGTCGGGGCCGAGACGCTTGCCCATCTCGTAGAAATAGACGTCGCACGACTGCATCAGCGCCTCGACCATGTCGACCGAGCCGTGCCCGCCCTTCTTGTAGCAATGGAAGCGGTTGTCGCCGAGGTCCATGTGGCCGGGGCAGCCCACGCGCATCTCGGGCAGGATGCCCATCTCGAGCGCGGCCAGCGCCACCATCATCTTGAACGTGGAGCCCGGCGAATACTGCCCGGCGACCGCCTTGTTGGTGAGAGGCGCGCGATGGTTGTTGAGGAGCGCGCGCCAGGAGGCGCCGGAAATGCCGCGCGCGAACTCGTGCGGGTCGTAGCTGGGGTGCGAGGCGAGGACGAGAACCTCGCCGTTCGACACGTCCATCATGACGGCCGCCGCGCTCTCCTCTTTCGCCAGGCGCGTCGCCGCGGCGTTCTGGAGATTGGCGTCGATCGTCAGGCGCAGGTCCTGGCCCGGCTCGCCCTCGTTGCGGGAAAGCTCGCGGATCGGCCGGCCCAGCGCATTGACCTCGATCTGGGTGTTCCCCGCCCGCCCGCGCATGGCAAGATCGTAGACGCGTTCCACCCCGTTGCGCCCCACGCGGAAATCGGGGAGTTCCAGCAGCGGATCGCCGGTCAGATCGGCTTCCGCCGGCGGCGCCACGTAGCCGATCGTGTGCGCCATCTTCTCGCCGTAGGGATAGAGGCGCGTCGAACCCACGTCGATCGTAACGCCCGGCAGGTCCGGCGCGTTGACCGCGATGCGGCTGACATCGTCCCAGGAGAGGTTCTCCTTGACGGTCGTGGGCAGGAACTTGCGCTTGCGCGCCACCTCGCGCATCACGCGCCGGCGCTCGGCCTCGGAGATCGGCACGATCTCGGAGATCGCGTCGAGCGTGGCCGCGATCGAGCCGGTCTGCTCGGCCACGAGCACGACGCGGTAGTTGAGCTGGTTGTCGGCAAGCACGGTGCCGTTGCGGTCGACGATGCGTCCGCGCGGCGGGGCGAGCAGACGCAGGTTGATGCGGTTGTCGTCCGCCATGGTGCGGTACTTGTCCGCCTCGATCACCTGCAGATAGTACATCCGCCCGCCGAGCACGCCGAGCAGCGCAAGCTTGCCCGCGGCAAGCAGCACGAGGCGTCGGCTGAAGTTGCGCTGGCGGCCGGTGTCGCGGATCTGCATGTCAGCCGCCCGCCAGGAAATGGCGCTGCACGCGCCCCAGCAGCGCCGTCGCCGCGGGATAGAGCGCGATGGTAAGGCCGAGCTGCGTGAGCGCGATCATGAAGTCGGGGAACGCGCCCTTGAGCATCAGGCCGATGAACAGCGTGAGGATCTGCGCGCCGAACGCGATGAAGGCGAAGGCCGCCCAGACGAGCCAGAAGGCCTTGCCGCGGAAGACCTTGTGCTGCGCCACGATGGCGAAATGCGCCAGCAGCAGCACGAACGCGTTGACGCCCAGCGGCGAGCCGGAGAGCACGTCGTCGAACAGGCCGACCGCGAAGGCGCCCCAGGCCGGGAACAGGTCGGGCCGGTGGACGGTCCAGTAATAGACCGACATCAGCGCGAACGAGGGTGCGAGCACCGCGTATTCGGGCACGGGAAGCGGCACGACCGACAGCAGCACGATCAGGAAAGTGAGGCCGAGCGGCAGACCGAGCTTGAGGGCGCGGTCGAGCTGGGCAAGGGCTGCGACCACCATGGCGGCGGCCTAGCGCAGGCGCCGCGAATGCGGCGGCGGCGCGACGAGCGGCAGCGTGCCGCCGGTGCCGTAATCGACCACGCGCAGATAGTCGAGGCGGTGGAAATCCACGAACGGCTTCACGCGCACGCCCTGCTCGCCGTTCTGCACGACGACGCCCACCGGCAGACCTGGCGGGAAGACGCCGCCATGGCCCGACGTGACGATGCGGTCGCCGAGCTGCGGACGCGCACCCGAAGAGAGGAACACCATGCGCGGCAAGTCGGTGTTGTCGCCGTCGAGGATCGCGCGGTCGCGCGTGCCCTCGATCATCACCGGCACATGGCTGTTGAGGTCGGTCAGCAGCAGCACGCGCGCGGCGCGCTCGCCCACTTCGCCCACGCGCCCCGCGAGGCCGGCGGGGCTCATGGCCGTGTGGCCCTTGGCGATGCCGTCGCGCCCGCCCGCGGCGATCAGCACCGAGCGCACGAACGAGCCGCCGGCGTCGGCCACGACGCGCGCGGTGACGTAGGTGAAGCTCGCCTCGGTGCTGGTGTGCGTCGTCTCGCGCAGCGAGCGGTTCTCGGCCTCGAGATTGCGCGCGACCTGCTGCCAGTGCAGCAGCATCGCGTTCTGCTCGCGCAGGCGCGCGTTCTCGGCGTTGACGTCGAGGAGTGCGCGGAAATTGTCGGCGATCTGCGTGGCCGTCTGCACGGGCCTTGCGATGCCGTCGAGCACGGGCACCACCGCATCGGCCACCATCATGCGCGCACGCTCGATGAAGGGCGCTTCCGCCTTGCCGAGCACCATGAGCCCCACCGCACCGCCCAGCAGCCCCAGGAAGGCCGCACGCTGGGCCAGCACCCGCATGGGTGCCGCCATTTTCAGCAGTGGGCCCTGGCGCTTCATGGCGGTCCGGACAGCCTCAGTACATCGTGATCAGGACGTTGCGCAGCGTCTTCATTTCCTCGAGGCAGCGGCCGGTACCGAGTGCCACGCACGAGAGCGGATCGTCAGCCACCGAAACCGGCAGGCCGGTCGCGTGGCGCAGCACGTAGTCGAGATTGCCCAGCAGCGCGCCGCCGCCGGTGAGCACGATACCCTTGTCGACGATGTCGGCCGCGAGTTCGGGTGCGGTGTGCTCCAGCGCCACCTTGACCGCCTCGATGATGGCGCTCACGGGTTCGGCGAGGCTCTCGGCGATCTGGCGTTCGGAGATGATGAGTTCCTTGGGCACGCCGTTCATCAGGTCGCGGCCCTTGATCTCCATCATGCGGCCCTCGCCCTCGTCGGGCGCGCAGGCCGAACCGATTTCCTTCTTGATGCGCTCGGACGAGGACTCGCCGACGAGAAGGTTATGGTTGCGGCGGATATAGGCGATGATCGCCTCGTCCATCTTGTCGCCGCCCACGCGCACGGAGCGCGAATAGACGATGCCGCCCAGCGACAGCACGGCGACCTCGGTGGTGCCACCGCCAATGTCGACGACCATCGAGCCCGTGGGCTCGGTCACGGGAAGGCCGGCACCGATCGCGGCGGCCATCGGCTCCTCGATCAGGAACACGCGGCGCGCACCCGCACTCTCGGCCGATTCCTGGATCGCGCGGCGTTCGACCGCCGTCGAACCCGACGGCACGCACACGATGACCTGGGGCGAGGCGAACGAGCGGCGGTTATGCACCTTGCGGATGAAGTGCTTGATCATCTCCTCGGCGACTTCGAAGTCGGCGATCACGCCGTCGCGCAGCGGGCGGATGGCGGTGATGTTGCCGGGCGTGCGGCCGAGCATCAGCTTGGCTTCGTCGCCCACGGCGAGGACCTGCTTCTTGCCCTTGATTTCGGCGATCGCGACGACCGATGGCTCGTTCAGAACGATGCCGCGTCCCTTCACGTAGACCAGCGTGTTGGCCGTGCCGAGATCGATCGCCATGTCGGCGGAGAGCATTCCGAGAAGACGTGAAAACATCGAACTATGCGAACCTTTCAGGATGGCGGAGGCGAGTCCGTCAAATGAACGAAGAGTCGGGCGGAATTAAGCCCAAACGGCACCCCTTGTCGACACATCTGCGTGCGCCGCACACATCGCGGGCGCGCGACGGACGCGGACCGCGCGCGACGGAAGTTTTGCGCGGATGCCGATGCGGCGATGGCGGGCGAAAACCATGGCGTCTTCCTCGCGGCCGGCCTGTGGATAACCGGGTACTTCGGACGGCCGAAACATCAGGTTACCAGAAGCTCGCGAAATCTGCACAGACACGACGAAAACCCTTTCCGTTACATATGCTTGAGCAGGACAGGCTGATTCGGCGAAATAGGTTACCACAGGCGACGGTAACCTATTTAACTCATTGAATTTGTTGGCAGGTAACGTAACTCCGTGTTTGAGGTTACCGGGGCGCCCGGCTGCGATCTCGTATTAGGATTATATTGCAGAGTTAGGACTGATGCAAGGGGCGATCTGCGGACCCCGCATCCACCCCCGCGACCCGCACCGGCACTTGTGCGGCCGACACGCCGGATCGTCGCGCAAGACGCCGCCCCTGCCCCGAAACGCCGACGACTGGCGCGATGATTCTTGATTCGAGCTTATGTTCCTGATACGTTCTTTACTCGTTTCAGTTGTTAAGAGAGTTACCATGCCCGGACTGGTTCACGTGAGCGGTTATCAGCAGCGACGCGACGGTCATCTGGTGGATGTCGCGGATTACGATCGAGGTGCGCCCGCGGGTGGCGGCAAGAAGCTATCGCCTGAGCAGGCATATGAAAGCTATCTCGATTCCATCACCAAGGCCGAAGGCAGCAAGGGAAAGCCGCACGGCGGCTTTCGTGAAATCAACCCGAAAACTCGGGCACTCGGCGCTTACCAGTTACAGCCCGACGCACTGAGGGACATCGGATGGAAGGACGCAGACGGCCACTGGACTAAACTTGCACGCGCGCACGGGGTCAATTCCGACCAGGCGTTTCTGACAAGGCCAGCCGCACAGAAAGCCGCGATGAGAGTCTACACGCGCCGCAACCGCGAGCAGCTCGTAGCGAATGGGAGCATGGAGCACATTGGGAAGGAGTATGTCAGCCCAAACCACAAGCAATTCGTCGTGACGGAAGCAGGCCTTGCGGCAGCCGCGCATCGTTCTGGAGCGAGAGCGACAAAGAAGGTACTCGAAAAACTGGCAAGCAAAGCAGCGGGGAATTCGCCGGATTTCGACCGCAACGAGCTAGCGACGATCACCCGCCTTCGTGAGTTCGGGGATGGCCCTTATGCGACGCCGTAAGCTCACGCGCTTGTACGGTTCGCTGCTTGCGGCCATTTTCGCGATCTTCATCGTCGAGCCGACGAACGCTCAAGATGTGGCCGCAACCGGAACGCGGATCGAATTGACGGGCCGCCTCACTGCTGAACAGCGCGACTTCGTGCTGAGGCTTCCACAAATGCTCGTGCTGTACGATCGTGTGATGCTGATCGGGGCGCTCGTGAGGCAGAGAGTCTATTGGGGAGAATTCGATCTCGACGGCGACGGTGCCCCGGAGCGGATCATCATGTTCGGATACAGCGCAATGATCTGGGACGGCAGCGACTGCACCAAAGCCGATTGCGATACGCTGATCATGAAACGCGAGGCGCAGGGATGGGTCTATGCGTCCAAAATCTCGGCGAAGCGCAATTCGATGCATGTCCTGCCCGAGATCGACCGCGGATGGCGCCGGATCTACGGCGGGCCGCGTCTCGTCTATGAACGTGGACCTTTCGGGGGCTATGTCCGGCTCGGGACCGTTTTCGCCCGCACGCACGAGGAAACTCCTGCAAAACCTGAAGACATCGACAAGCCTGCGGACTTACCCGAAGTTCCCCCAGGCGGCGTACGGCTCGAATTCACGAACCGATGGACGGCAGCCCAACGCAATTTCGTTCGCACCCATCCGGAATTCCAGTGGATGTACCGGGAGATACAGGAATCCATTTTCAAGCGAAATGTCTATTGGGCGGAGTTCGATCTGAACGATGACGGCGTTGCGGAGCGGCTCGTCCTCGTGGAACACGGCGGCGTCTGCGGCACGGCCGGCTGCAACCTCACGGTCCTGCGCCGGCAAGGCGGGGAATGGGTCATGGATTCCGGCCTGTCGGGGTCCCGGAACTACTTCGTGGTTCTGCCTGAAACCGACGATGGATGGCATCGACTGGACGACGGCAGTGAAATCCTGACCCACTTCCACTGCGGCTACTATTCACCGAGTACGATCGAAGAGGCGACCGAGGACGGCATCAACCCTTGTCGTAAGGACTAGGCGTTTTCCAATATACCTCCGGCAACATGCGGCATTGCCCGATCAAGGTCGGGCAATGCCGTGCACACACCCCAGCAAAATGGAAATTGAAACGAAAACCCCGCCGGTTTCCCGGCGGGGTCTCGCGTTCGGTCAGTCGTGGATCCCCGGATCAGGTCCGGGGAGACGCTTCGCGTCAGTTCTTCGCCTTGTCGACCAGCTTGTTCTTGGCGATCCACGGCATCATGGCGCGCAGCTTCTCGCCGACCTTCTCGATGTCGTGCGCGGCGTTGCGGCGGCGCATCGCCTTGAAGCTCGCCTGGCCGGCGGCGTTCTCGAGCACCCAATCGCGCGCGAAGCGGCCCGACTGGATGTCGTCGAGGATGCGCTTCATCTCCTTCTTGGTCTCGTCGGTGATGACGCGGGGGCCCCGCGTGTAGTCGCCGTACTCGGCCGTGTTGGAGATCGAGTAGCGCATGTTCGCCATGCCGCCCTCGTAGATGAGGTCGACGATCAGCTTCACTTCGTGCAGGCACTCGAAATACGCCATTTCCGGCGCGTAGCCGGCTTCGGTCAGCGTCTCGTAGCCCGCCACGATCAGCGCGCACAGGCCGCCGCACAGCACGGCCTGCTCGCCGAACAGGTCGGTCTCGCACTCTTCCTTGAAGCTCGTCTCGATGACGCCCGCGCGCCCGCCGCCGATGGCCGAGGCGTAGGACAGCGCGATCTCGAGCGCGTTGCCCGAGGCGTTCTGGTGCACGGCCACGAGGCACGGCACGCCGCCGCCCTTCTGGTATTCCGAGCGCACCGTGTGGCCGGGGCCCTTGGGCGCGATCATGAACACGTCGAGGTCGGGACGCGGCTCGATCAGCGCGAAATGGACGTTGAGGCCGTGGGCGAACGCGATGGCCGCGCCCTGCTTCATGTTGGCCTTGAGGTCGTCGTTCCAGAGCTTCGCCTGCAGCTCGTCGGGCGTGACGATCATCATCACGTCGGCCCACTTGGCGGCGTCGGCCGGCGTCATGACCTTGAAGCCCGCACCCTCGGCCTTCTTGATCGTGGCGGAACCGGCACGCAGCGCGATCACCACGTCCTTGACGCCGCTGTCGCGCATGTTGAGCGCGTGGGCATGGCCCTGGCTGCCGTAGCCGACGACGGCCACCTTCTTGCCCTTGATCAGGTTCACGTCCGCGTCGCGGTCGTAGTAAACGCGCATCGGTCTTCTCCTCTAAATCCCTAAAATCGGTCCGTTGTTGCAGGCGCCGCCCGGAAAGGCGGCGTTATCACATGCCCCGCTCGCCGCGGGCAATGGCGACGATGCCCGTGCGGCTCACTTCCGCGAGCCCCAGGGGCGCCATCAGGTTCACGAACGCGTCGATCTTCTCGCCCGAGCCCGTGATTTCGAAAACGAAGGAACCGATCGTGCTGTCGATCGTCTTGGCGCGGAAGATGTCCGCGATGCGAAGCGCCTCGATGCGGTCGTTGCCCTTCGAGATGACCTTGACCAGCGCCAGTTCGCGCGCGACGTGCGGGCCTTCCTGCGTGAGGTCGGAGACGCGGTGGACGGGTACCAGCCGGTCGAGCTGCGCCTTGATCTGCTCGATCACCATGGCAGTACCCGACGTGACGACCGTGATGCGCGAAAGGTGCGCGGCCGCGTCCGTCTCGGCGACGGTCAGGCTCTCGATGTTGTAGCCGCGGCCGGAGAACAGGCCGACGACGCGGGCAAGGATGCCCGGTTCGTTGTCGACGAGCACGGCGATGGTGTGGCGTTCGATGGGTGCGGGCGTGTTGGTCACGAATGTGGCTTTCCGTCTGGAAGGAAGGGGTCGGTCGGGTCCGGCGGCGGCGGCAGGCCGCGCCTAGACGAGGACCATTCCCTCTTCCGAGATCGGGCCGGTCTTGCCGCCGGTCGTTCCGGCCGACTTGTCGGTGGGCCCGAGGATCATCTCGTTGTGCGCGGCACCCGACGGGATCATGGGGAAGCAGTTCTCCTTCTGGTCGACGCACATGTCGACCACGACGGGGCGCTTCACCTTGATCATCTCGTGGATGACGTCGTCGACTTCCGAGAGTTTCGTGGCGCGCAGGCCCACGCAGCCGAACGCCTCGGCGAGCTTCACGAAATCGGGCAGCGAGTCCATGTAGCTTTCCGAATAGCGCGAGCCGTGCAGCAGCTCCTGCCACTGGCGGACCATGCCCATGTACTGGTTGTTGAGGATGAACGCCTTCACCGGCAGGCGGTACTGCACGATTGTGGAGAGCTCCTGGATGTTCATCAGCGTCGAGGCTTCGCCCGCGATGTCGATGACCAGCGCGTCGGGATGCGCGATCTGCACGCCCATCGCCGCCGGCAGGCCGTAGCCCATCGTGCCGAGCCCGCCCGACGTCATCCAGTGATTGGGCTTCTGGAACTTCATGAACTGGGCGGCCCACATCTGGTGCTGGCCCACTTCGGTCGTCACGAACACGTCGTCGCGGCCCGAAGTGATCGCCTGCAGGCGTTCCAGCGCATATTGCGGCTTGATGTTGTCAGCCGTCGACTTGCGATAGGCGAGGCAGTCGCGCTTGCGCCATTCCTCGATCTGCACCCACCAGTCGGCGAGCGGCTTCTTCTGCGGCTTGGCGCCGCCAGCGACGCGTTTCTTCCACTCCGCGATCATCGCGCGGATGATGTTGCCGGCATCGCCCACGACCGGCACGTCGACGCGCACGTTCTTGTTGATCGACGAGGGGTCGATGTCGGCGTGGATCTTCTTCGAACCCGGCGAGAACGCGTTGAGGCGACCGGTCACGCGGTCGTCGAAGCGCGCACCCAGGTTCACCATCACGTCGCAGCCGTGCATGACGAGGTTGGCCTCGTAGGTGCCGTGCATGCCGAGCATGCCCAGGAACAGCGGATCGGCGGCGGGCATGGCGCCCAGCCCCATCAGCGTGCTCGTCACCGGGAAGCCGGTCATGTGCGCGAGTTCGATCAGCGCCTTCGAGGCCTCGGGCCCCGAATTGATGATGCCGCCGCCGGTGTAGAGCACCGGCTTCTTCGCGTTCAGCATCAGGTCGACGGCCTGCGCGATCGCGCGCGCGTCGGGCTCGGTGCGCGGCTTGTAGCTGGGGTGCGCGACGGCCGGCGCCGGCGAATAGGTGCCCTTGCCCATCAGGATGTCCTTGGGCAGGTCGATCACGACCGGGCCGGGGCGGCCGCTGCGCGCGACGTGGAAGGCCTCGTGCATCACCTTCGCGAGGTTGCGGATGTCCTTCACGAGATAGTTGTGCTTCGTCGCCGGGCGGGTGATGCCGGTCGTGTCGGCTTCCTGGAAGGCATCGTTGCCGATCAGGTGCGTGGGCACCTGGCCCGTCAGGCACACGATCGGGATCGAATCCATGAGTGCATCGACGAGGCCGGTCACGGCGTTCGTGGCACCCGGGCCGGACGTCACCAGCACGACGCCGACCTTGCCGGTCGAGCGCGCATAACCTTCGGCCGCGTGCACAGCACCGGCTTCGGCGCGCACGAGGATGTGGCGCAGCGCGTTCTGCTGGAAGATCGCGTCGTAGATCGGAAGGACCGCGCCGCCGGGATAGCCGAAAATGACTTCGACGCCCTGCTCGACCAGCGCCTTGAGGACGATTTCCGAGCCCGTCAGCTGGGCGGCGGTGTCCTGGGTCTGGGTCGGGGCGGGCGCGGTCGACATTTTCCTGTCCTTTCGGGAACGGATTGCGTTGGGGCGCGGAACATAAAAGCGGTGCCGCAGTGCGTCAATGGATTTCTTTAATAAACGTGCGAATTTCTGGTATCAGACTTTCCGAAAATTGCGCGGCGACAAGTTTATCGGCCCGGACCTGCCGCCGGAACCAGGTCGCCTGACGCTTGGCGAACTGCCGGGTCGCCACCTGCAATTCGTTGATCGCGCTCGGTAAATCCGTCTCACCCCGGATATGGGCGGCCAACTCGCGTACGCCCAGCGCCCGCATGGCCGGCAGCTCGTCCGACAGGCCCTGCGCCAGCAGGCCGCGCACCTCGTCGAGCGCGCCCGCCTCCACCATGCGCACCGCGCGGGCGTCGATGGCGGTGACCTGTGCGGCACGCGGGGGCAGGAACAGCAGCGTGGGCCATGCCTCGGCGCGCGGCGGATCGGCCGCCTGATGCGCGGACAGCGTCGTCCCCGTCGCGACAACCACTTCCCACGCGCGCAGCATGCGCTGCGTATCGGCCGCGCTGAGCTTCGCGCCCGCGACCGGATCGCGACGTTTTAGATCTTCGAAGAATTCCGCGGGCCCGATCTTCGCGAGCAATGCGCGCGAGGCTTCGCGTATTTCCGCCGGGATCGGCGGCACCTTCGACAATCCCTCGACCAGCAGCTTCAGATACATCCCCGTGCCGCCGCACAGGATCGCGAGCTTGCCCGCATCGTTCGCCGCCGCGATCTCGGCCAGCGCCGCCGCACGCCAGCGCCCGACCGTGCCGTGCTCCGCCGCCTTCCACACGCCATAGAGGCGGTGCGGGGCCGCCTTCTCGTCGGCTTCGGAGGGGCGCGCGGTCAGCACGCGGAGTTCCTCGTAGACCTGCATGGAATCGGCATTGATCACGACGCCGTCGAATTCGCGCGCGATCGCGATCGCCGCGGCCGACTTGCCCGACGCCGTCGGC
Source organism: Tagaea sp. (assembly GCA_044224405.1). GTDB lineage: Bacteria > Pseudomonadota > Alphaproteobacteria > CACIAM-22H2 > CACIAM-22H2 > Tagaea. The sequence continues at coordinate 485,841 of JBGAKN010000002.1, read as the reverse complement.
CCCGCGACGATGACCGCGCGCGGCTTGCCTTCCCGGCGGCCCGTCACCATATTCGCCGTCCCATGACCCAGATCCTCGTGCTGACGGCGAACCCCGCCGAAGCTGGCCTCGACGATAGCAAGCTCGCCGCACTGCGCGCGAGCCTCGTGCCCGAATTCGGCGAGGCCCGCCCGCCGGTCGTGCTGGCGCCCGGAATCGCCGCCGAGCTGCACCCCAAGGGTGGCGATCCTGCGCGCATCGCCGAATTCGCGCGCGCGGCACTGGGCAGTGCCCGCGTCGATGTCAATCTCGTGCCCACCGAGGGGCGGACCAAGCGCCTGCTCGTCGCCGACATGGAATCGACGCTGATCGAGAACGAGATGCTCGACGACATCGCCCACCTGCTGGGCATCGGCGAGCGCGTCTCCGAGATCACCCGCCGCGCGATGAATGGCGAACTCGATTTCCGCGCAGCACTCACCGAGCGCGTGGGCCTGCTGAAGGGCCAGCACGTCTCGATCCTCGAACGCGCCGCCGAAGGCATCAAGGCGATCCCGGGCGGCGCCACGCTCGCGGCGACGATGAAAGCGAACGGCGCCTATACCGCGATCGTCTCGGGCGGCTTCACGTTCTTCACCGCGCGCGTGCGCGCCGCACTCGGCTTCGATGCCGATTTCTCCAACGTGCTGGAGACCGACGGCACGCATCTGGCGGGCACCGTCGCCGAACCCGTGCTGGGCCGCGAGGCGAAGCTCGCCACGCTCGAACGCCTCGCGGGCGAGCGCGATCTTCCCATCGACGCCACCATCGCCGTCGGCGACGGGGCCAACGACCTCGCCATGCTCGGCAAAGCCGGCTTCGGCGTCGCCTTCCGCGCCAAGCCGACGGTCGCCGCACAGGCCCGCCTGCGCATCGACCATTGCGACTTGACGGCCCTGCTCTACCTGCAGGGCTATTCGCGCGACGCCTTCGTGGGCTAGGCTCCGGGCCATGGCCACCGCCAAACGTCTCATCGTCGGCATTTCGGGCGCTTCGGGCGCGATCTATGGCGTGCGCACGCTGCAGGCCGCCAGCAAGGCCGGCATCGAGACGCATCTAGTACTCACCAAGACGGCGGCGATGACGCTCGCCTACGAGACCGACTGGACGGTCAAGCGCGTGCAGGCGCTGGCCGACGTCGTCTATTCGCCCGAGGATCTGGGGGCTGCCGTCTCGTCGGGCTCGTTCCGCACGCTGGGCATGATCGTGGCGCCCTGCTCGATGCGCTCGGTTTCCGAGATCGCCTACGGCAACACGACGGGCCTGCTCACGCGCGCCGCCGACGTACAGCTCAAGGAACGTCGCCGCGTCGTGCTGCTGGCGCGCGAGGCACCACTTCATCTGGGGCATCTGCGCGCGATGACGCAGGCGGCCGAGATCGGCGCCGTGATCCTGCCGCCCGTCCCGGCCTTCTATGCAAGGCCCGAGACGATCGACGACATCGTCAATCACACGGTGGGCCGCGCCCTCGACCTGTTCGGAATCGAAACGGGCCTCGTGAAGCGCTGGGGTGAGACCCCGCGCCCCAAGAGGCCCGTCCGGAAGCGCTAGCCGCGCGGTTCGACCGGCAGGCCGACGAAGCGCTGTTCGCCTGCGCGTTCGACCATGATCAGCACCGACTTGCGGCCCGCGATGCGCTGTTCCTTCACCTTGTCCTGCACCTGCGCGGGCTGCGCGATTTCGGTCTGCGCGACTTCCACGATCACGTCGCCGGGACGGATGCCGCGTTCCTGGGCGACCGAGCCGTCGACGACGTCGGTGACGACGACGCCCTTCTGCTTCTCGGGCAGCTGGAAGCGCTGGCGCAGGTCGGGCGTGATCGGGGCGAGCGTCATGCCGAGCACTTCGGCCTGGCCCTGCGGCTGGGCCGGGCCCTGGCCGGGCGCCTTGGGCGCACCGGGTGCCGACGCCTGCTGCTCGTCCTCGAGCTCGCCGAGCTTCACGTCAAGCGTGACGGTCGAGCGGTTGCGCCACACCTCGATCTTCACCGACTTGTCGACCGGCGTTTCCGCGACGAGGCGTGGCAGGCGGCGCATGTCGGTCACGTCCTTGCCGTCGAACTTGACGATGACGTCGCCCGACTTGATCTGCGCCTTGGCGGCCGGGCCGTTGTCGGGCACGCGCGCGACGAGGGCGCCGCGCGCCTTGTCGAGGCCCACGCCCTCGGCGATCTCGTCGGTGACCGACTGGATGTTGACGCCGAGCCAGCCGCGACGCACGCGGCCGTCCTTGCGCAGCTGTTCGACCACATGGCGCACGATGGTGGACGGGATCGAGAAGCCGATGCCGACCGAGCCGCCGGTGGGCGAATAGATCGCCGTGTTCACGCCGACCACGTCGCCCGCAAGATTGAAAAGTGGGCCGCCCGAGTTGCCGCGGTTGATCGAGGCGTCGGTCTGGATGAAGTCGTCGTAGGGGCCGGCGTTGATGTCGCGCTGGCGGGCCGAGATGATGCCCTGCGTGACCGAACCGCCGAGGCCGAACGGATTGCCGATCGCCACGACCCAGTCGCCCACGCGCGCCTTGTCGCTGTCGCCGAACTTCACGGCGTGCAGCGGCGTCTTGCTCTCGACCTTGAGGAGCGCGAGGTCCGTGCGCTGGTCCTTGCCGATCAGCTTGGCGACGAGGCTCTGGTTGTCGTGGAAAATGACGCGGATTTCCTCCGCCCCGTCGATGACGTGGTTGTTGGTGACGACGAAGCCGGTCGGATCGATGACGAAGCCCGAGCCCAGCGACTGGCCGCGGCGCTGCGTGGGCTGGTCGGGGCTGCGGCCCTGGCGGTCGAAGAAGTCCTTGAAGAATTCCTCGAACGGCGAGCCCGGCGGGAACTGCGGCATGTCGGGGCGGCGCTGCTGGGGCGCCTGGCCCTGCGGGCCGCGCTGGCCGGGGGCGGCACCGGGTGCGGCGGCAGCCTGCGAGGTGACGACCTGGATGTTGACGACCGCCGGCAGCAGGCGCTCGGCCAGGTCGGCGAAGGTGCTGGGCGCGAGCGTCGTGGCGACGGCGCGCGGCGGGTTGGCCGCGAGCGGCGTCTGCGCGAAGGCGGGTGCGACGAGGAGGGTCGACAGGGCGACGGTCGCAAATGCACGGGCGATCACGGGTGGGCTCCTTGTGCCGTTGGATCTTGCCGGGAGGTAGGCACGATTATGCGCCTGCCGGCCCGGATCGGGACAGAACTACATATAGGTGCGATTGCGGCGAAAAGGCGACGCAGGCGCCCGCGGGCGCCAGAAATATCGGCCCGGCGGGTAACGACGTGTGACACGTCCTTCCCCGGCCGGGCCGTCATGGGCGGTTCAGCGCGCCTGCGGACGCGCCGCCGGCTGGCCGGGACGCATCTCGCGGAAGTAGCGGAAGAACTCGGTATCGGGCGAAAGCACGATGGTCGAGTTCGAGTCCGCCAGCACCTTGCGGTAGGCCTCGAGCGAGCGCCAGAAGGCATAGAATTCCTGGTTGGCGCCGTAGGCGTTGGCCGCGATCTGGGCGGCCTCGTTGTCGCCCTGCGCGCGAAGCTCGGCCGCGCGCCGGTTGGCGTCGGCGAGCAGCACGGTGCGTTCGCGGTCAGCCTCGCCGCGGATGCGTTGGGCCGCTTCCGCACCCTCGGCGCGAAGCTGCGTCGCCTCGCGCACGCGCTCGGTCTGCATGCGCGCGAAGATCGCCGGCGCGTTGTCGGGGTGGAGGTCGGCGCGCATGATCCGCACGTCCACCACCTCGATGCCGAAGGCGCGACCCGCACCCACGACGCGGGCGGTGACGTCGCGCATCAGCTCGCCGCGCCGGGGCGAGAGCACCTGCTCGAACGTCACCTGGCCGAACGCGTCGCGCGCGGCCGACTGGACGATCGAGGAAAGGCGCTGGCGCATGCCCAGCTCCGTGCGCACCGTCTGGAAGAACAGCAGCGGATCGACGATGCGGTAGCGCGCGAAGCTGTCCATCACGATGCGCGTGCGGTCGCCGAGCACGACTTCGGTCGGTTCGGCGTCGAAGTCGAGCAGGCGCTTGTCGAAACGCTGCACGTCCTGCACGAACGGGATCTTCATCTTGAGGCCGGGTTCCTGCACGACGCGCACGGGCGCGCCGAACTGCAGCACCATCGCCTGCTGCGACTGGCTCACGGTGAAGAAAAGCGACGTGCTGAGGAACGCGAGCGCCACGAGGACCGCGCCGGAGACGATAAGGAAGCGGTTCATCGCACGGCTCCTTGTGCCGGAGCGCCCGGTGCCGCGGGTGCGGGCCTGCGGATCAGGTCGTTGAGTGGCAGAATGGGCACGACGCCCTGCTGGCTGGCGGTGCCGCCGTTCTGGTCGAGGATGACCTTCTGGTTGCCGCGCAGCACGGCTTCCATCGTCTCGAGATAGAGGCGCTGGCGCGTGACTTCCGGCGCGATGCGGTAGGCTTCGAGCAGGGCGAGATAGCCCGCCACGTCGCCTTGCGCGCGCGCCACAACCTGCTGGCGGTAGCCTTCGGCTTCCTGCAGCAGGCGCTGCTGCTCGCCGCGGGCGCGCGGCACGATGTCGTTGCGGTAGGATTCCGCCTCGTTCTGGGCGCGCTCGCGGTCGGCGCGCGCGCGCTGAACGTCGCGGAACGCGTCGACCACCTGCGCCGGCGGATCGACTGCGCGCAGTTCGATGCGGCTGATCTGCACGCCCGACTGGTAGCTGTCGAGCATCGCCTGCATCAGCTGGCTGCTGCGTTCCTCGAGCTTGGCGCGCCCTTCGGTGAGCATGTCCTGTGCGGTCATCTGGCTGGCCGCCTCGCGCATCGCGCTTTCGGCGACGTTCTTCACGGTCGCTTCCTGCGAGGCGATGTTGAACAGGAAGAGGCCTGCGTCGCGGATGCGCCAGAAGACGGTGTAGCGCACGTCGATGATGTTGGCGTCGCCCGTCAGCAGCAGCGCTTCCTCGGGCACGGGCCGTTCGCGGCCGCGGCCGTCGGGCGCGTCGCGGAAACCCACGTTGAGCGTGTTCACGGCCGTCACCGACGGCGTCATCACGGATTCGACCGGCCAGGGGATGTGATAGTTGAGGCCGGGCTGCGCCGAGCGCACCCATTCGCCGAAGCGCAGGATCACGCCCTGCTGGTCGGGACGCACGGTGTAGAAGCCGGTCGCGAGCCACAGCGCGACGAGCGCGATGAAGCCGAGCACGAGGCCCCGCCCCGCGCCCACGCCGCCGGGCAGCATCTGGCGCAGGCGATCCTGGCCCTGCCGGATGATGTCCTCGAAATCGGGGCCCTTGCCGCCGAACGGACCGCCGCCGCCGGGTCGGCCGCCCCACGGATTGGGCTTCTGGCCACCGCCACCGCCCCAGGGACCGCCACCACCACCTTGATTCCACGGCATCGCTTTTCCGTTCCTCTTGCCTGTACCGACGTCTATGTCGTGTTGGCCAACCGGGCCTGCCCGCCTGTATAAGCGGCGTCCGCGACCGGGCCAAGCCCGCAGCCTTCCAGCCACAGGAGATTTGGGGTGTAATTACCCCAAATCAAGACAGGAAATCTCGTGAACAGCGCCGCCGCACCCACCCAAGCCCAGATTCTCGAAGCCCTCAAGGCGATTCCCGATCCCGACCGTCGGCAGGACATCGTCGCCCTCGGCATGGTGCAGGGGCTGGTCGTGAAGGATGGCCATGTCGGCTTCTCGATCGAGGTCGACGCCAAACGCGGGCCGCACATGGAGCCGGTGCGCAAGGCCGCCGAGAAGGCGATCGAGGCGTTGCCCGGCGTGCTCAGCGTCACGGCCGTGCTGACCGCGCAGAAGGCGGATCCCAAGGCGGCTCCCCAGCGTCAGGCCGGAACCGGTCCTGCCGGCGGGCCGAACCAGGCGGGCGGCAAGATGCTCGTCCCCGGCGTGCGCGCGATCGTCGCGGTCGCCTCGGGCAAGGGCGGTGTCGGCAAATCGACGACGGCCACGAACCTCGCGCTTGCCTTCGCGGTGCAGGGCCTGAAGGTCGGCATGATGGACGCCGACATCTACGGCCCCTCGCAGCCGCGCATGATGGGCATTTCCGGCCGCCCGAATTCGCCCGACGGCAAGACGCTGACGCCGATGTCGAACTACGGCGTGAAGTGCATGTCGATGGGCTTCCTCGTGCCGGAAGACACGCCGATGATCTGGCGCGGCCCCATGGTGATGGGCGCGCTGGAGCAGATGCTGCGCGACGTTGCGTGGGGCGACCTCGACGTGCTCGTCGTCGACATGCCGCCGGGCACGGGCGACGCGCAGCTCACGATGTCGCAGCGCGTGCCGCTGGCGGGCGCGGTCATCGTCTCGACCCCGCAGGACATCGCGTTGCTCGACGCGCGCAAGGGCCTCAACATGTTCCGCAAGGTGGACGTGCCCGTGCTCGGCATCATCGAGAACATGAGCTATCACGTCTGCTCGAACTGCGGGCACCGCGAGGAGATCTTCGGCCACGGCGGCGCGAAGCGCGAGGCCGAGAAGCTGGGCGTGGAATTCCTCGGCGAGGTGCCGCTGCACATCGCGATCCGCGAGACGTCGGATTCCGGCACGCCTATCGTGGCGAGCCAGCCCGAGGGCGAACACGCCAAGGCTTACCGCGCCATCGCCGCAAAGATTTGGGCGAAGGTCGAAAAGGGCCTTGGGCAGGCGACCGGCCCGCGGATCGTCATCCAGTAGTTCGACGAACGCGCCGGGCTTGGGTAGACTCCTCGCTATCGAGTCGAGTCGGGGTCCCCTTGCCAATGATGCTGCGACGTTCCTTCAGGTTCGCCATCGCCCTAGCCGGCCTCACCGCCCTGGCCGCATGCGACGACGCGCCTGTCACGCGCCAGGCCGTCATGGTGCTGCCGCCGCCCCCGCCGCCGCCCTCGATGTCGGCCGCCCAGCAGCAGCAGATGGCCCAGCAGCAGTTGCAGCAGCAACAGATGCAGCAGCAGCAGATGGCGCCGATGCAGGCCGCTCCGGCTCCGGCAGCACCCGCCCCGCGCGCGGCGAACGGCGCGCTTGCCGGCCATCTCGCCTCGTACCGCACGAACGAATCCGCGCAGGCGGGCTGGCAGCAGCTCGTGCGCGCCCAGCCGGCCCTGCAGACGCTGAAGCCCTACTTCGTGCCGGCCACGATCAACGGCCAGCCGTGGGTCCGCGTCCTTGCCGGCGACTTCCCGAATGTCGAGGAGGTCAACCGCTTCTGCAACTGGGCGCGCGCACAACGTCTCTATTGCGCGCCGATGCCGATCTCCGGCGCCAGCCAGGCGATGCCGCCTTCGGCCGCCGCACCGCGTGCGCCGCGCCAGCCGCGTGGCACGCCGCAGCCCGCACCCGCGGCGCCCGCCGGGCAATCGCTGATGATGCCGGCCCAGCCCGAAGCGGCCCCGCCGCCAGTCGCCGCGGCCCCGGCCGCCGTGGCGCCGCCGCCCCCGCCGATGCAGGCGGCCAATCCGGCCACGCAGCCGCCCCAGCCGTTGGCCCCGCCGCTGCCGCCCAAGCGCCAGGCCAGCCAGCCGAGCCTGCCGCAATAGGCACCGGCATGGGCCTCGCGCTATGCTTGCGCGAAGCCCATGGAAATCTCCCGACGCCGCTTCGGACAGGGAATGCTCGGCGCGCTCGCCGGTGCAGCGCTTGCCCCGCGCGCGTCGGCGCAATCCACCGAAGTCGATCTGCTGCTCGTCCTGCTCAATGACGGCTCGGGCTCAATCGATCCCGACGAATACCGGCTGCAGCGCGAAGGCACCGCCGCCGCCCTCGAACACCCGCAGATCCTGCAGGCGATCGCCCGCATGCCCACGCGCGCGATCGCGGTCGCGTATGGCGAATGGGGCTCGCCCGGCGCCCCGCAGATCATCCTCCCCTGGACACGCATTTCAGTTGCAGCGGACGCCGACCGATTCGCCGACGATCTCGTCGCCGCCCCGCGCCGCTTCCAGAGCTACAACGCCATCGGCGACGCGCTGACGGTGGCGACCGACATGATCCGCGACGCGCCCTTCCGCGCGACGCGCGCCAAGATCGACATCGCCGGCGACGGCCCCGACATGCGCAGCCTGACGCCCGCACCGCTCGCGCGCGACCGCGCCATCGCCGCCGGCATCACGATCAACGCGCTCGCCATCGCGGCCGAAGGCTCGGGCCCGGCGATGGGGATCGAACGGCTGAAGGCGAGTTACGAGGACAACGTCATCGGCGGCCCCGGCGCGTTCGTCGCGACCGCCCGCAACCGCAGCGATTTCGCCTACGCGATCTTCAGCAAGATGATGCGGGAGATTTCGTGACCCCTCACCCTCGCCCTCTCCCGCAAGGGGAGAGGGAATCCCACCGTTGATGGGGAAACACGGGCGTGCGCGTCATCAAGACTGGAGTCCCCTCTCCCCTTGCGGGAGAGGGTTAGGGTGAGGGGTAGGGTCAGCGCCCCAGCGTTTCCATCAGTTCGGACCATTCGCGCTTGGAGAGGCCCGACTTTTCCTGCGTGACGTTCTCGCCGGCGAGCAGGCGCTTGATCACCGCCATGCCGGGGCCCGACACGGCGACGCCCGACATGCGGTAGTCCTCGAACGCCTCGTAGGCGATCGGGCACCAGCGCTTCACCACGTCGCGGATCGCGTCGGCATAGACGCGGATCTCGTACTGCGCGTGGCTGTCGGCGCGCAGACTGAGGAAGTGGAAGAGATTGTTGAGATCGATCTTCCAGTACCACTGCGTGTACCAGTTGGTCGGCAGCACCATGCGGGCGAGCTCGCGCGCGAGGCCGGGGCGGCTGGCGTCGGCGCCTTCGCCTTCGTTCAGCAGGTCGGTGTAGGTCGCATAAGCGTCGGACGAAAGCTTCTCGATCGCGTTGAGCGTGCGCTCGGCCGCACTGCCTTCGAGCAGGTCGCCGCGGCCCTGGCGGTTCGTCGTCGACTGGGCGGCGAGCTGGCCGGGGGCGGGCACGTAGAATTCACGGTCGAGGATCGAATAGCGCGCCGAATATTCGTTCACGTTCGCCGTGCGATGGCGGATCCACTGGCGCGCCACGAAGATCGGCAGCTTCACGTGCAGCTTGATCTCGCACATCTCGAAGGGCGTCGAGTGGCGGTGGCGCATCAGGTAGCGCACGAGATTGCGGTCGTCGGAGACCTTCTTGGTGCCCTTGCCGTAGGAGACGCGCGCGGCCTGCACGATCGCCGCATCGTCGCCGAAATAGTCGACCACGCGCACGAAGCCGTGATCGAGCACAGGCAGCGCCGAATAGAGGATCTCTTCGAGTGCGGGCACCGTCAGGCGGCGCGTGGCGGCCTGCTGGGCGCGGGCGGCGTCGATCTCGGCAAGCTGTTCGGCGGACAGGGAAGACGGCATGGATGCGGCTTTCGGGCACGAATCGAAGGGGATGGCGAGTCTAGCGCCCGGCAGCCCCGCTCCCAAGGCCCCTTCCCCAGACCCCCGATAAATCCTATATTTAGAAGGTCGGGCAACCGACTATGGCGATAAACGGCTTGCGTAATAGCCGATGCGGACCCGGGGGCAGTGCCCGGCGCCTCCACCATCTTCTCCGATGGGGGCGAACCAGGATCGACGCGCGGGTAAAGGCATGACTTTCGCTCGGCATGGTTCCGCCGTTATCGGGCCATTCTAGAGATGCCAACGACAACGTGGCTCTCGCTTCGGAAGCCCGTCTCGCGGCCTAACGGTCGCTTGACAGGTAACCTGTAGCGCGGTTCGGGGGGGCACCGGGCAACAGAAGCCCCCCCACTTTTTGGCGGCAGGCACGGCCCGAACGGGCGTAAGCTTGCAGCAACGACGAGGAGTTCCGTGGCCGACACGCCGAGCGACAAGCTGCATTACGAACGGATGATGGAGAACGCGCTGCGCGGCGTGATCCGCGAGGCGCTGACCATCGCCGCCACGACCGGGCTTCCGGCCGAGCATCATTTCTACCTCACGTTCCGCACCGAGGACCCCGGCGTCGAGATCCCGCCGCGCCTGCATGCGCGCCATCCCGACGAGATGACGATCGTCCTGCAGCACCAGTTCTGGGGGCTCGAGGTCGGCGAGGACAAGTTCTCGGTCACCCTTTCCTTCGACCGCGTGCACGAGCGCCTGACGGTGCCCTACGCCGCGATCACGGCGTTCGTCGATCCCTCGGTGCAGTTCGGCCTGCAGTTCCCCGGCACGACGGGCGGCGAGGCCGCCAAGGCGCCGGAGAAGACGGAAGCCGCACCTGCTGCCGCCGCCACCGCCGAGGCGGCCCCGGGCGACGTGCCGGCCGAGGCGGCCGATCCGTCGGGCCGCGTCGTGGCACTCGACGCTTTCCGCAAGAAATAGACACCCCCTTCCTTCCGACGAGAGACTGACATGGCCGAATTCGCCTTCCGCGAGATGATCGAGGTTGCCCACGACGACGTGCCGTTCAAGAAGCTGACCGGCGACCACGTCTCGACCACGAAGTTCGAGGGCCGGGAAATCCTCAAGGTCGGCGCCGAGGCGCTGACCACGCTCACGCGCCAGGCCTTCGTCGACATCGCGCACCTGCTGCGCCCGGCGCATCTCGCCTCGATGCGCGCGATCATCGAAGACCCGGAAGCCTCGCCCAACGACAAGTTCGTCGTGTACGACCTGCTCAAGAACGCCTGCATCGCCTCGGGCGGCGTGCTGCCGATGTGCCAGGACACCGGCAACGCCATCGTCATGGGCAAGAAGGGCCAGCAGGTTTGGACCGGCTACGACGACGCCGAGGCGATCGCGCGCGGCGTGTGGCGCAGCTACGGCGAGACGAACCTGCGCTATTCGATGGTGGCGCCGCTCGAGACCTTCAAGGAAGCCAACACCGGCGACAACCTGCCCGCCCAGATCGACCTCTATTCCAAGGAAGGCGACGAGTACGAGTTCCTGTTCGTCGCCAAGGGCGGCGGCTCGGCCAACAAGCAGTTCCTGTTCCAGGACACGCCCTCGCGCCTGACCGAAGCGGGGATGCTCAAGTTCCTCGACGAGAAGATCAAGACGCTGGGTACCGCCGCGTGCCCGCCCTACCACCTCGCGGTCGTCATCGGCGGCACGTCGGCCGAAATGACGATGAAGACGCTGAAGCTCGCCACGACCAAGTATCTCGACGGGCTGCCCGCACAGGGCAACAAGTTCGGCCAGGCGTTCCGCGACCGCGATCTCGAAGCCAAGATCCACAAGCTGACGCAGGCCAACGGCATCGGCGCGCAGTTCGGCGGCAAGTATTTCTGTCACGACGTGCGCGTCGTGCGCCTGCCGCGCCACGGCGCCAGCCTTCCCATCGCGGTGGGCGTGTCGTGCTCGGCCGACCGCCAGGCGCTGGGCAAGATCACGAAAGACGGCGTGTTCCTCGAACAGCTCGAGACCGATCCCGCGAAGTATCTTCCCGACATCGACGTCTCGAAGCTCGCCGGCACGCCGGTCAAGATCGACCTCAACAAGCCGATGTCGGAAATCCGCGCCACGCTGTCGCGCTTCCCGGTGACGACGCGCGTGATGCTGACCGGCACGCTGATCGTCGCGCGCGACCTCGCGCACGCCAAGCTGCGCAGCGAGCTGGAGGCGGGCAAGCCCCTGCCCGACTATTTCAAGAACCACCCGATCTACTATGCCGGCCCGGCCAAGACGCCCACGGGCTATGCCTCGGGCGCGTTCGGCCCGACCACGGCCGGCCGCATGGACAGCTTCGTCGACCAGTTCCAGGCTGCCGGCGGCAGCATGGTGATGGTCGCCAAGGGCAACCGCAGCCGCGTCGTGACCGACGCGTGCAAGAAGCACGGCGGCTTCTACCTGTGCTCGATCGGCGGCGAAGGCGCGCTGCTCGCCGAGCAGTGCATCAAGAAGGTCGAGTGCATCGCCTATCCCGAGCTGGGCATGGAAGCGATCTGGCGCATCGAGGTCGTCGACTTCCCCTCGTTCATCGTCGTCGACGACAAGGGCAACGACTTCTTCGCCAAATGGATGGGGTGAAGCCCTCCTCCGATCCGAACGACTGGCAGGCGGAGCCGGTCGACGGCCCCTTCGCCACCGCGGGCTGGCACGAACGCCTTGCCGCCCTCTACGCCTACTGGCGGCGCATCCGGCCGGCGCCGGATCTGCTGCCGGGCCGGCAGCATTTCGACCCGATCGACGTGCCCAAGGCGCTCGCCTCGATCTGGCTGCTCGACGTGCAGCGCGAGCCGCTGCGATTCCGATATCGGCTGATCGGAACGAATGTCGTGCGGATGATCGGGGGCGATTTCACCGGGCAGTGGTTCGACGAGGCACGTCCGGCCATCGGCAAGGTCATGCCACGGATGGTCCGCTACCGCCTGATGGTCGAGACCGGCCGCGCGACCTGGCGCAAGGGAACGCCGCTGCTCGCACCCGATCCCTACTGGAAATCGACCGAGAACGTGCTCATGCCGCTGGCGGACGACGGGCGCAATGTCGACATGCTGCTGTGCGCCTCGGTCTACTACAACCACGACGGGACGCTCGTGCTTTGATCCGGTCCGGCGGATTTCCGGCACCTGCGGCGACCCTGTGTTTCGATCTCCGACGGCCGGGTGCGCTGGCTCAGCGGACGGTGCGTTCGAGCAGTTCCAGCGTCCGGCGCCACGCATCGTCGCGCGCGGCCTTGTCGAGCCTGTAGATGTTGCCGCGCCGATCGACATCGGCGCCGGCCATCATGTCGGTCGGCCCGCGCTCGAACCGGTGGTGCGCGCCGGGATAGGCGACAAGTTCCACCGTCTTTCCCGCTGCGACCAGCGCGTCGCGATACTCGGTTGCCTGCACGAACCGCGTCTCGTTGTCCGCCTCGCCGTGCAGCAGAAGGACGCTTGCACCCATCTGCGCGGCGTTGAGGGCGGGCTTGGTCGCCCGGTCGGCATCCCACGGCGTGAACTTCGTCACGTCGTAGGGGCCGTAATAGCCCACGACCGCGCGCGTCGCCGGATCGAGGGTCGCGAGCCTGGCCGCCATGTAGCTGCCCAGCGAGAAGCCGATCGCCCCGATGCGCTCGTCGGCGACCTCCGGGAGGCCGCGGAACCATTCGGACAAGGCCTTCAGGTCCGCGCCGTAGTCAGGGTGGTATGCGCGCGTCCCGTAATGGACGAGAATCGGGAGGGCCACCGCGTAGCCCTGGCGCGCCAGCGCACGCGCATAGTCGCGGTCGGACGCCTCGAGGCGCCGATACAGGTGAACATAGTAGGTCGGGAAGACAAGCACGCCCGGCGCCGGTGCGGCCGCTTCGGGCAGGTAAATCTCGACGGGGAGCTGCGCGTTGCCGGGAACGGGGATGCGCAGCGACATCCAGGTGATGCCGCCTTCGAGCTTCTGGACCGTCTGCGCACCGGCACCGGACGATGCCAAGGCGGAGATCGCAAGAAGCAGCCAGACGACGAACCGGCAGATGGTCGCCGTGTGCGGGACGTCCTTCATCGACCTTGATTCTCCGGATCGAGGCTCAGTTCAGCAGGCGCGCAGGCACCTTCGCGGGTTCCGCCGCCGTCGGCGCGGCCGTGCCCCATTCCATCGGCAGGTCCCATTCCGCCTTGCGCGCGGCGTCGCGCAGGATCTTCATCAGCCCGTAGACGCCCTCGTCGACCAGGCCGAGTTCGACGCGCGTGCTGTCGGTCGCGATCAGCACGATCGTGTTCATGCCCTCGGCGCTTCGCGCGATGTTGAAGCCCCACAGCAGGCGCCCTTGCGCGGGGATCTCCGCCGGTGCTGTACCGGCGGCAGGTGGCGGCGCGCCCGGCTCGCGGAACGGCGTACTGAAATCGGCTTTCGCGGTCGCGCGCGTCTCGGCCATGTCGAGCAGGAAATCGCGCGCCATGGGGTTCTTGGTGTCGGCCATCGCCTTGCGCAGCTCGCCCGTGAGGGCCCCCCAGAACATGCGCAGGAACCGCCGCGTGATGAAAAGCTTCACGCTCGTCGGCTGCCCCGCCGCGTTGAGGCGCAGCAGCAGCCGGTCTTCGGCGGGAATATGGTCGATGGCGAATTGCTGGATCGCGTTCGTCGTCATGCCGGGATAGTTTGGCCTTGTTGGCGCGGATTGCAAGGACGCCGCAGGACGAAATGGACGCCGATCTCGATCTTCTGTTCGCAAGGCCCCTGCCGGCGGGGCGCCTGCTTTTCCTCAACGCCGCGCCGCATCCGGCACTCGCGGCGGCGAAGGACAGGCTCGTCTGCGTGCAGCGCTGGAAGCCCGATGCCGACACGCTTGCGCGCATGGGCCTCGCCGCGGGCGAAATCGCGGGCACGTATTCGGCCGCGTTCGTGCGGCTGGGCCGCCAGCGCGAGACGAACCGCGCCGCCATGGCAAGCGCCCTCGACGCGATCGGCCCGGAAGGCACGCTGCACGTCGCCGGCCCCAACAGCCTCGGCGCGGCGAACTACGGCAAGGATCTGCGGGCGCTGGGTCTCGACGTCGCCGGGCAGAGCAAGGGCAAGGCACGCCTCTTCGTCGCGAAGAAGGGCAAGGCCGATCCGGCGATCTGGCGCGGCCTCGCCGATCCGCGCCCGATCCCCGGCACGCCGTTCGTCTCGGCCCCCGGCATTTTCGCATGGGACCGGATCGATGCCGGCTCCGAGCGGCTGGTCCACCATCTGCCCCCGGATCTTTCGGGGACCGTCGCCGATCTGGGCGCGGGTTGGGGCTATCTGGCGCATGCCGCGCTCGGGGCCTGTGCACGCATCGAGCGCCTCGACGCGTTCGAGGCGGACGCGCGCGCGGTCGAATGCGCGCGCAGGAACCTCGCCGCCTTCGGCACGCGCGCGAATTGCCGCTGGCACGACGTGACGACGGGCGTGGGCAATGCCGCCTACGACGCCGTGCTCGTCAATCCGCCTTTCCACGATGCGCGGGGCGAAGACCGGGCGCTGGGCCTGCGTTTCGTCGCTGTTGCCGCCGACGCGCTGAAGCCCGGCGGCCGGCTGCTGCTGGTCGCAAACCGGCATCTCGCCTACGAGGCCGAGCTTCGGGCGCGGTTTTCCTCGGTCGCGCGCCTCGACGAGGACGCGGCCTTCAAGGTCTATGCGGCGGTGAAGTGAGCGATCAGATGCAATACGTCTTCAGCGGTTCCAGACCGTTGAAGGCGACGGCCGAATAGGTCGTCGTGTACGCACCCGTCGCGCGGATTTCCAGACGGTCGCCCGCCTCGAGATCCAACGGAAGGCGATAGTCGGCCTTCTCGTAGAGCACGTCGGCCGAATCGCAGGTCGGACCCGCGAGAACGACGCGCTCGACCTTGGCGCCCTTCTTCGACGACACGATCGGGTACTGGATCGCCTCGTCCATCGTCTCGGCGAGGCCGCCGAACTTGCCGATGTCGAGATAGACCCAGCGGCGCTGGTCCTTCTTGGACTTGCGCGAGACGAGCACCACTTCGGTGTCGATCAGGCCGGCATTGCCGACCATCTGGCGGCCCGGCTCGACGATGATCTCGGGCACGCGGTTGCCGAAATACTTCGCGAGCGCGGCATGGATCGCCTCGCCGTACGTCCCCATCGCGGGGATGTCCTTGCGGTACTTGGCCGGGAAGCCGCCACCCATGTTGAGCATGTTGAGCTGCACGCCCGCGTCCTCGCATTCGCGGAAGACCCAGGCGGCCTGCTCGACCGCGGCGTCCCACGCGTTGGGATCCTTCATCTGCGAGCCGACATGGAACGAGACGCCGTGCGGCACCACGCCCTTGGACGCCGCCAGGATCAGCAGCTCGCGCGCCATTTCGGGATCGCAGCCGAACTTGCGCGACAGCGGCCAGTCGGCGCCGGCGCCCGAGGTGAGGATGCGGCAGAAAACCTTGGCGCCGGGTGCGGCGGCCGCGAGCTTCTCCAGCTCGGCTTCGGAATCGAACGCGAAGAGACGCACGCCGCGCGCATAGGCGGCCGCGATGTCGTCCTTCTTCTTGATCGTGTTGCCGAACGAGATGCGGTCGGCCGAAACGCCCGAACGCAGCGCCATGTCGACTTCGTTGACCGAGGCGGTGTCGAAGGACGAGCCGAGCTTCGCCAGCACGCCGAGGATCTCCGGCGCGGGGTTCGCCTTGATGGCGTAATAGATGCCGGCCTGCGGGACCGCATCGTGGAGCTTCTTGTAGTTGTCGGCGACGACGTCGAGGTCGACGACCAGATAGGGGGTCGGTCGTCGCTCGGCGAGGAAGTCGCGGATCTTCTTGGTGGTCATCCCGAAGTACTCCAGTTCTCCAGAGGTAGCGTCAGGTGACGCGGAAGTTGTCGAATTGCCACGGATCGTCCCGCACGAGTCGCTCGGGAAAGAGTCTCTCCCGATCTTTCAGCGGATTCCAGTCTGAATACGCGCCGACGACGGTGCCGAGATAGGGACGGCACACCTCCATGCAGCGCGCATGGTCCATCTCGTCGGCTTCGACCGGTCCCGCCTTCGGGTTCTCGATCGCCCAGACGATGCCGGCGAGCACAGCGACGGTCACCTGCAGCGACGTCGCGTTGTTGTGCGGGCAGAGCTTGCGCGATTCCTCGATGGTCAGGCGCGAGCCGTACCAGTACGCACCCTTTTTGTGTCCCATGAGGAGCACGCCGAGCTCGTCCATGCCGCTCGTGATCTCGTCCATCATCAGCCGCTTGGCGGGCTGCATGATCCAGTTCTTGCCGGCCAGCTCGTGCAGCGACAGCACGGCGTCGTCGCACGGGTGATAGGCGTAGTGGACCGTCGGGCGGTAGGCGACCTTGTCGCCCGCCTTGACGGTGTAGTAGTCCGCGATCGAGATCGACTCGTTGTGGGTCACGAGGAAGCCCTGATAGGCCCCTTCGAGCGGCGTCCAGGAGCGCACGCGCGTGCCCGCACCCGGACGCATCAGGTAGATCGCCGCGTCGCAGCCGAACTCGTGGCGCTTGCCGTCGGCCGGGAAGGTCTTCTCGTGGCTGCCCCAGCCGAGTTCGGCCGGCTGCGAGCCTTCGCCCACGAAGCCGTCGATCGACCAGGTATTGACGAACTCGCCGACCTTCTTGGGGTAGCTGGCGACCTGTGTGTCGCGCTCGGCGATGTGGATGACCTTGATGCCGAGGTCGCGGGCGAGCCCGGCCCAGGCCTCGCGGCCGGCCGGCACCTTGGCGGGGGCCGCACCCGTGTCGCGCGCGATGTCGAGCAGCGCTTCCTTGACCAGGTGCGAGACCAGCCCCGGATTGGCGCCGTGCGTCAGCACGGCCGTCGGGCCGCCGGCGAACTTGGCGCGGAGCGCGCGCGCGGACTCGCGCAGCGCGTAGTTCGAACGCTGCGAAGGCGTCAGCGCAGGATCGGTGTAGCCGCCGACCCAGGGCTCGATGCAGGTGTCGAGATAGAAAGCGCCCTTTTCGTTGGCGAGTTCGATCAGCGCCACCGACGAGACGTCGACGGACAGGTTGAGCAGGAAATCGCCCGCCGACAGGCGCTTTTCCAGCTCCGCGCGGTAGTTGGCGCGGGTCAGCGCCTTCTCGACGAACTCGATCCCGTACTCGGCCGCGACTTCGTGCCCGCGCGGCTCGGCGGTCACGATCGAGATGCGGCTGGCCGGCATGTCGATATGGCGCAGGATGAGCGGCAGCACGCCCTGGCCGATCGAGCCGAAGCCCAGGATCACCAGTCGTCCTGCAAACGCCACATGCTTCTTGTCGTACTGACCCACTTACCTGAACTCCCGTAACCGATGCCTACTAATGGTGTCCGACCCTGTTTTCGGCAAAGCCAAGCCGGTTTGAGCGGGGCCCGATCCTTGGGCCAGCACGTCACGAAACCGGATGAACGAACTGTGCGGAACTGAGACGAACCGCAACGAATGACCGCTAGCGGACGCCGGCCGGTCCAAAAACCGGTTGAGCGCGCCCGATCGCCGACGGTGCCATAAAGCGGGGCACCGTCAGTCGGCGGTTATCCTTGCATCGTCGGAAGGCGATAAGCCCCGACCTGGGTCGCAACCATGTCCACATCCCTCGAGGAACACCGGCCCACTGTCGACCGGTTCGTACCGAAAAGGACGCGTCTACGTCGTTGCTTGACCTCGAGCGCTTGGTGGTCGAGAGGCGTGAGTGCTCTTCGCGAGCTCTCCGCCCTACCTCTTAGCGCTTGCCTCGTGGGCCTGGGGCACGTGCGATTGGCGTCTAAAGCGCTAAATATCATAATTGCCCCAGCGCGCAAGTGTAAATCGCGCGCGAGGGTGCATGACTCGTCAACGCCGCCACGCGCTCACGTCATGGCGCAGGTTCACTTGAATTTGGTCGAAGCGGCGCGCAGCGCCTTCAGCAACTCGGCTTCGATGCGCCCGCCGAGACCGGTGATGTGCTGCGCGAGCACGACATACAGCGCGTCGATGTGGTGCCCGATGATCACCGTATTCCACGAATTGGGTTCGCGGATCTGCGTGGCGTAGTCGTGCAGCGACTTTGAAATCTGCGTGAGCAGCGGGAACTTGAACGTGCCGCCCAGCCCCTTGATCTCCAGCGCGTCGGCGACGACCCGCTCGATCATGCGCATCTCCGGCGCCACGCCGTCCTCGATCGTGGCCAGGTCCTCGCGCAGCGCCTTCAGCTTCTCGCCGATCTGGCGCGTGAACTGGTCGGTCGATTTCTCGACGACCAGCTGCAGCTTCTGGGTTTCCTGGGGCGAAAGGATCACGCCGAAGCCCGTCTTGAAATTGACCGCGCGTTTGCGCAGGTCGCTCGGCGGCTGGATGATCTGGACTTTACCCTTGCTGGCCACTTGTCGCGTCTCCCCGGATGGCGGACGCCAACACTAAGCCTTCGACGCCTTCGGGTCGACTGCCGGCTTCGCCGCGTTGGGATCCTTGGGCGCGTTGGGATCGACCCCGCGCCGCTCGGCCCCGTTGAAGGGCAGCTGCTTGCGCCGGCGTTCGGGCCCGAAATAGCCCGGCGCGTTCACGTAAGAGCGCGGATAGGCGATGACCGCCGACAGCCGCTTGTAGAGCGAATCGACCGTATAGGGCTTGGCGACGAATTCGTTGGCGCCGTGGTCGCGCGCCTCGACGACGAAGGGTTCTTCCGAGCGCGCGGTCAGTACGATCACCGGCAGCAGGCGGTCGCGCGAGCTCGGGTCGTTGCGGATGAAGTCCACAAGCTCGATGCCGTTCTTGGGCGTGATCTCGCGCTCGGTGATGAGGATGTCGATATTCCCCTCCTTGAGCACGTCCATCGCCTTGTCGTAGTCCGTCACGCGGCGCACGAAGGTCGCACCCAGCATCGACAGGATGTCGTTGAGCATCTGGAGCGCGAGCGGATTCGGATCGACGATCAGGAACCGAACCTTGCTGAAGTCGATCTTTTCGGCCATTGCGCCTTGGAACCAGTCTGGATGCGTCAGTGGACTAATAAGGAGTCCGGCAGCGCGTGACAAGATACGCGTGACTCTTGAATATTTTGAAGCCGCGGTGCCTAATTCCGCAGGGGCGTCGGGGATTTCACATCGGATTGGGGGGTAAACCCCGTCCGGTTTTCAAGATGCGAAAGCCCGACCGGAAACAGGGAACGAATGGGCGAGCGCGCGTCCACACGAATTGAGCGCGACAGTTTCGGGCCCATCGAGGTGCCCGCCGACCGCTATTGGGGTGCCCAGACCCAGCGCAGCATCGAACTGTTCCGTATCGGCGACGAACGCATGCCCGAACCGCTGGTGCGCGCCTTCGGCGTCCAGAAGAAGGCCTCGGCGCTTGCCAACATGGCGCTGGGCGAACTCGATCCGAGGCTCGGTGCCGCGATCGTGCGGGCGTGCGACGAAGTCGTCTCGGGCAAGCTTTCCGATCATTTCCCGCTGCTGGTCTGGCAGACCGGCTCCGGCACCCAGACCAACATGAATGCCAACGAGGTGATCGCCAACCGGGCGAACGAGCTGCTCGGCGAACCGCTGGGCACGCGCAAGCCCGTCCACCCGAACGACCACGTCAACCGCGGCCAGTCGTCGAACGACAGTTTCCCGACTGCGATGCATATTGCGACGGTCGCCGAACTGCACGACACGCTGCTGCCCGGCCTCGTCCGCCTGCAGGAAGTGCTGCAGGCCAAGGCCACCGAGTTCGCCGGCACGATCAAGCTCGGCCGGACCCATCTCCAGGATGCCGTGCCGATGACGCTGGGCCAGGAGATCGGCGCCTGGGCGCGGCAGGTGGAACTGGGCGTCGCCCGGGTCGAGCAGATCCTCCCGCGCCTCTACCGCGTGGCGCAGGGCGGCACGGCCGTCGGCACGGGCCTGAACGCGCACAAGGGCTTCGCCGCCAAGTTCGCGCAGGAACTCGCGCGGCTGGCCAACCTCCCCTTCATGCCGGCGGAGGACAAGTTCGAGGCGCTGGCCGCCCACGACGCGCTGGTCGAGTGCTCGGGCGTGCTGTGCACGCTGGCCACCTCCCTCAACAAGATCGCCAACGACGTGCGCCTGCTCGCATCGGGTCCGCGCGCGGGCATCGGCGAGATCACGATCCCGGAGAACGAGCCGGGCTCCTCGATCATGCCGGGCAAGACGAACCCGACCCAGTCCGAAGCGCTCACGATGGTCTGCGCCCAGGTCTTCGGCAACCACACGACCATCACGTTCGCCGGCGCTTCCGGCCACCTCCAGCTCAACGTCTTCAAACCCGTCATCGCCTACAACATCCTGCAGTCGATCCGGCTGCTGGGGGACGCGGCGACGAGCTTTGCGGACAACTGCGCAAGCGGCATCGCCCCCCATGCCGCCCAGATCGCCCGAAACCTCGAGCGGTCCCTGATGCTCGTGACGGCGCTGAACCCGCATGTGGGTTACGACGTCGCCGCGCGCATTGCGAAGCACGCCCATGCACACGACATCACGCTGAAACAGGCGGCCACCGACCTCGGACTCGTGTCCGCGGCCGACTTCGACCGCTGGGTCCAGCCGATCGACATGCTGGGTCCACGAGAAGCACGCCATTAACACCGGGGGGAAGTCATGACAGGATCGATTCGCAAGCGTTCGGTCGTAATCGCCGGCCACCGCACGAGCATTTCGCTGGAGCCCGAATTCTGGACCGCCCTGAAGGACATCGCGCGCAAGCGCAACGCGTCGATCAACGATCTCGTCACCGAGATCGACAAGATCCGCGCGGCCAAGGACGAGTCCGGCAACCTGTCGAGCGCGCTGCGCGTCTACGTGCTGCAGGCGCTGACCGGCACGGCCGCATCGGCGCCGACGGCGGCCGCCAA
Organism: Tagaea sp.; assembly: GCA_044224405.1. Taxonomy (GTDB): domain Bacteria; phylum Pseudomonadota; class Alphaproteobacteria; order CACIAM-22H2; family CACIAM-22H2; genus Tagaea. Next base: position 464,726 of record JBGAKN010000002.1, on the reverse strand, counting down.
ACCGGTCTGATCAAGCGCCTCGTCGCGGCAGGGCTGCTGCTGGCGGTGCTGGGGGCATCGCCGGCGACGGCCTTCGACCGCGACGAGGAATTCGAGCGGGGCGTCGCCGCCTTCCGCGCGGAGGATTACGACGCCGCGTGGTTCCGCTTCTGGGGGCTCGCGCGTGCCGGCGACCCCGAATCCCAGTTCAATCTCGCCCAGCTCTACCGGCTGGGCCGCGGCATCCAGCGCGACATGGTCCAGGCACGCCGCTGGTACGAGCGCGCCGCCGAACTCGGCTATGCGCCTGCCCAGTTCCAGCTCGGCGTGCTGTGGGAACGCGGCGACGGCGTGCCCGCCGACCTCGTGGAAGCGCGCGCCTGGTTCATGCGTGCCGCCGCGCAAGGCCTGGAGCCCGCGCGCAACGCGCTCGAACGGCTCGACCAGCTTGCCGCGGGCGCCGGCAAGCCGCTCGTCGATCCGCTCAGCGCCGCACCGCCGGCGCGCGCGGCCCAGCGCCCGAACCCGCCGGCGGCCCCGCCGCGCGCACCGGCGCCGCAGAAAGAGTGATCTTCGCCCGGTCGGGGGGCCCAGCCATCGTCAGGCGAGGCACGATCTGCGCGCTGTCCGCCACCAGCATCGCCGCAAGATCGACATTCCAGTTCGCGAGATCGAACAGGCCGGAAAGCTCGAGCACGCCGCCTCGCGCCGCGAAGCGCGTGTCGGCAGTGGAAGCGCGGCCGCCCTCGATCCGCCATGTGCCCGCGAGCGCGCCGAACGTGCCGCGGCCGCCACGCGCGAAACGCCGCCCGAGCTCGGCCAGATCCGGCGTGCGCGAAGCGGCGGCATAGGCGAGCAGGCCCGCGAGATCGACCCCTTCGAGCGTCCCGCCCGGCGATTCGACCCGCAGCGACCCGGCGAGTGCCGCCATCATGGCGCTGACATTGGCGCCGGACGTCGCGAGGCTGCCCTGGAACGTCACCGGTCCGCGCAGCACGGGTGCGGCACCCGTCGCGGCCAGTACGCGCGCCCATTCCGCGCCGGCAAGCGCGAATCCGAACGCGACCCGCGGGTTCGCCGCATCGACCCGCCCCGATGCCCGGAAAGCGCCACCGAACAGGCTGCCCGAGAGTTCCGACACGTCGAACCCGCGCGCGTCGTAGGCGGCCGCGAAACGCGCGTCGCCCAGGATCAACCCGCCGAGTGCGAGTTCGCGTGCGGCAAGACGCAGGTCGAGCGGCATGCCGCCGAGCAGGTCGGGCCGGATCGGCACGCGCGACCAGCCGCCCGGCCCCGGTGCGGGCGGCAATGCTGCGGCTGCGGCGCGCGCGGCCTGGCTGCGCGTCAGCAAGGGTCCGCGCACCGGTGGTGCCGCGAGCGGCCGCGCGAAGAACGGATCGAGCGACACCCGGTCGCCCGTCAGCGACAGCGACAGGCGGCCGTCGCGCCAGACCGCCTCGCCGCGGGCACTCTGGCCAGCGAGCGCAATTTCCAGCGGCGCCAGACGCAGGGCCGGCCCGTCCGGCTCGAAGGCCAGCGGCCCGCGCAGCGTGAGCGCACCCAGATGCCGTTCGACGGGCGCGCCGAGCGCCGCGAGGAAACGGCTGGCGTCAGGCACCTGCAGGTCGAGCAGCCCCGCGCGCACGCGCAGGTTCGCCTCGGCGAGCGCGCGGACGGCAAGCTCGTCGATGACGAGGCGCCCGGCCTCGCGTGCGGCGACGAGGATGATGCCCTGCGCCTCGCCCGCTTCCCACGCAAGCCGTCCGATGCGCAGGCGAAGGTCGATATCCCCGGCTGCGTCGCCCAAATGATTCCGCGCAAGGTCGGCGAGAGAGGTGATTCCGATCTCGCCGATGCGCGCGTCGATCGACAGGCGCTGGGCATCGCGGCGCAGCGATCCGCTCGCCGAAAAGTCCGGCGCGGCGAGTTCGAAGGCGGCCACGTCGAGCACGTCGTCCCCGGCGCGGAACTCCGCCCGCACGAGGCCGGCCGCCGGCGAAGCGAGCGTGCCTTCGAATACGCCGTCGGCGGGCAGCGCCCGGCCGGAAAGCTCAATGCCGTCGCCGGCGGCCGTCACGTCCAGCGCCGAACGGTCGGCCGAAGGACGCGCCGTGCCTTTCAGGACATGGCCGCTCCAGCCGATCTCGAGCGCGTCGATCCCGCCGGCTGCCGGAAGGCCGGCGATACGCAGTTCGCTGCCGGCGAATTTCGTCTCGACGACGAGGCGGCCGTCTGCGGCAGCGAGCGACGCCTGCAGGCCTTCGGCCGAGAACCGGAACGCGCCGGCACGAAGTGCAAGCACGCCGGTGCGGCCGAAGAAGCGCGCCTGCGCGTCGAAGGCGCCATCGACGAGCACGACCTTCCCGACCCGCCCGAGCCCGTCGATCTCGACGGCCGGAATCTCGAGCCGCAGCGGCCATGCAAAGGCATAGCGCGCTGGCCCCTCGATCCGGGCGGACAATCCCGTGCGTTCGGAAATCCGCGTGACCATTGCAGCCGCAGCCGATTCCGCATCCGGGCGGAGCAGGAAAACGCCCGCCAGCAGGGCCAAAACCAGCCCGATCCCTGAAATTGCACGACTTTTCAGCTGCATAAATCGATCCTTGTCGCATTCCGGCATCTAGCGCCAGCAAGGGACACACCCTATTTAAGGGAACTCCGGGACAAAATCGTGTCCCGGGCCGATTTCATCCCCCCGAAAGGCCCGTCCCGATGTTCGCCGAAATCCTCGCCTCCATCACGCCCGATGCCCTCGTCGCGCTGGGCACCGTGATCATGATCGATCTGGTGCTTGCCGGGGACAACGCCGTGGTGATCGGCATGGCAGCGGCGGGCCTGCCGGCCGAACAGCGCAACCGGGTGCTGATGATCGGCATCGTGGCGGCGACGCTGCTGCGCATCGTCTTCGCGGGCGTGACCACGCAGCTGCTCGAGATCGTCGGGCTTCTCTTCGCGGGCGGCGTGCTGCTGCTGTGGGTGTCGTGGAAGCTGTGGCGCGAGATCCGCGAGCAGGGCCGCCACGACGCGGCCGAAGGCGAAAAGGTGCTGGAAGGCGGGGCAAGCGACGTCGACATGCCGCGCAAGACGCTGCGCCAGGCGATCATCCAGATCATCGTCGCCGACATCTCGATGTCGCTCGACAACGTGCTCGCCGTCGCCGGCGCCTCGCGCGACCATCCCTATGTCCTCATCTTCGGTCTCGCGATCTCGGTCGTGCTGATGGGCGCCGCTGCCGCCATCATCGCGCGGGCGCTGCAGAAGCACCGCTGGATCGCGTATGTGGGCCTCGTCCTGATCCTCTATGTCGCGCTCAAGATGATGTGGGACGGCGGGCAGGAGATCCACGAGGCGGTCGCGATGGCCGGCCTCGTCTGAGGCGCCGAAAATCCGGCTTCCGCCGGCCTGCCGTCGCCGGTAGGCTGGCACGCGTTTTCAGGGGGGAATATGGGCGTCGAGTCATTGCTCTTCGGGTTTTCCGCGACACAGTTGGCCCTGCTGGGCCAGGTCATCATGATCAATTTCGTCCTGTCGGGTGACAACGCGGTCGTCGTCGGCATGGCGGCGGCAGGCCTGCCGGCCCGGCAGCGCACGCGGGCGCTGTGGTTCGGCATCGTCGCCGCGACGGTGCTTCGCATCGTCTTCGCCATCGTCGCGGTCAACCTTCTCCAGATTCCCGGCCTGATGTTCGCGGGCGGCCTGCTGCTCGTCTGGGTGGCGTGGGGTCTCTGGAAGGAGATCGACGCCGCGAATTCCGCCGAGGCGGCCGAAATCGCGCAATCGGCGGAGATCGTCGTCGCCGCCGAAGCCGTGGCGATCGCCGAAGTCGTTTCGGTCGCCGAGCCTGTCGTGACGAAAACCTTCTCCGAAGCGATCTGGCAGATCCTCGTGGCCGACGTCTCGATGTCGCTCGACAACGTGCTCGCGGTCGCAGGTGCGGCGCAGGCGGAGCCCACGATCCTGCTGATCGGCCTCATCGTGTCGGTGCTGCTGATGGGCGTCGCCGCGACGGCGATCGCCAAGCTGCTCGAGCGCTACCGCTGGATCGCGTGGATCGGGCTGGCGCTGATCGTCTATGTCGCCGCCGACATGTGTTGGAAGGGCGGCAAGGACATCCTGGCGCTGCTCAACGTCGCCTAGACGCCAGGCCGGTCTACACGAAGGCGAACGCGACCTTTCCCAGCGGGCCGAAATCGCACGACACCTTGTCCTTCGGGCCTGCGCGGTGCAGGCCCGTGCAGGTTCCCGTCGTCACGATCTCGCCGGCACTGAGGCCTTCCTTGGTCACGGGATTGTTCGCAAGCCAGCGCAGCGCCTCGAGCGGATGGCCGAGCGCGTCGGCGCCCTTGCCCTTGCCCACGACCTTGCCGCCCGCGCGCATCGTCACGGCGATGGCGCCCAGATCGCGCCGCCGCCAGCCCTTGACCGGCGGCCCCACGACGAGCGCGCCGTTGATGCCCAGATCGGCGACGATCTCCGGCAGCGTGACCTTGAGGAAGCTTTCGTAGCGGCTGTCGACGATCTCGATCGCCAGATGCAGGTCCTCGATGGCGGCCAGCACCTCGGCGCGCGAATAGGGCCTCTTGCGCGGCCTCAGGTTCTTGCCGAGGAAGAAGGCGAACTCGCCCTCCAGCCCGCGCGTCGGATAGGCGCCTCCCGGAATCTTTGAGCCCGAGACGAAGCAGCGCGGCAGGAAGACCCGGCCCGCGAACGGCCCGTCGGATTTGAGGAGCGTGCGCGCGGCAGCACTCGTGCAGCCGATTTTCCAGCCCGCCGTCTGGACGCCCAGCGCCTCGACCAGCGCGGCCTGCACGGCATAGGCCTCGGCGAGCGTGCGCGGCCGGCAGGCTTCCGGCAATCCCGGCAGCAGGTTCCCGATCGAGAAGGCCTCGACCAGATACGCGACCGCCTGCGCCACCGAAGGCTTCGTCCCCTTTCCCGCCATCAGCTCGGCCCGCCATAAAGGAAGTTCGGCAGCCACAGCGTCATTCCCGGCCACAGATACATGATCACCATGCACAGGATGACGATCAGCATGTAGGGCATCATGCCCGCGAAGATCTGGTTCAGCGTGACGTGCTTGGGTGCCACGCCCTTCAGGTAGAAGGCGGACATGGCGACCGGCGGCGACAGGAACGCCGCCTGCAGGTTCACGAACACCAGCGTGCCCCAGAGGATCGGGTCGATCGCGAAATGCTTCAGCATCGGCAGGAAGATCGGCACGAAGATCACGATGATCTCGGTCCATTCCAGCGGCCAGCCCAGCACGAAGATGATCGCCTGCGACAGCAGCATGAACTGGATCGGCGACATGTTCAGCGACAGCACCCACGATTCGAGCAGCGCCTGCCCGCCGAGGATCGCGAACACGCCCGAGAACAGCGCCGAACCGACGAACAGCCAGCACACCATCGCGGTCGTCTTGGCCGTGAGGAACACCGCCTCCTTCGTGCGCTTCATGTCGAGCGTGCGGGCGTGGAACGCGAGCAGGAAGGCGCCCGCGGCACCCACCGCCGCCGATTCCGTCGCCGTCGTGATGCCGAACAGGATCACGACAAGCACGACGACCGTGAGGATGCCAAGCGGCATGATCGACGTGGTCAGCAGCTTGATGACTTCCAGCCGGTCGGCGGTCATCCGCAGGTAATAGCGGGCCATGCCGATCGCGCAGAGACCGGCGATGACGAGGAATCCCGGCACGAAACCTTCGGGCGGCGCATAGGGCGCCACCTCCTCGATCTCGTCGTCGCCGAGCGCTTCGAGCCCTTCGGGGATCTCGAAGGCGCTGCCCTGCTGGTGGATCATCACGTACCACCAGACAAGCCAGAGCGTGCCAGCGACGAGCACGAAGGGCACCAAGGCGTAGACGAGGTACCACGCGAGCGTGCCGCGCTCGATGCCGCGCGCCTTGGAAGGCGTGACCAGCGAGCGGACCAGCGCCACGACCATGTTGCGCGACACCGAATCCGACAGAGCTTCGAGCCAGGCGGGCACGGGCACCTTCGTCGCGGATTCCGGCAGCTTGGGCGCGATGCGCGGATTCAGCATCGCCCAGCCGACGATATAGACGAGATAGAGGAGCGCCAGGAAGAAGCCCGGGAACATCGCCGAGGCATAGAGCTTGACCACCGACTGCCCGGCGACGGCCGCATAGACGATGATCATGACCGACGGCGGGATCAGGATGCCGAGCGTGCCGCCGGCCGTGATGACGCCGGATGCGAGCTTCACGTCGTAGCCCGCGCGCAGCATCGGGTTGAAGGCGATGACGCCCATCAGCACGACGACCGCCCCCACCAGGCCGCTGGCGATGCCCCAGAAGGTGCACACGATCAGCGTGGCGACCGCGAGCGACGCCGGCACGTTCCGGAAAGCGAGCTGGATCGAATAGAACATCTTGTCGACCAGCGCGCCGCGCTCCATCACGTATCCCATCAATACGAAGAGCGGGATCGAGATCAGCACGTCGTTGGTCATGGCGCCGTAGGTCCGCTGGACCATCAGGCTGAAGACGAGATTGTCGGAAAAGGCCTGCCCCGACTTGAAATACGCGATGAAGCCGAAAACGATGCCCAGGCCCATCAGCGTGAAGGCCGTCGGGAACCCCATCATGATGACGACCACGATGAGGCACAGCATCAGAAGGCCGAGTGCGGGATCGCTCATCAGACGTTCTCCCCGCCGCGGCCGCGCTGGCGGGCCGCCTCGTCGATATCCATGACCTTCTCGATCGCCATCTTGCGGACCTCGTCGTCGACATGTTCGCTGCCGGCAAGCTGTTCCTCGACGACGTCGATCTCGGCGACGTCCTTGAGGCGGCTCGGCCATTCGCCGGTCTTCAGGCACACCACGCAGCGCACGATTTCCGCCACGCCCTGCAGCATCACGAGGAAACCGGCGACCGGGATCACCGTCTTGAAGTGATAGACGGGCGGCCCGTCGGCGGTGACGTTGGAATGCTCGCCGATGCGCCAGGAATCGCCCGCATAGTGCCAGCCCGCGTAGCACAGGGCCGCGATGCCCGGCAGGAAGAAGGCGACATAGAGGATGATGTCGAGCGTTGCCTGCGTGCGCGGCCGCATCGAGCTGTAGAGGAAATCGCCGCGCACATGCGCGTTCTGGGCGAGCGTATAGGCGCCGCACAGCATGAAGGCGGAGCCGTAGAGCATGTTGCTGGCGTCGAAGATCCATGCCGTCGGCATGTTCAGGATGTAGCGTTTGAAGACCTCGGCGCAGACCAGAAACATCAGGCCGACGATCAGCCAGGCCGCCGCCTTGCCGACCCAGGTGCTGATTCCGTCGATCGTATGGAGGAACTTCTGGACGCTCATGGGACCCTTGCCGCTCGTGGAATATGCCGGGGGCTACGAAAAAGTCCACCTGCGTCGCCGCAGGTGGACTCCTTACGTCGTTACCCTGTCTCGGTTCAAGTGCGCTTCACGCCCTTGGCACCGAAATAGTGCTCGTAGACCATCTTGCGGCTGACCACGGTGTCCTGTTCCCAGCGCGTGACGCGGCGCGCGAAGGCGATCTGGGATTCGAGGATCTCCTTGAAGAGCGCGTTCTCGCCCGACTTCTTGGCGACCACCTCGTCGTAGATCTCGAGCTGGCGCTTGAGGATCGCGTCCGGTGTCTTGAAGAAGCGCACGCGCTCCTTGGTCCGCAGGTCGTCATAGTCCTTCGAGTAGCGGTCGATGGCCTTGAGCGACATGTCCTGCGAGGCCGCTTCCACCGCGTTGTCGATGATCGCCCGCATCTTGGCCGGGAGCGCGTCGAGCTTGGTCTTGTTGAACAGGATCTCGAACTGCTCGGCGTTCTGATGGTAGCTCTGCAGCATGCAGACCTTCGAGACATCGGCGAAACCGAGCGCCCTGTCGGACGAGGCGTTGTTGAACTCCGCCGCATCGAGCAGGCCGCGATCCATCGCCGAGACGATTTCGCCGCCCGGCAGCGCGTTGACGGCGGCACCCAGGCCCGTGAACACGTCAATCGAGATGCCGACGGTGCGGTACTTCAGGCCCTGGAAGTCCTCGACCTTGGTGATCGGCTTCTTGAACCAGCCCAGCGGCTGGGTCGGCATCGGGCCGTAGGCATACGAAACGACGTTGGCGCCGATCGAGGCATAGAGCTTGGCCGCCAGTTCCTTGCCGCCGCCGTACTTGTGCCACGACAGCAGCATGTTGGCGTCCATCGCGTAGCCGGGGCCCGAGCCCCACAGCGCGAGCGCGGTCTGCTTGCCGTAGTGATAGACCATCACGCCGTGACCGCCGTCGAGCGTGCCCGATGACACGGCTTCGAGAAGTCCGAACGCCGGAACGACGGCGCCCGCCGGCAGCACTTCGATCCGCAGATCGCCGCCGGTCATGTCGTTGACCTTCTTGCCGAAGTCCAACGCGTATTCGTGGAAGATGTCCTTCGCGGGCCAGGTGCTCTGCCAGCGCATGCTGATCGGGCCCTGCGCCTTGACAACGCTGGGCGTGGCAACCGTCGCGGCCGCAGCCAGGGCGAACGAACCCTTCAGGAAATTCCGGCGTGCCGACGTGGAGGTCGCAGATTTTTTCATCGTTTCTCTCCCTCTGTGAGCCGCGAATTATGCTCGCGTTGGAGCAAATATCGCCTATTCGGCGGCCCATACCAAGGGGTCTTCGCGCCCCGTCTGTGGGCAATCGGGGCCAAGCCGGCGGTGAAATTTGTCGATGATAGCCGCCCCGTGCTAAGGCCCGTCGCGATGCTCGCCTCGCCCGGACCCGCCCTGCCGCTTGCCGCGCTCTATGCCCGGGACGGGGTCGCGCATGTCCCCGGGCTCCTCGATCCGGCATGGGTCGCACGACTTTCCGCCGCAATCGACCGTTCGATGGCGAAGCCCGCGCGGCGTGCGGTTGAATTCGCCGCTTCCGACGAGCCGGGCCGCTTCTTCGGCGACATGTTCATGTGGCGGCGCGATCCCGATTTCCGTGCCGCGTTTTTCGACACGCCGTGCGCGGCACTCGCCGGCGACGCGATGGGCGCCGCGCAGGTGAACCTGTTCTACGACCAGATCTTCGCCAAGGAGCCGGGCACGCCGCGGCGCACGCCCTGGCACCAGGATTTTCCGTACTGGCCGGCGACCGGCGACATGTTCTGCACGGTCTATCTGGCGCTCGACCGGATCGACGCTGAGAACGGCGCCGTCGAGTACGTCGCCGGATCGCATCGCTGGGGCGACGACTTCCGCCCCGCCGCCTTCCGCGCGGGCGCCGAGGATGCCGGGCGCTACCGCGAAGGCGACCGCGCGCCCGCCCCGGACATCGAGGCGATGCGCGGCACGCTCGACATGCGCAGCTACGATCTCGCCCCCGGCGACGGCGTCGTGTTCCACGGCAAGCTCGTGCACGGGGCCGGCGGAAACGCCAGCGCCACGCGCCGGCGGCGCACGCTTGCGCTCCGCTTCGCGGGCGACGACGTGCGCTGGCGCGAAGGCGTGCCGACCTTCAAGGCGCTAAACGCGGCGAAGCTGAAGACCGGCGACAGGCTCGACGCGCGTCCCGATCTCTTCCCGGTCCTGTGGCGGCGCGCCTAGACGCGGACGATCTTGCCCGGATTCATGATGTTGTCGGGATCGAGCGACTTCTTGATCGCGCGCATGACCGTCATCGCCTCGCCGTGCTCGGCATCGAGGAAGTCGATCTTGCCGTAGCCCACGCCGTGCTCGCCCGTGCAGGTCCCGTCCATCGAAAGCGCGCGCGCCACGAGACGGTCGTTGAGGCGGTTGGCCTCGGCGACTTCCTCGGGCTTGGACGTGTCGAGCACGAACGAGATGTGGAAGTTCCCGTCGCCGACATGGCCGACGATGGGGGCCGGCAGCTTCGAGCCCGCGAGATCCTTCTGGGTTTCGACGATGCAGTCGGTCAGGCGCGAGATCGGCACGCACACGTCGGTCGCCCAGATCGAGCAGCCGGGACGAAGCGCCTTGGCGGCATAGGCGACGTCGTGGCGCGCCTGCCAGAGACGCCGGCGTTCGGCCGGATCGGTCGTCCAGTTGAAATCGCCGCCGCCGTTGTCGGCGGAAATCGCCTGCACCATCTCGGCCTGTTCCGCGACCGAGGCGTCCGAGCCGTGGAATTCCAGCCACAGCGTGGGCTGGACGGCGAGATTGAGCTTCGAATAGCGGTTGATCGCATCCATCTGCAGTGCGTCGGCAAGCTCGATGCGCGCGACCGGCACGCCCGCCTGGATCGTGGCGATGGTCGTGTCGACCGCCTGCTTGACCGACGGGAAGGCGCACATGGCGACGCTCGTCGCCTCGGGAATACCGTAGAGGCGCAGCGTCACTTCCGTGATGACGCCGAGCGTTCCTTCCGAGCCCACGAACAGGCGCGTGAGGTCGTAGCCGGCCGACGATTTGCGCGCGCGCCGGCCGGTGCGGATGACGCGGCCGTCGGCCAGCACCACCTCGAGCGACAGCACGTTCTCGCGCATCGTTCCGTAACGCACGGCGTTGGTGCCGGAGGCGCGCGTGGCGGCCATGCCGCCGAGCGAGGCATCGGCACCCGGATCGATCGGGAAGAACAGGCCTGTATCGCGCAGGAATTCGTTGAGCTGCTTGCGCGTCACGCCCGGCTGCACGCGCACGTCGAGATCGTCCTTGTTGACCTCCAGCACCTTGTTCATGCGCGACACGTCGATGCAGATGCCGCCGTGCAGGGCAGCCGTGTGGCCTTCGAGCGAGGTGCCCGTGCCGAAGGGGACGACCGCAAGCTTGTGGCGCGCGCAGATCTTCACGACGGCGGCGGCCTCGGCCGTGGATTCGACGAACGCGACCGCATCGGGCGGCACCGCGTGGTGATAGGCCTCGCCGCGCCCGTGCTGGTCGCGCACGGCGCTGGCCGTCGACAGCCGCTCGCCCAGCAGCGTGCGGATTTCCGCGATGGCGCTCGCGCGCGCGACGGGCTCGGACTGTCTGATTTCGGCGATGCTGGCCATGATCCACGCTCCGGGAAAAGATGCCGGATGTTAGTCCTGCAACCGATTTACCGCAACGCTCAAGCCGCCGCGCGCGCCCGGACCCGTTCGCGCCAGATCACGTAAAGCCCCGCCGCGACGACGATCGCGGCGCCGTACCAGACATTCGTCGGCGGCCACTCGCCCCAGATGAACCAGCCGATGATCGCGGCCCAGACGAGCTCGGTGTAGTTGAAGGGCGCGATCGCGCCCACGGGCGCCAGGCGGAAGGCGCGATAGCTCAGGAACTGGCCGAGGATCACCAGCACGGCCATGGCGAAGATGGCGATCCACGCGGAATCGGGCACCGGGCCGAGCGTGCCGGGAAGCAGCGCCATTCCCGCAAGGCCGCAGACCATCTGCACGACGCACTGCATCAGGATCATCGTGAGGTCGCTTTCGGTCGGCGACAGCCAGCGCACCATCGTCATGCCCAGCGCATAGAGTGCTGCAGCGCTCAGCGCCAGTAGCGCCCCCGTCGAGATGAGCCCGTCGGCGGCGTCGGGTCCGATGATGACGCCCACGCCCGCGAAGCCGACGGCCACGGCCGTCCAGCGATGGATGCCCACCTTTTCGTGCAACAGCACGACCGAATAGGCCGTCATCAGCAGAGGCGCCACGAAGCAGATGGCGATGGCGGTGGCGAGCGCAAGCTCGCGCAGGCTTTCGAAAAAGCACCACATCGAACCCGCCGCGGCGAGCCCGCGCACGAGATGCGCCAGCGGCCGGCGCGTACGCATCAGCGCGACCTGGCCCGTCGCCACCAGATAGACGACCAGCACTGCGAGGACGAGCATCGAGCGGATGCCCATGATCTGGATCGACGAGAAATGGCCGACCGCGAATTTCGCGATCGCGTCCATCACCGACATCACAACCACGCCCGCGATCATATAGGCGATGCCGGCGAGCGGGCGGTCGGTACGGGCCGGAACAGCCGGAGTGTCGGTCGGGGGGTGTGCCATGGCGGGGGAAGAACCGTATAGCGGGTTTGGCCGCAGGGCGGGTTGAAAAACCGGCAGGCCGTGCCCATGTAAAAGGCATGACTTCACGCCGGATCCGTTCCCTCGCCCACGCGAGCCGCCTCATCGCGGGCTTCTAGGCCCCGGATTCCCCGTGCGCACGCCCCGGGAAGCCGGGGCTCTCCTGCCCGTTCCCGATCCAAACCCCCGACGCCGCGCGCGGGCGCAGCCCCTTGCGCGCGAGGAGAAATCTTCATGGAAAACCACCACTCGATCCCCCACGCGTCCACGCGCCCGCCCGCCATCCGCATGATCGATGCGGAAAGCGAGCGCCTTTCCGCCCTCGCCCTCAATGCCAGCGCATGCCAGCCGACGGTCGCCGATCTGCTGCTGGCCGAGATCGAGCGCGCCCGGTTGCTGCCCGCCGCCGACATGCCGCGCGACGTCGTGACGATGGGTGCCGAGGTCGAATTCGTCGACCAGCGCAGCGGCGAGCAGCGCGCGGTGCGCCTCGTCTGGCCGCCGGAAGCCGACATCGACGCGGGCCGCGTCTCGGTCCTGACGCCCGTGGGGGCAGGCCTCATCGGCCTGTCGGAAGGCCAGTCGATCGACTGGCCCGACCGCGACGGGCACAGGCGAACCCTGCACGTCGTGCGGGTGCGCCAGGCCGCGAACTAGCGGATCCTCTATTTCGCCATCGCGGCGCGGGCGCGCACGCGCTCGCGCCAGATGACGTAGAGCCCGGCCGTCACGACGATGGCGGCGCCGACCCACACGTTGTCGGGCGGCAGTTCGTCCCAGAAGGCCCAGCCGAACAAGGCCGCCCAGATCAGCTCGGTGTACTGGAACGGCGCCACCACACCCACCGGCGCCAGACGGAAAGCGCGGAACCCCAGGAACTGGCCCGCGATCAGCAGCACGGCCATCGCGGCGAGCGCCGTCCACGCGATGCCCGGCACCGGAACGGCCGCGTCGGGCAGCAGCAGGACGCCGGCGAAACCGACGAATGTCTGCACGAGACTCTGCGCCGCCACCATCGAGGCTTCGCTTTCGCTCGCCGCGAGCCAGCGCACCGCCGTCATGCCGAGCGCGTAGAAGACCGCCGCCGCCAGCGCCAGCACAGCACCTGCCGACAGAAGACCGTCGCCCGCCTCCGGCCCCACGATCACCGATACGCCTGCGAAACCCACGCCCACCGCCGCCCAGCGATGCACGCCCACATGCTCGCGCAGCAACGGCACCGAGAAGGCCGTCATCAGCAGCGGCGTGCAGAAACCGATCGCGATGACCGTGGCGAGCGGCAGAAAGCGCAGGCTCTCGAAGAAGCACAGCATCGAGATGACAGGCATCGTCGCACGGCCGAGATGCGCGAACGGCCGGCGCGTGCGCAGTTCGGCAAGACGGCCCGTCGCCGCGAGGAACGCGAGCAGGCCGACGAAGGTCAGGGCCGCATGCAGGCCGAGGAGCTGGAAGGTCGGCAGCAGGCCGAGCACGAACTTCGCCGCCGCATCCATCGCCGCGATCGTGAGAACGCCCGCCGCCATGAACGCGATGCCGGCGAGCGGCCGGTCGGCGCGACCTTCGAAAACGGGAGAATCGGCGGAGGAGTTCGCCATTGCCGAAGCGGTATAGCGCCGAACCCGGCGCACCGCAGCGGCAAACTGGCCGGGCTATGCCCGGCGGAGGCGGCGCGCGAAATTCTCCACGTCCGCACGAAGGCGGCCGGACTGCGCCACCAGCGATTCCGACTGCGCGACCAGACTGCCGGTCCGCTCGGCCGCCTGCGCGGCCTCCCCGGCGATCGTGGCAATCGTGCCGGAAACGTCCTGCGTCGTGGCGGCGGTCGCGTTGACGTTGCCGGCGATGCTGCGCGTCGAATCGTTCTGCCTGTCGACCGCTTCCGCGATCGCGCCGGCGTAGCGCGAAACGTCGGCAAAGGAGCCTCGAACGTCACCGATGGCGCCCACCACCCGCGCCGTCGCCTCGCGGATCGCGGCCACCTGGCGATGGATATCCTCCGTCGCGCGCGCGGTCTGGGCGGCGAGACTCTTGACCTCACCTGCCACGACGACGAAGCCCTTGCCCGCCTCGCCCGCACGCGCCGCCTCGATCGTCGCGTTTAGGGCGAGCAGGTTCGTCTGCCCGGCAATCTCGTTGATGAGCTTCACCACGTCGCCGATATGCTGCGCGGCTTTTGCAAGCGTCGCCGTCTCGGCATCCGTCCGCGCGACGGCCTCGACGGCAGCCGACACGACCCCGGCGGACTGCCGGGCCTGTTCGCGCACCTGCGTGATCGAGCCCGCGAGCAGGTCGCACTCGCGCGCGAACCCCTCGACCGCACCCGAAGCGTCTGCCGCCGCGCCGGCCGCATGGGTCGAACGCTCCTTGATCCGGTTGGCCCCGGCGACGAGATCGCCGGCCGCCTCGCGGCCGTCGTTCGCGGCCTGCACGACCGCATCCACGACGACATGCACGCTCGCTTCGAGATCGCCCGCTAGCGCCTCGAGCTCGCTTCGGCGCGCGGCTTCCGCCCGCTCGCGCTCGGCCTCGCGCTCGCCGGCGCGGCGCTGCTGGTCGGCAAGCAGGTTGAGACGGAACCGCTCGACCGCCTTGCCGATGCGTCCGATTTCGTCTCCGCGCCGGGCTTCGTCGAGCACGACGTCGAGTTCGCCCTCGGCCAGACGATTCATCGTCGCGGTCAGGCGTGCGAGCGGACGCACGATCGACAACAGCAGAACGATGCCGAGCGTCACCGCGCCGGCGACGAGTGCCGCGACCAGCGCCAATCCCGCCCAGAGGCGGCGCGTGCCGTCGGCGACATTCGCGTCGTTTGCCTGACGGAGATCGTCGAGAATGGCGTTCTCGGCAAGACGGGCGGCCTCCGCGCGTTCGGCCGTCGCGCGCTGCCAGTCTGCCGGCATCGGCACCTGCCCGCCCAGTGCGGCAGTGCGCAGGCGATCCACCTGGCCGGCTGCGGCGCCACCAAGCGCCGCTTCGCCCGCCGTCTTTGCCGGCCCGTCCGCGTAGGCCGCGAAGAGTGCTGCATACACGGCCTGGGCGGCCGCATGGCCGCGCAACGCGGATAGATCCGCCTCGGCCATTCCGGCCTGCGCGAGCGCTGCGGAAACGTCCGCCGCCTCGCGGGCCGCCGCGTCCTTGGCGCGCATGAAGAACAGATACGCGTTGACCCGCGCGGCCAGCGAGCGGTCGACCCCCAGATTCCCGATCTCGGCCACGACATCGAGCATCCGTCCGACGGCGGTCTCGAAATACGCCTTCGTCTCGGCGGCCGACTGCCGGCCCTGATCGATGGCCGTACGCCGGCCCTCAAGATGCGCGAACTGTTCGCCCGCGCGCGCGAACGCGGCCGCAAAGCGTTCGCCGAAGCGCGCCTCGGTAATCCGGTCCGCGACTTCGTAGAGGCGAGCGCTTGCGGCATCGGTGCGCAAACGTTGCGCCCTCATCGCCGGCGCCGCCTGCGGTCCGGCAGCGGAAAGCGCCCCTTCGAGCTGGAGCTCGTGCAGCGTGGGGCCAAGCCGCCCGGCAAGTTCGACGACGTCCGCAAGACGTGCGGTCTGCGCCAGATTGTCGAGATCGGCGCGCGTTCGCTCGGCCGCAAGCCAGCTGAGCCCGGCAAGCGGGACGAGCAGCAGGAGTATGATCTTCTTGCGCAAATCGAGCATGGAACCCGTCCGTGGCTGTGCGGCGTCGATGCCGGCAGTCTCGACGGTTCGGCGCGAAGGGCGCGAACGTTACGCTCGGCCGAAGCCGCCGCCGCCCGGCGTTTCGATGACGAACAGGTCGCCGGGGCCGACGTCCCAGCGCGCGGTGGCGCCCTTTTCCTCCACGCTGCCGTCCGCGCGCTCGACCCAGTTGCGGCCCAACGCGCCCGAAGCGCCGCCGTCGAGCCCGAACGGCGCGACCTTGCGGCGATTGGCGAGGATCGCGCAGGTCATCTTCTCGAGGAAGCGGATCTTGCGGATCACGCCGTCGCCGCCGCGATGCGCACCCGCCCCGCCCGAGCCGCGCCTTATCTCGAAACTCTCGACACGCACGGGGAAGCGCCATTCGAGCACTTCGGGATCGGTCAGACGCGAATTGGTCATGTGCGTCTGCACGGCATCGCACCCGTCATAGTCAGGCCCGCCGCCCGAACCGCCGGCCACGGTCTCATAATACTGATGGCGCTCGTTGCCGAAGGTGAAGTTGTTCATCGTGCCCTGCGCGCCCGCCATGGCGCCGAGCGCGCCGTAGATCGCGTCGGTCACGGTCTGCGACGTCTCGACATTTCCGGCCACCACGGCAGCCGGATAGCGCGGGCGCAGCATCGAGCCTTCGGGAATGCGCACTTCCAGCGGCTTCAGCACGCCCGCGTTCATCGGGATCTCGTCCTCGACCAGCGTGCGGAAGACATAGAGCACCGCCGCCATGCACACGGCCGACGGCGCGTTGAAATTGGTCGGGCGCTGCGGCGAGGTGCCGGCGAAATCGAGGATGCCCGTGCGCTTGGCGCGGTCGATCGAGACCTTCACCTTCACGACCGAGCCGTCATCCATCGGATAGGTGAATTCGCCGTCCTTCAGCACGTCGAGGACGCGGCGCACCTGCTCCTCGGCATTGTCCTGCACGTGGCCCATATAGGCGCGCACGGTGTCGAGGCCGAAATCGCGCACCATCTTGCGCAGCTCCTGCGCGCCTTTCTCGCACGCGGCGACCTGCGCCTTGAGGTCGCCGATGTTCTGCGCCGGATTGCGCGCCGGGTATTTGCCCGAGCGCAGCAGCGCCACCATCTCCGCCTCGCGGAAGCGGCCCTGCTCGACCAGCAGGAAATCGTCGATCAACACGCCCTCTTCTTCCACGGTCGTGGAATCGGGGGGCATCGAGCCGGGCGTGAGGCCCCCGATATCGGCCTGGTGGCCGCGGCTCGCGACGAAGAACAGGATTTCCGCGTCGCTCGCGTCGTAGACGGGCATGACGACCGTCACGTCAGGCAGATGCGTGCCGCCGTTATAGGGCGCGTTGAGCACGAACACGTCGCCGGGGCGCATCGTGTTTCCCCGTGCGCGCGTGACGGCCGCCACGCTCTCGCCCATCGAGCCCAGATGCACGGGCATGTGCGGCGCGTTTGCGATGAGGTTGCCCTGCCGGTCGAACAGCGCGCAGGAGAAATCGAGACGTTCCTTGATGTTGACCGAATAGGCCGTGTTCTGCAGCGCCACGCCCATCTGCTCGGCGATCGACATGAAGAGGTTGTTGAACACCTCCAGCATCACCGGATCGACCTTGGTGCCCACCGCACTGGCGCGCGCGAGGACGGCGACGCGGCGCAGCACCAGATGGTCGCGCGGCGTCACTTCCGCCCGCCAGCCCGGCTCCACCACCGTCGTGGCATTCGCGTCGGCGATGATGGCCGGGCCCGGCACGGTCATGCCCGGTTTCAGCCGCTCGCGCCGGTAGACGGGCGTGTCGTGCGTGGCGCCGTCGGAATACATCTTCGTGCGCGCGTCGGGTGCCGGTGCGGGCGCGTCCGTCAGGGGGAATGTCGCGTCGTCGGCCGTCTCGGTGTGCCCGACGATCTCGACCGCGACCGCCTCGACGATGACTGCGCGGCCCGGCATCAGGAAGCCGTAGCGCTGGCGGTGCGCGGCGGCGAAAGCCGTCTCCACCGCCTCGACCGGGCCGTCGTCGACGACGAGCGTGGAATCCGTGCCTTCGTATTTGAGATGCAGTTTGCGTAAAGCCTCGATGCGCCCGTCCGGCACGCCCTGCCGGCGCATCTCGGCCAGCCCATCGGCAGCCAGTTCGTCGAGTGCGGCCGTCAGCGTGGCGCGAAGCCCGGCGCCGAAGCGCGCCTCGACCGCCTTCTCGCGCATCACGCGCAGGTCGGCGAGGCCCATGCCGTAGGCCGACAGCACGCCCGCGAGCGGATGGACGAACACCGTCGTCATGCCGAGCGTGTCGGCGATCTTGCAGGCATGCTGCCCGCCCGCCCCGCCGAAGCAGTTGAGCGCGTAGCCCGTCACGTCGTAGCCGCGCTGGATCGACACCTGCTTGATGGCGTTGGCCATGTTCTCGACCGCGATGGTCAGGAACCCGTCGGCGACTTCCTCAGGCGTGCGCGTCAGACCCGTCGCCTTTGAGACGTCCGCCGCGAGGGCCGCGAATTTGGCGCGCACGATGTCGGCGTCCAGCGCCTCGTTGCCGCCCGGCCCGAAGACCTTGGGGAAGAAGGCCGGCACGAGCTTGCCGACCATGACGTTGGCGTCCGTCACCGCGAGCGGCCCGCCGCGCCGGTAACAGGCAGGGCCCGGATTGGCGCCCGCACTCTGCGGGCCGACGCGGAAGCGCGCGCCGTCGAAGAACAGGAGCGAGCCGCCGCCGGCCGCGACCGTGTGGATCTTCATCATCGGTGCGCGCATCCGCACGCCCGCGACGATGGTCTCGAAGGCCCGCTCGAATTCGCCGTTGTAGAGCGTGACGTCAGTCGACGTGCCGCCCATGTCGAAGCCGATGATGCGCGGAAAACCCGCGAGCGTGCCGGTGCGCGCCGCGCCCACGATGCCGCCCGCCGGGCCCGACAGAATCGCGTCCTTGCCCTGGAAGAAGTGCGCGTCGACCAGCCCGCCGTTCGACTGCATGAACATCAGGCGCGTGTCGCCGAGCTCGCCCGCCACGCGGTCCACGTAACGGCGCAGGATCGGCGAGACATAGGCGTCGACCACCGTCGTGTCGCCGCGCCCGACGATCTTCATCAAGGGCGAGACCTGATGGCTGATCGACACCTGAGTGAAGCCGATGCGCCGCGCGATCTCGCCCAGCGCCTTCTCGTGCGCGGGATAGCGGTAGCCATGCATCAGCACGATCGCGAGCGCGCGGATCCCCTGCGCATGGACGGCGCGCAAGCTGGCTTCGGCAGCCGCCTCGTCGAGTGGTTCGAGCACGTTGCCGTGCGCGTCCACCCGCTCGTCGATCTCGACGACGCTTTCGTACAGCAGCTCCGGCAGCACGATGCGGCGGGAAAACAGTTTCGGCCGGTTCTGATAGGCGATGCGCAGCTGGTCCTTGAAGCCGCGCGTGATCGCTAGCGCCACGCGCTCGCCCTTGCGCTCCAGCAGCGCGTTGGTCGCGACCGTCGTGCCCATCTTCACGGCATCGATGGGCGCGCCCTTCAGCGAGGCGCCAGGCGCGAGACCCAGCAGGTCGCGGATGCCCTGTAACGCGGCATCGGCATAGCGCTCGGGATTTTCCGACAGCAGCTTGTGCGTCAGCAGCCCGCCATCGGGCTTGCGCGCGACGATGTCGGTGAACGTGCCGCCGCGGTCGATCCAGAACTGCCAGCCGGTCATGGAACGAGGCTAGCCGTCCCTCACGCCGCGATCAATCCGCCGCCGCGAAGCGACCTCCGCGGCCGGCAGATGGCGCCCTGCACGCCGTCGAAGGCATCGCGCGACAGCGCGCAGGCAAGCAGCCGGCCCGGCTTCTCGCCCGGCATGACGAGGCCGAGTGGGGCCGCGGGCACGAAACCGAAGCGCGCGTAATAGCCGATGTCGCCCACCAGCACGATCCGCCGGACGTTCATCCACACGGCCGCGTCGATCGTGTCGCGCATCAGCGCCACGCCGATGCCCCTGCCCTTCAGGGCCGGTTCGACCGCGAGGGGACCGAGCAGCAGTGCCGCGTGCCCGCCGATCTCCACGCCCCAGTAGCGGATCGAGCCGAGCAGCCGACCGTCGTCGTCCGCCCGCGCCACGCGCGAGAGCGCGCCGACCGGTGCCGCTGCCTGCCGGTAGCGGTACGAGATCTTCGTCTCCCGGCCGGGGCCGAAAGCCCGGTCGAGAAGTGCTTCGATGGCCGGCCCGTCATCGGGCCGCTCGGTGGTCAGGTGGAACATGGTTCTGCTCGCGAAAGGAGGATCGGCGTCGGAGGGACGCGCGCTTTCGCGGGAAAAAGCCAGGAATTGGAAGAGGTTGGTTCCGGCAGTCCGAACGCGAATCAGCGCACGCTGGGGCGAATGCCCAGCGTTCGTCGTCGCAAAGAGAGGATCGTGCGGAAAACCATGATCGCTGTTTACAGGACGACGCCGCGATTCGTCAACGTCATACCTTGAACTTCGGATCGAGCCAGTCGCGCAAGGAATCGCCGAACAGGTTGAACGCGAACACGGCCACAGAGATGGCAAGGCCCGGGAACAGGATCATCCACGGCGCCTCGCGATAGAAGTCCGACGCGTTGCCCGACAGCATCAGGCCCCAGGCGGGCGTGGGCTCCGTCACGCCAAGGCCGAGGAACGAGAGCGAGGCTTCGAGCAGGATCGCCTGCGCGATGAAGGCCGTGAACATGATCAGGAACGGGGCCGCCACGTTGGGCACCATGTGGCGGAAGATGATGCGCGAATGGCTGAAGCCCGCGGCACGCGCGGCGTCGATATAGGGCATCTCGCGGATCGACAGCGACGCCGCGCGCACCACGCGCGCGACCTTGGGCACGATCGGGATGGCGATGGCGAAGATGAGGTTGATGTCCACGCCCGCGATCTGGTTGCGCCCCAGCATCGCGACGACGACGAGCGCGAGCACGATGATCGGGAACGACAGGATCACGTCGATGAAGCGCTGCACGATCATGTCGATGCGCCCGCCGAAATAGGCCGAGGCGACGCCGATGGTGGCGCCGGCCGTGCAGCCGATCAGCGAGGAGAAGAACCCGATGGTGAGCGCGGTGCGGGCGCCATAGATCACGCGGCTGAAGATGTCGCGCCCAAAGGCGTCAGTTCCCATCCAGTGCTCGACGGCCGGCGCGGCGAGCATCGCCCCGAAATCGATATTGAGCGGATCGTAGGGGGCGACGAACTCCGCGAAAAGGCCCGCGAACAGCATGATGAGGATTGCGACGCCCGAGATCGCGCCCAGCGGCTGCGCGACGCAGAAATCGGCGAGCGGCGAGCGGCGCTTGCGCGCCGCATAGGTCACGTTGGGCTGGGAAACCGCACCGGCCATTTCAGCGCCCCCCGAAACGGATGCGTGGATCGAGCCACGCATAGAGGACGTCGACCACCAGGTTCGACAGCATGAACACGAACGCGATCAGCATCACGATCGACTGGATCAGCGTGAAGTCGTTGCGGCTGACAGCCTGCACGAAGAGGCGCCCGACGCCGTTGAGGTTGAAGACCTGCTCGGTGACGACGAGGCCGCCGATCAGGAACGCGAACTCGAGCCCGATCACCGTGATCGCGGGCAGCATCGCGTTGCGCATGGCGTGGCGCGAGACTACCACCTTCTCGAACACGCCCTTGGCGCGGGCCGTGCGGATATAGTCTTCCTTCATCACCTCGACGATCGACGAGCGCACCATGCGCGCGACGACGGCCGAATAGCGGTAGCCGACCGCGAGCGCCGGCCAGATCAGCTGGCTGATGTTGGCGACCGGATCGACATAGATGGGCGTGTAGGTTATCGGCGGCAGCCAGTTGAACCAGTAGAGCAGCGCCAGGATGATGAGCATGCCGAGCCAGAAACTGGGCACGGCGAGCCCGGCGATGGTCACAAGCCGCACCGCGTAGTCGATCCACGTGTCCTTGAAGAGCGCGGATATGGTGCCCAGCGGAATTGCCACGAGCACGGCGATGATCGTCGCCATGATCGCGACCTGGAGCGTCAGCTCCAGACGGATGCCGATCTCCTCGGAGACCGGGCGATCCGTCCACATCGACGTGCCGAGATCGAGCGTGGCCAGCCCCACCATCCACTGCCCGAACTGGACGTGCAGCGGCTTGTCGAGGCCGAGCCGCTTGCGCTCCATCTCGATCGTTTCCTGGGTCACGCTGCCGCCGTCGCCGCGCAGCTTCACCTCCACGATGTCGCCGGGCACGACCCTCAACATGAAGAAGATGAGGATCGCGACCCCGGCGAGCGTGGGGATCATCAGAAGCGTGCGGTTGGCGAGATACCCGAGCATCGTCGGCGGCGGCCTTTCGCGCGATCAGGTATTGAGCCACACCCCGGCCAGGTCCTGGCCGAGATTGTGGCTGGGCGACATCTGCCAGCCCATGACGTTGGCATGGGTCAGCACGATGCGGTGCCACCAGAGCATCGGGACCTGATACGCCTGATCGAGGGCACGTTTCTCGAAGGCGCGGATCAGATCGAAGCGCTTCTTGTCGTCGCGCTCGCGCGATTGCGCGACGTAGAGGCGGTCGAGTTCGGCGTCGATCGCGCGCGAGCGGTTTTCGGGCGCGCGGTTGAACGACAGGTACTTCGCCAGCGCCAGCGACGGCTCGTCCATGAACAGGTTCGAGAAGTCGATCGCCACGTCGAAATTGCCGCTCGACATGCCCGCGAGATAGGGCGACGTCTCGGACTGGCGATGCTCGACGTTCACGCCGATCTGGCGCCACTGGTCGACCAGGAAGATGCCGGCCGGCGTGTAGGGCTGGGCGAGGTTGCGGTTGTGCAGGACGAACGTGAGGTTCGGCACGCCCGCCTCGCGCAGCAGCTTGCGCGCTTCGGCGCGCGCGGCGTTGATGTCACGCCCGAAGCCCGGCACCTTGAGCAGGTCTTCGTCCTTCATCGCGAAGGGCGAGCCCGGGCGGATCAGGCCGCCCGCATCGCGCAGCGTGGCCGTGCGCGCGAGCCCCACCGCGCCGCCGCGGCGATCGATGGCGATGTGGAGGGCACGGCGCACGCGCACGTCGTCGAACGGCTTTTTCTCGGTGTTGAAGACGACCATCAGGTTGAGCGTCCAGCTCGATTCCTCGGCGCGGATCTTGGTGCCCATCACCTGCACGATGCGATCGCGCTCGGCGGGGCTGACGCCACGGAACTCTGCCTGGACCTGGCCGCCCTGCAGCGCGTTCATCATCGCGGCAGGCTGGGTCATGAACACGCCGCGGAAGCCGTCGAGATAGGGCTGCCCGCTCTTGAAATAGCCGTCGAAGCGCGTGCCGGAGATGTGGCTGCCCTTGACGTGCTCGCCGAACTTGAACGGACCCGAACCCATGACCTTCGTCTTCGGTCCGTTCGGGTCGGCGGCGATCACGGACGCCTGGTAGATCCAGTTCCAAGGGCTCGCGAAATGCTCGAGCATCGCGGGGTTCGGCGCCTTCATGTTGAAGACGACGGTCTTGGCATCGGGCGTGTCGATCGTGTCGATGTCCTCGAACGTCGCCTTGCGCGTCGAGACCACGCCGGTCGGCGGATTGCGCATGCGATCGTACGTCGCCTTGACGTCCGCCGACGTGACGGGCTTGCCATCGTGGAAAGTTGCGTTGGGCGCGAGCTTGAAGGTGTAACGCATCAGGTCCGGGGCAATTTCCCAAGACGTCGCCAGATCCGCCTTCACCTTGGGGTAGTTGGCGAGATCGAACTGAAGCAGCGTGGAATAGAACGGCGCACCGAAATGCAGCGTGGCAAACGTGTCCGAGCCGTGCGCGTCGTAGTGCGGCGTTTCGGCCGAGATCGCGAAATTGAGCGTGCCGCCCTTTTTGGGCGTGCCCTGCGCATGCGCGGGCAGCGCGTCAAGCAGGCCGAGGCCGGCAGCGGTGAAGGCGGCGGCTTTCATGAAATCGCGACGGTTGGAGCGCATCGGTTGTTCCTCCTGTTTGGCCCTGTCCGCCCGCATTGTTCGCGTTCGCGGCAGGTTATGTTCGGGGTACCCGGCAGCCGGGGGACGGCCGGGGTCGGCATCAATGGACTACGCGGCACTGTCCTGCGTCAAGATCAGCGTCAGACCTTGATGCAGGCGACAAAATGTCCCGGCTTCGCCTCGCGCGGCTCGGGCACGGTTTCCTTGCATTCGCGGGTTGCCAGCGGGCAGCGCGTGTGGAACACGCAGCCCGACGGCGGGTTGAGGGGGCTCGGCAGTTCGCCCGACAGCGCGCGTGCCGCCCGGCTCTTCTCGATCGTCGGGTCGGGGACCGGGGCGGCGTCGAGCAGCGCCTTGGTATAGGGGTGCAGCGGCTCGGCATAGAGCGCGTCGCCGTCGGCCATCTCCATCAGGCGGCCGAGATACATAACCACGACCCGGTCGGAGATGTGGCGAACGACGGCAAGGTCGTGTGCGATGAACAGATAGGTGAGGTTCAGCTTGTGCTGGAGGTTCTCCAGCAGGTTGATGATCTGGCCCTGGATCGACACGTCGAGCGCCGAGACCGGCTCGTCGCAGACGATGAATTCCGGTTCCATCGCGAGCGCGCGCGCGATGCCGATGCGCTGGCGCTGGCCGCCCGACATCTCGTGCGGATAGCGCTCGGCCATGTAGGGGAAGAGACCCACCTGCGTCAGCAGCTCGGCCACGCGATCGGACGCCGCCTTGGCGTTGGGCACGAGCTTGTAGACCATCAGCGGCTCCGCGATGATCTGGCCGATCGTCATGCGCGGGTTGAGCGAGCTGAACGGGTCCTGGAAGATGACCTGGATCTTGCGCCGGATCTGGCGCAGCTCGTTCAGGTCCTTGTGGGCGATGTCCTCGCCCTTGAAGCGGATCTCGCCGGCCGTCGGATTGTCGAGACGCAGCACGAGACGGCCGATCGTCGTCTTCCCGCAGCCGGACTCGCCCACGAGGCCCAGCGTCTCACCCGGTGCTATGTCGAACGACACGTCGTTGACCGCGCGCACCTCGCTGGTCGCCGTCGACCACACGCCGCCCTTGCGCGCGACGGTGAAGAACTTCTTGAGGCCGCGCACCGACAGCAGCGGTTCGGCATCCTTGGCGATGCGGGCACCCGCATCGACGCGCGCGGTGACGGCGGGCTTGAGCGTGCCGGCAGCAAGCTCGCGCGCGCGCAGGCAGGCGGAGAAATGGCCCGTCTCGACCTCGACCAGCGGCGGGTCCTGCGCGCAGATGTCGGCCTTGAAGGCGCAGCGCGCGGCGAAGCGGCAGCCCTTGGGCGGATCGAGCAGGTTGGGCGGCAGGCCTTCGATGGTTTCCAGCTTCTGGCCGCGCGGCCGGTCGAGGCGCGGCACCGAGCGCATCAGGCCCATCGCGTAGGGATGGCGCGGGCGCAGGAACACGTCGTCGGCGCTGCCCTGCTCGACCACGCGCGCGGCGTACATCACGTTGACACGGTCGGCATAGCGCGCGACGACGCCGAGATTGTGCGTGATGACGATCAGCGCAATGTTGAGCCGGCGCGAGAGATCCTTCATCAGCTCGAGGATCTGCGCCTGGATCGTCACGTCGAGCGCGGTCGTCGGCTCGTCGGCGATAATGAGCTTGGGATTGCAGGCAAGACCGATCGCGATCATCACGCGCTGGCGCATGCCGCCGGAGAACTGGTGGGGATACTGGTCGAGCCGGCGCTCGGGATCGGTGATGCCGACCATCTTCAGGAGCTCGATCGCGCGCGCGTGCGCCTGCTCTTCGGTCATCTTCAGGTGGATGAAGAGCGGTTCCTTGATCTGCAGCCCGATCGGCAGGACCGGGTTGAGCGAGGTCATCGGCTCCTGGAAGATCATCGACATGTCGCGGCCGCGCCGCTCGCGCATCTCCTCGTCGGAGAGGTCGAGCAGGTTCACGCCCTCGAACATGATCCGGCCATGCACGACCCGGCCCGCGGGCTTCGAGAGCAGCCGCATCACCGCGAGCGAGGAAACCGACTTGCCGCAGCCGGACTCGCCGACGATCGCCAGCACTTCGCCGGGGCGCACTTCGTAGGAAACGCCTTCGACCGCACGCACCACGCCGCGCGACGTCACGAAATGGACGTGCAGGTCCTCGACCGAAAGCAGGGGCGGCGTCGGGGCGGTGGCGGTGGGCTGCAAAGAAAAACCTCGTCGATCTCGCGGAACGTGGGCCTGTCCTGTCGCGGGTGCGCGGGAACGATGCCCCGCACCTCTCTTTTAGATCAGGCTCTTGCCTATCACGTGTTTCGAATTGTTTCCAGAGTTCAGGCGTTGCTCGCGCGCACGGCATCGACGACAGCGTCGGTCACGGTCTTCGTGGTGGCATTGCCGCCCAAATCGGCCGTCCGGAAGCGCGGATCGGCCGTCACGCGCTCGACCGCCGCCATCAACCTTGCGGCGGCGGCAGGCTCGCCCAGATGCTCCAGCATCATCACGGCCGACCAGAAGGTGCCCACCGGATTGGCGATCCCCTTGCCCATGATGTCGAAGGCCGAACCATGGATCGGCTCGAACATCGAGGGGAATTTGCGCTCGGGATTGAGATTGGCGGTGGGCGCGATGCCGATCGAGCCCGCAAGTGCGGCCGCGAGATCCGAAAGGATGTCGGCATGCAGGTTCGTCGCCACGATCGTGTCGAGCGAGGCGGGCTTGCGGACCATGCGCACCGTCATCGCATCGACCAGTTCCTTGTCCCACGAAACGTCGGGAAATTCGCGCGCGGTTTCGGCCGCGATCTCGTCCCACATGACCATGCCGTGGCGCTGCGCGTTCGACTTGGTGACGACGGTCAGCTTCCGGCGCGGGCGCGAGCACGCCAGCGCGAACGCGAAGCGCATGATGCGCGCGACGCCCGCGCGCGTGAAGATCGAGGTCTCGGTCGCCACTTCCTCGGGCAGGCCGCGATGCGTGCGCCCGCCCTGCCCGGCATACTCGCCCTCGGAATTCTCGCGCACGATGATCCAGTCGAGATCCTTCGCCGTCACGCCCGCGAGCGGCGAGGCGATGCCCGGCAGGATGCGCGTCGGGCGGACATTGGCGTACTGGTCGAAAGGCTGGCAGATCGCCAGGCGCAAGCCCCACAGCGTCAGGTGATCGGGCACGTCGGGCATGCCGACGGCGCCGAAATAGATCGCGTCGAACGGCTTGAGCAGTGCAAGGCCGTCTTCGGGCATCATCCGGCCGGTGCGCTTGTAATAGTCGCTGCCCCAGTCGAAGTTCGAAACGTCGAGCACGAAGCCCTCGCGCGCGGCGAGCGCCTCGAGCACGCGCAGGCCCGCCGGGACGACTTCCTTGCCGATTCCGTCGCCCGGGATCGCGGCGATGCGATGACGTTTCATGGGAGATACCTCTTCTTGCGATGTCGCGGCGATGGCGGACTCTGATATACGAAATCGGCATCAATCGGTCGAGATCGGAGGAACGGGCGCGGAATGTCGATCTGGGGAAGTCTGCTCGGCGGAACGGCCGGCTACGCGCTCGGCGGCCCGCTCGGGGCGCTGATCGGCGCGGCCGCGGGCCATGCCATCGCGCGCGCGGCCTTCCGCAATCCGGACGACGCGGCCGCCGAGAAGCAGGTCGCCTTCACGATCGCGACCGTGGCACTCGCCGCGAAGATGGCCAAGGCCGACGGCGAGGTCTGCGCCCGCGAGAAGGCGGCTTTCGCGCGCCTGTTCCGCTTCGACGAGGCCGAGCAGCGCAACGTGGAGCGCGTCTTCGATCTCGCCACCAAATCGACCGCCGGCTACGAGGCCTATGCGCGTCAGGTCGCGGGGCTATTCCCCAAGGGGGCGCCGGCGCTCGAAGAACTTCTCGACTGCCTGTTCCACATCGCCGAGGCCAACGGCGTGGTCACGGACTCGGAAGTCGAGTATCTGGCCGAGGTCGCGCGGATCTTCGGCATCGACGCGGCCGGTTTCGAAGCCCTGCGGGAAGCCCAGCGCGGCCGCGACGCCGCTGATCCGTGGCGCGTGCTCGGCGTGGCGCGCGATGCAAGCGAGGACGAGATACGCAAGGCGTGGCGCGAACTCGTGCGCACGCACCATCCCGATATCCTGACCGGCCAGGGCATGCCGGCCGAATTCGTGGCGCTCGCCAACGAGCGCCTCGCGACGATCAATGCGGCCTACGACCGGATCCGCAAGCTGAAGGGCTGGACATGAAACCGATCGACGTCGCCCTCGTGCTCGGCGTGATGATGCTGTGGGGGCTGAACTTCGTCATCGGGAAGTGGGCCGTGGCGGAGCTGCCGCCGATCTTCGCGATCGCGCTGCGCTTCACGCTCGTCGCGGCGCTGCTGCTGCCGTTCGTGAAGATGCCGCGCGCCGACCTCAAGCGCATCGCGCTGCTGTCGCTGACGCTCGGCTGCATCCATTTCAGCATCTTCTTCACGGGCGTATCGGGCATCGATGCGGGCCTGGGTTCGATCATCGCGCAGAGCCAGGTGCCCTTCGCCACGATCCTGGGCGCCATCCTCTACAAGGACTATCCGGGATGGCGGCGCTGGGCGGGCATGATCCTCGCGTTCGCCGGCATCTGGCTCGCGGCGGGCGAACCGCGCGTGGGCGGCGACTTGTTCTATATCGGGCTGTGTCTGGCGGGCTCCCTCGCCTGGGCCATCGCGAATTTCCAGATCAAGAGGCTGGGCCATGTCGACGGCTTCGCGCTCAACGCCTACATGGCGCTGTTCGCCGTGCCCATGCAGCTCGCCGTCTCCTTCACGTTCGAAAGCGGGCACTGGGAGAAGGTGCAGGGCGCGAGCGGTTACGCATGGTTCGGCATCGTGTTCATGGCGGTCGTCATCTCGGTGTGCACCTACTGGATCTGGTACCGCCTGATCCGCCGCTACGAGGTCAATCTCGTGATGCCCTATACGCTGCTGATCCCCGTGTTCGGCGTGTTCGCCGGCGTGACCATTTCGGGCGAACCGCTGGGATGGCGCACGATCGCGGGCTGCCTGCTGACGGTCGCGGGCGTGGGCATCATCACGGTGCGCCGGCCCGGGCAGGCCGATCCCGAGACGCGCTCGAAATCGGCATGAAGATCGTCCGCACGCCTTCGCCGAATTTCGACGCGCGCCCAGCCGGCGTGCGGCCCGAGATCCTCGTCCTCCACTACACCGACACCGAGACGCTGGACGAAACGCTGGCGATCCTGCGCGATCCTGCCCGCCAGGTAAGCGCCCACTATGTCGTCGGCGAGGACGGCACGATCCATGCGCTGGTCGACGAAAGCGTGCGCGCCTGGCACGCAGGCGTCGCGTCTTGGCGAGGCCTCACCGACATCAACGCGCGCTCGATCGGCATCGAGATCCAGAATCCCGGCCATCGCTGCGGCTATCGCGCGTTCCCCGACGCGCAGATCGATGCCGTGACCGAACTCGCACGCGCGATCGTCCAGCGCAACGAGATCGCCGCACGCGACGTTGTCGGCCATTCCGACGTGGCGCCCGCGCGCAAGCGCGATCCGGGCGAGCTGTTTCCGTGGGCGCGGCTCGCCGAAGCGGGCGTGGGTCTCTATCCGGCCGAGGTGGCGCCGCGCCGGCGCATCGTGCGCGACTTCGGACCTGGCGAGCGCGACCAAGCGGTGCTGGAAGCGCAGAACGATCTCGTGCGCTTCGGCTATGCCTGCCCGGTCGACGGCGTTCTCGACGAGACGACGCACGACGTGCTCGTCGCCTTCCAGCGCCGCTTCCGCGCCTGGCGTTTCGACGGGCGGCTCGACGGCGAAACGCACGCGCGGCTGCGCGCCCTGCTGGCGCTAATTTTCCGCTAGACATTTTGCGTATCTGAGCTATAAAAACTCACTAAATCCCAATAATTACAATAGTATAGAGGATACCATGGTAGTGGCTCTCTATCCCGCGATCCTGGAATTCAACAGCCCGGAATACGTGCTGACTTTCCCCGATCTTCCCGGTTGCCGCGCGGTCGGCACGACGCAGGACGACGCCGTGTGCAACGGCCTGTCGGCGCTGACGCTGTGGATTGAAAAGAAAGCCGCTTCCGGCGACGAACCGCCCGAGCCGACCCCGCTCGACCGGCTGCCGGCCGAGCGCGGACCTCATGAGATCGCGCGCCTGCTGTTGAAGGCCGACGTGACAGGCCGCGTGCTGCGCCTCAACATCAGCCTCGACGAGGGGATTGTATCGCTCGCCGACCGTCGTGCCGGCCATCAGGGCATGACGCGCTCGGGCTATATCGCCTCGCTGATCCGCGCCGACCTCGCCCGCGTCAACCGCGCGCGCCGCTAGTCCACTTGTTGACGGCCCGGCCGGATCGGCGCATCTAGGCGGCGCCAGACGGTCGGATGGCCGCGGGGGCGCAAGCCTTCGAGGAAAGTCCGGGCTCCACGGAAATGAAGGTGCCGGGTAACGCCCGGCGGGGGCAACCCCAGGGACAGTGCAACAGAAAGCATACCGCCAACCGGGCTTCGGCCCGCGGCAAGGGTGAAAGGGTGGGGTAAGAGCCCACCGCAGGCGCGGTAACGCGGCTGGCACGGCAAACCCCACCTGGAGCAAGACCAAATAGGGACGGCACGCGGAGCCTTCGGGCTCCGCAGTCAATTTCCGGATCGCCGTCCGGGTCGGTCGCGCGAGGTGCCTGGCGACAGGCATCCCAGAGGAATGGTCATCGCCGGCACCGCAAGGTGCCGGAACAGAACCCGGCTTACAGACCGTCTGGCATCTCTCCTTTGAAACGACATCGCGTGCCCCAGCTGCGCCCCGGCGGCGCCATGCGCGTGCCCCAATACCCGAGTAAGCAACTCCGGCTCTCCCGTTAAATTTGGTTAATGGGAGTCCATTTGCGACCAAGAGAACGGAACGTGTTCGTGGGGAAACAGAGGGTTAGCCCATTGACGCCCATATACACCCATGCTATCCCATATTGTCCCACGACCTCCAACCTTCGCGAAGGTGGGCGTGGCGGGACCGCGCGGAAAGACGAATTTCTCCCGTTTTTCAAGGCGTTGCGTAGCGGGGAGACGGGACCGGAAACGACGTGGCCAAGACCGCGTTCATCGGCACTTACCGTTTCAGGATCGACCGGAAGGGGCGCGTCTCCGTTCCGGCCGACTTCCGCGCCGTGCTTGCCGGCAAGGGCGAGGACGGGCTGAACGTGCTGCCTTGGGCCGGCCCTTCCGTGCGCGCCATCGGCAACGACGTGCTCGCCAAGATCGCCGCGTCCGCCGATCCCCTCGCCGCGTTCAATTCTGCTCCGCTCGACAACGCCGCGATCCTCGCGGCCGACCTGATCCCGCTGTCGCTGGACGCCGAAGGGCGCGTCTCGCTGCCCGACGAACTCGTCGCGCACTGCAAGCTCGGCGAGTTCGCCGCCTTCGCAGGCCGCAACACGTTCTTCGAGATCTGGAATCCCGAAGCACTCGACGCCTATCAGGCCGCGCGTCGCGCGGGCCAGGGGAGCTAGGCGGAATGACGCGACCGGCAGCACCCGAAACCTCCTCGAACGCTGCGGCACACATCCCGGTCCTGCTCGCCGAAACGCTCGCCGCCCTCGCGGTGCGCGACGGCGGCAACTATCTCGACGGCACGTTCGGCTCGGGCGGCTATACGCGCGCGATCCTCGAGGCAGCCGACTGCCGCGTCGTCGCGATCGACCGCGATCCCGACGCGCTCGCGCGCGGCGAAGCGCTGAAGGCGAAGTACGGCAAGCGCCTCACGCTCGTCGAAGGGCGTTTCGGCGCGCTCGACACGGCGGCACGCGATGCGGGCTTTCCCGAACTCGACGGCATCGCGCTCGATCTCGGCGTGTCCTCGCCGCAGATCGACGAACCCGCGCGCGGCTTCTCGTTCCGCTTCGACGGGCCGCTCGACATGCGCATGGAAAAGAGCGGGACGAGTGCCGCCGACATCGTGAATTCCTGGGGCGAAGCCGAACTCGCCGACACGATCTTCCAGCTTGGCGAGGAACGCCATTCGCGCCGCGTGGCGCGCGCCATCGTCGCCGCACGCAAGGAAAAGCGCATCGAGCGCACGGCCGAGCTCGCGCGCATCGTGCGCTCGGCCGTGCCGCGCTCGAAGGACGGCATCGATCCTTCCACGCGCACCTTCCAGGCGTTGCGCATCGCGACCAACGACGAGCTGGGCGAACTCGCGCGCGGCCTCGCCGCGGCCGAACGCGTGCTCGTCCCCGGCGGGCGCCTTGCCGTCGTGTCGTTCCATTCGCTCGAGGACCGCGCGGTCAAACGCTTCCTGAAAGCGCGCGCCGGCGAGAACGACCGCGGTTCGCGCCACCTGCCGATGCGCAGCGTCGGCGCGGCTCCCAGTTTCCGTCTCGTCTCGCGCAAGGGCATCCGCCCGGGCGAAGCCGAGGCCGACGCCAATCCGCGCGCGCGCTCGGCGACGCAGCGCGTGGCCGAGCGCACCACCGCGCCCGCGTGGAACGCGGAGGAAGCGGCATGATCCGGATCGCGACATGGCTGTGGGTCGCCATCGCGGGCGCGATGGGCTACGGGCTCTACCAGCTCAAGCACGAGGTGATCGCGCTCGAGAACGATCTCTTCCGTCTCAACCGGCAGATCGTCCAGGAGCAGCAGAACATCCACGTGCTGAAGGCGGAGTGGAGCTACATCAACCAGCCCGCGCGCCTGCAGGCGCTTGCCCTGCGCCATCTCGACCTTCAGCCGATGACGCCGCGCCAGATCGGCCGGCTCGAGGCGCTGCCTGCACTGCCCCCGCAGCTCCAGACGGCCGCGACGGTCTCCGCGCGCCGCTCGACGGAGACGCGCTGAATGGCGACGCGCCTTTCCGACATCGTCCGCGCCATCCCCGCCCGCCTGCGCCTGCAGGGCAGCGTCGCGCGCTCGATGGAAACCGCGCGCCACCGCCTCGTCGTCGCCGGGCTGCTGTTCTCGGTCTGCTTCGGCGTCGTCGCGATCCGCCTCGTCGACGTGACGCTGCTGGCCGAGGCGCACGAGCCGCGCGCCGCGCGCGTGCCGAACACGGGTCCCCTCGATCTCGCGCGCGCCGACATCATCGACCGCAACGGCGTGCTGCTGGCGACATCCCTCGTCACGCAGTCGCTCTACGCCAACCCGAAGCTGATCGGCGATGCGGAAGCGACGGCGCGCCGGCTCGCCTCGGTGCTGCCGGGCCTCGAAGAAAAGACGGTGCGCGACCGTCTGGCTTCCGAAAGC
This sequence comes from Tagaea sp., assembly GCA_044224405.1. Taxonomy (GTDB): domain Bacteria; phylum Pseudomonadota; class Alphaproteobacteria; order CACIAM-22H2; family CACIAM-22H2; genus Tagaea. Next base: position 432,034 of record JBGAKN010000002.1, on the reverse strand, counting down.
CGCAGCTTCGTGTGGATCCGCCGCAACCTCACGCCGCGCCAGCAGTACGAGGTGAACCGCCTCGGCGTGCCGGGCCTGTTCTTCCAGCGCGAGGAACGCCGCGTATATCCGCATGGCACGCTGGCGAGCCACGTCGTGGGCTTCTCCGATGTCGACAACCGCGGGCTTGCGGGTGTCGAGCAGTCGTTCGACGAGCGCCTCAAGACCGATCCCGAGCCGCTGAAGCTCGCCATCGACGTGCGTATCCAGCATGCGGTGCGCGAGGAGATCAAGCGCTCGATCGAGGAATTCAGGGCGATCGGCGGCATGGGAGTTCTGCTCGACGTCAACACCGGCGAGACGCTGTCGATGGTCTCGCTGCCGGATTTCGATTCGAACGCCCCCGGCCTCGCCGATCCCGAGAGCCGTTTCAACCGCAACACGCTCGGCACGTACGAGATGGGCTCGACGTTCAAGATGTTCACCGCCGCGATGGGTTTCGACTCCGGCGCGGTGCGCATGCAGGACAGCTGGGACGCGAGCCGCCCGTACAATATCGGCCGCTTCACGATCTCGGACTTTCACGGCAAGAACCGCTGGCTGACGACGCCGGAAGTCTTCATCTATTCCTCCAACCTCGGCGCGCTGCGCATGGCGCTGCAGATCGGCGTCAATCGCCAGCGCGATTTCCTCGACCGCGTCGGCTTCCTCAAGCCCTCGCCCATCGAGCTGCCCGAGATCTCGCATCCGCTGATCCCCAAGCCCTGGCGCGAGATCAACGCGATGACGATCGCCTTCGGGCACGGCATCACCGTCTCGCCCATGCAGCTTGTGGCGGCGGCCGCGACGGTCGTCGACGGCGGCATCGCGCGGGCACCCACGATCCTCGCCCGCGCGCCCGGCACAAGGGTTGCCGGCGAGCGCGTGATGAGCGCGCAGGCGTCATCCCAGCTCAACCAGCTCATGCGCCTCAACGTCGAGCGCGGCTCGGGCAAGACGGCCGAGGTCGCGGGCTATTTCGTCGGCGGCAAGACCGGCACGGCCGAGAAGATCCAGGGCGGCGGCTACAAGAAGAACGCGCGCATCTCCTCGTTCCTCGCCTCGTTCCCCGCGCATGCACCCCAGTACGTGCTGCTCGTCATGATCGACGAGCCGCAGGGCAAGCGCGAGACGGGCGGCTACGCGACGGGCGGCGTCGTCGCCGCACCCGCGGCCGGCCGCATCATCGCGCGCGTCGCCCCGATCCTCGGCGTGCCGCCGATGATCGACGCCCCACCCGACATCACGCGGCCGCTGCTCGCCGCGGCAATCGTGCGGTAGGAGGCAGATGAAGTTGAACCTGCTCCTCGACCACGAGACCAGCTTGCGAAACGCCGCCGGGCGCGATCCGGAAATCGCCGGCGTGACGGCGGATTCGCGCGCGGTCGAACGCGGCTTCCTGTTCGCCGCGCTGCCCGGCGGCAAGCACGACGGCCGCGCGTTCGTGGGCGAAGCGCTGCGCAAGGGCGCGTCGGTCGTGCTCGCGGCTCCCGGTCTCGATCTTCCCGCCGGCATCCCCTATGTCGAGGCGGCAAACCCGCGCCGTGCCTTCGCGCGCGCAGCCGCGCGCTTCGCCGGCCCGCAGCCGCGCACCATCGTCGCGGTGACAGGAACCAGCGGCAAGACCTCGGTCGCCAGTTTCACGCGCCAGATCTGGGCGCATGCCGGGCGCAAGGCCGCGAGCATCGGCACGCTCGGCCTCGTCGCACCCCACATGCAGCGCTACGGCGCGCTGACGACGGCCGATCCGGTCTCGCTGCATCGCGATCTTGCCGAACTCGCCGCCGCGGGCGTCGATAATGTCGCGATGGAAGCCTCGAGCCACGGGCTCGACCAGTGCCGGCTCGACGGCGTGGCGCTGACGGCCGCCGCCTTCACCAATCTCAGCCGCGACCATCTCGACTACCACCCGACGATGGAAGACTACTTCGCCGCCAAGCGCCGGCTGTTCGATACGCTGCTGCCGCAGGGCGCGGTCGCCGTGCTCAATGCCGACGTGCCGGAATATGCGGCACTGCGCGAGGCGTGCCTTGCGCGCCGCCAGCGCGTCATCGCCTACGGCCGCGAAGGTGCCGACCTGCGCCTCGTTTCAGCGACACCCGTGCCGCAGGGCCAGGATATCGAGATCGCCGCGTTCGGCAGCGCGCGGCGCATCACGCTGCCGCTCGCAGGTTCCTTCCAGACGATGAACGTGCTCGCCGCGATGGGCCTTGCGGTGGGTACGGGGCTTTCGCCGCACGCGGCCCTCGACGCGCTCATGACACTCGAAGGCGTGCCCGGCCGCCTGCAGCTCGCAGGCACCAAGACCAACGGCGCTTGCGTGTATGTCGATTACGCGCACAAGCCCGACGCGCTGGCGACGGTGCTGAAGGCGCTGAAGCCGCATGTCGAGGGCAGGCTCGTCGTCGTGTTCGGCTGCGGCGGCGACCGCGATGCCGGCAAGCGCCCGATCATGGGCAAGATCGCGACCGACCTTGCCGACCGCACGATCGTCACGGACGACAATCCGCGCTCCGAAGATCCTGCGACGATCCGCGCGCAGATCCTCGCTGCCGCCCCCGGTGCCGTCGAGATCGCGCCGCGTGAAGACGCGATCCGCGACGCCGTTACCGGTCTCGAAGCCGGCGACGTGCTGGTGATCGCCGGCAAGGGTCACGAGCGCGGCCAGATCGTCGGCGACACGGTCCATCCCTTCGACGATTTCGAGCAGGCGCGCGCGGCGCTCGCGGGAGGTGCCGCATGACGGCGGCTCTCTGGAACGCGAGCGAAGCCGCCGCGGCGACATCCGGCCGCCTAGCCGGCACGGCATCGTGGACCGCTACCGGAATCTCCATCGACACGCGCACGCTGGTGCCGGGCGACCTGTTCGTGGCGCTGAAGGGCGAAGCGAACGACGGCCACGCGCATGTCGGCACGGCGTTCGAGAAAGGCGCTGCCGCGGCCCTTGTCGCCGAAGCGGCGAACGGCCCGTGCCTCGTCGTGTCCGACACGCTCAAGGGTGTCGCCGATCTGGGCCGCGCCGCGCGCGCGCGCGCCGACGTGCGCGCCCTTGCCGTCACCGGCTCGATCGGCAAGACGAGCACCAAGGAAGCGCTCGCCCATGCGCTCGCGCAGCAGGGCGCCACGCACGCGGCGAAGGCATCGTTCAACAACCATATCGGCGTGCCCGTCACGTTGGCGCGCATGCCGCGCGACACGGTCTACGGCGTGTTCGAAGTGGGCATGAACCATGCGGGCGAGATCGCACCGCTGGCGAAGATGATCCGGCCCGAGGTCGCGCTGATCACGACCGTCGAAACCGTCCACACCGAGAATTTCGCCGACGGGATCGCCGGCGTCGCTGCCGCGAAGGCCGAGGTGTTTGCCGCCGGCGGCCCGTTCGCGCACGGCAATCCCGGCACGGCCGTGCTTCCGGCCGACAGCGCCTTCCACGAGTTTCTCGCCGACCGCGCACGTTCCGCCGGCTGGGGCCGCACGGTCTCGTTCGGCACGCACGCGAAGGCGGATGCGCGCCTCGTCGACTGGTCGGGCGACGCGACTGGCGGACGTGCGCGCGTCGAACTCCTCGGCCGCACGCTCGATTTCGCCATCGGGGCACCAGGGCGCCACTGGGCGATGAACCTGACGGGCGCGCTGCTTGCCATCGCGGCGCTCGGTGCCGACCCCGAGAAGGCGGCCGCGTCGTTCGCATCCATCGCGGCACCCAAGGGTCGCGGCCAGCGCCATTCGGTGACGTTGCCGGGCGGCCCGTTCCTGCTGCTCGACGACAGCTACAACGCCTCGCCGCCGTCGATGCGCGCGGCCTTCGCCGTGCTGGCGAGTGCCGCCATCGCCCCCGGCGGGCGGCGCATCGCCGTGCTCGGCGACATGCTCGAACTCGGACCGCAATCGGCAGCGATGCACGAATCGCTCGACGAATCGCTCGTCGCGAACCGGATCGATCGCGTCTTCTGCTGCGGACCGAACATGCGCCGCCTCTATGACCGCCTGCCGGCCGCGATGCGCGGCGCGCACGCGAAGGATTCCGCCGAACTCGAAGTCCTCGTGCGCGCGGACGTGCGCGCGGGTGACGCCGTCAGCGTCAAGGGTTCGCTGGGCAGCAAGATGGGACGCATCGTCGACGCGCTGCTGGCGCTCGACGTCTCGAATGCACAGGCCCGCAGGGCCGCGGGCGGAAGGCAAAGCTGAAGATGCTCTACAACCTCCTCGTCCCGCTGGCCGACAGCTTCGCGCCCTTCAACGTGTTCCGCTACATCACGTTCCGCTCGGGTGGCGCCGTGATGACGGCGCTGCTGATCGCGTTCCTGTTCGGCGAGAGCGTCATCGGCTGGCTCAGATCCAAGCAGCCGGAGCCGCCGATCCGCGCGGACACGCCCGAGCGTCACGCGCTGACCAAGAAGGGCACGCCCACGATGGGCGGCGTGCTGATCCTGCTCTCGCTGGGCGTATCGACGCTGCTGTGGGCGGACCTGCGCAACGGCTATGTGTGGGCCGTGCTGACGGTGACGCTCGGCTTCGGGCTGATCGGCTTCTACGACGACTACCTGAAGCTCACGAAGAAGAACTCGAAGGGCCTCGCCGGACGCTGGAAGCTCGTCTTCCAGGTCCTGATCTCGGTCCTCGCGACCGCGTGGATCGTCTATCTCACGCGCGAGCCGCTCTCCACCTCGCTCGCGGTGCCGTTCTTCAAGGACCTGCTGGTCGATTTCGGCATCTTCTTCTTCCCCTTCGCGATCTTCGTGATGGTGGGCGCGTCGAACGCCGTCAACCTGACCGACGGGCTCGACGGCCTGGCGATCGTGCCCGTGATGATCGCGGCGGGCTGCTTCGCCGCCTTCGCCTATGTCGCGGGCAACGCGATCTTCGCGAACTACCTGCTGATCCACCACGTGCCCGGTGCGGGCGAGCTTGCCGTGCTGTGCGCGGCCATCGTGGGCGCCTCGCTCGGCTTCCTGTGGTTCAACGCGCCGCCCGCGATGGTGTTCATGGGCGACACGGGCTCGCTTTCGATGGGGGGCGCACTCGGCGCCATCGCCGTCGTCACCAAGAACGAATTCACGCTCGCCATCGTCGGCGGCCTGTTCGTGGTCGAGGCCGTGTCGGTGATCGTGCAGGTCGCCTCGTTCAAGCTCACCGGCAAGCGCATCTTCCTGATGGCGCCGCTGCACCATCATTTCGAGAAGATGGGCTGGGCCGAACCCACCATCGTGATCCGCTTCTGGATCATCGCCTCCATCCTCGCGCTCGCGGGTCTCGCGACGCTGAAGCTCCGGTAACGCGATGATCGACGTCTTCCCCTTCCATGGTTTCCCGGTCGCGGTGCTCGGCCTCGGCAGGTCCGGCCTGCCGACGGCGCAGGCACTCGCGCAGTCGGGCGCCGAAGTGTGGGCGTGGGACGACAGCGAAGACCGCCGCGCCGAAGCGCGTGCTGCCGGCGTCAACCTCGTCGATCTCGCGGCAGCCGACCTGCGCGAACTCACCACGCTGGTGCTCTCGCCGGGCATCCCGCACACGCATCCCGCCCCGCATCCGGTCGTGGTGCGCGCGCGCGAAGCCGGCCTCGAGATCATCTGCGACGTGGACCTGCTGTTCCGCAGCCAGCGCGAGGCCTCGTATATCGGCGTCACCGGCACCAACGGCAAATCGACGACGACGGCGCTGATCGGTCACGTGCTGAAGCACGCGAAGCGCGCGGTCGAGGTCGGCGGGAACATCGGCACGGCCGCGCTCTCGCTCGAGCCGCTTTCGGGCGGCGGCACCTATGCGATCGAGATGTCGAGCTACCAGCTCGAACTGGCTCCCACCGCCGTGTGGGACGTGGCGGTGCTGCTCAACGTCTCCCCCGACCATCTCGACCGGCACGGCGGCATGGACGGCTACGTCGCCGCCAAGCGCAACATCTTCCAGCGCCAGACGCGCCCGCGCGTCGCGGTCGTCGGCGTGGACGACGATATCTCGGCGAAGATCCACGATGCGCTCGTCGCGGCCGACGACCAGATCGTGATCGCGGTCTCGGGCAGCAAGCGCCTCGCGCGAGGTGTCTATGTCGCGGGCGACATCCTCTACGACGCGCGCGACGGCAACCCGGCCGCGATCCGCGATCTATCGGACTGCCTGACGCTTCCCGGCGCGCACAACCACCAGAACGCGGCGGCGGCGGCGGCCGTCGCCCTGCAGATCGGCATCGCGCCCGCGACCATCGCCGAGGCGCTGGCCACGTATCCCGGCCTTGCGCACCGGCAGGAACGCATCGCCACGCTCGACGGCGTGCTGTTCGTCAACGACAGCAAGGCGACGAACGCCGATGCCGCCGCGCGGGCGCTGGGCTGCTACGAGTCGATCCACTGGATCGCCGGCGGCCAGAGCAAGGAAGGCGGCATCGAGCCGCTGCGCCCCTATTTCCCGCGCATCAAGCATGCCTGGCTGATCGGTGCGGCCGCACCCGAATTCGCGCGCACGCTGGCGGGCGTTCCGCACACGATGGCGGGCGACCTGTCCACGGCCGTGCGTGGCGCCTTCGCCGCCGCGCGCAAGGACGGCAAGCCCGGCTCCGTCGTTCTGCTCTCGCCGGCCTGCGCGTCGTGGGACCAGTTCAAGAGTTTCGAGCATCGCGGCGAGACGTTCCGCGGCCTCGTGGCCGAGCTCTCCGGCACGGAGGGGCTCGCCGCATGAATTTCGCGCGCGCCGACAATTCGGTCATCGCCCGCTGGTGGTGGACGGTCGACAAGTGGCTGCTGGTCACGCTCGCTCTGCTCATCGCGATGGGCGCGGTTCTGATCATGGCCGCCTCGCCCGCCGTCGCCTCGCGCGTGGGCCTCGACTCGTTCCATTTCGTGCGCAAGCAGTTGCAGATCCTCCCCGTCGCGGCGCTGATCCTGGTCGGCGTGTCGATGCTCGAACCTCGCCAGGTGCGTGGCCTCGCCCTCTTCGGCTTCATCGCGGCGATGTCGCTGCTCTGCCTCACCTTCGTGGTGGGCATGGAGATCAAGGGCGCGAAGCGCTGGATCAGCCTGCCCGGCATGTCGCTGCAGCCCTCGGAATTCGTGAAACCCACGCTCGCAATCGTCTCGGCGTGGCTCTTCGCGCTCGCGCGCAAGAAGGAAGGCTTCCCGGGCGATCTCATCGCCATCGTTCTCTATGGCTGCACGATGGGGCTGCTGCTGCTGCAGCCCGACATCGGCATGGCCTTCGTCGTGTCGGTCGTGTGGTTCTCGCAGTATTTCCTCGCGGGCCTGCGGGTTCTGTGGGTCGTGGTACTGGGCGTGGGCGGCGGCGGGGCGGCCGTGCTGCTCTATTTCACGTTCCCGCACTTCGCCAGCCGCGTGAACCGCTTCCTCGACCCGGCATCCGGCGACACCTACCAGATCAACACGGCGATGGAAGCCTTCATGAACGGCGGGCTGCTGGGCCGCGGGCCCGGCGAAGGCACGGTCAAGGCCTCGCTGCCCGACGCGCATTCCGACTTCATCTTCGCCGTGGCGGCCGAGGAATTCGGCCTGATCCTTTGCCTGATCGTCGTGGCGCTCTATGCCTTCGTCGTGCTGCGCGGCTTCGCGCGCGCGCTGCAGGAGACCGACCTGTTCTCGCTGCTCGCGATCTCGGGCCTGTGCGTGCAGTTCGGCGTGCAGGCGCTTGTCAACATGGGCTCGACGCTGCACCTGATCCCGACCAAGGGCATGACGTTGCCCTTCGTCAGCTACGGCGGTTCGTCGCTGCTGGCGATCGCGCTGGGCATGGGCTTCGTGCTGGCGCTCAGCCGCAAGCGCTTTGGTGCTGGAGAGACGCTATGAGCGCCCCGCTCGTCGTCCTCGCCGCCGGCGGCACCGGCGGCCACGTGTTCCCGGCCGAAGCGCTCGCGGGCACGCTCGCCGCGCGCGGCTTTCGTCTCGCCCTCGTCACCGACGATCGCGGCACGCGCTATGGCGGGCGCCTCGGCACGCTCGATACGCACCGTCTGCCGATCGCCAAGATGACTGGCAGCTTCGTGCGCCGGTTCGTGGGCGCGCTCAGCCTCATCCCCGGCTATCTCGCCGCGCGCGGTCTGCTCCAGCGTCTCGCCCCCGCCGCCGTCGTCGGCTTCGGCGGCTATCCGAGCCTGCCGACCATCGCCGCCGCGCGCCGCCGCTTCCGCACCGCCATCCACGAACAGAACGCCGTGCTCGGCCGCGTCAACCGCCTTGTCGCGGGCGGCGTGGACGCGATCGCGACTTCCTTCGCGCAGACGCAGGGTGCGGGTGCCAACGCCACGCTCGTCGGCAACCCGGTGCGCGCCGAAGTCGCCGCCCTGCGCGACAAGCCCTTCGCGCTGCCGGCCGCCGGCGAGAAGCTGCGCGTGCTCGTGACCGGCGGCAGCCAGGGCGCGTCGGTCTTCGGGCGCGTGGTGCCCGCCGCCCTTGCGCTTCTCTCGCCCGGCCAGCGCGCACGCATGTCGATCACCCAGCAGTCGCGGCAGGAAGATGCCGAAACCGTGCGCACGAGCTATCGCACGCTCGGTTTCGCGGCCGAGGTCGAGCCGTTCTTCGCCGATCTGCCGCAGCGCATCGCAGGCGCACATCTCGTGATCGCGCGCGCGGGTGCCTCGACGGTCGCCGAGCTTGCCTGCATCGGCCGGCCCTCGCTGCTCGTCCCGCTGCCCATCGCGACCGACGACCACCAGACCGCCAACGCCCGCGCGCTGGGTGCGGCCGGCGGCACGTGGCTGGTGCCCGAACCCGAATTCACGCCGGCCGATCTCGCCGCGCGCCTGTCGGCGCTGCTCGAAGATCCGCGCCCGCTCGCTTCCCTTGCGGCCGGCGCCCATTCCTTCGGCCGCGCGGACGCGGGCGAACGCCTTGCAGATCTCGTCCAGCGCCTCGCGGAGGGCAAAGCATGAGGGCCCTTCCACTCGACATCGGCCGTATCCACTTCGTCGGCATCGGCGGCATCGGCATGTCCGGCATCGCCGAGATCCTGCACAATCTCGGCTACAAGGTGCAGGGCTCCGACCAGTCGGACGGCGCCAACGTGAAGCGGCTCGTGTCGCTCGGCATCCCCGTGGCCGTCGGCCATCGCGGCGAGAATGTCGGCGAGGCCGAAGTCGTCGTCGTCTCGACGGCCGTGAAGGCCGACAATCCCGAAGTGCAGGCCGCGCGCCAGCGCCTGATCCCCGTCGTGCGCCGCGCGGAAATGCTGGCCGAGCTGATGCGCCTCAAATGGGCCATCGCCATCGCCGGCACGCACGGCAAGACGACGACCACGGGCCTCGTCGCGGGCATGCTCGAAGCGGCCGCGATGGATCCGACGATCATCAACGGCGGCATCCTCAACGCCTACGGCACCAACGCGCGCCTGGGCAAGGGCGACTGGATGGTCGTCGAGGCCGACGAGAGCGACGGCACCTTCATCAAGCTGCCCGCGACCATTGCGGTCGTCACGAACATGGACCCCGAGCATCTCGACTACTGGGGCACGTTCGACGCCGCGCGCAAGGGCTACCAGACCTTCGTGTCGAACATCCCGTTCTACGGCTTCGCGGCGCTGTGCATCGACCATCCGGAAGTGCAGGCGCTGATCGCCTCGACGCTCGACCGCAAGATCCTCGCCTACGGTTTCTCGGCGCAGGCCGACGTGCGCGGCGTCAACATGCGCCTCGACGCCGCCGGCGGCCATTTCGACGTGCAGCTCTCGGGACGTGCCGGCACCGAACGCACGATCAACGGCCTGAGCCTGCCGCTCGTCGGCCAGCACAACGTCCAGAACGCGTTGGCGGCCGTCGCGGTCGCGGTCGAGATGGGCCTCGACGACGCGACGATCCGCAAGGCGCTGGCCGGCATCAAGGGCGTGAAGCGCCGCTTCACCAAGACCGGCGTGGGGGCCGGCCTCACCGTCATCGACGATTACGGCCATCACCCGGTCGAGATCGCCGCCGTGCTGAAGGCCGCGCGCAGCGCCACGTCGGCCGGCGTCATCGCGATCGTGCAACCGCACCGCTACACGCGCCTCAAGTCGCTGTTCGAGGAATTCTGCACCTGCTTCAACGACGCCGACGCCGTGATCGTCGCCGACGTCTACGCGGCGGGCGAGCAGCCGGTCGAAGGCGCTTCCAAGGAAGCACTCGTCGAGGGCCTGCGCGACCACGGACACCGCCGCGTCTTCGGCCTCGAAAGCCCTGAAAAGCTCGCCGAGACGGTGCTCGCCCACGCCAAGCCTGGCGACATGGTCGTGTGCCTGGGGGCCGGCAACATCACGCAGTGGGCCTACGCGCTGCCCGCCGAACTCGACGCGCAACGGAGCAAGGCATGATGGTCGCGACCAACTCCCTGCGCCTCGTCGACAGGCTGCCGAAGGTCCGCGGGACCTACCGGGCGAACGCCAATCTCGGCCAGTACACGTGGTTCCGCGTCGGCGGCCCGGCCGAAGTGCTGTTCCGTCCAGCCGACGAGGCCGACCTTGCGGTCTTCATGGCCGGCAAGCCCGCCGACGTGCCGGTGACGGTGATGGGCGTGGGTTCGAACCTGCTGGTGCGCGACGGCGGCGTTCCGGGCGTGACAATCCGGCTCGGCAAGGGTTTCGCCGGCATCAGCCACGACGGCAACATTCTGCGCGCGGGTGCTGCGTGCCTCGACCTCAACGTCGCGCTGCAGGCGCGCGACTGGGGGCTTTCCGGCCTCGAGTTCCTTTCCGGCATTCCCGGCACGATCGGCGGGGCGCTGCGCATGAACGCAGGCGCCTACGGTCGTGAGATGAAGGAAGTGACGCTCGCCGCCGAAGCGATCGACGCCAAAGGCGAGCGCCAGTACGTGACGAACGGCGCCTTGTGCTTCGGCTACCGCCACACCGGCATGCCGGCCGACTGGATCTTCGTCGCGGCCGAACTGAAGACGTCGAGCGACGCGCCCGAAGCCATCGCCGCGCGCATGACGGAAATCCAGGCCAAGCGCGAGACCGCGCAACCTGTTCGCGCGCGCACCGGCGGCTCCACTTTCGCCAATCCCGACGGCGCCAAGGCGTGGGAACTGATCGACGCGGCCGGCTGCCGCGGCCTGACGCGCGGCGGCGCAATGGTCTCGGAAAAGCACTGCAACTTCCTGATCAACACGGGCGAGGCGACGGCGGCCGATCTCGAGGATCTGGGCGAGGACGTGCGCGCGCGCGTCAACGCGAAATTCGGCGTCGATCTCCACTGGGAGATCAAGCGCATCGGCATCCGGCTGGAGGCAGGCCAATGACCCGCATTCTCGTTCTCATGGGCGGGCTTTCCGCCGAGCGCGAGGTGAGCCTCGTCTCTGGCCGCGAATGCGCGGCGGCGCTGCGCACCAAAGGCTACGACGTGACTGAGCACGATTTCCGCTCGCTCGAAGGTCTTGTCGCGGCGCTGACGAACCGGCCGGACGCCGTCTTCAACGCGCTGCACGGCCGCTATGCCGAAGACGGCACCATTCAGGGCGTGCTCGACCTCGCGCGCGTTCCCTATACGCATTCGGGCCTTCTCGCCTCGGCGATGGCGATGGACAAGCCCGTCGCGCGCAAGCTTTTCGCGGCACACGGCCTCGCCGTCGCGCAGGGCGGCGTCTTCCACCGCGACGACGTGCTCGCCGGCCGCGCGATGGACGTGCCTTTCGTCATGAAGCCGACGAACGAAGGATCGTCGGTCGGCGTGAAGATCGTTCTGGAGAAGTCCGATCTCGAAGCGCTCGCGGCCGAACCCTGGGAATTCGATGACGAGGTGCTGGTCGAACGCTACGTGCCGGGGCGCGAACTGACCGTCGCCGTGCTCGGCGCCAACGGCTCGGCCAAAGCGCTGGGCGTGCTCGAGATCCGCCCCAACAACGGCTTCTACGACTACGCGGCCAAATACACCGACGGCAAGGCGATCCATCTGTGCCCCGCCCCCATCGACGCGCGCGCTTATGCGAAGGCGATGGAGATGGCGCTCGAGGCGCACCGCGCGCTGGGCTGCCGCGGCGTGAGCCGGGCCGACATCCGTTACGACGACACGCGCGGCGAGCCGGGCGAGCTGTGCCTGCTGGAAGTGAACACCCAGCCCGGCATGACGCCGCTGTCGCTCGTCCCCGAGATCGCCGCGGCGACCGGCATGAACTTCCCCGACCTGTGCGCGTGGCTCGTCGAGCACGCGCGCCACGACGGGCCTGTCCCCAAGGTGTCCGAATGAACCTGCGCCGTTCCAAGACCAAGAAGCCCGTCCGCCGTTTCGGCTGGCGCCGTCTCGTTTTCCTGCGCCCGTCGGCGGGTGCGGCGAAGCTGGCGGCTGCCTGCATCGTCGCGACTTCGCTCGCGGGCGGCGGCTGGTGGGCGTGGTCGCACGGCGCGGCCGACCAGTTCGACGATCTGCGCGTCGACGCGGGCCGTGCGGCACTCGCCGCAAGTGCGCGCATGGGCCTCGCCGTGCGCGACATCCGCATCGAGGGGCGCGTGGAAACCGATCCGCGCGACGTGCGCGCCGTGCTCGACGCGCGCCGCGGCTCGCCGATCCTTTCCTTCGACCCCTACGCCGCGAAAGCGGAACTCGAGCGGCTTTCGTGGGTGCGCAGCGCCACGGTCGAACGCCACCTGCCCGACATGATCCTGGTTCGGCTCGACGAGCGCATCCCGCTGGCGCTGTGGCAGCGCCAGGGCCGCTTCACACTGATCGATTCCGAAGGCAAGGAGATCGCCGGCACCGATCCCGCCAAATTCGCCGACCGCCCCATCGTCGTGGGCGACGACGCGCCCGATCATGCCGCCGCACTGATAGCGCTGCTGGAGACCGAGCCCCATCTGATGGCGCGCATCGCCGCCGCCGTGCGCGTCGGCGGGCGGCGCTGGAACCTGCGCCTCGACAACGGCGTGGACGTGAACCTGCCCGAGAACAACCCCGGTGCCGCGTACGAGCGGCTCGCCCAGCTCGCGCGCGACAACGGCCTGATCGACCGCAATCTCGTCGCGGTCGACCTGCGCCTGCCGGACCGCCTCATCCTTCGCGTCGGCAAGGACCAGCCGGCGAGCGTGCAACCCGCGACGGCGCCCAATTCCCTGCGCCGTACCAACAAGCCGACCTGAGGAGCGACCCACAAGGTGAGCAAGCGCAAACGCAAATCGCGCAACGGCCTGATCGCCGCCCTCGACCTGGGCTCGACCAAGGTCGCGTGCTTCGTGGCGAAAGCCGAAGCCGACGGCTCGGCCCGCGTCGTGGGTATCGGCCACCAGATCAGCCACGGGGTGAAGGGCGGGGCGATCATCGACCTCGAGGACGCCGAGAACTCGATCCTCTCGGCCGTCTCGGCGGCCGAGCAGATGGCGGGCGAGACGCTGAAGACCGTCGTCGTCAACCTGATCGGCGGCCAGCCGCAGTCGCGCACGGTGCCGGTCGAGGTCGCGATCGCCGGCCACGAGATCGCCGAGCACGACCTGCGCAAGGTGCTCGACCAGGCCCGCCAGACCCAGCAGGCGGCCGACCGCCGCGTCATCCACCAGATCCCCGTCGGCTTCACGATCGACGGCAGCCGCGGCATCCGCGATCCGCGCGGCATGTGCGGCGACCGGCTCGGCGTCAACATGCACATGCTGACGGCAGGTGCTGCCGCCGTGCGCAATCTCGAAAGCGTCGTCGCGCGCTGCCATCTCGAGGTCGAGGACGTGGTTGTCCCGGCCTATGCCGCGGGCCTCGCCTGCCTCGTCGAGGACGAGATGGACCTTGGCACCTGCGTCATCGACATGGGCGGCGGCACCACGTCGTTCGCCGTTTTCTTCGACGGGCACTGCGTCTATGCCGACACGATCTCGGTCGGCGGCGCGCACGTCACCAACGACATCGCGCGCGGGCTTTCGACGCCGCTGGCCTATGCCGAGCGGATGAAGACGCTGCACGGCAGCTGCATCCCCTCGGCCGCCGACGAGCGCGAGATCATTGACGTGCCGCTGGTGGGCGAAGAGGAACACGCGCAGGCCAACCACGTGCCGAAATCGATCCTTACCGGGATCATCGCGCCGCGCCTCGAAGAGACGTTCGAGATGGTGCGCCAGCGCCTCGAAGCCTCGGGCTTCGACCGCATCGCGGGACGGCGCGTCGTGCTCACTGGCGGCGCCTCGCAGCTGCAAGGCGTGCGCGAGCTTGCCGCCATGGTCCTCGACAAGCAGGTGCGCATGGGCAAGCCCATCCGCCTGCAAGGCCTCGCCGACCAGACCGGCGGCCCCGCCTTCGCGGCGTGCGCCGGCCTCGTCGCTTTCGCCCTCGCCAAGGGCGTCGAATCCCTGCGGCCGGAAGCCGCACCCGCACCGGGTGCCGGCATGTTCGGCCGCTTCGGGCTCTGGCTGAAGGAGAACCTGTGACCGGAAAACCCGACGAACCCCATCCACGCGACCCCATCAACGCAACCCAGCACCCCTTTCATCCAATCCAAGAGCATCGGAGGTAACGACCATGGCCATCACTCTCGGTATCCAGCCCAACGAACTGAAGCCGCGCATCACCGTCGTCGGTGTGGGCGGTGCGGGCGGCAACGCCGTCAACAACATGATCCGCGCCAAGCTCGAAGGCGTCGAGTTTGTCGTCGCGAACACCGACGCGCAGGCGCTCGGCCAGTCGATCGCGGAACGCAAGCTCCAGCTCGGCGTCGGCGTGACGCAAGGGCTGGGCGCGGGCTCGCGCCCCGACATCGGCCGCGTCGCGGCGGAAGAATCGATGGGCGACCTGCTGGAGCACATCCAGGGCTCGCACATGGTGTTCGTCGCTGCCGGCATGGGCGGCGGCACGGGTACGGGTGCAGCACCCGTCATCGCGCGCGCCTGCCGCGAGCACGGTATCCTCACGGTCGGCGTGGTGACGAAGCCCTTCCACTTCGAAGGGCAGAACCGCATGCGTCTGGCCGAAGCGGGCATCGAGGAACTGCAGCAGACGGTCGACACGCTCATCATCATCCCGAACCAGAACCTGTTCCGGGTGGCGAACGAGCGCACGACCTTCGCCGACGCCTTCAAGATGGCGGACGACGTGCTCTATTCCGGCGTGCGCGGCGTCACCGACCTGATGGTGATGCCGGGCCTCATCAATCTCGACTTCGCCGACATCCGCTCGGTGATGGGCGAGATGGGCAAGGCGATGATGGGCACGGGCGAGGCCGAGGGCGACAACCGCGCCATCGACGCCGCCCAGAAGGCGATCTCGAACCCGCTGCTCGACGACGTGTCGATGAAGGGCGCCAAGGGCGTGCTCATCAACATCACCGGCGGCATGGACATGACGCTGTTCGAGGTCGACGAGGCCGCCAATCGCATCCGCGACGAAGTGGACCCGGAAGCGAACATCATCTTCGGCTCGACGTTCGATGAAAGCCTCAACGGCCGCATGCGCGTGTCGGTCGTGGCGACCGGCATCGAGGCGGCCCTCGCCGCGATGCCGCTGCCCGACAAGAAGGTGGTCAACATCCGCGCGACCGCCCCGCGCCCGGCCCCGATGACGACGACGGCGCCCGCCGCCGTCGCCGCGGCGACGGCAATCCCGCCGATGCCGGCCTACGCCCCGACGGTCGCCCAGGCGGCCCCGGCGCCGGCACCGATGGTCATGCAGGCCGCCCCGATCCAGCAGGGTGCGACCGCCCTGAAGATCGAGCCGGCCCCGATGCCCGAACCGGTCCCGGCACCCGCCGCGACCGAGACGGTCGTCGAAGCCGCACCGATGCCGGCCCCGGTCGCGGCCGCCCCGGTCGCCGAGGCGTTCATCCCGCCCCGGCCGGTCGAGGTTGCCCCGACGGCGGCCGCCCCGGCACAGCCGGCCAACCCGTTCGCGGAAGCCGAAATGGTCAATGCCGCCAAGACGACGGCTGCGAAACCGGCCCGGCGCCCGACGCTGTTCGAGCGGATGACCCGCACGGGCACGGCGCGTACCGAAGGCGAAGCCCCGCGTAGCCAGCCCACGCTGGTTCCGCCGGTCGGCGGCATCATGCCGGCCGCGACGGCTCCGGCTACCGCGGCTCCGGCACCGGCGCCCGCGCCGACGCCGGCACCGCAGGCAGCCGCCCAGCCGCGTCTGGGCGGGCTCGACCCGACGGACCGCATCCAGCCGAAGTCGGAAGACGATCTGCTGGAAATCCCGGCGTTCCTGCGCCGTCAGGCCAACTGACGGGCGAACGGCGCAGGTGGCCACACCTGCAATAGTTCGCAACAAAAGGTGACTTGAGGCTCCGGGGGCGGTCCTGTACCAACCCTCGGAGCCTCAAGGTTTTTTCGGGGAAGAAGGCGTCGTGTCCCGCGTTGTGGTTGTGTAAACGCGCCTTACCCACCGGAGTTCGAATTGCTCGGCAAGCATCGCATCAAGGCCCGACCCGTCGCACAGCGGACCCTCAAGGGTCCGATCGCGTGCACAGGAACCGGCCTGCATTCGGGCCGCAAGGTGGCCATGCAGCTGCTGCCAGCCCCGCCCAATCACGGGATCGTTTTCCGTCGCCGCGACATCCCCGGCGATACCGGAGTCCTCAAGGCCGATTTCCGCGCAGTGCGCGACACGCGCCTTTGCTCGATGCTGGCCAACGACGCGGGGACGAAGATCGGCACGATCGAGCATCTGATGGCCGCCCTCTACGGCGCCCAGATCGACAACCTGATCGTCGAGCTCGATGCCGACGAGGTTCCGGTGATGGACGGCTCGGCCGCACCGTTCCTGTTCCTCGTCGATTGCGCCGGCACGATCGAGCAGGCGGCACCCCGCCGCGCCATCGAGATCCTCGAGACCATCGCCTTCGAGGAAGGCGACGCCCATCTCGAGCTTTCGCCCGGTCCCGGCTTCTCGGCCGATTTCGAGATCGATTTCGCCGTCGAGGCGATCGGCCGTCAGTCCATCCATGTGGTGCTGGAGCCGGCCGGCTTCCGCCAGGAGATCGCGCGCGCGCGCACCTTCGGCTTCGAGCACGAGGTCGCCTCGCTGCGTGCCATGGGCCTCGCGCGCGGTGGCTCGCTCGACAACGCGGTCGTCATTTCTGGCGAAAATATCCTCAACGAAGACGGCCTGCGCTTCGACGACGAATTCGTGCGCCACAAGGTGCTCGACCTGGTCGGCGACCTCTATCTGGCCGGCGCCCCGATCCTCGGCCATGTCCGCGCGCGGCGCACCGGCCACCGGCACAACAACGCGCTGCTGCACGCGCTGTTCGCCAGCCCCCGCGCCTGGCGCTGGACGGAGATCAATGTCGACACCTACGCCCGCCCGGCGGCCCGGGCCAGCCTCGCCTCCGACTGATTCCGCCCGACGTTGCGCAGGGCTGAAATTCCCCGCGAAACCGCCTATATTGGCCCCATGACCGCGACACGCGCCGCCCGACCGATTCGCCTCGCCACCGCCCTCGCCCTCAGCCTGGGCGCCCTTGCGGCATGCTCGGGGGAAAAGGAAGAGGCGTACGTCGAGAAGCCGGTCGAGGAGCTCTACAACAACGCCGTCAACGCGATGTCGACGGGCAGCTACAAGCGCGCGGCAAAGCTGTTCGACGAGGTCGAGCGCCAGCATCCCTATTCGGTCTGGGCGACGCGCGCACTCCTCCAGGCGGCCTACGCGCACTACCAGGCCAACAAGTACGACGACGCGATCGTGGCGCTGGACCGCTTCATACAGCTGAACCCGTCGAACCGCGACGTCGCCTACGCCTATTATCTCAAGGCGCTGTGCAACTACGAGCAGATCACCGACGTGGCGCGCGACGCGCGCATGACGGAACTGTCGATGCAGTCGCTGCAGGAAGTGGTGCGCCGCTTCCCCGATACGTCCTTCGCGCGCGACGCGCGCGTGAAGATCGACCTCACCTACGACCATCTCGCCGGCAAGGAGATGGAGGTCGGCCGATTCTACCTGCAGCGCGGCCAGTGGCTCGCCGCGATCAATCGCTTCCGCATGGTCGTCGACAAGTACCAGACCACCAGCCATGTGCCCGAGGCGCTGCACCGGCTCGTCGAGGCCTACATGGCATTGGGCCTCGTCGACGAGGCGCGCCGCTCGGCGGCCGTCCTAGGCCACAATTATCCGGGCAGCGAATGGTATCGGGATTCCTTCGCGCTGGTCGGCACGGGCGAACTGCCCAAGGACGAACGCCCCGGCCTCGTGTCGCGCACGCTCAACGCGATCAATCCGCTCAACCTGTTCTGACACCCGCCCCGGGGCGCATTCCCGGTTTTGGCGAACAATTCATAGGAATATTTAACGAGAACAATTTGACAACATCCGCATGCCGACGTTAGCTTTCAGGACGTTCATCCCGACCCCGGAGTCCCGGAATGACCCGCCCGTCGCGTCCGCACCTGAAGCTGGTGCCGCCCGCCTTCCCTGCAGCCGATTCTCCCGCTACATCGAAGGCGATGCTCGCCTCGCTCGCCATCCGCGATTTCGTCCTCATCGACCGGCTCGATCTCGCCTTCGAGAACGGCCTGTCGGCGCTCACGGGCGAGACGGGGGCCGGCAAGTCGATCCTGCTCGACGCGCTGGGCCTGGCACTCGGCGGCCGGGCCGAGGCGGGTTCGGTGCGAAAGGGCGCTTCGCAGGCGAGCGTCGCCGCCAGCTTCGACGTCGAGCCCGGGCATCCCGCGCTCGCGCGCCTCGCCGAACAGGGACTGGAACCGCCGGAAGCCGGCGCACCGCTGATCCTGCGCCGCGTGCTGTCGGCCGACGGGCGCAGCCGCGCCTTCGCCAACGACCAGGCCTGCTCGGTCGGCCTGCTGCGCGAGCTGGGCGAGACGCTCGTCGAGGTGCACGGCCAGTTCGACACGCACGGCCTGTTCGATGCTTCCACCCATTGCGGCCTGCTCGACGCGTGGGCCGATCTCGGGCGCGATGCCACCGAACTCGCGCGCCTGCATGCCGAATGGCGCAAATGCCGCAACGCCGTGGACGAAGCGAACGAGACCGTCGCGCGTGCACGCGCCGAAGAAGATTACCTGCGCCACGCGCTAGGCGAACTCGACGAGCTCGAGCCAAAGGAAGGCGAGGAGAAGAGCCTCGCCGAGCAGCGTGCCATCCTGCAGGGCCGCGAAAAGCTCGCGGCAGCACTGGAAGAAGCCGCAGCCGAGATCGGCCAGCACAAGGGGGCCGAAGGCGCCTTGCGCGCCGCCCAGCGCGCGCTCGAACGCGCCGCCCCGCATGCCGGCGGCCGGTTCGACAAGGCGATCGCGGCACTCGACCGCGCGTCGTCGGAAGCGATGGATGCCGCCGCCGAGATCGAGGCGGCGGGCGAAGCGCTCAGCGAAGGCGGCAGCGATCTGGAAAAGACCGAAGAGCGTCTGTTCGCGCTTCGCGCACTCGCGCGCAAGCACCGCACCGACGTGGACGGGCTCGCGAGCTTGCGCGCCGAGATGGCGGGCAAACTTGCAGCGCTCGACGACGGCGAGGCGGGCCTGAAGAAGCTCGCGCAGGCGGCAGCCGCCGCGAAATCGGCCTACATGACGGCCGCCAAGGCGCTGTCGGCCGCGCGCAATGCCGCCGCCGGCAAGCTCGACAAGGTGCTCGCCAAGGAACTCCCGCCGCTGAAGCTCGACAAGGCGAAGTTCCGCACGCGCCTTGCGGCGCTGCCAGAGGCCGAATGGAACGCGCAGGGCCTCGATGCCGTGGCCTTCGAGGTCGCGACCAATCCCGGCAGCGAGCCGGGCCCGCTCGCCAAGATCGCCTCGGGCGGCGAGCTTGCGCGCTTCATGCTGGCGCTGAAGGTCGTGCTCGCGCGCGCCGACGCGCGCCGCGGCGTGGCACCGGCACTGGTGTTCGACGAGGTCGATGCCGGCATCGGCGGCGCCGTCGCGGCGGCCGTGGGCGAACGCCTTGCCCGCCTCGCGCGCGAGGCGCAGGTGCTGGTCGTGACGCACAGCCCGCAGGTGGCCGCGCGCGCCGACACGCATCTGCGCGTCGCCAAGACCGCGACAGCCAAGACCGCCGCCACGCGCGTCGAGCCGCTGGACGCGCGCGCCCGGCGCGAGGAGATCGCACGCATGCTGTCGGGCGCCACGATCACCGATGCCGCGCGCGCCGCGGCCGATGCACTCCTCGCGAGCCCGGCTGCATGAGTGCGAAGAAGAAAGCGGCGAAGAAGTCCGATTACGCCGCCATCGAAATCGACGATCTCACCTCGGGACAGGCGGCCGCCGAACTCGAACGGCTGGCCAAGGAGATCGTCCGCCACGATCTCGCCTACCACGCCAAGGACGCGCCGCTCGTCGCGGATTCCGCCTACGACGCGCTCAAGAAGCGCAATTCGGCGATCGAGAAACGCTTTCCCCTGCTGAAGCGCGGGGATTCGCCGTCCGACAAGGTGGGCGCCCCCGCCGCCGCCGGCTTCGGCAAGATCCGGCACGAGCTGCCGATGCTCTCGCTCGACAACGCCTTCGAGGAAGAAGACGTGCGCGAGTTCGGCGCCCGCATCCGCCGCTTCCTCGACATGGAAACAGGCGAGATCGCGTTTTCGGCCGAGCCGAAGATCGACGGGCTGTCGATCTCGCTGCTCTACGAGAACGGCGTCTTCGTGCGGGGTGCCACGCGCGGCGACGGCGAGGAAGGCGAGGATGTCACCGCCAACCTGAAGACGATCCGGGAGATCCCGCAGAAGCTCTCCGGCAGCGCCCCGGCGCGCATCGAGGTGCGCGGCGAGATCTACATGACGCGCGCCGACTTCCTCGCGATGAACAGGGCGCAGGAAGAAGCCGGCGACAAGGTCTTCGCCAACCCGCGCAACGCGGCGGCAGGCTCGCTGCGCCAGCTCGACTGGACGATCACGGCAAAGCGCCCCTTGCGCTTCTTCGCCTATGCGCTGGGCGTGTACGAAGGCCCCGCGATCGAAACGCAGAGCGACCTGCTCAAGCGCCTCAAAGGCTGGGGCTTCGTCGTCAATCCGCGCGCGCGCCGCTGCAAGGACGCCGAAGCGCTGCTCGAATTCCAGACCGAGATCGGCCGCGACCGGCCGGAGCTCCCCTACGACATCGACGGCGTCGTCTACAAGGTCGACCGGTTCGACCTGCAGAAGCGCCTCGGCTTCGTCGCGCGCAGCCCGCGCTGGGCGATCGCGCACAAATTCGCGGCCGAACAGGCGCAAACGAAACTCATCGACATCGTCATCCAGGTCGGTCGCACGGGCGCGCTCACCCCGGTCGCCGAGCTGGAGCCGGTGAATGTCGGCGGAGTCATGGTCGCGCGCGCCACGCTGCACAACGAGGACGAGATCGAGCGCAAGGACGTGCGCAAGGGCGATACCGTTATCGTCCAGCGCGCGGGCGACGTGATTCCGCAGATCGTCGCCCATGTGCCCGAGAAGCGCGCGGCGGGCGCGCGCAAATTCGTGTTCCCCACGCACTGCCCTGTGTGCGGCGCCATCGCCACACGCCCCGAGGGCGAGGCGATCCGCCGCTGCACGGGCGGCCTCACCTGCGCGGCGCAGGCGGTGGAGCGGCTGCGCCACTTCGTGTCGCGCGGCGCATTCGACATCGAGGGATTGGGCGAGAAGAACATCGAGGAACTGTTCGGCCTCGGCTGGGTGAAGAAGCCGGGCGACCTGTTCCGCCTCGCGGCACGCGCGGGCGAACTCGCAAAGCGCGAAGGCTGGGGCGACAAATCGGTCGAACGGCTGCTTGGCGCCATCGAGGCGCGCCGCAAGGTGGCGCTCGACCGCTTCATCTTCGCGCTCGGCATCCGGCAGGTCGGCGAAGCGACCGCGCGGCTGCTCGCCGTGCATTACGGTTCCTGCAAGGCGTGGCGCAAGGCGATGGAAAGCGCTGAGGCCGAATTGGCCGCGTTTGCGGGCGAGAAGCGTAAGCCCGAACTGGTCGGCGATTCCTGGCGCGAACTCGTCGCCATCGACCAGATCGGCGACGCGATGGCCGTCGACATCGCCGGCTTCTTCGCCGAAGCGCATAACCGCGAAGCGCTCGACGACCTGCTCGCCGAGATCGACGTCGCCGATTTCGAGAAGCCCAAGAACCTCAATGCCGCCATCGCCGGAAAGACCATCGTGTTCACCGGCACACTGACGACGATGAGCCGCGACGAGGCGAAAGCCGGCGCCCTGGCGCTGGGCGCCAAGGTCGCGGGCTCGGTCTCGAAGAAGACGGATCTCGTCGTGGCAGGCCCCGGTGCCGGCTCCAAGCTCGCCGAGGCCGAGAAGCACGGCATCGAAGTGATCGACGAAACGGCGTGGCGCAAGCTCGCCGGCCTCGACACCTGATGGCCGCGGTCACGGCCACGGCGCCCGACGGCCGCGTCGTGACGGTCCACGAATATGCGGGCGCGGAACTCGGCGAGGATTACGCGCTCGACGACATCGTGACGAATTTCGCGCTCGGCCGCATGGAGGGTGAAGCGCTGGTCATCGACCGCGCGGGCCTGCGCGAACTGGAGACGCTCGCGCACGGCTTCTCGTTCGACTACCCGGAAGGCTTCGTCGAGATGTGCCTCGACATCGCGCGCGCGGCCGCATCCCTGCCAGGCGACACGCTCCGCTTCGAGGCGGATTTCTAGCCGATCTTCGCCGTCGCCGCTTCGAGCCAGCCTTGCGTCTGTGCGTCGACCAGCGGGCCGATCTCGCGCGCCACGCGCGCGTGATAGGCGTCGAGCCATGCCGTCTCGTCCGCGTCCAGCAGTTCGCGCGCGACGAGGCTGCGGTCGATGGGGGCGAGCGTCAGCGTCTCGAACCCGAGCATCGGCCGTTCCGCACCTTCCGCCTTGTCGAGCTCGGCGACCGCGACGAGGTTCTCGATGCGGATGCCGTAGGCGCCGGTCTTGTAGTAGCCGGGCTCGTTCGAGACGATCATGCCCGGCAGCAGCGCCACGCTGTTGGGCATCTTCGAGATGCGATGCGGCCCCTCGTGCACCGACAGGTACGAACCCACGCCATGGCCCGTGCCGTGATCGTAATCGAGGCCGACGTCCCACAGGGCCTTTCGCGCCAGCGCGTCGAGCTGCGAGCCCGACGTGCCTTTGGGAAAGCGCGCGCGGGCGAGTGCGATATGGCCCTTCAGCACGCGCGTGAACCGGTCCTTCTGCTCGGGCGTGGCCTTGCCGACCGCGACCGTGCGCGTCACGTCGGTCGTGCCGTCGGGATACTGGCCGCCGGAATCGACGAGAAAGAGCATGTCGGGTTCGAGCCGGCGCGCGGTCTTGGGCGTCGCGCGATAATGGACGATGGCGCCGTTGGGGCCGGCGCCCGAGATCGTGTCGAAGCTCGTGTCGCGCAGGTCGCCGCCCGCACGGCGGAACTCCAGCAGCTTGTCGGCGACGGCGACCTCGTCCCACTTGCCCGTCGGCGCCTCGCGCGAGAGCCATGCGAGGAACCGCGTGAGCGACGCGCCGTCGCGCACATGCGCGGCACGGCTGCCCGCCAGCTCCTGCTTGTTCTTGCAGGCCTTGGGCAGCGCGCAAACGCACGCGTCGCGCACCAGCACCGCGCCGGACGCCGCGAGCAACTGGTCGATCCACGCCGAGGCGGTCAGCCGGTCGGTCAGCACCTTCGCCTTGGCGGCTCCCAGCGATTCCAGCGAGCTGCCCAGCGCTTCGGGTGGCGAAACGCGCACGCGGTTGCCCAGGTGCGCACGCGTTTCGGGCAGCAGCTTGCGCGCATCCATGAACAGTTCGAGCGGCCTGTTCTCGTCGGCATGCAGGATCGCGAAACCCAGCGCCAGCGGCGTGTGCGGCACGTCCGCGCCGCGGATGTTGAGCAGCCAGGCGAGGCTGTCGGGCGCGCTCACCACCGCGGCGGCAAGTCCGTCCTTGCGCAGTTTCGCGGCAAGTTCGGCGCGCTTTTCTTCCGATGCCTTGCCCGCGAACTCGAGGGGATGGGGGACCGCGGGCGACAGCGGCGCCGACGGACGGCCCGGCCAGACCGCGTCGACGGGATTGCGCTCGACGGGCACGAGTGAAGCACCCGCGCGCTCGCACGCGAGGCGCAGCCGGTCGACCGAATCGCTGGAATGGAGCCACGGGTCGTAGCCGATACGGCCGCCCTTGGGCGCGTGTTCGGCGAGCCAGTCGGGCGCGGGCTCGTCGACCAGATGGCGATATTCGAACGCAGAACCGTCGACCTGCGAACGGACCTGCAGCGTGTAGCGCCCGTCGACGAAGATCGCCGCGAGTTTCGCAAGCACGATGCACGCACCCGCCGATCCGGTGAAGCCGGTCAGCCACATCAGGCGTTCGGCGCGCGGGCTCACATACTCGCCCTGATGTTCGTCACCGCGCGGCAGCACGAAGCCGTCGAGCTTCTGCTTTGCAAGTTCGCCGCGCAGATCGTCGAGACGCGAACGCCGCCACTGGCCTTCGGCGAGGCCCGGATCGACGTGCGCCGCCATCTCGGCATGGAGTGCTTCGAGCTGGGCGGCAAGCGCGTCGCTTGGCCAGGCGCAGACCATCGCGTGCCATGCCCGCGCGTCGAGGGCGGGCGGAGCGGACAGAACTCCGGTCACGATGCCGCGGACGGCGGAAACACCAATGGTCGCGTCGTTCTTCGCCAGCAGCTTCGCCAGCGCTTCGTCGCCCTGATAGGTCATTCGGCACACGGACTTGGAGGGAGCGGAAAGGGTCATTCCGGGGCAGGATATCGGGCGGCTCGCGCAGCCCAGCCCTGCAAATTTGGACGAAATAGTGGCGATATCATGTGATTTATGCATTGCTGCGACGCAATATTAACCCGTTTCAAGCAGGGCTCCGGCGCCTAAGTTCACATCGTTCGTTCGTGCACGATCAAACGACCCGATTGGCGGGTCCCGGTGCCGAACACAGATGGAGAAGAGAATTATGTCCGCCACCCAGCTTTCGCCCACCCTTTATGGCCGTGTTTCGGCCGCTCAGGTGGAGACGGCCCTGGAAGCGCGGCGCGTGCGTGCACAGGCGCTCGCCGCCCTCGCAGCCGACGGCGTCGGCGCGATCGGGGCCGGCCTCAAGAGCCTGTTCGGCCGCCTGAAGAGCTGGAACGAGCGTCGCAGCACGTTCCTGGAGCTCGAAGGTCTCGACGACCGTACGCTGGCCGATATCGGCCTGTCGCGCGGCGAGATCGCCCAGGTTGCCGCCGGCCACTACGTGCGCAGCGAAACCGGCTTCAAGCATGTCGCCAAGCCGGTCCAGCCCGCCAACGCGCAGGTCGCCGTCGCGAAGGCCGCCTAACGGCCTTTCCGACGTTTCCGATGAACGGCGGCCCTGCGCAAGCGGGCCGCCGTTTTCGTTTGGGGCCCCCCTGCTTTCCGGAAGCCGCTGTTCAGAACATGTCGCCATTGCGCCGGCGATAGACCGAGACGCACAGCACCATCGCGACCGCGCCGTCGTCGCCTGCCAGCGGCAGGGCCAGCCGCTCGATCCCGACCACGTCCTGCGGGGCGGGCGTCCAAGAGGGCTCGGCGCGCCGCCAGCCCGGACGACCGGCCTTCACGACCGCATCGAGTTCGAGCGCCAGCGCCGAACGGGCGAAGTCCGGGATCTCGGCATCGAGATAGCGCCCGGTGATGTCCCCGTCCCACGCGCGCGTCACGGCCGTGCCGATCAGCCGGTAGCGGTAGCGCCCGCCCGCCGGCTCGTAATCCAGCATCCACACGTTGGGCAGCAGCTTGGGGATTTCGATCGGGTCGATGTCGGCGCGTCGCGGCATGCGCCCGCAGCGCTGCCAGACTCCCACCCAATATTCCCAGAGCGCCGCGACCTTCCAGTCGCGATCGGGCGGAAAAGGGGCGTCGGGCGGCAGGGTGCTGACCAAAGGCGTGCTCTCGCGTGTACATGCGTGACGCCACGGAACCGCCCGTGCCGCCTGGCAGGCCGCAAGGTTGGCACCCGACTCATTAACGAATTGTTAGGCGGCGGCGCTCTTTTCGGCCGCGGCCGCAAGGCTCTCGATCCGGTCGAGCAGGGGCACGAAATGATCAAGCTCCGCCTCGACTTCCGCGTTGGCGGCCTTGAGGGCGGCCAGCGTCACGGTGCTCTCGGCGAGCGCCCGTTCCTTCTCCACGGCGTGTGCAGCAGCCGCTTCGAAGCGGGACTGCGCCTCGGCGATCTGCGCTTCGGCCGCTTCCGCACGCGTGCGCGCTTCGGCGAATTTGGCGGCGTTCACTCCGGCTTCCGCCTCCGCGGCCGCGAGCTTCGCGGCGAGTTCCCTGTTGCGTGCGTCGAGCGCGGCCAGATCGCCTTCGATCTGGCCCGCGCGCGCATGCGCGTCAATGGCGCGGCTGTCGGCGTCGTCGGCGCGACCTTGCGCGTCCGCAAGCTCGGCTTCGAGTGCGGCAAGGCGCGCGGCCTGCGCGCCCGCTTCGGTCTGCGCGCGCGCCAGGCGCGCCTCGTAGTCCGCAAGGCGCTTGCCCATGTCTTCGGCCTTGGCGATCCAGCTCTGCGTGGCGGCTTCCGCACGCGCGCGCGAATCTTCCGCCGCCTTCGTTTCCTGTCGTGCGGTCTCGGCCGCTTCGCGTTCGCGCGCGAACAGCGCTTCGGCGGTCGCGCGCGAGGCCTTCGCCTCTTCAGTGGCCTGCACGAGGGCCGGGTCGATGATCGTGCGCGGCGGCGCGTTGCGCAGTTCTTCCAGCTCGTCGTAGGCGCCTGCAAGCTCGTCGCCGAGATTGAGGGCGGCCAGCAGCATCAGGCGCGCGTCGCCCGCCTGGCCGACCTGCGCCACGATCTCGCGCACCTTCTCGTCGACATAGCCCGCGATGCCGCGCACGCGCTCTTCGCGCCCGTCGTCGCAGATGATCGGATAGTCGCGGTTGTTGACGCGCAGGACGATCTGGCTCATCGGCTCACTCCCGCAAAATCAGGACCCGGATTTCAGTTTCTCGATCGCCTTGTCGAGCCGCGATTCGACCTGGTCGGCAAGGCCGGACAGCGCGGCATAGTCGGTCTTCATCTTCGCGAGTTCGGCCTCGGCCGCCTCGGCGCGGGCGCGCAGGCCCGACTCGGATTTGATGCGCGCCTCGAGGGCGGCTTCGAGACGCTGGATGGCGGCATTCAGGCGGTCGAGAGGCGGCGTCGTCATTTGTGCGGCGAACTTTCGTCAAAAACCAAGTTGCATTGCGATTGCGGCACCTTAAGGGCGGGATTCGAGTCGCGACAACGACCTTGTCGCGGCCGGGGTCCGACCGGGGTTGACGGGGCACCCCCCGGGCGGCATGTTCCGCGGCGTTTTCGGGTCTCCAACACACCCCAAGAAGTGAGCCGATGAGCGCCGCACCCCAGACCGTTCCGACGACCGCCCCGCTTCCCCTCAGCGACAAGCAGAGCCCGGCGCACCAGCGCCTCGCCAACGCCATCCGCGCGCTCTCGATGGATGCGGTCGAGAAGGCCAAGTCGGGCCATCCCGGCATGCCGATGGGTATGGCCGACGTCGCGACCGTGCTGTGGTCGAAGCACCTGAAGTTCGACCCCACCGCGCCCGACTGGGCCGACCGCGACCGCTTCGTCCTCTCGGCCGGCCACGGCTCGATGCTGCTCTATTCGCTCCTCCATCTCACCGGCTATGCCGACATGACGATGGCGGAGATCGAGCGCTTCCGTCAGCTCGGCGCCAAGACCGCCGGCCATCCCGAGTTCGGCCACGCGGCCGGCATCGAGACGACGACGGGCCCGCTCGGCCAGGGCCTCGGCAACGCCGTCGGCATGGCGCTCGCCGAACGCCTGCTCGCCGCGCGCTACGGCGATGCGGTCGTCGACCATCACACCTACGTCATCGCCGGCGACGGCTGCCTGATGGAAGGCATCAGCCACGAGGCGATCTCGCTGGCGGGCCATCTGCGCCTGTCGAAACTGGTCGTGCTGTTCGACGACAACTCGATCTCGATCGACGGGCCGACGGACCTGACCGTGTCGGACGACCAGGTCGCGCGTTTCAAGGCATGCGGCTGGAACGCCGTCGCCATCGACGGGCACGATCCCGCGGCCATCGACGCCGCGCTCACGGCCGCGAAGGCAAGCGACCGCCCGACGATGATCGCGTGCAAGACGGTCATCGGCTACGGCGCGCCGACCAAGGCGGGCACGGCCGGCAGCCATGGTGCGGCACTCGGCGGGCCCGAGATCGACGGCACGCGCAAGCGCCTGGGCTGGACGGCCGCACCCTTCCAGATCCCGGCCGACATCCTCACCGAATGGCGCGGCTTCGGGGCCGCGGGCGCGGCCAAGCGCGCGGCGTGGGAACGCCGCGTGGGCAAGCTCGAGCTAGCGCTGCGTTCGGAATTCCGCCGCGTGCTCGACGGCAAGCTGCCCAAGGGCTGGGTCGAGGCGTGCGCGGCGTACAAGGACAAGCTCTCCGCCGACAAGCCGAACATCGCCACGCGCGTCTCCTCGCAGAACGCGCTCGACGTGCTGACCGCGATCGTCCCCGAACTCGTCGGCGGCTCGGCCGACCTGACGGGCTCGAACAATACCAAGGCCAAGGCGCAGGGCGTGGTGAAGCCGGGCAGTTTCGCGGGCAGCTACATTCACTATGGCGTGCGCGAGCACGGCATGGCCGCGGCGATGAACGGCATCGCGCTGCATGGCGGGCTCATCCCCTACGGCGGCACGTTCTTCGTGTTCACCGACTATTGCCGCCCGTCGATCCGCCTGTCCGCGCTGATGAACCAGCGCGTCATCTACGTGATGACGCACGATTCCATCGGCCTCGGCGAAGACGGTCCGACGCACCAGCCGGTCGAGCATCTCGCCGCCATGCGCGCGATGCCCAATCTCTGGACGATCCGCCCGGCCGACGCGGTCGAGGCGCTCGAAGCCTGGCAGATCGCCATCGCGCGCGCCGACGGGCCGAGCCTGCTTTGCCTCACGCGCCAGAACCTGCCCACGCTGCGCGGCACGGCATCGGCCGAGAACCTGTCGGCCAAGGGCGGCTACGTGCTGGCCGAGGCCGACGGCGAACGCCAGGCGACCCTCATCGCGACGGGCTCGGAAGTCGCCATCGCGATGGAAGCGCGCAAGCTGCTCGCCGCCGACGGCATCAAGGCCGCCGTCGTGTCGATGCCCTGCACGCAGGCGTTTGACCGGCAGACGGCCAAGTACCGCAAGGAAGTGCTGGGGCCCTCGCGCTGCCCGCGCATCGTCTTGGAAGCCGGCCTCGAATTCGGGTGGGAACGCTATATCGACGGCAAGGGCGCGTTCGTCGGCATGACCGGCTTCGGCGCGTCGGCGCCGGCGCCGGATCTCTACAAGCATTTCGGCATCACGGCCGAAGCGGTCGCCGCGGCGGCCAAGAAGCTCGTCTGACAGCAGCATATCGAGAGGGAGTGACGAACATGGCGGTCAAGGTCGCAATCAACGGGTTCGGGCGCATCGGTCGCCTCGTGCTGCGCGCACTGGTCGAGTCCGGCCGCAGCGACCTTCAGGTCGTGGGCATCAACGATCTGGGCCCCGTGAAGTCGAACGTGCACCTGCTGAAGCACGACACCGTCCACGGCACGCTGGCGCAGCCGATCTCGAGCGGCGACGACTGGATGGACGTGGGCCGCGGCAAGATCAAGGTCACCGCCGAGCGCGACCCGGTGAAGCTGCCCTGGAAGGAACTGGGCGTCGACATCGTGATGGAATGCACGGGCATCTTCACCAAGCGCGAGCAGGCGGCCAAGCACATCGAGGCCGGCGGCAAGAAGGTGCTGGTCTCCGCACCCGCCGACGGCGTCGACCTCACGGTCGTCTACGGCGTCAACCACGACAAGCTGAAGCGCGAGCACACGATCGTCTCGAACGCGAGCTGCACGACCAACTGCCTCGCGCCCGTCGCCTTCGTCATGAACGAGGCCTTCGGAATCGAGAAGGGCTACATGACGACGATCCACTCGTACACGGGCGACCAGAGCACGGTCGACACGCTCCACAAGGACCTGCGCCGCGCGCGCGCCGCGGCCCTCAACATGATCCCGACCTCGACAGGTGCCGCCAAGGCCGTGGGCCTCGTGATGCCGGAACTCAAGGGCAAGCTCGACGGCACGTCGGTGCGCGTGCCCACGCCGAACGTCTCGATGATCGACTTCAAGTTCGTCGCCAAGCGCAACGTGACGGTCGAGGAAGTGAACAAGGCCGCGCTCGCCGCCTCGCAGAACCGCTTCAAGGGCATCCTCGAGACGACGAACGAGGAACTCGTGTCGTCGGACTTCAACCACAATCCGGCGAGCTCGACCTTCGACCTCACCCAGACGCAGGTCATCGAAGGCAATTTCGTGCGCGTGCTGAGCTGGTACGACAACGAGTGGGGCTTCTCCAACCGCATGTCGGACACCGCCGCCGCGATGGCCAAGCTCGGCTGATCGCGCGAACGCATCGCACTCGCGGACAAGGGCCGGGATTTCCCGGCCCTTTTTCGTTGCGCGACGTTTTGGCGCCTTGCCGTCACCGCGATCAGGGCCCAAATCCCGGGGAGGAATGGGGGACAGACCGATGGCACTGCGCAATGATTCTTCGGGTTACGGATATGCCGCACTCGCACTCCACTGGGCGACGGCGGTCGTCGTGCTCGTCGCATGGGCGCTCGGACAGATCGTCGACGCGTTCGGGCGCGAGTGGGAGCCCGTCGTCGTGTACGCGCATGTGACCGCCGGCATGGCCGTCGCGGTCCTCGTAGCGCTGCGGCTCGGCTGGCGCACGTTCGATCCCGTGCCCGCCCCGGTCCCCTCGATCTTCGATCCCTGGCTTGCGCGCGCGGCCACCGCCGGGCACTGGCTGCTCTACGCGCTGCTCGTCGCGATCCCGGTCACCGGCATCGTCAACAATTTCGCGCGCGGGAACCCGCTGCCGGTCTTCGGCCTGTTCGAGATCCTCTCGCCCTGGACGCGCGACCGCGCCTTCGTGCGTTCGACCAAGGAAATCCACGAGGCCGTGGCGAACGCGCTGCTTTTCGTGGCGCTCGCCCATGCGGCCGCATCGCTCGCCCACCACTACGTCCTCAAGGACGACACGCTGCGCCGGATGCTGCCGCGCCGCTCCTGATCGGGTTTGCAGCCACCGCCCTTCCGGCGTAGTTTCCCGGCCCATGGAAACCGTCCGCATCCGGGGGCTGGAGGAAGGGCGTGCCGCGCTGGCGCTGGCGCGCGCCGAAGGGCGGCGCGTGGCGCTGGCCTCGATCCCGGACGGGGCGGCTTCGGCGGGCGCGCAATGGTTCGCAGCCCTTGCGGCCGAACTCGCGAAGGAATTCCCCGACACGCTCGCCGACACGATCCTCGATTGCGGCAACAGCCCGGGTGCGGCCCTTGGTGCCCTGCGCAGCGGGATCGCCGCGGTCCGCTATGACGGCCCCGACCGCGCGCGCATGGCGGAACTCGCCGCCGCACAGGGCGCGAGGCTCATCGATGGCTGATCCGGTCGCCAAGCTCGGCCCCGCCCCGTGGTGGCGGCCCGACCGTTTCGCAAGGCGCCGCGAGAACCTCGTGAAGCGCCAGCAGGTGCTGCGCGCGACGCGCGCCTTCTTCGAGGGGGCGGGATTCGACGAGGTGGAGACGCCGGCCCTGCAGGTTTCGCCCGGTCTCGAGCCGCATCTGATGGCATTCCAGACCGTGCTGCGCGACCCGGGCGAGCGGCTCACCCGCCGGCTCTATCTGCACACCAGTCCCGAATTCGCGATGAAGAAGCTGCTCGCGGCGGGCATGACGAAGATCTGGCAGCTCGCGCGCTGCTTTCGCAACGCCGAGCGCTCGGCCACGCACCATCCCGAATTCGCGATGCTCGAATGGTATCGCGCGGACGCGGACTACACGGCGCTGATGGAAGACTGCGAGGGCCTGCTGCGCGCGGCCGCGCGCGCCGTCGGCATCGAGCGCTTCGAGCGCGGCACGAACGTGTCGAACCCGTTCGGCCCGTTCGAGCGGCTGACGGTTTCCGAGGCCTTCGGGCGTTATTGCGGCATCGACCTGCTGCCTGCCTGCCCCGATCCGTTGCGCGAAGGCGATGACGTGGCGGCCCTCGACCGGTTGGCGGCCGCCGCGCGCCCGCTCAACATGGTCCCGCATGCCGGCGACCGCTGGGACGATTTCTTCTTCCGCCTGTTCTTCGAACATATCGAGGGGCGCCTCGGCATGGTGCGCCCGACGATCCTCTACGACTGGCCCATCGCGATGGCGGCCCTGTCGCGCGCCAAGCCCGGCGAGCCGCGCGTGGCCGAACGCTTCGAGCTTTACGTGTGCGGCGTGGAACTCGCCAACGCGTTCGGCGAGCTGACCGACGCGGCCGAACAGCGCCGCCGCTTCGAGGCCGACCAGGCGCTGAAGGCGAAGCTCTATCGCGAGCGCTATCCGCTCGACGAGGATTTCCTCGCGGCCCTCGCCCACGGCCTGCCGCAATCGGCGGGCATCGCACTCGGCTTCGACCGGCTGGTGATGCTGGCGACGGGGGCAAGCCATATCGAGGACACGATCTGGGCGCCGGTGGCGCTCGCGGGCTTCGACGATCCGGGGGCGCGCTGATGGACGGCAACCAGCGCCGCACGCTGCGAACCGCCGGCGATCTCGCGCGCGAGGGGCTGGTGAACGCGCCGGAACTCGAAGCGGTCGCCGCGCGCTATGCGATCGCGATCACGCCGCACGTGCTCGACCTGATCGACCGCGCCGATCCGGCCGATCCGCTCGCGCGCCAATACGTGCCGAGCACGGCCGAACTGGAACAAGCACCCGAAGAGCTTGCCGATCCCATCGGCGACGAAGCGCACAGCCCCGTGAAGGGCATCGTCCACCGCTATGCCGACCGCGCGCTGCTGAAGCCCACGCACGCCTGCGCGGTCTATTGCCGCTTCTGCTTCCGGCGCGAGATGGTCGGCCCCGGCGGTGCGGCGCTCGATACCGACGAACTGGCCGCCGCCGTCGCCCATATCCGCAACACGCCCGCCATCCGCGAGGTGATCCTGACCGGCGGCGATCCGCTGGTGCTGAGCGCGCGCCGCCTCAAGGCATTGCTCGATGAGCTCGCTGCCATCGATCATGTCGACTGGATCCGCATCCACAGCCGCGTGCCGGTCGCGGAGCCAAGCCGCATCACCGACGAACTGGTCGCGGCGCTGAAGACGACCAAGGCCGTCTGGGTCGCCGTCCATGTCAACCACGCGAACGAGATGTCGCCTGAGGCCGTCGCGGCCACGGCGAAACTCGTCGACGCCGGCATCCCGCTGATCGGGCAGACCGTGCTGCTGAAGGGCGTCAACGACGATGCCGACACGCTCGACGCGCTGTTCCGCACGCTCGTGAAGAACCGCATCAAGCCCTATTACCTGCACCACGGCGACCTGGCGCCCGGCACGTCGCATTTCCGCACGACGCTGGCGCACGGACAGGGCCTGATGCGCGAACTGCGCCAGCGCCTGTCGGGCCTCGCCCAGCCCGTCTACGTGCTCGACATCCCGGGTGGTGCGGGCAAGGTGCCGGTCGGGCCGAACTATCTTGGTGAAGACGGCACGGTCGAAGACCCGCGCGGAAAACGGCATGCCTACCGATCCAAAGTTTAAGGCTATACGCCGAGCTACCTTTTTCTCGCGTCTCTACTGGCGTTTGAGACGCATCGCATCCGGCTTCTTCCCCTGGGCTTTTACCTCTACGCAGACGAATTCGATCGAGTTGTTCAAGAAGGACGGCCCGACATCCTCGCGCACGTCTTTGCGTTGGGGTGAGAATTTCGTCGAACTCCGCACATTCGACACGGGTGAGATGCCGGCGAAAATTTTTGGCGGCAAGGATTACGAATTCTGGACCCGCGTCGAACGGCCAGCATTTTCTGCCTTAGTTCAGGCACTGGGTGCCGGCGTGGCCTCAGACAATGTCGAAATTCTCCTCGAACATCTCACCACGAATTTCCATGGCAGAAATGATGCGACGAGCACATTTGAAAAATTCTGCATCGAACACAAGATCGCGCATCAGAGTGACAATTGGATCTCCGGCGACGGGGCATCGTCCAATCCGCCAAAGGGCTAAAGCCAATACTTCCATTTGTTTTTTCCACTGTCATGCCCGGCACAGCCGGGCATCCATGACTTCACGCGCCCCCGTCACCCGCCTTTGAGCTGCGCGACCACGGCGGCGAGGCTGTTCATTCCCCAGTGTTCGAGATAGCGGCCGTCGCGCAGGCGCACGATGTCGATCACGTCGATGGCGACAGCCCTGCCGGTGGGCGCCACGCCCATCAGCGCGCCCTTGTGCGTGCCGCGGATCACCTTGCGCGTCGTCACCCGGTCGCCCTCGGCGATCTGGTCGAGGATCTCGACCGTCAGGTCCGGGAAGGCCG
The DNA here is from genome assembly GCA_044224405.1 of Tagaea sp. Taxonomy (GTDB): domain Bacteria; phylum Pseudomonadota; class Alphaproteobacteria; order CACIAM-22H2; family CACIAM-22H2; genus Tagaea. The sequence goes on along the minus strand of JBGAKN010000002.1, from coordinate 397,875 downwards.
GGCGCAGCACGTTCGCGATGGTGTTCCACATGCCGTCCTTGCCCGGCGGCATGCCGGGCGGGGCCGTGCGGTTGACGAAGTCGGGGTCGAACAGTTCGGCGAAGGCGGCTTCGTTGCCCTTGCCGATCACCTCTTCGTTGAAGCGCCGCACGGCGCGCTTGTTGGTCTCAACCGTTTCCATCTCGGAATGCTCCTTGTCCGTCAGCCGACGTCGCCCGCCGTGTTCGTCTGCGACAGGCTGTAGAGCCCGCGCACGGCCCCCGCCTTCGCGCCCGCCGCCATCAGCGCCTCGTCGCCCAGTTCCGCCTTCGCCAGCGCTTCGAGTGCCGCGCGTTCGTAGCCGTTGGCGACGAAGATCCAGTCGGCGGCCCCGTCGGCGCCGCCGCGGATCTTCTGTTCGGTCGTCGCGGCGATCTTGGGCGTCTGCGTGTGCAGCAGGTGGCCGGCGGCCGTACCCTTGCGGCCGGCGAGCGTCTTCGCGAGGTCGCGCAGACAGGCACGCAGCCTTGCATCCGCGCCTTGGTCGGGCGACAGGCGCACGGTGAGCGCATGGCGCGAGATGCCACCGCCGCAGCTTTCCAGCACGCGGCACTGGCTGCGCACCATGTTGCGATGGTGCGGCATCATCTTCGTCGACCAGGGCGTGGGCGCGTTGAGGTGCTTGAGATAGCCCGGCGAGGTCAGCGTCTCGTACGCGTCGAGCTCGTACATCACGAAGAAGCCGTCGCCGCCGTTCGCGTCGCCCCAGCGCGCGCCGCGCAGGAAGCCCGGAATCCCCATGCGCTCCGGGAAATGTTCGTGCGTGTGCCAGTCCTCGAACTCCGCACGATGTTCGGGCGCGATGTCCCACCACATCGCGACGGCTCCCTTGCCTAGCAACGCCATCTGCATTCCTTGTCCTACAGCCGCGCGCGGAATGCGCGTCGGCGCGTGTCGTCGGGATTGTATTGCCAATCCCGCGCCGGATGCGAGAACACACGCACGCTGCAAGATATGACCTACACTCGTCATCAACATACAATCTTAGGGTATTGACGAATCTTATGCTCGACGGGCATTTCCCATCCTCCACGCCGGGAGGAATGTCCGATTCGTCACGCCAAAAAACCCCAGGCCGCCCCGCCGGCCGAGGCACCCGCGCGCGGCTGGTTCGATTTCGACGGACCGGTCGGGCTCGGCCATGCCACGTCGCGCGAGGACGCGATCCGGCTGGAAGGCATCCTCGCCAACAGCGGGGATCTCGACCTCGTCGCGTCCGACGGGCCGACCGGCTATTGGGGCACGGCGCACAACCGCGCAATGCGCCGCTACCAGAAGCGCCATCGCCTGGCGGTCGACGGCTGGTTGCGCCCCGGCGGGCCGACGCTGGCGTTGATGTACGCGACGATGTCGCGCGTGCTGGAGAATTATCGCGTGCCCACGCCCGAGGAGATCGACCGGCACCACGCCGCAATCCGCGAGGGCCAGCCGCCGCGCATCGCGATCGTGCCTCAGCTCGAGCTGACCTTCATCCCCGGCCTGCCAGTCGTCACACCCGGCGACCATGCGGCCAACGCCGCGCAGATCGACTGGATGCTGCAGAACTGGTCCGGTCTCGGCGGCGTGCCGGCGCAGCTCGCGCACTATGTCGTGCGGCGCGGCGACGTGGGCCTCGCGCAGGCACGCGACTTCGTCGAACAATATTCGGTGCGCCATCCGCACGGCGTCGACGTGCTCGTCTTCGCGATCCTGCGCGCGTTGCCCGACAGCGCCAGCCGCGAGCGCTTCCTCGGCGGCACGCCCGGCAGCTACAGGCCCGCCGCCACGCGGCTGGTGCGGCGCTGAAGCGTCGCCGACTTACCAAACCTGCACTACTTCTTCCGTCACCCCCGGGCTTGTCCCGGGGGTCCACGACTTTTGTAAATTTCGGCACTCGACGATCAAGTCGTGGATGCCCGGGTCAAGCCCGGGCATGACGGGAAAAATGAAATCAGCATGACGGAAAGAGTGGGGTTTGCTGGCTCGGTTTCGGCAAATGTTATGGGCTTATATTCTTGACAACCGAAGCGGGTTTCCTATACTCCCGCCCGGTAACGCTCTTTGACATGGTGAATCCGCTGCCGCCGCAAGGGAAACGGGATGCCGCGGTTGATGCTTCGAATATACTTGCATATGGAAGTATATCGGCTATACTCCACTCATGACCGACGAAGAAACCTCGTACGCCGCCGTGTTGCGGCTGTTCCGCGCGCAGTCCTTCTTGGAAGCGCGTCTGGGACCCTCCCTTGCCTCGGTGCATGGCCTCGGCCTCAACGAGCTGATGCTGCTGATGCATCTGGCGCGTGCGCCGCTGCAGCGCCTGCGCCGCGTCGATCTCGCCGCGATGCTGAACGCCAGCCAATCCACGGTCACGCGCATGGCGCTTCCGCTGGAGAAGACCGGCTTCGTGAAGCGCGAGTCCGATCCGCGCGACGCGCGCGTCGCCTATGTGGTGCTGACCAAGGCGGGGCGCACGATCGTGGACCAGGCCGAGGACACGCTGCGCCGGTCGTCGGCCGAACTGTTCCGCGACCGCTGGACCGGCAAGGACATCGCGACGCTGGGCAGCCTGCTCGGCCGCTTCACCGCCGCGTTGCCGGGCGACATTCCGTAAGGTTTACGCGACGGACGGACTACATGAGACGGGAAATGACCCCCGTCTCCTTGTCTCCTCGAACGGAAAACCGGAACCGGATCAGCCGGTTGGCCGAGGAGACGGTCGCGCGACCGTCTCCTCCCGTCTCGCGATTTTTGCGGCCCGTCAGGCCACCATCTTCACGAAGCCCGCAAGATCATCGGTCAGATCCGACACGGCCGCGTCCCACAGCCGCTTGCCGGCCTCGATGGTCGACAGGCTCGGGTTCGAGCCGATGCGCCCGTCGGGGAAGTTGCGGCGATAGTCGTTGGCGTCGGTGAACTCGCCGCGAGGCGCCACCTCGGGCGTCATCTTCATGTGGCGCACCGCCTCGGGATAGACCGCCCAGGTGAGCGAGACTTCCGAGGGCGTCGCGTGGCTGCCTTCCTGGTCGCCGTAGAGCTCGCGGCTGATCGCCTTCACCTTCGTGCTGTCGTACCAGTTGCGCAGCCGGCAGCGCACCGCCGGGCGGTTCGACGCCTTCATCAGCGAGGCTTCGGCATAGATCTCCGAGAACGCGGCGCTGAACGGCGCCACGTTGCCGCCGTGGCCGTTGACGAAATAGAAATGCGTGAAGCCGTGGCGCGCGAGGCTCTCCACGTTGTCCTTCACGACGGCGATCAGCGTGGAGGGCCGCAGCGTCATCGAGCCCGCGAAGGCGAGATGGTGCTGCGCCATGCCGACCGCGATGGTGGGAGCGACCAGCGTGCCGGTCTTCTCGCCGAGCTTTCGGCCCACCGCCTCGCCGCAGATCGCGTCGGTGCCGATGAGGCCGTTGGGGCCATGCTGTTCGGTCGAGCCGATCGGGATGATGATGGCGGTCGACTTCTTCAGGTAGGCCTCGACCTCCTGCCAGGTCTGCAGATGGAGCAGCATCTTGCTTCAAATCCTTCCGGAATCCGGGGAACGCGGGGGCCGGATGATCGCGCCCTTCCGGCCTCTCGACAAGGGCCGTATGACCGGCTAGAAGCCCCCCATATTTCAGGCACCCGCGCGGGTGCGATTCCCCTTGAGGAGCGTCCCTTGAAAGTCACCCAGAAGGTCAAGAAGATCCTCGCCAACTACGAGAGCGACAATCCCGGCACGAAGACCAACCTTGCCCGCATCCTGATGACCGGCAAGCTCGCCGGCACGGGCAAGCTGGTGATCCTGCCGGTCGACCAGGGCTTCGAGCACGGCCCCGCGCGCTCCTTCGCGCCGAACCCCGACGCCTATGACCCGCATTACCACTACCAGCTCGCGATCGACGCGGGCTGCAACGCCTACGCCGCCCCGCTCGGGCCGCTGGAAGCCGGCGCCGACACGTTCGCCGGCGCCATCCCGACGATCCTCAAGATGAACTCGTCGAACTCCATCGCCACGATCAAGGATCAGGCCGTCACCGCCTCGATCGGCGACGCGCTGCGCCTCGGCTGCTCGGCCATCGGCTTCACGATCTATCCGGGTGCCGAAGACCAGTTCGAGATGATGGAAGAGATCCGCGAACTCGCGGAAGAAGCCAAGTCGGTCGGCCTCGCCGTCGTCATGTGGTCGTATCCGCGCGGCGGCAAGCTCGACAAGGCGGGCGAGACGGCGCTCGACGTCACGGCCTACGCCGCCCATCTCGCGGCCCTGCTGGGCGCCCACATCATCAAGGTGAAGCCGCCCACGTCCGTGCTGTGGCAGCCCGAAGCCAAGGCCGCCTACGAGAAGGCCGGCCTCGACATCTCGACCCTCGACAAGCGCATCGCGCACGTCATGCAGTCGTCCTTCGCAGGACGGCGCATCGTCGTGTTCTCGGGCGGGGAGGCGAAGGACGAGGCAACACTGTTGACCGAAATCAGGGCGCTGCGCGACGGCGGCGCCTCGGGCTCGATCGTCGGGCGCAACGCCTTCCAGCGCAAGCGCGAGGACGCGATCGCGCTGCTCGGCAAGATCATCGACATCTACAAGAGCTGAGACGCATGGCGCTGCACCGTACGCGCCTCTACCTGATCACGCCGCCGGAACTCGATCCGGCGGCGTTTTCGCCTCTGCTCGACGCGGCATTGGGTGCGGGCGATGTCGCGTGCCTGCAGCTGCGCCTGAAAGGCGCTTCCGACGATGCGATCCGGGCGGCGACGGCTGCGCTGATGCCCGTCGCGCACAAGCACAACGTCGCCTTCCTGATGAACGACCGCGCCGACCTCGCCAAGGAACTCGACTGCGACGGTGTGCATATCGGGCAGGAAGACGGCACGCTCGCCGATGCCCGCGCGTTGCTGGGCAAGGAACGCATCGTGGGCGTGACGTGCCATGCCTCGCGCGACCTGGGCTTCGAGGCGGCGGAAGGCGGCGCCGACTATGTCGCCTTCGGCGCGTTCTTCCCCTCCTCGACCAAGCCCGATCCCAAGGGCCAGGCGGAGGTCGATCTCGTCGCCGACTGGACGAGCCACGTGACCGTGCCGTGCGTCGCGATCGGCGGGATCACGCCCGAGAATTGCGGCCCGCTCGTCGAAGCCGGCGCCGACTTCCTCGCCGTGTCGGGCGCAGTGTGGAACCACGGCCAAGGCCCCGCCGCGGCGGTCAAAGCCTTCATCGAGGCCATTTCCGCGCATTCGCCGCGCTGATTGCGTTCCACCCCCCTTGCTGCTAGCTTCCCGGCCGCTTTCGGGGGCTCTTCCGGGCCGCCCTCCAACGGGATTCGGGATTTAAAATGAAGATCATCGGCAGTGCGATCCGCGCGGGCAACGTCATCGAAGTCGACGGCAAGATGTGGCGCGTCGTGAAGCACAACATCGTCAGCCCCGGCAAGGGCGGCGCGTTCAACCAGATCGAGATCCGCGACGTCAAGACCGGCACCAAGTCGAACATGAAGTTCCGCTCCGACGAGACGTGCGAGCTGCTGCGCGTCGAGGAGAAGGATCTCCAGTACCTGTTCAAGGACGGCGAGCAGTACACGTTCATGGACAACCAGTCCTACGAGCAGATCACCATCTCCGAGGAGATGATCGGCGAGCCGGCCGCGTTCCTCACCGACAACATGGTCGTCTCGGTGCAGTTCATCGAAGGCATCCCGGTGGGCGTCGAGCTGCCGACGACGACGATCTGCACGATCGTCGAGGCCGACGCGGTCGTGAAGGGCCAGACGGCGGCTTCCTCGTACAAGCCGGCCTTGCTCGACAACGGCGTCAAGGTCGGCGTGCCGCCCTTCGTCGCCGCGGGCGAGCGCATCGTCGTCAACATCGCCGAGCGTGCCTACGTCGAACGGGCCAAGGACTGATCGGTCCGGGTTAGAGCAATGCGCGCCACTTCCCACTCCGCCCTCTTCACCGTCATGGAACGCGCCGCCCGCAAGGCGGGGCGCCAGCTCGCGCGCGACTTCGGCGAGGTCGAGAACCTGCAGGTCTCGGTCAAGAGCCCGAGCGACTTCGTGTCGACCGCCGACCTCGCCTCCGAACGCACGATCCGCGCGGAACTGGAGCGCGCGCGCCCCGGCTTCTCGTTCCTGATGGAAGAAGGCGGCGTCGTCACGGGCAAGGACCCCGACAACGTGTGGATCATCGATCCGCTCGACGGCACGACGAACTTCCTGCATTCCGATCCGCATTTCGCCATCTCGATGGCGCTCGCCAACAAGGGCGATCTCGTCGCGGGCCTGATCTACAACCCGGTGCTCGACGAGCTCTACTGGGCCGAGAAGGGCAAGGGCGCGTTCCTCAACAACCGCCGCCTGCGCGTCTCGGGCCGGCGCGACATGGGCGAGGCGCTGATCGGCACGGGCATCCCGTTCCGCGGCCGCGGCGACCACGCGCATTACCTGAAGCTCCTCGGCGCCACGATGGAAAAGGTCGCCGGCATCCGGCGCGCGGGCGCCGCCGCGCTCGACCTCGCCTATGTGGCGGCCGGCCGACTCGACGGGTTCTTCGAACTCGGCCTCAACAAGTGGGACATCGCCGCCGGGATCCTGCTCATCCGCGAGGCGGGCGGCTTCGTGGGCGAGATCGACGGCGGGCCGGACCCGATGGAAAGCGGCAACATTGTGGCAGGCAACGCCAAGCTTTTCGAGCCGCTGGGCAAATTGCTCGTCGCCGCAGGCGGATCAGGCAAGTAGCACCCGTCCCCGAGTCGCACGAATCGCCTCGCGAAAGGCGGTTGTTCGCGGCATCCGCCTCGCGCTAATGTCAGGGCCGTCATGAAGAAAACGCTTCTCGCGGCCACCGCCCTCACCGTCCTTGCAGCCGTCGCCGGCGACGCCGCGGCCCAGCAGCAGCTGCGCCAGCCGCGCGCCAGCGTCGAGGTCGACTGGTCGGTCCTCGACGAGATCAACCAGCCGCCCGCCGGCGCGCCTGCGCTGCGCCCGCCGCGCGGCATGGCGACCAATGCCGGCCCGCGCACGCCGGCCGCACCGCTCGTCGCGAACTCCTCGCCCGCCGTGCATCGAGCACCACTCGTCCCGCCCGCCGCGCAGGCATCGGCGCCTGCCGCTTCGCCAAGTTTCACGCCGCCGCCGCCGCCGCCGAGCTTCGCGTCCGCACCGGCAGCACCCGCCGCGGCACCGGCCCCTTCGGCGACGCTGCCCCCGCCGCCGCCGCCCGTCGCCTCGGCACCCGTCACGCCGGTCGCGCCGCCGCGCGCGGTGGTGCCGCAGCCTGCGCAGATGGCGAGCGCACCTCCGCCGCCGCCGCCACCTTCGGTGATGCAGGCACCGCAGCCGCTGCCGGCACCGGCTGCGCCCGTGGCCGCCGCACCACCTCCGCCGCCGCCGGTCGTCGCGACAGCACCTGCGCCGACGCCCGCCCCTGCGCCCGCACCGCAAGCTGCACCCGCACCGCCGCCGCAGGTCGCCGCGGCACCGCCCGCCGCACGCGCCGCCGACGGCCCGCTCGCCCGCCTGCCCTTCAATGCCGGCTCGGCCGACATCGGTGATGCCGGCAAGGCCGCACTCGCACCGGTCGTCGCCGAGCTTCAGAAAGATCCGTCCGCGCGTCTCCAACTGCAGGCCTATGCCAGCGGCGGCGACGATCAGGGCGGCCAGGCCCGCCGCCTGTCGCTGTCGCGCGCGCTCGCGGTGCGCGGCCAGCTGATCGAACAGGGGATCGCATCCACCCGCATGGACGTGCGCGCGCTGGGCCGCACGGCCGACGGCCCCGCGGACCGCGTGGATATCGTCCTCGTAAGACGCTAGCTCTTTTCGACCGAAAGGACCGGACCGGATGGACGCGACGATCGCACGCCCGACCCGATTCCTGGTCCGCACCATCCTGTTCCTCGCGGCCGTCGGTGGTGTCGTCTATTTCCTGTTCGACGGCATCGTCGCGGCCTTCGAGCACCACATGGCGCTCAACGGCCTGATCGTCGGCGTGCTGCTGCTCGGCATCGCCTTCAACGCGCGCCAGATCCTCTCGCTCAACGCCGAGATCGCGTGGATCGACAAGTTCCGCGCCAACCGCCCGTCGCTGTCGAACGAGAAGCCGCCGCGCCTGCTCGCCCCCATGGTCAAGATGCTGGGCGAGCGCACGGGCCGCTTCAGCCTGTCGCCGGTCTCGATGCGCTCGCTGCTGGATTCGATCGGCAGTCGCATGGACGAGAGCCGCGACCTCTCGCGCTATCTCGTGGGGCTGCTGATCTTCCTCGGCCTGCTCGGCACGTTCTGGGGCCTGCTGCAGACGGTCGCGGCCGTGGGTGGCGTGATCGCCACGCTGTCCGCCTCGACCGACACGGCCTCGCTGTTCGCCGACCTGCAGAACGGCCTCAAGGCGCCGCTCGCGGGCATGGGCACGGCCTTCGGCACGTCGCTGTTCGGCCTCGCGAGCTCCATCGTGCTCGGCTTCTGCGACCTGCAGGCGGGGCAGGCGCAGAACCGCTTCTACAACGACCTCGAGGAATGGCTCTCCGCGCAGACACGCCTCTCGTCCGGCGCCATCGGCGGCGACGGCGGCGGCGAGACGGTGCCGGCCTATATCCAGGCGCTGCTCGAGACGACGGCCGACAATCTCGAGAACCTCCAGCGCACGATGGCGCGCGGCGAGGACGGGCGCGCTGCCGCCAGCCAGGCCAACCTCGCCCTCACCGAGAAGCTCGGTTCGCTGGCCGACCAGATGAAGGCCGAGCAGCAGCTGCTGCTGAAGCTCGCCGAAGGCCAGGTCGAGCTGCGCAACGTGCTCTCCAAGCTCGCCGACGCGCCGCGCGGCGGCGCCGGCGGCGGCATGGATGAGGCGACGCGCATGCATATCCGCAACATGGACGCCGCCCTCTCGCGCATGGTCGAGGAGGCCGGCTCCGGCCGCCTGCAGATGACGCAGGACATCCGCAACGAGATCCGGCTGTTGGCGCGCACCATCGCCAACCTCGCCGAAGAACCGCGGAGCTGACGCGCTTGCGCGGCGGCAACCGGCGCCATGTCCGCACGATCGACGTGTGGCCGGGCTTCGTCGACGCGCTTGCCACGCTCGTCATCGCCGTCGTTTTCGTGATGATGGTGTTCGCGGTCTTCCAGTTCTACCTCAAGGACATCATCGCCGGCCGCGACGACCAGCTCGCGCGCGCGAGCTCGCAGCTGGCCGAACTCGCCAGCACGCTCGCGATGGAACGGCGCGAATCGCGCGACCTCAACGAACGCTTCCAGGCGCTGGTCGCCGAGATGCAGGCGACGCTCGCCGACCGCGAGCGCCTGCGCGGCGAGGCGGAAGCCGCCACCGCCCTCTCCGCCCAGCGTGCCAAGGAGCTGGAGGACGCCAACAAGACGATCGCGATGGACCGCGCGAAGTTCGAGGTGCAGCTGCGCGAGCTCGAAGCGCTGGCCGCGATGCGCCTCGAGATGGAAAAGCGCCTCGCCACGGCCGAGGAGACGGCCAAGAGCGAGCGCCAGCTCTCCACGCAGGCGCAGGCGCAGGTCGCCCTCCTCAACCGCCAGACGGCCGAACTGCGCGAGCAGCTGCGGCGGATCGAATCGCTGCTCGCCGAGTCCGAGAAGAAGTCGGCCGAATCGCAGGCGCAGATCGCCGATCTCGGCCGCAGGCTCAATCTCGCCCTCGCGGGCCGCGTCGAGGAACTCTCGCGCTTCCGTTCGGAATTCTTCGGCCGCCTGCGCCAGGCGCTGGGCGACCGCGCGGAAGTTCGCATCGTGGGCGACCGCTTCGTCTTCCAGTCCGAGGTGCTGTTCGCCTCGGGCTCCGCGACGATCGAAGCGGGCGGCGGGCAACAGCTCCAGCGCCTCGCCGACGTGCTGCGCGACGTGACGGGGCGCATCCCCAAGGACATCGACTGGGTGCTGCAGGTGACGGGCCACACCGACCGTCGCCCCATCGCCACGCGCGAGTTCCCGTCGAACTGGGAGCTTTCTTCGGCGCGCGCGATCTCGGTCGTGCGCTTCCTGATGACCAACGGCCTTCCCGCCGCGCGCCTTCAGGCTGCCGGCATGGCCGAGTTCCAGCCGATCGACGAACGCGACGACGAAGTCGGCTGGCGCCGGAACCGGCGCATCGAGCTGCGGCTCACCAACCGCTAAATATCTCGAATGACGGAGTTTTCCGGTATCGGCGATTTTGTTGGCTTTATTACGGATATTAGTTATCCTTAAGGATAATAACTATCCGCAAAAGAGGTTTGCCATGTCGATTACCCGTCCGGACTACACCAAGCTCTCGCCCGAACTCGCCAAGGCGTATCTCGCCTTCAGCATGGCGCTCAAGGACAGCGCCATCGACCGTACGCTCCGCGATCTCGTGAACATCCGCGTCTCGCAGCTGAACGGCTGCGCCTTCTGCGTGGACATGCACGTCAAGGAGGCCAAGATCGCCGGAGAGCGCGAGCTGCGCGTGCACCATGTCGCGATCTGGCGCGAATCCACGCTGTTCGACGCGCGCGAGCGCGCCGCCCTCGCCTGGGCCGAGATCCTCACGAAACTGCCCGAGCACGGCGTGCCCGATGCCGTCTACGACGACGTGCGTGCCGCGCTGAGCGAGAAGGAGATTTCCGACTTGACCTTCTGCGTCATGGGCATCAACGGTTGGAACCGCGTCAGCGTCGGTTTCAAATCCGTGCCCGGATCGCGCGACGCTGCGTACGGGCTGACAAAGGCGGGCCTCAGCTGATGCAGCTGAAGAACCAGGTGGAATGGGCGCTGCACTGCTGCGCCATATTGGCCGGCGTTCCGGCCGGCCGGTATCTCTCGACCAAGGCACTTGCCGAACTCCACGGCGTGCCGAAGGAGTACCTGTCGAAGGCCCTGCAGGGTCTTTCGCAGGCGGGACTGGTCGAGAGCACGCTGGGGCCTTCGGGCGGCTACAGCCTCGCGAAGGAACCTGAGGCGATCACCTTCCTCGACATCGTCGAGGCGGTGGAGGGCAGGAGCGCATCCTTCGTGTGCACCGAGATCCGCGCCAACAATCCCTGCCGTGGCCCGAAAACGCGCGACGAGAAGCCCTGCGCCATCGCGCGCGCGATGTGGAATGCCGACGAGGCGTGGCGCGCCTCGCTGCGCGGCGTCACGCTCGCCGATCTGGCGAAGACGCTCGCGCGCGACGTGCCGGCCGAACTGCTGAAGAAGACCCGCGAATGGGTGCTGGAGCGGACCTAGCAGCTTCCGCCGGTCAGTACCGCGCGGCCGCACGGGCTGGCGAACAACCCTGCCGCCGACGCTTCCGCACCGTGCGCGATCAGGACGCGCTGCCTGGCAGGCGGCGTTCCGGCGACGAGAGCGACGTGCTTGAGATACATCTCCGCCCGCTCGCTCCGGCTGCGCCCCTGCGCGCGCGCTTCGCAGCTCCGGTCGACGGGATCGTTGTCGCGGTCGCCAATGAGGTAGGTGACGTCGAGCCCGGCATAGATCCTCGCCATCTGCAGGCCGCTCTGCCCGTAGGCGTACACGACCGGCAGGACGGCGCCATAGGGCCACTGGTTGAAGCCCTGGCAAGTCTCGCGCTCGAACGGCGCGAAGCCGGTCTCGCCGCGTCCGCCAGGCCGCTGTTCGTCGAAATAGACGTACGTGTCGGATGCCGCCACGACGAAACGCAGGTTGATTCCCGCCGCCGCCGGCGCGCCGAATCCCTTTCCGGTCGCGGCATAGAGCTGGACCATGCGTCCGCTGAAGCCGTAGCCGGCGACGACGATCTCGGTCAGGTCGGGAAAGACCGCGCGGTCGGCGAGATAGAGCAGCATCGCGTCGAGCACGCCGAAGCTGGAGACGAGCGCGCCGGTATCGCGCAGGCCCGACGGGCGCGAGTTCCCGCCGTCGCGCCAGCCTTCGATGGTCCAGCGCGCGAAGTCCGGCCCGAGGCCGTGGCGCTCGACATCCTGCGCGGCGAGGAACTGCGGCACGACGATCATGGATTCGGCGCCCTCGCCGACCGCGTGCTTCAGCGCTTCGAAGACGATTCCGGCGTTGCGCAGCGGATCCTGGATGCCGATCACGGCGCGCTTCACGCCCGGATGCGCTTCGGTCAGCTTCTTCTCGGAAAAAACGGGCAGCAGGGCGACCTGGCCCCCATCGACGGGAACGGCGAAGTCCTGGTCCGACATGCGATCGACGGCGCGCAGCATCTGCGTGCTGAAGCCGCGCACCGGCTGGTCGGAACCGCAGGCGGCCAGCAGGCAGGCCAGGCCGGTCAGCAAGGCCGCTATGCGTCGTCTCATTCGCCCACTCCTTCGAGCTTCGGACCGGCTTCGCCTGCGCCGGTATCGAACTGCAACGCGGCAAGCCGCGCATAGAGCCCGCCCTGCGCCACCAGCCGTGCATGCGGACCTTCGGCCAGTTTGCGGCCGCGGTCGAGCACGATCAACCGGTCGGCCCGCACGACCGTCGCCAGACGGTGCGCGATCGCCAGCACCGTGCGGCCCTGGCCGAGCTTTTCCAGCGCCGCCTGCACGTAGCGCTCGCTCTCGGCATCCAGCGCGCTCGTCGCCTCGTCGAGCAGCAGCAATGCCGGGTCGCGCACGAGCGCGCGCGCGATGGCGATGCGTTGGCGCTGGCCGCCCGAAAGGCGCACGCCGCGCTCGCCGAGGAACGTGTTCCAGCCCTGCGGCAGGCGCTCCGCGAATTCGTCGACATAGGCCACGCGCGCCGCCGCGCGCACTTCGGCGTCGGTGGCATCGGCCCGGCCATAGCGGATGTTCTCGAGCACGTCGGCGGCGAAGATCGTGGGCTCCTGCGAGACCAGCCCGATGCGCGCGCGCACATGCGCGGGATCCGCCGAGCGCAGGTCGATGCCGTCGAGCCGGATCGCGCCCGATTGCGGATCGTAGAAGCGCAGCAGCAGTTGGAAGACGGTCGTCTTGCCCGCACCCGACGGGCCGACGACGGCCACGGTTTCGCCCGGCGCCACCGAGAACGAAAGCTCCTCGATCGCCGAACGGTCCGGCGCACTCGGATAGCGGAACGTGACCCGGTCGAACTCGACCGCGCCGCGCGCAGGGTTCGGGAATACGGCCGGGGCAGCCGGCGCCCGGATGTCGGGCACGGCATCGAGCAGTTCGAAGAGGCGCTCGGACGCGCCTGCCGCACGCTGGAGGTCGGCCATGAATTCGCTGATGGCGCCGACCGAGCTTGCGACCACGACCGCGTAGAACACGAAGGCGCTGAGCTGGCCCACCGTGATCTCGCCGCGCATGGCGCCGTGCCCGCCGACCCAAAGGACGAAGCCCACCGCCCCGAATACCAGCAGCATCACGAGCGCGATCAGCGCCGAGCGCGCGGCCGCGCGGCGCGCGTTGGCGTCGAAGGCGTCTTCCACGCGCCGGTCGAAGCGCGCGCCGTCGGCCGCTTCGCGGTTGAAGGCCTGCACCGTGCGCACGGCGTTCAGCGTCTCGTCGATGTCGGCGCCCACGTCGCCCAGCCGGTCCTGGCTTTCGCGCGAGAGCGCGCGCACGCGCCGGCCGAACAGCACGATGGGCGCGACCACGAAGGGCACGACCGCCAGCGTCATCGCCGCGAGGCCGGGCGCCGTGATCGCCATCATCGCCGCGCCGCCGATCATCAGCAGCACGTTGCGCAGCGCCATCGAGGCGGTCGAGCCGACGATGGTCTGGATGGCGGTCGTGTCGGCCGTCAGGCGCGAGAGCACCTCGCCGGTGCGCGTCGTCTCGAAGAAGGCAGGCGACAGGCGCAGCGTTCGCGAGAACACGGCCTTGCGCAGGTCGGCCGTCACCCGCTCGCCGAGCCACGTCACGAGATACGAGCGCGAATAGGTAGCCGCCGCGAGCATCAGCACGAAGCCGATCAGGCCCCAAAGTGCTGAATCGAGGAGTGCGGGATCGCCGCTGGCGAAGCCGGCGTCGATCAGCCAGCGCAGCGCGCTGCCCAGCCCCAAGACCGAACCCGCGGCAAGCGTGAGGGCGACGGCTGCACCCGCCATGCGTAGTCGATAGGGCATCAGGAACCCGCCGAGGCGTCGCAGCACCCGGAAATTCCGGCTGCTCGCGCGCGCGGCGCTTTCGCCCGTCTTGACGCCCGGCTCGGCCATCAGGCGAACGTCACGGCGAGGCCGGTCGCCTCGGCGAGATCGGCGGCGAGGCGCGTTTCCAGGATGTCGGGGCCGCGCGTCGAGCGCCAGTGCCCGGCCGCCTCGTCCCACGCGAAATGGATCGCGCCGGAAACAGGCGACGACACCCAGATCTGCCGGGTGGGGCCATGCCGGTTGACGACGAACTGGCCGCCGCCGGCGAGTTCCACCGTCAGGATGCCGCCGCGAAGCTCGATCTCCGGATCGGCATCCGCCAGCGCGCGCTCGATCCCGTCCTGCAGGGCCTGCAGGGTCCGGTCGGCCCGGGCGGCGAATTCGCTGTCGTCCATCGGGGGCAAAACTCCGGGAAAATTCAATGCGTTCGGCGATTTAGCACGGGCTGGCCCAAAGGTCGAGAGGCTGGTCCCCGCCGGCTTGCAAGGGGCGGCGCAAGGCTGTATAAGCCGCGCTCTTGTCTGGGCGCCCTTTCGCGGCCGCCCGGCGACCCGATTGGGAAATTCCCGGAGCGCACGCGTCATGAAGCCCCAGATCCACCCCGACTACCACGAGATCACCGTCGTGATGACCGACGGTACCCAGTTCAAGACCCGCTCGACGATGGGCAAGGCCGGCGACACGCTGCGCCTCGACATCGACCCGAAGACGCACCCGGCCTGGACGGGCCAGCAGCGCATGATGGACACGGGCGGCCAGGTCGCCAAGTTCAACAAGCGCTTCGCCGGTCTCGGCATCAAGGCCGCGCCGACGGGTGAAGGTGCTAAGGCGACGAAGGCCACCGAGGCGGAACCCGCCAAGGCCGCGCCGGCCAAGGCAGCGCCGGCCAAGGCTGCCGCGCCGAAGGCCGAAGCCAAGAAGTAAGCGGGCCCGAGCGGTCCAGATACGGCGGGCGCTCCTTCACGGGAGCGCCCGTTTTCGTTCCGGGTCCGTGAATTCAGGAACTGAGTTGGCTGTCGAGCCGCGCCACGCGCTCGAACAGGCGGCGGCTCTGGCCCATCAGGTCGCCGAGCTTCTGGCTCGTCCGCGCGACGCGCGCGTCGGTATCGGCAAGGCAGAGCTCGTGCGCGCCGAGGCGGAATTTTTCCGCACGAACTTCGTCGCGCGTGATCTCGCCGGCGGCGACGGCCTTCTGCGCCAGCAGCCACGCCATGACCTGCGCCAGGCGCGTGGTCAGGCGCATCGCCTCGCAGTTCATCTGGAGCCGTTCGTCGGGATCGGCCTGGAAGGATTCGCCGGGCTGGACGTTCGCCACGTAATGGCGCGCCGACAGGAGGAGCCCCATCGTCTCGTCGTAGGTCCGGCCGAAAAACGGCGCAATCCGGTCGAACGAACCGCCGCCTGCTTCGCTCAAGGTCACGGGTGGACCTCCTTCGATCCGCTGAGTCTCGGGGCGAATCGGACAAAACGCAAACACGATTTTTGTGGCCGGCGGGGGGCTTGAACCGGCCGCGGCCGTCCCTAAATCGTGGGTGTCCGACGGTGCCCATCCGGGGCCGGCGGCATCAACAGACGTCCCATCGCTCAAAGGAGGATTGGATCATGAATCACTTCGATTTTTCGCCCCTTTTCCGTTCCAGCATCGGCTTCGACCGCCTGTCGCGCCTGATCGACGAGTCGCTTCGCGGCGCCGAGCAGGGCGGCTATCCGCCGTACAACATCGAGAAGACCGGCGAGAACGACTATCGCATCGCGATGGCCGTGGCCGGCTTCGGCGCGGACGAGCTGTCGCTCGTCCAGCAGGAGAACATGCTCGTGATCGCCGGCCAGAAGAAGGATGCCGACGCGGCCGGCGCCTACCTGCATCGCGGCCTTGCCGCGCGCAGCTTCGAGCGCCGCTTCCAGCTCGCGGATTTCATCCGCGTCGCGACGGCGAAGATCGAGAATGGCCTGCTCTATGTCGACCTCGTGCGCGAGGTGCCCGAGGCGATGAAGCCCCGGCGCATCGCGATCGAGACCGGCGTGCCCACGCAGCGTCTCGAGGCGAAGGCCGCCTGAGCCTGCGTGCATTCGTGAGGTGACACCCGCCGCCGGCCGCAAGCCGGCGGCGGTTTTTCGTTCAGGCGCGGAAATGCGCCTTGATGCGCTGGCGCACATGCTGGTCGGCGGCGGTGTATTTCGCCCCGACGAGACCGTCTGCGAAGCGTACGATTTCCAGATCCGCCTCGAAGCCCATCGAGATGTAGCCGTTGCGCAGCATGACGGTCGCCTTCATGCGCTGGCCGGGCTGGGCGATGCCCACGAAGGGTCCGAACATGAGGCCCGTCTCGCTCCAGTTGCGCAAGGGCACGCGCTGCCCGCCGAGCAGAACCCGGTCCTCCGGCCCCGCCACCATGCGCGGCGAGATGCGCCGGTCGCCGGACGAAGACAGATCGGCGAATGCCGTCGCCGCGATCTCGCGGAAGCGCTGGCGCTTCGCGTCGGGCAGCTGCGAGGCGGCGTAGAGCTGGGAAACCTGTGCCGCCAGCGCGCGCTTCTCGTCGTGCGCCATGCCGGGGACGTAGAAGTCGCTCTTGAATTCCTGGTTCTCGACCAGATTGTCGATCATCGCGACGAGGTATTTGCGCGCGTTCGCATCCTCGATGTCGGCGTGCAGGCCGAGCAGGACCAGGAGCTTGCGCCCGATGCCGACCTCGCGCGAGATCAGCGGATCGAGGCTTTCGGGCGCGGTCAGGCGCGTCAGGCGGCGCGACAGGTTTTCGGCAAGTTCCTTGTCGGCCGCGAGCAGCGGCAGTGCGGCGATCTTGCGCCGGAGGTCGCGCGTCGATTTGAGTTCGACCGTGGGGTCGCGCTTGGCGAGCGAAGCCGGGCTCGTCATCGCGGCGTTCAGGATCTCGACGACGGCGGCACCCACGCACGGCAGCTCGCGCGTGGGCATGCGCTGGACGAGCCCGGTGACGAAGTTGGAGTTTCCGGCTCCGCCCGACGCGATGTCGCCGGCCAGCGCCAGGCACGCGCGCACCGTCAGCGCCATGTTGTCGGCCGGACCGATCAGGGCGGCGGCGGAAAGCTTCATGCGCAGGAGTTCGGCGATCGTCTGGTCGAGCATTGCCACGCAGCCCGGACTGCGCACGCCATCGAGAAGCTCGAGGCAGCGTGTACCGCGCGCCGCCCAGTTCCCCGGCCCGGCAACCGCAAGATTTGCCGCGAACGCCACCCCGGCGCGAACCGGACCCAGCTTGGGGTCGGAGGCGAAGAGCCGCTCGAGGACTGTCGCGTCGGCGACATGGGCGTCGGGCAGGCGGGCCGCTTCCGTCTCCACGAGGCGCATGGCGCCATCGACGAGTTCAAGGGTCTGGCGCATGCGCTCGGCAACAGGGTTCTTCAGCTGCTGGCCCTGAAGGATCGCGACACGCTGCACGTATTCTTGGAATTTCGTCCCTGAATTCAATATCTTGCGATGTTCGCGCGGATCGAACGCAAGCTCGGTCGCGGTAATCCGGATCTGCTCGAGATAGGGCGCAGCCACGCGAAACAGCGTTTCGCGCGCGGCCGACCCAAGTGCTTCTTCAGGCGAGATGCAGAACATTTGCCATCCCAGTCATACAACCGTGACGGCAAAATAGCCCCCTATCGTAAATAAAGTATGTGCATCCGCGGACTTACCGCCCGTCCCGCCTCAGGCCCGGAAATGGGCCTTGATGCGCTGGCGGGTCTGCGGGTCGGCACAGTTGTACCGCGCTCCGACCAGCCCGTCGGTCTGGCGGACGATCTCGAGCTCGGCCTCGAAGCCCATCGAGATATAGGCGTTGCGCAGCATGATCGTCGCGCGCATGCGCTGGCCCGGCGCGATCAGCCCGTTATAGGGACCGAACATGATCCCCGTCTCGCTCCAGTTGCGCAGCGGTACGCGCACGCCACCGAGCTGAACGCGGTCCTCGGGCCCGGCGATCGTGCGCGGCGACACGCGCCGGTCGGACGTCTCGCCGAGGGAAGCGAAGGTGGTGGTGACGATGGCGAGATAGCGCTGCCGCTTGATCTCCATCAGATCGGCGGCGTTGATCGACTGGTTGACCTGCGCCACAAGCGCGCGCTTCTCGTCGTGACTCATGCCCGGCACGAAGAATTCGTCCTTGAACTCGCGCGAGTCGACGAGCTGGTCGAGATTCGTGACGAGGTGCTTGCGTGCGCCCTCGTCGCCGATCTCGCAGTGCAGGCCGAGCAGGAGGATCGCCTTTCGGCCCGCCCCGATCTCGCGCGCGACCAGCGGCTCCAGCAGTTCGGGCGCCACCAGCCGCGACATCCGGCGCGCGAGGATCTCCTGCAGCTCCTTGTCCGCGACCAGGCGCGGCAGCTTGGTGATGCGCTCGCGCACGCTGCGCGTCGACTTGATCTCCTGCACCGGATCGCGCTTGGCGAGCGTGGTGGGGCTCGCGAGCACCGTCTTGAGGATCTCGAGGACCGCCCGGAAAATGCGCGGCGTGTCGCGACCCTTCTGGCGCGCGACGAGCGCCTGCACGAACGAGGAATTGTTGGATGCGGCGATCGCCTCTGCGTCGCCGGCAATCGCCAGACAGGCGCGGATGACGAGGATCAGGTTCTCGCCCGGCCCGACAAGCACGCTCGCGGCCGGCTTCAGGCGCAGGAGTTCGGCGAGGGTCTGGTCGACGAGCGACACGACGGCCGGATCGGTCGCGTTGTCGAGAATGGTCAGGCACCGGTTTGCCTTGCCGATCCAATCACCGGCCGGGGCACCGGCAAGCAGCGTCGCGAGCGCCACGCCCGCACGGATCGGACCCCTGACCGGATCGCTCGCCGCAAGCCGATCGAGGGCGGCGGCGTCGATCGCCTGCACTTCGGGGATTTCGCGCGCGGCCTGTTCCACCTCGCGCATCGCGCCGTCGACAAGCTCGATCAGCTGGCGGACGCGCTCGGTGACCGGATTCTTCATCTGCTGGCCCTGCAGGATCGCGACGCGCTGCACGAACTCCTGGAAGCGCATGCCCGCGTTCAGCAACTTGCGCTGCTCGCGCACGTCGAAGGCCAGCTCGGTCGCGGTGATCCGCGCATTTTCGAGATGCGGCTGCGCGACACGAAACAGCGTTTCACGCGCCACCAGTTCCAAGGCCTCGAATGAATTGACACAGAACATTTCCGCTCTCCGCATAATTTCGCGGGCGGGAATTTAGCGGTTGCGGCGTAAATAAATAGACAATTCTGTACAGCAAAATTTCAGGTAGATATTTTGTGTAATGCATCCTTTACATGCAATGGTATGGCCACCGGCTTTTGTGTCGCACGCTGCACGAACACATGCACGAAATGCCCCTCGGCCGCCGCTTCGTCGCCGTCCTTCTTGAAGAGGCCGATTTCGTATCGCACCGAACTGTTGCCAAGATGGCCGACACGCAGACCCGCATCGATCGTCTCGGGAAAGGCGAGCGACGTGCGGAACCGACACATCGTCTCGACCGCAATGCCGATGACTTCGGCATTGTGTATGTCTAAGCCGCCCGATTCGATCAGGTACGAATTGATGATCGTGTCGAAGTAGCTGTAGTACACGACGTTGTTGACGTGCCCGTAGAGATCGTTGTCCATCCAGCGCGTCGGTATCGCGCGGAAGTGACGATAGGCGGCGCGCTTTTCGGGCGGCTTTTTCGCGTCCGACATCGCTTCAGCATACCTCTGCAAGCGCGGCGAGCGTGGCATCCGGCGCCTCGATCATCGCCATGTGGCCTGCCCCGGCAAGCTCGCGCACGCGCGCGTCCGCGACCGCTTCGATCAGGCTTTTCGCGCCGGCAGCCGGAGTCATGCGATCGGTCGTCCCCAGCACGAAAAGGACGGGGCAACGCACCGCGCGGGCGGAATCGGGTGCATTCTTGTACGAGTCGCACGCGGCCAGGTCGCGCGACAGGACGCCGGAGGCAGCCCGTTCGAGCAGGCGAACGCCACCGCCGACCATCCAGGTGCCGGGCGCGCGGGCGCCGCCGAGTTGCGCGCGCCGGCCGAACGCCCAGTCCGCGATCATCGCGACGGCCGCCGGATCGTCCTTTGCCGCCGCGTCGAGCAGCTTTGGATGAACCGGCATCGCCGCCGCCACGCCGACCAGCCCCAGCGCGCGAACGCGCGCGGGATGGCGCGCGGCGGCGGCGAGCGCCACGAGCGCACCCATCGAATGGCCGACGATCGCGGCCATCGACGCGCCGGCCGCGTCGAGCAGCTTGGGCACGAAATCGGCCATCGCCTCGACCGAGCCGAGTGCCGGGCCCGCGGACCGCCCGTGCCCCGGCAGGTCGATCGCCAGCGCATTGCGGCCGTGATGGGCGAACCAGCGCGTCTGCAGGTTCCAGACCGTGTGATCCATGCCGGCCCCGTGCAGGAACAGCACGCTCGGCCGGGTGGGATCGAATTTCTGTCCGCCATTGGCGGCAAAGACGGGACGGCCATCGACGACGAGCTCCATCGCCCTAACCTTTCGCCGCCGCCCGCAGGGCAGCAGCCAGGTCGTCGGTGAGATCCGCCGGATCCTCGAGGCCGATCGAAAGGCGCACCATTTCCTCGCCCACGCCGGCGGCCTTGAGGGCGGCGGCGTCCATCTGCTGGTGCGTCGTCGAGGCCGGGTGGATGACGAGCGACTTGGCGTCGCCCACGTTGGCGAGATGGCTGAACAGTTTCAGCGCCTCGATGAAGCGCCGCCCGCCGGCGCGCCCGCCCTTGATGCCGAAGCTGATCATCGATCCCGCCCCCTTGGGCAGCAGGCGCTGGGCGAGCGCATGATCGGGATGGCTCGGCAGGTCGGGATGATTGACCCACGCGACTTCCGGGGCCGCCGCGAGGAAGGCCGCGACCTTGCGGGCGTTCTCGACATGACGCGCCATGCGCAGCGGCAGCGTCTCCAGCCCCTGCAGCAGATAGAAGGCGTTGGTCGGCGACAGGCACGCGCCGAAATCGCGCAGCCCCTCGGCGCGCGCGCGCATGACGAAGGCGGCCGGACCGAATTCTTCGGCGAAATCGAGTCCGTGATAGCCGGCATAGGGTTCGGTCAGAGTCGGGAACTTCCCCGACTTCTCCCAATCGAACGTGCCGGCATCGACCAGCACGCCGCCGATCGCGATCCCGTGCCCGCCGATCCACTTGGTCGTCGAATGCATGACGAGATCGGCGCCATGCTCGAACGCGCGAAACAGGTAGGGCGTGCAGAACGTGCAGTCGAGCATCAGCGGCAGGCCCGCCGCGTGCGCGACTTTCGCGACGGCCGGCACATCGAGCACCTCGAGACCCGGATTGCCCAGCACCTCGCCGAAGACGAGTCGGGTCTCGGGCCGGATCGCCGCCGCGAAGGCGGCCGGATCGCGCGGGTCGACGAAGCTCGTCGTGATGCCGAAGCGCGGCAGCGTGTGGGTGAACATGTTGTGCGAGCCACCATAGATCGACGACGAGCTGACGATATGCCCGCCTGCCCCCATCAGCGTGACGATCGCAAGATGGAGCGCGGCCTGCCCAGAAGCCGTGGCGACGGCGCCCACACCGCCTTCGAGGGCTGCAATACGTTCTTCGAGAACTGCGACGGTGGGATTGGAAATGCGGCTGTAGATGTGCCCGGCGCGCTCGAGATTGAACAGCGAGGCCGCGGCATCGACATCCGGAAAGACATACGAAGTCGTCTGGTAGATCGGCACGGCCCGCGCGCCCGTGGTCGGGTCCGGCTGCTGACCAGCGTGGAGAGAAAGTGTATCGAACCGTGGGAACTTGCCGGTCATGCGACCTCCGGAATGCAGAACCGCCCGAGCGCGTCTTTGGCGAGCTTCGGGCGGTTCCTTTGATAAGCGGCGCGTCCCTGTTCAACTCGCAGCTTGCCGTGACCCTACCGAGCCGCCGGGGCCGCCGTCAATTGTCACATTGGCCCGGTCAAGCCGGACCAGTGGATCGCTAAGTATACAATCGTATAGTTGTTTTTGTAGTACGTTGCATCCTCTACGCTAATCTGGCAATAGGTTTTACTGCGACGCCCAACCGGAACGGAGCCGGTGGCCTTGGAAATTTCGGCATCACCTGTCGTTCGTCCGGATACAGCGGAGCTTGTCGCGACGCACGCGCCCGCGCGGCTCCACAACATCTGGGCGGCCGTCCTTTGCGCGATCCTCATCGTCGCGATCGGCGCCACCGCTTGGTGGATCCAGGTGCGTGAGGCCGGCTTCCGCAGCTCCTTCGTCGAGTTCCGCACGGCATCGGCCGAGCGCAGCCTGCTGGCCGCCGATGCGCAGCTCGGACAGATCTTCACGCAGGTCGACGCGATCATGATGCCCGCCCTTCTGGCGATAAACGGGCGCGACCCGGCCGAGATCGCGTTCGACCAGCTGGCCATGCTGCGGCGCGTCGTGCTCGACGTCGTGCCGGGCCGCTTCACGCTGGATTTCTGGACCGAAGACGGCGCCAACGCGCTGTGGTCCGAAGGGCCGCGCGCGCTCGGCCAGGATTTCTACCGTTACCAGACGTCTCCCGGCCTGCATGCGGCCGAGCGCGCGCAGATGGTGCATTCGAACCGCGGCATCTTCGTCTCCACGCCCGTCGCCGATCCCGTGACGGGCGCACCGACGATCCTCTTCTCGCGTGCCATCCTCGACGAAACCGGCAGCCCGCACGGCGTGATCAGCGTCGGCGTCCCGCTATCGGCGATCGTGGACATGCTGTTCAGCCATCGCGAGCGCGCGAGTGACCGCCTCGCGCTCTACCGCGACGACCGCAAGCTGATCGCCCAGTACCCGGCCGAGTCGGCCGTCGGAATATCCGAAACACCGGTCGAGACACTGTGGCGGCTCTATCCGGCGACCGCCTTCGGGCGGTTTGAACAGTCGTCCGGCGACGGCGGGGACGGCACGCTCAGCGTTTTCGCGGGCTTGCGGCCGATGCCGCTGGTCATCGTCTACACGTTCGAATGGCGCCCGCTGTCGCGCGAGGCGCTCTCGGTCTACTGGCCGATTCTCGCCATCGCGGTCGCCACGCTGACGGCGGCGGTCTTCTACGCGATGGTCTCGATCCGCTATGCCAATGCGCTCGCGCAGGCGAACGGGCAGCTCGCCCAGGCCAAGGAGCACCTGCAGTTCGAATCCGACGAACGCGGCATCTTCATCGCGAACATGAATCACGAACTGCGGACCCCGCTCAATGCCATCGTCGGCTTCGCGCAGATCCTTGCCGACAGCACCTTCGGCCCCGCCCACCCCAAATACAGCGAATATGCGCGCGACATCGCGCGCAGCGGCCAGCATCTGCAGACCCTGATCGGCGAGATCATCGATTTCTCGGCGATCGACCAGGGACGGCGCAAACTCGACATCGTGCCCCTTGACGTCGCGGAATCGGTGGTCGAGACGGTCCGGCTGCTGCGCCCGGTGGCGAGCGAGCGCAATGTCGTGCTGGTCGCGTCCTGCCCGAACACCCCGGCCTTCGGCGACGCTGTCGCCGTGCGCCAGATCCTGATCAACCTCGTCACCAACGCGATCAAGTTTTCCGCCGCCGGCGGCACCGTCGAGATCGAATGCCGTGACCGGCCCGAATCGGGGTTCGTCGCGATCTCCGTCATCGACCACGGCCTCGGCATCGCACCGTCGGAACTGGCGTCGATCGGCCGGCCTTTCTTCCGCACGCGCGCGGCACGCCTGGGTGCGGTCTCGGGCACCGGGCTCGGGCTTTCGATTTCGGTCGCTCTCGCCAACCAGATGGGCGGGCGGTTGACGCTCGCCAGCGTGCCGGGCGACGGGACGACCGTCACGCTGCTGCTGCCGCTGGGCAAGGGCGCGGAATGAAGCCGCATATTACTTACGATAGTATATGTTCGAAATTTACACGCCCTTAATCGTCGACGGTTAGAACGTTCGCCGCACTATCACGACAAGGATGAACGTGGCCGTCGAACTCCCCTCAAATCCGCTCGGACATATCGAGGCTGCCGCGATCAGCGCGCCCGAAGCGCCGTCGCGCCGCCTCCAGTTCGGCGCGACCTTGCTGGGCGCGCTGGGCGCGATCGCGGCGGTCGCGGCCTGCATCTGGATCATCGAGCGCGAGTCCGTTACCCGCCTTGCGGCGATCCATCGCAGCCTGCTTGCCGCCGACGCGCATGCCGCGCGACTGGTGACGCTCGCCGATGCCGTGATGCTGACGGCGTTGTGGGGACTCGACGGCCGCGTCCTGTCGACGATCCCGATCGAGCAGCTCGCGGCGATCCGGCTCGCGTCGCTGGAGTCGGCGCCGGGCCCCTTCACGCTGGACATCTGGCGCTCGGACGGCGAAAGCCCCGTCTCCGCGCCCGACATACGCGGCCCCGAGCGCGAGGAGTTCCGCTACCAGATCGGCCCGGAACGCGACGCGCCCGGACGCGCGCTGATGATCGACCCGACCCGGCAGATCTTCGTCGCGACGCCCATCAACGATCCACGCACGCACGAGCTGCGTATCCATCTGTCCCGGCCCGTTCTCGGCCAGGACGGTCGTCCGCAGGGCGTCGTCAGCGTTGGCATCCCGGTCGCCAGCTTCACCGACGTGTACGCGGCGCTTCTCGATCGCGACGGCGACCGCATCGCGCTCTACCGGGCAGACCGTGCGCGCATCGCCCAGTTCCCGTCGGACGAAGGGATCGACGACGCGCTATGGCGCCGCATGCCCGCGGGCGAAGAAACCGGGCGGTTCGAATGGCGCATCAAGCGCGGCGCCACGCCAATGCTGACGGTTTTCTGCCGCCTCGATCCGCTGCCGCTGGTCATCACCTATACGGTGGAATGGCCGACGATCGCATGGGGCGCCCTGTTCGCCGACTGGCCGATCCTGGCGATCATGCTCGTCACGCTTGTCGCGGCAGTCGGCTACGGGCGGATGTCGACCCGCTATGCGGGCGCCCTGCACCGCTCCAACAGCGAGCTTGCGCGCACGCAAGGCCGGCTCCGCCTCGAGGCGGAGGGCCGCGCGATCTTCATCGCGAAGATGAACCACGAGCTGCGCACGCCGCTCAACGCCATCGTCGGATTCGCGCAGATCCTGGCCGACGGCCTGTTCGGCCCGCTCGGCCACCCCAAGTACCGCGAGTACGCCTGCGACATCGCCGGCAGCGGCCAGCATCTGCTGATGCTGATCGGCGACATCATCGACTTCTCGTCGATCGACGTGGGCAGCCGCACGCTCGAGCGCGTGCCGCTCGATGCCGGCGAGACGATCGGCGAGCTCGTCCGCCTGCTGCGACCGGTGGCGGGCGAACGCGGGATCGAGCTGCGCGCCAGGGGCGCGCCGCTGTGGGTCTGCGGCGATGCCGTCTCCGTGCGGCAGATCCTGATGAACCTCGTCTCCAACGCGGTCAAGTTCGCGCCGGCCGGATCGGCGGTCGAGCTGGCCTGCGCGAGCGATCCCGCGAGCGGCAATGTCGCACTGTCCGTCTCCGACGACGGGCCGGGGATCGCGCCGGAGGAGCTCGCCTCCATCGGGCGGCCCTTCTACCGCACGCGCGCCTCGCGCGACGGCGCCATTCCGGGGACCGGGCTCGGCCTGTCGATCTCGACGGCACTTGCCCACCGGATGGGGGGCCGCCTGACGCTGGCGAGCGCGCCGGGCAGGGGAACGACGATCACGCTTTTCATGCCCTCGGCATTCCCGATCGAAGCGGCCGAGGCCGCGGAAAGTTAAATTCATCCTAGGCGGCAATTAATTTAACTCGACGTGGCATTTCGTCGCCGATTCGGCGCTTGGCAAAACCCCGGTCGGTTGGCATTGTCGCCCCACATTTTGGCCCTATCGCCTGCCGGGAGACGAGTATGAAGGTCGCGATCCCCAAAGAGCGCCGCGCCTACGAAGCGCGCGTCGCCGCCACGCCCGACTCGATCAAGCGCATGAAGGCGCTGGGCGCGAGCTTCCTGGTCGAGACCGGGGCCGGGCTTTCGGCCGCCATCACCGACCAGGCCTATGTCGATGCCGGCGCCGAGATCGTCGCCGATGCCGCCAGCCTGCTCGCCCAGGCCGACATCGTGCTGAAGGTCAGCCGCCCGCTGACGGCCGCCGAAGGCGGGGACGAACTCGCCGCCCTGAAGCCGGGCGCGGTGCTGGTCTCCCAGCTCGACCCCTACCGCAACAAGGAGCAGGTCGCCGACCTCGCCCGGCGCGGCATCGTCGCCTTCGCGATGGAACTGGTGCCGCGCATCACGCGCGCCCAGTCGATGGACGTGCTGTCGAGCCAGGCCAATCTCGCCGGCTACAAGGCCGTGATCGACGCGGCCGAGCAGTTCGGCCGTGCCTTCCCGATGATGATGACGGCCGCCGGAACGGTCGCCCCGGCCAAGGTCATGGTGATGGGTGCCGGCGTCGCCGGCCTCCAGGCCATCGCGACCGCGCGCCGTCTGGGTGCCGTCGTTTCCGCCACCGACGTGCGCCTCGTCGCCAAGGAACAGGTCGAATCGCTGGGCGCCACGTTCGTCTACGTGGACGACGAGGAAGCCCGCCAGGCCGAGACGTCGGGCGGCTACGCCAAGGAAATGTCCGACGCCTACAAGGCCAAGCAGGCGGCCCTGATCGCCGACACGGTACGCAAGATGGACGTCGTTATCTGCACGGCGCTGATCCCGGGCCGTCCGGCGCCGCGCCTCGTCACCGACGCGATGGTCGCCTCGATGAAGCCGGGCTCCATCGTCGTCGACCTCGCGGTCGAATCGGGCGGCAACTGCGAAGGCAGCGCCGCCGGCCAGATCGTGCAGCGCCACGGCGTCAAGATCGTGGGCTACGCCAACGTGCCCTCGCGCCTCGCCGTGGATGCCTCGGCGCTCTATTCGCGCAATCTCGCCGAGTTCATGAAGCTGATCGTCGGCAAGGACGGCGGCCTCGCCATCGACCCGGCCGACGAGATCATCAAGGGCTCGCTGCTCACCCGCGACGGCCAGGTCGTGCATCCCAATTTCGCGCCCGCGCCCGCCGCGGCCGCCCAGTAACGAAGGACAGGAAAGCGATGTCCGACAGCGCACTTCTCGACAAGGCCGCACAGCTCGCGACCGATGCCTCCAGCCTCGCCGCCAAGGCGCGCGAGCTTGCCGCACAGGCGGCATTGTCGCCCGACGTCGGGGCCGCCGGCGGTCCCGACGCGCTCACGATGGGCCTGACCGTCCTCGTGCTGGCGACGTTCGTGGGCTACTACGTGGTCTGGCGCGTGACGCCGGCCCTGCACTCGCCGCTGATGGCGGTCACCAACGCGATCAGCTCGGTGATCATCGTGGGCGCGCTGCTTGCCGCCGGCGCATCGGCCGTCGGGTTCAGCCAGGCGATGGGCTTCCTCGCGGTGGTGCTGGCTTCGGTCAACATCTTCGGCGGGTTCGTCGTCACCCAGCGCATGCTGGGCAAGTTCAAGAAGAAGCAGAAGTAAGGGATCCGCAGTCATGAGCGCCAATACCGCTTCGCTTCTCTATCTCGTCGCGTCGATCTGCTTCATCATGAGCCTGCGCGGGCTTTCGAGCCCCGAGACGGCCCGTGGCGGCAACTTCTTCGGCATGGCCGGCATGGCCATCGCCATCGCCACGACGCTGATGCTGCCGCAGACGAGTTCGTTCGGCCTGATCGCCGCGGGCATCCTGATCGGCGGCGCCATCGGCACCTTCGTGGCCCTGCGCATCGAGATGACGGCCCTGCCCCAGCTCGTCGCCGCCTTCCACTCGCTGGTCGGCCTCGCGGCGGTGTTCGTGGCGGCCGCCACGCTCTATTCGCCGCAGAGCTTCGGCATCGGCATCCCCGGCGCCATCAAGGCGGCCTCGCTCGTGGAACTCGCCCTCGGCACCGCCATCGGCGCCATCACCTTCACGGGCTCGATCGTCGCCTTCGCGAAGCTCCAGGGCCTCGTCTCGGGCGCACCGCTGCAGTTCCCGATGCAGCATCCGCTCAACGCGGTGCTGGGCGTGCTGATCGTGGCGAACATCGTGTGGCTGTCGATGACCGGCACGCCCGTCGCCTTCTGGACGCTGGTGATCCTGTCGCTGGCCGTGGGCTTCCTGCTGATCCTGCCCATCGGCGGCGCCGACATGCCGGTCGTCGTCTCGATGCTCAATTCCTATTCGGGATGGGCCGCGTGCGGCATCGGCTTCACGCTGCAGAACTCGCTGCTGATCGTCACGGGCGCGCTCGTCGGCTCGTCGGGCGCGATCCTGTCCTATGTCATGTGCAAGGGCATGAACCGCTCGATCTTCAACGTCATCCTCGGCGGCTTCGGCACCGACGCGGCCGGTGCTTCCGCGGGCGGGGCGGTCAAGGAACAGCGCCCGGTGAAGCAGGGTTCGTCGGAAGACGCGCTGTTCATCATGAAGAACGCTTCGTCGGTCATCATCGTGCCGGGCTACGGCATGGCGGTCGCGCAGGCGCAGCACGCGCTGCGCGAAATGGCCGACCTCCTGAAGAAGGAAGGCGTCTCGATCCGCTACGCCATCCATCCGGTCGCGGGCCGCATGCCCGGCCACATGAACGTGCTGCTCGCCGAAGCGAACGTGCCCTACGACGAGGTGTTCGAGCTCGACGACATCAACCGCGACTTCGCGCAGGCGGACGTGGCGTTCGTCATCGGCGCCAACGACGTGACGAACCCGGCCGCCAAGACCGATCCGCGTAGCCCGATCTACGGCATGCCGATCCTCGACGTGGAGAAGGCCAAGACCGTGCTGTTCATCAAGCGCTCGATGGCGTCGGGCTATGCCGGCGTGGAGAACGAGCTGTTCTTCCGCGACAACACGATGATGCTGTTCGGGGACGCCAAGAAGGTCGTCGAAGGCATCGTCAAGGCGATGTCCGGCGGGCACTGAGCCCCGCCCGTCCCGAACCCAGAAACGGCAAAAGCCGCCGGGGTCGCCCCCGGCGGCTTTTTCGTGCCCGGCCGCAGCCGGACGAAGACTAGTAGCCTTCGCGCTCCAGGCGCTTGCGCTGCAGCTTGCGCAGGCGGCGGACGCCTTCGGCCTTCTCGCGCGCCTTCTTCTCCGAGGGCTTCTCGAAGTGGCGGCGCAGCTTCATTTCGCGGAAAATTCCCTCGCGCTGCATCTTCTTCTTGAGCGCGCGGAGGGCCTGATCGACGTTGTTGTCGCGGACGATGACTTGCACGGGGGCCGTGTTCCTTTTCCGAACTAAATCAAAGGGTTGATCCGTTAGGCAGCGACTCGCGGCGACGTCTCCGCCACACCCGAATCTCCACCGGAGGGCGGCTTATATCATACGCCCCAAAGGCTTGCAAACCGTCGAATGCGGCCCTTCCGGGGGCCCCGGCCATCCCCTATCCTGCCCGGATCATGGCCATTCTCAAGATCGCCCGCATGGGCCACCCGGTCCTCGCGCAGGTCGCCGACCCCGTGGAGGACCCCACCGCCCCCGAGATCGCCGCCCTCGTCGAGGACATGGTCGACACGATGGTGGACGCGCCCGGAACCGGCCTCGCCGCCCCCCAGGTCCACGTGCCGCTGCGCATCGTCGTGTTCCTCGTGCGGGCCGAGCGGACGACCGGGATCGCGGGCGACACGCCTGTCGATCTCACCGCGCTGATCAACCCGGTGCTGGAGCCGATCGGCGAGGAAACGAACGAGGCCTTCGAAGGCTGCCTGTCGGTCCCCGGCCTCACCGGCATGGTGCCGCGCTTCACGCATCTGCGCTATCGCGGCTTCGGGCTCGACGGGAAGGCGATCGACCGCACGGTCTCGGGCTTCCATGCGCGCGTCGTGCAGCACGAGTGCGACCATCTGGACGGTGTCCTCTACCCCCAGCGCATGCAAGACTTGTCGACGCTCGGCTTCGTCGAAGAGATGCGCCGGCGCATGGAGAAGCAGGCATGAGTTTCGATCGCATCGCCGCCCGCGACCGCATCGTCGAGGCGGCCCTCCCGCACATCCCCTTCGACGGCTGGAGCCAGAGCGTGCTTGACCGTGCGGCCGAAGAAGCCGGCTATCCGGCGGTCACGGCGCTGCGCGTGTTCCCCGGCGGCCCGCTCGAAGCGCTGGGCCACTGGTGCGCGATGGCCGACCGCGCGATGCTGGCGGCCTGCGAAGCCGACCCCGAATTCGCCACGCTCAAGATCCGCGAGAAGATCGCCCGCGCGATCCGCCTGCGCCTTGCCCCGCTGACGGCGCACCGCGAGGCGGTACGCCGGGGCCTGGCTCTCATGGCGATGCCCAGCGGCCTGCCGCTGTCGATGCGCACGCTGTGGGCGACGGTCGACGCGATCTGGCATCTGGCCGGCGACCGCGCGACGGACTTCAACTACTACTCCAAGCGCGGCCTCGCGGCCGGCGTCTATTCGTCCACGCTGCTCTTCTGGCTCGAGGACAAGTCCGACGGCCAGGCCGACACATGGGAATTCCTCGACCGGCGCATCGCCAACGTGATGGCGGTGCCCAAGGCGATGGCCGGCGTGAAGGCGCAGATCGAAAAACTGCCGAACCCGTTTGCCGGGCTGATGGCGAAGTTCAAGCGCGCGGGGTGATCAAGCCTGCCATGCCCGCGCATGCGGGCATCCACGACTTTGCCAACCCCAAGACGTGGATGGCCGGGACAAGCCCGGCCATGACGTGAGGGGCACTCAGCGCTTCTTCTTCAGATACGTGACGTGGCCCATCTTGCGGCCGGCGCGCGCTTCGGCCTTGCCGTAGAGATGCAGGATCGCGCGCCTGTCGGCGAGGATGGCGGGGACTTCGTCCACGTCGTCGCCGATCAGGTTCTTCATCACGGCATCCGAATGGCGCACCGGATCGCCCAGTGGCAGGCCGGCGACGGCGCGCGCGAGCTGGTCGAACTGGCTGGCCGGGCACGCGTCGATCGTCCAGTGGCCGGAATTGTGCGGGCGCGGAGCCAGTTCGTTGACGAGCAGGCGGCCGTCGCGCGTGACGAACATCTCCACCGCGAGCACGCCGATCAGGTCGAGCTTCGTGGCGATATGCAGCGCCATCGCCTCGGCCTCGCGCTTCAGCGCCGCCGAAAGGCGTGCGGGCGCCACCGTCATGTCGAGGATGTGGTGCTTGTGGCGGTTCTCGACCGGCACATAGCAGGCCGCACCCGAAGCCCCGCGCGCCACGACGACCGAAATCTCGCAGCGGAAATCGACGAAGCCTTCGAGGATGCCGTCGATGCCCTTGAGCACGCCGAACGCGTCGTCGAGCGAGGTCTGCTTGCCGATCTTGATCTGGCCCTTGCCGTCGTAGCCCATGCGCGCGGTCTTCAGCACCGACGGGCGGCCGAGCGTCTCGACGGCACGCACCAGATCGCGCGGCTTCGCGACCTTCATCCACGGGGCTGTCGCGATGCCGATGCGGTTGAGGAACGCCTTTTCGAGCAGCCGGTCCTGGCACGTCGCCAGCACGCGTGCCGAGGGATAGAGGGGCGCATGCTTCGCTTTCGCGACGGCGGCCACGCCCGCGACCGGGATGTTCTCGAATTCGTAGGTGACGACGTCGCACGCCTTGAAGAACTTGGTCAGCGCCTTGACGTCGCGATAGTCGGCGACGGTCGCGTGCGTGGCGACCTGTTCGGCGGGCGAATCCTTCTCCGGCCCGAAACAGTGCGTGCGGAAGCCGAGGCGGGCGGCGGCGAGCGCGGTCATCCGGCCGAGCTGGCCGTTGCCGAGGATGCCGATCGTCGAACCGGGCGGAAGGCGGCGCACGCTCACCGGCGGGCCTTTTTCTTCGGGGCGGGCTTCTTCGGAGCTGGTTCGTCGACCGGCTTCTGCGCGATCTTGGCGGTCTGCGCGGAACGGAACGCGTCGAGCGCGCGGGCGACCTTCGTGTCGCCCAGCGCCACGACGGCGGCGGCGAGCAGGCCTGCGTTCGTGGCACCCGCTTTGCCGATCGCGAGCGTGCCCACCGGAATGCCGGCGGGCATCTGGACGATCGACAGCAGCGAATCGAGACCCTTGAGCGTGCGCGATTCGACTGGCACGCCGAAGACCGGCAGGCGCGTCATCGCGGCCGCCATGCCCGGCAGGTGGGCAGCTCCGCCGGCGCCCGCGACGATGCAGGAAAGGCCGCGCTTCGCCGCACCCGTCGCATATTGGTAAAGCCGGTCCGGCGTGCGGTGCGCCGAGACGATCCGCGTTTCGTAGGACACGCCGAGATCCTGCAGGATGCCGGCGGCATGGCGCATGGTCTCCCAGTCGGACTGGCTGCCCATGATGATCCCGACGAGGGGCTTCTTCGCCATTTGCCGTGTACTCCAGATGGACCGGCCGGGGCCGGAAAGGGGCGGAGTATAGGCGAGCCCCGCGCCGCCCGGGAAGGGGCGCAGGCGCCCCGCATTCCGCCCCCCAAATCCCGGTCCGTCTGTGCTATGGCTCGTTGCGAAATCCAATTCCGTCCCGGTACCGGATGAAGATCGGCGACACGAACCGCATCGTTGGCCCTGCCACAAGCGCCCCCGTCAAACGGGCGGACGCGGCCGGCCGCGCGCAGGGTGCGGCCCCCATGTCGGGCGGCATGCGCACGCCCAAGGACATCGCCCAGGTGATGGGCATCCCCGAGGCCGAGTTCACGCCCAAGGTCCGCGACGCGATCATGCGGCTGATGGCTGAGGTCGACAAGGCGCGGCGCGAGGCGGCGCAGGCGCAGTCGCGCGCGGCGCATCTCGAACGCCTCGCCGACCAGGACAGCCTCGTGCCCGTGTTCAACCGCCGCGCCTTCGTGCGCGAGCTCGGGCGCATGCAGGCCTTCGCCGAACGCTACGACCAGCCCTCCAGCCTCGTCTATTTCGACGCCAACGGCCTGAAGCAGGTCAACGACACGCACGGCCACGCGGCGGGCGATGCCCTTCTCGCGCACATCGCGCGCGTGATCGTGCAGAACGTGCGCGACACCGACGTCGTCGGGCGGCTGGGCGGCGACGAGTTCGGCGTGATCCTCACCTATACCGACAAACCGGTGGCCGACGAAAAGGCCGCCCTGCTCGCCCAGCGCATCCAGGAAAGCGAGCTCGACTGGCGGGGTGTCGCGATCAAGCCTTCGGTCGCGTGGGGCGTCTACACGTTCCGCGGTGGCGACGACATCGCGCGGCTGCTGGAAAGCGCCGATCGCGAGATGTACGAGCGCAAGAAGAGCGCGCGCGGGACCCCGCCCTGAGCGCCCCCCTGACCGGGCGTCAGGCGATGATGTCGGGCAGCAGCTGGCTTTCGAGCCGCGCGATCTGGTCTTTGAGCGCAAGCTTGCGCTTCTTCAGGCGCTGGACCTGCAGCATGTCGACTGTCCCCGCCTCGACCAGCCGGGCGATCACGTCGTCGAGATCGCGGTGCTCGCTCTGCAGTTCCGCGATCTGGCGGCGGATCGTTTCGAAAACGGGATCGTCCATCGACGCCGGGTCTGTCCAAATGCGGAAGGCGGTCTGAATGGGACGCAGTCTAGCAGCAAAGCGCGGCGGGCGGAACCTGGCCCTGTGGCCCTTCGCGTTGAAACTCTATGCGAAACCGGGCGTGGCCGATGCCTGCCTGGCCCTGCAGGCGCGCCATGGGGTCGATATTCCGCTGCTGCTCGCCGCGATCTGGCACGGCCATGGCGGCCGCGGGCGACTCGATGCGGGGCGCCTGCGGCTCTGGCGCGCGACCGCGCGGAACTGGCGCGTTGCCGTGATCGACCCCTTGCGCGCATCACGCGACGCGATCCGCGCGACGGCGCAGGAAGACGCCGCGATCCGGCGACTGCGCCGTTCGATCCTCGCCGCAGAGCTTGCGGCCGAGCGTCTGCTGCTGCGCGATCTTTCCGCGCTCGCCGCACCCGTGCATGCGACACATGCGCGCAGCCGGTACGCGGATGCGCACGCAAATGCGGCAATTTTCGTTCGCGATGCGCGCGCGTTAACGAAAATTTTTTCAGCACTTGCGCCAAGAGCGTGGAATCAACGCCCTGCACGCAAACGCGAAGATTAATTTCGACTTCCGGCTGCACGGCGGCGCTTGCGCCGTCTTGCAGGCGCCCGGCGACAGGCATAGGCTTTTCATGTTCGCGCAAGAACCAGAACGAAGGAGGTTTCGGCAATGCCAGCATCCGATCGCGTCAGGTCTCTGCAAGCAAAGCACGCCAAGCTCGAACGCGACCTCAGCCACGAGGAGGCCCGGCCCGCACCCAGTGCGCCCGTGGTCGCATCTCTCAAACGTGAAAAATTGAAGATCAAGGACGAGCTGGCCCGAATGTCGGGCTAGCGCACGGCCTCGTCCCGCCGGCTCCTGCAGGCCCCCCGCGTATACGCGGGCGCCTCAGGCCGGCGGCGGCAGACGCCTCTTGGCGTAGCTCACCAGCATGTTGCCGAGCACGTCGAGGAACGGGTCGCCCGTCTTCAGCAGCCCGGACATCGTCACGGTTCCCATCAATGCCTGCACGCGGCCGCCCTTCTCGCTGAGCGGCGGGCGCACTTCGTTGGGGATTGGCGCCACCCAGACGGGCGTCTCGCGCACGAAAGCCGCGAACAGCTCGAAGATTTCGCGCTGGCTGCCCGACAGGCCCTTGAGCTTCAGCAGGAAGCGCGCCCGGTCGACGATCAGGAGTTCGGTTTCGCCCTTCGTGCGCGCCGTCGCCATGCGCGGCGCGTTGTCGAGCAGGGCCAGCTCGCCGAACATCATGCCGGGATTGACGGTGGCGATGGGCGGCGCGCCCGGGTTCGCGAGCTTGACGAGTTCGACCTCGCCGCTCTTCACCAGGCAGGCATAGTCGCCGCTTTCGCCTTCGCGGAAGACGATCATGCCCGGGCGGTATTTGCGAGTCTGGTCGGCCATCGTTGCGGCAATTTTAGAGCGATTTCGTTCGCTCGCGCAGCACGAATTTCTGGATCTTGCCGGTCGACGTCTTCGGCAGCGGCCCGAACACGACGGTGCGCGGTACCTTGTAACCGGCAAGATTCTTGCGCGCGAAAGCGATGATTTCCTCGGCGCTCGCCGACGCGCCGTCCTTGAGCGTGACGAACGCGCAGGGCGTTTCGCCCCACTTCTCGTCCGCGCGCGCGACGACCGCGACCTCGAGCACGGCCGGATGGCGGTAGAGCGCGCTCTCGACCTCGATGGTCGAGATGTTCTCGCCGCCCGAGATGATGATGTCCTTCGAGCGGTCCTTGAGCTCGACATAGCCGTTGGCGTGCATGACGCCGAGATCGCCGGTATGGAACCAGCCGCCCCGGAACGCCTTGGCGGTGGCTTCCGGGTTCTTCAGGTACCCCTTCATGACGATGTTGCCGCGCATGAAGACCTCGCCCATCGTCGTGCCGTCCGACGGCACGGGCTTCAGCGTCTTTTCGTCGGCCACCATCAGGCCTTCGAGCACCGGATAGCGCACGCCCTGGCGCGCCTTCAGCACCGCCGATTCCGACGGCGGCAGGCTGTCCCATTCCGAATGCCATTCGCACACGACCGCCGGCCCGTAGACTTCCGTCAGCCCGTAGACATGCGTGATGTGGAAACCCATCCGCTCCATCTTCTCGATCACGGCGGCGGGCGGCGGGGCGGCGGCCGTCATGATCTCGACGACGTGCGAGGGGTCCTGGCGCAGCGTCTCGGGCGCGTTGATCAGCATGTTCATGACGATGGGGGCGCCGCACATGTGCGTCACGCCACTGTCCTTGATCGCCGCGAAGATCGCCGGCGCCTCGACGCGGCGCAGGCACACGTTCGTGCCGGCCATCGCCGCGATCGTCCAGGGGAAGCACCAGCCGTTGCAGTGGAACATCGGCAGCGTCCACAGATAGATCGGGTGATGCCCGAGATCCCAGACCATCGTGTTGCCGACCGCGTTCAGATAGGCGCCGCGATGGTGATAGACGACACCCTTGGGGTTTCCCGTGGTGCCCGACGTGTAGTTGAGCGCGAGCGCGTCCCATTCGTCGCGCACCTTGAGCGGCGCGAAATCCGGATCGCCCCCGGCGAGGAAGTCTTCGTACTCCGTCTTGCCCAGCGATTTGCCGCCGGGGCCTTCGGGATCAGCGATGTCGATCACGATCGGCTTGCGCTTCGCCTTGGCCAGCGCTGCCGCGACGACGGGGGCGAATTCGGTGTCGGCGAAGATCAGCTTCGTCTCGCCGTGATCGATCTGGAAGGCGATGGTGTCGGCATCGAGGCGCACGTTCATCGCGTTCAGCACCGCGCCGGCCATCGGCACGCCGAAGGCGCACTCGTAGGCCGCCGGGATGTTCGGAGCGAAGAGCGCCACGGTGTCGCCGCGCCGGATGCCCGCGCGCGCCAGCGCCGAGGCGAGCCTGCGGCAGCGCGCATGCGTCTGCGCCCAGTTGCGCGAAATGCGCCCGTGCACGATGGCCGGCTTCTTCGGCCACACGGCGGCGGCGCGCGCGAGGAACCCGACCGGCGACAAGGGCTCGTAATTGGCGGCGTTGCGGGCGAGATCGCGCTCCCACTTGCCGGGGCGGGCGGGTGCCTTGCGGGCGGACTTGCGGGTCTTCTTCTTGGCGGCCATGGCGGGGAATACCCAAAAATATTGGACAACTTGACGCAGGCATTCATGCCACGGCGCCCCTTCCCAAACCAGAGGCGCTGCTGCAGATTTGGTTCAAGAACCGGGAGAAAAAGCGCCATGCCGACCTATGCCGAGATCCATGCCCGCTCGCGCCGCGACCCGGAAGGTTTTTGGGCCGAAATTGCGCAAGGCATCGACTGGATCCGGCCGTGGGACAAGGTCCTCGACCCGGCGGCCAAGCCCGCCGCGCGCTGGTTCGTGGGCGGCGAACTCAACACCTGCTGGAACGCGATCGACCGGCATGTCGCGGCCGGCAACGGCAGCCGCGTCGCGGTCATCTACGACAGCCCGGTGACCGGTACGGTCGCGAAATTCACCTATGCGGAGATGCAGGCGAAGGTCGCGTCGTTCGCGGGCCTGCTCGCCGCCAAGGGCGTGACCAAGGGCGACCGAGTCATCATCTACATGCCGATGGTGCCCGAAGCGCTGGTCGCGATGCTGGCCTGCGCGCGTCTGGGCGCGATCCATTCCGTCGTGTTCGGCGGTTTCGCCGCCAACGAGCTTGCCGTGCGCATCGACGACTGCACGCCCAAGGCCATCGTCTCGGCCTCGTGCGGCATCGAGGGCGCGAAGGTGCTCGCCTACAAGCCGCTGCTCGACGGCGCCATCGCCATCGCGCGCCACAAGCCCGAATTCTGCGTGATCCTGCAGCGCCCGCAGCTTTCCTGCGATCTCGTCGCGGGGCGCGACATCGACTGGGCAAGCGCGGCGGCGGCCGCGAAGCCCGTGGATTGCGTGCCCGTGAAGGCGACCGATCCGCTCTACGTGCTCTACACGTCGGGCACCACGGGCCAGCCCAAGGGCGTGGTGCGCGACAATGGCGGGCACGCGGTGGCGCTCGCCTATTCGATGCGCGCGATCTTCGATACCGGCCCCGGCGAAGTGTTCTGGGCGGCGTCCGACGTGGGCTGGGTCGTCGGCCATTCGTATATCTGCTACGCGCCGCTACTCGCCGGCTGCACGACCGTGCTGTTCGAGGGCAAGCCCGTGGGCACGCCGGACGCGGGCGTGTTCTGGCGCGTGATCGCCGAGCACGGCGTGAAGACGTTCTTCACGGCACCCACCGCCTTCCGCGCCATCCGCAAGGAAGATCCCGAGGGCAAGTTCATCGCGAAGAGCGATCTCTCGAAATTCCGCGCGCTGTTCCTTGCGGGCGAACGCTGCGATCCCGCCACGCTCGAATGGGCGATGGAACACCTGAAGCGCCCGGTCGTCGATCACTGGTGGCAGACCGAGACGGGCTGGCCCATCGCCGCCAACGCGCTGGGCATCCCCACCGGCACCGGCAAGCCTTTCCCGATCAAGCCCGGCTCGCCGACCAAGCCGGTCCCGGGCTGGGACGTGCAGGTGCTGGGCACCGACGGCCATCCGGTGCCGGCCGGCGACATCGGCGCCATCGTGTGCAAGCTGCCGCTGCCGCCCGGCACGTTCCCCACGCTGTGGAACGCCGAGCAGCGCTATGTCGACGCGTATCTCGCGGAGTATCCCGGCTACTACAAGACCGGCGACGCGGGCTATATCGACGCCGACGGCTACATCTACGTGATGACGCGGGTGGACGACGTCATCAACGTCGCCGGCCATCGGCTTTCCACCGGCCAGATGGAAGAGATCCTCGCGAGCCACAAGGACGTCGCCGAGTGCGCGGTCGTGGGCGTCGCCGACGAGATGAAGGGCCAGGTGCCGCTCGGCTTCATCGTGCTGAAGGCCGGGGTCAACCGCCCGGACGCCGAGATCATCGCCGAGATCGTGGCGCTGGTGCGCGAGAAGATCGGCCCCGTCGCGTTCTTCAAGCAGGCCGTGATCGTCAAGCGCCTGCCCAAGACGCGCTCGGGCAAGATCCTGCGCGGCACGATGCAGAAGATCGCCGACGGCCAGGCCTTCAAGCCGCCCGCGACGATCGACGATCCGCAGATTCTGGATGAGATCCGCGAGACGCTGGTGCCCGCGGGATATGCGAAGACCCCGGCCTGACGGCCGGGGTCCCGCTCAATTCGATTTAGGCTTCGGCCTTCGGCTCGGCTGCAGCGGCAGCCGCTGCCTTCGCGGCTTCGGCGGCCTTGGCGGCGCGGCGTGCGGCGCGTTCCTGTTCCTTGCGCGCGCGCTCGGCCGCGCGGGCGGCCTTGTTGATCGCCTCGTCGAGCTGGTCCTGCGTGCACAGGCCGAGAACGACCGGGTTCGTCGGCTTGATGTTCGCCATGTCGAAATGGCTGCGGTCGCGGATCTTCTGGATCGTCGGCTTCGTCGTGCCGACCATCTTGCCGATCTGCGCGTCGGTCAGTTCCGAATGGTGGCGCAGCAGCCAGGCGATGGCGGCCGGGCGGTCCTGGCGCTTGGACACGGGCGTGTAGCGCGCACCCTTCGGGCGCTGCACGGGCATCGGCAGGTCGACCTTCAGCAGCGTCAGCGTGGCGGTCTTGTCCGCCTCGCAGCGCGCCAGTTCCTCGCGCGTGATCTGGTTGTTGGCGACGGGGTCGAGGCCGACGATGCCGATGGCGACTTCGCCGTCGGCGATCCCCTGGACCTCCAGCGGGTGCATGCCGCAGAACGCCGCGACCTGCTCGAAGGTCAGCGCGGTGTTCTCGACCAGCCATACGGCGGTCGCCTTGGGCATCAGCGGGAGCGTCATGTTCGGTCCTCCTGGCAGGGGCTGGAGAGCCGGCAAGGCAAACGCCTTACCTTTCGTCCCGGTAACGGAACGAGCCAATCCAACCCGAATTGTGCGAATGGCCCGTCTTATATAGGCCGCTTGGCGCGGGGTCAAAACGCTTGTGGCGGGGGATTGACGGGTATCCTTGAGTAGGATAATTAGCTTTTAACAAGGTTATTTATCTCATACAAGGGTATTATGCAATGGAAAACCGCCTTCATCCGCTTTTTGTCCGGTGGCTCGAACCCGCCATCGCCGCCGCCGAAGGGGCCGCAGCCACGCCCGTCGCCCTGCCCGCCAACGGCGAAAGCGGGGCCTCGGTCGGCCGCCTGCAGCTCGACCTCACGCAGCAGACGGCCCTGCGCGCGGCGCTTGCCCGCACGGGCCGGCGCAACCTGATCCCCGGCGACCTCGACGGGCTGTTCGCCAAGCGCGTGCGCGCGATGACGCCGGCCGAGCGCGTTCTGGCCGCCGCTATTCTCGGCCGCATCCTCGCCGCACCCGAAGGCGCCGCCTGGCTCGCCCGCCACGAGCGCTGGATGCTCGTGCGCGTGACCGCGCGCGTGCGACGGCTGATCCGCGATGCCGCACCCGCGGCGGAAGCGTTCGCCGCCAGCCTGCGCGGCCAGGTCGAGATCGGCTGCCACCTGCACCAGTTCGGCGCCGAGCGCACCGACAAGCTGGCGGCGTTTCTCGGCGGGGCCCGCGTTTCGTTCGAGCACGAGAACGGCAACGTGCGCGCGCTCG
Organism: Tagaea sp.; assembly: GCA_044224405.1. Lineage (GTDB taxonomy): Bacteria > Pseudomonadota > Alphaproteobacteria > CACIAM-22H2 > CACIAM-22H2 > Tagaea. The sequence goes on along the minus strand of JBGAKN010000002.1, from coordinate 357,990 downwards.
CCTTCCACGGCGCGCTCGACATCGCCCAGTTCCGCGAATTCCGCCGCGCCACGCGCTGGGGTGCGGCCAACCCGCGCGCCAACGAAAGCCGCCACGCGCGCATCGACGCGGCCCTGCGCCCCCTTGCGCCGGGGGCGTGAGCCGATGGCTGACCTTCGCATCGCCCTACCGGCCGCAATGGCCGGAGACCCCGCCACCGATCCGAACAGCCGGGCGGGCGATCCGTCACTCCAGTCTGCTGCAGTGGATCTCGATCGCCTCGCGCAGGAGCGCGCTCTCCATCGCGCATATGCATTTCCGGTATTCCGGCACGTTGCGGTGGATCGTGAGTTCGCCCACCCAATAGGCCCGGTCGAACCCCACTTCCGGCAGCGTCACCGCGATGTAGAAGCCAAGGGGGCCCAGACCGGCGAACCTGAAGAGGTCGACCTCGTCCAGGTCGGCAATGTCGATGCGCGCGCCCCCGAACCCGGCCGCGTCCAGCTCGAAGGTCGGCCAGTCGGCGCTCGAAAACCTGAACTGGGAGTTTCCTTTCATGACCACCGGCCGCACGATGCGCAGCGCCGTGCCATCGGCCGGCCGCACGATCTTGAGCTTGAAATAGGCCTGCGTGCGCGCCGGCGTGCCGGCCTGCTCGAATCCGATTTCATAGGCGAGCAGGCGCGCGCGCGTTTCTTCGACGGGCTCGAGATACTGCGACTCCCGCTCGCCGGTGACCGTGCCGCGCATCGCGCAATGCGCGTGCGGCGGCCGGGCCGGCGCGCGCAGCACGACGGCCGCCTCCGGCTCCGTCGTGCTGCGCATTGTTTCATAGGGCCCCTCGAACCGCGGATCGGCCGGCCACGGCGGGTCGTCGTCATCCGCCCGCACGGGCGTCGTCAGGAGCACGGCAAGCAATATCGCGGCGACTAGACGGAAAACCACCACACCAACCCCACGACCGAAAAGAAAAAGCCATGACCGACCCTAGCAAGTTCAAGTTGAATCCGGAAGTCCGCCAGAACCTGGAAAAATTGCTGTCCGCTGCCGAAGGCGGGACGGCCCGCGCCGGCTTCGTGGACAACGCCAAAAGCGGCCTGTCGGTTGGCCGCCTGCAATTGGACCTGTCGAAAAACACGGAACTCGCAAAAAGTCTCTTTGATGCCGCCAGGCGGACGAAGCTGCCCGAACTTGCAGGCGTCGAGGAAAACGATCTGAAAAAGACTCACGGTGCTGTCGATGCCGCCGGGAAGGCCCGGATCGAGAATCTCGTCAACGCCACGCTCAAGACGGAAGCCGGGCGGCAGGCGGTCAAGAATGCGGAAGCCGAACAGCTTGGCTACGTCCAAAGCGCCGTCGAGCGTGTCTGCGCCAAGGCCGGGCCGGATGCCGCGGCGTTCTGCAATTCGCCCGAGGGCCAGCGCGAGCTTGCGGCTTATGCCCATCAATATGGTCCGAACGAGACCGGCAAGCTCGAAGCCTTCCTCGCCGGCAAGGAAGTGACGCTCGGTGCCGACAAGAACGGCAAGGGTGGCACGAACGTGAAGATCGACGGTCCGCTGACGGTCGAGGGGTTCCGCAAAGGCTATCGCGATGTCACGACGTGGGGCCGCGAGAACCCCGCTCCCGCCAAAACCCGCGACGGACTTGTCGATGAATTCAACAGGAAGAACCCCGTCGCGCCGGCGGCCACGCCACAGGCATCCGACGCGGGCGCACCGGATGCGGCCGAACGCAAGAGTGCGGCAGCACCCGTCAACCTGCTGCTGCCGCAAGACGGCGCCGCCAGCGAGATGGCGATGGCGTCGGATGAGCCGGCCGCCGAGCCCGACGAATCCGGCGCGTGGCGCAAGCCCGCGAAGATCGAACTTCGCGGCACGGCCGGCACGCTGTTCGACGCGAACGCGACGCGCAGCGGACGGCCGAAGGCGGTGAAACTGCTGCAGGCCACGATCAACGACGCCAACCGGCCCGCCGCATTCGACTGGAACTGGGGAAAGACCGGCCGCATCGACGTGGACGGCGATCTGGGCCCGCAGACGCTGGCGGGCTTCGAGCGCGCGGCGGCAAGCGAGGGCGAAGACGGCTTCGCGCGCCGCTATGCCCACGCCCAGTTCCGCGACTATGCGCGCCGGCTCGACAAGGGGACCGCGCGCTATGAAGACCTGCCCGGCACGCTCGACGGCACGCTCGGCCGGCTCGACGCCGACGCCGCCACCGGATTCCAGGACATGCTCAACGACGTGCGCGACGACCTGCCCGATCATGTCCGCTACCGCCCGCTGCTGCGCGACGGGCAGATCGGCCCGGTGACGACGGACGCCTTCCGCACGGCGCTCTATGCGCTGGGCCCGGACCGGCTTGCCGGGCGGTTCGACGAGGTGTTCGCCGGCTGAGCGGCGGGCCGGGCTATAGTCGCCCCCATGGCCGGCCCCACTTTCATCCACGAGAAGCGCATCGGCGGCCGCGTCGCGGGCATCGACGAGGCCGGGCGCGGCCCGCTCGCCGGGCCCGTCGTCGCGGCCGCCGTGATCTTCCGCGTGGAGAAACTGCCGCGTTCGCTTTCCGGCGCCATCGACGATTCCAAGAAACTGAGCGAGGCGAAGCGCGAAACCGCGTTCGACGAGCTGCGCGCGCACGCCAAGGCGGGCACTCTCGTCTTCGGGATCGGCGCGGCGAGCGTGGCCGAGATCGACCGCATCAACATCCTGCGCGCCACGCACCTGGCGATGCGGCGTGCACTGATGCGCCTGCCCTTCATGCCCGATGCCGCGTTGATCGACGGGAACCAGTTGCCGCGCGACCTGCCCTGCCCGGCGGAGGGCTTGGTCAAGGGCGACGCCAAATCCCTGTCGATCGCGGCGGCCTCGATCCTTGCCAAGGTGACGCGCGACCGCGTGATGGCGCGTCTGGATGTTCTCTATCCGGTCTATGGCTGGGGTTCGAACAAGGGATATGGCGCCGCCACGCATATCGAATCCATTGCGGTCCACGGCCCGTCGCCCCACCACAGATTGAGTTTCGCGCCGCTGGCCCAGGGTCGATTAAGCCTTTGATTCGTTTATCTGTTGACCGCGGAATCGCCGCTGACTCAGGATGCGGCCATGACAAAGCACCAGCCCCGCATCGAGTTCCCGGAAGGGACGATTTCAATCGGCGACTGCATCGACCTGATGGGCCAGCTGCCCGAAGAGTCGGTCGACATGGTGTTCGCCGACCCGCCCTATAACCTGATGCTGAAGGGCGAGCTGCATCGCCCGAACAATTCCAAGGTCGACGCCGTTGACGACGCGTGGGACCAGATCGGCGATTTCGCCGCCTACGACAAGTTCAGCCGCGCGTGGCTCACGGCCGCGCGACGTGCGCTGAAGCCCGACGGCGCCATCTGGGTCATCGGCAGCTACCACAACATCTTCCGCGTCGGCGCGATGCTGCAGGATCTGGGCTACTGGATCCTCAACGACATCGTCTGGCGCAAGACCAACCCGATGCCGAACTTCCGCGGCCGGCGCTTCACCAACGCGCACGAGACGATGATCTGGGCGGCGAAGTCGGAGAAGTCGAAATACACGTTCAACTACGAAGCCATGAAGGCGCTCAACGAGGAGCTCCAGATGCGCTCGGACTGGCTGATCCCGATCTGCGGCGGGCAGGAGCGCATCAAGGGCGCCGACGGCAAGAAGGCGCACCCCACGCAGAAGCCGGAATCGCTGGTCTACCGCGCGGTGCTCTCGTCCTCCCGGCCGGGCGAGACGGTCCTCGACCCGTTCTTCGGCTCGGGCACCACGGGGGCCGTCGCCAAGCGTCTGGGCCGGAAATTCGTTGGATTCGAGCGGGATCGCGCCTATGTCGACGTCGCCACCCAGCGCATCCGTGACACGCTGCCCGACGACCCGGACTTCCTGAATGTCCGCGCCAAGCGCGAGGAACCGCGCATCCCGTTCGGCTGGCTGGTCGAGCGAGGGCTCTTGCGGTCGGGCGAGGTGCTGAGCGATGCTACGGGGCGCTGGACGGCACGAGTCCGTGCCGACGGCACGCTGGTTGCTTCGACGTCGACCGGCGACCATCGCGGCTCGATCCACCAGGTCGGCGCCGCGGTGATGGGAGCGCCGGCCTGCAACGGCTGGACGTTCTGGTGCACCAGCATGGACGGCCGGCGCGTGCCGATCGACCTGCTCCGCCAGAAGCTCCGCGCGGAACTGAACTGATCGGGCGCGCCCTCCTCCGGGTCCGCGTCCGGAAACGAGAGCGAGAGCGAGAGCACCGATGGCCGAACCGCAGTTTTCTCCCCGCACGCAAGCCCCCGGCGCCGCACGCCAGTCGCAGCGGGTGCGATCGATCTTCATCCTGTCGAAGTCGGTCTCGGAACTGCTCGGCCCCGACCATCACGTCGCGCGCGCGGTGCGCAACGCCGCCGACGACGAGAACCCGTTCAATTTCGAACTCGCCCGCACGGCGTTCGATCGCCTGCCGGGCGCCACGCGCCGGCGCATCCGCGGCCACGCGGAAGCGGAAGCCGAGCGCTACGCCGACGCGATCGGCCTCAAGGCCATCCTGCGCAAGCTGCCGACCGACCAGCCCATCGGCCTCGAGATGATCTGGCCGCAATCGGCCTCGTACCCGACGCGCAAGCGCGAGTACTGATCCGTCCCGCCACTCTCCAACTGTCATGCCCGGGCTTGTCCCGGGCATCCACGACTTGGAATGCGGAAACTGAAAACGTGGATGGCCGGGACAGGCCCGGCCATGACGGATAAGGGAATTCCCGATCTAGAACTTCGGCTCTTCGTCGCCGATCGGCGCGCCGATGGCGGCGAGGTTGCATCCGCAGAACGGGCAGCTCATCGCCGCGACGCGCATGCGCGCCTGTTCCTCGCTGGCACCCGATCCCTCGATCTGGCGCAAGAGGTCTTCGACGACCTTCTGGTGCGCGGTGCGCGTCTCGCATGCTGCTATCAGCAGGCGCTGGCGCGGCACGTCCATCTCCTCGACGCGCAGTGCACGCGCTCTGCCCGGCACGAATGCCGCCGCGAGCGCGAAGCCGCCGAGTTGCAGGAGGGTGCGCCGGTCGTTCGCCATGCCCCGATTATAGGACCCCAAATCGGGCAAATCCATGACGCCGCCGCCGGCGTACCATGATCATGGAAAACGGCAGCATCGTCTGGATCACGGGGGCCTCGTCGGGCATCGGGCGGGCGCTTGCCCTGCGGCTGGCGCGCGACGGACAGCGCGTCGTCGCGTCGGCACGCAATGCGGCGGCACTCGAAGCGCTGGCGGCCGAAGCGGGGCCGAACCTTTCCGCCCTGCCGCTGGACACGACCGATGCGAGCTCTTGCGAGACCGCCACCGCCTGGATCGAGGCGGAAATCGGCCCCATCGGCCTTGCCGTACTGAATGCCGGCACGCACCTGCCCACGCCGGCAGCGAAGTTCGCCGTCGCTCCGTTCCGCCAGCTCGTCGAGACGAACCTGATGGGCACGGTCAACGCGCTTGCCCCCGTGCTCGCAAGCATGCGCATGCGCAAGGCGGGGCACATCGCCGTCGTCGCGTCGGTCGCGGGCTATGGCGGGTTGCCGACGGCCGCCGCCTACGGCGCCACGAAGGCCGCCCTCATCAACATGTGCGAGGCGCTGAAGCCCGAGTGCGACGCGCTGGGCGTGAAGCTGCAGCTCGTCGATCCCGGCTTCGTGCGCACGCCGCTCACCGACCGCAACCCGTTCCCGATGCCCTTCCTGATGGATCTCGATGCCGCCATCGACGCGCTTGTCGCAGGGCTCGGCAGCGACCGGTTCGAGATCGTCTTCCCGCGCCGCTTCGCGTGGCTGCTCAAATTCCTCAACATGCTGCCTTATCCGGCCTATTTCTGGATCGTGCGGCGGATGACGGGGGCGTGATGGACAAGCTCGACGCCTATATCGCGTATTTCGAACGCCTGAGCCCGCACACGCTCGGCGAACTCGACGCGCTCGTCACGCCCGACGTGCGCTTCAAGGACCCGTTCAACGACCTTCGCGGGGCCAGTGACATGCGCGAGGCGATGGCGATGGCCTTCGAGCACGGCACGCCGCGCTTCGAGGTGATCGACCGCGCGCGCGGCAGCCATGCGGCCTATCTCCTGTGGCGCTACACGCACGGCACCGGCTTCGCGATCGAGGGGATGAGCGAGATCCGCTTCGCGCCCGACGGGCGCATCGCCGAGCATATCGACCATTGGGATTCCGGCGCGCAGTTCTACGCGCGCGTTCCCGTGCTGGGCTGGCTGATCGAGCGGGTACGCCGCCGCTTCAGGGTTGGCGGCGAAAGGTGAGAGTCACCGAGCCGACGTCGATGCCCCACTTGGTCACGTAGGCGCGGTTGATCAGCACGCCGTCGGGCTGCAGGTACATCCAGTCGTCGAAATGCACGGCCATGCGGCCGCCGCCCATCTTCAGGTTGATGTCGTAGCGGAAATTGAACGCGTTGCCCGCCGACCGGCCTGCGGCCGTGCCGATCGCCTCCTCCGTGCGCCCTTCCCAGACGCCGGGCGCGGTCTGCGTCAGGCGCCACACGCGCCGGTCCTTCTCGCCGTCGGAATAGTCGAAGCGCTCGTCCAGCACGAGTTCGCGCCCGTCCCACGTGCCGTCGATATCGACCGTGAACTCGCGGCGCAGGTTGGCGAACCGGTCCTCGAAGATTCCCCACGCGCGCGTGCGGCCCGCGAAATAGCTTTCGAGGCGCAGTTCGGGTGCGCGGCCGGCGAAATCGTCGATCTTCATGTCAGCGCACCCCACAAGCGCCAGTGCCATGAATACGACCGGAAACCATCTGCGGATCATGTATTGCCCGTTCCCTGCTCGATCTGCGTGCGCAACCGGTTCTGGCGCGCGGCATCGAGCGGAAAGCGCCACATCAGCGCCACCGCACCCGCCTTGAACGCGACCGGTACCCAGGCATATAGGGCGCCAAGCGCCATGTGCCCACCCGTCCCGGCGGCACCGCGCACATAGCCCGCGAGATCGAGCAGCGGGAAGGCGATCGCCGGTGCCGCGGCCAGCGCCAGCTTCCCCGCAACCGCCCAGATCGCGAAATAGAGCCCCGTGCGCTGGCCGCCGCCGCCGGCGGTGTCGATGTCGACCACGTCGGCCTGCATCGAGGCGGGCAAAGCGAGATCGGCGCCATAGCAAAGGCCCGTCGCAAGGCACACGATCAGGAAGGCGGGCGCGTCGCCCTGCCCCAGCAGCGGAACGGGGGCGAAGCACACGCAGTTCGCCAGCATCGCGGCGCACCACGTGCGGTGCTTGCCCCACAGGCGCGACGCGCGCAGCCACATCGGCACCGAGGCGATCCCGGCCAGCAGATAGACGAGCAGCAACGCCCCTTCCATTCCGCCCGCCCCCAGCACGTCGCCCGCGAAGAGCAGGAAGAGCGTGGCCGGCAACGCGTTGGCGACCCCGTTGAGCGCGAAGGCGCCGACCAGCCGGCGGAACGGCATGTTGCGCTTGAGCAGCGCCCAGCCTTCGACAAGGCCGAAGCCAGGTGCTGCCGGAACCGGCGGCGGCTCGGGCACGATGCGCAGCAGCAGAACGCCCGCCAGCGGCAGCACGATCAGGTTCGTCCAGAACAGGATCGACAGGGCCGCGCCCTCGGGCGGCGCACCCGGCGCGTTCCACCCCAGCCATGCGGCGACGGCCGGGAGTGCCGCGGCAAACGCCACGCCCGCGACCGTCAGGCACTCGCGCCAGGCGGTGATGCGGCTGCGCTCGGCATAGTCGCGCGAAAGCTCGGCGCCCAGCGCCTGATGCGGGATCTGCAGCATCGACCAGCCCAGATACGCGACCATCGTCCAGACGAGCAGGTATCCCGCCCCCGCATCGCGCGGCGGCACGAACAGCATGTAGCTGCCCAGAAGGACGATCGGCAGCGCCGCCGCCATCCACGGCCGGCGGCGCCCCCAGCGCGTGCGCGTGCGGTCGCCGAACCAGCCGATGGCCGGATCGATGCCCACGTCCCACACGCGCGCCACGAGCAGCACGCCGCCGATGGCCGCAAGGCTCAGGCCCGTCACGCTCGCGAAATAGGTGGGCAGATAGACCAGCAGCGGCAGGCCGAGCGTCGCCGCTGGAAACGCCGGGAGCGCATAGGCGGCCAGAACCCGCGCGGAAAGCGGCACCCGGTCAGGATCGGACAAGCGAGACCTGGGTCACGTCGATCGAGCCCGCGCGGAATCCCGCCTCGCAATAGGCGAGGTAGAATTCCCACATCCGCTTGAAGCGCGTGTCGAAGCCGAGGCCCTGGATCTCGGGCCACGCGCGCTGGAAGCGGCGGTTCCATTCGGCCAGCGTCTCGGCATAGTCGAGGCCGAAATTGCTCTGCCTGTCGACCGCGAGGCCCGCGCGCGCGATCTGCGCCTTCAGCGCCGCGTCGGACGGCAGCATGCCGCCGGGAAAGATATAGCGCTGGATGAAATCCACGCCGCTGCGGTAGCTGTCGAAGAAGCGGTCGGCGATGGTGATGATCTGGAGGGCCGCACGCCCGCCGGGGGCGAGACTGTCGCGCAGCTTGCCGAAATAAGCCGGCCAGTATTTCTCGCCCACCGCCTCGAACATCTCGATCGACGCGATGCGGTCGAAACGGCCCTCGATGTCGCGATAGTCGACGAAGCGCGCCTCGACCAGATCGCCCAGCCCCTCGCGCTGCACCTTCTCCTGCGTGTGCGCGAGCTGTTCGCGCGAGAGCGTGATCGCGGTCACCTTCGCGCGGAACTCGCGCGCCAGATACGCCGCGAACGAGCCCCAGCCGCAGCCGATCTCCAGCACCTTCTCGCCCGGCTTGACGTCGAGCAGGGCCGCCATGCGCGCGAACTTCGCCTGCTGGGCGGCCTCGAGATCGCGTGCACCGTCGGCGAAGACGGCCGAGGAATAGGCCATCGAAGGGTCGAGCCAGCGCCGGTAGAACTCGTTCCCGAGATCGTAGTGATAGGCGATGTTGCGCGCCGACCCGCTGCGCGTGTTGGCGCGCAGCGCATGCCAGAACCGGCGCGCGTAGCCGATGGCCGCCCCCAGCCGCGAGACCCTGCCATAGTGGATGTCGTCGATCGCCGCCTCGTTGCGCGCGGCCAGTTCCAGCAAGGCGGGCAGATCGGGCGTGTCGAGATCGCCGTCCATGTAGGCTTCGGCGAAACCGACATTGCCGCCGAACAGGATGCGTCGCGCCGCGCGCGGCGTGTGCAGCGTCAGCGAAGCGGCAGGGCCGGGCCGGGTACCGGCGAAGACATGGCGCCGCCCGCCCGGCGTGAGCACCGTGAGCCGTCCGAGTTCGATGCGGGCGGCCGCGGCCAGAATGGCGCGAAGCGCGAAGCTTTCGTGATGGATGTCGCCTTGCGGCAGGGCGGCGGTGTCAGACTCGCGCATGGAGATCTTCTCCTGTCGCTCGTGTCTCCCCAGGCCCGATGGCTTCCACCGCCTCGGCAGGCGGCGCCGGGCGCGAATGGTATTTCGCGCCCTTGATCCACAACCTGAGGGCTTCCCAGTGGATGGCGGCCATCACTTTAGCGGTCATCAGCGGATAGCGGAAGAAGGCAGCGAGCAGGGCCCGGTCCGACCACGCGATCCGGCCCGCGACCTGGCTTGCCACCAGCAAGGCCCCGTCCGGCACGTGTTCGCGGATCAGCAGGGCAAGGCGTTCCTCCGGTTCGTCGACGCGGAAGCGGTAGTCCGCGCGCATGTCGATGAAGGGCGAGACATGGAAGCGCTTGGCCGCGCGCTGCACGACCGGGCTGGCCGGATCGCGGCCCGCCGCCACGGGGATGAGATAGCCGTGCTGCTCGCCGAAGGTGTTCTTGACCTCGTAGAGGATCGCGCCAAGCCGCCCGGCATCGTCGTAGGCGAAATAGACCGTGAGCGGATTGAACACGTAGCCGAGGATGCGCGGGAAGCAGAGCGCGAAGACCCGCGCACCCGACGCCGCCAGCCCCGCCTCGGCCAGCCGCGCGCGCACCCAGTCGAGCGTCGGCGTGCCGTCGCGCGCCCCATGGTCGGCATCGTGGAACGAGAAGAGCCGCGCGCGGTTGTGGCCGAAGAGCCTGGATTTCCGGTCGAGTTCGGCGATGCCGCCCAGATCGACCAGCATCGAGAACACGCCGTAGACGAAGCGGTGGCGGAAGGGCCGCAGCCTTGCGTGCATCACCTTGCCGAAATAGAGGCAGCTCTGCGGCATGGCTTCAGTCCGCCGCGAACTTGGCGTCGAGGCTGTCTGCTGCGCGCCACGGCCGATTCACGCCCAGCATCGCGGCGACGTCGAGGCCGGACCGCAACCCGTCCTCATGGAAGCCATGCCCGGTCCACGCACCGCAGAAATAGAGCCCGCGCCGGCCCTGGATTTCGGCCAGGCGGCGCTGCGCGGCGATCGCGGCGGCATCGAACACCGGATGCATGTAGTCGAACTCGGCGAGTACCGAGCCGGCGCGCGGCTCGCGGATCGGATTCAGCGACACGAACAGCGGGAAGTCCGCCGGCAGGTTCTGCAGCCGGTTCATCCAGTAGGTGACCGACACGTCGGGCTCGCCCTGCCCGCGCTCGGCGAGATAGTTCCAGCTTGCCCAGGCGCGCTTTCGCACCGGCATCAGGGCTTCGTCCTGGTGCAGCACGGCGCGGTTGGGCTGGAAGGCGAAGGCGCCCAGCACCTCGCGCTCGGCCCGCGTCGCGTCCTCGAGGAGAGCCAATGTCTCGTCAGCGTGGGCCGCCATCACGACGCGATCGAAACGGCGCGCGCGCCCGAAACTGTCGTGGACCATCACGCCGTCGGCACCGGGAACGACGCGCGTCACGCCGGTCGAAACATGCGCGGCAACGCCGATCTCGGCCAGCAGCCGCTCGCGGTAGACTTGGCTGCCGCCCTTGACCGTGCGCCACAGAGGCCGGTCGAACAGCTGCAGCAGGCCGTGATTGTTGAAGAAGCGCGCGAGGCTGGGGGCCGGGAACGCCATCATCGCCGAGACCGGGCACGACCAGATCGCCGCGGCCATCGGCAGCAGGTGGTTGTCGACGAAGGCGCGGCTGTAGCCGCCGTGGCGCAGGAACGTGCCGAGATCGGGGTCCGATCCCTCGCGCGCGCACAGCACGCGCGCGTCGCGGAAAAAACGCACGCAGTCTCCCAGCATGCGCCAGTGGTCGAGGCGCACGAGATTGCGCTTCTGCGCGAACAGCCCGGTCCACGAGCCGCCGGAATATTCCACGCGCCCGCGGTCGATCGAGGCGGAGAACGACATGTTCGACGTCTCGCTCGCCACGCCGAGATGCTCGAACAGCGCGATCAGGTCGGGATAGGTCGCGTCGTTGAAGACGATGAAGCCCGTATCGACGGGGAGCTCGCGCGTGCGGCCGTCGGCGGCGCGCGCTTCGACGCGCACGGTGTTCGTGTGGCCGCCAAAGCGCGCCTGTTTCTCGTAGAGCGTGACATCGTGGCGCTTGCCCAGCAGCCAAGCGGCGCCGAGACCCGACACGCCCGAGCCGACGACCGCGATTTCGAGCCGGCGGGTCATGCCACCCTCCGCAGCGACTGGAACGCGGCGAGTGCCCGCGCCCGCGCACCGGCATGATCGACCATCGGCTCCGGATAGGACTTGCCGAGCTTCACGCCCGCTTCGCGCAACACGGCCTCGGGTGCTTCCCAGGGCGCGAACAGATGCTCGGTCGGCAGCTTCGCGAGTTCGGGCACGTATTTGCGGACATAGTCGCCGTTCGGGTCGAACTTCGCGCCCTGCAGGATCGGATTGAAGATGCGGAAATAGGGGGCGGCGTCGGCGCCGCAGCCTGCGACCCATTGCCAGCTCGCCGCGTTGTTTGCGAGATCGGCATCGACCAGCGTGTCCCAGAACCATTCCTGCCCGCGCTGCCAGGGCAGCAGCAGGTGCTTGACCAGGAACGAAGCGACGATCATCCGCACGCGATTGTGCATCCAGCCGGTCTGCCAGAGTTCGCGCATGCCGGCATCGACGATGGGATAGCCGGTGCGCCCGCGCTGCCAGCTGCGCAAGGCTTTCGCGTCGTCCTTCCACGGGAAATCGCGGAAATCGTCGCGCAGCGCCTGCATGGGAAGATCGGGGCTCTGGAACAGCAGATGCGCGCTGAATTCCCGCCAGCCGAGTTCGGACAGGAAATGCTCGGCCCCGATCGTGCCGCCCGCCGCCGCGCGCGCGGCATGGAAGCACTGGCGCGGGCCGATCTCGCCGAAATGCAGATGGGGCGACAGGCGCGAGGTCGCCTCCATGTCCGGCCGGTTGCGGTCGGTCTTGTAATTCTCGACAACGCCGTCGAGGAAGCGCTCGAGGCGCGCGTTGGCACCCGCCTCGCCCGGCGTCCATGTCTCGCACAAGCCCTCGGCCCAGTCGGGCTTCACGGGGAGCAGCTTCCAGCTTTCAAGCGCGTCGGATTTGGGCCACGCGGACGGCTTCGCGAGCGCCTTGGGCGCCTTCACGGGCAGCGGCGGCTCGGCCGACGCGAGGCACGTCTTCCAGAACTGCGTGAAGACGCGATAGGGCGCGCCCGCCTTGTTGCGGATCGTCAGCGGTTCGAACAGCAGGCCCGCGTTGAAGCTCTTCGCGACGAGGCCGCGCGCCTCCAGCGATTTCTTGATGCCGGCATCGCGCGCGACGCTCGAAGGTTCGTAGCGCCGGTTCCAGTGCACGCCCGCGGCCCCCGTCTCGGCGATCAGCGCGTCGAGCACCTTGGCGCTGGGCCCCCGGCGCAGGATCAGGCGGCTGCCGCGCGCCGCGAGATCCTTGGCAAGCGAGGCGAGCGAATGATGCAGCCACCAGCGCGAGGCGCCCCCGGGCACCCAATCGCCCGCTTCGTCGAAGATGAAGACCGGCACGACCGGGCGCCCCCCGGCGGCAGCCTCGGCGAGGGCGGGATTGTCGACAAGGCGGAGATCCTGGCGGAGCCAGACGAGAAGCGGCGCTAAGTCCATGGGGCGTTTACGCAAGGCCGGTCCCGGCGGATCACTGCCGCGTCCGGCTCGCGGCGTGGACCGGCTCCAGCCGGTGGCCGGGAAAAAGCTGCAGCCGTTCGCGGCCCAGCAGCAGCGCGCGCACGCGCACCCGGCCGAAAAGGCGCGATATTCCGGGCTCCAGCACGTCCCGCCCGCCTTCGTCCGCCCCAAAAGCCGGCATCACCAGCCGCCGTCCGTCGAGCAGGAAGCACGGGGCCACCAGCCGGCCGGCAGCAGTCGTCACGGCCGCGACCGGGCGGAAATGGCCGACGATCTCGCCGAACCCCAGCACGTCCGCCGCCGGCCGGTGGCGCAGGGCGAGCTTGTCCTCGACGATTTCGCCCGCCGGCACCCCGCCCATGCCCTCGGGCATCGCCGGCCCGTCGCCGTCGGCGATCCAGACCCAGTCCTGCAGCTTCACCAGCCGGGCGAGGAACTCGCCGTCCGCCGGCGCGATGCGCGGCCCCACGCCGCCCAGACAGACGATCCGCGCGGGCGTGAATTTGCGGATCAGACTCTGCAGCTTCAGCAGCGCCGCGCGCGCCGCGCCTTTCGCCAGATGCAGGTCGGCCACGACCAGCGTCTTGCGGGCCGGCCAGAACAGCGCGCCCGACGGATCGGCGAACAGGGCGGTGTCTTCGAGCGTGATGCGCGCGTGCATGGCGCCTTTAGAGCAGATTCGTGCCGAGGATTTCTACCTGCTGCCTTATCGGCAGACGTCGCGGCAACCCGGACCTGTCCCGGACGTCCGCGACTTGAGAGCGGCGGCTCAAACCCCGGGGATCGCCCCGCGCTTGCGCAGGATCTCGATTTCCTGCTCGGCGCCGTCCTGGTCGTTGCCGCGTTCGCGGATCAGGAAGGCCGGGCGGTTGGAGATGACGCGCAGTTCCTTGGCCGCCTTGCGCGGCAGCGGGATGCGGGCATCCTTGCAGTAGGCGATCAGCGCGGCCGCCACTTCGTTGGCGTTGTAGGTGCGCGAGACGTTGCCGCCGTTGTCCTTCTCCAGATGGATCGATAGCGTGACTTCCTCGGGATCGAGCACGAGGCGCGTGATCTGGCCCACGGGCAGCGGCTTCTTGCGCAGCCGCGCGAATCCGCCGATGGCGCGCACGAGTTCGCTCTCCCGGAAGAAGATCAGCCGGTACTCCCACACGCCCGGCGGCAGGCCTGCGGCCTTGCTCACGCGGCCCGCTTGGCAAGTTCGAGCGCCAGGAACTCCGGCGCCTCGGGGCCCGCGATATGGACGACGAGCGCGAGCCGGCTGTCGAGCAGGTAGGTCTGCTTCGTCGATTTGAGCGGCAGGCGGATGCCCTTGTCCTTGCACATCAGGATCATCGCCGCGGAAACCGACTCGCGGTCGAAGCGGTAGCGGTCGGGCCGCGCGCCCGCCTTGCCCTCGAAGATCAGTTCGCAGTTCAGGGATTCGGGATCGATCTTGAATTCGTCAGGTGCGCGCACCGGCACGGCCACGCCGCGCTTGCGCTGGTAGCTCACCAGCGCCTCGCGCACGTCACGCCACGTGAAGAGAATGCACCTGTATTCGCTTGCCATCGCGCCGGGTCCGGGGGTCGTCGGGGCCTGTTTTCCCTGCGTACCCCGGAACTCCGGCCGATGCAACGAGGTCGAACTACTCGGCCGGCTTGGCGACCGGCGGCAACGCCTTGCGCTTGCGCACGAAGCCCCGCACGACGACGTAGAAGACCGGCGTCAGGAACAGGCCGAACACCGTCACCCCGAGCATGCCCGAGAACACGGCGGTACCCAGAGACTGGCGCATTTCGGCGCCCGGCCCCGTCGCGGTCACCAGCGGCACGACGCCGAGGATGAAGGCGAAGGCCGTCATCAGGATGGGACGCAGGCGCAGGCGGCACGCCTCGACCACCGCGGCGACCGCGTCCTTGTCGTCGTCCTCGAGCTGGCGCGCGAACTCCACGATCAGGATGGCGTTCTTCGCCGCGAGGCCGACCAGCACGATGAGGCCGACCTGCACGAGGATGTTGTTGTCGAGCCCGCGGATCATCACGCCGGCAAGTGCGGAGAGCACGCTCATCGGCACGATCAGCACGATCGCGAAGGGCAGGCCCCAGCTTTCGTACTGCGCGGCGAGCGCCAGGAACACGAACACGACCGCGAGGATGAAGATGTACGTGGCGGTGTTGCCCGTCAGCTTCTCCTGGTAGGCGAGTTCGGTCCATTCGTAGCCGATGCCCTGCGGCAGCGTCTCGTTGGCGACCTTCTCGATCATCGCGATCGCCTGGCTCGACGTGACGCCGGGGGCGGCCGCCGCCTGGATCGGCACCGAGATGTAGGCGTTGTAGCGCTGCACGAGGTCCGCGCCCGTCGTGTCCTTGATCTCGACAAGCGTGCCGAGCGGGACGAGCGCGCCCGTCGCCGAGCGCACGCGCAGGCGCGAGATGTTGTCGCGGTCGAGGCGGAAGCCGTTGTCGGCCTGCGCGCGCACCTGGTAGACGCGGCCGAACGCGTTGAAGTCGTTCACGTAGGCCGTGCCGAGATTGAACTGCAGCGTCTCGAAGATGTTGCCGATCGGCACGTTCAGGATCTGCGCCTTGGTGCGGTCGATCTCGAGATAGACCTGCGGCGTGTTGGCCGAGAAGGTGGTGAACACGCCCACGAGGCCCGGCGTCTGGCGCAGCCGGCCGATCAGGTCCTGCGAGGCGGCGAGCACGCGGCCCACCTCGTTGCCCGTGCGCTCCTGCAGCTGCAGCTTGACGCCGCCCAGCGACCCGATGCCCGGCACCGACGGCGGCGGGATCGCGATGATGAAGGCCTCCTGGATCTGCTGGAGACGCCCGAAGAGCTGGCCGACGATGGCGTCCGACGGCAGATGGTCGCGCACGCGCTCGGCGAACGGCTTGAAGCCGGCGAAGATGACGGCGGCGTTGGGCGAGTTGGTGAAGGTGGCGCCCGAGAAGCCGGCAAACGCGACCGCGTCCTTGACGCCGGGCGTGGCCTGCATGATCTCGCTCGCGCGCCGCACGACCGCGTCGGTACGCTCGAGCGAGGCGCCGTCGGGAAGCTGGATGGCGACGATGGCGTAGCCGCGGTCGAGCGGCGGGATGAAGCCCGTCGGCACGGCCATACCGATCCACCACGTGGCGGCACCCAGGCCCGCATAGACGCCGAGCATCAGCAGCTTGCGCTTGACCAGCATGCCGGTCGAACGGGCATAGGCGTCGCCCATGCGATCGAAGCCCGAATTGAAGATCGACGCGAAGCGGCTGCCCGCGCGCGCGACCGGGTTCGTGGGCGCGTGGTGCGGGTCGTGCTTCTTCAGCAGGAGCGCCGCAAGTGCCGGCGAAAGCGTCAGCGAGTTGAACGCCGACAGCAGCGTGGCGACCGCGATGGTGGCGGCGAACTGCCGGTAGAACTGGCCCTGCAGCCCCGGCACGAAGGCGGACGGGATGAAGACCGCGGAAAGAACGACCGCGATGGCGATGACGGCGGTGCCGACCTCGTCCATCGTGGTGTGCGCCGCGTCGCGCGGGCTCATGCCTTCGGCGATGTTGCGCTCCACGTTCTCGACCACGACGATCGCGTCGTCGACGACGATGCCGATCGCCAGCACCATGCCGAACAGCGTCAGCACGTTGAGCGAGAAGTGGAACTCGAGCAGCACCGCGAACGTGCCGATCAGCGAGACCGGGATCGCGAGGATCGGGATCAGCGCCGCGCGCCAGCTCTGCAGGAAGACCAACACGACGAGCGCCACGAGCAGGATCGCCTCGACCAGCGTGGTGTAGACGGCCGTGATCGATTCCTGGATGAAGCTCGTCGGGTTGTAGACGACCTGGTAGTCGACGCCGACCGGGAAGTTCTTCTTGAGGTCGGCCATGCGGGAGAGGATCGCGTCGGCGGTGGCGAGCGCGTTGGAACCCGGGCGCTGGAACACGGCCAGCGCCACGGCCGGCTTGCCGTTGAGGTAGGAGTTCGTGACGTATTCCTTGGCGCCGAGCTCGAGGCGCGCGACGTCGCCCACGCGCACGAGGCGTCCGCCCTCGCCCGAGCGCACGATCACGTCGCGGAACTGGCGCAGGTCGTCGAAGCGGCCCTGCGTGGTCACGGCGATCTGGAACGCGGCCCCTTCCGAAGGCGGCGTGCCGAGCGCACCGCCCGAGACCTGCACGTTCTGTTCGCGCAGCGCGCGCACCACGTCGCCGGCCGAGAGGCTGTAGCTGGCGAGCTTGTCGGGGTCCATCCACACGCGCACGGCGTATTCGCGCGCGCCGAACACGATGAGGTCGCCCACGCCTTCGATGCGCAGCAGTTGGTCGCGCACGCGCAGCAGCGCGTAGTTGGAGATGTAGAGCTGGTCGTAGCTGTCGTCGGGCGAGAGCATGTGCACGACCAGCATCAGGTCGGGCGAGCTCTTCTGCGTGGTGATGCCCAGGCGCCGCACTTCCTCGGGCAGGCGCGCGGAGGCGATCTGCACGCGGTTCTGGACGAGCACCTGCGCGTTGTCGAGGTTCGTGCCGGCCTTGAACGTGATGGTCAGCGACATCGAGCCGTCGGCCGTGGCGTAGGAGGACATGTAGAGCATGTCCTCGACGCCGTTGATCTCCTGCTCGAGCGGCGTCGACACGGTGGCCGCGACCGTCGAGGCGTCGGCGCCCGGATAGCTCGCGCGCACGACGATCGTGGGCGGCGCGATCTCGGGATACTCCGACACCGGCAGCTGCGTGAACGCGATGCCGCCGAGGATGACCATGATGATCGACACCACCGACGCGAAGATCGGATGGTCGACGAAGAAATGGGCGAAACGCATGTGGGCGGTGCTCCCTTAGCGCTTTGCCGGAAGGTCGACGCGCTGCGGCGTCACCTTGCCGCCGGGACGCACGCGCTGCAGGCCGGCGATGACGATCGTCTCGCTGCCGTCGAGCCCGCTGCGGATCACGCGGTAGCCGTCGATGCGCGGGCCCGGGCGCACGAGGCGCACGGCGACGCCACCGTCGTCGGCGACGACCCACACGAGACGGCGGTCCTGGTCGGCCGAGATCGCCTCGTCCGGCACGAGGATGCCCTTGTAGCTGTTCGAGCCCGGCACGCGGATGCGGCCGAACATGCCGGGGGTCAGCAGCGCGTCCTTGTTCTCGAAGGTCGCGCGCGCGCGCATCGTGCCCGAAGCCGGGTCGATGCGGTTGTCGAGGAACTCCATGCGGCCCTTGCGCGGCAGGTCGCGCTCGTCGAGCAGGCCGGCGAACACCTCGAAGCCCCCCACGTCGCGGCCCGACGGGCGGTTGCCGTCGGCGGTCATGCGCGTGTAGGCGATGAAGGAACGCTCGTCGATGTCGAAATAGAAATGGATCGGGTCGATCGACACGACCGTGGCGAGCAGCGACTGGTCGGCCGTCACGAGATTGCCTTCCGAGACGAGCTTGCGCCCGATGCGCCCGTTGATCGGGCTGCGCACTTCGGTGAAGGAGAGATTGAGCCGGGCCGATTCCAGATCCGCGCGGAGTGCGGCGATGTCGGCCTGAGCCTGCTGGTAGGTCTGGCGGGCCTGCTCGAGCTGGCGCTCGGGCGCCGAGCCCGTGCGCGCGAGGCGCTCGTAGCGGTCGAGGTCGAGCTTGCCGAAATCGACGCGCGTCTGCGCGGCCGTCACGGCGGCCGAGGCGCGCGCGAAGGTCGCCTGGTAGGGGCGCTTGTCGATGACGAAGAGAAGATCGCCTTCCTTGACGATCTGGCCGTCGCGGAACTTCACCGATTCGAGATAGCCCGAGACCCGCGCGCGCAGATCGACCGAGTCCGTCGCGTCGAAGCGGCCGGTGAACTCGTCCTGCTCGACGATGTCCTTCACCACCGGCTTGGCGACGGTGACGGGCGGCGGGCCGCCCTGCGCCCGGGCCGCCCCGATGGAAAGAGGCGAAGCGACCACTGCCGCGGCGCCGAAGAGCGCCATCGCGAGAACGTGCCGGACTGACATTTGGGACCCCGAGCGATCTCCCGATCTGTCTTGCGATATAGCGTGCCACTGCGCCGGGAGAATTTCGCAGTGCAACATTGGAGAGATAATAGGGATGCCGCCGTGGCAAACTCAAGCCCCTCCCGCATTGATCCAGCGCAAGACGGCCCTGCAAACCGCGCACGGCAACGCGCCCGGAATGCCCACATCAACCGATTGAAATGGAAAACGAAAACGCCCGGCGCGGGATTTCCGCACCGGGCGCTCGAGAGGCTCGAAAATTTAGTTCTTCTTCGGCTCGGCCTTCGTCTCGCCGGCCTTCTTGACCGTCGTGGCATGGGCCTTCTCGTCGACCTTGCCGGTCGCCGGCTTGGCCGGCGCCTGCGCGGCCAGCGCGGGCTTCGCCGGGGCGGCCGGCGTTGCCGGGGTCGCCTGGGCGAACGCGACGGCGGGCGCGGCGAGCGAAAGGGCCAGTGCGATTGCGGCGAACTTCTTCATCGACAGTCTCCGGGTTTTCTGGAGCGGCGGCACCATGCCGTCGCTTGCCCGGACAATGCGCGGCGACGCCTTGCTATTCCGAAGTTCGTTATTCCCGAAAAGATCGTGATTTTTTGAAGGCGGCGCCGTCAGGCGAAAAAGTCATAAGTCTTGCCCTGGCCGAACACGACGATCTCCGGCGCCTGGATGCGCGGCGCATCGAAGAAGGAACGCGACGTCCAGGGCAAGTCGTTGAATGCTGCGGCGACGCAGCCGGCCTGATAGGCGGGATCGGTGATGGCGCCTGCGGTGGGGCCGCCCCCGAACGAGGGCGGAAAGGAAATCGAACCGGCCATGGCACTTCTGCTCCTGTGGCGACACGCCAGCGCTTCTCGCCAGCGATCCGTACATGCGTACGTATGTATCACAGGAGCCAATTTTGCGCAAAATCTACACGCGCAAAATGTATCTAAAATTGCGCCTAACTGGAAATGACCCGATCGAAATGAAGAGCCCCGCCGCCCGTCCGCCCGCGGGGCGAAGACGGGCCTTGGCGGGGCCCACTTTGGTCTGTGGCCTTGGCGATCGACCGGGACGGTCGAAGACCGGAAGGCCCGCCCGCGGCATCAATGCTCGGGCGTTTTGTGCCGAATTCGCCATCCGCAGAAGACGGGGCCTTGCCGCAAGGGCGGTTTCCGGGGGGTTCGGCATCGCGATCCCGGTTCCCGGACAGACGCAGCTGCGACCAGACACCCGGTTCCGCCGCGACGACGCGCGTCGGCAGCACACGGGTTCTGCTTCACGTTCCGGCCTGGCAATCCTCCGCCCCGGGCCATCGCCGGCAGCCCTGTCGGCGAAGACAAGGACCGTCGAGACGGAAATCGGGCGCAGATCGAATTCGCGTGGGACCGGTGCTCAGCTGTACTTCGGTGGAGTCATGTCGTTTTCGGACACCTCCCCGCTCGGGTTGCCGATCCGATTTGCGTTCCGAGACCGCGACCTCGTTGGCGGAGCGTGCGGCAACAGAGCGCCCGGATACGCTCGGCATCCGGTGTCGAATGCAGAAGGATCGGCCTTGCACGCGACAGGACGAAATCTAGCACGAAACGCGATGCATGTGGAGTCGGTTCGGCGACTCGCCCCGGTTGCACGCGACGTCGTGCGGATGCGCCTTGCGGCCTTTGTTGTGTGTTGATTTTATGAGTATAGAATCACCCTGCGGGATCAGGTGACCTTATCGTGCGGGAGGTACGCCGCGGCATGAACGAGTTTCAGACCACGCACGCGCGGCTTCCCCATCAGGCGAAGCAGGTTTTCGATCTGTGGCAGACGCTGCGGGTCGCCGATGCGGTGCCCGCCCTTGGCGACATCGCGCCGACCGGAATTCCGACAACGCTGATCCCGTGGACGATGACGCTGCGCCGGACATCCGATGGCACGCTCGTCTACGGCGTCGTCGGCGAAGGCGTCGGCGAGACGCACGCCGAAAATCCGCGCGGCAAGCCCTTCCTCTACGACGCGGCGCCGGAAGTGGCCGCGAAATGGTCCGCGCGCGTCAACCATGCGCTCGATCGTGGCATCGCGTTCTGGGCCGTCTCGCGCGGCGTGCGCACGCGCGACTGGGTGCATTTCGGCAGGCTCGGGCTTCCCATGCGCGCGCAGGACGATGCGGCACTGCTCCTGCTGTTCTTCAAGCTGCAGGCAAGCGAAGCGCCCGACGATGGTGCCGAACGCATCACCTGGCTCGCGCCGGACGACGGCTGAGCGGGTTGGAAATCACGCGGAAGGGAATTTGGCTGGACGAGGGAGAAAATGGCGCGCCCGAAGAGATTCGAACTCCTAACCCTCAGATCCGTAGTCTGATGCTCTATCCAGTTGAGCTACGGGCGCGCATTTTTCGTTTCGCCGGGCGAATCCCCCCGGGAAACGGTCGCGGACACTAGTTGATCGATCCCGCAGGTGCAAGCGCTAAAGGCGCAACTGCGGGGTGGCTCCGGAGGGGCTCGCCGCAGGCGCGAAGTCCGATCCCAAGCCTGTGGAAAACCGGGATGATTTCCGCCTTGTGCCGGGGGGTTAGCTTGGTTACGATCCGCCGCCGTATTTCCACAACGGGTCCGGCACGCCTGCCCGAAGATGCAGGTACCGGGGCCGTTGCCTTGAAACCGTGCGAGTCCGATCCGGCCCTGACGCCCATCCAGCAAGGCCCACCGTTGCGACCGCCTAGCCGACGATACGACACCACATGATCGAAACGACAGCAGCCCAGCACCCGATCCAGCCGCTCCAGAGCCCGCCGCGAGTCCGGCCGTGGCGGACAGCGGGGGTCGCCGCGGTCCTCGCGCTGTCGCTCTCGGGCTGCAACTACATGTCCGAAGCGCTGTGGCCGTCGATCGGCGGCAGCAGCGGCAAGGCGTCGGCCCCGGCCGAGCGCCAGGAAATCCCGGCGAGCGCCGCCGAAGTGCAGGCGCAGTCGGCGCAGGGCGGCACCGTCGTCGTCCCGTCGCGCACGTCCGGCGCCATCGGCGCGCCCGACACGGGCCGCCTGCCCGGCGGCCAGCAGACGGCCGTGGGCGTTCGCGCTGTCCAGATGCGCAGCGATCTTTCCAATCTCCAGGGCGCGGTCCAGCAGCGCTCGGGCGCCATCCAGCAGATGCGCGGCGACACGGTCGCCACGGCGCAGCGCTATTTCAATCTCGTCGCCGGCATCAATGCCCGCCTCCAGGTCGGCACGACGCCGGGCAACCCGATCCTTCAGGCGCAATGGTCGCAAGCGGCAGCGGAACTCGACCGCCTGTCGGCAGAGATCGGCCGCCTGTCGCAGCTTTCCAGCCAGGTCGCTTCGGACGCGGCCACCGCCGCCTTCCTGCTCGACTCCACGCGCGCCGCCTATTCGCTCTCGGGCGCGGTCGAGGACGACCATCGCGCGCTCGCCGCCGTCGAGGACGAAGTGAACCGCACGGTCGTCTCGATCGACCGCCTGCTGAACGAGCTCAACGAGGATATCGGCCGCCAGTCCACCTACGCGAGCCGCGAGCGTTCCAACCTCAACGCGCTGTCGCTCGCCATCCGCAACGGCGAACTTTTCGGCTCGGGCCTCAACAACCGCGCCTTCACGAACGTCGCCCCATCCGACGGCAGCCCGGCGATCCTCGGCGTCGCCCCCGGCGCCGCCCCGCAGGCGCAGAACCCAGCACAAGGTGCGGCCGGCCGCCGGCCGCTCGTCGTCATCCGCTTCGATCGCGCCAACCCGCAGTACGAGCAGGCGCTCTACACGGCCGTCAGCCGCGCGCTCGAGCGTGCGCCCAACGCCAGCTTCGACCTCGTCGCCGTGGCCCCCACGCGCGGCGGGCAGAGCCAGGCGGCCCTCGCGGCCACCTCGGCCCGCCGCCAGGCCGAAGGCGTGATGCGCAGCCTCGGCGACATGGGCCTGCCCGCGCAGCGCATGACGCTGTCGTCGACCACGTCGGGCCAGACGCAGGCCAACGAGGTCCACGTCTACGTGCGCTGACGCTTCTCCGTTTCCGAAGAGCAAAACCCCAGACCGCAAGGTCCGGGGTTTTTCTTTGGGAGGGATGCGGATGATTCGACCCACGCTCTACGCGATGTGCGGCCTCGCCTTCTCGGGCAAGTCGACCTATGCGCGCCGGCTCGCGGCGGATCTCGGCATCGGCATCGTGTCGCTGGACGCGATCAACGCCGAACGCGGTCTCGACGGCGCCGCCGGCATCCCCGACACGGAATGGGAAAAGACGAGCCGCATGGCGATGGAGCGCGCACGTTCGGCCCTTCGCGCGGGCCGCAGCATCGTGATCGACGACACGTTTTCACACCGCTTCCTGCGAAACCGCGCGCGCGAGGCGGCGGCCGAATGCGGCGCCGGCTTCGTGCTGCTGTTCGTCGACACGCCGATCGAGACCGTGCGCGCGCGTCGCACGGAAAACGAACGCACACGCGAACGGACCGGTCTTGCCGAAGCGGTGTTCGAACATCACGTCGCGCGCTTCGAATTTCCCGGCGCGGACGAGGCGCCGGTACGCATCGCCACCCCCGGCGATCTCGGCGCATGGCTGGCGCACAAATCCCCTTGAAGTTGCAGGATTTATTTGCTACATTAATTCCTATTCCGGCCTCACCTCCGGATGCGCTGTTTGACAGGTGAATAGGTTTTGCAGGAACGGATTTGCGGCGTGCCGGTGAAACGGGTGCGCCAAAGCCGGTTGCAGCAACTCGCGTTGAACTTCAAGGGAATGGATACGTTACCGTTGCAAGTTGTAACGGATCGGCGCACGCGTGCCGGCAAGTTTGCGTCGCCGGAAGCGTTGCGGTGCGAAAAGTCGGGTACAGGTTACCTGCGTTCCCGATCAACGGCTTAAACAGGTTACCGTCGCCAGTGGTAACCTATTCCAGCGTCAGAACGTGGCGACCTGTCCGTCGCTGCGCGGATCGGTGGCCCCTTCGAGCAGCGCGGGCCCGCCGTCCTTCGCGGGGCTCCGCACGATCATGCCGGCATGGCCCATCAGGTCGCTGTAATCCGGCGCCATCTCCAGATCGTGGCCCATGCCGCGCAACGCCGCGATCGTGCCGGGCGCGAAGCGGCTTTCGAGGCGCAGCTTCGTCGTCGCCGTGCCCCAGGTGCGGCCCAGCAGCCAGCGCGGTGCCGTCACCGCTTCCTGCGGCGCCATGCCGTACCAGGCATAGCGCGAGAAGATCATCGCCTGCGTCTGCGGCTGGCCGTCGCCGCCCATCGTGCCATAGACCATGCCGCGCCCGTCGTCGAAGCGCGCCATCGCCGGGTTCAGCGTGTGGAACGGCTTGCGGCCGGGGCTGAGTTCCTGTGCCGCGCCCTTCTCCAGCGAGAACGACGTGCCGCGGTTCTGGAACAGGATGCCGGTGTCGCGCCCGACGACGGCCGAGCCGAACTCCCAGTAGATCGACTGGATGAAGCTCGCCATGCGCCCTTCAGCATCGATGCAGCCCATCCAGATCGTGTCGCCCTTCTTGGGCGGCTGCGGCCAGGGTGCCGCGAGATGCGGATCGAACTCGGCGGCGAGCCTTGCGATGCGCGCCTCGGCGAGCAGGCTCTGCGCCTCCACGTCCATGAAGGCGGGGTCCTTCACGTGCCGGTCGCGCACGCGGAAGGCGAGCTTCGTCGCCTCGACGAGCGCATGCACGTATTCGGGCCCCTCGCCACGTTCCGGCCGGAAGCGCTGGAAGAGCGCCAGGATCAGCAACGCCGCCAGTCCCTGCGTGGGCGGCGTCATGTTGTAGAGGCGCGTGCCCGGCACGCCGACGGTCAATGGTGTTACCATCTTGGCCTTGTGCCGGCGATAGTCGTCGAGCGTCACGGGGCTTCCCGCGCGCGCGAGGTCGGCGGCGATCGCTTCGGCGAGATCGCCGCGATAGAAGCTCTCGGTGCCTTCGCGCCCGATGCGCTTCAGCGTCTCGCCCAGCGCCGCCTGTACGAAGCGCGTGCCCGGTTCGGGCACCTTGCCGCCGGGCAGGAAGGCGGCGGCGAAGCCGGGTGCCGCTTCGCACTCGGCGCGCTTCTCTTGCGTGAAGCGCTGCTGGCTCGCGGTCGCGGGGAAGCCTTCGCACGCATGGAACGCGCCGGGTTCCATCAGGCGCGACAGCGGCAGCTTCCCGCCCAGCGTGCGCGACAGCTCGAACGCGGCGCCCCAGCCCGAGACCGTTCCGGCAACAGTGTTGGCGGCAAGGGGGCCGCGCGACGGGATCGTCTTGTGGCCCTGCTTCGCGTACCACGCCGGCGAGATCGCGGACGCCGCGGCGCCGCACGCATCGATGCCCACGGGCTTGCCGTCGCCGCCATCGACCAGCCAGAAGCCGTCGCCGCCGATCGCGTTCATGTGCGGATAGACGACCGGGATCGTCGCGGCCATCGCGATCATTGCCTCGATCGCGTTGCCGCCTTCGCGCAGCACGTCGAGCCCCGCCTGCGAGGCGAGATGGTGGGGCGCGGTCGCCATTCCGCGATAGCCGCGCGGCGTGCTGAGCATGGGCTTGCCTTTGCTGCGGAGAAGACTAGGCTTTTCTTATCGGGGGGCATGGACATGCGCAAAGTGTTTCTCGCGTCATCGCTGGCGTTTTTCTGGGCCTTCGCTGTCCACGCGCAGGGCATCGCGCCGTCCGACGGCGCGGCGATCCGCGGCACCATCGAACGCCAGATCGAGGCGTTCCGCGCCGACGACGGCGAGCGTGCATTCGCGTTCGCCGACGACACGATCCGCACGATGTTCGCCGACGCACCCACCTTCATGGCGATGGTGAGGCAGGGCTACGCGATGATCTACCGCCCGCGCAGCTACGCCTTCGCAGAGGCGGAAGTCCGCGGCGACGACATCGCGCAGGTCGTCGAGTTCGACGGGCTCGACGGCACGTCGGCGTCGGCCGTCTATGTCATGCGCCGGCAGGCGGGCGGCGGCTTCCGCATCGCGGGCGTCTATTTGTTGCGCGCACGCCGTCCCGGCGTCTAGAACGGGGCGAGGATCACCGGAGACCCCGCCATGAGCACCGCCGACGACACCTACAAGAAGATGTTCACTGTTTCCTGGCAGGAGCTGCACCGCGACTGCAAGGCGCTCGCCTGGAAGCTCGTCGCCGGCGGCCCGTGGCGCGGCATCGTGGCGGTGACGCGCGGCGGCCTCATCCCCGCGGGCATCATCGCGCGCGAGCTGGAACTGCGCATCATCGATACCGTTTCCGTCGCCACCTACCAGGACAAGCAGATCGGCGACCGCTCGAACGTGCTGAAGCCGCTTGCGGCCTCCACGCTCGATGCGCCGGGCCCGCGCTGGCTCATCATCGACGATCTCGTCGACACGGGCGCCACCGCCAAGATCGTGCGCGCGATGCTGCCCGGCGCGCACTTCGCCACGGTCTATGCGAAGCCCGCCGGCAAGCCGCTCGTCGACACCTACGTGACCGAGACGAGCCAGGACACCTGGATCATGTTCCCGTGGGACACCGAGCCGCAGTTCGCGCGGCCCATCGCCGCGGCGAAATAGCCCGGCCCTCTTCGTCGCGCCGGACCCGGCGGCGCAAAGGGTGAACCGTTCGGCCGCCCGCGACGTAAGACCGGCATGAAGCGATCGTCACTGCTCGCGTGCCTGCTGGCCGCCGTCTGTCTTTTCCTCGCGGCCCCGGCCGCGGCGGACAGCCGCACGCTCGACTTCGACGTGCGGCGCGAGGGGGAGTCCATCGGCACGCATCGCGTGTCGATCCGGACCGACGGCCCGCGCACCGACGTGTCGATCGAGATCGATCTCGAGGTCCGCTTCGCCTTCCTGACGCTCTATCGCTACACGCATCGCGCGCGCGAGACGTGGGAGGCCGACCGGCTGGTGGCGCTCGAGGCATCGACCGACGACAACGGCACGCGCACCAGTGTCGCGGCCCGCGCCACGGCGGACGGCATGGCCGTCGAGGGCAGCGGCGGGCGCTACACCGCACCGGCCGACACCTACCCCACGAGCTACTGGCGGCGCGACAAGGTCCATCGCACGCAGCTTCTCGACACCCAGAGCGGCAAGCTCGTCTCGGTGCGCAATGCCGGGCGCGGCGTGTTCGACATGGCGGTCGACGGGACCGCGCGGCCGGTCGAGATCTTCCGCATCGACGGCGAGCTCGCCGCCGAGGTCGGCTATGCGGACGACGGCAGCTGGGCCACGCTCGCCTTCGAGGCGCGCGGGGCGCGCATCGCCTATGTCCGCCGCGCGTCGGGCTGAAGCCGGTTCGAACCGACGCCGGCGTGGCCGGGAAATAGCCCCTGTTCCGCGGTACCCGGCCCGCGGCAGGCCGGGATTTGAGGCCCCGGGGCCGACTCGAGTCTTGCCCTGCAGGGCTCGAAGCGCCTAAATTTCGGGCCTTGCGTGGCGGCGGGAACACAGCGTTCCGGCCGCTCCCCCCGACCAGGACAGCGCCCGCGTGAAACCCGGCTTCTCGGCAGCGTCGCGCAACGGATGGCCCGCCCGCCTCGCGGCGATACTGGTCACTGTTTCCGTTTCGGTTTCCGCTTCGGCGCAGACCCCGCGCCCGCAGCCCGAAGGCCCGTCGGGCAACGCCGCTCCCCGCACGGCCGTCGTGGCCGAACGCCAGATGGTCGTGGCCGCCAACCCGATCGCCGCCGATGTCGGCCGCCAGATCCTGCGCCAGGGCGGCAGCGCGCTCGACGCCGCGGTCGCCATGCAGATGGTCCTCACGCTTGTCGAGCCGCAGAGCTCGGGCGTGGGCGGCGGGGCGTTCCTCGTCCACTACAAGGCCGAAACGAAGAAGATCGAGACCTACGACGGCCGCGAGACGGCGCCGGCCGGCGCACGCGCCGAGATGTTCCTCGACGTCGACGGCAAGCCCCTGCCCTTCGCCGTCGCCGCCAAGGGTGGCCATGCGGTCGGCGTGCCCGGCCTCGTCGGCATGCTGTCGCTGGCGCACGACGATCACGGCCGGCTGCCGTGGGCGCGCCTGTTCGAGCCCGCGATGCGCCTTGCCATCGACGGCTTCGCGATCTCGCCGCGCCTCCACCAGCTGATTTCGGATACGCCCCAGCTCAAGGAATTCCCGGCGACGCGTGAATACTTCTTCGACGCCGACGGCAATCCCAAGGCCGTCGGCACGCAGCTCGCGAACCCGGCGCTGGCCGAGACGCTGCGCATCATCGCCAACGGAAGTGCGCCCGCCTTCTACACCGGCGGCCTCGCGCGCGCGATGGTGCGCGCGGTCGTGGCGAACGGCACGCCCGGCCCGCTGACGGTCGAGGACCTCAAGAACTACAAGGCGGTCAAGCGCGAGCCGGTCTGCGCGCCCTACCGCCAGTACCGGGTCTGCGGCATGGGGCCGCCGTCGTCGGGGGGCATCGCCATCGCGCAGATCCTCGGCATGGTCGAGCGATTCGACCTGCGCCAGATGGGGGCCAACTCGCTCGCCGCGATCCACACGCTGACCGAGGCCGAACGCCTCGCCTTCGCCGACCGCGCCCGCTACATCGCCGACGGCGATTTCGAACCGGCCCCGCTCGCCAAGCTGATCGACAGGAAGTATCTCGCTGCGCGCTCCAGGCTGATCAGTCCGGATCACAGCATGGGCAAGGCCGAGGCGGGCCGCTTCCAGCGCGCTGCCCTGCGCGCGCCCGACAGCACGAGCGAGCTGCCCGCCACGACGCACTTCTCGGTCGTCGACGGGGCGGGCAACGCCGTCGCGATGACGTCGTCGATCGAGCAGGCCTTCGGCAGCCGCGTGATGGTCCGCGGGTTCCTCCTCAACAACCACATGACCGATTTCGCGCTGAAGCCGCGCGACGGCGAGGTCCCCAACATCAACCGGATCGAGCCGGGCAAGCGTCCGCGCAGCTCGATGTCGCCCACCATCGTCGTCGACCGCGAGGGACGCCTGGTCATGACGCTGGGCTCGCCCGGCGGCCCGCGCATCATCCCCTATGTCGCGCAGGCGCTCGTCGCCGCGCTCGACTGGAACCTCGACCTGCAGAAGGCGTTCGCGCTTCCCCATGCCGCCAACTTGAACGGCGTCACCGAGCTCGAGCGCGACACGCCGCTGGCGGCACTTGCGCCGGAGCTGAAGGCGCTGGGCCACGAGGTGGTGCTGAACGCGCAGACGAGCGGCCTGCACGGCATCCAGCTGGTGCGCCGGCAGGGCCGCACGCAGCTTGTCGGCGGCGCCGACCCGCGCCGCGAAGGCGAAGCGCTGGGCGACTGACCGCCCAAAGCGGGGCTTGCATTCGCGCCCCCGCGCGCGCAGTTTCCCGCCCGCCATGAAAACCGACCTCCCGACGATCCTGCTCCAGCCCCAGCGCCACAAGCGTCTGCGCATGGGCCATCCCTGGGCCTTCTCCAACGAGATCCAGATGGACAACGCCGCCAAGGCGCTGCCCAAGGGCGCGCTGGTTCGCCTGTGCGCAAGCCACGGCGAACCGCTGGGAACCGCGTTCTTCAACGCGCACACGCTGATCGCAGCACGCCTCGTCGAGCGCGACGCGGCCAAGCGCATCGACGCGGAATGGTGCGCGGCGCGCCTCAAGGCCGCGCTCGCCCTGCGCGAACGCCTCTATCCGGGCGGCTTCTACCGCCTGATCCACGCCGAGGCCGACGGCCTGCCGGGCCTCGTCGTCGACCGCTACGGCGACACGCTGGTCGTCCAGCGCAATGCCGCGGGCATCGAGACGATCTGGCCGCAACTGCTCGAAGCGCTGGATGCGGTCCTCGCACCCAAGAACATCGTGCTGCGCGACGATTCGACCGCGCGCGGCTTCGAAGGCCTGCCGGAAAAGGTCGAGACGCTACGCGGCGACGCGGGCGGCGCGATCCCGCTGCTGGAGAACGGCGCCAAATTCCTTGCCGACGCGACCGGCGGCCAGAAGACCGGCTGGTTCTACGACCAGCGCGACAACCGCCGCGCGGTCGCTGCCGTGTCGGCAGGCGCTCGCGTGCTCGATCTCTATACCTATGCCGGCGGGTTCGGCGTGCTCGCGGCGCTTGCGGGTGCCGCACAGGTCACGATGGTCGACCGGTCGGAGACGGCCCTCGGTCTCGCCCGCCATGCGGCCGAAGCCAACAATGTCGCCGCCAAGTGCCGCTTCGAGAAGGCCGAGGCCTTCGCGTATCTGGAAAAGCTCGCCGGTTCGGGCGAGCGCTTCGACGTGGTCGTCGCCGATCCGCCGGCCTTCGCCAAGTCGCGCAAGGACGTGCCGACGGCGCTCAAGGGCTACCGCAAGGTCGCGCGCCTGTCGGCCGAACTGGTGGCGCCGGGCGGCTTCCTGCTGGCCGCCTCGTGCTCGCACAACGTGACGCCCGAGAATTTCCTCGAAGAGACCGCACGCGGCATGGCGGATGCCGGCCGCAGCGGGCGCATCGTGCGTGTTGCCGGCGCTGCGGGCGACCATCCGCTGCATCCGCACCTGCCCGAGAGCGCGTATCTGAAGGCGCTGCTCTTCGCGCTCGACTGACCTAGAACGGCAGCCGGAACAGGAAGCGCACGAGCCGGCGCGAGCGCGGCGAGAACAGCTTCGCCGCGAAGGAGGCGCCCGCCGCGCGCTTGCCGGTCTCCGACAGCGTGGGATAGGGCATCACGTCGCCGGTTATCGCCTTGAGGCTCCGGCGCTCCGCCACCGCAGCGATCCACGGGGCGATCAGTTCGCCCGCGCGCGGGCCGACGAGCGTGGCGCCGCGCACGCGACCTTTCGCGTCGGCAACGATCTTCACGAAGCCTTCGCCCTTGCCGGTCGCCTGCGCGCGGTCGTTGTCGAAAAACGGCCAGCGCGCGAGGCGCAGATCGATCCCGGCGGCACGCGCCTCCACCTCGGTCAATCCGACCTGCGCCAGTTCCGGCGCCGTGAACGTGACGCGCGGGATCGCGCTAGTGTCCGCCTTCGCGCGCATCCGGAAGCACAGGTTGCGGATCGCGATGCCGGCATGCCAGCCCGCGACATGCGTCGAATTCGGGCCCCCTGCGCAATCGCCCAGCGCCATCACCGCACGGTTCGTCGTGAAGAGCCGCTCGTCGACGACGATGCCGCGCGGCCCCGCCTGGATGTTCGCGGCATCAAGGCCGAGTGCTTCGATATTCGGCACGCGGCCAGCGGCCAGCAGGATGTGCGAGCAGGCAACCGGCGTTTCAGCACCGGCCGCGTCGGCAAGGACCGCGACAGTGGCGACCGCGTGCCGCTCGATGCGCACGACGCGCATGCCTTCGTGCAATTCCACGCCGTCACGCATCAGCGCCTTGCGCAGGATCGCGACGGCTTCGGCGTCCTCGCCCGGCAGCAGGGTCATGGCCTCGACGAGCGTCACCTTGGTGCCGAGGCGCGCATGCGCCTGCGCAAGCTCGCAGCCCGTGGCGCCGCCGCCGATCACCAGCAGATGCTCGGGCCGCGCGTCCAGATCGAACAGCGTCTCGTTCGTAAGATAGGGAACCCGGTCGAGGCCGGGGATCGGCGGGATCGCCGGCCTGCTCCCGGTCGCGATCACGAACCGGCGCGCCGCGATCCGGAAGCCGCCGGCCTCCACGTGCGTCGGCGACACGAATTTCGCCGCCGCCTGGATCAGCCGCACGCCGAGACCGTCAATTCGCGCGGGCGAATGGTTCGGCGCGAGCGCCGCGACCGTCCGGCGGACATGCGCGCGCACGGCGGCATAGTCGACGACAGGCGGCCCCGGCATCCGCACGCCGAAGCGGCCCGCCTCGCGCGCCGCCTGCGCCGCGGCGGCGGCGGCGATCAGCGCCTTCGACGGCACGTCGGCGTCGTTGAGATGGCTGCCGCCCATGCGGCCCGCCTCGCACAGCACGACCTTGAGGCCGAGTTGCGAGGCGCCCGCCGCAACGGAGAAGCCGGCCATGCCGGCCCCGATCACGCAGAGATCGACGTCGAGACGTGCTATCTCAGGCGAAGGAGCCATGGCGGGAGTCCCGGGGTTTAGGGGGTGTTGCCGGCAAGGTTATGCGCCGCACCGTGAAAAATGCAATCAAGCCGCTGAACTTGAACGTAAATTGGGTCGATTGACGCAAGGGTACGGGGTCTGTATAACCGCCCCTCGTTTTGCCGGAAATACGGATTTGGAGATCACGTCGTGAAGCGCACCTATCAGCCCAGCAAGCTCGTCCGCAAGCGCCGGCACGGCTTCCGCTCGCGCATGGCGACCGTCGGCGGCCGCAAGGTCCTGCAGCGTCGTCGCGCCAAGGGCCGCAAGCGCCTCTCGGCGTAGCACTACCCCGGCGCCGGCGGCCCGGTTCCGGGCGTCGCGACCAGGGCGCCGGAAAAGGAATCGGGATGTCGATCGCGCTCGAGCGCCTCAAGACGCGAAGCCAGTTCCTCGCGGTCGCGGCGACGCGCCGCAAATGGGCGGCCGACGGGCTCGTCCTGCAGGCCCGCCCGCGTGCCGACGGCAGCACCCACATCGGCATCGGTTTCACCGCCACCAAGAAGATCGGCAACGCCGTCGTGCGCAACCGCGCGCGCCGTCGCCTGAAGGAAGCCGCACGCCTGACGCTGGCGCGCTGCGGCACCGCCGGCTGGGACTATGTCGCGGTCGCACGCGCGTCCACACCCGACCTTCCCTTCAATCGCCTCGTCGCCGATTTCGAGACGGCGGCCGCCAAGGTCGCGCCCAAATCATGATCGCGCGCCTTCTCGATGCAGCGGTTGTCGCCTATCAATGGACGCTGCGCCCCGTGCTGGGTGCGAACTGCCGCTACATGCCGAGCTGCTCGGAATATGCCCGCGACGCGCTGCGCGAATACGGCGCGCTGGCGGGCACCGCCCTAGCCGCACGCCGCATCTGCCGATGCCACCCCTGGGGCGGCTTCGGATTCGATCCCGTCCCGCCGCGTACCGGCGACCTCCCGCGTTTTTGAGATCTCGAAACAGCCATGCAGAATTTCGACCAGAAGAACCTCATCCTCGCGATCGTCATCGCCATCGTCATGGTCCTCGGCTTCGAGTTCCTCTGGAACCAGCCCCGCGTGGCCCAGCAGCGCATCGAGGCCGAGCGCCGCGCGGCGAGCGAGCAGGCGGCCGCCCCCCAGCCCGGCAGCGCGCTTCCCGCACCCGCCGCACCGGGCACTGCGGCCAACACGCCGCCGGTTCCCGGCAGCATCGCCGCCAGCCTCGTGGCACAGCCCAATCCCGACCGCAGCGTCGTCCTCGCGCGCGAACCGCGCGTGAAGATCGACACGCCCGCCGTCGCCGGCTCGATCACGCTGAAAGGCGCGCGCATCGACGACCTCAGCCTCGTCAAGTACCGCGAGACGGTCGAGAAGGATTCGCCGCCGGTCGTGCTGCTCTCGCCGCTCGGCACCACGTCGCCTTACTTGGCCGAGTTCGGATGGGTCGCGGCATCGGGTTCGCCCGTGCTGCCCGGCGCTGACACGCTGTGGACGGCCGACCGCACGACTCTGACACGCGAGAACCCGGTCACGCTCAGCTGGGACAACGGCCAGGGCCTGCGTTTCCAGCGTCGCATCGCGATCGAGGACGAATACTTCTTCCGCGTCGAGGAAAGCGTCACGAATTCGGGCAGCGAAGCGGTTTCGCTGCACGGCTACGCGCTTGCCAGCCGCGTGGGCACGCCCGTGCTGGGCGGCTATTACATCCTGCACGAAGGCCCGATCGGCGTCGTGAAGGACGTCCTCAAGGAACCCTCGTACCAGGACCTGCGCGAGAAGCGCGAAGTGAAGGACACCTCGAAGGGCGGCTGGCTCGGCTTCGTCGACAAGTACTGGCTCGTGGCGCTCGTCCCCGACCAGACGCGCGAGACGACCGCGCGCTTCATGCACGCGGCCGTCGGCGGCAGCGACCGCTACCAGGTCGACTATCTGGGGCCCGCCCAGAACGTGGCGCCGGGTGCCAGTGCCGCGCAGACCACGCGCATCTTCGCCGGCGCCAAGGAAGTGCGCCTGCTTGATGCCTACGCCGAACGCCACGCGATCCCGCTGTTCGACCGCGCGATCGATTTCGGCTGGTTCTACTTCCTGACCAAGCCGATGTTCCTCGTGCTCGAATGGCTCTACGCCAAACTCGGCAATTTCGGCGTGGCCATCATCATGCTGACGGTCATCATCAAGCTGCTGTTCTTCCCGCTCGCCAACAAGTCGTACAAGTCGATGGCGAAGATGAAGCTGCTGCAGCCCGAGATGGAGGCGCTGAAGGCCAAGTACGGCGAAGACCGCCAGCGCATGTCGCAGGAGATGATGCAGCTCTACAAGCGTTCGGGGGCGAACCCGCTGTCGGGCTGCCTGCCGATCGTCATCCAGATCCCGGTCTTCTTCTCTCTCTACAAGGTGCTGTTCGTCACCATCGAGATGCGCCACGCGCCGTTCTTCGGCTGGATCCACGACCTTTCGGCGCACGATCCCACGACCATCTTCACGCTGTTCGGCCTGTTCCCCTGGCACGTGCCGGCCTTCCTGCCCGCACTCGGCGTCTGGCCGATCATCATGGGCGTGACGATGTTCCTCCAGCAGAAGCTGAACCCGCAGCCGGTCGATCCGGTGCAGGCCAAGATGTTCCTGGCCCTGCCCTTCGTGTTCACGTTCATGCTGGCGTCGTTCCCGGCCGGCCTCGTCATCTACTGGGCGGTCAACAACACGCTGTCGATCGCGCAGCAATGGGTGATCATGCGCCAGGTCGGCCAAGCCAAGACGCCGGCCAAGGCGTGAGCGAAGCGCCCGCCTACACGCCCGAGGCGATCGAGGCGGCGCGCAAGATCTTCGTCGGCCCCTGCGATTTCATCGCCGGGGCCGCCAAGCTCGACGCGATCCCGAAGGCCGACATGCCCGAGGTGGCGCTGGCGGGCCGCTCGAACGTGGGCAAGTCCAGCCTGATCAACGCGCTTGTCGGGCGCGGGCGCACGGCGCGCGTCTCGCGCCATCCCGGCCGCACGCAGCAGATCAATTTCTTCGCGCTGTCGTGGCGCCTCTCGCTGGTCGACATGCCCGGCTACGGCTACGCGGCCGTCTCCAAGCAGACCAAGGCGACGTGGAGCGACCTGATCGTGGGCTACCTCAAGGGGCGGCCCACGCTGCGCCGCGCCCTCGTGCTCGTGGATTCGCGCCACGGCATCAAGGACAGCGACCGGGCGCTGTTCAAGCTGCTCGACGAGGCGGCCGTCTCCTACCAGCTCGTCTTGACGAAATGCGACGCGCTGGGGGCCGCGGGCCTCGCCAAGCGCATTGCGGAAGTGGGCGCCGAGATCGCGGGCCACGTGGCGGCGCACCCGGCTGTCATGCCGACTTCGGCAGAGAAGGACACCGGAATTCCCGAGCTGCGCGCCGAACTGGCGACCCTCGCGCGCCCCCTCTGAACCCGCTATAAAACGCGACACGCCGAATCAAGCGGAACAGCCCATGGACCCGATCAACGACCCCCAGATCACCGCCCGCGTCCTGTCCGAGGCCCTGCCCTATATGCGCCGCTATGCCGGGCGCACGGTGGTGGTGAAGTACGGCGGCCATGCGATGGGCGACGAGAAGGTGGCGGGCGATTTCGCGCGCGACATCGTGCTGATGAAGCAGGTGGGCATGAACCCCGTCGTCGTGCACGGCGGCGGCCCGCAGATCGGCAGCATGCTCGAGCGGCTGAAGATCAAGAGCGAGTTCATCGATGGCCTGCGCGTGACCGACGCCGCGACCGTCGAGATCGTCGAGATGGTGCTTTCTGGCGCCATCAACAAGACGATCGTCGCCGCGATCAACCAGGCGGGCGGGCGCGCCGTCGGCCTTTCAGGCAAGGACGCCAACTTCCTGATCGCGCGCAAGGTCGCGCGCACGAAGAAGGACCCGGACTCGAACATCGAGCGCGTGCTCGACCTCGGCTTCGTGGGCGAGCCGTGGAAGATCGACCCGACCTTCCTCGAAGGCTTCGCGAAATCGGACATCATCCCGGTCGTCGCCCCCATCGGCGTGGGCGAGAACGGCGAGACCTTCAACATCAACGCCGACACGGTGGCCGGCGCCATCGCGGCCGCGATGAAGGCCACGCGCCTGCTGCTGCTCACCGACGTCAAGGGCGTGCTCGACAAGCGCAAGGAACTGCTGGTCGAGCTGACCGCGCGCCAGGTGCGCAACCTGATCGCCGACGGCACGATCGCCGGCGGAATGATCCCGAAGGTCGAGACCTGCCTGCTCGCGGTCGATGGCGGCGTCGAAGGCGCCATCATCCTCGACGGGCGCGTGCGCCACTCGCTGCTGCTCGAGGTCTTCACAGACAAGGGTGTGGGCACCCTGATCCGCGGCTGAGGTGCTTCAACGCCTCTACGACTGGACGCTCGGCCTTTCCCGCACCCGCCATGCGCCGGCGGTGATGGCGGCGGTATCCTTCGCGGATTCCTCGTTCCTGCCCGTGCCGCCGCATCCCCTGCTGGCGCTGCTGGCGATGGCGCGGCCGGAAAAGGCCTATTGGTACGCCACGCTGTGCACGTTCGCGTCGGTCGTCGGCGGCTTCCTGGGCTACGCGATCGGTCATCTGCTCTACGAGACCGTCGGCCTTTGGCTCGTGCAGAAGATGCACTACGAAGCGCATATGGAAGCGTTCCAGACGCTCTTCGCCGAATGGGGATTCTGGCTGATCGTGGCGAAGGGCCTGACGCCAATCCCGTTCAAGATCGTCACGATCGGAGCGGGCGTCGCGGATTACGCGCTGGTTCCCTTCTTCATCGCCAGCATCTTCGCGCGCGCCATCCAGTTCTACGCGATCGCGTGGCTGCTGAAGCACCAGGGCGGGCGGATCGACGCGCTGGTGCGCCGCTACGGGACCCAGCTCGGCTGGGCGACCGTCGCGGGCGTGCTTGCCGTCATCGCCTGGCTGGTCGTGTCGCGCTGATCGCGGCGCCGCGCGCCACGAGCGTGTCGGGATCGGCCGCCTCGCGCAGGTCGCAACCCTGCCAGAGTTCGGCAAGCGAAGCCTTCGCCGCCGCGGCGCGCGCCGCCGCGACATAGCCGCGATAGCGCAGCGTGCCGCCGCCCAGCGTCAGCCGCGCGGGATTGAAGAGATTGACGAGCGTGGCAAGCCCGCGCCCCAGCGCCGCGCCTGCATCGGCGACGAGCCGGGCCGCCGCCGCGTCGCCGTCGGCAAGCCGGGCGTGCAGCTCGGCCGCGGTGCCGCCAAAGGCGCGCAGGATCGCCGCCCCCGAGGCGCGCTGGTCGAGAGTTGCGCCGTCTGAATCAACGGGAATCGAACCGAACTCGCCCGCATAGCCGCCGACGCCGGCAAGCGTGCGGCCTTCGATGCGGAACGAGGCACCGATCCCCGTCCCGATCATGACGACACCGGCGGTGGCCCGCTCGGGAAGGTCGGCGGCATCGGCCGCAAGGGCGGCACGCACGTCGTTGAGGACGGCGCCGGGCAGGCCGAAGGCGGCGAGCGGCTTCCAGCCCGCGATGTTCGTCAGCACGTCCGAGCGCACGACCGCGTCGCCCGAGACGAGGCCGGGGATCGCGATGCCGATGGCCGCGGTGCCCGAAGGGAGGACGGCCGAGATCTGCCGCTCGAGATCGGCCGGCGTGACGCCGCGCCCGGTGGGCGCCTCCAGAAGGATCCGCCCGTCCGCGACGACGCGAAGCTTGGTGCCGCCGAGATCGACGCCGACGATCACGCCCCGAAGAACTCGAGCTGCCATTTCAGCTCTTCCTCGGTCAGCGGCCAGCCTTCCCACTTGGTGCCGAGCAGCACGCTCTTGGGCGGAAGCGAAAGCGTCTTCTGCTGGATGGCGACGGCCGTCGGCATTTTCAGCTTGGCCTTCCAGCACGCCGCGATGATGCCCTTGGCCG
Organism: Tagaea sp.; assembly: GCA_044224405.1. Classification (GTDB taxonomy): domain Bacteria; phylum Pseudomonadota; class Alphaproteobacteria; order CACIAM-22H2; family CACIAM-22H2; genus Tagaea. Next base: position 320,360 of record JBGAKN010000002.1, on the reverse strand, counting down.
AGCGCGCGGTGAGGATCTTGTCGATCGCTTCGGCGCGTGTCCCGCCGAGTTCGGCAAGCGCCAGTTTCACGAACAGCTTCTCGCCGTTCTGCGCGGCGGCCGTGACGGCCGCGTCGTCGAGCTTCTTTTCCCGGCGCAGGCGCTTGACCTTGTCGCCCACCGTCTCGCCTTCCCCGCCGGGGCCGTCCGCCCAGTTCGGATCGGCGACGGTGCGCTTGCGCGCTTCGCCCGCACCGCCGCCGCCGCCGCGCTCGTTGGCGGCATCGGCCAGGCGCTTGCGCACCTCGCGCGTCACCGCCTCGCGGGTCGAGGCATCGAGGTCCGGACGGCTCGCGAGGCGCTGGGAAAGCGCGTCGGCGACGAAGGCGGCGATCTTGATGGCGGCACTGCTCGGCAGGTGCGGCCGGTCGACGAGGCCGCCGTGCCATTGCGGGCGCGAGGGTGCTCGGTCGACGATCAAATCGAGCGTCTCCTCGCGGATCTGGGCCGAGGAATTGCCCAGCAGGGTCGTCACCGCGTCGATGTCGTCGACGGCGACGATGGCATCCGAAATCGCCTCGGTGACCTGGCTGCGTCGCGCGACCGCCGAGAGCGCGCCCTCGGGGTGCTTGCCACGGATGATCTCGAGCAGGTCTTCGTCGGTGAGAAGCGGCGAGAACTGCAGGACGGGGCTGGCGACCGCGAGCTCGGTATCGCGCGCCAGATGCTTGATGAGGTCTGCCGGCGCGTCGGGGACGTCCTTCAGCGTCTCGGCGACGACCGCGCGGATGCGCGTCGCGGTGTCCTTGGCCAGCACCTCCAGCGTCTGCATGACGCGCGTGCGCGCGGCATCCTGCTCGCCGGGCTTGAGGTCCGGCAGCAGCGTCTGGACCTTGCTGGCGATGCCCGCGCGCACTTCCTCGCTCTGGTCACGGGCGAGCTTCAGGTTGGCATGGAAAGGCGATGTCGCGTTCGCCGCCACGGCCTCGCGCACCGTCGGGTCGATGTCTTCGGTCAGGTAATAGAGAATCTCCGGCCGGACGTCGGTGCGCTTGGCGAGATTCGTGCGCACGAAGACATCGGGGTCCTGCAGCAGGCGCTTGGCGGATTCGTATTCTTCTTCGGTCTGGGGCGTCATGATCTGTCGTTCGGCTTCAGGTCGGAGGTGTCTTCGGGGCGGGTGCAGGCGCAAGCGCGTAGTTGCCCTTGCCGCGCCGCTTCACTTCGTACATCGACTCGTCGCCGCGCTGCAGCAGCTCGTCGACGGTCTCGGGGCATGCCGGATCGTGGACCGCGACGCCCACGGAAAAGCCCAGCGGCTTCTCCGGGCTCGCCGATACCGGCTTCAGGTCGGAACGCAGTTCGAGGATGTGCCTCGCCTTGGCGACCGCACCTTCCTCGTCCGTCATGTCGAGCCACAGCGCGAATTCGTCGCCGCCCAGGCGCGCGACCAGGTCGTTGGCGCGCGTCGCCTTGCGCAGCGTGCGCGCGACGGCCTTCAGCGCGGTGTCGCCCGCCTGGTGGCCGAGGATGTCATTGACGGCCTTGAAATTGTCGAGGTCGACATAGACGAGCGCGCCCGGCGTGCCCGAACGGCGCGAGCCCGCGAGGCGCGCGCCCAGTTCGGCGACGAACCGCCGGCGGTTGAGCAGGCCCGTGAGCGCGTCGGTCGAGGCCTGCCGGTCGAGCGCTTCCAGCACGTCAAGCTGCGCATGCGCGATGCCGAGCTGTGCGGCCACTTCGGAAAGGACGGTTCGTTCGCCCTCGCTCCACGGTTCGCCGTCGGTCCCGCGGAACAGGGCGACGAGCCCGTTGATCTTGTGGCGGAACGCGGTCGGGATCACGAGCGCCATTCCGTCGGCGCTGCGCAGCTCGACCAGCGCGTCCGCGCCTTCGGCCTCCGGCCGGTCGAGGCGCAGCTTCGCCTCGAAGCGCCGCTCGATGTCGAGGCCGGCCGGGATCGGCCCGCCATGCGTGGCGCCCGCCTCGAAATCGGGGATGCCATCGGCATCATTCGCCACGCGCCAGATGGCGCAACCCGCTCCCAGCGCGTTTGCCGTCTCGCTTGCCGCCGCGCGTAGCATGGCGGCCGCTTCCATCTCGTCGCGCACCGCGCGCACGATATGCGCGATCAGGCGCTCGCGGTTGCGCGCCTCGGCCAGTTCCGCCTCGCGCTCGCGCGTTTCGGTCACGTCGCGCGCGAGGCCGCGCGCACCCTTCCAGGCACCGTCGGCGGCGAACAGCGGCACGGCAGAAATCTGCACGCAGGCGTCGTTGCCGTCGGCGCGGCGGACCCACTGCTCGGTCTGCTCGATGGGCTTGCGCGTCAGGAACGGGTCGGCGACCGAAAGGTCCGACGGATCGATCGCAAACACGTCGGGCCGCCGTCCCAGCAGGTCGTCAGCGCGCCAGCCCAGCGCGCCCTGCGGCGAGACGAACGCGAAATTGCCTTCCGCGTCGGTTTCCCAAGCGAAGTCGCTCGAGACCTCGACGATGTCCTTGTAGCGGCGGCGCGAGTCCGCCAGCGCGTTGCGCATGTTGGCGGCGAGGCTCACGTCGCGTGCGAGGATCATCACGCTTTCGCCCGCGGGCACGAGCCCCACATCGAGCGTCACGGGCGCGGCACTGCCCGGCACGACGACCGTGTCGAGACGCGCGGCCCCCCCCTGCGCGATATCGGCCGCGAGTGCGGCGAGATCGCCGGTGCGCGCGGCGAATTCCGCCAGCATCGCGCGCGCCGCGGAATTGGCGCTGATGACCGAGCCGTCGGGCGCGATGCGCGCAGCCGGCCCCGGCCAGTCGGCCACGAGACGGTCGTAGCCGTCCGTGCTGCCGGCGGGAACCGGTGCCGAACGCAATCTCGTCTTGGCGTCTTTGGGCGTTGCGGTCAGGGGTGCGGGCCTTTCCTCGAAGGGCGCGAGAATAGCCCGCTCCGGCGCGCACTGCCAAGGCGCGCGGACGCCGGAAAACGCGGAGTCAGGGCAAGATTGACAGCGGCAGCCGCACGGCCCATTTTCCCGTCCCGCCCGACGCTTTCCCAACCCCGAAAGACCGGAAATACGACGATGAGCCTTGCCAATTTGCAAACGACGATCGACCAGGCCTGGGAAGGCCGCGCCGAACTGGGAATCGGCACCAAGGGCACCGTGCGCGAGGCCGTCGATGCGGCGCTTGCCGCGCTCGATTCGGGCGAGGCGCGTGTCGCCGAGCGCAAGGACGGCAAGTGGATCGTCAACCAGTGGCTCAAGAAGGCGGTGCTGCTCTCGTTCCGCCTCAACGACAACATGCTCATTTCCGACGCGCCCGGCGGCGCCTCGTGGTGGGACAAGGTCCCGTCGAAGTTCGTCGGCTGGACGGCCGAACGCTACCGCAAGGCGGGCTTCCGCGCCGTTCCCGGCGCGGTCGTGCGCCACTCGTCCTACATTGCGCCCAACGCGATCCTGATGCCGTCGTTCGTCAACGTCGGCGCGTATGTCGACAGCGGCACGATGGTGGATACCTGGGCGACCGTCGGCTCCTGCGCGCAGATCGGGAAGAACTGCCACCTGTCAGGCGGCGTTGGCATCGGCGGCGTGCTCGAGCCCTTGCAGGCCGAACCCGTCATCATCGAGGACAACTGCTTCATCGGCGCGCGTTCGGAAGTCGTCGAGGGCGTCATCGTCGAGACCGGCTCGGTGATCTCGATGGGCGTGTTCATCGGCATGTCGACCAAGATCGTCGACCGCACGACGGGCGAGATCCACATGGGCCGCGTGCCGGCCTATTCGGTCGTGGTGCCCGGCAACCTGCCCGGCAAGCCGATCCCCGGCGGCAACGGCGAGCCCGGCCCGTCGACCTATTGCGCGGTGATCATCAAGCGCGTGGACGAGAAGACGCGCTCGAAGACGTCGATCAACGACCTGCTGCGGGCCTAGGCGTGGTCGATCCAGTCGAGTTCGCCCGCGACCTGATCCGCTGCAAGTCGGTCACCCCGGCCGACGACGGGGCGCTGGGCAAGCTCGAAAAGCGGCTTGCCTCGCTCGGCTTCGCCTGCCACCGGCTGAAATTCTCGGACGTCGACACGCCCGACGTCGACAATCTCTATGCGCGCATCGGCACGGGCGCGCCGCATTTCTGCTTCGCCGGCCATACCGACGTGGTGCCGCCGGGCAATCTCGCGGGCTGGACGGTCGACCCCTTCGCGGCCGAGATCCACGACGGATTCCTCTACGGGCGCGGCGCGGTCGACATGAAGGGCTCCATCGCCGCCTTCGTCGCGGCGGCGGCACGCTTCCTCGAAGCCCGCAAGGGTGACCTGCCCGGCTCGATCTCGCTGCTGATCACCGGCGACGAGGAAGGCCCGTCGATCAACGGCACGATCAAGGTGCTCGACTGGATGACGAAGCGCGGCGAGAAGCTCGACGCCTGCGTCGTCGGCGAACCGACGAACGAGACGATTCTGGGCGACATGGCCAAGATCGGCCGGCGCGGGTCGGTCAACGCCACGCTCGTCGCCAAGGGCGTGCAGGGGCACGTCGCATACCCGCATCTGGCCGACAACCCGACGCACCGGCTGGTCAAGCTGCTGGGCGATCTCACGTCGAAGCCGCTCGACGAGGGCAACGCGCATTTCCAGCCCTCCTCGCTGCAGGTGACGACGATCGACGTCGGCAATCCGACCGAGAACGTGATCCCGGCCGAGGCATCGGCCCGTCTCAATATCCGCTTCAACGACATGCACACGTCGAAGTCGCTGCTGGCATGGATCGCCGCGCGCGCCGAGGCGCTGGGCGGCAAGGTCGAGATCAAAAGTCGCGTGTCGGGCGAATCCTTCATCACGCATCCGGGCCCGCTGTCGGACCTCGTCTCGAACGCCGTCGAGAAGGTGCTGGGCCGCAAGCCCGCATTGTCGACGACCGGCGGCACGTCGGACGCGCGCTTCATCTCGCGCCACTGCAAGACGGTAGAATTCGGCCTCGTCGGGCGCACGATGCACAAGACCGACGAGCGCGTGCCCGTCGCCGACCTGACCGCGCTTGCCGACATCTACGGCCACATGCTCGACGGGTTCTTCGCGGGCCCCCGGACCTAGGGCCGGCGCGGATGGCCCTCGAGCGCCTCGTCGCCGTCCCGCTGCAAGGCCTGATGCGCCTGCTGCGCGGCGACAAGGCGGGACTCGACGCCATGGGTTCGGGCAGCGACGCGGGCTGGATCGCCTCGTTCCTGATCCCGGCGATCCTGATAGCACCCGCCTATGCGTGGATGACCGCGCGGCGCCTCGGCGATCTCGACGCGGCACCGGATTTCGACATGGCCTTCCCCGTCGAGGCGATCGGCTACGTCGTCGGCTGGACGGCCTTCCCGGTCCTTTCGCATGCGATCTGCGAAAGGCTGGGAAAGGGGCGATCCTGGTACGGCTATATCGCGGCCTATAACTGGGCCAACGTGCTGCAGATCGCGTTCTACCTGCCTGCCGCCCTGCTGGGCACGATCGAGAGCGTCCCTTCCCCCCTCCTTTTCCTCGTCAATATCGCGGCCGTCACGGCCGCCATCGCGATCCATTTCCGGGTGGTACGGGTTTCGCTAGGGATCGCCGCGGCACAGGCGCTGATGCTCGTGGCGACGGATCTTGCCGTCGGCCAGCTGATCGCCCGGCTCGTCGACCGGATATACGGCATCTAGAAAGGCTTTTCCCCATGCGCGCGATCGTCCAAAGGCTGCCCATGCGCGACCCTTCGGACATGTCGGCGCTGGAAGCGGCCTTCGCCGACGGGCGCCTCGATCCGGCGGGGATCGTCGCGATCCTCGGCAAGACGGAAGGAAACGGCTGCGTCAACGATTTCACGCGCGGCTACGCCACGCTCGCCATGAAGCTCGCCCTTGCCCGCGCGACGGGCGCGACGCCCGAAGCCGTGGGCGGCCGCGTGGCGCTCGTGATGTCGGGCGGCACCGAAGGCGGGCTCAGCCCGCACATGATCGTTTTCGCCGTGGCGCCGGACGCGGGCACGCCCGCGTCCGACAAGCGGCTCGCCATCGGCACCGGCTTCACGCGCGAATTCGCGCCCGGCGAGATCGGCCGGCAGGCGCAGATCATGGCGACGGCCGACGCCGTCCGCGCGGCGATGGAAAAGGCCGGGATTTCCGACCCCAGGGACGTCCACTACGTGCAGGTCAAATGCCCGCTGCTGACGGCCGAACGCGCGGCCGGCAACGACGTCGTGTGTGCCGATACGTACGAATCGATGGCCTATTCGCGCGGCGCTTCTGCGCTCGGCGTGGCGGTGGCGCTGAGCGAAATCGACGCCCGGCAGGCCAGCGACGCCGCCGTATGCGCCGACTGGTCGCTGCATTCGGGCGTGGCCAGCACGTCGGCCGGCATCGAGCTGATGCGCAACGAGATCATGGTGCTTGGAAATTCATCCGCCTGGACGGGCGATCTCGCCATCGCGCATCGCGTGATGAAGGACGGGATCGATTCGCCCGCACTCTGGGCGGCACTCGCCGAACTCGGCATTTCCGGCAACGGCCAGCTCGACGGCGCGGCCCGTGCGCGCATTGCGGCGGTGCTCGCGAAGGCCGAGCCGCCGCATGCCGGCACGATCCGGGGTGCGCGCCACATCATGCGCGACGATAGCGACATCAACGCCACGCGCCATGCGCGCGCCCTCGTCGGCGGCGTGCTGGCCGGCGCCATCGGCGATACGCGCCTGTTCGTGTCGGGCGGGGCCGAGCATCAGGGCCCCGACGGCGGCGGCCCGGTCGCGGTCATCGCGAAGGCCGTCTAGGCCGGATAATCCACGCGCACGAGATAGAGGCCCTGCGGCGGGGCCGTGGGGCCGGCGGCGCGCCGATCGCGCGCGGCGAGCGCATCGGCGACATCGCCCGGCGTCCAGCGCCCTTCGCCGACCAGTTTCAGCGAACCCATCATGTTGCGCACCTGATGGTGCAGGAACGAGCGCGCCTCGATCCACGCCGTGATCTCGTCGCCCTCGCGCTGCACGTCGAAGCGCTTGATCGTCTTGACCGGGCTGGGCGCCTGGCAGCGCGTGGCACGGAAGCTGGTGAAATCGTGGTTGCCGAGAAGGATCGCAGCACCCGCGCGCATCGCGTCCACGTCGAGCCGCCTGTCGACATGCCATACGCGCCCGTTGTCGAGCACGGGGCGCGCGCGCCGGTCGCAGATGCGGAAGAGATAGACGCGGTGGATCGCCGAGAAGCGCGCATGGAAATCGGGCGCCGCCACCTCGACCGTCAGCGCCTGGGCGCCATGCGGCTTCAGGTGCCAGTTGAGCGCCTCGCGGATCTTCTGCGCGTCCCAGTCCTTCTCGAGATCGACATGGATCACCTGACCCATCGCGTGCACGCCCGAATCCGTGCGCCCGGCCGCGACCGTCGCGACCGGATGGCCGCAGAACTTGGCGAACGCGCCTTCGACGGCTTCCTGCACGCTGAAGCCGCTGATCTGGCGCTGCCAGCCCACGAAGCCGCTGCCGTCATATTCGAGGACGATCTTGTAGCGTTTCATGCGCCCAGCACCGTGCCGACGGGAAGTGCGAAGCCGCGCAGCAAAGCCCCGGCATCCATGGGGGCCCGGCCCGCGCGCTGCACGCGCGTCAGTTCCAGAGCACCCGTCCCGCATGCGACGACCAGCGGCGTTGCGACGACCGTGCCGGGCGCACCCGATCCTTTCGTAGCGCGCGCGCCCAGCACCTTGAAGCGCTCGCCGCCATGCGCGAACCAGGCGCCCGGAAAAGGATCGAAGGCGCGGATGCGGCGCGCGAGATCGTCGGCCGGCTGCGACCAGTCGATCCGCGCCTCGTCCTTGTCGAGCTTGCGGGCATAGGACGCGCCCTCGCCCTGCTTTTCAGGCACGAGGGCATCCAGCTTCGCCAGCGCCTCGACGATCGCGGCAGCACCCATCGGGGCGAGCGCGTCGTGCAGCGAACCGCCCGTCGCGTCAGGCGCGATTGCCAGGCGCTTCTTCAGCAGCATCGGCCCGGTATCGAGGCCGGCTTCCATCTGCATGATCGTGATGCCGGTCTCGGCGTCGCCCGCCTCGATAGCGCGCTGGATGGGGGCGGCCCCGCGCCAGCGCGGCAGCAGCGAGGCGTGGATGTTGAGGCAGCCGCGCTTGGGCGCGTCGAGCACGGCCTGCGGCAGCAGCAGCCCGTAGGCCGCGACGACGGCAACGTCGAGCCCGAGTGCTGCGAACTCGGCGCGGATCTCGGGCGGCTTGAAACTCGGCGGATGGCGCACGGGCAGGCCCAGCGCCAGCGCGCGCTCGTGCACGGGGCTGCGCACCTCGCGCTGGCCGCGGCCGGCCGGGCGTGGCGGCTGGGTGTAGACGCACGCGATCGCGTGGCCGGCGGCGGCCAGCGCATCGAGTGCGGCGACCGCGAAGGCCGGCGTTCCCATGAAGGCGAGGCGCATGGCCGCGCTACTCGGCGGCCTTCAGCCGCTTGGCCTTCTGCGTCTTGCGAAGGATCATGTTGCGCTTGAGCGCCGTCAGGTGATCGACGAACAGCACGCCGTCGAGATGGTCCATCTCGTGCTGGATGCACACGGCCAGCAGCCCGTCGCAGTCGATCTCCTTGACCGTGTCGTTCTCGTCGCGAAAGCGCACGCGCACCTGCTTTGGCCGTTCGACCTCGGCGAACTGGTCGGGCACCGAGAGGCACCCCTCCTCGCATGGCACCGTTTCGTCCGACGCCCAGACGATCTCAGGATCGGCGAACTTGCGCGGGGCCGCAGGCTCGCCGTCGCGCGCCAGATCCATGACGATCACGCGCTTGGCGACGCCGATCTGGGGGGCCGCCAGACCGATGCCCTTGGCGGCGTACATGGTCTCGACCATGTCGTCCATCAGGGCGCGGATCGAATCGTCCACGCGGCGGACGGGCTGGGCCTTCACCTTCAGGCGCGGATCGGGGGCGACGATGACTTCACGGACTGCCATAGGCGGTTAGGTAGGGCCTCCTCCCGCATGGGTCAAGCGGCCTTGGCGGCCCCTGACGGGCGGGGTAACGTCCCCGTCCGCCCTGCAAAAACGCCTTCCGGGAGATACAGCCGATGACCGCCGCCGACCGCCTGCGCACGCTGCTTGCCGAACCGACCTTGCGCGTCATGCCCGGCGTTTTCGATGCGCTCTCGGCCAAGGTCGCGCGCGAAGCGGGCCATCCGCTGATGTTCACCAGCGGCTTCGCGATCTCGGCCGTCCGCCTCGGCCTGCCCGATACGGGCCTCGTCTCGATGGGCGAGATGCTGGATACCGTTCGCGGCTGCGTGTCGGCGGCGGGCAGCGTGCCCGTGCTCGCCGACGGCGACACGGGCTGGGGAAACGCGCTCAACGTGCAGCGCACGGTGGGCGAGTTCGCGCGCGCAGGTGCCGCCGCCATCATGCTGGAAGACCAGGCCAGCCCCAAGAAATGCGGCCACACGCGCGGCAAACAGGTCATTCCGCGCGCCGAGGCACGCATCAAGATCCGCGCAGCCTGCGAGGCGCGCGATGCACTTCGTGCCGCGGGCCAGGGCGACATCCTGATCCTCGCGCGCACGGACGCGCGCGCCGTCCACGGCTTCGACGAGGCGCTGCAGCGCTGCAAGGATTTCGTCGACGAGGGCGCGGACATCATCTTCCTCGAAGCGCCCGAGAACGTCGACGAGATGAAGCGCTTCTGCGCGGCGATCCCGCGCCCGTGCCTTGCCAACATGGTCTACGAGGGCAAGACGCCGGTGCTGCCGGCGGCCAAACTGCAGGCGATCGGCTATCGCCTTGCCGTCTATCCGGTGATCGGCCTTGCGGCGATCATCTCGGCGCTGCGCCAGGCGTTCGCGTCGATCGAGCCGGGCAAGAACGTGCCGCAGCCGGCGCACCTCACCTTCCCCGAGCTCCAGGAAGCGGTCGGCTTCCCGGATTACTGGGACCGCGAGAAGCGTTTCGCCGCCGAGTAGCGGCACACAAAAAGCTAGCGTTCGATCGCGTCGAGCGTGCGCGGCGAGCCCACCGCCGGATGCCACGACCACCCGAGCGCCGCCGAATAGCGCCGCTCGGCGCGCGCCTGGCAGAACCACAGCGGCGGCGGGGCGATGGGCCGGCCGTCCTGCACCATCTTTCCATCCGCCGTGCAGCTCTGCGCGATCGTGAAGCCCTCGCACGCGGCGGCGGCACCCGTTTCCGGGCATTCGTGCGCGGGACCGAGCACCTCGAACGTCTCGCGCACCTGCCAGCGGCCGAAGCGCTGCGCCGGGTTGACGCGCCCGCCGGGGAAATACCAGCCCTCCTGCAGCACGTAGGCGACCGTCAGCGTGTTGCCGGCGGCGAGCGGGAACAGCCGCCCCTCGACCGTCTCGATCCGCGCGATCCATGTGGATCGGTCGCTGAGGCCGGGCAGGCGCGCGTCGTCGGTGCGCGCGAGGAACAGGAGGCCGCCGAGCCCGACCGCGAACGTGCGTTCCGCCTCGCCCGCGGCGGCGGCGAGCGACAGGCGCACGCGCGTCACCCCGCCTTCGTGCGCGACGACGGACAGCGCGTTCTCGCTGCCGCCGATCCGGTCGTAGCGGATCGTGCCGAACGCGGGCGCGGGGATTTCAGCGAGGGCCGGATGGGACTGGACGAACGCGACCACGCCCGCCGGCAGGCCCGGCGGGCCGAACGAACCGACGAAATCCGACGTCTCGTCGGCCGCGGCGAATGCGGGGAAAAGGGCGAATAGCACGAGTGCGGGAAAACGCATGGCGCGCACTCTAGCAGCTTTAGAAGAGCTTGCCGCCGTTCGGCACGCCCACCGACGGCCCGATCAGCACGACGGCCCCGTTCACGTCGGGAAAGCCCAGCGTCAGCACCTCGCTCATGAAGGGGCCGATCTGGCGCGGCGGGAAATTCACGACTGCGGCCACCTGCCGGCCCAGCAGCGTCTCGGGCGTGTAGTGGACGGTGATCTGCGCCGAACTCTTCTTGATGCCGATCTCGCCGCCGAAATCGATGCGCAGCTTGAAGGCGGGCTTGCGCGCCTCGGGAAACGGCTCGACGCCCACCACGGTGCCCACGCGGATGTCGACGCGCTCGAAGTCGGGATATGCGATCTCGGCCATGTACGGACCCTTCGCTCCATATGAAAAAAGGCCCCGGATCGCTCCGGGGCCTTCTTCTATAGCGAAGGCGGGACGGGCCCGCGAGACGCTTACTTCTTCTTGGCGATGACCGTCTTGATCTCGTCGAGGCTGTCGGCGACGCGCTTCTGGACGACGTCCATGGCTTCGGTCTGCGACTTGGCGACGAGCTCGGCCAGTTCGCGCATGTTCTGCACGGCGCGCTGGAAGGCGTCCTTGACGATCTCGGTCTGGCGGGCGGCCTTTTCCTCGGGCGAGCCGGCGGCCATCACTTCGCGCATCGCGCTGGAGGCTTCTTCCATCATCGAACGGAAGATCTCGCTCTGGCGGCGGGCGATCGCCTGCATGCTCTCGACGGCGAGCTGGTTGGCCTGGGCGAGCGCCTCGATGTTCTTGCGCTGCGTGGCGACCACGCCTTCCATGTCGACGGGCGCGAACTTGAAGTCGCCCATCTGCTTGGGCATCTCGAACATCTTGGCAAAATCGAAATCGCCGAACGGCATCTTGTTTCCTTTCGTCATGGCTGCCCCTTTTCGCGAAGCGAGGTTCTAGGGTCCAGCGCGCGAGGGCACGCTAAAAACTGCGCGAATAGTGATCATTGCCGCGGATTTGGTCAAGGAAAATTGTGCGGTGCAACAAAGAATTATAAACGTTCTCTGCTACCCTATAAATCGTCAAGAAATGCAGGAAAATTGCTGATATCTCCATCGGATAGCCCTTTCTGGCAATCCAAATGGTGCTCACTTTTTGCTGCACCTGCGCTGTTGTTGCGAACGCGGATCGGCCGCATGCCCAAATAGGCGGCAGCTAAGGCTCTGATCTTCAAGGGCCCGGACGGCGCCGGTCAGCGCGGGCGGACGCGGAACCGCTCGGCGATGTCGCGGATCCCGTCGGCCGACGCACCCGCGATCTCGTAGGCGAGCTCGGCCCATTGGCGCTCGACGATCCTGGTCGGCACCGGGTTCTGCATGTCCACGCGGCCAAGCTCGGCGCCCTCGCTGTCGCGCACGCGCCAGTTCACCGCGACGCGCCGGCTGTCCGGGCCGATATTGGCGATCGCGACGGTGCCGACGACGGCGAGCACGTCGGGCCCCGCCGCATCCGCGATGCGCAGACCCGCGCGCTCGAGATGGAAGGCGAGTGCACGCGACAAGGCCCGGCCGCCCTCGCCGGGCGCGCCATCGACATTGGCCACGTGCACGGCGGGCATCTTTCGCGAGGCGACCGCATCGGGCTTGATCGCCACGACGATCGCCTGCGCGACCGGCTTGGCGAGCGCCGCCCACGCAGCCGGATCGTCGGCATTGGCGGGCAGCATGCCTTCGCCGCGCGGATCGGCAAGCGCGTTGCCCTGCGGATCGACAAGATTCGTCGCGAGCCGCACGCGCCCACCTTCCGTCTCCACCTGCAGGTCGAGGATCAGGCTCATCGGATTGCCCGCTCGCACATTGGCCGGCACGTCGAGATCGCGCAGCGCCTTGGCGACGGCCTCGGCGAGCGCACGCGCCGGTTCCTCGGCAAGCCCGAAAGCCGGCGGCACCACGATCCCGCCGGAATCCGGCAGGCGCAGAAGCGGGTTTTCGGTGTCCTTGTCGTCGGGCTGGAACGGGCGCGGCAGCGGCCCGCACGCGGCGAGCGCCGCCACGCAGACGAAGACGAGCGCTAGACGAAGCACGACACGACCAGCCCTGCGATCAGGATCAGCAGGAAGATGAGCATGTAGGGCATTTCAGCCGTCCAGCACGATGGTCGACAGGCCGCGCCCGTAATCGGGTTCGCCGCGCAGGCAGCTGCGCCGGTAGCTGAAAAACCGGTCGGCCTCCGCGCAGGTGTCGTTGGGCAGCGAATGGATCTGGCGCAGCCCCGCCGCACGCAGGCGCCCGGCCGCATAGCCGCGCAGGTCGAACATCCAGCGCCCTTCGTTGCGCGACGGCGTGAAGAAACGCTGGTTGTTCTCGTCCTCGGCGAGGAACGGGGCCGGGAATTCGGGGCCCACCTCGTAGGAACGCTGCGCGATGCACGGCCCGATGCCCGCATAGACGGCGCCCTTGTCCGCGCCCAGCTTCGCCATCGCTTCGAGCGTGGCTTCGAGCACGCCGCCGATCGCACCCTTCCAGCCCGCGTGCGCGGCGCCGATCACGCGCGCCTTGGGATCGCAGAAGAGCACCGGCACGCAATCGGCCGTTAGGATGCCGAGCGCCACGCCCGGCGTCGCAGTGACGAACGCGTCGGCCTTGGGCCGTTCGCCTTCGGGCAGCGGGGCATCGAGCACGATCACGTCGCGCCCGTGCACCTGATAGGCGGTGGAGAGCCGGTCGGGGGCGAGTTCCAGCGCCTCCATCGCGCGCGCGCGGTTGGCGCGCACGGCCCCCGCATCGTCGCCGGACCCGAGGCCGCAATTGAGCGAGGAGTAGAGCCCCGTGCTGACGCCGCCCTGGCGCGTGAAGAACGCGTGGCGCATGCCGTCGAGATCGTTGAGCGGGCCGAGCGTGACGAGAGACATCGAGATCAACCTTCGAGGCCGGGCGGTGCGCCGGCGGCCGTCGGCTGGAACGCGACGGCCTTGAACAACGTGCCCATTTCGTCGTCCGCGAGCAAGCGCCGGGAAGCAGCGGAAAGGTTACGCGCGGTTTCCGGATCGGCGCCGCGCGCCAGCGTCGCCAGCCGTGCGTGGATACCAATGCGCCGCAGGAAATCGCCCTGCCCGACCGGCCCGAACGCGGCAGCACCGGCGCGGCGCGCGGCATCAACGAGGCGCGGAAAATCCACATGCGCGGTCAGGTCGCTCTCGCCCGGTTCGTCGAAGACCGAAACCTTCTTGTGCCGACGCACCGCCTGCAGCGTGTCGCCCCAGCCCGAACGCGCCGAGCCGTAATCGACGAACAGCGCCGCCCCGCCGGTCGCCGCGATGCGCGCGCCGATCCGCCCCGCGATGTCGAGGGCGGCCGGGCAGACCTCGACGACAGCACCTTCCGGCGCATCGGTAAGCTGCACGTCCGACAGCGGCGGCGACGCGACATGCGGGCCATCGGCGAACACGAACGTGTCACCTGCCCATGCCACGACTCGTTCGTGCCACGCAGCGCCCCGGCGCACGAACTGGCGCACCGGCAGTGCATCGAAGAATTCGTTGCCGACGGCGAAGAGCGGCACGCCGTCAGGAATCGTATCGAGCGAATCGTGGAAGGTCGGCGACGCGCGCGACAGGCGCTGCGCCTGCACGTCGCGCAGCGTGCGCGAGATCTCGACCAGATGCAGCTCGGCCGCCGCGACGAATGCCGGCAACGCCTTGGCGGCGGCACGCAGCGCGTCGTCCATCAGCACGCCGCGCCCCGGCCCGAATTCGACGAGGGTGATCTTCGAAGGCGAACCCTGCGCCTGCCAGCGGTCGGCAAGCCACAGCCCGATCATCTCGCCGAAGACCTGCGAGATTTCCGGCGCGGTCGTGAAATCGCCGGCGGCCCCCAGCCGGTTGCCTTCACGGTAATAGCCGTGTGCCGGATCGGCGAGGCAGGCGTGCATGAAATCGTGGACCGGCATCGGTCCGTCCGTCGCGATGCGCGCCGCAAAGCGCCGCCCGAGCTCGCTCACGCGCGCCCGCGCGACGTGGCGACGAGCCACGCCCCCGCCGCGATCATCGGCAGCGACAGCAGCATGCCCATCGTCAGCGGCCCCCACAGGAAACCGAGGAACGCGTCGGGCTCGCGGAACGTCTCGCCCACGATGCGCGCCACGCCATAGCCCGCGAGGAACATGCCGGCCAGCATCCCCGGCCGGTCGCAGATCCGCGGATTTCGCGCGGCCACGAACAGCAGCGCGAACAGCGCAAGCCCTTCGAGGCTCGCCTGGTAGATCTGGCTGGGATGGCGCGGCTCGGGCCCGCCATGCGGGAAGACCATCGCCCACGGCAGGTCGCCCGCCACGCGGCCGAACAGCTCGCCGTTTATGAAGTTCGCCACGCGCCCGAAGAACAGGCCGATCGGCACCACGCAGGTGACGAGATCGCCGAGACGGAAGAGGCCGAGATCGTTGCGCCGCGCGAACAGCACGATCGCGGTGACGACGCCGAGCATGCCGCCATGGAAGCTCATCCCGCCGCGCCACAGCATCAGCGCCTCGAGCGGTTCGGAAAGATAGTAGCCGGGCTTGTAGAACAGCACGTAGCCGAGCCGCCCGCCGAGGATGATCCCGACCGTCACCCAGACAACGAAATCGTCGAGCTGCTCGCGCGACATGACGCGCAGGCGCCCGGCGTTGAGCTGCGAGGCGTATTTCCAGCCGCCCACGATGCCCGCGATGTAGGCGAGCGCGTACCAGCGGATCGCGATGGGGCCGATCTGGATCGCGACCGGATCGATGTCGGGGAAAACGAGCGCCATCTAGACGTAGGGATCGTCGGTGGCGAGGTGGTCGCGCACGTAGCGGCGCACGCCCTCTTCCACGTCGGTGAAGGGCTTGGCATAGCCCGCCGCGCGCAGCCGGCCGGTGTCGGCCTGCGTGAAGTACTGGTACTTGTCGCGCATCGCCTCGGGCGTGTCGCGCCAGGCGATATTGGCGTTGCGCCCCAGCGTGGAATAGACGGCCGTCGCGAGATCGAGGAACGAGCGCGCCTTGCCGGTGCCGAGATTGAACAGCCCCGATACCTGCGGATTGGCGCGGAACCACAGCATCGCGTCGACCACATCGCCGACCCAGATGAAATCGCGGCTCTGCCCGCCGTCGGGCACGTCCTTGCGGTGCGAGCGGAAGAGCGGAAAAGCCTCGCCCTTCTGCGCGACCGGGAAGATCTGGTGCACGACCGAACGCTGCGCGCCCTTGTGATACTCGTTGGGGCCGTAGACGTTGAAGAACTTGAGGCCGACATGCTGGCGCGGGCGCTTGGCCTTGCGGTCCTTCAGCATCGCGGCGATGCGTCGGTCGACGAAATGCTTCGACCAGCCATAGGGATTGAGCGGCTGCAGCTTCGCCAGCGCATCGATCGAGGGATCGTCGACGAAGCCGCTGTCGCCGTCGCCGTAGGTCGCGGCCGACGAGGCGTAGATGAACGGCACGCCGGCGGTCGCGCACCAGTCCCACAAATCGAGCGTCAGGCGCACGTTGTTCTTCACGATCGCGTCGACGTCGGTCTCCGTCGTCGAGGAGATGGCGCCCATGTGGAACACGGCCTCGATCCGGCCGGGACGTGCGGCGAGGAAGGCGGAAAGGTCTTCGGGCTTCACGACGTCGGCGAGCCGGCGCTTGGCGATGTTGCGCCACTTGTCGCCGTTGCCCAGCCAGTCGACGCAGACGAGGTCGCCCGAACCTTGCGCCTCTAGTCCCGCCAGAAGATTGGAGCCGATGAATCCGGCTCCGCCGGTGACCACGATCATGGAACGATCCGCTCTCGAAGTGTCGCTGGGTTATAGGCGCGGGCCTTCGCAACTTGCAACTCGGGGGGCCCAGCCGTCATAATGTTTCCATGCAGACCGACAACCGCATCCTCGACGATCTTTCGCGCGCCGCGACCGGCGCCCTTTCCGCCTTCGGTGCGATCCGCCAGGAAGTCGAGGCGCAGGTGCGTCTCGTGCTGGAGCGCTGGCTGCAGACCCAGAACCTCGTCGCGCGCGAGGAATTCGAGATCGTGCGCGAGATGGCGGCCAACGCGCGCGCCGAGAACGAACGACTCGCCGAACGTCTTGCGGTGCTCGAATCCGAACTCAAGATGTTGAAGGGCCCGCCGGGCGGAGTCTGAACCCCGCATTTCGCGGTCCGCTGGCTGCTTCGAGGATACCAAACGCATTATCTTGGGGGTAGTTGCGAAATTTCGTTGCCCGCTTGACTCTCCTTTGGCACCCTATACCTAGTGGTTCCGCGTCGAGTCGCACCCAGCATCGGCCCTGATGGGGTGTGCTGGCGGGGAGCCCGCAGGACGAACTTGCGTCAGTTGGGAGGCCCACGGCATGGCCGACGTCTCGGTACATCAGACTTCCGAAGCCGCCGCGAACCCCCTCGACATCATCGAAGAAATCGTGACTGCCAACGAATGGCCGTTCGACCGGTCGGCGGAAGAAGAACTGGTGGCCCAAGTTCCCGGCCGCTGGTGCGATTACAGGGTCTATTTCGCGTGGAACGAGGACATGAGCGCGCTGCACTTCTCCTGCGCGCTGGACCTCAAGCTCCCCCGCCACCGCCGCCAGGTCGTGACCGAGCTCCTCATGCTCGCCAACGAGAAGCTGTGGCTCGGCCATTTCGACCTGTCGGGCGACGACGGCCTGCCGACCTTCCGCCATGCGGTGCCGCTGCGCGGTGCGCGCGGCGCCACCGTCGAGCAGATCGAGGATCTCGTCGACGTGGCTCTGACGGAGTGCGAGCGCTTCTATCCCGCGTTCCAGTACGTCGTGTGGGGCGGCAAGGACCCGGCCGAAGCGGTCGCGGCGGCCTGCCTCGAGCCGATGGGCGAAGCCTGAGCAATCCTTAAAATGCCTGCATCGAAAGTCTCCATCCTGCTCGTTGGCTGCGGGAAGATGGGCGGCGCCATGCTGCAGGGCTGGCGGCGCGATCCGGCCCTCGGGCCGTTCGTCGCGGTCGAGCCGGGCGGTGCGCCGGAATTCGACGGCGCCTCCGACGTCACGGTGGTTCGCGAGTTTTCCGCCCTTCCCGCCGGCTTTGCACCGCAGGTCGTCGTCTTCGCGACCAAGCCGCAGGTCATGGACCAGGTCGTGCCCGCCTATGCGCGTTTCGCCGGATCCGCCCTGTTCGTGTCGATCGCGGCGGGCAAGACCGTCGCGTTCTTCCGCCAGCATCTGGGCGCCAAGTCCGCCATCGTGCGCGCGATGCCCAACACGCCCGCGGCCGTGGGCCGCGGCATCACGGTCGGCTGCCCCACGGCAGAAGTGACGCCAGCCCAGCGCGCCATCGCCGACACACTGCTGCGCAGCGTCGGCGCGGTCGAATGGGTCGATGACGAAGGGCTGATCGACGCGGTCACGGCCGTGTCGGGCTCGGGCCCGGCCTATGTGTTCCTGCTGGCCGAGGCGATGGCGGCAGCGGGCGCCAAGGCTGGCCTGCCGGCGGATCTCGCGATGCGCCTCGCCCGGGCGACCGTTTCGGGGGCGGGCGAGCTGCTGCGCCAGGCCCCGGAATCGGCCGAAAAACTGCGAATAAATGTGACTTCCCCGAAGGGTACGACCGAAGCGGCCCTCAAAGTTCTGATGGCCGCCGACGGGTTCGGTCCTCTCCTCGAAAAGGCAGTCGAGGCCGCGGCAAAACGCTCGCGCGAACTTGCCTCCTAGCAGGTAGACAGACCCCCCCGACGCTGTTATTTTCCGCGCCTTCCTGCGCTCCGGGCCCTGCCCGGCGGTCGCAGGAATTGTGTTTCTGGGTGTCCTTTCAAGACCTTGAGCAGGCCCAACGCGACGGGCAGGCGACGGCGGAACCGACCGATGAAGATCCTTGCCTGCAATTCCAACCGCACGCTCGCCGAGGCGGTGGGGGTCTATCTCGACCAGCCGCTGACCAAGGCGAACATCCGACGCTTCGCGGACCAGGAAGTCTTCGTCGAGATCCTCGAGAACGTGCGCGGCGAGGACATGTTCGTCATGCAGTCGACGAGCTTCCCGGCGAACGACCATCTGATGGAACTTCTCGTGTCGATCGATGCGCTGCGCCGCAGCTCCGCGCGCCGCATCACGGCCGTGCTTCCCTATTACGGCTACGCGCGCCAGGACCGGAAGTCCGGCCCGCGCACGCCGATCTCGGCCAAGCTCGTCGCCAACCTGATCACGCAGGCCGGTGCCGACCGCGTCGTCACGATCGACCTGCATGCCGGCCAGATCCAGGGCTTCTTCGACATCCCGCTCGACAACCTCTTCACCGCCCCCGCCTTCGTGAAGGACATGCGCGAGCGCTTCAACGGCGCGGACCTCGTGATGGTCAGCCCCGACGTGGGCGGCGTGCTTCGCGCGCGTGCCATCGCCAAGCGGCTGGAAGCGGACCTCGCCATCATCGACAAGCGGCGCGAGCGCGCGGGCGTGTCGGAAGTCATGAACATCATCGGCGACGTCAAGGGCCGCACCTGCGTGCTGATCGACGACATCGTCGATAGTGCTGGCACGCTGTGCAACGCCGCACAGGCGCTGATGGACGAGGGCGCCAAGGAAGTGTGGGCCTATGTCGTCCACGGCGTGCTCTCGGGCGGCGCCGTGCAGCGCGTGACGGCGTCCCCGCTCAAGGAACTCGTGCTCACCGACACCATCCTCGCGACCGACGCGATGAAGGCCGCCCCCAATATCCGCCAGGTGCCCATCGCCCCGCTGCTTGGCGAAGCGATGAAGCGCATCAGCGAAGACCGTTCGGTTTCCAGCCTTTTCGACTGACGGGCGGAACCGGAAAGACCGGCGCGCGGCACCCCTGGAGGCCGGCGGCGGAACCCTGATAGAGGAGAAAGAGTAATGTCGACTTCCAACAAGCTCGCGGCGACCGCGAGAGAGCGGGCTGGGAAAGGGGCCGCCCGCGCCACACGTCGCGACGGCCGCGTGCCGGGCGTGATCTATGGCGACAAGGCAGCCCCCACCCTGATCTCGCTCGACCCGCGCGACGTCATGCGCGAAGCCTCGAAGGCCGGGTTCTTCACCCGCCTCTACGACATCGAGGTCGGCGGCAAGACGCATCGCGTGCTGCCGCGCGACGTGCAGTTCCATCCGGTGAACGACAAGCCGGAGCACATCGACTTCCAGCGCGTGGGTGCCTCCACGCGCGTGCGCGTCGAAGTGCCGATCAAGCTCGAGAATCTCGACAAGGCCCCGGGCGTGAAGCGCGGCGGTGTCGTCAATCTCGTGCGCCACGCGATCGAAGTGTGGTCCAGCCCGGCGACGATTCCCTCGCGCATCGTCATCGACATGGCGGGCCTGGACATCGGCGATTCGGTCCACATCAACGCGATCAAGCTGCCCGAGGGCGTGAAGCCCACGATCGCGCGCAACTTCACCGTCGTGGCGCTGCGTGCCCCGTCGGTCCAGAAGGCCGAGGAAGAGAAGCCCGCAGCAGACGCGGCGGCCGCAGCGGCCCCCGCAGCGGGCGACGCCAAGGCGGCTCCGGGTGCGGCGGCTCCTGCCGCCGGCGCCAAGGCGGGCGACGCCAAGGGTGCTGCGGCGGCTCCGGCCGCGGCGGCTGGCGCCAAGGCGCCTGCCAAGCCGGCCGCCAAGAAGTAAGGCGGACGCGAACGACCGCATTTCGGGGTCCGGATCATGAAGCTGAAGCTCCTCGTCGGGCTTGGCAATCCGGGCCCCGAATATGCGGGCAACCGCCACAATGTGGGTTTCCACGCGCTCGACCGGATCGCCGAGCGCTGGCATTTCGGGCCGTGGAAGAAACGGCTCGGCGGCATCACGGCGGAAGGCGACATCGTCGGCCACCGCGTCGTGGCGCTGAAGCCGCTTACCTACATGAACGAGTCCGGCCGCTCGGTCGGTGAAGCGAGCCGCTTCCTGAAGATCGTGCCGGGCGAAATCTACGTGATGCACGACGAACTCGACCTGCCGCCCGCGAAGATCCGCACCAAGACCGGCGGCGGCCACGGCGGCCACAACGGGCTGCGCTCGATCGATGCACACCTCGGCACGAAGGATTACCGGCGCCTGCGCATAGGCATCGGCCATCCGGGCGACAGGGATCTCGTGTCGGACTACGTGCTGCACGATTTCGGCAAGGGCGACCGGCTGTGGCTCAGCCCCCTCCTCGACGCGATCGCCGAATCGCTGCCCACCTTCCTCGACGGCAACGAGGCGGGCTTCATGAACAAGGTCGTGCGGCTGACCGCACCGCCGCCTGCGAAAGACTGAAGGACAGACATCATGGGTTTCCGCTGCGGTATCGTCGGGCTGCCGAATGTCGGCAAGTCGACTCTGTTCAACGCGCTGACGGCGACGGCCGCCGCGGCGGCCGCCAACTATCCCTTCTGCACGATCGAGCCCAACGTGGGCCGCGTGCCGGTGCCCGACCCGCGCCTCGACAAACTCGCCGAACTGGGCAAATCGCAGCGCACGGTGCCCACGCAGCTTGAGTTCGTCGATATCGCCGGCCTCGTGCGGGGTGCTTCGAAGGGCGAAGGGCTCGGCAACCAGTTCCTCGGCCATATCCGCGAGGTCGACGCGATCGCGCACGTGCTGCGCTGCTTCGAGAACGGCGACATCGTTCACGTCGAAGGCTCGATCGACCCGATCCGCGACGCCGAGACGGTCGAGACCGAGCTGATGCTCGCCGACATGGACAGCCTCGAGAAGCGTCTGCCGAACCTGCAGAAAAAGGCCAAGACCGGCGACAAGGAAGCCAAGGCGCAGATCGACGTGATCGAGCCCGTGCTCGCGGCCCTGCGCGACGGCAAGCCCGCGCGCACCTTCGTGCCGTCGGCCGAGCAGCGCGAGACGCTGCGCCAGCTCCAGCTCCTCACCGCCAAGCCGGTGCTCTATGTGTGCAATGTCGAGGAAGAGAGCGCCGACAAGGGCAACTCCCTCTCCGCCAAGGTCTCCGAGATGGCGAAGAAGCAGGGTGCGTCGTCGGTCGTGATCTCGGCCGCGATCGAGGCGGAGATCTCGCAGCTCGCCTCCGCCGAAGAGCGCGCGGCCTTCCTCGAATCGCTCGGCCTCAAGGAAACCGGCCTCGCGCGCGTGATCCAGGCGGGCTATGCGCTGCTCGGGCTGATGACGTTCTTCACCGTGGGCCCGAAGGAAGCACGCGCCTGGACCGTGCACGCGGGCGCCAAGGCGCCCGAAGCCGCCGGCGTGATCCACACCGATTTCGAACGCGGCTTCATCGCCGCCGAGACGATCGCCTTCGCCGACTACGTGGCACTGGGCGGCGAAGCGGGCGCCAAGGAAGCCGGCAAGGCCCGCACCGAAGGACGCGACTACAAGGTCGCCGACGGTGACGTGTTCCTGTTCCGGTTCAACGTTTAATCCTATTGTAGTGTTGAAATGTTCTCCGGTTGTTCGTAATGGTTGATGCCATTTAAGAACGTATTCGGAGATACAGAAATGAACCGGCTCGGTGCGCTCGCTCTCGCTCTTTTGGTTTGGGCCTGTCAGACCGACGTGCGCCAAGCGCCGAAGCTGACGCCGATCAACATCGAGGCCGTCGATCAGGCCAAGCCGTTTGCCCTGCGCGGAATAGAATTCGCCATCCGCCGCGGGCAGGACGTCGGTGGGCATACCATTGGCTTGACCTGCATCATGTCGCCTCAACGGCTGACATGGGAACGCGGGCGCTTTGCCGGCAACAACGAATGGAACGACCGCTTTTTCGAAGAACTGAATGAGCTCGGATATCCGGTCGTGGGCGATCCCGCCCGCCCGTTCGAGCGTGACCGAGACGTCGCGCGCGCTGCCTATAGCATTTCTGCGCAAGTTGCCGCAATCGAGCTGTCGGTGTGTGACCAGCGGAATTTTTGGACGGGTGGCCCGATGGGCTATTCGGGGAAGGCTTGGGTAAAGGTTCGCTGGCAAGTCTACTCCAACCTCACGCGCCGTGTGGTGCTCGAGACCGAAACTGAAGGGACCGGTATCACCGAACAATCGACCTTCGATGGACTCATCATCATGGGTCAGGAAGCCTTCGCAGCCGCGACGCGCAATCTCGCCGGCCTTCCGCAGTTTCACGTGATCGCGTCGGGTCAGTCGGATGTGCAGGCCGCCGATGCGAAATCGGACACACCGTCGATCGAACTCACCGGAGTCCCGGATTTTCGCGGTCCAATTCAAGGACGCATGAACCTTATTCGCGTTAGCACACCGACAATTGATCTTGGAAGCGGACATGGTTCGGGCTTCTTCGTCACTGCCGACGGATATCTCCTGACCAACGATCATGTCGTCGGAGATCGCAAGCAGGTCACTGTTCGACTTCCAGGCGGAGCCGAGGTGATCGGAGAAGTCCTGAAAACCGACCGCGTGCGCGACATCGCGCTCGTAAAAGTCGCAATTGCCCGGACGCCGGCGCTTCCTGTTCGGCGTACACCGGTCACTGTCGGAGAGGAGGTGTATGCGATCGGCACCCCACTCGAAACCCGGCTGTCGCAGACGGTGACCCGCGGCATCGTCAGCGCGATGCGTACGAAGGAGATCGGCGGTGGTCAAGCATCGATCCCGCTGATCCAGAGTGATGTCGTCATCCAGAACGGCAACAGCGGTGGACCACTTGTCGATGCGTCCGGAAACGTCGTTGCCGTCTGCGTTTCCGGTTTTGGAGAACTCAATTCCGGCACGAATTTCTTCATCCCGATCGGAGATGCCCTCGAACGGCTTGGCATCTCCATCGTGCCGGGCGCGGCCCAGGCGAACCGCTAAACGGCCAAACCCCGTCGTTCCTGTCCGAAAACCTCGGGAATCCAAGGGACTTGCCCGACTCGGGGTCCGGCTTGCATAGTTGGCCGCGCTTTGAAAAGGACGGCAGGGAAACGAATGGGCCACCCCATCGAGTTGACGGCGAGCGACGGCCATACCTTCCAGGCCTGGCGGGCGGACCCCCCGGGCAAGCCGAAGGCCGGAATCGTGGTGGTCCAGGAGATTTTCGGCCTCAACGACCATATGCGGAAGGTCACCGAGGGCTTCGGGTACGACGGGTACCTGGCGATCGCCCCGGCCATCTTCGACCGGGTGAAGCCGGGCATCGAGCTCGGCTACACCGAGGACGACATCAAGGCGGGGCGCGATCTGCGCGCCAAGGTGCCCGAGCACAAGGCGCTGGCCGACATCGCGGCCTGTGCCCTCGCCCTCCAGCGCGCGGGCTGCATCAAGATCGCGGTCGTGGGCTATTGCTGGGGCGGCACGCTGGCGTGGCTTTCGGCCACGCGCGTCACAGGCCTCAACGCGGCGATCTGCTATTACGGCGGCGGCGTCGCCCAGCACGTGGAGGAACCCGCGCGCTGCCCGGTGCTGTTCCATTTCGGTGAGACCGACGCCTCGATCCCGATGACCGACGTCGAGAAGATCGGCCGCTACCAGCCCGACACCGACCTGTTCGTCTACCCGGCCGGCCACGGCTTCGCGTGCGACGCGCGTGCCTCGTACGACAAGCCTTCAGCCGACAAGGCGCGCGAGCGCACGCGCGAGTTCCTGCGCCGCCACGCAGGCTAGCCTTCGACGAAATCCAGCGCCACGCCCCCTGCCGCCTCCGGCGGCAGATGCAGGCTGCCGCCCGCGTCCCGGTCGAATTCGATCCCGCCTTCTTTCAGCGCCGCCGCGCACGCCGCGAGCGAGCGCACCTTGAGCGTCATGCCGGCAAGCCCGTCGCGCACGTCCTCGTCCGGCCCGACGGCGGGATGCAGGAAGGTCATGTCGGCGGGCTTCGCGAAGAAGACGAGCCCTGCGCCCTTGCCCCAGCGCACCGCGAGCGTGTCGTCGGTGGCGACGCACGAGCCCAGCCCGAACACGCGCTCGTACGGGTCGGCCAGCGACAGCGGATCCTCGACGATGCAGGTGAGGCTCTGGATCGCATAGGCCGTGTTGGCATGCGCCATCCATTCGGGGCGCCAGACGGAAGCGCGCATCAGATGCTGCGTGACGAACGGCTTCACGCCGCCGGGCCAGGGCGATGCCGGCATCGCCAGCGCGAATTTGAGCTCGATGGCGCCTTCGGGAAGTTCCAGCAGGCGCCCGAGATCGCGCCGCTCGTGCGGACGTCCGCGCGAAGCGAGCCAAGCTGCAGCCGCATCGGCATCGTCGGCCGCGAGCGCGAAACCGAGCAGCCCGTCACCGCGCTCCGCCAGCATCGCGCCAAGGCCGTTGTCGAAGCCGGCGGGATCGATCCTGCCGAGCAGTTCGAGATAGTCGCGCTCGAACATGATGCAGTAGTTGCCGGTCCCCCAGCCCTTGTGGCGGCCGCGGGGCGTGAGCGTGAAGCCAAGCTTCGCCCACAGCGCGCGTGCACCTTCGAGGTCGCCGGTGCCCAGGATCGCGTGATCGATGCCGTCGATCGGGCCGATCATCGAAGCGCGGCAGCGATGTTGCCGCCGTCCACGGTCAGGATCGCGCCCGTCGTCGCGCGCGCCAGCGCCAGCGAAACGAAGCCCTGCGCCACGTCGCCGGCCGTCACCTCGCGGCCCAGCAGGTTGCCACCCATATATTCGAGTTCCGAAAGCCCGCGCGCCTTCGAGCGGCTGGCGATCATCTGGTCGGTCAGCAGGCCCGTGCGGATGCGGTCGGCATTGATGCCGTTGGACCGGATGCCGAGCGACCCGTAATCGACCGCGTACTGGCGCATCAGGAACATCGTGGTCGCCTTGGGCAGGCCATAGGGCCCGAAATCGAGGCCCGGATTGACCGCCTGCTTCGAGACGTTGAACAGCAGGCAGCCGCCCGTGCCCTGCGCCTTCATCACGCGCACGGCGTTCTGTGCGACGTTCTGGTGCGCGAAGAAATTGAGCTCGAAGCTCTCGCGCAGCAGCTTCTCGTCGACCTCGCCGATCTTGCCCTGCCACGCGGCACCGGCGTTGGAGACGACGATGTCGATGCCGCCGAAGCGCGTGACGGCGGCATCGAACGCCGCGCGCACGTCGGCAGCTTGCGTCACGTCGCAGGCAAGGCCAAGCCCGCCGAGCTTCTTCGCCGCCGCTTGCGCTGATGCGCCGTCGCGATCGAGGATCACGACCTCGCAGCCTTCCGCCGCGAAGGCCGCGGCCGTGGCCGCCCCGATGCCCGACGCCCCGCCGGTGACGAGCACCACATGGCGCTGCAGGCGCTTCTCGGCCGACTTGCCGAGCTTGGCCTGCTCCAGCGACCAGTATTCGACGTCGAACATGTCGGCTTCCGACACGCTCTGGAATTCGCCCATCGGCTCGGCGTCGGCGATGGCGCAGGCCGCGTTCTCGATGAGGTCGCCCGCGATGCGCGCGTCCTTGGCCGTGATGCCGGCGCAGAACGCGCCCACGCCCGGCACGAGCACGACGCGCGGGCTCGTATCCAGGATCTTCTTGATCCCGCCGACGCGCGTGTTGTTGCGCTCGAAATAGGCCTTGTACTCGGCGTCGTACGCCTCGCGCGCCTGCTTCACGGCAGAAGCGAAGCCCGCGAGATCGTCGGCCTTGGGGGCGGGGACGAGCATCGGCTTGTTCTTGGTGCGGATGACGTGATCGGGCGTGATGACGCCGGCCCGCGCATAGCGCTGCGCCTCCGCACCGTTCACATAGTTCATCACCGCTTGCGAATTGCGCAGCTCCATGACGAAGCGCCTGAAGCTGCCCTCGCTGCCGGGCAACGCCAGCGCGCCGCGCAGGATGGGGGCGATTTGCGCCGCATTCGCGAGCTTCGCGGGCAACGAAGCGGCCGCGAACACCTTGCGCCCGGCCTTGGCGATGCGCGCCTCGCACAGCGAGACGAGTTCGATCATCCGGTCATAGCTTTCGCGGGCCGTCGCACCCCACGAGAAGATGCCGTGCTTGTGGAGCACCAGCCCCTCGGCCTTGGGGTGCAGGGCCGCCACCTCGCCCGCCTTCTTGGCGAGCAGGAAGCCCGGCATCACGTAATCGACGATGGGCGCGCGATCGCCATAGACCTCGCGCAGCAGGTCCATGCCGTTGGCATGGTCTGAGACCGACAGCACCGCGTTGGCGTGCGTGTGGTCGACGAACTTCGCCGGCAGGAAGGCGTGGAACAGCGTTTCCACTGACGGGTTGGGCGCTGCCGCATCCAGCAGGTTCAGGCGCTGGACATTGACCATGTCCTCGTCCGACAGCACGGTCAGCTTCGTGAGCTTGCGCAAGGGTTCCAGGCGCACCGCCGGCAGGCCCGGCGGCTCGATCGATCCCATGTCCCAGCCCGAGCCCTTGACGCACAGCACGTCGAGTTCGTCGCCAAGCGTGTCCTTCATGCGCGTCTTGACCGAGACGTTGCCGCCGCCGTGCAGCACGAGTTCGGCGACTCCCCCCAGCAGGCGACACGAATAGGTGCGGATCGCGAGATCCTCGTTGCAGCCCTGCGCGAGATACTTCGCGACGGCCGCCTTGGCGTCGGCGTCGGACCAGAGATTCTTCATTTCAACACCCGTCCTGCGATGCAGCTCAGTTTCTTCGCCATCGCCGGATCGCGCGCGGCCGGCGCCGTGATCAGCGCGTGTTCGAGCGCCGTATGGCAGCCCGCCGCACAGCACACGGTGCGATTCCTCAGGCGCGGCGCCACAGCCTTCACCAGGGCGCGCGCCTTGTCGGCATTGGCGAGCAGCACCTTGATGACGGCATCGACGGTGACCGCGTCGTGGTCGGGATGCCAGCAATCGTAATCCGTGACCATCGCGACGGTCGCGTAGCAGAGCTCGGCTTCGCGGGCGAGCTTGGCTTCGGGCATGTTCGTCATGCCGATCACCGAGCAGCCCCACGTGCGATACAGCTCGCTCTCCGCCTTCGACGAGAATTGCGGGCCTTCCATGACCATGTAAGTGCCGCCGCGCGTATAGGGCAGGCCGATGGCCTTGGCCGAGGCTTCCAGATGGTCGCCCACGCGGCTGCAGACCGGGTGCGCCATCGACACGTGCGCGACGAGCCCCTCGCCGAAGAAGCTCTTCGCCCGCGCGAAGGTGCGGTCGATGAACTGGTCGACGATGACGAAATGACCCGGCGGCAGTTCGGCCTTCAGCGAGCCGACGGCCGAGACCGACACGATGTCGGTGACGCCCACGCGCTTCAGCGCCTCGATGTTGGCGCGGAAATTGAGGTCGGTCGGCGACAGCCGGTGCCCGCGCCCGTGACGCGGCAGGAAGACGATCTCCTGCCCGTCGAGCGTGCCGAACATGAGTTCGTCCGACGGCTTGCCCCACGGCGTTTCCACCGCCTGCCAGCGCACGTCGGCCAGACCCGGAATGTCGTAGACCCCCGAGCCGCCGATGATTCCGAGCTTGGGCGGGGTACCGGGCGGGCGGGCATCAGTCATCGGCGAAGACTCCGGAAGGGGGATAGACGCGCGACTTTGTAACCGCGTAGCGCAACGCCGACAATGCGTTACCTCTGGAGACGGTCGCCTGTTTATCCCCTTGATCCGCAAGGCTGGTAACCTGTACCGAACTTTCCGCCGCCGCGACTTCCGCCTCGACCGTGGCGATCCCGGTCCGGGCCGCCTCGATCTCCGCCGGCACGGGGTCGATCTGGGCGATTTCTTCGCCCTCGAGCTGTTCGGCCCCTTGCGAGTCCACGGCGGCGATGTCTTCGGCGAAGGGCACGTCGAACAGGCGCAGGCGGTCGGCGAGCCAGCACACGACGCGCCGGTCGCCGTCCGCGATCGCCTGGTGGATCTGATCGACCGCCATTTCGCCAAGCCCGATCAGCCGCGCGCCGATCTCGGCCGCCTTGCGCCGACGCAATTCGGCCGTCCGGGCGCGCAACGCGTTGGACCGGCGCAGCATCCGCCACACATGCTGGCGCGAGCAGCCCAGCGTCGTCGCGACATCCACGGCGACCGGCCCTCGGCCAGCAGCATGGCGGCATAGCGCCAGTCGATACGGGGACGCGGACCACGAGGTAACGGTAAATTTTCCATGATTACACCTTTTATCTTAAGTTAGGTGCTTATTATCCTATATCAGGATACCCAAAGCAAGCCTCGTGTCGAAATCAGCAATTAGTGTGTATTAATTGACACTGTTCGCAGAGTGCGTACTAATACACACATGGATAGCCGGGAGGTCCTGAAGCGGCTGCTCGCGGACGGGTGGTTCGAAGTCGCCCAGAAGGGCAGTCACAAGCAGCTCAAACATCCGACGAAGCCGGGGCGCGTGACCGTTCCCTCGCCGAAGAAGGACATCCCGACCGGCACGCTACGCAGCATCGAGAAGCAGGCGGGCGTGAAGTTCCGATGAAGCACACCGCGCAAGACTCCGGAGAGTGCCGCATGGCCAATTACATCGCCCTCATCCACAAGGATGCCGACAGCGATTTCGGCGTGTCCTTTCCCGACCTGCCCGGCTGCGTGACCGCCGGCACCACCATCGACGAAGCGCGCGCGCTCGCCGCCGAGGCCCTGGCGCTGCACATCGAAGGTCTGATCGAGGACGGCGACGAGATCCCGCCCCCTTCCGATCTCGACACGATCATGAAAGAACGCGCGAACAAGGACGCCGTCGCCGTGCTGGTCGAAGGCCCCGCGAAAGCGCCCAAGACCGTGCGCGTCAACATCACGCTGCCCGAGGACGTGCTCGACACGATCGACCGCGTATCGGAGCGGATCGGCACGACCCGCTCGGGCTTCCTCGTGCGGGGTGCTCGCGCGCTGATCAGGGAAGTGGCGTAAAGGAAAATCCGCAAGGCCCGCTGCTGCGGGCCTTTCAACTTCGGCGCTACCCGACCTCCAGCCGGTTCCGTCCGTTGCGCTTGGCGCGGTAGAGCGCTTCGTCCGCCCTGCCCTGCGCCTGCGCGAGGTCGGTGTCGTCCTTGTCCAGCATCGCGATGCCCACGCTCGTCGTGACGCTGACGGGCGTGCCGTCGCAGTCGACCGGGTTCTGGCGCACGAATTCCAGCAGGCGTTCGCCGAGCAGCTTCGCGCCCGCGAGGTCGGTGTTCGGCGCGACGATCGCGAATTCCTCGCCGCCGACGCGCCCGAAGATGTCGGTCTCGCGCAGGCACGCGCGCACGCGCCCGGCGAACTCGACCAGCACCCGGTCGCCCGCGGCGTGGCCGTGCGTGTCGTTGACGCGCTTGAAATGGTCGATGTCGAGGGCGAGGAACGCGGTGTTGCCGCCATAGCGCTTCAGGCGGACGATCTCTTCCCGGCCGCGGTCCATCAGCGAACGGCGGTTGGGCACGCCGGTCAGCGGGTCGGTCGTCGCGAGGCGTTCGAGCTCGACATTGAGCTTGGCGAGCGCCGCTTCCTTCGCCTTCAGTTCGGTGATGTCGACGCGCGACGTGATCGTGTGGCCGCTGGGCGTGCGCAGGCGCGCGATCCGGTACCAGCGCCCGTCGGGCGCCTTCGCCTCGCGCGGCGGAAGCGCCTCGCCGTAGCCCGCCACGCGCTCGCGCACGAAGGCTTCCTCGCGGCCGGCGGCTTCCGGATAGAGCCCGATCTCCAGCCCGAGCCGGATGATCAGCTCGAACCCCACGCCCGGCACGATCAGGTCGGCCATGCGCCCGTACGCCTCGGCGTATTTCGCATTGAACATGACCACGCGCCCGTCCGGATCGAAGAGGCAGAAAGCGTCGGACAGCGATTCGATCGCCTCGGCGAGGCGCTGGCGCGACAGTTCGGATTGCTGGCGCTCGCCCGAAAGCTGCTCGGCGAGCGTGGCCATCTCCGCTGCCTGCCGCTCGGCGCGCTGGCGCGCTTCCTCGACGTCGGCGAAGGCGCGGACGAGTTCCGCCTCGTGCGCCTCCAGCCGTTCGTAGGCTTCCTTGCGCTCGGTGATCTCGGCCTGGATCGCCATGTAGCCGGTGAACGCGCCGTCGCGCCCGAACATCGGCCGGATCTCGAGGTCGATCCAGTAGAGCCGGCCGTCCTTCGCCCGGTTGCGGATCTCGCCGCGGAAGGGCCGGCGTTCGGCGAGGCAGCGGCGTATCTCGTCGTCCTCCGTGGTCGACGTGCCCTCGTACTGCACGAGTTCGCGCGGCTTGCGGCCGATCGCCTCGGCCGGGGTGTAGCCGGTGAGCCGCGTGAAACCCTCGTTCACCCACACGATCCGCCGCTCGGTATCCGCGATGATGACGCCGTTGGTCGTCCGCTCGGCGACGGCGGCGAGCCGGTCGAGTTCGCCCGTCATGCTCCGCGCCAGCGCGATCGCGCGCGCGCGCCCCGTCGCCAGCAGCCAGATCGCGAAGGCGAGCGCCACCGAGAAGGCCGCGATGCCGGCACCGGCGGCGACGGGCGTGGAGCGATCCACGTCGCCAAGCCAGCGCTGCGAGGGCCACGCGCGCACGGCGACGAGGCGGTTGGCGATGACGACGGGCAGGAACACCGACGGGCGGACCTGCGGCGCCTGCGCCTGGACCGGAACGATCGAGTCCGGCGTGCGGAAACTGAAGAACGGGACGGTCATGTCGTCGGGCAGGCCGTCGAACAGGTCGAACTCGACGAGCCCGCCGCCGGCCGAGGCCGCCTGGCCGACCAGTTCCTCGATGATGAGCGGCGCATAGAACACGCCGCGCACGGCCGCGCGCCGTTCGGCGACCGTGGCGGGCACGCGGCCGCCTTCGTAGACGGCCAGCACGATCAGGAATCCCGGCACCTGCACCCCGCCCATCCCCATGAGGCCGATGGGGGCCGTCAACGCGGCTTCGCCGGTCTCGATCGCGGTGTCGATCGCGGTCCGCCGCACGGTCTCGGCGCCGATATCGACGCCGAGGATCGGGGCGAAACTGTTGGACGGCTCGATGTACTTGACGACGTAAAGGTCAGGCGCGTCGCCGCCGGAGCGGATCGCGAAATCGGGTGCCCCGTCGCGCCGCGTGCGCTCGAGGAAACGCACGGTCGCCCAGCGATAGACATGCTCGGCATAGCCGAAGGCGCGCACGCCGGGAAACTCGGCCGGCAGGTCGCGCGCCGTGATCCACGTCCGGAACTGGTCGCGCGACAGCTCCCCGGTGGCCGCCACGGTGCTGCGCAGGCCGCGCAGCCCGTAGACCGGCGTGCGGAAGCGCTGCTCGATCGTGTTGCGGATCCGGCTGGCGACCCGGTCGAACTGATCGGCCGATTCGGCCGCGGCTTCCGCTTCGAGCCACTGCATCGTCCAGCCGGCGACGGCAAAGCCGCACAGCGCGATGACGAGCGCGGCCAGCGTCGTCAGCAGATGCGCGCGCGCCGGCAGAGGGATGCGGCCCGTGCCCGATGTCTTCGCTGTCTCGACCAGCGGTCATTCCTCCCGACTGCACGATCGTGGCACCGGATGCCGCAAAATTTTCCGAGTCGTTCGGCGGCAACCCGTTCCAATCTAAGTGGGAAACAGAGTGGACCAAAATCGTTAATTTCTCTTTGCGGCACGGCGAGAAGCCGCGGCAAGGCCTAGAAAAGCCGGTCGAAGCCCAGCAGCGTCGCGACGCCGAGGCCCGCGAAGATCGCCGCGGCGATTCCGTGGACCAGCTTCATCGGGATGCGGTTCGCGAGCCGCTCGCCCATGAACACGGCCGGCACGTCGGCGATCAGCATGCCCAGTGTCGTGCCCGCGACGACGAGTGCCGCCTGCGCATAGTGCGCGGCGAGCGCCACGGTCGCGATCTGCGTCTTGTCGCCCATCTCGGCGAGGAAGAACGTGACGAACGTGGCGCCGAACACGCCAAGGCGCGTGGAGATGCGCGTCTCGTCCTCCTCGATCTTGTCGGGGACCAGCGTCCACGCGGCCATGGCAAGGAACGAGATGCCAAGCACCCAGCGCAGCATGCCGGGCCCGGCCGCGTCCGTGATCCAGGCACCCACGGCGCCGGCCAGCGCGTGGTTGAGGACCGTCGCCACGAAGATGCCGAGCACGATGGGAAGCGGCTTGCGGAAGCGCGCGGCGAGCAGGAAGGCGAGAAGCTGCGTCTTGTCGCCGATCTCGGCGAGGGCGACCACGCCGGTCGAGATGAGCAGGGATTCCATCGCGGGAAGCGTCTCCGGGCCGGGAGGGACACGCGACGACGCGGACCCCGCCGGCCGTCCCGGTGTCCTGCGTCGTCCGTGGTCTTGCCGAACCCTTGCGGGCGTCCCTGCGCCATGGCCATGCCGGCCAAGTATGTTGACGAGGGCGCGTTCGGAGACGAACGCCGGCTACTCCCCAAAGACGGGCGAGGATGTAGCGTGGCGCCAGCACCCGGTCAACGGGCACCTTGTCGCAGCGCCGGCGGCGCTACGGCACGAAGCCGATCCGCTCGAACCCGACCTGCATCGGGCGGCCGTCGAAGTACATCCGGTGCGTGAAGCCGTCGGCCGGCTCGACCGGCCATTCGCCGGACAGCTTGTATTTCGAGCCCGCCGGCGCGTTGGCGCCGGTGATCAGCACGCCGCCCTTGGGCATCAGCAGCATGATGTCGACATTCATCCGGCCGCGCGTTTCGGAATAGGTGCCGACATAGCGGGCACCGCCCACATCGACGCCCAGGATCGTCTGCCGCCCGATATAGAGCGTTCCGGGCGCCGCCGACGGCACGCCGACATAACGCATGAAGTAGAGTGCGCTCATACAATAGTACTCTTAGAAGTTGCAAAACTGTGTACAACGAATCGCGGGCAAAAGAAAAGGCCCGCGTCCTTTCGGAGGCAGGCCTTCGTGTTACAGGCGAAATCGGAAAGGCTTAATGCAGGCCCTTCCAGATCTTGCGCTTGGTCGCGTAGAGGAGGCCCGTGAAGATGAACAGGAAGATCATCACCTTCACGCCGAGACCGTTGCGCGCCTCGAGATGCGGCGAGGCCGTGTAGGCAAGGAACGTCGCGACGTCCTTGGCCATCTGCTCGACGCTCGCCTTCGTGCCGTCGGGATAGGTCACGCTGTCGGGCTGGATCGGCTGGGCCATCGCGATCTGGTGGCCGGGGAACCAGCTGTTGTAGTGCATGCCGTCGGACATCTTCATGTCGGCCGGCGGATTGCCATAGCCCGTGAGCAGCGCGTAGACGTAGTTCTCGCCGCCCTTGCGGTTCTTGGCGATCAGCGAGAGATCCGGCGGCAGCGCGCCGTTGTTGACCGCGCGGGCCGCGTTGTCGTTGGCGAAGGGCAACTTGAAGCGGTCGGACGGGCGCCCCGGACGCTGGAACATCTCGCCGTCGTCGTTCGGGCCGTCGGTCACCTCGTACTCGGCCGCGATCGTGCGGATCTCGGCCTCGCTGAGGCCGATGCCCTCGAGATTGCGGAAGCGCATCTGCTTCATGCCGTGGCAGGCCGCGCACACTTCCTTGTAGACGAGGTAGCCGCGCTGCAGGGCGGCACGGTCGAACGTGCCAAAGAAGCCGTCATGCGACCAATGCTGGGCCGGAATCTTCGGGCCTTCCGCGGCGGACGCGGCACCCGCCGTCAGTGCCAGCGCGCCGGCGGCTGCGAGGAGGAGTTTCGCGAAACGCATCAGGCCTTCTCCATCGACTTGGCGGACTTCAGCACCGGCTCCGCGATCGAGGCGGGCAGCGGACGCGGCCGCTCGAACCAGCCCAGCAGCGGCAGGAACACGAGGAAGTGCAGGAAGTAGAGGACGGTGCAGAGCTGGCCGAGGATCAGCGGCAGCCCTTCGGGGGGCTGCGAGCCGCACCACCCCAGCACGACCGTGACGACCATGAACAGCCAGAAGAACACGCGGAACACCGGGCGGAAGCGGCCCGAACGCACGCGGCTGGTGTCGAGCCAGGGGAGCAGGAACAGGATGGCGATGGCGCCGAACATCAGCAGCACGCCGCCCAGCTTGTCCGGCACGGCGCGCAGGATCGCGTAGAACGGCAGGAAGTACCATTCCGGCACGATGTGCGGCGGCGTCACCAGCGGGTTCGCCGGGATCCAGTTGTCAGGATCGCCCAGCATGTAGGGATTGAAGAAGACGAAGTAGCAATAGACGATCATGAACACGCCGAGACCGAACGCGTCCTTCGCCGTGTAATAGGGATGGAACGGGATCTTGTCCTGCGGGCCCTTGGCGTCGATGCCGAGCGGGTTGTTCGACCCGTGCACGTGCAGCGCCCAGAGATGCAGCACCACCAGCCCGACGATGACGAAGGGCAGCAGGTAGTGGAGCGCGAAGAAGCGGTTGAGGGTCGGGTTGTCGACCGAGAAGCCGCCCCACAGCCACGTGACCACGGCCTTGCCCACGACGGGCAGTGCCGAGAACAGGTTGGTGATGACGGTGGCGCCCCAGAAGCTCATCTGGCCCCAGGGAAGCACGTAGCCCATGAACGCGGTCGCCATCATCGCGAGGAAGATCGCGAGGCCCAGCCACCACAGGATCTCGCGCGGCGCCTTGTACGAGCCGTAATAGAGGCCGCGCGCGATGTGGATGTAGACGACGACGAAGAACATCGACGCGCCGTTCATGTGGATGTAGCGCATCAGCCAGCCGTAGTTCACGTCGCGCATGATGCGCTCGACCGAGTCAAACGCCGTCAGCGTCGAGGGCTGGTAGTTCATCGCGAGAAAGATGCCCGAGACGATCATGATGACGAGCATCACGCCGGCGAGCGAACCGAAGTTCCACCAGTAGTTCAGGTTGCGCGGCGCCGGATACTTGATGAGCTGCTGGTCGATCAGCTCGAAGATCGGCAGGCGATGGTCCACCCACTTGACGATCGGGTTCGCCATGAAGGGCGAAGGGACGTAATCGTATTTGGCCATGGCTGTTGCCTCAACCGATCCGGACGGTGGTGTCGTTGGTGAACGTGTATTTCGGCACCTCGAGATTCTTGGGTGCCGGTCCGCGGCGGATGCGGCCTGAAGTGTCGTAGTGCGAGCCGTGGCACGGGCAGAACCAGCCGCCGAAATCGCCCTTGGAGTCGACGGGCTTCTGGCCCAGCGGCACGCAGCCAAGATGCGTGCAGACGCCGAGCAGGATCAGCCAGTTTTCCTTCTGGACGCGGTGCGCGTCGGTCTCGGGGTCGCGCAGGTCGGCCGTGTCGTCGGCCTTGGCCTTGGCGATTTCTTCCGGCGTGCGGTTGCGCACGAAGACCGGCTTGCCGCGCCACGTGACGGTGATCGCCTGGCCCGGCTGAACGGCGGCGAGATTGACCTCGGTCGAGGCCAGCGCCAGCACGTCGGCCGACGGGTTCATCGAGTGGACGAAGGCCCAGCCCGAGAGCGCGGCGCCAGTGGCGCCGAAGGCCACGGTCGAGAGGTAAAGGAAGTCGCGGCGTGTCGTGCCGTCGGGATGCTGGCGCCCGCCGTCGGGAGCCGAAATTGTGGAAGTGCCGCTCTGAGCCATCGCGATGGACCCTCTTGGTTGCGTCCCGCTCGGAAGGCTGGCAGGACGCTTGTCGTAGCAGAAACTGACATCGCCGCGGACCGCCCGCCTGCGACGGGTTGTCGCAGGATTAGAGCGGCTTGGCAGGGAATCCCCGCAGCCGAGTTGCGGGTATAGCCCGACCGCGCGTCCGATGCAAAGGCTGGCACGGTTATCCCCCTTTTTGACCGCCCTCCCCCTCCCGGGGGGTGCGCCTTGCCCTCTACGAGCCGGATATCGCGGCAAATACCGGCACGATCCTGCGGCTGGCCGCCTGCCTTTCCACAGGCGTGGACGTGATCGAGCCGTGCGGGTTCGTCTGGTCGGAACCCAAGCTGCGCCGGGCCGGAATGGACTATCTCGACCGGGTCGACCTGGTCCGCCACGCGAGCTGGGCCCGGTACCGCGAAACGCCGCGGGCGGGCCGGCTGGTCCTGCTGTCGACCCGGGCGCCCGTCCGCCTGCCGGACTTCCGCTTCAAGGCGGGCGATACGCTGCTGCTGGGCCGGGAAAGCGCGGGCGTCCCCGACGACGTGCGCGACGCGGCCGATGCGGCCGTGCGCGTCCCGCTCGCCGCCGGTGAACGTTCGCTCAACGTGGCGCTTGCCGCGGCGCTTGTCCTGGGCGAAGCCTTGCGCCAGCTCGATGCCTATCCGGGGGACGCGACTTGAATTCGGAAGACCGCAAGAAGACCGCCGAAGCCTGGTTCCACCAATTGCGTGACCGGATCTGCGCCGCGTTCGAGGCGCTGGAGGACCAGCTGCGCGAGGGCCCGCATGCGGGGCTGCCGCCCGGGCGTTTCCAGCGCAAGACATGGCAGCGCACCGACCATTCGGGCGCGCCCGGCGGCGGCGGCACGATGGCCGTCATGCACGGGCGCGTTTTCGAGAAGGTGGGCGTGAACGTGTCGACCGTCTTCGGGGCGTTTGCGCCCGAGTTCGCGAAGAACATGCCGGGGGCTTCGGAAGATCCGCGCTTCTGGGCGTCGGGCATCAGCCTCGTCGCGCACATGCGCTCGCCCAAGGTGCCGGCCGTCCACATGAACACGCGCCATATCGTGACGACGAAGGGCTGGTTCGGCGGCGGCGGGGACCTGACGCCCATGGTGCCGCACGAGCCCGACACCAAGGCCTTCCACGCGGCGTTCAAGGCCGCGTGCGACCGGCACGATCCGGCCTACTACCCTCGCTTCAAGAAATGGTGCGACGAATATTTCTTCCTGCCCCACCGCAACGAGCAGCGCGGCGTGGGCGGCATCTTCTACGACAATCTCGACACCGGCGACTGGGCGAAGGATTTCGCGTTCACGCAGGATGTGGGAAGCGCGTTCCTCGACGTCTATCCCAGGATCGTCGCCGCGCACCTGCACGATCCCTGGACGCCGGAAGACCGGGAACACCAGCGGATTCGACGGGGCCGCTATGTCGAGTTCAATCTGCTGTATGACCGCGGGACCACTTTCGGCCTCAGAACCGGCGGAAATGTCGAGGCAATCCTGATGAGTCTGCCGCCCGACGTGAGCTGGCCGTAGGGCGAAATCAAGTCAATTTGGATTAAATTTTAATTATTCTGGATCAATGATCCACGTAAAACTTACGGCGTTTCGTCCTTACCAAATTTCACATTCTGAGAATGTGAAAGAAGCCACAAAAATTCCCGCCGGAGCCCTCGCCCCATGTCGATCCTGTCCAGCATTCGCACGAAGTTGGTTTTCCTCCTTCTGATTTTCGGCCTGCTGCCAGTCATCGTCGTCGGGGCGTTCTTCAAGGCCCAACGCGGAGATCTCGAAGAGATCGTCACGGACCGGCTCGAGGATTCCGCACGCGGCATCGCCGACGTGATCGACCGCAACCTGTTCGAGCGCTACGGCGACGTGCAGGCCTTCCTGCTCAACCCGGCCGTCACGAGCCGCGACAACTGGAAGAAGCCGGGTGCGGCCAATGCGCTGGTCGAGGCGATGGACGGCTACACGCAGCTCTACGGCCTTTACAGGATCATGCTGCTGGTCGATGCCAAGGGAGACGTGCTGGCGATCAACTCGGTTGCCGGCAACGGCAAGCCAATCGCGACCGACAAGGTCTATGGCCAGAATTTTGCCGATGCCGCCTGGTTCAGGCGGACGCTCGCCGAAGATTACCTGAAGGGCCCGAACAACTTCACCGGCACCGTCGTCGAGCCGCCCGCGGCCCAGCCGCTGGTGGCCCAGACCTACGGCAACGACGGCTGGTCGATCGTGTTCGCCGCCCCGCTCAAGGACAAGGACGGCAAGATCGTCGCCGTATGGGCCAACTTCGCGGAGATGGAACTGGTCGAGCAGATCGTCGCCTCGAGCTACAAGGGCCTCGCAGGCAACGGCATGCCGACGGCCGAGATCACGGTGCTGGACCCCAAGGGCGTCGTGATCGTCGATTTCGACCTCAAGACCCGCAACCAGAAGGAATACGCGCGCGACCTCGCGGTGATCGGCAAGCTCAATCTCGCGACGGCGGGCGTCGACGCCGCGGTCAGGGCCGTCAACAAGCAGAACGGCATGGCCGTATCGATGCATGCGCGCAAGAAGATCCTGCAGGGCGCAGGCTACGCGCACAGCGCGGGCGCCTACGATTTCCCCGGCCTCGGCTGGTCTGTGCTGGTGCGCGTGCCTGCCGACGAGGCGTTCGCCCACATCAACGATATCGAGACCACGCTGCTGATCGTCTTCGTCGCGGCGCTGGCCGCGATCCTGATCGCGGGCCTCGGCATCGGCACGCTGGCCATGAAGCCCCTCAACGCGCTGACCGGCGCGATGAACCAGCTCGCCGGCGGCGATCTGGAAACCGCGATCCCCGGCGTGGATCGCAAGGACGAGATGGGCCGGATGGCCGCGGCCATGCAGGTCTTCAAGGAGAACGCCATCGAAGCCGTGCGCTTGCGCGGCGAACAGGCGCGCCTTGCCGCCGACGCCGAGATCGCCAAGAAGAAGGCGCTGCAGGACATGGCCGAGACGGTGGAGCGCGAAACCGCGAACGCCGTCGAAGCCATCGCCCAGAACACCCGCCAGGTCGACGGCGCGGCGCAGGGCATGAGCAAGCTCGCCATCGACGTTTCGGCCGACTCGCAGGCCGTCGCGGCGGCGTCCGAAGAAGCGCTCGTCAACGTGCAGACGGTCTCGTCGGCGGCCGAGGAGCTGTCGGCGTCGATCCGCGAGATCTCGGGCCAGGTCGCGCGCGCTTCGGATGTCACGAAGAACGCGGTCGCCAGCGGCGAGAAGGCGCAGACGACCATCCGCTCGCTGTCCGACGCCGTCACGAAAATCTCGGAAGTGACGAAGCTGATCGGCCAGATCGCCAGCCAGACGAACCTGCTGGCGCTCAACGCCACGATCGAGGCGGCGCGCGCGGGCGACGCCGGCAAGGGCTTCGCGGTGGTGGCATCGGAAGTGAAGAACCTCGCCAACCAGACCGGACGGTCGACCGAGGACATCGACCGCCAGGTCGGCGAGATCCAGCTCGCGACCGACGCGGCCGTGAAGGCGGTGGCGGAGATCGGCGAGCGCATCCGCGAGGTCGACGAAGTGGCCAGCGCCATCGCCGCGGCGATGGAAGAACAGGGTGCGGCCACGCAGGAGATCGCGCGCAATGTCGGCCAGACGGCCGAAGCCGCCCGCGAGGTCTCTTCCAAGATCCAGAACGTCAGCGAGCAGGCGGACTCGGTGGGCACGCGCGCGGCCGAAGTGCGCGAGGCGGTGGGCGGCGTGAGCGCGAGCCTCGAAGGGCTCAAGCGCATCCTGGTGCGCGTCGTGCGCACCTCCACCACCGACGCCAACCGGCGCAAGCATCCACGTTTCGCGGTCAAGGCCTCGATCGAGGCGTTCGACGCGGCCGGCCGCAAGGTCGCGGCCACGCTGCTCGATGCCTCGGAAGGCGGCGCCCATATCCGCACCGACGCGCCGCTGCGCCAGGGCGAGCACGGGCAGATCCGCTTCGAGGGCCTCGGCCAGAACCTGCCCTTCGTCGTGCGCTATCGCGAGACGGGCTCGGTCCATGTCGAGTTCCCGCCGGGCACGGCGCTGCACGCGTACTTGAACTGGTTCGCGACCCGCAGCGCGGGCCTGCGGGCGATCGACGCGGCTTAAGCGGCATCAGCGCGCAACGGCACGTCCCACGATGGCCAGCTCGCCGAACTCGATCTGTCCGGTGCCTTGCTCGAACCTGTCGTACCGGTGGATTTCAGATTGCGCGGCGTGACCGGGTCCTGCCCGACCTAGCGCGCTTCGTATGCCATCTCGACGGGCTGCGGGCGGAACACCGCGTCGCGCACCACGTCGCCGAGGCCCGGCTCCTCCTCGCAGCCCGCGACGAGCAGCGTCGGCCGTCCGCTGGGCGGACCATAGGGCAGCAACAGGCGGCGGTAGCGTCCGGTGCGCTGGGGCCCCGCGATCTCCACGTCGTTGAGCACGGGTGCCGCCGTCTCGACGCAGGCGCGATAGTCGGCATCGACGAGATCGCGGAAGGCGGGCGGCACGATCACCGACGTCTCGCGCTTGTGGTAGTCGAGCGGGTAGTAGCTGGCCGTTCCGAAGATCCGGTAGAAGAACGTGCCGTCGGCGCGCGCCTCGATCAGGTGGAGATAGCCCACCGCGAAGACGAAGGGATCGAAGCCGGCGCTCTCGGGGGGCGGCATCGCGCGGCCCTCGCATTGGCCGCGCCAGGCCGCGAGCAGGCGGGCCAGCCGCGGCGGCGCCGCGTCCTCGGCAAGGACGCGCGACGAAAATCGGAACTCGGTCCCGTGGAAGAACTCGCCCAGCATTGCCCCCCGCACTGTCGGCCCCACAGCGTCAGATTGTCGGCCCCCTGTCCCCGCCGGCAATCTGGGCAAGCTCAATACAGGCGCCCGCGGGCAACATCAAATTCAAAAATTGTGGATATCACGAGTTCTAATTAGCCGCGGATACGCCGCAGGCGGGCCAGCAGCGCGTAGCGGGATTCGACGGCGCCGAATGCAACCCAGGCTTCTTCCTGCCGCCTCAGCCATGCGCCCATCGCCGGCCCCGGCTCGATGCCTGCCGCACGCGCGTCTTCGCCGTTGAGCGGAAAGCGCGGCCGCACCCAGCTTCTTGCCTGTGCAAGCAGTGCCTCGAATCCGGCTTCGTCGGCCGAATTTGCCCATGCGAGCAGCACCCCGTCGGCCGGATCGGCGCCGAGCGCGTAGAGCGCCGCGCGGCGCGCGGGCATGCTCGCCGCCGGATCGATCGCGACGGCCGGGTGCGCGAGCGCTTCCAGCCGGTCGGCATCGGCGTTCGACAGTTTCAGGCGCGCGGCGACGGCGCGCACGCTGGCGGGCGGCAGCAGTGCCGCAAGCGCGCGCACGGCGGACGGTGCGGCCCCCTGCGCCGCCACGATCCGCTCGAGTCGCGCGAGCTTTGCGGTATCGGACGCCTCGGGCAGCCAATGCGCGAGCGCGCCGGCATTGCGCATCGCATCGAGTGTGGCGGCGGCGCGCGGGCCTTCGAGGATGCGATAGATCTCGCCCGTCACGCGCTCAGCCGACAGGCCCGGCAGCAGGTCGGCAAGTGCACGGCACGCGGCAAGCCCGTCAGGGTCGTGCGCGCCGGCGCCATAGCGCGCGTGGAAACGGAAGAAGCGCAGCAGGCGCAGCACGTCCTCGCGGATGCGCGCGTGCGCGTCGCCCACGAAGCGCACGCGGCCGGCGGCGAGGTCTTCCCGGCCACCGAAATAGTCGAAGATCGTGCCGTCGGCCGCCATCGACATCGCGTTGATCGTGAAATCGCGCCGTGCTGCATCCGCGCGCCAGTCGTCCGTGAAGGCGACGACCGCGTGCCGCCCGTCGGTGGAGACGTCGCGGCGCAGCGTCGTGATCTCGAACTTGCGCCCGCGCGCGATCGCCGTGACGGTGCCGTGCGAAATGCCGGTCGGCACGGCCTTCAGCCCCGCCTTCTCCAGCGCCTGCGTGACAGCGGCCGGCTCGATCGGCGTCGCGAGGTCGATGTCGGTCGGCGGGCGGCCTCGGATCGCGTCGCGCACGCAGCCGCCCGCGAAGCGCGCGTCGCCGCCCAATGCCGCCAGCACGTCGCGTGTGGCATCCATCGTGGCCCATTCGGGCAGCGTCTCGAGGCGGGTCGCGGGCGAATCCATCGTGTGGCTTCGAGCCTATCACGCCCGCCGGTCAGTCGAACGCGCGGAAGCTTTCGGCGAGCTTGCGGTCGTAGCCGCGCGAGGCGGCCATCAGGCGCCGCGTATAGGGATCGCGCGCGGCGCCGGCGCGAAGGCTCGCGGTATCCATCTCCTCGACGATCTTCCCGCGGTTCATCACCGCAAGGCGCGCGCACATGTGCGCCACGACCGCGAGATTGTGGCTGACCATCACGAAGGTGAGGTTGTGGCTGCGGCGGAGCGCGTCGAGCAGGTTCAGCACCTCGGCCTGGATCGAAACGTCGAGCGCCGAGGTGGGCTCGTCGAGAAGAAGCATCTCCGGTTCCACGATCAGCGCGCGCGCGATCGCCACGCGCTGGCGCTGGCCGCCGGAAAGCTGGTGGGGATAGCGGAAGCGGAAGCCGCGGCCGAGGCCCACCTCCTCCAGCGCCTTTTCGATGCGCGCCTCGCGCCTGTCCATGTTGTGGATCGCCAGCGGTTCGGCGAGCGCCCGGTCGATCGTCTGGCGCGGATGCAGCGAGCCGTAGGGGTCCTGGAAGACCATCTGCACGCGGGAATAGAAGGCGCGATCGCGGCGCGCGGCGAGCGGCTTGCCGTCGAACTGCACCTTGCCCGTCCAGTCCTCGATCAGGCCGGCGAGTGCGCGCAGCACGGTCGACTTGCCCGAACCGGACTCGCCCACCAGGCCGTAGCTTTCCCCGCGCTCGATCGCGAACGAGGCGCCATCGACCGCCTTCATGTCGCCGAACGACACGCCGAGATTTTCGGCCGAAAGGATCATCGCCCCTCCAGCCACGCCGCGTCGCGCTTCAGCACCGGCAGCGTCGCCTGCGCGCGATCGAGACGCGGCACGCAGTCGAGCAGGCCGCGCGTATAGGGGTGCTGCGCGGATGCGAGTTCCGAGGCCTTCAGCGTCTCGACGACGCGCCCGCCATACATCACCAGCACGCGGTCGCAGAAGGCGGCGACGAGGTCGAGATCGTGGCTGACGAAGATGAGGCCCATGCCGCGGCGCGAGACGAGATCGTCGAGGATCGCCAGCACCTGCATCTGCACGGTCACGTCGAGGGCCGAAGTCGGCTCGTCCGCGATGAGCAGGTCGGGTTCGGCCACCAGCATCATCGCGATCATCGCGCGCTGGCCCATGCCGCCCGAAACCTCGTGCGGATAGAGATCGAAGACGCGCGCGGGATCGTTGATGCGCACGGCCGCCAGCACGTCGAGCGCCTTCTCGCGCGCCTCGGCCTGCGTCGCGCGCACGTGCGTGACGTAGGCCTCGGCGATCTGCGCGCCCACCGTCATCACGGGGTTGAGCGAGAATTTCGGGTCCTGCATGACCATCGCCATGCGCCGGCCGCGAAGCTTGCGCCAGCCGGCGGAATCGAGCCCGCGCAGGTCCTGCCCGTCGAACTCCAGGCGTTTCGCGCGGACATTGCCCGTGGCCGGCGTGAGGCCCAGCAACGCGCGCCCCGTCACCGACTTGCCCGAG
Organism: Tagaea sp.; assembly: GCA_044224405.1. Classification (GTDB taxonomy): domain Bacteria; phylum Pseudomonadota; class Alphaproteobacteria; order CACIAM-22H2; family CACIAM-22H2; genus Tagaea. The sequence goes on along the minus strand of JBGAKN010000002.1, from coordinate 276,832 downwards.
CCGGACTCGCCCACGATGCCGATCTTTTCCTTGCCCATCGTCAGCGACACGCCGCGCACGGCATCGACCGTGCGGGTGCGGGTGCGGAACGTGACGTGCAGATCCTCGATGGCGACGAGCGGCTTTTCCATGGCTATTCGCGCTTGGGGTCGAGCACGTCGCGCAGCCCGTCGCCCAGCAGGTTGAAGCCCAGCGACACGACGAAGATCGCGATGCCCGGCATCGTTGCCACCCACCACTGGTCGAGCACGAAGCGCCGGCCCGACGAGATCATGGCGCCCCATTCGGGGCTGGGCGGCTGCGCGCCGAGGCCGAGGAAGCCGAGCCCCGCGGCCGTGATGATGATGCCGGCCATGTCGAGCGTCATGCGCACGATGGTGGACGAGACGCACATCGGCACGACGTGCCGCAGCACGATGCGCAGGCCCGAGGCGCCCTGCGCCTGCACGGCGGCGATGTAGTCGGCGCGGCGCACGACCAGCGTTTCCGCGCGCGCGAGGCGCGCATAGGGCGGCCATGTGGTGAGCGCGATCGCCAGCACCGCGTTCTCGATGCCGGGCTTGAGTGCCGCCACGAACGCGAGGGCGAGGATCAGGCGCGGGAAAGCGAGGAACACGTCGGTGACGCGCATCAGGACTGCATCGACCCAGCCGCCGAAATAGCCCGCGAGCGTGCCCACCGCGAGGCCGACGGGGGCCACCGTCGCCACGACCAGCAGGACGATGCCGAGCGTGATGCGCGAGCCGTGGATGATGCGGCTCAGGATGTCGCGGCCCAGCTCGTCCGTGCCCAGCCAGTGGCGCTGCGAAGGCGGCTGCAGGCGGAAATCGAGATCCTGCGCGCTGGGCCCGTAGGGTGCGATGACCGGCGCGAAGATCGCCATCACCACCAGCGTCAGCACGATCGTGAGGCCGATCATCGCCAGGCCGTTCTGCCGGAAGGCGAGCCACGAGCGGTAGAAGGCGCCCGCGCGCGCCTGCCCGCGGCTCGTCGGCGCCTCGTCGAGAAGCCACACGCGCAGCGCGCTCATCGCCGCGCCCGCGGGTCGACGATCCGGTAGAGGATGTCGGACAGAAGATTGAGCACGATGAAGACCGAGCCGACCACGACCGTGCCGCCGAGCACGGCGTTCATGTCGGCCGCCAGCAGCGACTGGGTGATGTAGAGGCCGAGGCCCGGCCACGCGAACACCGTCTCGGTCAGCACCGAGCCTTCAAGCAGGTTCGCGTAGGAGAGTGCGATGACCGTGACGAGGGGGACCATCGCGTTGCCGAGCGCGTGGCGCCACACGACGCGGAATTCCGAGATGCCCTTCACGCGCGCCGCGATGACGTATTCCTGGCGCAGCTGTTCGAGCATGAAGCTGCGCGTCATGCGGCTGATATAGGCGAGGCTGAAATAGCCGAGCAGGCAGGCCGGGAGCACCAGATGGCCGGCCGCGTCGCGGAAGACCTCCCAGTCGCCTTCCATCGCCGCGTCGATCAGGATGATGCCGGTGACCGGGTCGATGATGTCCTCGAAGCCGGTGGAAAGCCGCCCTGGCCCCGAAACGATGCCGAGGCGCGCGTAGAACACGAGCAGGCCCATGAGGCCCAGCCAGAAAACGGGCACCGAATAGCCGATCAGGCCGAACACGCGTACGAACTGGTCGGGCCAGCGGTCGCGGTAGACGGCCGCCGCCACGCCCATCGGGATGCCAGTCACGATGCCGATCAGCGTGCCGATGGTGGCGAGTTCCACGGTCGCGGGGAACACGCGCACGATGTCGTCGATCACCTTGTTCGAGGTGAGGACCGAGCGGCCGAAATCGCCGGCCGCGGCCTTCTGCAGATAGAGCCAGAACTGCTGCCAGAGCGGCAGGTCGAGGCCAAGTTCAAGGCGCACGCGTTCGTAGACTTCCGCGGGTGCGCGATCGCCGACGGCCGCGAGGACCGGGTCGATCGGCACGACGCGGCCGATGAAGAACGTGATCAGGAGGAGCCCGAGGATCGTCGCCGCGACCATGGTTGCGGTCGCGGCGACGTCGCGGGCGATGCCGGCGGAAGCGGAACCCGCGCGGGTCCAGCGCTTCTTGGCCGGCTCGATTGCCGTCGTCACCCTACTTCTTCGTGATCTCGGAGTAGTAGTTGTTGTCGAAGGACGGCCCGATGATGAAGCCGGAAACGTTCGTCTTGGTGACGGCCGTTTCGATCTGCTGCGACATGATCACGAAGGGCGAGACCTTCTGGTGTTCGCGCTGGACGGTCTCATAGGTCGTCTTGCGCTTGGCCGGGTCCTTCTCCAGCACGGCGTCGAGGATCGTCTTGCTCATGCCGGGGATGTCCCAGGCGTTGCGCCAGGCGAGCGTCTTGGAACGCGCGTCGTCCGTGTTGTCGACGTTGACCGCGAACGTCTCGGCGTTCGTGTGCGGGTCCTGATAGTCCGGGCCCCACTGGCCGATATAGATGTCGTGGTTGCGGGCGCGGTACTTGGTCAGCGTCTGGCGGCCGTCGCCGGGGATCAGCTCCAGCTTGATGCCCGCCTGGGCCCACTGCGCCTGGATCGCCTGCGCGATGTCCTGGATCGGCGAGACCGTGCGAACGTCCATCGTGACCGAGAAGCCGTTGGGGAGACCCGCCTTGGCGAGCAGTTCCTTGCCCTTGGCGAGGTCGAACTTGTACGGCTTCTCGTCAAGCGCGCCGAGGAAGCCGATCGGCAGGAACGCCTGGTGCGTCTTGAACTTGCCGGCCGTCAGGTTGCGCTCGATCGAGTCGTAGTCCGTGAGCCACTTCAGCGCTTCGCGCACTTCGGGCTTGGCGAGGTTGGGGTTCTTCTGGTTCAGGCCCAGATAGAGGATGGCGCCCTTGTTGCCGTTCTGGATCGTGTACTTGGGATTGTTGCGCAGCGTGGCGAGATCGTCCTTCAGCAGGTCGCGCGCGTAGTCGACGTCGCCCTTCTCGAGGAGCAGGCGCTGCGTCGCGGTCTCCGGGATGTGGCGCACGACGACGCGGTTGTTCTTGGGCGCGCCGCGGAACCAGTTCTTGTTGGCTTCCAGCGTGTACTGGTCGGACGCGCGCCAGACGCGCAGCTTGTAGGCGCCCGAACCGGCCGAGTTCTGCTTGAGCCAGGCGTTGCCGAAATCGTTGTCCTTGACGTTCGCCTTGACGAGCTTGCTGTCGACGATCGCGGCGACCGGCGCCGTGAGGCAGTAGTAGAAGAACGTCGGCGCGTAGGCCTTGTCGGTGACGATGACGAGCGTGTCGGCCGAGGGGGCCGTCACCTTCTGCGTCACGTTGTCCTTGTTGAGGCCGAACTGCGTCAGGATGAAGCCGGGCGACTTGTTGAGGACGACCGCGCGCTGGATCGAGTAGGCGGCGTCTTCGGCCGTCACCGGATTGCCCGAGTGGAACTTCACGCCCGGACGGATCTTGAACGTGTAGGTCATGCCGTCGGCGGCGACCGACCAGCTGGTGGCGAGCTCGCCGTTCAGCTTCGTCACGTCCTTGAGGTCGTAGCCGATCAGGCGGTCGTACATGTTCGCGACGACTTCCGAGCCCGAGAATTCGAACGACTCGGCCGGGTCCATCGAGATGATGTCGTCGATCTGCTTGGCCATCACGATCGTGTCGCGCGGCGTCTGCGCCAGCGCGGCGCCGCCGAGGCCAAGCGCCAGCGCCAGCGAGGCGGCGGCAGCGAAGCGGAAATTCATGCGCATGAGTGGAAATCCCTTCCAAGGGGTTGAATGCGAAGGGCGCATTTCACGCGCCCGCCTGCGACGAGTCAAGCCGGACCTCGTCAGATCCGGTCGATCGCGTGCGCCTTCAGGTCGTCGAGCGAACACACGTCGAGCGTGGCGACATGCGTGGCGCCCAGGACGACCTTGGGCGCGCGGCCGGCTTCCAGCGCCTCCTGCCAACGCGCGGCGCACAGGCACCATCTGTCGCCGGGCTTGAGGCCCGCGAAGCCATATGCCGGCATCGGCGTCGACAGGTCGTTGCCGCGTTCCTTCGAGAATTCGAGGAATTCGGCCGTCGCGATTATGCATACCGTATGCCGCCCGAAATCCTGCGGTCCGGTATTGCAGCACCCGTCGCGGAAGAACCCGGTCAGCGGCTTGCGGCTGCACTCGCCCAAAGGCAAGCCCAGCACGTTCTTCGCCCCGCGCGGCCCGCCGCCCCCGCCTCGTTCGTCGCGCTCGCCGTCCATCGCGCCTGCCCCTTACCCTGACCTCTATTGGTTACCCTGACCTCTACCGAACGGTCACCTGCCGCTCGGGCGTGACCGTAAACGAGCCGAGCGGCAATACCGCGCCTGCTTCGATCAGGAACACGCGGTACTTCAAGGCAGAGTAGGCGATTTTCGCTTCGTCGGCCCACCCGTCCACGACGACGAGCGTCTTGCCGGAAACTTCCAGAAATTTGAAGCTCTGTCTTGAGTTGCCCACATAGCTGGGCAATTCCGAAATCACCTGAAAGTTCTTGTAGGTCACTTTGGGGTCTATCTCTCGATAGACGCCGCCCTTATTCTGGTAGATCTCAAAGAAAAGCCAATTGCCGCGCCCACCGATCTTGGACAGATACAGCTCGTCAATCCCGTCGTTATCGACGTCGATCAGCCGTGCCGTCGGGCACGAATCCGTTTCCTCTTTCAGGCACCATCGTTCTCCATTGAGCATTGATTCGCGAACGCCATCCGGACCGAGCAACTGGGCCGCCTCGGTCAACGGGATTTTCTTGCCTGGAACCGGCGCTTTCTCTTCGTAAAACGCGACGCTCTCTTCGTAAAGCGCGATGCCGGAACGCGCGGCGCCTTCGCACAATTCGCTCGAGCAATCCGTGGTGGTTTTTGGATCCTTATGCTGAAGCTGGATCTTGCAAAGTCGGCTGAATCGATACTCGTGCAGTCTGTAAATGCTTGTGTCGTCTCCCTCAAACCTCATGAGATAATTTTTCCCGCGAAACCGGGCGGCTTTTATCGTCCAGCCGCAGTCAGCCTCCTCGCCGATCGTCAGAATGATCGGACCGATCGAGCCATTGGAGCGCCCTTTCCAGAAGACGTTGAACTCGCAAGACGCCGAGCCGCGCGTCACGCTCACGCGGATATCGCGCACGCCGTCGTTATCGATATCGACAAGAGTGATGTCGCCGTCGCGGACCACGTCCGCATGATCCGCCCTCGCCAGCAATTTTTTGCGGATTCGTGCCGTTTCGTCGGCGGCGACGAGACCCTTCAGAGATCGCCTATACAGCACATCACCGCCGCTTTCGGCGATGATGTTGGCAGCATCACTGCAGACTGGCTCAACCTGCGCTTGGGCAAACGCCTCCGCAGGCGCCATCAACGCGGCAAGAGTCAGGCAGACCGCCATTGCCCGACGAATGAAGCTCATGGTGTCACGTCCTTGCGCTGGCTTCCGCCCGCAACCGGGGGAAGGGACGACATTCTTGATTGCGCGCACACCGCGTGTCCACTCCAATGGCGCGAGGGATCAGGGGTTCACCCGGCCCGGCACGACACTGCCGCCTTCGCCCATGCGCGGCGCGACATAGGTGCCGCGCGGGCCTGCGGTTTCCTGCATCAGCACCGCGCCCACCGTGACGACGCCGACGAGTGCGATGCCTGCGAGCGACAGCCACACCCACGGCGCCTCGCGCCAGGTGGGCACCTCGCCGTGGCCGATCTTCTCGGCGCGACGCTTTTCCATGGCCATCCATGCGCCGTAGAGGAAAACGGGCAGGACGAGCGGCAGCAGGATTTCGAGCAGGATGCGGATCATGGCTGCGGATACTAGCGCGAAGCCGGTGCGGGTTCGATATGCCCGGGAACGACCTTGCCCGAGCCGTCGATACGCGGCGGAACGTAGGCACCGTGCGGGGTCGGTGTCGCGTCGGGCACCGCCTGCGACACAAAGGGATTGCCGAAATTCGCGACCGCCGCTGCCGCAAGGACCGTCAGCACGAGGATCCCGTTGTAGAGCAGATCGACGCCACCCATCGACGGCTGCGGCTCTCCGGCGCGCCGACGCCGATCGTCGGCGCGCCAAAAGAGAGCTCCGATCGCAATAAACGCCACGACAATCCCCGCGATCGTCAGAATGTCGATCACGGCGCGTCTTCCCCGGCCAGCACTTCGGCGAGATTGACGAGCATGCCGGCGGTGACGCCCCAGATATAGCGCTCGCCATAGGGCATCGCCCAGAAATGCCGCACGGTGCCCTGGAACTCGCGCGATTGGCGCGCACGGTTGCGCGGGTCGAGCACGAAGGCGAGCGGCACCTCGAAGATGTCGGCGACCTCGAACGTGTCAGGCACGAGATCGAAAGGCGGGCGCACGAGGCCGACGACCGGCGTCACCTCGTAGGACGTGCGCGTCTGGTAGGTGTCGAGCCGGCCGACGATTTCCACGTGCCGGCGCGCAAGGCCGATCTCTTCTTCCGTCTCGCGCAGGGCGGCGGCGACCGGATCGGGATCGTCGGCCTCGATGCGTCCGCCGGGAAAACTGATCTGCCCGGCATGATCGTGCAGATGCGCCGTGCGCTGCGTGAGCAGCACCGACAGCCCGTCGGGCCGTTCGACCAGCGGGACGAGCACGGCCGCCGGGCGCAGCGCGCCCGTGGGCACCATGCCGGGATTGCCGTCGTGGTCGCCGCGCACGCGCCCGATGACCGCCGAGCGGCGCAGGCCCGGCGTGGCGCGCGCGATCAGCGCCCGCACGTCGTCGGGCGTGAGCAGCGTCCCGCTCATGCCGCCCGGCCAAGAGCGAAGAACATGCCGCCGCTCCACACGCCAAGCTGGCCGTCGCGGATCTCGCCGCGTTCGACGAGGCGGTAGAACGCCGCGCGCGCGATGCGCGCCTCCAGTCCCGGCCGCACGAGGACATAAGGTGCGGGTTCGCCGACTTCCGATTCGACGACGCGGATCGGCCGCTCGGGCCCCGCCTCGACCGTCTCGTCGAGATTGGTGCGGAAGGTGAGGCGCTGGCCGGGGCCGGCCCCTTCCGAGTCGAAGTCCACGGCCACGAACGGCACGTCGTCGACCGTCACGCGCCCCTTCTCGACCGGCGTCACCAGCCAGTAGCTGCCATCGACGTCGCGGCGCAGCACGCTGGCGAAAAGTTTCACAAGCGCGATCCGTCCAATCGGCGACCCGCGATAGAACCAGGTGCCGTCGCGGGCGATGCGCAGGTCGAAATCGCCACAGATTTCGGAGGGTTCGCTCAAACGGTCCACAGCCCCTTCCGGCCCCGGCAGCAGCGGCGGTATGGCGCGTGCAAGGCGGTCGAGGCGCAGATTTACGGGGCTGGTGGAATGCTCGTCGGACATCGGATCGGCCGGAGTCTACACCTTGAGCGACGTAACATGCACGCGCTGGACGCCGCACCCTCGGGCATCGCACACTTGGCCCGAAAAAGCGGCGGTCCATATCCTTCGGAACACGCCGCCGGACGCCGGAAAGCGAGGAACCCGTGAACGCGCCCCCTGCTCCCATCCAGACGCAAGCCCTGCTGGGCGAGATCGAGGCCCTGGGCGAGACGCTCCAGACGGTGCGCGCGGGCATCGGGCGGGTGATCTTCGGGCAGACCGACGTGGTCGAGCAGACGCTGATCACGCTTCTGGCCGGCGGCCACCTGCTGCTGATCGGCGTGCCGGGCCTCGCGAAGACGAAGCTGGTCGAAACGCTCGGCACCGTGCTGGGCCTCGACGCCAAGCGCATCCAGTGCACGCCCGACCTGATGCCCGCCGACATCCTGGGCTCCGAAGTGCTCGAGGACGGCGAGGCCGGCAAGCGCCAGTTCCGCTTCATCAAGGGCCCGGTCTTCGCGCAGCTGCTGATGGCCGACGAGATCAACCGCGCCTCTCCGCGCACCCAGTCGGCGCTGCTGCAGGCGATGCAGGAGCATCGCGTGTCGGTCGCGGGCGCCTATCACGACCTGCCCGAACCCTTCCACGTGCTCGCCACGCAGAATCCGCTGGAGCAGGAAGGCACCTATCCGCTGCCCGAAGCGCAGCTCGACCGGTTCCTCCTCCAGGTCGATGTCGGCTATCCCGATCTCGACGCCGAACGCCAGATGCTGCTGGCGACGACCGGCGCCACGTCGGAGAAGCCGGTGCGCGCGATGACGTCGGCCGAACTCCAGCGCGCGCAGGCGCTGATCCGCCGCGTGCCGGTCGGCGAAAGCGTCGTCGAGGCGATCCTGAAGCTCGTGCGTTCGGGCCGTCCGGGCGACAGCAGCATCGCGGCCGTCAACAAGCATGTCGTGTGGGGCCCGGGGCCGCGCGCCAGCCAGGCGCTGATGCTGGCCGCGCGCGCGCGCGCCGTGCTCGACGGGCGGCTTGCACCCTCGGTCGACGACGTCGTCGCGTTGGCCAAGCCGATCCTCGGCCACCGCATGGCGCTGTCGTTCACCGCGCGCGCCGACGGCGTGACGCTCGACGACATCGTCGCCCAGCTCTGCGCGCCGCTGGCCTGACCCTGAAATAGAAGCAGCACCCCAGCGGTGTCGATCTTCGCAAAAGCCAGGACCGCCTTCGCCGAACCGCCGCGCGATCCGGCCGCACGGCGCCTTGCGGCCGAAGCGGCGGCAAGCCGCCTGCCCGCGCTGCTGGTCGCGGCAGAGCGCGTGGCCAACACGGTCGCGCAGGGCGTGCACGGGCGCCGGCGCTCCGGCCCGGGCGAGACCTTCTGGCAGTTCCGCCGCTACATGCCCGGCGACACGGCCGAACGCATCGACTGGCGCCAGACGGCCAAGACCGACCATGTCTTCGTGCGCGAGACCGAATGGGAATCCGCGCAGACGGTGTGGCTGTGGCGCGACCGCTCGCCCTCGATGGCGTGGGCGTCGTCGCCCCAGTTGCCGCAGAAGCTCGACCGCGCGGAACTGCTGCTCGTGGCGCTCGCCTCGCTGCTCGCGCGCGGCGGCGAGCGGGTCGGCATTCTCGGCGCCTCGGCACGCGCACTCCACGGGCGGTTCGCGGTGGGCAAGCTCGCCGACGCGGTCTTCGCGCGCGAGGACCAAGCGACCGGCCTGCCGCCGGCGGTGCGCCTGTCGCGCCATTCGAGCGTCGTGCTCGCCGGCGATTTCCTCGGGCCGCTTGAGGATACCGACGCGAGCCTGCGCGCGCTTTCGGCCGGCGGGGCGCGCGGGCATCTCGTGCATCTCGTCGATCCGGCCGAGGAAGGGCTGCCCTATGCCGGGCGCACGCGCTTCGACGGGCTGGAGAACGAGGACTCGCTGCTGGTGAGCCGCGTCGAGAACGTGCGCTCGGAATATCGCAAGGTCTTCCAGGACCACGTCGCGGGCCTGCGCGAGATCGCGCGCGCCTATGGCTGGGGCTATGTCGAGCACCGCACCGACCGCGCGCCCGAGATGGCGCTGCTCGCGCTCTGGCTTGCACTTTCGGGCGAAAGCGCGCGCTGATGGGCTTCCTTTCGACCTTCGCGTTCCTGACGCCCGCCTGGCTGTTCGCGCTGGCGAGCCTGCCGTTGCTGTGGTGGCTGCTGCGCGTGACGCCCCCCGCCCCGCGCCGCGCCTCGTTCCCGGCGATCGCACTTCTCGCGCGCCTGAAGCCGGCGGAGGAAACGCCCGCGCAGACGCCATGGTGGCTGCTGCTGCTGCGCCTGCTGATCGCACTCCTGATCATCCTCGCCCTCGCCCAGCCCGTGCTCAATCCGGCCGCGCGGCTTTCGGGCGGCGGGCCTGCCATCGTCGTCGTCGACGACGGCTGGGCGTCGGCCGCGAACTGGCGCGCGCGACGCGACGCGATCGACCAGCTGATCGACCGGGCCGAGCGCGACGCGCGCGCCGTGATCGTTCTGCCCACCGCACCGTCGCTGGCCGGCGATCCGCCGCGCCCCTCGCGCCTGATGACGGCGGCCGAAGCGCGCAACCTGGTCGGCGCGCTCGAACCCAAGCCCTGGCCGGTCGACCGGCAGGCGGCGCTTGCCACGCTGGAAGCGGCCGCCCCCGAACAGGCCGCCGCGATCCACTACATGGGCGACGGGCTCGAAGACCCGCATCTGGCCCCGCTGCTCGAACGCCTGCAGCGCATCGGCCCCGTCACCTATTTCGCCGACCCCGCCGACAAGCTCGCGCACCTCGTACTTCCGCCGGTCTCGGAATCCGCCGCCATCGCCGTGACGGTCGCGCGGCCTTTCAGCACGCCTGCACAGGAAGCCATGCTCGTCGCGCGCGGCGAGGACGGCCGCCCGCTGGCGCGCGAGGTCCTGCGGTTCGAGGAGGGCAACAGCACAAGCGTGGCGCGCGTCACGTTGCCGAGCGAACTGCGCAACCGCGTGGCGCGCATCGAGATCGAGGGCGAGGCGTCGGCGGGCGCCACCGCCCTGATCGACGAACGCTGGCGCCGCCGCCCCGTCGGCATCGTCTCGGGCGCCACGGTCGAGCGCAACAACCAGCCGCTGCTCGCCGACACGTTCTATCTGGAACGCGCCCTCCAGCCTTTCAGCGAAGTGCGCTTCGGCGACATCGCCCAGCTCTTGCAGCGCGAGATCGCCGTGCTGATCCTCGCCGACGTCGGCCAGCTCGCCGAAAGCGAGCGCGCGGCGCTTGATAACTGGATCAAGCGCGGCGGCGTCGTGGTGCGCTTCGCGGGTCCCCGCCTTGCCGAGGCCGACGACGATTTCGTGCCGGCACCCTTGCGCCTCGGCGGGCGCGCGTTCGGTGGTGCGATGAGCTGGGAGCAGCCGCTCGGCCTCGCCCCGTTCGACGCAGGCTCGGCGTTCTCGGGGCTCGAGGTTCCCGCCGACGTGCGCGTGAAGCGGCAGGTTCTGGCGGAGCCGACGCTCGAACTCGCGCAGAAGACATGGGCGCGGCTCGTCGACGGGACGCCGCTTGTCACGGCCGACAAGCGCGGCGAAGGCTGGCTCGTGCTCGTGCACGTCACCGCCTCGCCTGAATGGTCCGACCTGCCGCTCTCGGGCCTCTATCTCGACATGCTGCGCCGGCTGATCGGCCTTGCGCAGGGCATCGCGGGCGATGCCGGGGGCGATGCCGTGCTCGCCCCCATCGCCACGCTCGACGCGTTCGGGCGCCTGCAGGCGCCCTTCCCGGCCGCGACGGGCATCGCGGCGAGGTCGCTGGCCACGCAGACGATCGGCCCGCGCAGCCCGCCCGGCCATTACGGCAGCGAGATCGCGCGGCGCGCGCTCAATCTCGGCCAGAGCGTGGAGCCGCCGCGCGCACTGCGCGACCTGCCCGGCGGCGTCGACCGCGCGACCTATGCCCAGCCGCGCGAGGTGGATTTCAAGCCGGCCCTGTTCGTGGGCGCGCTGCTGCTGCTGTTCGCCGACCTGATCGTGGCGCTGGTCCTGCGCGGGCTTGCGGTGCCTGCGGGCCTGCGCCGGCGCATGGTCGGCGGTGCGGCCTTGCTGCTGCTGGCGGCATTCGCCACGACGGGCGCGCGCGCGCAGAGCCTGCCGCCGATCGACGAGGCGACCGCGCTCAGCAATTCGATGCAGACGCGCTTCGCCTACGTGATCTCGGGCCAGAAAGACATCGACGACGTGAGCCGCGCGGGCCTCTCGGGCCTCGGCGTGGTGCTCGCGCGCCGCACGGCGGTCGATCCGGGCGCCCCCGTCGCGGTCGACGTGGAGCGCGACGAGCTTTCGTTCTATCCGGTGATCTACTGGCCGATCGCGCCGACCGGCAACCGGCCCAGCGCCAATGCGATGACGCGCGTGAAGCAGTATCTGGTCGACGGCGGCATGATCCTGTTCGACACGCGCGAGGCCGGCGCCATCGGCCCGACCGGCGGCGGTGCCGCCTCGCAGCGCCTGCGCGACATCCTTCGCCCGCTCGACCTGCCGCGCCTCGCGCGCGTGCCGGCCGAGCACGTCCTGACGAAGACCTTCTATCTGCTGCAGGACTTCCCCGGCCGCCTCGCGGGCGCGCCCTTGTGGATCGAGCAGCCCGACGCGCGCGACAACGACGGCGTCACGTCGGTGCTGATCGGCGCGAACGACTGGGCTGCCGCCTGGGCGCTCGACGCCAACGGCCGCGCGATGTACGCCGCCGTGCCCGGCGGCGAAGGCCAGCGCGAGATGGCGATCCGCTTCGGCGTCAATCTCGTGATGTACGCGCTGACCGGCAACTACAAAGGCGACCAGGTGCATGTCGACGCGATCCTCGAGAGGCTGAAGCGATGACCGAATATTCGCTCGCCTTCTCGCCCATGGTCGGCTGGACATGGTTCATCGTGCTCGCGGCGCTCGCGGCTCTCCTGCTCGGTTTCTCGTTTTACGTGCGCGCGCGCGGCGCCGTCTGGCGCGCGGCGGCGACCGCGGGCCTGCTGCTCGCCATCGCCAATCCGCTGGCGGTCGTCGAGGAACGCCGGCCGCTGACCGACATCGGCCTCGTCGTCATCGACGACAGCGCCAGCATGAAGATCGGCGAGCGCGCGGCGCGCGTCGACCGCGCGGCGACGGCCTTGCGCGAACGCCTCGCGCGCGAGAAGGATTTCGAGCTGCGCATCGTGCGCGCGGGTGCGGGCGGCACCGGCACGGAAGGCACGCGCCTTTTCGACGCGCTGGAGCGCGCGCTGTCGGACGTGCCGCGCAACCGCATCGCGGGCGTGGCGCTGCTGACCGACGGGCAGGTCCACGACGCGCCCAAGGGCACGCTGGAAGAGATCCAGCGCCTGAACCTGCCCGGCCCCGTGCACGGCCTCATCGCGGGCAACCGCAACGAGATCGACCGGCGGCTGGTGCTGGAGCAGGCGCCGGGCTTCGCCATCGTCGCCAAGCCGCAGACAATGACGATCCGCGTCGATGAAGGCGCGCCGCAGCGAGGGAGCCCGGCCCCACGCGGCGACGCGCGCATCGACATCAAGCGCGACGGCCAGCCCTTCCGCAGCCAGCGCGTGCCCGTCGGCACGTCCGTTCCCATCGAATTCCAGCTCGACAAGGCCGGGCAGACGATCTTCGAGATCGAGGTCGAGGCGGGCCCGCGCGAGCTCACGCTCGACAACAACCGGCAGGTCGTCGTCATCAACGGCGTGCGCGACCGGCTGCGCGTGCTGCTCGTCACCGGCGAGCCGCATCCCGGCGAACGGACGTGGCGCAACCTGCTGAAGTCCGACCCCGCGGTCGATCTCGTGCATTTCACGATCCTGCGCCCGCCCGAGGCGCAGGATTTCACGCCCGTCAACGAGCTGTCGCTGATCGCCTTCCCGATCCGCGAACTGTTCGAGGTGAAGCTCGGCGAATTCGATCTCGTCATCTTCGACCGCTACCGCCGGCGCGACGTTCTGGCGCCGGTCTATCTCGACAACATCCAGCGCTACGTGCGCGGCGGCGGCGCGCTGCTGATCTCGGTGGGGCCGAATTTCTCGGCGCCGAACTCGCTGTTCAACTCGCCGCTGGGCCAGCTCATGCCCGGCGTGCCCACGGGGCAGAGCTTCGAGCAGGGCTACGTGCCGACCCTCTCGCCCGTGGGACGCCGCCATCCGGTGACGGCCGACCTTCCCGGCGGCGAAGGCACGACGCCCGAATGGGGCCGCTGGTTCCGCCATATCGACACCGAGCCGCGCCGCGGCCAGGTGCTGATGAACGGGGCCGCCGACCGGCCATTGCTGCTGCTCGACCGCGTGGGCGAGGGCCGCGTCGCGCAGATGATGAGCGACCATATCTGGCTGTGGGCGCGCGGCTTCGACGGCGGCGGGCCGCACGCCGAACTGCTGCGGCGCATCGCGCACTGGTTGATGAAGGAGCCGGAGCTGGAGGAGAACGACCTCAAGACGCGCGTGCGCGGCAATCGCGTGGAGATCGAACGGCGGGCCCTCGATCCCGTGACGACGCCCGTCACCGTGGTGGCCCCCGACGGCACGCAGAGCGAAATCCGTCTCGTCGAGACGCGTGGCGGCCGGCAGACCGGCATCTTCGCGCCCGACCGGCCCGGCCTCTATCGCCTCTCCGACGGCGAGCGCAGTGCGCTTGCGGCGGTAGGTGCGGTCAACCCCACCGAAAGCGCCGACGTGCGCGCGACCGACACTCTGCTGAAGCCTGCGGCCGATGCCACCGGCGGCGTGGTCACGTGGCTTGCCGACGGCAATCCCGAGATCCGCCGCGTGCGCCCGGGCCGCGAGATGGGCGGCACCGTTCCCGGCGGGCGCGGCTGGATCGGGTTCAAGTCCAACGGCGATTTCGTGGTGACAGGCGTGAGCCAGATGCCGCTGATGCCCGGCCTCCTCACCTTCCTCCTCTGCCTCGGCCTGCTGTTCGCGGCGTGGCGGCAGGAGGGGCGGTAGAGCCCCCTCACCCTAGCCCTCTCCCCTTGCGGGAGAGGGCTAGGGTGAGGGGTTCCACCCCGCCGGCGCCATTTCAAATCCGCTGAACTCGAACGCCGGGCCGACCGTGCAGCCCACCAGCGTCCAGGCACCGAGGCTTTCGGCGCTCTGCCATTCGTGTGGCGGCACCGTCAGTTGCGGGCGTTCGCCGGCCGCGAGGTCGGGGCCGAGGACATGCCGCGCAGGCATGAACAGCGCCAGCGGCGATCCGGCGTACCAGTGCCAGATCTCGGCCGCGTCCACGCGGTGCCAGTGCGAGCGTTCGCCCGCCTTCAGAAGATAGTAGATCGCGGTCATCGCACCACGACCGCCGGCGGGATCGGCGTGGCGGAAAGTCTCGCGGTAGTGGCCGCCCTCGGGATGCGGCGCAAGCCCGAGGGCGGCGATGACCGCGTCGGCGTTCATGCCACCGGGACGGTGGCCTTGAGCGACGGGCGTTCGGAGATCTTCGCGAACCACGCGCCCAGCTTCGGGCGGCCGACTAGGCAGTCGCCGCCGAGCACGGAGCGGAAATTCAGCCAGCCGACGCAGCACGCGACGGCGATCTGGCCGATATCGAGTTCGCCCGACAGCAGGTCGGGTTCGCGTTCCAACGCGTCGAGGCCCTGCGTCATCTTCAGCGTCTGGCCGTCGATCCATTCCTTCCAGCGCTTGGGCTCCGCGCGCAGCGTCGTCTCGTAGCGCAGCAGGATGCCGGCATCGGTGATGCCGTCGCCCAGCGCTTCGACGCGCAGCGCCTTCCAGCGCGCCCCGCCGGATTCCGGGATCAGCTTGCGGCCCGAATGCAGCGAGTCGAGGTAGGCGCAGATCACGCGGCTGTCGAACAGCACTTCGCCGCCGTCGGTCGTCAGCGTCGGCACCTTCATCAGCGGATTGTCGGGCGCCAGCGTCGCGTTGGGCTGGTCGGGGCGCACGGCGGTCGGCACCTTCTCGATGCGGCCGACGAGGCCGGCTTCATGCGCGACGATCATGACCTTGCGGACATAGGGACTGACGGGACTGTAGGCGAGCTTCATCGGGGCGCTCCGGAGCGTTTTCTGTTCTTCGGGAGACACAGCCTAGAGCGACGGGCCTGCCGCTTCAACGCACGAGTGCACGGACCGCATCGCGGATGCGATAGAGGACTCGCACGACCGGCAGGCGCTCGTCCGGCGCCTCCAGTTCGAGGCCGACCTTCACGGCACGGCCCTTGGCGACTTCCTGCACGACGAGTTCGACCGGCCCCATCTGGACGTGATCGCCGACCACGGCGACGGAGCCGAGGCGCCCGGCGACGTATTCCGCGAGCGTCACCTCGCCGTCCGCGGGATCGAACGGCAGGCCGTACTGGGCGCACAGCGCGTCGAGCTTGAGATCGCCCGAGAACACGAATTCGCCGCCCGTATCGACGTTCTTGCGCTGCACCGGGCGCGGCGAGAACAGCTTGTCGAGCGCCATCGAATGTTCGGGCGGCACGAGTGCGATGACCTGGTCGTCGACCGCGAGGCGCTGCATTTCCTGCCGGTTCATCAGCGCGCTGTCGCGGATGACCGCGATGATGCGCGCGCGCCGCGGCAGGTGCAGGTCCGCGAAATCGCGTTCGAGCGCGGGGCTGCCCGGCGCCACACGCCAGCTCGCCGCGTCGCGGTCGGCGACGACGGGCAGGTCGATCTCGCTGCGGCCGACCTGCTCGCTCTGCGGCGGCAGCGCGAGACCGAGGAAGCGCGCCACGGGACCCACCGTCCAGCCCTGGATCACCAGCGAGGCGAGCACGACGACGAACGCGACGTTGAAATAGGCAAGCCCGCCCGGCACGCCCGCGATGACCGGGATCGAGGCGAGGAAGATCGGGACCGCGCCGCGCAGCCCCACCCACGCGATGAACGCCTTCTCGCGCTTGCCGAAGCGCGTGAAGGCAAGGCACAGGAAAACCGCAAGCGGGCGCGCGACGAAGATCAGCGCGACCGCGATGGCGAGCGGCCCCCACGCGTCCTGCACCAGCTTGGAAGGCGTGGCGAGCATGCCGAGCAGCAGGAACATGACGATCTGCGCGATCCAGGCGAGCCCGTCATGGAAGCGCAGGATCGTCGCCTGCGCGCGATGTCGCCGGTTGCCGAGCACGAGGCCCGCGAGATAGACGGCGAGGAAGCCCGACGCCTCGACCGACTGCGCGGCCGCGAAGATCGTCACCGCGAAGGCGGCGCACAGCACGGGATAGAGGCCGCCCGCGAGATCCGCGCGGTTCACGAGCCAGACGAGCGCGAAGCCGCCGGCGAAGCCGATCGCCGCCCCGCCGAGCATCTGGATCGCGAAGAACGCGAACATGTGCAGGCCCGACGCGCCGGCCGGGTGCAGCAGGTATTCCACGCACGCGATGGTGAGGAACACCGCCATCGGATCGTTGATGCCGCTTTCCACTTCCAGCGTGGCGGTGACGCGCTTGTTGAGCTCGGTGCCGCCCATGTTGAGCAGCAGGAACACGGCAGCCGCGTCGGTCGACGCGACGACGGCCCCCACGAGGAAAGCCGCGACCGGCGGCAGGTCGAGCGTGTAGTACGCGAGAACGCCGATCAGGCCCGCCGTGATCAGCACGCCGATCGTGGCAAGGCCCAGCGCCGGGCGCCAGGCAAGTCGGATCGCGTGGCCGGGCGTGCGCAAGGCGCCGTCGAACAGCACGATGGCCAGCGCCACCGAACCGACGAGATAGGTGAAATGGAAATCGTCGAACGCGATGCCGCCGGGCCCGTCCTCGCCCGCCAGCATGCCGAGACCCAGGAAGACGAGCAGCAAGGGTGCGCCGAGGCGCGAGGAGAACATGCCCGCGAGAATGCTGACGACGATGAGAAAGCCGCCCAGCAGGATGAGGTGGTTGATCTGTTCCATTCCGGACCATTCTAGGCAGGAACAAAGCGGAAAAGGGCCAGCAAAATGACCTCGTTGCGGATTTTCGCGCCGCATCCCAAACTCGCCGCCGCATGTGGACCGATGTCGTCGATCTCCGCGATTTTTACGCGAGCCCGCTGGGCCAGACCGCGCGCCGGCTGATCGCGCGCAATATCGGCGAGATGTGGCCCGACACGAAGGGGCTGGCCGTGCTCGGTCTCGGCTATGCCGTGCCGTATCTGCGGCCCTTCCGCGAGCAGGCGCAGCGCTGCTTCGCGATGATGCCGGCCCCGCAGGGCGTGCTGCACTGGCCATCCGAGGGACCCAACGCGACCGCGCTGGTCGAGGAAGAGGCGCTGCCCCTGCCCGACATGTCGGTCGACCGCGTGCTACTCGTCCACGCGGTCGAGCATGCCGAGACGCTGCGCCCGTTCCTGCGCGAAGTGTGGCGCGTGCTCACCGGCAATGGCCGCCTGCTGATCGTTGCGCCCAACCGGCGCGGCATCTGGGCCCGACTCGACCGCACGCCCTTCGGCCATGGCCATCCCTATACGGTGGGCCAGCTTTCGCGCCTGCTGCGCGACAACCTGTTCGTGCCCCAGCAGGCGCGCAGCGGCCTGTTCCTGCCGCCCTTCGGCGGGCGGCTGTGGCTGTCCTCCGCCGACGCGTGGGAGGCGGCGGGTTCGCGCGCCTTCCCGGCCCTTGCGGGCGTGGCGATGGTCGAGGCGAGCAAGACACTGTATGCGCCCACGCCCGTGCGCCAGCGCGTGCGCGGACGCGTGGCGGCGCCGGGCCTCGCGCACCAGCGATGATCGTCGAGGCGGCACCCGCCAAGCTGAACCTTTCGCTGCAGGTCGTGGGCAAGCGGATCGACGGCTATCACCTGCTCGATTCGCTCGTCGCCTTCACCGATGTCGGCGACGCGATCGCCGTGGTGCCGGACGAGCTGATCACGCTGTCGATCGACGGGCCCTTCGCCGGAGCGCTCCTCGAGACGCCGGACAACCTGGTGCTGCGCGCGGCGCGCGCGCTGGCTGCCGCGACGGGGACAAGCGAGGGCGCGAAGATCCGCCTCACCAAGAACCTGCCCGTGGCGAGCGGCATCGGCGGCGGGTCGGCCGACGCGGCGGCAACACTGCGGGCACTCGGCCGGTTGTGGGGCCTGCTGCCGGAACCCGACCGGCTCGCCGAACTCGCCTATGGCCTCGGAGCGGACACGATCGCGTGCCTTGGCGCGCAACCCGCCTGGATGTCGGGGACCGGCGAGATCATCGAGACCGTCGGCGCCCTGCCCGAAGCCGGGATCGTGCTGTGCAATCCGGGCGTGGCGGTGCCCACGCCCGCCGTGTTCCGCGCGCGGAATGCGCCCTTCACGAGGCCCGCGCGATTCCCGATCCCGGCCGATGCGGCCGGCCTGGCCCGGGCGCTCGAAGGCACGTCCAACGACCTTGCCGCCCCTGCCCTGGGCCTTGCCCCTTCCATCGGCGCGGTCCTGGCGGCGCTGGAAAAGCTGCCCGGCGCCCTGCTTTCGCGCATGTCGGGCAGCGGCGCCACCTGCTTCGCGCTGTTTGCCGACCGGCCGGCCGCCGAGGCCGCCGCGGCCGCGCTGAAAGCCGCCGCCCCGCGGGGGTGGTGGGTAGCCGACGCAGGCTGGCATAAAGCCCCCGAGGCTGCCGTTGTCGGCCTTCGCGGGGGGTGCTAAACCCCCTTTCCGACCGCCTCTTTTCCGCCCGGTCTTCTCTTTTCTGGAAGCATATATGTCGCAGAAAGTCGCACTCATCACCGGCATCACGGGCCAGGACGGCGCCTATCTCGCCGAACTGCTGCTGCAGAAGGGCTACATCGTCCACGGGGTGAAGCGCCGCTCGTCGTCGTTCAACACCGCGCGCATCGATCATCTCTATGCCGACCGCCACGAGCACGGCGTGCGCTTCTTCATGCATCACGGCGACCTGACCGACGCCACGAACCTCATCCGCCTCGTCCAGCAGACCCAGCCGACCGAGATCTACAATCTCGCGGCCCAGAGCCACGTCGCGGTCAGCTTCGAGACGCCGGAATACACCGCCAACGCCGACGGCATCGGCACGCTGCGCCTGCTGGAAGCCATCCGCATCCTCGGGATGGAAAAGACGGCGCGCTTCTACCAGGCCTCCACGTCGGAGCTTTACGGCCTCGTCCAGGAACGCCCGCAGAGCGAGAAGACGCCCTTCTATCCGCGCAGCCCCTATGCGGTCGCCAAGCTCTACGGCTACTGGATCACGGTGAACTACCGCGAGGCCTACGGCATCCACGCCTCGAACGGCATCCTGTTCAACCACGAAGGCCCGACGCGCGGCGAGACGTTCGTCACGCGCAAGATCAGCCGCGCGGCCGCAGCCATCAAGCTCGGCATGCAGAAGAAGCTGTATCTCGGCAACATCGACAGCTTCCGCGACTGGGGCCACGCGCGCGACTACGTGGAAGGCATGTGGATGATGCTGCAGCAGCCGCAGGGCGACGACTACGTGCTCGCCACCGGCGAGACGCAGACGGTGCGCAAGTTCGTCGAGATCGCCTTCGCGCGCATCGGCCGCCCGGTCGAATGGAAGGGCAAGGGCGTGGACGAGAAGGGCCTCGACGCCAAGACCGGCGAGGTCCTCATCGAGATCGATCCGCGCTATTTCCGCCCGACGGAAGTCGACTACCTGCTGGGCGATCCGACCAAGGCGCGCACCAAGCTCGGCTGGAAGCACAAGATCAGCTTCCTCGAACTGGTCAACGAGATGGTCGATTCCGACCTGCGCATCGTCGAACGGGAACGCCACCGCCATGACCGCTCCGGCTGAATTCGATCTCAAGGGCAAGCGCGTCTTCGTCGCGGGCAACCGCGGCATGGTGGGCGCCGCCCTCGTGCGCCGCCTCGCGTCCGAAGGCTGCACGATCCTGACCGCCCCCAAGGCCGAACTCGACCTCACGCGCCAGAACGTGGTCGAGGACTGGCTCGCGGCCAAGAAGCCCGATGCCGTGTTCCTCGCGGCCGCGCGGGTGGGCGGCATCCACGCCAACAATTCGCGCCCGGCCGAGTTCCTCTACGAGAACCTCGCGATCCAGAACGCGGTGATCCACGGTTCCTGGAAGGCGGGCGTGCGCAAGCTCCTGTTCCTCGGATCGACCTGCATCTATCCGCGCCTCGCCCCACAGCCGATGCGCGAGGATGCACTTCTGACCGGACCGCTGGAGCCGACCAACGAATGGTACGCGATCGCCAAGATCGCCGGCCTCAAGATGTGCCAAGCCTACAAGAAGCAGTACGGCGTCGATTTCATCGCCTGCATGCCCACGAACCTCTACGGGCCTCACGACAATTACGATCTCGAGATGGGCCACGTGCCCGCCGCGACCATCGCCAAGGTCCACCGCGCGAAAACGGCGGGTGCGCCGAGCGTGCCGGTCTGGGGCGACGGCTCGGCCTTGCGCGAATTCATGCACGTGGACGATCTCGCCGACGCCTGCGTCTTCCTGATGAAGAACTATTCGGGCCTCGACGCGTTCAACGTGGGCACGGGCAAGGAAGTGTCGATCGCCGAGTTCGTGCGCACCGTGTGCAAGGTCGCCGGCTATGCCGGCAAGCTCGAGTTCGACACCACGAAGCCCAACGGCGCGCCGCGCAAGCTCACCGACCCATCGCGCCTGATGGCGCTGGGCTGGCGCCCGAAATTCGAGCTCGAGCCGGGCCTCGCCGACGCCTATCGCTGGTACGTCGAGAACGTGGCCGCGAAAGCGGCCTGAGGCTCACGCCGCCGGCAGGCGATAGACGCGCCGTGCCGTGCCTCCGAGCATCATCGCGCGGTCCTGCGTGCCGATCCCCATGTCGTCGAGAATCGCCGCGAAGGTCCGTACCCAGCCGCGATAGGTGCCGTTGACCTCGAGCACCGGCCAGTTCGTCGCGAACATCACGCGCGAAGGGCCGAACGCGTCGATCACCGTTTCGACATAGGGGCGCAGCGCCTCCTTCGTCCATTCGATGCCCGCGCGCTCGACGAGGCCCGAGCATTTGACGGCCGCGTCGGTCGCGCGCGCGAAGGCGCGCAGGTCGCTTGCCCAGGGTTCGAGCGTGCCGGTCATCGTGTCGGGACGGCCGCAATGGTTGAGCACGACGTTGAGGCCCGGCGTGCGCTCGACAAGCGCCTGCGCCGCGCGCAACGCCGGCCATTTGACGAGGATGTCGGTGGTGACGCCCGCGTCGCGCAGCGTGGCGAGGCCGACGGGCGTCCTGGGATGGGCGAGCCAGTCGCCGCCGAACGTGCCGGGCGGCAACGGCCGGATGCCGAGGAACTTGCCGAATTTCCGGAAGTGCTCGATGTCGCCGGCGAGATCCAGCGAATGCAGGTCGGCCCACGCGACGACGCCGAGGATGCGCGGCAGCTTCTCGGCCGCCGCGAGCCAGCGCAGCGATTCCGCCACGCCGTGCGCGGCCTGCACCAGGATGACGTGCGTGACGCCGCTCTCGTCGGCAAGGCGCGCCCAGTCGTCTTCGGTGAAGTCGCGCGCGAGGCCGCCGATCTTGCCGTGCAGCCAGATATCGTCGCCGTCGGCGCGGCGCCACAGATGGATGTGGGAGTCGACGGTCACGCGCGCGTCAGGTCTTGATATTGTATCGGTAGGCCACGCGCGCGGTGATCAGCCGCAGCGCCCAGTTCGCCACGAACCCCATCAGGCCCAGCGTGATGATGCCGACGAAAACGAAATCGGTCTGCGCGAAGAGCCTCGAATTCCAGATGAGATGCCCGACGCCGCTCTGTGCCGCCACCAGTTCCGCCGCCACGACCGTCATGAACGCGTTGCCGAGCGCGAGGCGCACGCCCGTGACGATGTGCGGCACGGTGGCGGGCACGACCACATGGAAGAAGGTCTGGCGCTGCGTGGCGCCCATGCATTGCGCGGCGCGGACCTTCTCGATATCGACCGACATCGCGCCCGCCAGCGTGTTGATGAAGGCGACGAACAGCGAGGTGTAGACGATGAGCAGGATCTTCGACATCTCGCCGAGGCCGAACCAGATCAGGAACAGCGTGATGAAGGCGATGGGCGGGATGAAGCGGAAGAACTCGATATAGGGCTCGACCACCGTACGTACCGCACGCGAGCGCCCGGCAAGCAGGCCGAGCGGAATCGCCAGCGCGCAGCCCGCCGCCCAGCCCACGAGGATCCGGTAATAGCTCATCGCGACGTGCTCGATCAGCGTGCCGTCGATCAGGCTCACCCAGAAGGCGCGCACGACGTCTTCGGGCGGCGGGAAGAAGATCGGGATCGAGGCCGCGGCGATCGCCTCCCAGACGAGCCAGGTACCGAGTGCGAGGACCGGATAGAAATATCTCGGCTCGTCGAGGATCGCCTGCCCGAGGCCGCGGCGTTTTTCACTCATTGAGCATCGCCTCCGCCTCGGCCTGGATCGACTCGTTGAGCCGGTTGTAGAGCTCGACATATTCCGGTGTCATCGATTTGCGCGGGCGCGCCAGCGGCACATCGACGATCTGCTTCACGCGCGCACCGGGCCCCCGCGTCATGATCCCGATCCGGTCGGCAAGCCAGATCGCCTCGCCGATGTCGTGCGTGATGAAGACGACGGTCTTGCCGGTGCCGCTCCAGATCCGCGCGACCTCCTCCTGCATGCGCCGGCGCGTCTGCGCGTCCAGCGCGCCGAAGGGTTCGTCCATCAGCAGGATGTCGGGGTCGTTGGCGAGTGCGCGGGCGATCTGCACGCGCTGCTTCATGCCGCCCGAAAGCTCGCGCGGGAACTTGCGCCGGTGCTTGGCGAGCCCGACGAGTTCGAGATTGCGCTCGAGAATCGCGTCGCGCTCGGCCGCGGGTGCCTCGCGCATGCGCAGCCCGAACGACACGTTCTCCTCGACCGTCAGCCAAGGGAAGAGCGCCAGTTCGGTCTGGAACACAACGCCGCGGTCGGCACCCGGCCCGGCGACCGGGTGCCCGTTGACCGCGATGCTTCCCGTGCTCGGCGTCTCGAAACCCGCGATCAGGTGCAGCACCGTCGATTTTCCGCAGCCCGTGGGGCCGAGCAGGCAGAAGAACTCGCCCGGCCGGACCGTAAGGTCGAGCCCGTCGAGCGCCACATATCCCCCGCCTTCCCGTCCGTCGCCGTCGAATGACTTACCGACGCCTTCCAGCCTGATCGCGCTCACGTGCCCCTCAGAACCCCGTCACCAGCTTCGGATCGACCTTGCGCAGATACTCCGGCACGAGGACCTTCCGCATGTCCGGTGCCGGCCCAGTCAGGCGGTTCTGGCCGCGCATCCATTCGGCCACGCCGTCGAAGACCTTGACCAGATCGGCGTCAAGATACGGCTTGAAGTCGAAGCCGACCTGCTTGAGCAGTGCCTGCGCCTGGTCGGCCGGGATGTTGAGCTTCTTGCCTGCGATCTCGGCCGTGCGGCGCGGCTCGGCCTTGATGAACGCGTCAGCCTCGACGAAACCCCGCAAAAGGCCCACGGTCGCGTCGGGGTTCTTCTCGACCCACGCGCGCGACATCTCGAGATACGTGCGCGTCTTGTAGGCCGCCTCGATGCCCGGCGACATCACGTGCGCCTTCCCGCGCATCACCTCGAGGCCGCGCGTGACCATCGGCTCCAGCCACACGAACGCGTCGATGTCGCCGCGCGCCATCACGGCCGGCTGCTCGGCCGCCGGCACGTTGATATGCGTCAGCTTGTCGCGCGGCACGCCGAAATGAGCGAGATAGCGGTCGAACGCATAGTGCGCCGACGAGCCGGATATATAGCCGACCTTCTTGCCGATGAAATCCTCGGGCTTCTGGATCGAGTTCAGCGCGACGATCTTGAGATCGTCGGCCGTGATGATCACCGCCGGCACGACGAGATCGGCCCCCTTGGACAGCAGCGACATAAGCGGGAACTCGACCGTACCTGCCGTCTCGGCCTGGCCGGCGACGACCGCCTCGGTGCCAAGGAAGCCGACGTCGAACAGGATCACGCTGGCGTCGATGCCGTATTTGCGGAAGATGCCCGCCGCCTCGCCGACATACTGGTGCGAGTAGCCGATATTGGCGCCCGCCGTGAGGCGCACCTTGGTGAGCGTCTGGGCCATTGCCAGGCGGATATCGAATGCCGCGGCAGTTCCGGCGGCGGCACCCATGGCGAGAAAATCGCGACGCGTCGACGACATGCACTTCCTCCCTGTTCGCGGCCCTTGCGGCCGTCCGTCCGGCTGGCAGCGCCGGATTCCATCGGTGAACAGTGACAGCATCCCGGGATCGCGACAACAACCGCTTGGTCCCGGAACGATAACATCCGGTTATGGGACAGGGGATGGCGCCCACGCTCGACAAGGTGCGTGCGCCGTTCTAGACAGGGCGCCCTGCTGGGGCGTCGCCAAGCGGTAAGGCACCGGTTTTTGGTACCGGCATTCCTAGGTTCGAATCCTAGCTGCGTAGACGCCGCCTGAGTTTCCAAAATCTTAGCCCTCCCGGCCGATGGTCTCTGGACCGCTGCTCCGGAGCGGATTCTTGCGTCTGCATGATCTGCTCGCAACGGATTTCAGGGCCTCAAATTTGACAATGGAAAGATATGTTATATCATAACATTTACGGTCAATGTAATCGCCCCGGAGTTCCCATGTCGTACATCCACGCGCCGATCTTCAAAAATCTCGTCAAGCACACGCGCCTTGGCTGCCCGTTCGTCGCGGGGATTTCACTCACCACAGTGACGCCTGACGGCCGAGAGTGGCTATCCACTCACGTCGGGACGAAGTTCGATACGCTGACGGCCGACGAAGCGACCGACCGCCTTGTGATGATCGTCGCGGCGGCGCGCGACGAGGTAGCCAAGGACAATGAACGCCTCGTGCTGGCGGTCGCCCGATCCGGCGACGATCTCAAGGAAGCGGCCGATCTCGCCAAAAACCCAATTACCGGCGACGAAGCTGCGGCGATCCGTGGCATGGCCTTCACCGCCGAGCACGCGGCAGCCATGCCGTGTGAAACCCGCGATGCTGCGTTCCTACGCGGGATGCTTCCGCGTGCGGATGGGCTGGATACGGCAAAGATCAGCGCGGCTTTCGACACGCTAGATGCCGAGACCGCGAACCGTGCTCCGCTTT
The DNA here is from genome assembly GCA_044224405.1 of Tagaea sp. Lineage (GTDB taxonomy): Bacteria > Pseudomonadota > Alphaproteobacteria > CACIAM-22H2 > CACIAM-22H2 > Tagaea. The sequence continues at coordinate 251,574 of JBGAKN010000002.1, read as the reverse complement.
TGACGGCCCTGCTCGATGCTGCGAACAGGCTCGCCGAACTTGCCGAGCAGGCAGGCGAGCCGATGTCGGCAGAACGAGCGGCAAAGCTCAAGGTCAATGCCAAGCTGATGCGCGCAGCTCCGGCCGCGCTCGTCGAACTTCGCCAACTTAGGCAGGAAGCGACCCAGATCACCACTCATATCGATGCCGTGATCGCGCGGCTGGAAGGCGCCGCATGAGCCGGAAACCGTACCATCGCCTGACGGCACAAGATCGGATGGCGGTTCGTTACATGTGGTTCGTTTTCTCGCCACCGATTCCGATCTCGGTCATCGCGAAGGCATTCGACATTACCGAGAACGCCATTAACAAGATGACGTACCGCTGTGGTTTCTCGAAGGCGCCAGACATGTACCGGGGAAATGCCCCCGGCCGCTGGCGTGATGTTCTGCTCGCGCTCTACACGAAGGAACGCCAGCCTGACGACGAGCCAAACCCGCTGTTCGCTTACTTTCGTGCCGCAAAGCGGGTGAACGCCTTCGTCATGGCACACACGAAGAAGGGGATGGCCTATGAAGCGGCCTAACGAACTTCTGGCGGACATCCGCGCCGGCCGCGCCTCTCTTGTCGAGATCGAAGAGTATTTCGACAAGACGACCCAGCGGGACGAGGAGACGTTCAGAATCTTGGCGGACGCACACGCCGCGCTGGCCTTGCAGAAGGCCACGGAGAGCGCCCTGCATGGTCGCTCGCGCATCAGCTATGCCTTGACCCAACAGGCAAAGAAATGACCAGCCCGAAGACGACGCTTGACCAGCTTCGAGCCGATATTGATGCCGGCCGCGCGACGATGGCCGACGTTGATCGCTACATCGCGGATGTCGAGCGGGCCAACATCATCGCCGAGGCGAAGGCGACGAGAGAGCGTGCGCGAACCCGCGACGCCGAAAGCAAGCTGCGCGGCGTGTCCCGGATCGGCCGCGCGCTGTCCTCGTAAAATCAATCCGTGCCGTGCCTCGCGCGCCTCGACTTGATCCCGCCCGGCCGGGCGTCGCCGGCATAACCGAAGGCCATCTAGACGGCCTCCGAGATGGTCGGTTGACGACTAAGGAAGTCGCTCACGAACTCGGGATCACGAGGCAGACGCTTGGCCGTGCCCTCAAGAAGCGGGGCGTCGTCATGTCGGGCGCACCGGCAGCGACAGAGCCTGCCGCGCGCGTCGATCCTCTGACCGGGCCTCCCGTGCCCACCACTCGAAATCATCCTTGATGCGTTCAAGTCGACGAACTTGGACCTCTTCGTGATCGCATCGCGCGATCTTCGCCGGTTGGCTGCCGATCCGAAGGGTTCCTTGGGTCCGAGTTCGACGAAGGCATATGCACAATCGTTGGAGATCATTCGCGAGAACCTCGCGTCGGTCGGGATCACTCCCGCCGACGGCGAAGGCAAAGAAATCCCGAAGATGATCGTCGGCACGCTCACCGACGAGGAAGAGGCCAGGATACGAGCGAGCGTCGAAAGTGAGCTTGCCGGGAACGGATCTCTTGGCGATGCCGACACCGGCGAGGGCTCGCCGCATGTGTCGACCTCGCCGCCGTTGCCCACAAATGACTCTGCGGCACTTGACCATGCGCGGGGCGCGCTTCCGAACCCTCTACCTGCACCTCAAGACCTTCGCGCGCTGCTGACGCTCGCGGTCCGAAAGAACGGCATGGTCTATCTTAGGGTGATTGCAGGCCGGCTCGGGCTCGACTGCGGCCGAGGTGAAGCTGCCGATCTCGTTATCGACAAGATTGTGTCGCGCGCCTACCAGTAATGCCGCGTCAGCGCGCGAGCCGAACCCAATTCTTCAAGGCGCAGTTCGGAGACGGGGGAAAGGCCGACCTTTCCTCCTGAATAACCGCCCGGATCGCGCCGTCGCGCTCTATGAGGCCGACGAGCATGGCGTACTGAGTTCCGGACAGCGCGCCGCGATATCGGATGTCCAACAGAGCGGAGTCGGTCGCGTTCCATTGCTCATGCTGCGCTCGCCACGGATGCTCAAGAGCCCGCGCGGCCTGAAATTGGCCGGTCGGGTGGTAGCACTTCGCGATCATTTCTCCGACCTCCGCGATGCTGGCGGGGAAGGCGACCGTCTGGGGCTCGGGACTCGCCGCCTGTCCGGCCGGCGGCTTCAAAGACGCAAAGAGCTTCAAGAAGCACACGGCCTGCGATGGGGAAAGGCCGCCTGACAGGATCGCGCCAACGACGCAGGCGACGGCCTGCCCGTCAGGGCTCGCCGGGGGTTGGTTCGTCTGTGCATCCGCTCGGCCGGCGCTCAGGGCCAGTAGGAACGCGATTATGAGGGCTCGCAGCTTGTGCATGTGGTTTCCGGTCCCGGCGACGTGGGCGTGTGGGCCAGCATAGCCGGATCGGTCGAAGAAAGTGCGGTTTGGGGTTCGAAGAAAGGTCTATACAAAATCAAAATGTCCATATAGATTTAGAAAATCAGATCGAGGGAAGGTCATGAGCAAGAACATTGTTTCCTATCTCCGCGTTTCGACCCAGAAGCAGGGTCGCAGCGGCCTCGGCATCGAAGCCCAGCGCGAAGCCGTACGCCGGTTCGCGGACGCCAACGACTTCCAGATCGTCGCGGAGTACGTCGAGACAGAGACTGGTAAGGGGTCCGACGCTCTCGACCGTCGGCCGAAGCTCAAGGCCGCGCTCGACCATGCGAAGCGTGTCGGAAGCCCAGTGCTGGTCGCCAAGCTCGACCGCCTCTCCCGCGACGTGCATTTCGTCTCGGGCCTCATGTCGAACCGGGTGCCGTTCGTCGTCGCCGATCTCGGCCCCGACGCCGACCCTTTCATGTTGCACCTGTACGCCGCTCTGGCCGAGAAAGAACGCGACCTGATCTCGCAGCGCACCCGGCTAGCTTTGGCTGCGAAGCGCCATCAGGGGGTCAAGTTGGGCAATCCGAAGATCGAGGACGCGCAGGAGCTGGCCGTAGCCGCCCTCAAAGCCCAAGCTGACGACCGCGCCCGAAACATCGCGGACCAGATCGCGCGCGTCCGGTCCGCTGGCGCGACGACGTTGCAGGGGATCGCCGATGCCTTGAACAACCTCGGCGTAGCGACTGCCCGCGATGGCAAGTGGCACCCCTCGACGGTCCGGAACGTCCTTACCCGGCTCGCCGCATAAACCAACCCTAGAACGTCATTAGAAGGCCGTCAGGCGTCGCTCGCAGGGCCCAAATAAGCGAACGCCCCGAAGCGACTTCGAGCCTCGGGGCGTTCATACTAGTGGAGTCGTTTGGTGTCCCGCCGCTTGGGCTTGTTCGTTGCCCTTCGTTTCTTCCGGCGAAGCTCATCGATCTGTTTAGCCAACTCAAGCGTCTCAGGGGTATCAATCGAAACGATAATATTGCCCGAGGCACTTGCCGGTTGGCTAAGCGCAGGATCCTGTCCGCGTTGGAAAATCGCCTGAAACGCAGCCCAAAGCGCATTGCGAACGCCCATTGGCCGGTCTGACAGGCCGAACTTGATCCCGCCGACTGCGACTAGCGGCGGCAATCCGTACCGCTTGAAGTACTCTTCTGGATCGCAATCCGCCGGAAGCGAGTTCGTCTCGAACTGCAAGGTGACGTATGTACTCATGACCACGCTCCTGTGTGTTAGTGGTCATCCCATATCGTGCATCGTTCTCGATTTTTCAATTAAGTATGTACTTACTTACCTTGTGATCTATCCGCGAAATCGCGTATTCGCGCACAGCTAAGTGAAATAATCACTGGCCAGTGTTGTTGATCCGTCACACCCAGACCTAGGCGTCGTTCACCAGCCGGGGCATGCTTCCTTCGCGGATCGTAACTGTGAGATTCCTGACGTTCCGGAAGTTGATCGCATCGCTGACAAGCATTTCCTTGATTAGCTCGTCGCTTGCGTCCGTCCGCAATTCTTCATAGCTGTCGGGCAATTCAAAACTGACGTGTACGCGCATCGTGCAAGCTCCGTTCGAGGTTGATGACCTCGGCAGATTCGCATGGCGCGTTCGGCTATGTCGATTAAGTGACTGCTTACTTACTTCGGCGCGTGATCGCGATCCGGGCCGGAAAGAGTCGAGGTCGCATAAAAAAGGACGCCCACCCCCACCCCGCCTGTAGGTAGCCCTCATTTCGCACGCCGGAATTTCGGGCAGCATGCAGCATCCCGGCCGGGCCAATTTGATCTTCAATTCCATTCAATGTAATCTCTCTTCGTTGGTCGCGATCATCGCGCCACACCTCCCCATGTGCCTATGCGAGCGGGAGCCACGGGAACGACGCCTTGCCGGCGTCGCCCGTGGCCGTTCGCGTTGCCCTTGTTGAAGGCGGAGACGAGTTGCGACTTACCGGCACGATGGACGGTTCAACACGTTGAAGAGATTTCGAGAAGGCAAAGTCGAGCACCCACCCCACTAGTAATGCAGGCCATCATGTCACCCCCCTCCCCCTACAAGCCAAAGCGTCAACCCAAGGCCAGGACGATCAATCCGAACCTCTTCGAGCTATCCGAGGTTTCGAGGTTTTGGGATCACAAGAAGCGTTCCCGGTTGAACCAACAGGAGAAGCACTCTCAGCTTCAACTGATGGCTACAGCCGGAGCCCTCTTGGGAGGGGAGCAGGCTTTTCTCACCATCAATCTAGATGGCCGTCCGGCGGATCGGGTTATAGAGCGGATCATGGATCGGCTGGCCCGTACCGGCTGGGACCGCCGCTATGTCGTTATCGACGTTCCGGACGGCGGGCGAGTGCACGATCACATCCATTTGATCCTCTTCAACGTCACGCGAGGGACTGAGGTCCGCACGAAGCTGGCTGAGATCGCAGCCGAAGAGAATATCCAGCACCCGAACCGAGCCGACGTTCGGCAGGTCCGCACCCTCCCCGGTCTCGTCAGGTACCTGTACGGCCGGAACATGAAGCGCGACGGAGGACGGCTCTCTTGTGACAAACGTACCCGTGACGAGGCGGAAGCTCTCTCGGGCCTTACGCCGGCGGAGCTATGGCGGGCAATGCGAGAAACCCTGCCGGCGAACGACCGTCAGATGTTCCCGGAGAGTCCCCCGGTCCTCGCCGAGCGATCGGAGTACGAGCGGCAGTACGGGATGCCCCGCAAACGGGCTAGAAAAGCCGCTGGTGAATCTGGGGCCGTCGCGGCCACCCCTCTGGCCGGCGAGCGCCCCACGGCCTCGCCAGAGTCACCGCAGCGCGGTTCCGCCGCCCCACCGGGCGCGTTTGATCTACTAGACACGACTGCGGATGGGGTTGCCGCTTACTTCAATTCGAGCGTGTGGGATGGCGAGGTCGAGCTTAGACTAGCCGGCCGAGAGCAGACGCACAGGAAAATCGGCTTGGAGCCCGACAATGACCTACACGAGGACGCGGCTTGTCTCCTACGAGGAGCTCGAAAAGCGAGGCAATAGCGCCGCCGTTGTTATCAAGCTGATGATCGCCTTTAACGACTTGCAGCTCGCAAACGAATCGCTCCAAGACTGGTGCCAAGACCAACCACGAAGGCGTCGGGCGCGGCAGAAGGGCGCCCAAATGTATTTCACTCGTCTACAGATGGCGCATTTCTTCGAGGCTTTGGAGATCATTAAGGAAATACGCAAAGACGACGATCTGATGAGACTGGTTGGTACTAGCGATAGTCATACGCGGGCGTCATTTCGTGTGCTGGAAGGGTATGTGACGAACCCGGAGAAGATCCAATGGCTCAAGGCCAAGGTGACGGCGATCAGACACAATGTTGTATTTCACTATCATCAGGGCGGGGGCCTCATAACGAAGGCGATAAATGATCGCGCTAGTCGTCCTGAACTTTCACACGGGGAAGTGACACGAGGGTGGGGTGACGAAAGCTCGTGGAACTTTGAGCCGGGGAACCAAATCATACACAGCATAGTCGCCCGCCAGATATGGGGCATTGATCGCAGTCAGAATCTTGAAGAAGAGGCTGCAAAGATAACCGATCAAATTCAAGACGCGATCTTGTGCTTCTGCAATTTCGCAGCGGAGCTTGTTTGGCGCTACTGCGGCAAGAACTAGCTTTGTGACCTGCGCTCTCGCTCTAGATCACCTTGCCCCGAGGCGTATGAGGTGTTTCATGAAGGACGAAGTGATTTCAAAGATGAACTCGATTTCTTCTTCGATAACCGCATCGTCGTGCTTGACGTAGTTGTTCTGATATTTGGTGTAGTAGTCCAAGAGTTTCACGAACATATTCGCAAGCTCTTTTGAGCCACCCCGGTCTTCAATATACGATCCGACATGCGAAACCTGATTTTCGAGTGACTTGCTATTGCCAAGAACGTCACGCAGCAGTCGCTCGAGGGAGAGGCGAAGGTCGTCCAACAGGTTCCGGACAAAGATTCGATTTTCAAATTTCTCTAGCGCCGCATTGAAAAGCTGGAGCGCCTGTTGATGACCGTCAAGCCAATGTCGAGTCTCTTCGATAAGAGATTCGTTGATCTCTTGCTCAGATGCCTCGGCGGCTAGATGCGAGTATCGAGTGACGAGTTGAAGTTTTAGTTTTTTGACTTTCGCTGAATCATGGCCGGCGAATGCTTCGTTCTCACAGAGCTCTTTTATGATTTGATACTGATGCTCTGGCTGAAATGACCGCAAGTTCTCATAGAGCGCCGTCCGCTTATTTACTGTTCCGAAAGGGTAGCGGTGATATGGGATTTGCACGTTGAACTGCGCCGCGTACCCGGTCATCAACGTGCCGATCTTCGGCCCAGTATATCCGCTGTTGGTGTCGCCCAAGATGTCTGCGGCGTGTTGAAGAAAGGTCGAGGGGATCATGGCTGCACCAATCTCTGTGGCCGAGATTCTATAGCGTCGAATTGCTTTGCGAGTTTGAATAGCAGATGGACGTAACCGACAACGTCATCCATCGATGCGAGCGAAGAAATACACCCCTACTCCAGCTTCAGAAATTCCCACGTCTCATTCGATCTAGTTCTTGTTCGACAAGCACGAAAGGTAGCTGGAAGAAGCCAAACCGTTCATAAAGAGGCGTCAGCAACGGATGAAGGATTTCGGCGAGATTGTTCTGGACCTGCTGAGGAGAGACCTGAGCGTTCAAGACGATCTCGTTTGTTCGCGATATCAGGCCGTCCCTTAGATCGCGATTGCCAGTCACACTGGTCAAACGACGACCTTGCAATCCGGTATATCGGCACCGAATTGCTATTGCCTCTACACCTTCGAATACTCCGCCGAGTCTATTGGCAAATAGCAATGCCTCTCCGACTCGCCAGACTGGCAACGTAACGTCAAAGACCTCTCCTGGCCGATGATTTTCTAGCGCATCCTCGGCGTATCCGCGGATCATGTAGAGCTTTCCATCTAGCGATACGCGCCAGAAATCACTGTGAGCTGGATCGCGATCTATCCAGTCCCCCTCCATTGGTCGACCGATCCATGCCTCGATGAAATCGTCGTGTGGATATGGTTCGCGCCCGCCTCTGGCGAGACTTAGAAACGGTGGCCATCCCGTATGCCGGATTCGCCTTGTTACCTCCAGCCGCTCTCCAAGCTGGACCAAACCATTGGATGCGGTCGCGCCAATTAGTGAGAATCCAAGTTCGTAGAAGCCATGCGGAAATCTCGTCGGCGAGTCTGCGGCCTCATTTTCGATTATGATCCGCCAGCGCGCGCCACCAGCCTCACAGAACCGCCGCAGTTCTTCGGTCGCGTCAACTCGCGGTCTTTCAACCTCGGCTCGGCCAGTGACAATTGATCGAATGGCCTCAAGCAAATCTTCGCGGCCGGCCTGTATGCACCTGCGAAAAAGTGCTCGCCACTCCTCTCTCGTATTCGGCTCTTCGCTGCGAGGGCCCGGCTTTCGTATGTAGACTCGATTCTGCGCCAGCGTATTCCCGCTATCCCGCCGCGACATTGCGGGCTCGGCGAGCCCTCCGGGTACTACGACAACGGGGTGCGTCACCTGCGTCTGAGGATGCGGAACTATATGAACATCACAGTGAAACTCAGGTGTGACGAAGCGGCGAATCGCAGCGTTAATCACGTCCTGAGTAATTTCGGGAATGTTCGGTTGGCGTGGCCTAGAAAGAAGATTCCCCCCCTCTTCGTCAAACCCAATCACTACATAGCCGCCGCCATGATTCGCGAGCGCCATTACCGCTTTCGCGATTATTGCCTTCTGATCATTGACGGTTAGATCGAGCCAGGTCTTATACTCGACGTCAATTGCCTCTCGTGGCTCGATGACGAATGGCATCAGGTCTTCAATTCTCGGCATATCCGACTCCGATAGTGGTCAAGAGAGAAAGTCCTATCGCTGGTCTCGATCTGCCAATTTAGGCGCTGACGTTACGTTGACTTTGCCTCTACCTGCAAAGCACGGTGCTGCAAGTCCGCATGCTTGATTGCTTGCTGTACTTGCATTCTTGCAACTCGGGCGCGCTCGGCCTCGCGAACTATTTCTCGATCCTCGAGATCAATCTTTGCCCCATCAACTGCGCCTTGCTCCTGAAGAATTGCGTGATAGCCAATCCAAATCTTGTATTGAAGGTCGAAGAGCTTTCGACGCCATTCCGGAGACGATTTCAAATCCTCAATCTTTGCGAAGTAGTCGGGGAAGACCTTGCTCACATAAACAATCATCTTTCCGGAGACTTTAAGCGGCTTATAAGCGACTTGCTCAATCTGGCTCGCCTCCGTGTGCTCCGGCCAAACGGTCGGCCATGCATCATCATCTGGACCAATGAACTTGATTTCAAATGGAGGCACTCGGATCTTCTGAGTTTTTTCGCCATCATCGGCAGGAGCGATGATTTTGAATGAGACTCGTGATTCGATCTGCGCTCCACCCGGCGCCATAATTGATGCGACTATTTGGCCTTCGTCACCAATAGCTGCCTGGTCATTCGGAGAAAGTCGAAATCTCATTCGACCTCCAGATAGGGGGGATTTCGCGACTAAGCCAAGGAGGCCAGGCTCGGAGCGTATTTGCACGAATTCCCTTTCGTCGAACTCTGCATCGGCGTCCGTCTCAATCTTCACCAGAACAGAGTTGCCTTGTTCAATTTCACAAGGGCTTTCTGGTGCAACTATTTCAAAATGGGAAACCTTAGGATAAGGCAGCGTTGGAAGCGGATCAGGCGAGCCACCGCCCCCGCCTCCTCCTCCACCTCCGCCACGTCGCTTCGTCGTGGTGCTAGTGACCGTCGAATCACTCGCGGGCACTTCGATCTCTTCGCCAATCTCAAGTCCCGCATCGACGAGAAGCGCGGATACCTGCTTCTTAACCTCGTCCTCGGTGCCTTCGGCATCCTTCTCGACCAAGGCTTCGGTAAGCTCTTTCTCAAGAGCCTTTAGTACCTCGTCCTCTTCAATCATCTTTTCAAGAACATGAAGTAGGCGCTTAAGCACCATTCCGTCCTTCACATTCTCTCGAGTTGTAGCGAAGAGATCGCGCTTAGTTTCGCTGTCGGCGTTTGTCGCATCGATGTGTACAATCATGTGGCGCGAAACCATTGTGAGCCCATGATCACGAAGGATGCTTGCGGGGAGCTCCCCCTGATTTTGCCCGTTGAGTGAGAAGATAATTGGATACGACGGGTCACAAAATAGAACCGATGACTTAGGCCGCAATACATATTTGCCGGCCGTCGTTTTTCGGTGATTTAGAACAACCCAATATTCGATCCCAATAGAAGGGCTCGAAGTGTCCGATGGCTGTACAAACTCCATCTTTCTGTGATGGCGCAAAGTTGTATTGCGCTCGTCATCTTCGACATCGCTAGCTTCGACGCCAGGTGCCGCTGTAGTGGCCGCATTAGCGACATACTTCATCAATCGATTTCTGGTCCCTGTTATCAGCTGCCTATTGATCTTTTTCGGCTCGCGCAAATCATAGACGCGAAACGGCAATAGGGGATCGAGCAACGAGACGTGGAGATAATGATACAAGTTACCTTGGCTGGGACTTAGGGCCAACGCCAGCTTTGGCAGCGAAAATGCGATGTGTCGCACTAACGTTCCATGTTCGAGCGCCGCAACCTTATCGTATGGAGCTGCGTACGGGATCCATTTCGCGTCCGGTTTGATGTTGACAGACGGTACAGTGATTGAGCCATCAGATTTTCGGATAGCCAAATAGGCGTAAGCGTCCCACTTATATTCTTCGGGTAGCCACTTTATGCCGATAAGAGTGAACCCGATTTGATTGGGTGCTGATCGGGCGCGTGAAAAAACAACGCAATATCTACAAAATGCCAGAGTTGAAGCGCCGCCTTGACCAAAAGCCCCGATCAGAAATTTTTTACTAATCTTGTTTTTGCCGTGAAGGCTTAGAATTGTTTTCGAGAAGCGGTCTGGCTCGATGCCGATGCCGGAATCTACGACATCTAACGTCGCAAGTTCTTCAGCTTCGCGTGCGACTAAAACAACCTTGATTTTGTCTTCCCAGTCGCCAGCTCCGTATTTCCAACGATAAAGCCCATCTGTTGGGCCGGATACCGGGCGACCAAACCACGCCTTTGCCGCCTCGCGGGGAGAATCTGGCGGAGTGACTCCTGCTGTGATGTAAGATTCGAGGACTGCATCCTGCGCGTTAGTAATCCGCTCAGTTAAGCTTCGCCCTGGCTTACTTGCCAATCCGATTGTTGAATAGTTGGAGGGATCGTCATTTAAGACCCTCCAGTGTAGCGAAAGCGGTCCGAATGGCTGATCGATTGGGAGCTTTTTTTCATTTCCAATCGCTGCGAGTATTTTCTCTATGTGCTCGATTGAAGTTGCCGCAGTCAGGGCAGAGAAAAGCTCGTCAAGCGACTTCATTCCTTCGCTCCCTAGCTTGTGCGTTCATGACCTCCGATGAATTAGTATCACCTCATTGCTTGCGGGCGTGATGCCCTTCAGCGATGAATGCCATCGACGGTTCGGCACAACTCTAGTTAGCTCATTTGATTCAATCAATCCCTTCATGAGAGGCATCTCAATCGGCTGAAAACCGGTGTCGCGCATTACATCAAGGTACAGCGGAAGCTGCTGGTCTATTTTGCTGAATCCAATTACCTGAACAACAACAGTGTTCCGGTCGCATATCTTGTTTAGTGCTGCAAAGTTCCTCTTTGCTTCCGCGAAATAGTCTTCCTGAGGCGCTGGATACCTCCGTCCCATCGTGTAATGGGCTGCCCCGGCACCATCGAGTGAATTCGATATCCAGTACGGCGCTCCAGTTTCTCTGCGACCTCGTACCTGCCATCGATGATAAAGGATATGCACTCCTGGATATGGCGGCGACGTAATGACAAGCTTTGGCGCCCGCGTGCGGAAAAGTGATTCGGGAATAGAGCTCGCTGCTGACTTTGAAATCTTTGGAATGATAGGAGCCGAGCGCCAAAAATTTTTTGCAGATGCATGGAGCGATGTAAGCGCATCGTAGTGAGTATCTGCGTTTGAAAGGACGTGCCTGCGAAATTCGTCTACCGTTGGAATGCTTTTCCGCCCATCGAGCGCCCACTGAGATGAGCCCAGAAGTACGAAGCGAATGAATTGTTCAATTTTATGATCTTCCGTGGCCTTCGCAGCATCTAAGACATGTGCGATCAATACTTGAAGTCGCCACGTTTCGACGCTTTTAAGCGACTTGGCATAGACGCTCTCAATCTCGTGCGTGCTTGCCAATATTTCTGAAAGGCTCTTGGAGAGGCGCCGCTCTAACAGGGAAATTGCACAGCGCTTCTTATCCGAGTCTATGCGTTGTGTTTTCGCTTTGCTTACAAAGATAGAGAGTTCATTTATGTCTGTGCCAACCGCAATTCTCCCGTGAGCGTATGCTTCGACTATTGTCGTGCCGCCGCCGCAGAATGGGTCGTAGATCAGGTCACCCGGCGCGGTGAGCCACGCTAAACAAGTTCTGACAAATAGCGGGGAGAAGCGCGCGGGATAGCGATAGGATGTATGCGTCCAGCCCGCCACCCGTTCAGTGGTTTTGGCCGCTCTTGCAATAGCGGCGATTTGTTGTTGAGATAACGAGGATACGTTGATCACAGTGTTATGCCATGCTGTTTAGCTGGACAAGTTTGACGACTCGGAATTATGCCACACTGACGATTCAACGCCAACTGGTAGCCAAATCTCGACATGGCTCTTTCCGCTGGTAGCTGCGAGCCGGACTTCGGGCCCAACTATGCTGCCTTCGCCCCCATCTTCCGCAGCTTCTCAATGTCGAGGCCGGGGTATGCGATCTTCTCTACTGCGGCCCTCACCTTCGCGAGTTCTCGATCCTTCGTATAGACCCGTTCGCCGACGCCGTTCCCGGTGTGGCCGACGACCTGATTGATGACCTCCCGGTGGACCTCAGCGTGGGCCATCTTGGTTATAGCGGTATGCCGCAAGCCCTGGAGTTTGAGGTCTTGAGCAAGGCCGATGGCGTCTCGATACCCGCCAGAGCGCGAGAACCATTTGGATAACGCCGCACTAAACAGTCCTCGAATGCTGATCGGAAGCTCAGGGAAAAGTCGTCGATACCCCAGAGCGCACTGCTTCTCGACAAATTCGAGAAAACCAAGATCGACCACAACGCTGTGGATTGGAACCCTGCGCCGGCTCCCCAAATTCTTGATCCGCTTTCGTGATGCCCGTATGCCTTCATCGACGCCGATCAGATCGGTTATATGAAGATAGTGAATTTGAGTTTCATCCTCTGTCCAGCACTTAATATCGGAGACAAGTAGCTGGCAGATTTCGTTTAGGCGTGCGCCGTGAAATGCGAGCAGCAATGGAACCCAATAGCGAGCGTCGCGCACGATGACCGAGCCGGGATGGGTACAGCGGGTGGCGTTCTTCATTCCTGTCCATACCGGAGAGTTGAAAAGAGCCCCGATCTCAGCATCCTGCCAGTTGCGGGTTTTCTCTTTGTCACGGATTTCTGGCTTCGGCTTGCGGTAGAGCCTCTTCGCCGGGTTCCGTTTGATCACCTCCCTATCGACGAGATCGCCAAAGAGCGCCTGCAATTGCGTTGCGTGCTTGAAGATCGTCTGTGGCCGTAGCGTCGGCAGAGCACGCGATACGGCTTCCTTGATCGCATCCTCCACGCTCATAGAGCGCAAACGGGGTGACTTGCCGTGGTTCTTGGGCAGTCGCCGTAGAGCGTCTAGAAGCTTCTCAAAGTCTGAGCGTACGTATTGATCGACCCGTTTGTCGCCACATACCCGCACCAAAAGATCAACGGCCTCCCTCGTCGCACGCCCTTCCCTATCGGTCGATTTACCGTCCCGGAATCGGTCATGTCGATACTTCGCAGCGGCCACAGAAAGAAGGGGAGCTGCCCCCTTCCCGTCTGCATCTCGTGCGCGGATAGTAGTTGTCTCCGAGCGGAAGACTGGCTTTGCTGGGGCCAAGATGATCGGAAGTGCCTCATTGCCCGCACCATCGAGCGCGCTCTTGGTTAGTAGGTCTAGCTCCCCTCCCGTAAGCTCTGGCCTTGCGCGAGCAGCCTCCATAAGCCGATCAGTAGCGACAGCCAGTTGCCGGGCTCGTCGCTGGGCATCACCGAAGGGTATTGAACCTAGCGACCGGACGAACTCGACCTTACCGAATCGGTCGATCAAGTCGGATGGGAGCGCGCGGCGGAAGATTCGACGACCGCCCGCCTCCCGGAGATAGCTCCGCCCGGTCATTTGGACCGCCGCTCTGGACAACGGCGTTTTGAGGGGGGTCCGACCCCCTCGACAAGACCGACTAGGCCCTCTAGATAGACGCCCGGACGCCTGCTGGGGCGTCGCCAAGCGGTAAGGCACCGGTTTTTGGTACCGGCATTCCTAGGTTCGAATCCTAGCGCCCCAGCCAGTTCTTCATCCAATCCGGAAGCTACGCGCGCGAAGCCGCTTCCAGGCCCGCGCGCAGGCGCGCGACGTCCGCGGGTCGGGCGGCGGCGATGTCGTGGCGTTCTTCGGGATCCGTGGCGATATCGTAGAGCTGGCCCGGCGCGTGCGGATCGAACGACGCCAACGTCATTTCCTTGCGCGACTGCTTGGGATCGAAGCCGGCGACGAGCTTGTAACGCCCGTCAAAGGCCACCCGCCACGCGCCCAGCCCCGACACCGCGATCCGCTCGCCCTTGCCGGCGGGATCGAGCGGCTGGCCGCCAGCACCCGGCTTGGGCTGAAGGCCCGCGAGCGCGCGGAACGTCGCGGTCAGGTCGACGAGCGAAACGGCGCGATCGTCGCGGAAGCCGCCAGCGAAGCCGGGTCCGGCGACGGCCAGCGGCACATGCACCGACGGGTGCCAGGGCACGTGCTTTTCCCAGTAGCCGCGCTCGCCCAGCATCTCGCCATGGTCGCTCGCATAGACGACGATCGTGTCGTCGAGCTGGCCGCTCGCGGCAAGGAACTCGACATAACGCCCGACCCACATGTCGACATTCTCGATCATCGCGGCGTAGTTGCGCCGGATCTCGACGTGATGTTCGGGTGAAAGCCCGCTGAGATCGTCCGGCACCGGGAAATCGACGCCGCGCCAGCGATCCTTCATCGCGCGCGTGATGTCCATCGGCTCGTGCGGTCCGGTGAAATTGACCTGCAGGAACCACGGCCGGTCCGTCGGCGCATTGCGGATCAGGTCGATCCCGGCGCGACCGATCCAGTTGTCGCAATAGGCTTCGTCCGGAAGATCCGTAGGCTCGGTATCGAGGAAATGCACCGAATGGCCGGACACGCGCCCGCCCTTTGCCTGCCCGCGGCGCGCATAGTCGCGCGCGTGCGTCTCGGCGAGGCCGAGACCGGCCAGATATAGCGTGTAGGGTTCCGCGCGCCCTTCGCGCCAGGCGACGACGGCATCGTGCTTGCCGCCGTTGTCGAGCCCGCCCTCGAAACCGAGAATCGCCATCTTGGAAGCGGCACCGCTGCCATGCCGGCCGTCCGTGCCCCAGCTGCCGGAGCTCTTGAGCAGGTCGAGCTTGCCGCAGGAGGCGACGAAATAGCCCGCGTCGCCGAGGTCGGAATAGAACGTGCGCGCGTCAAGCGGCAGATCCTCGCCGTTGTGCTTGACCGGGCAGCGGTCGTAATCGAGCCCCGTCGCGAGTGCCGCACGCGAGGGCGCGCAGAGCGGCGACGGGCAGATCGCCTGCGTGAAGAGGCCGCCGCGCCGCGCGAGCGCGTCGATGTTCGGGGTGCGGACGGGCAATCTGCCGTAGAGGCCGAGCCAGTCGCCGCGATGCTGGTCGGGCAACAGGAACAGGATGTTCGGACGGCGCCGCATCGGCGTTTCTCCCGCGGTCCGCGACGTCGCGCGGTAGCGATCGATAACCTTGTATATCGAATTGTATGCGGTAACATCGGGCAAATATCAAGAAAACGGAACCTTGGGAGGAACCCGATGACGATCAGGATCGCAAGACGCGGATTCGTCGCAGGCGCGGCACTCATGGCGGGATCGCTGGCATCGCCCGCCATCCGCGCGCAGACGCCGGTCACCGTCAGTTTCCGTTTCAACGATCCCGAAGCGCCGCAGATGCGCGCGGCACTCGACGAGTTCGAGCGCCTGAATCCGGCGATCAAGGTCACCCTGCAGCGCATCAGCTGGGCCGACATGCAGGCCCAGTATCTGCGCGAGGCGGCGACCGGCGGTGGTCCGGACGTCGTGCAGATCGCACTCGTCCAGCCGCGCCCGTTCGGCGCCGGCGGGGCGCTGCGCCCGCTCGACGACCTCATCAAGCGCGACGGCGCGAAGCTCGGCCTCAAGGGCTGGGACGATTTCTACCTGCGCGACCTCGCCGAAGGGCCCGATGGCCACATCTACGGCGTGCCGTTCACGACCGACACGTTCACGATGATGTACAACACCGAGCTGTTCGCGCAGGCGGGCATCGCGGAGTTCCCGACGACCTGGGAAGGCCTGCGCAACGCCAGCCGCACGATCTTCCAGAAAACCGGCAAGGCCGGCTGGGGCTTCCCGGCGGGGAGCTGCGCCACGCCGTCGATCTGGTTCTACATGAACTTCTATCTGTGGTCCGACGGGCCAGGCTGGATCGACAAGGGACCGGACGGCAAGTACGTGATGGGCGTGACACCCGAAAAGGCGCAGGAAGCGCTCGACTATTTCAAGAGCTACCTCGACGAGGGGCACAATCCGCGCAGCAACCTTTCGATCTGCCTGTGGGGGGCGCCGGAAATCGCCGAAGGACTGCTTAACGGCAACATCGCCATTACCAGCGGCCCCGACGCCGTCTCCTCCGAGATCCTCGCGACCTGGGACCAGCGCAATCCGGGAAAGAAGCCGCCTTTCGCGACAGCGCCGCATCCCGGCGGCAAGAACGGCTCGGTCACGCATGCCGGCGGGCGCATGCTCGGCATGAACCCGAACTGCAAGAACGTGGAAGCGGCGTGGAAGCTGATGCAGTACCTCGTGTCGCCCGATCCCGTCTTCAAGAAATACATCTCGAACTACACGCCCTCGCAGAAATCGGCTGTCTCCGCGCGCAACTGGCGGCCGGAACTGCTGGGCTATCCCAAGCAGCTCGCGACCTCGCGCAGCTGGGGCGCCTACGCGACCGGCCCCGTGCCGATCCCGTTCATGTGGAACGCGGTCGGCCGGGCGGCCGGCTCGGTCTTCATCGGCGAGAAGACCAGCGCGGTCGCGGCACGCGAGCTTCACGAGACGATCGCGCGCGAACTGGCGAAGAACCAGCGCTGAGCTCACGGAACCCGGTCGCAGGCATCCCCGTTGCATGTGGCGGTCACCCGATCTAAACGGTCGGGTGTTTCCCGCCGATCCGGCCTGAGCACGCAACAACGGAGCCTTTCATGACAGCCCCCTTCCGCGTCGTCGGCATCGCCGGCAGCCTGCGCGCCAAGTCCTTCAACAAGGCGCTGCTGATGGCGGCCAAGAAGAACGCACCGGCCACGCTGGCGATCGAGATCTTCGATCTCGCGGGCGTGCCGCTCTTCGACCAGGACGTGGAGGCGAAGGGCTATCCCGAGGCGGTCGCGAAGCTGCAGGCGGCCGTGGGCGCAGCCGACGGCGTGCTGATCGCGACGCCGGAGTACAATTCCGGCATTCCGGGCGTGCTCAAGAACGCGCTCGACTGGATGTCGCGCCCGCCGGGCAAGTCGACAAGTGCCGGCAAGCCCGTCGCCGTGATGGGCACCTCGCCCGGCATGGGCGGAACGCTGCGCGTGCAGGTCGTGATGCGCCCCGTGCTCGCGGGCATGGGCATGGTGCAGCTCGCCGGCCCCGATACGGCCGTGCCGGGCGCCGGCAACGCGTTCGACGCGGACGGCAATCTCGTCGACGACAAGGCGAAGGCGGCACTCGCCAGGACGCTCGATGCGTTTGCCGCGTGGATCGCGAAAACGAAGGGTTAGGCCGCAATGCGCCTGCTTCTCGTCAATTCCAACACGTCCGACTTCGTCACCGGCAAGGTGCGCGCCGCCGCCGAGGCGGTCGCGTTGCCGGGGACGGAAATCCGCGCGGTCACCGGCACGTTCGGGGCGCGCGTGATCGCCTCGCGCAGCGAGAACGCGATCGCCGCGCACTCGACCGTGGCACTGGCAGCCGAACATGCCGGGGACTGCGACGGTGTGCTGATCGCGGTTTCCTACGACACGGCCGTGCGCGCGGTCCGCGAACTCCTGCCCGTCCCGGTCCTCGGCATGACCGAAGCGGCCCTGCATGTGGCGAGCATCGTAGGCGGGCGCGTCGGCATGATCGTGTTCGGCAGGCGCGTACTCGGCCTCTATCGCGACGTGGTGGCCGAGACCGGCCTGGGCGGCTGCGTGGCCGGATGGCGCGCGCTCGAAAGCGCAAAGCCTTTCGCCGCCGGCGACCAAAGCGGGGTCGATGCGATGATCGTCGCCGCCTGCGCCGATCTGGTCGAGAAGGACGGCGTGGAAGCGATTGTCCTGGCCGGGGCCGTCATGGCGGGCGTGCCTGCCCGCCTCCAGCCGCAGATCGATGTGCCGGTATTCGACGGGATCTCGACCGGCGTGCCGCTGCTCGAAGCGCTGGTGCGCATGCGCCCGGCAAAGCCGCGCGCTGGCAGTTTCATCGCCCCGTCGGGTCGCGAAACCGTGGCGCTCGCGCCATCCCTCGCCGCCCGTCTCAAGGACGGCAAATGATATTGCGGGTCAACCCCGCGCATGCTGATCGGCCGGAAACCGACGCTCCGGAAAATTGAATCTCGACAGACGTACAATTCTACCGCAAATATTCGCCAGATGGCTGCACCTCTGCCGCAATCCGCCAATCCCTGGCTGCCGCGCACGTTCGAAACGGGCGGCAATTCGGTCTGGCTGCTTGGAAACTTCGCGGTAGCGGCGAGCTATTTCGCGCTCGCGACGATCGTCTCGCAGTTCTTCGCCGCCTACGGGCTTTTTCCGGCGCCGATTTGGCTGCCGGCGAGCGTGGCGATGATCGCGGCGATGGCCGGCGGTCTCGGCGTCGCGCCGGGCATCTATGCCGGCGCGTTCGTCTCGAACTTCGTCCTGTTCCATCCGCCGCTCGCGGAAGCCGTGGCCATCGCCGCCACGAACACAGCAGGGCCGCTTCTGGGCGCCGCCCTGCTGCGCCGCTGGCATCCCCACAAGGGCCTGTTCGACAGCTTCGCGGGCGTGGTGGCGTTCCTCGTCTCGACGACGCTCGTGGCCCCGGCGATCACGGCGCTGGGCGGCGCCACGGCGCTCACCATCGACAAGCCGTTCGACGCGTACGTCTTCTACGAGATCTGGCTGGGCTGGTGGCTGTCGGATAGCGGCGGCACGCTCTTCCTGCTCGCCGCGGCGATCCTGTGGTTCGGCCTCGAAAAGGGCCAGCGCGGCCCTGCCGAACCGCTGGCACCCCGCGAGCTCGCCGTCTGGTCCGCGGTCGCGGCACTCGCCATCGCGCTGTTCCTCACCCGCGAGACGCCGGGTGCGGCGATCAAGTGGGCCTTCCCGTTCCTGCTGGTCGTGCCGGTAGCATGGATCGCCCTGCGCATGTCGCTGCGCGCGGCCCTCACGCTTGTATCGCTTGTCGCGATCGTGGCGAGCGGCGGCACCGTCGCCGGCGTCGGGCCTTTCCAGACCGGAGCCGGGAACTCGCTCCAGCTTGTGGGCGTGCTTGTCGTCCTGCTCGCGATGACGGTCTTGACGATCGTCGCCCTCGTCGCCGAACGGCGCAGCGCCGAGACCGCGAGCAAGGTCAAGTCGATGTTCCTGGCGACCGCCAGCCACGAGTTGCGCACGCCGCTCAACACCATCATCGGCCTTTCCTCGCTGCTCGGCGAGAACCGGCCCCAGTCGCCCGAAAAGGTCGCCGGTTTCGCGCGCGACATCGAGCGCAGCGGCGAACATCTGCTCGCCCTCATCGACGACCTGCTGGATCTTTCCAAGATCGAGGCGGGCCGCTTCGACCTGCGCGAAACGCTCGTCGACCTCGACGAGCTGGTGCAGTCCTCGATCGGCTTCGTGACGGCACAGGCGCGCAAGCGCGAGGTGAAGCTCGCGTTCGGCGAGGCATCGAAGCTGGGCGCGATGGCCGACCGCAAGGCGCTGCTGCAGATCCTGCTGAACCTGCTCTCGAACGCGATCAAGTTCACGCCGGAGGGCGGCAACATCGACGTCCGCATCGTGCGCGAACCGGATGGCGAGGTCGCCGTTTCGGTTCAGGACAACGGGATCGGGATCGATCCGGCGGCGCTGGAACGCATCTTTACGCCGTTCGAACGCGTGCGCGACGGCAGTGCGCGCGACGTGCAGGGCACGGGGCTCGGCCTTGCCATCGCACGCGGCCTTGCGGAACTGCATGGCGGCCGGCTGACGGTCGAAAGCGAGCCCGACCGCGGCACGCGCGCCACGCTTCGCCTGCCCGCCGGGCGGATCCGGTCGACCATACCGCGCTGAAAGATTGTCGTCGGATCAGTTCGGCCGGGCCGCGTAGAGTTCGCGCAGGCTTTCGGCCGCGCTCGAAAGCTCGTTGAGATGCGGGTTGAGCGCCAATGCGCGCTCGTAGGCGGCGAGCGCCGCCGCCGGATGGCCCTGGCGCATGGCGATCTGCCCGAACCCGGCCAACGCCCCGTAATGGCGCGGCTCGCGCGCCAGCGTCTCGACGATGTCGGCCACGGCATCGGCGTCGCGCGTTTCCATGAAGGCGAGCGTCGCGCGCTTGTTCCAGGCCTCGGCCCATTCGGGATAGCGCGCGCAAAGCTCGTCGAGCGTGTCGCGCGCCTTGTCGCTTTCCTTGGCGACGATCTGGCCGATCGCGGCATGCATCGCGTCAACGGCCGCGGGCTCGCTGTGGTCGGTCCACAACGCCCAGATAAGATCGCCCGTCTCTTCCGCGCCGCGCGGCGGCTTTTCGCGCTGGAGCTCGCGGAAAAGCGCGTCGAGCCGCTTGGGCAGGCCCGCCGGCGGCGGGCGCTCGCAAAGGGTCAGCACGCGCCGCAGCGCGTCCGCGATGTTCGGCGGTCGGGGAGCTGACGCGACCGGCGGCCGGACCGGGGCCCGGCGCGTCGCAGGCTGCTTGCGTTCCTGTTTCACGGCACATAATTTCGCGCATTCGCGCGCCGGTTTCTATCTTTTTCGCGTGCTGTCACGGATCGGATATGGTCGCCCCGTCATGAATTCGTCTCCGAACAAGCGCCTGATCGCCGTCGGCGCCACCTGCTACACGAGCATCTACCGCGTCGGATCGATACCGCCCGCCCCGGCCAAGGTCGTCTCGCCCGAGGCCTGCCGCGTCGTCGACGGCATGGCGATCTCGGCCGCCTGCGCATTCAAGAAGCTCGGCGGCGAGGCCGAGATATGGGCGCGCATCGGCGACGATCCGCAAGGCACGGTCATGCGCGAGGAGCTTGCCGCCACCGGCGTCGATGTCAGCCAGTTCCGCGCGATCCGGGGCGGAAAATCCTCGCATTCGGCCGTCATCGTCGATGCGCGCGGCGACCGGCTTGTCGTGCCCTATCACGATCCCAGTCTCGATCTTTCCGCCGACTGGCTGCCGGTCGAGCGCCTGAAGGGCGTGGACTTCCTCCACGCGGAAGTCCGCTGGCTCGAAGGTGCCGAAGCCGGTCTCGCGGCCGCCCGGCGCGCGGGCGTACGCGCGATGCTCGATGCCGAGATCGCGCCGCTCGAAACCCTGCACCGGCTCGTTCCGCTCGCCACACACGCCGTGTTTTCCGACCAGGGCATCTATGCCTTCGCCGGAACCGGCGACCTGGAGACCGCCCTGCGGCGGGTGGCTGCGAATCATGCCGGCCATGTCGGTGCCAGCTGCGGCCCCGAAGGCTATGCCTGGCTCGAGGACGGCAAGCTGCGCCGCGTGCCCGCGCCGAAGGTGGAAGTGGTGGATACGCTGTCGGCCGGCGACGTTTTCCACGGCGCGCTGGCACTGGCACTTGCCGAAGGCCGGCCGATGGACGCGGCCGCGCGTTTCGCCTGCGTTGCGGCATCGATCAAGTGCACGCGCTTTGGCGGCCGGCTCGGCTGTCCGACACGCGAAGAGGTTCTCGCCGCCGGCGGCTGAGTTCAGCGCTTCGCGAATGCGGCGGCTTGACGAGCCAGTGCCTCGATCGCACCCCAATCGCGCGCGGCAAGCGCTTCCTTTGGCACGATCCACGATCCGCCGACCGTCATGCAGTTGGGCAACGCGAGATAGGCCGGGATATCGGGCGGGCGGATGCCGCCGGTCGGGCAGAACGCGATTTCCGGAAACACCGGGCCCTGCGCCTGCAGCCACGCGATGCCGCCCGTCCCGTTCGCAGGAAACAGCTTCAGCTCGGTGAAGCCGTATTCGCGCGCCAGCATGATCTCGCTCGCCGACGACACGCCGGGCAGGAACGGCAGGCCGGCATCGCGCACGGCCTTGCCGAGGGCGGGCGTGAGGCCGGGCGAAACGCCGAAGGCGGCACCTGCCGCACGCGCGCGCGCGACGTCGTCGGCGTTGAGGATCGTGCCGAGGCCGATGCTGGCTTCGGGTGCCGCCGCGATCATCGCCTTCAGCGCGTCGATCGCGGCCGGCGTGCGCAGCACGATCTCGAAGGTCATAACCCCGCCGCGAACCAGTGCGCGCGCGAGGTCGCCGGCCACCGTCGCGTCGGCGATCGTCAGGATCGGCATCACGGGACCGCGCGCGAGGATCTCGCGCATGGTTCGGCGTTGGTTGGCCATCTTCGGGGCTTTCAGCAAGGAGGCAAGAGACGGCCGGCAAGATAGGGCCCGTCCGGTGCACGGTCAACGAGACGCCGGAATCGCCTGATCGCGGGGCATGGTCTAAGGTTCACCTTGCCCTTCGATCTCCTGCAGGCGATGCCGATCCCCGATCCCGCTCCGCCCCCGCCGACCTTCCCGGTTCCCAGCTTCGCGGGGCGCCTCGTCGCGCCGTTGTTCCGGTTCGGGCGCTATCTCGCCCGACTGCGCGACGGTCGGGCTGCCCTTGCCGCCGCAGCCACGGCCGAAACGCGCTTTCGCGAAGGCCTCGACGCTCTGGGCGAGGGTTTCGCCCTCTACGACGCGAACGACCGTCTCGTCGCATGGAATGCGCTCTATATCGTCTTCTTCTCCGAAGCGCACAGCCGCATCCGCGCCGGCATGACGTTCGACGAGCTGCTGGACGTGATCGTGCATGATCCGACCTGGGTCGGGCACGAGGCGGAACTTGCCCGCTTCCTTCAGGCGAGCCGCGGCGGCCGTGCGGCGACGGGCGTGCCGTTCACGCTGGAACTGCCCGGCCAGAAGACCGTCGAGCTGATCGAGCGGCGCACGGCCGACGGCGGATTGGTCGTCATCGCGCGCGACATCACGGCGGAACGCGCGGCTCTGCGCGCGCTCGCGCTCAGCGACCAGCATTTCCGCGATGCGCTTGCCGCGATGACGGAAGGCTTCACGCTATACGATTCCGAGCAGCGGCTGACGGTGTGGAACCACCGCTTCGTCGAACTGTTCCCGCATCTCGCCGGCCGTCTTCGTGCCGGCATGACGCACGAGGAGATCATCCAGCTCGACGCCGAAGCGAACGTCTATCTCGCGGAGACGGACGCCGAGGAAATGCAGCAGGCCGCGCGCCTGCGCCGCGAACGGCCGGGCACGCCCTACGAGCTCCGGATGCGCTCGGGCCTCGTCATCGAGGGCCTGCAGCGCCAGACGGCAGACGGCGGCCGCGTCACGATCTACCGCGACGTCACCGAAGCACGGCGCACGCTCAAGCAGCTTGCCGACAGCGAGATCCGCGTACGCGACTTCGCGCAGGTCACCTCGGACTGGTTCTGGGAAACTGACTCCGAGAACCGCTTCACCTTCGTTTCCGATCCGCGCGGGGTGCTGTCGCTCGACCTGACCGATACGCTCGGCAAGACGCGCTTCGACCTGATGGAGTCGGTCGATGGCTTCCCCGATTCCGAGATCGCGGCGCACCGCGCGTCGATCGCGGCACACCGGCCGTTCCGGGACTTCATCTATCCGCTGCGCCTGGGGATCGGCTCGCTGCAGTGGGTCAATGTCTCGGGCATCCCGCTGTTCGACGATTCGGGCGCGTTCGTGGGATATCGCGGCGCCGGCCGGCTCGTCACCGAGCAGGTCCGTGCACGCCGAAGCCTCGAACTTCTGCAGAGCGCCATCGACAACGCGAACGACGCGGTCACGGTCCTCGAGGCGAGCGGCCATCGCGAGCGGCGCGTCGAGATCGCCTTCGTCAACCGCGCGTTCGAACGGCTGACCGGCTATTCCACGGCGGAAGTCGTCGGGCAGCCGCCGCGCCGTCTGCTCGGCACCGATGGCGACCGCCAGGCCGCGACGGGCCTGTGGGCCGCGATCCGCGACGGCGCCCCCTATCGCGGCGAACTGCTGCTCGCGCGCAGGGACGGCACGCCGGGCTGGGTCGACATCCGCCTCGACCCGATCTTCGAGAACGGACGGCTCACGCACTATGTCGCGATCGAGCGCGACGTCTCGGAACGGCACAACAGCGAGGCGCGTCTTGCCGCCGCGCGCGACGAAGCCGAAGCCGCTCGCGAGATCGCCGAGAAGGCCAACCGCGCCAAGTCGGAATTCCTCGCGTCGATGAGCCACGAGATCCGCACGCCGATGAACGGTGTCATCGGCATGGCCCATGTGCTGATCGACGGGGAACTGCGCCCGGAGCAGCGCCGCGTCGCCGAGACGATCCGCGATTCGGGCGAGATCCTGCTGCAGATCATCAACGACATCCTCGATCTGTCGAAGCTCGAAGCGGGCAAGATGGGGTTCGATTCGATCCCGTTCGATCCGGTCGCGCTGACGCAAGGCGTCATCGACATCGTCGCGCCGCGCGCCGCCGGCAAGGACTTGCCGGTGACGCTCGTCGTGCATCCGGACGTGCCCGGCATGCTGATGGGCGACGGCGTGCGCGTGCGCCAGGTCCTGATCAATCTTGTCGGCAACGCCGTGAAATTCACCGAGCACGGGTCAGTGCGCGTGGAAATTGACCGGATGGAAAGCGGGGCAGACGGGCGCGTCTGGATCCGGTTCGCGGTGCACGACACGGGTATCGGCATTCCGAAGGACCGCCTGAAGGACCTGTTCCGCGAGTTCAACCAGCTCGACAGCTCGATCACCCGCCGTTACGGCGGCACGGGCCTCGGCCTTGCCATCTGCCACCGGCTCGTCGCGCGCATGGAAGGGACGATCGACGTCCGCAGCGTGCCTGGCGAAGGCAGCGTCTTTGAGGTCCGTCTGCCTCTGCGCCCTGCCGATGCGGCCGAGTTTGCCGCAACGGCGGGCAGCGAAGCCGGCCCTGACAGCACGTACTTGTGCCGGGCCGACGGGGAGGCGCTGCGCATCCTGCTGGTCGAGGACAACGCGACCAACCAGCTCGTCGCGATGTCGATGCTCGAAAGCGTCGGGCTGAAGGCCGATGTCGCATCGGACGGCGCTGCCGCCCTCGCCGCAGCGCGGGCGCAGCGCTACGACATCGTCCTGATGGATATCCATATGCCGGAAATGGACGGACTGGCCGCCGCGCGCGCGATCCGCGCGATGGCGGGCGAGCATGGCCGCGTGCCGATCGTCGCGGTAACGGCCAACGCCTTCCAGAGCCATGCCGACGATTGTCATGCCGCCGGCATGAACGACTTCCTGCCAAAGCCCTATCGCAAGGCGGCACTTCTCGAAGTGATCACCCGGAACGTGCCGACGCGGGCGTCCGGCATCGCACAAAGGTAGGCAGCGCCCGATCCGGCTGCTACGTTTCCGTCCATCGACAAAGAGCGGCCGGAGCCCCCCAATGATCCTTTCGACCACCGATTCCATCGACGGAAAGCGCATCTCGACCTATCTGGGCGTGGTTTCCGCCGATGTCGTCCTCGGCTCCAACGTCTTCAAGGACTTCTTCGCCTCGGTCCGCGACTGGGTTGGCGGGCGGGTTGGCAGCTACGAGAAGGTCTTCGCCGACGGCAAGCGCATGGCGCTCGATGACCTGCAGGCGCGCGCCAAGGAACTCGGCGCGGACGCGATCGTCGGAATCGATCTCGAGTACCAGACGATCGGCGGCGATTCGAAGATGCTGCTGATGGTCGCCGCCAACGGCACCGCCGTGAAGCTGGGCTAGGCGGATGCCGGGAAAGCGGGTTGCCCTCATGGGACTTTTCGCGAGCCTGATGGCGCTCTTTGGATGCGACAATCTGGTGACCAGCCGGATGGTCTATTCGAGTGGCGCCAATGTCATGCACCTGCTGCAGGCGACATCCGGCGACGGGCCGCTTGCTGTCGAAGTCATGGGCGATGCACTCGGACAGGATAGTGCGGGTCTCGCATCGCGCGTGACCGAGATCATGCGCGCCAGCACGTCCGATCCCTGGCTCAAGTTCGAACCCGACCGGACGAAGGCGAATGGCGGGTACCGCATGGTTTTCCTGTTTGATGCACGGACCGTCCGGCAGCCGGATTTTTTCGCGGTCTGCGCCGGAAAGCCGCCACGCTTTGAAAGAGATCCCGCAAGAATTAGCGTTCATGCTGTCATCTGCGGTCCGCAAGGCCCGCTTGTCGCGATTCAGGGCCTCGTGAAGCGCCCGGTTTCGCTGGATGATCCGGCATTTGGTCGCCTTGTCGTGCAAACCGGCTACTCTGCGATCCGCGGCGCGACCTGATCGTATTCAATTTTATCTTTAACCGTTCATAAAGGCGGCCGGCCGGATAAAGGGCGCATGAATCCCGCCCGCAACGAGTCCGGAAAATCGACGTCGAGTGACCGCTGGTCGGCAGCCGATTGCGCCGTCCTCGATGCGCTGGCCGACGCGATCCTGATCGTCGATGGCACGCATTGCATCCTGCGCGCAAACCCGGCTGCGGGCCGGATGCTCGGCTGCGTGCCGGGCGATCTGGAATCCATCGATCTCGCACGCATCGTCCCGAATGCGGGCACGATCGCCGAACTCTGGTCGGATCTGAATTTCTCCCACACCGCACAGGTTCATGCGCTGGCGCTCGACGGCCGCGCGTTCCCCGCCACGCTTTCGGTCAGCCCGATCGCCGGCGTGGGCGACGGCTGCCATGTCGTGTCGATCCGGGATGTCACCGACGAAGCGCGTGCCGAACGCCAGCTCGTCGACCGCACGCTGCGCGACAGCCTCACCGGCTTGCCGACCCGCGCGCTGTTCCTCGAGCAGGTCGAGCACGCGCTTGCAAGGCGCCGCGCGGGCTCCGCAACCGGCGAAATCGCCGTCATCTGCATCGGCCTCGACCGATTCAAGCTCGTCAACGATTCGCTTGGCTATCCTGCAGGCGACGAGCTTCTCGCGGCGGTCGCCGCACGGCTTTCCGACGAACTTGGCCCCGGTGTGCCGGTGGCGCGCCTGGGCGGCGACGAGTTCGGCATCCTCGTCGACGACGCCGCGCGCAAGGCCGAAGCCGTCGTCCTCGCCGAACGCGCGCTCGGCGCCTTCGCGACCGCCTTCTCGCTGACCGGCCGCTCCCTGCTGATCGAAGCCTCGCTGGGCCTCGCCTTTTCCGCAGCGGACGACGACGGCGCTGCCCAGATGCTGCTGTCGAACGCTGACGTGACGATGCATCGCGCCAAGCGCATCGGCGGCGGAAGGATCGAGCTGTTCGAACCGACCAAGCACGGCGAGGCGCTCGGCCTGCTGGAGATCGAGCTTGCCCTGCGCGAGGCGTTGCAGCGCGGCGAGTTCGAGCTCGTCTACCAGCCCATCGTCGACCTGCAGCGCGGAAGCCTGCGGGGCGTCGAGGCGTTGCTGCGCTGGAACCGCGACGGCACGGCCACCGTGCCGCCGTCCGTCTTCATCCCGATCGCGGAGCAGTCGGGCCTGATCGTGCAGATCGGCGAGTGGGTACTCCGCCGCGCCTGCGCCCAGATGAAGGCATGGCGCGACCGCTACGGGTCGGGCGCCCCCGAATTCGTCGCGGTTAACCTTTCCGCACGCCAGATCGACCGCGACGACGTTCCCGCTCTCGTGCGGCGCGTCCTCGCCGATACCGGGCTCGATGCGCGCCATCTCGAGCTCGAACTCACCGAATCGACCGTCGTCGAGAATCCGGAAGCCGGCCAGCGCATCCTGCAGGAAGTCGTGGCGCTCGGCGTTTCGCTTGCCATCGACGATTTCGGCACCGGCCAGTCGGCGCTTTCGCTGCTGCCGCGCCTGCCGCTGGCCAAGCTGAAGATCGACCGCGCCTTCGTCGCGCGCATGGACGTGGAATCCGAGAGCTTCGAGATCGTGCGCGTCATCGTCAGCCTTGCGCAGGCGCTGGGGATGCGCACGGTTGCCGAAGGAATCGAACGCGAAAGCCAGCTTCGCCTGCTGCGGAGCCTCGGCTGCGCGCACGGGCAGGGCTATTTCTTCCACCGCCCGCTTCCGGCATCGGAGATCGAGAAGATCTGCGAAAGCCCCGTGCCGACGAGCATCCGCCCACAGGCGGCCGCCGGCTAGCCTGCGCGCCCGCGCCTAGCGCCGGGCATTCCGGCGCCACTTGTCGGCATACTCGTTCATGTCCGAAATCTGCTCAGGCGAGAGTCTCGGGCGGATTGCCGCAAGCCTCGACTCCGCGATGATCCCGCCAAGTGCTGCAGCGGCTGCATAGAGACGGGCCGCCCGCTCGATGTCCGGGCGTCCCGTGCCGACGCCGGTCTCGGCGAATTCGGCAAGCATGCCCAGCGCATCTGAGTTCCCCTTCCGCGCCTCTTCGCGCAAGATTTCCAACCCTCGGGCAGGCCTGTTCAGATCAAGCCGGCTGGTCATGTGCGCATAAGCCGCGGCAACCTGGTCGCCGCCAGCCATCGCCCCGCGCAGCAGATCATCGGCCGCCGGCACATCGACCGGTCCGCCGACCCCTTGATAGAGCGCCATGGCCGCCGGCCTCAGCGCCGAAGGCTCGCCGGCCTTCGCAAGGACGAGTATCGCCGCGCGGGCCTCCGTGATCCTTCCTTGCACGTAAAGCCGTTCCGCCGCATCGCGCGCCGGCGGGCGCACGGGGCGAATGTCGAATGACGCTTCGGGAGCCGGCACGCCGTAGAGGCTTGCCGCCGTCGCCGCAACCGGCCCGCTTCCGCCCGTTTGCGCCACGCGCGCCCGTTCGATTGCGCCGGCAACGGCGTCGATATATCGCTGTCCCCAGCCAAAAAGATTATCGACGAACCAGCCGGCTGCGTCGCGAATCGGCACTTCGCGAGTCCCGCTCTGGAGGACGTTGAACCGCAGCGTCACCAGCGTGTCGTTCCCGCTCCGCTCGAATTCGAAATACCCGAGAAGGTCGTCGGCTCCGCCGAACCCACGATTCTTCATCAACATGACGATACGGTTCGGCTCTCGGCGCGCGACGCTGTGATCGAACTCAGCGCCCCGATTGCGGACGGACCCCAACTGCCGGATCGCGGTGTCGTAGACGTCCATGACATACGCCTGCGAAACGCCGACGACGCGTGTCTTCGGGTCAGGAAGGGCGGCACCTGTTGAATCGCCGCCGCGACAGCCCGCGAGAAACATGAGAAGCCCGAGAGCAGCAAATACCCTGAGACGCATAAGTGGAATTCCTCTTCTTAAGCTTGTGTTGAGGAATGCTACTTACGGAATACGGATACCGCAATCATTCAATCTTCAACTATCTACGGAACAGCACGTCTTTCGACGCGAGGACGGCGCCGCCGACGATCAGCACGCAGGCTGCGAGCAGTAACAGGCTGGCGCTTCCCGTGCCCGCGAGCAGCAGAAGGCCAGTCGACATCAGCGGCGTGAGATACGAGGCCGCACCGAGCGCCTTGATGTCCCCCCTCTTCATGCCGATGTCCCACAGGAAGAAGGCGAGGCCGACCGGTCCGAAGCCCAGCCCCACCAGCGCGGCCCACTGCCCCGGCGTGCCGGAATAGGCATCCTCGAAGACGAAATGGCAGATCGCCGCCAGGACCGATGTGCCGGCACAGAAGCCGGTGACCGCATCGGTCGGCACGTCACCGAAGCGGCGCGACAGCACCGAATAGCTCGACCACAGCACCGCCGCCGCGAACGCGCAGCCATAGCCGAGGATCTGCGAGGGTGTGAACCCGCCCGTACCGGCCCCGGCGCCGACGATCAGCACGCAACCGGCAAGGCCGGCCGCGGCACCGGCGATATGGAACCAGCGCAGCCGTTCGCCCGGCAGGAAGCCTGCGAAGACGACGATCAGCAGCGGCCAGAGATAGTTGAGCAGGTTCGCCTCGACCGGCGGAGCGAGCGCGATGGCAGCGAAATAGCAGGCGTGATAGCCGAACAGGCCATAGAGCCCGAGCGCCCATACGGCCGGCCGCTGGTGCCAGGCGGCGAAAAGCGGTTCGCGGCACAGCACGCGTTTGGCGAGGCCCAGCACGGCGGCGATCCCGAAAGCGACCGCGCAGCCGAAAAACGGCGGCGGCGCCGCGATCGACGTAAGCACCGCGAGTGTCGCCCAGAGCGCGATGGCACCAAGGCCGATGAATGTCGCCGAACGGACCGACACGCGAAGTTCTCCCGGAACGAAAAAGGCCCCCGCCTTGCGGCCGGGGGCCTTCCTCTAGCGGTTTGCGGCAGCCGCTTCAATACATGTGCTGGCCGCCATTTATCGACATCGTCGAGCCGGTGACGAAACCGCCGTCGTCCGAAACGAGGAACAGCACGCCGCGCGCGATTTCCGAGGCCTTGCCGAGCCGGCCGACCGGGATGCGCGCGACGATCTTCTCGAGCACGTTGGGCGGCACGGCGCGCACCATGTCGGTATCGATGTAGCCGGGCGCGATCGCGTTGACCGTGATGCCGGCGGCCGCACCTTCCTGCGCCAGCGCCTTTGTGAAGCCGTGGATGCCCGACTTCGCCGCCGCGTAGTTGACCTGGCCGTACTGGCCGGCCTGCCCGTTGACCGAGCCGATATTGACGATGCGGCCGAACTTGCGCGCGCGCATGCCCTCGATCGTCGCGCGGCTCATGTTGAAGCACGAACCGAGATTGGTCTGGATGACGGCGTCCCACTGCTCGAACGTCATCTTGTGCATCGTGCCGTCGCGCGTGATGCCCGCGTTGTTGACGAGGACGTCGACGGGGCCAAGCTTCGCCTCGACTTCCTTCACGCCCGCGACGCAGGATTCGTATTTCGACACGTCCCATTTGAATGCCGGGATGCCGGTGCGCTTGGTGAACTCCTGCGCGGCCGAATCGTTGCCGCCGTAGTTCGCCGCGACCTTGTAGCCCGCGTCGCGCAGGCCCACGCTGATCGCTTCGCCGATACCGCGCGTCCCGCCCGTTACGATCGCAACCCGTCCCGACATGTGTTTTCTCCCCGTTCGCGTTTTATCTGCTTTTTTTCTTTTCGTTCAGCGTTCGACGCACATCGCGATACCCATGCCGCCGCCGATGCACAGCGTGGCGAGGCCCTTCTTCGCGTTGCGGCGGCCCATCTCGTACAGCAGCGTCGTCAGCACGCGCGCACCCGAAGCACCCACCGGGTGGCCGATGGCGATTGCGCCGCCATTGACGTTGACCTTTGCCGGGTCCCAGCCGAGCGTCTTGTTGACGGCGCAGGCCTGCGCCGCGAACGCCTCGTTCGCCTCGACGAGATCGAGATCCTCGACCTTCCAGCCCGCCTTGGCGAGTGCCGCCTTCGAGGCCGGGATCGGGCCCGAGCCCATGATCGACGGATCGACGCCTGCGGTCGCCCAGGAGACGATGCGCGCGAGCGCCTTGACGCCGCGCTTCTCGGCTTCCTTGGCCGTCATCAGGATGAGTGCTGCCGCGCCGTCGTTGATCCCCGAGGCATTGCCGGCCGTGACGGTGCCGTTCTTGTCGAAGGCGGGGCGCAGCTTGCCCAGCGTGTCGAGCGTCGTGCCGTGCTTGGGGTATTCGTCGTCGGAAACCACGACGTCGCCCTTGCGGCCCTTGATCGTGACGGGCGCGATCTCGTCCTTGAACTTGCCGGCTTTCTGCGCAGCCTCGGCCTTGTTCTGCGAAGCCATCGCGAACTTGTCCTGCTCCTCGCGCGTGATCTGCCATTTCTGGGCGACGTTCTCGGCCGTCGTGCCCATGTGATAGCCGTGGAAGGCGTCCCACAGGCCGTCCTTGATCATCGTGTCGACCATTTCGGCATTGCCCATCTTGGTGCCGCCGCGCAGATACATCGCGTGCGGCGCCTGACTCATGCTTTCCTGGCCGCCCGCGACGACGATGTTGCTGTCGCCGTTGCGGATCGCCTGGAAGCCGAGCGCCACCGCGCGCAGGCCCGAACCGCAGAGCTGGTTGATGCCGTAGGCGGTCTTCTCGACCGGGATGCCCGCGCCGATCGCGGCCTGTCGCGCCGGGTTCTGGCCCTGGCCTGCCGTGAGGATCTGCCCGAGGATCGCCTCGTCGACGTCGCCGGGCGCCACGTTCGCGCGCTTCATCGCCTCGAGGATCGCGACCTGACCGAGATAGTGGGCCGACACGCTCGAGAGCGCACCATTGAAGCTGCCTACGGGCGTGCGCG
Organism: Tagaea sp.; assembly: GCA_044224405.1. Taxonomy (GTDB): domain Bacteria; phylum Pseudomonadota; class Alphaproteobacteria; order CACIAM-22H2; family CACIAM-22H2; genus Tagaea. The sequence goes on along the minus strand of JBGAKN010000002.1, from coordinate 219,681 downwards.
CCGCTGCGGCGATGACGATGTCGGTCATTGGGTATCTCCCGTTTTGGAATTCTGAAGAATTGCGATCAGTCTACGCGCCTGCGCGTCAGGCGGGCAAGCGCCCCAGCCACGCGGCCAGCGGCTCCCAGAGTTCGGTCTTGCCGCGCCCGCCGACGACCATGCCGATATGGCCGAGCGGCGGTTCCAGTGTCTCGACGCGCTTCAGCTTTGCTGCAAGTGCGCGGGCACTCGCCGGCGGCACGATGCGATCCTGCGCCGGCACGACACAAAAGGCCGGCAGATCCAGCGTGTGCGGCAAAACAGCACGGCCCGACAGCGTCCACTTGCCCTGCGCCGGCAGGTTTTCGCCGTACCATCCCACCAGCGTCTCGCGCGCGACGGGCGCCGACAGCGGCACGCCGTCATTGAGCCAGTCTTCGAGCGCCACGAACGCGCGCAGGCGCGGGCTGTCGTCAGGGATGCCGGCAAGGCCCCGGAACTTGCGCGCAGCAAGGAACGGATCGAGAGCGGCGAAAAGCCCCTGGAGGATGTCGACAGGCAGTTCGCCCGCGGCGTCGATCCACGGCCACCACGGCCGCAGTGCGTCGCCGATGCCGAGCGACAGGTCGGGACGCTCGGCATGGAAATCCCAGGGCGTGGCGAGCAGTGCAATCGCCGAGAGCCGGTGCTGCTGCTTTGCCGCAAGACCGAGCGCGAGCAGCCCGCCCATGCAGTAGCCCAATGCCACCGGCCGGTTGCCGCCGGCGCGTTCGACAGCACCGAGCGCATCCGTGAGCCGCCGGTCGATATAGGCCGAAAGCCCGAAGCCGCGCTCGACCTCGCCTGGCGCATCCCAGTCGACGAGGAACGGGCGAAAGCCGCGCGCCGCGAGGAACCGCGCGAGCGAGTTGCCTTCGTCGAGATCGAGCACGTAGGCGCGGTTGATCAGCGACGGGATCAGCAGCAGCGGGCGCGCGGATGCGGGTGCTTCGGGCGCGTAGTCGTAGACGCGCGTCGTTCCGTCCTGCCAGATCGCCTTGGGCCAGGCGAGCGGACGGCGCCACGGATGCTTGCGGTAGCGCGTCAGCCCTTCGTGGAAATCGGCGAGGCGGCGCTTGATCTCGCGCCCCAGCGCCTCACGGAACGCCGCTTCCGGATGGCTTGCGAGTTCGCTTTCGAGGCTTGCCGCGCGGTCCTTCAGGCTTGGGTGCCACGCCAGCCCCGGCAGGCGCACCGGTGCCGCCGGCGACCCTTTCTTCGAGAACGGCAAGGCGGCGGCGCAACTCAGCCATGTCGTCGCCGCGATCGCCACGTGCAGGGCCAGCGGGCGCGGACCCGTGCGCGGCAGCGTTGCGGAAGAAGTCTGCGAAGGGGCCATCGGCGAACACATTCGCACCCGGCCCCGCCCCCTTCAACCCTTCGGCGGCGGCAGCCCAGATGCCCGCGATCCCGGCAGGGCCCAGCGTCGCCCAGAGCTGCGCGTAGCGGCCTAGCGTGCGCGCCACATCCGGATCGGCCGACACGGCCGCGATCTGGTCCTGCCAGAGATCGAGATAGCGTTTGGCGAGTTCGTCCAGGTTGGGCGGATCGGCGGTCATGCGGACGCCAGCCTATCCGAAATCGCCTCTTTCCATAAGGGTAATAAGATACCGTTTGCCAATTTAGTGTGCGCTTGCGAGATATCCCTTCGCCGTGCCAGTTTAACCCTATGACAGACACGTCCAGCGCTCCGCCCGCCGCCGATGCCCCCGCTTCCGGCGATGCCGGAAAGGAGCCGGTGAAGATCAAGAAATATGCAAACCGCCGTCTCTACAACACGGCGACGTCGAGCTATGTGACGCTCGACCACCTCTGCACCATGGTCAAGCAGGGCACCGACTTCGTCGTCCACGACGCGAAGACCGGCGAGGACATCACGCGCAGCGTGCTCACGCAGATCATCGTCGAGGAAGAAGGCAAGGGTGGCCAGAACATGCTGCCCGTCGCTTTCCTGCGACAGCTGATCTCGTTCTACGGCGACAACCTGCAGGCGCTGGTACCGCGCTATCTCGAGAATTCGATGTCCGCCTTCTCGCGCAACCAGGAGCAGATGCGCACGGCCATGCAGCAGGCGTTCGGCGGCATGTTCCCGTTCGGCGCGCCCATGGGCGGCACGATGGAAGAGATCGGCAAGCAGAACATGGCGCTGCTTCAGAACGCGATGAAGATGTGGGCGCCGTTCGGCTTCGAGGGCGGCAAAGGGCCGGCCGCACCCGCCGCTCCGGCCGAGCCGGGCGCGAACGTGCAGGGCACGGAATCGCTCGATGAACTGCGCAAGCAGCTCGAAGCGATGCAGTCCCGCCTTTCGGATCTTTCGAAGAAGTCCTGAAGCCTCAGACTTCGAGCGCCGCGCGGTAGAGGTCGAGAAGCTCGTCCTGCTCCTTGCGGTCGGGCTCTTCCATCTTCCTGAGCTTGATCACCTGACGCATGATCTTCGTGTCGAACCCGTTACCCTTGGCTTCGGCATAGACCTCGCGGATGTCCGCGCCCAGATCGGCCTTCTCGGTTTCCAGACGCTCGATGCGTTCGACGAACGACTTGAGTTTCGCTGCTGCAATGCCGCCCGTATCGCCGCCGTCCGCCATCTGTCCGTCTCCGAGAATCGCGAGTGAAGGAGCCGGAAGCTAGCGGTGCGCGGCCTCCGCGACCAGACGAAATCGACGCCGTCTGTGGATAAGGTGGATAGCGGGACTAATGCTTGTGGGAGGCCGCGAATTTGGCTTTCTGGTCGCCCGAAGCTTCCTTCTGGTGCTTCGCCTTCCACTCGTCATACGGCATGCCGTAGACGATCTCGCGCGCCTGCGGGTCGGTAAGACCCACGCCCTTCTCCTGCGCCGCGGCGAGATACCATTTCGACAGGCAGTTGCGGCAGAAGCCGGCGAGATTCATCATGTCGATATTCTGCACGTCGGCGCGTTCGCGCAGATGCGTCACCAGCCGGCGGAATGCGGCGGCTTCGAGTTCGGTGCGCGTCTTTTCGTCGAGTTCGGCGGCCATGACAGTCTCCCGGCTTGCGGTCTGGGCAAAGATATAGGCCGCCCGCGCGGCCGTTACAAACCCTGCACGGTCTCGGCGACCAGCCCGTCGACGACCGCGGCCAGCGCACCCTGCCTGTCCGCCCCGCCCGCGATCGCTTCGGCAAAGGCTGCACGCTGGCGATGGGCGGAGGTTCCGCGCGCCACGATCGTGCGCGCGTGGGCGATCTCGGCGACGCAGTCGAGCCGTTCGGCATCGGGCCGCACGAGTTCGATCAGCTCGTCGAGCAAGGCGGCATAGGCCACGATCTCGCCCTTGCCGAAATCGACAAGGCCGCCTTCGAGGCCGTAGCGCTGCGCGCGCCAGCGGTTTTCCTTGATCAGCATGTGCGGATAGATGCGCCAGCGCTGGTTCTGCCGCTTCAGGCGCCACAGCATCGAGATCATGCATTGATACAGGGCGGCGATCGCGATCGCGTCGTCGAGATACGGGCACATGTCGGTGATCCGCATCTCGAGCGTCGGGAAGCGCGCGGACGGCCGCACGTCCCACCAGAGCTTCGAGGCGTCGTCGATCAGGCCCGCGGCGATCAGCCGGTCGAGCTGGCGGCGGTATTCGCCGTAGCTTTCGAAATGATCGGGCGGGCCCGTGCGCGGCAGCTCGTTGAAGATCGCCACGCGATAGCTCGCCAGCCCCGAATCCTCGCCCTGCCAGAACGGCGAAGAGGTCGAGAGAGCGAGCAGGTGCGGCAGGAAATAGCCGATCTGGTTCATCAGATCGATGCGCAGCTCGTCGTCAGCGATGCCGACATGCACATGCAGCCCGCAGATCACCAGCCGGCGCCCCACGCCCTGCAGGTCGCGCTCCAGCGCGCGGTAGCGGTCCTTGTCGGTGGCGCCCACACCGCGCCACAGCGCGAAGGGATGCGTCGATGCGGCGATGGGCGCAAGGCCGAAGCCGCCGGCGACGTCCGCCACCGCCCGGCGAAGGCGCGCGAGATCGGCCCGCGCCTCGCGTGCGGTCTTGCAGACGCGCGGCTGCACTTCGATCTGCGCGCGCAGGAATTCGGGGCTCGCCTGGCCGGCCTGCCCTTGCGCGGCCAGTTTCTTCTCAACCAACGCGACAAGATCAGCCGGCGGGTCGCGCGCGAGATCGCGCGTCGACCGGTCGACCAGCAAATACTCCTCCTCCACGCCGATGGTGAATTCGGGATCCTTCACGGATGGACCTTCGCGATGGCGAGCTCCGGGCGGTCGATCAGCGGGGCGAGCGCGTCGCCGAACAGGGCCGCCCATTTGTCGCAGCCGGCGCGCGTGTCGATCAGGTCCTGCCGTATCTCGATAAGCGCATGCGGGAAACCCGCTTCCTCGCAATGCGCGCGCATCGTGTAGCCGTGGCCGTCGCGCGCGTCGTAGGGCTCGTTATCGCCCACGACGGTCCCGGCCTGCTCGCGCAGGTTCGCCATCAGCGGCACGGGCAGGCGCGGATCGGACTTCCACAGGATGCCGACATGCCACGGCCGCTCGAACCCCTTGAAGACCGGCGTGCAGGAATGCATCGACACGACGACGGGTGCGCGGCCGCGTGCGGACATGCGCGCGAGCGTTTCACGGACGGCCGCATGATAGGGCGCATGAAGGGCATCGATCCGCGCGCGGCGCTTCGCGGCATCGAGCGCGAAATTCCCGGGAACCGGCGTGCCGTCCGCTACTTCCGGGCACAGGCCGGGGTCGTCGAGGCGCCGGTTGCAGTCGATCACCAGACGCGAATAGACGCTCGAGACGACCGCGCAGCCGAACCGCGCGGCAAGCCGCTTCGACACTTCGAGCGCACCGATATCCCATGCGATGTGCCGGTCCCATTCGGCGCGTGGCACACCAAGATCGCCGAGGCTGCGCGGCACGGCACGCCCGGCATGGTCGCAGATCACCACGAGCGGCGTGTCGCCGGCCGCCGGAACGGTCAGGACCGGCGGGGCTTCGTCAGAGGCAAGGAGGGCTGGAAGATCGGCCATACGTGCTTGCGCGACTATAGCGCGCCGCGCGAGCGCCCTGCTAGGCTTGCGCGACGATGGACATGCACGCCTTTCTTCGCTCGCTCTTCGACACCGCGGTCGCCGCCGCCCAGCCGGCCCTTCGGATCCGGAGTTTCCTGCCGGCACCACCCAAGGGACGTCTGGTCGTGGTCGGCGCTGGCAAGGCATCGGCAGCGATGGCGCGGGCGTTCGAGGATGCGTGGGGCGGCCCTCTCGAGGGATTGGTCGTCACGCGCTACGGCCACGGCGTGGCGTGCCGCCATATCGAAATCGTGGAGGCCTCCCACCCCGTCCCCGATGCCGCCGGGCTCGAAGCTGCCGGCCGCATGCTTGAACGCGTGCGCGGGCTGGGGCCGGATGATCTGGTCGTGGCCCTGATGTCGGGCGGCGGATCGGCCGTGCTCAGCCGCCCCGCCCCGCCCATAGCACTCGACGAATTCCGGGCGCTCACCTCGGCCCTGCTCAAATCGGGCGCCAACATCGTCGAGATGAATGCGGTGCGCAAACACCTGTCGACGATCGCCGGCGGCCGGCTTGCGCAGGCGGCCGCCCCTGCCCGCGTGCTCACGCTGGCGATCTCCGACGTGCCCGGCGACGATCCTTCGACCATCGGCTCCGGTCCGACCGTGCCCGATCCGACGACGCTTGCCGACGCGCGTGCCGTCCTCGCCAAGTACGGCATCGCGCCATCGCCTTCCGTCGCCGCACGTCTTGCCGATCCGGCCGCCGAAACGCCCAAGACGCTGGCAAATGCCGACTACCGGTTGATCGCGGCGCCCATCCAGTCGCTCGACGCGGCTGCCGCACTCGCCCGCAAGGAGGGCTATGCGGTCCATTCGCTCGGGCCGGATCTCGAGGGCGAAAGCCGCGACGTCGCTGCGGCGCACGCAAATCTCGCGCGCGAGATTAGGGCCGGGCGCGGACCCGTCAAGGCGCCTTGCGTCGTGCTGTCGGGCGGCGAGACGACCGTGACGGTGCGCGGCAAGGGTCGCGGCGGGCGAAATGCCGAATTCGCCCTCGCCCTCACCGTCGCGCTCGATGGCCTCGACGGGGTCTGGGCAATCGCCGGAGACACTGACGGGATCGACGGAACCGAGGACAATGCCGGGGCGATCGTCGCGCCCGATACACTTGCCCGGGCACGGGCAGCCGGTATTGACGCGCCGGCCCGGCTTGCCGACAACGACGGCTACGGGTTCTTCGCCGCCACCGGAGATCTTGTGGTCACCGGCCCGACACACACCAACGTCAACGATTTTCGCGCTATAGTCGTCCGCTAGAAGCAACGAAAAGACCAGGGAGACCGCCGCCGTGCGCCGCATCTGTGCCACCAAAATCGTCGCCACGCTGGGGCCGGCCACCAGCGATCCGGCGGTCATCGAGCGGATCTTCCGGGCGGGCGTCGACGTGTTCCGGCTCAATTTCAGCCACGGCTCGCACGAAGACCACCGCGCGCGCTACGACACGCTGCGCGCGCTGGAAGAAAAGACCGGCCGGCCGATCGCGATCCTGGCCGACCTCCAGGGGCCCAAGCTGCGTGTCGGAACGTTCAAGTCGGGCCCGGTCGTGCTCAAGAACGGCGCCACGTTCCGCTTTGACATGGACAAGACGCCGGGCGACGAGACGCGTGCACCCCTGCTCCATCCCGAGATCTTCGCCGCCCTCTCGCCCGACCAGCACCTGCTTGTCGACGACGGCAAGCTGCGCCTGCAGGTGATCGAGACGTCGCCCTCGCACGCGCTGTGCAAGGTGCTTGTCGGCGGGCCGATTTCCGACCGCAAGGGCGTCAACGTGCCGGGCACGGTGCTGCCGATCTCCGCCCTGACCGAGAAGGACCGGCGCGATCTCGCCTTCGCGCTTGAGATCGGCGTCGACTGGATCGCCCTTTCGTTCGTGCAGCGGCCCGACGACATCGCGGAAGCCAAGAAGCTCGTCCAGGGCCGGGCGGGCGTTTGCGCCAAGCTCGAGAAGCCGGCGGCGATCGACCGGCTCGACGAGATCGTCGAGATGTCGGACGCCGTCATGGTGGCGCGCGGCGATCTCGGCGTGGAGATGCTGCCCGAAGAAGTGCCGGCCATGCAGAAGCGCATCGTGCGCACCTGCCGCAAGCTCGGCCGTCCGGTGATCGTCGCCACCCAGATGCTGGAATCGATGATCCATTCGCCCACGCCGACGCGCGCGGAAGCTTCCGACGTGGCGACGGCCGTCTATGACGGCGCGGATGCCGTGATGTTGTCGGCCGAAACCGCGTCCGGCAGCTTTCCGGCCGAGGCCGTCACGATCATGGAGCGCATCATCAGCCGCGTGGAGCGCGATCCGCTCTACCGGCCGATCATGGATGCCGACCACGCCGCCCCCGAGCCGACGGCTTCCGATGCGATCACGGCGGCGGCGGCACAGGTCGCCCGCACGATCAAGGCGGCGGCCATCGTCACGTTCACCACATCCGGTTCGACGACGCTGCGCGCCGCGCGCGAACGTCCGGAAGCACCCATCCTGTGCCTGACGCAGAACCGCCGGACCGCGCGCCGGCTCGTGCTGTGCTGGGGCACGCACACGATGGTGTCGGAAGAATTCGCCTCGTTCACCAAGATGGTCGACAAGGCGTGCGAAGTGGCGAAGGCGCAGGGCTTCGCGGACCCCGGCGAGACAATCGCCATCACCGCCGGCGTGCCTTTCGTCACGCCGGGGGCGACGAACATCCTGCGGATCGCCTGGATCAGCTAGGGCGCGATCAGTCTTCCAGGACGCTGCGCAGCATCCACGCGGTCTTCTCGTGGATGTCGAGGCGCTGGGTCAGCAGATCCATCGTCGGCTGGTCGTCGGCCTTGGCAACGACCGGCAGCAGCTTGCGCGCCGTGCGCGCCGTCGCTTCCTGCGCCGCGACGAGATGGCGGACCATGTCGTCGGCCTTCGGCACGCCGCCCACTTCCTTGATCGACGCGAGCTTCGCGAATTCGCGGTAGGTGCCCGGCGCCGGATGCCCCAGCGCGCGGATGCGCTCGGCGATGAGATCGAGCGCGTTCCACTGCTCGGTGTACTGGCCCATGAACATCAGATGCAGGCTGTTGAACTGCGGCCCGGTGACGTTCCAATGGAAATTGTGGGTCATCAGATAGAGCGTGTAGCTGTCGGCGAGCAGCGCCGAGAGGCCGTTCACGATCTTCGCGCGCGTCGCCTTGTCGATGCCGATATCGATCGCCGGCGCCTTCGGTTTCCTGGATGCCATCTGGGTACCTCCTCGCAATATCCCTGAAATCTGGAAGGATTCAGGAAGAATACAAGTGTCCATCAGGTGAACGTCAGCGAAACCTTTCCGAGAACGCCGAAATCCGCGACATAGACGCCCGGCGTTTCGACGACATAGGGCACGATGCACGAGCCGGTCGTGACGATGTGGCCGGCGGCCAGCGTCGTCCAGGGCGGCGGATTGTTGGCGAGCAGCACGAGTGCCGCGAACGGATCGTTGAGGATCAGCGCCCCGCTGCCGGTCGCGACCTGCTTGCCGTCCTTCGTCAGCGTCAGCGGGTGCTTGCCGAGGTACTTGCCAAGGTCGCTGCCGCGCCAATCGCGCACGCCCGCCCCGTAGACGAAACCGCCGCTCGCCATGCAGTCGGCCAGCGCCTCGAGCGGCGTCCCGCCGGGGCGGCGCATGTCGACGAGTTCGATCGCCGGATGGAACGCCGCGACCGCATCGGCCACTTCCTCGCGCGAATAGGGCGCCTTGCGCGCGGGCAGGTCCTTGCCGAGTTCGAAGGCGAATTCGCACTCGATTTTCGGGGTCAGGAACCCCGAGAGGGCAAACGATGCCGGCGATGCCTTCGTCCACGGCGAAAAGAGCGGTGCGTTCGTGACGACCGGGATCCCGGATTTCGCCTGCTGGCCCGCGTCGATATTGCCGACCTTCCAGCCCGTCACCTTATGTTCGGGCAGACGGGCGGCGGCGGCATGGATCGCAAAGGCTTCCCAGAAGGCGCCCGGCGCGCGCGACGGCCACTCGGCAAGCACACGCGGTGCGCGTCGCGCGGCCATGATGGCGGCGGCACAGGCCTCGACGTCGCAGCTATCGCTCATTTGAGGTCTCCGATCGGTTCGTCGCTCATCGTCACGTGCCCGCCGCGCTTGACCATGATCCGGCGACTGAACAGCGTACCCACCTGCTTGCGGTGCGACACGCAGATCAGCGTCTTGTCCGGAAAATCCTCGATCAGTCGTCCGAGCATGAACATTTCGGTGTCCTCGTCGAGAGAGGCGAGCGTCTCGTCGAGGATCAGGCAGGGCGCATCGGTGAGGAGCGCGCGCGCGAACGCCAGGCGCTGCTGTTCGCCGCCCGAGAAGGGCTCGCCCTTGTCGCCGACGGGCGCCTTGAGTCCTTCGGGCTCGGCGGCGACACGACGGTCCATCTTCACGCGCTCGAGCGTCTGCTTCCACAGATCGTCGGCAAGCGTGCGGTGAATCGCGACGTTGTCTTCGACCGTGCCCGGGATAAAGGCGGTCGCGGCACGCCCGAAGAAGAACAGGCGCTTGCGGTCGGTGAGGCTGAGGCTCGTCACGTCGCGGCCGTCGACCGTGATGCGGCCCGACGAAGGCCGGTGCATGCCGAGCAGCATGAAGATCAGCGTGGTCTTGCCGGCACCCGAATCGCCGAACAGGCCGATCTTGTCGCCCGGCCGGATCACGAACGAGAACGGGTTCAGCAGCGTCTCGCCGCGGTCGGAGACAAGGGTGACGTTGTCGAAGCGGATCTCGCCGAACGACGCCGGCGGACGCGCACCCTTCTCGGCCAGCACGCCGTCGAGCCCGTCGGTCGAGGCCGAGATGCGCTTAAGTGCCAGGCGCGCGTCGTTGATCATCGGCCATGCCTCGCCGATGCGGCTGAGGTTCGGGAAGATCAGCATCGTGTAGTAGGCGAAGATCAGGAACTTGCCGATCTGCGGCGGCCCGTCGGTCGTGACGAACAGCAGCACGAGACACACCGCCGACGACATGCCGATGACGAATTCGACGATCCCGTAATAGGCGCCGTGCCGGCGCCACAGCAGCTTGTTCATCGCCGACAGGCGGCGCGCACCCGCGAGCAGACGCACGATGAAGGCAGCGCCAAGCCCCGTGAAGCGCAGATCGAGGTTCTTCTGGTAGAGCGAGGCGAGATAGCCGAGATAGCCCTGATCGAGCGCCATCTTCGCGATGTACTGCTTCTTGCGCCATTGCGCGTAATAGGCGATGGCGCAGATCAGCACGCCGATCTCGGCCAGCAGGATGTAGAACAGCCATTTCTCGACGAAGAAGATGACGCACAGCATCAGCACGAGCTGGAGCACGGCCACGCCCGCGTGGACGAGCGCCTCGCGCAGCAGGCGCTGCACGGCTTCGAGATCGCCCGAGGCCGCCGCGAGCACGCCGCCTGCCCCCATCTTCGAGAGCTTCGCGTAGGGCCCGCGCAGAAGGTTGAGCGCGATCGATCCGCGGATCGAGCGGATGATGCGCTCGGAAAGCGCCGAGGTCCGGTATTCCGACAGCAGGAAGAAGATCAGCACGATCACTTCGATCGCGAAGATCAGGCCGACATAGAGCCAGATGCGGTCGATGTCGTGCAGCAGCACCGCCTCGATGCCGCCCCACCACGTATCGGGCTTGGTGCCCGCGATCAGCGCGTTGATCGGCAGCGGACGCACGACGACCGCGATCGACTGCACGCACGCGATCAGGAAGATGACGAGGATGCCGACCCGCCAGCGCGGATCGTGCCGCTTCAGCAGCGTGTCGATTTCACGGATGAACATTCGGCCGCCCGTCAGCGAAGGGCGACAGCACGCCGACGATCGCCGCATGGGTCGGGGCCGCAAGCCCGTGCTTCTGCGAAAGGCGGACGACCGCTCCCGACAGCCACGGCAGTTCGAGTTTCGCGCCGCGCTCGAGATCATGCAGCATCGAGGCTTTCATGCCGTCGGGCACGGCTTCGATGAAGGCATAGGTCTTGTCGGCCTGGTCGGCGGCCAGCGCCACACCTTCGGCACGCGCGACGGCGACCGATTCCTCGACGAGCTTTCGCACCGTGGCGCGCGCGGCCTCCGAACGCCAGAGCGCGCCCTTGGGCAGACGCGTTGAAGCCGTGATCGCGGAGAGAACCGACAGGAAGACGAACTTCTCCCAGATCGATTTCGAGATGTCGGGGCTAGCGACGGCATCTACGCCCGCACGTTTGGCGATGGCGACGAATTCGGAGACGCGCGGATGATCGGCCTTGCCGAAGGCGCCGGCCGTGATGCGGGCAAGCTGGCCCGAGTGGCGGATCGTGCCCGGCTCGGCGATCGTCGTCGCGATGTGCGCGACCCCGCCCAGCACACGCTCGGCCCCGTAGACCTTGCGCAGGATATCGGGCGCCTCGACACCGTTCTGCAGCGACACGACATTGGTCGCAGGGCCGACGAGCGGCTCGATCTGCTTGGCCGTCGCCGCGACGTCCCACAGCTTCACCGCGAGGAACACGATGTCGGCCGCACCTATCGCGGCGGGATCGGATTCGGCGCGGATCTTCTGGACGAGATTGCCGAGCGGCGATTCGATCCGGATCCCGTTGGCGCGGATCGCGGCGAGATGCGGTCCGCGCGCGATGAGTGCGACATCGGCACCTGAGGCAGCAAGGCGCGCGCCGAAATAGCCCCCGACGCCGCCGGCCCCGACGAAGACGATCTTCACGTCAGCGCCGCGCAGGCTTTCTGGATGCGCGTACAGGCGTCGCGCAGCGCCTCGGTCGAGGTCGCGTAAGAGATGCGGAAGTAAGGCGCCAGGCCGAAGGCCGAGCCCTGCACGACCGCAACGCCCACGCTTTCGAGGAGGTAGGTCACGAAATCCGTGTCCGTCTCGATGACCTTGCCCTCGGGCGTCTTCTTGCCGATCGTGCCGGCGCACGACGGGAACACGTAGAAGGCGCCGTCCGGCTTCGGGCAGCGCAGGCCCTTCGCCTCGTTGAGCATCTTCACGACGAGGTCGCGACGCTCGACGAACGACTTGTTGTGCTCGGCGATGAAACCGTTGGGACCGTTCAACGCCTCGACCGCCGCAGCCTGGCTGACCGAGCTGGGGTTCGAGGTCGATTGCGACTGGATCGCCTGCATGGCCTTGATGAGCTGTGCCGGGCCGCCGGCATAGCCGATGCGCCAGCCGGTCATGCAATAGGCCTTCGAGACGCCATTCACCGTCAGCGTGCGGTCGTAGAGCTTGGGCTCGACCTGCGCGATCGTGGCGAACTTGAACCCGTCGAACACGAGGTGTTCGTACATGTCGTCGGTCATGATCCAGACATGCGGGTGCTTCAGCAGCACGGCGGCAAGCGCCTTGAGGTCTTCGGCCGAATAGGCCGCACCGGTCGGGTTCGACGGCGAATTGAGGATCAGCCACTTCGTCTTGGGCGTGATCGCCGCTTCGAGCGCCTCGGGCGTCAGCTTGAAGCCCTGGTTTTCCGAGCAGGCGACCTCGACGGGCTTGCCTTCGGCGAGGATCACCATGTCGGGATAGCTCACCCAATAGGGTGCGGGCACAATCACTTCGTCGCCCGGATTCACCGTGGCCATCAGCGCGTTGTAGAGCACCTGCTTGCCGCCCGTGCCGACCGTGATCTGGTTGGGGGCGTATTTCAGGCCGTTCTCGCGCTCGAACTTCGCCGCGATCGCCTTCTTCAGCGCCGGCGTGCCGTCGACGGCCGTGTACTTGGTGTCGCCTGAATCGATCGCCCGCTTGGCGGCATCCTTGATGTTCTGCGGCGTGTCGAAATCCGGCTCGCCCGCACCCAGGCCGATGACGTTTTTGCCCGCCGCCTTGAGCTCGGCCGCCTTCATCGTGACCGCAATGGTGGGCGACGGCTTCACACGCTGCAAACGCTCGGCGACGATCGACATGGCAGTCGGATTCCTTCAATCGGGAGTCGGGAAAAGCCGAAGGAAACTAGCCCCGGACGGAGGTCGGCGCAACGTCCTTGACCTTCCATCGGGGGCAAGCCGTACATCGATTGTCAGCGAACAATCCCGTCCGCAGGAGATATCGAGATGCTGAAGAAAATCGCCCTTGTCGCCGCCCTTGGCGCCGCCTTCGCCGGCGGGCTGGCGCTGGCCCAGAACATGCCCAACATGCAGAACATGCCGGGGATGCAGGGCAAGTCGCCCGGCCAGATGTCGATGCCGCCGGCCGCCGGCGGCCATTCCGGGCACGGCGCGCCGGCAAGCGGCGCGGATTCGCCGGCCACGCGGGCGTTCAAGGCGGCCAACGCCAAGATGCACAAGGACATGGACATCAAGTACAGCGGCAACGTGGATCGCGATTTCGTCGCCGGCATGATCCCGCATCATCAGGGCGCGGTCGAGATGGCGCGCGTCGTCCTGCAACACGGGACCGATCCCGAGATCCGCGCGCTCGCCGAGGGCGTGGTCCGCGAACAGGAGAAGGAAATCGCGCAGATGCGCGCCTGGCAGGCGCGCTAAAGTCGGGACCCTGCGACTCCGCCAACCGAGGTTTCCATGCGCGCCGCCGTCTATTCCGCCTTCGGCCCTGCCGCCGACGTCCTGTCGATCGCCGACCTGCCGCTGCCTGAACCCGGCCGCGGCGAGGTGCGCGTGAAGCTTGCGACGTCCGGCGTCAATCCATCGGACGTGAAGGCCCGCGCGGTGGCGACGCGCAACGCGGTCTACAAACGCATCGTCCCCCATTCCGACGGTGCGGGAACGATCGACGCCGTCGGCGACGGCGTCGACGCGGCACGCATCGGCGCACGCGTCTGGGTCTTCAACGCGCAATGGAAGCGCGCCGACGGCACGGCGGCCGAGCATGTCTGCGTGCCGGCGGAATTCGCCGTGGCGCTGCCCGCCAATGTCGATTTCGCGGTGGGTGCGTGCCTCGGAATTCCGGCGCTCACCGCCTGGCGGGCCGTCTCGATGAACGGCGGCGTCTCGCGGCGCACGGTGCTGGTCACCGGCGGAGCCGGTGCCGTCGGCCACTATGCGATCCAGATGGCGAAATACGAAGGCGCGAAGGTCTTCGCGACCGTCTCGTCGGCCGAAAAGGCCGTCATCGCGCGCGAAGCGGGTGCGGATGCCACGATCGACTACCGCACGGAAGATGTCGGCGCACGCGTCAAGGAATTGACCGCCGGCGAAGGCGTCGACCGGATCGTCGAACTCGACATCGCCGGCAATGGTGCGGCCGACGTCGAAGCGTTGAAGCCCGGCGGGCTTCTTGCCGTCTACGGTTCGAACAAGGGCGAATTCACGCTCCCCTTCATGCCGATGATCGCCAAGAACATCACGATGGCCTGCTTCATGGTCTACGAACTTTCGCCCGCCCAGCGGCGCGAAGGAACCAGCTGGATCAATTCGCGCCTCGCGATGGGGCACCTGAAAACGCGCATCGCCGAGCGCTTCCCGCTCGCCGACATCGCGGCAGCACACGCCGCCGTCGAAAGCGGCAAGATCATCGGCAACATCGTCCTCGACATCTGACGAGCCGCGTTGAGCGGCGCGCGGCCGCGGGCTAGACTGCGCATCCCATGGCCCTCCCCCGAATTTCCGCGACGCTTTCCGACGCGCACATGAACCCCGCCCCGCCGCTGAGCGTGGATGCCGATGCGGCACCCGCACAGCGCCTCGAGGTCGTATCGGATTTCAAGCCGGCCGGCGACCAGCCTGCGGCGATCGCCGAGATCACGCAGGGCCTGCTGCGCGGCGAGAAGGATCAGGTGCTGCTGGGCGTCACCGGCTCCGGCAAGACCTTCACGATGGCGCACGCGATCCAGAATCTCCAGCGCCCCGCCCTGATCCTCGCGCCGAACAAGACGCTTGCCGCCCAGCTCTACGGCGAGATGAAGCTCTTCTTCCCGAACAACGCGGTCGAGTATTTCGTCAGCTATTACGACTATTACCAGCCCGAGGCGTACGTGCCGCGCTCGGACACGTACATCGAGAAGGAAAGCTCGGTGAACGAGCAGATCGACCGCATGCGCCACTCGGCGACGCGTGCCCTGCTGGAGCGGCAGGACACGGTCATCGTCGCCTCGGTGAGCTGCATCTACGGCATCGGTTCGGTCGAGACCTATTCGTCGATGACGCTGACGATGAAGGCCGGCCAGCGGATGGACCGCAACGAACTGCTGCGCGAACTCGTCAAGCTCCACTACAAGCGCAACGAGGCGTCGTTCCAGCGCGGCACCTTCCGCGCGCGGGGCGATGCGATCGAGATCTTCCCGGCGCACTGCGAGGACCGCGCGTGGCGCGTCTCGATGTTCGGCGACGAGATCGAGGCGATCTGGGAGTTCGACCCGCTGACCGGCGAGAAGAAGGCCACACTCGAATCGGCCAAGCTCTACGCCAACTCGCACTACGTCACGCCGCAGCCCACGCTCGAGCAGGCGATCGCGCAGATCAAGATCGAGCTCAAGTCGCGGCTGGCCGAATTCAACGCGGCGGGCAAGCTCCTGGAAGCGCAGCGCCTGGAGCAGCGCACGACGTTCGACATCGAGATGATGGCGGCGACGGGCAGCTGTGCCGGCATCGAGAACTATTCGCGCTTCCTCACGGGGCGCAAGCCGGGTGAACCGCCGCCGACATTGTTCGAGTACCTGCCCAAGAACGCCGTGCTGATCTGCGACGAGAGCCACGTGATGGTTCCGCAGATCGGCGGCATGTACAAGGGCGACTACGCGCGCAAATCGACGCTGTCGGAATACGGCTTCCGCCTGCCGTCCTGCATCGACAACCGTCCCCTCAAGTTCGAGGAGTGGGACGCGATGCGCCCGCAGACCGTGTTCGTCTCGGCGACACCGGGGAATTGGGAGCTCGAGCGCACCAAGGGCGTGTTCGTCGAGCAGGTCATCCGCCCGACCGGCCTCGTCGATCCGCCTTGCGAGATCCGCCCGACCGAGCGGCAGGTCGACGATCTGCTGGGCGAACTCAAGGCGCTTGCCAAGAAGGGCATGCGCGCCCTCGTCACGACGCTGACCAAGCGCATGGCGGAGGACCTGACCGAGTACCTGCACGAAAACGGCGTGCGCGTTCGCTACATGCATTCGGACGTGGAAACGCTGGAGCGCATCGAGATCATCCGCGACCTGCGGCTGGGCGCCTTCGACGCGCTGATCGGCATCAACCTGCTGCGCGAAGGTCTCGACATTCCCGAGTGCGGACTCGTCGCGATCCTCGACGCCGACAAGGAAGGCTACCTTCGTTCGCGCACGTCGCTGATCCAGACGATCGGACGCGCGGCGCGAAATGTCGACGGCCGCGTGATCCTCTACGCCGACAAGATGACGGACTCGCTGAAGGCCGCCCTTGCCGAAACCGACCGACGGCGCACCAAGCAGGTCGCCTACAACAAGGAACACGGCATCACGCCGGAATCGGTCCGCAAGCAGATCGGCGATATCCTCGGCAGCGTCTATGAGCGCGACCGCGTGACGGTGGGGACCGGCGACGACGGCACCAAGCACCTGGTCGGCCACAACCTGCGCGCCCACATCAACGATCTCGAGAAGCGCATGCGCGATGCGGCGGCCAATCTGGAGTTCGAGGAGGCCGCGCGCCTGCGCGACGAGATCAAGCGCCTCGAATCGATCGAGATGGAGATGCCCGGCGTTGCCGAAAGCGGCAGCGGCTACAAGGCGGCCGACGCGGCCGCGCGCCCGCGTTCGACCGGCGGCTCCGTCAATTCGCGCAAAGGGCGCGCACGCCGGCCGCAGCAGGGCGGTGCCCGGAAGTGAGATCGATCCTCCTGCCGCTCGTAACGACGCTGACGGTCCAGATCCTGGTCAGCGGCGCTAGCCTGGCGGCGGCGGTCCTTGCACCGCTCTGGAGCGTCGATTTCGGCATTCCCGCTTCGTCGGTCGGCTATTACGTGGCGCTGCTTTACGCATCGGCGGCGGTTTCGGGCGTGGCGAGCGGCGGCATCATCGCGCGCTTCGGCCCACTGCGCACGATGCAGAGTGGCCTCGTCTGCGGCGCGATCGCGGCGCTGGCACTGGCGCAGGCAACGATCCCGTTCGCGATCCTCGCCGCCCTGATCGGCGGTTTCAGCCTCGGTCCGACGACACCCGCCTCCTCGGCGATCCTCTCCCGCGCGACCGACGTTTCGAACCGCAACCTCGTCTTCTCGGTCAAGCAGACCGGCGTGCCGGCCGGGTTCACGCTGGCCGCCCTGACGATGCCGCAGCTCGGCCTCACATTCGGATGGCGCGGCGCATGCGTGGCTGTCGCCGCCGCGCTTGCCGTCGCCGCCATCGCGATTTCGCTGCTCAAAGGCCGCTTCGAAACGGCCGAGGCGGGCAAGGTCCGCTTTTCCCCCCGTGCGCAGCTCGTCGAGCCGCTGCTCCGGGTCTGGCGACAGGTCGAGATGCGCGCCATCGCGATGGGGTCCTTCGCCTATTCCGGTCTTCAGGGCTCGCTGGCCGGCTTCCTGATCGTGTTCCTGCTGCACGACACCTCGATCGAACTCGTCGCCGCGGCCACCGTCCTTGCCGTCGCGCAGAGCGCAGGCGTCGTCGGGCGCATCGTCTGGGGAATCGTCGCCGACAGGCTGGGTCGGCCGGATCTCGTGTTCGCGGCACTCGGGGTCGCGATGGCGGTCTTCGCGGCGATCGTGGCGCTGGGGGCGGCCGGAATGCCGTACACCCTGCTGGCCATCGCCTGTGCGGTCTTCGGCGGAACGGCGATGGCCTGGAACGGGGTCTATCTTGCCGAAGTCGCCCGGCTGGCGGCACCCAGCCGGGAAGCGGAGGCGACCGGGGCAACCGGCCTCTTCACGTTCGGCGGGGTCGCCGTCATGCCGAGCGTCTTCACGACAGTCGTGCTCGCGACCGACAGCTATACGGCCGCCTATCTCTGCGTCGCAGCGCTCCCGGCATTCGCCGGCATGGCGCTGTTGCGCCGCGGCGCGCAAGCGGGCATATCCGGAAGATGACGTCCTCCCCCGCCCTTCCGCGCACGGCACTGGTCACCGGCGGCGCAAAGCGTCTGGGTGCCGCCTTCGTGCGCGCACTGGCGGCCGACGGGTTCGCCGTCGCGATCCACTTTCGCGAAAGCGGCGCGCAGGCTGCAGCGCTCGCCGACGAGATCACCGCGGCCGGAGGGCGGGCCGTCGCGCTCCAGGCTGATCTTGCGATCGAAGCGTCGGTCGTCGAACTCGCCAAGGCGGCACGGGCGGCGCTCGGCCCGCTCGGCGTACTGGTCAACAACGCATCCGTCTTCGAGCGCGACGAATTCGAGAGCACGACGCGCGCGAGCTGGGACGCGCATGTCGAAACAAACCTGCGCGCGCCCTTCGTGTTGTCGCAAGCGCTGGCCCGCGACCTGCCGCCCGGCGCCGAGGGCGCCATCATCAATCTCATCGACCAGCGCGTTTGGAACCTCACACCGCACTTCACCAGCTACACGGTCGCCAAGGCCGGTCTGTGGACGCTGACGCAGACTTTGGCAATGGCTCTTGCACCACGCATCCGCGTCAACGCCATCGGCCCCGGTCCGACGCTCGCCAGCGTGCGGCAGGATCCCGCGCAGTTTGCCCGGCAGGTCGCGAGCGTGCCGCTGAAGCGCGGGCCCGAACTAGACGAGCTCGCGGCGGCCCTGCGATTCATCCTCGCGGCGCGCTCGATGACCGGCCAGATGATCGCGCTCGATGGCGGGCAGCATCTCAACTGGGGCGCGCCCGGCCGCAATCAGCCCGAGGAATGAAGATGTCGTCGAAGCCCCTGCAGACCGGCACCATCGTACCGCTCGCGCCGGCCGACCTGCCGGTGCGCAAGGTCCTGATCGGCGACCTGGTGCTGAAGGCCGAAATCGGCGTCTTTCGCCGCGAGAAGGGCAAGCGCCAGCGCGTGCGCTTCAATATCGAGCTTGGCGTCGTGGACAGGCCACCGCGACAGGACCGCCGGGCCGAGATCGTTTGTTACGATCGTATCGTCACCGGCCTCCGCGGCCTGGTCGCCGAAGGGCATGTGAACCTCGTCGAGACTCTTGCCGAGCGTGCGGCTGCGTTGTGCCTGGCTGTGCCTTCCGCGCTCTATGTGCGTGTTCGCGTGGAGAAACTCGACATCTACAAGGATGCGGCCGCCGTCGGCGTCGAAATCGAGCGCCGCCAAACTGGCGCCTGATCGGTGTCAGTTGTGCACACGCCCTATCGGCTGTCATGAAAATGGCGGAATTCTGCGGTTTCTTAAGGGAATATGAAGCAACGGTTACATTAGAAGATACCAAAATATATAGAATTCAATGCCTTACTGAACTCTGCCTAAATCGCGGGCAAGCTGGCCAAGAATGCGGTTAATGCCGATTTCGACGGGATCGGGACCCCTTTCTCCACAAAGTTACCCACAGGAATCGTGGATAGACGAGAGCCCCTTTTGGCCCTTTGCCCCCTGCCGGGCATGACGGTGGCAGAAGCGCCACAGGGGTCTCGATCGATTTGTAGTTCTTGCCAGTCCCGCACCGGAAGCTTTACGCAATTTCAGCAATGACCACAGCTGGCGACGACACGAACTTCGATCTCGAAACGCCGCCTGCGCTGGCGGCGGAGGGGGCCGGCGTGCTGCGCGCGGCCCTGCCGACGCTTCCGTTCACGCCCGGCGTCTACCGGATGCTCGATGCGAAGGGCGATGCGCTTTATGTCGGCAAGGCCCGCGCGCTGCGCAGGCGCGTTGCCCAGTACCTCCAGTTCGACCGGATGCCCAACCGGCTTGTGCGCATGGTGTCGGAGACGCGCCGGCTGGAAATCGTCACGACCCATACCGAAGTCGAGGCGCTGCTGCTTGAGAGCAATCTCATCAAGCGACTGATGCCGCGCTACAACGTGCTGCTGCGCGACGACAAGTCATTTCCCTATATCGCGCTTATCGAAGACCACGAATTCGTGCAGGTCGCCAAGCATCGCGGCAGCCGCGACCGCAAGGGCCGCTATTTCGGACCCTTCGCGTCGGCCGGCGCCGTGAACCAGACGCTGACGGCCATGCAGCGCGCGTTCCTGCTGCGCTCGTGCTCGGATGCGATCTTCGCCGCGCGCACGCGGCCCTGCCTGCTCTACCAGATCAAGCGCTGCTCGGCCCCGTGCGTGGGCCGCATCTCGAAGGACGACTACGCGAAGCTCGTCGACGAGGCCGTCGACTTCCTCGAAGGGCGAACGCACGACGCGCAAGGGCAACTCGCCGCCAAGATGCAGGCCTCCGCCGACGCGCTGGATTACGAGACGGCAGCAATGTATCGCGACCGCATCCGGGCGCTGACGGCCGTCCAGGCGCGCCAGGACATCAATGTCGAGGGATTGGGCGACAGCGACGTCGTCGCGATCCACGCCGAAGGCGGCCAGACCTGCATCCAGGTCTTCTTTTTCCGCGGCGGACGAAACTACGGCAACCGCGCCTATTTCCCGCGCCACGACCGGAATCTTCCCACCGGCGAGGTGCTCGCTTCCTTCCTCGGCCAATTCTATTCGGACAAGCCGCCGCCGCCGAAGATCGCGTTGTCGGAAGACGTGCCGGAACGCGAGTTGCTCGAACAGGCGCTGGGCGCGCGCACCGACACGCGCGTGCGCATCCTCGTCCCCGAGCGCGGCGACAAGCGCAAGCCGGTCGATCATGCGCTCGCCAACGCGCGCGAGGCGCTGGCCCGGCGCATGGCCGAAAGCGGTGCCCAGGCCAAGCTTCTGGATGGCGTGGCGACCGTCTTCGGGCTGGATGCGCCGCCCAAGCGCATCGAGATCTACGACAACAGCCACATCCAGGGCACCAACGCGATCGGCGGTATGGTCGTCGCCGGGCCGGAAGGCTTCGTGAAAGGCCAGTACCGCAAGTTCAACATTCGCGGGGAAGGCAAATCGGATGTCGGTGCGGGCGGCGACGATTACGCGATGATGCGCGAGGTGTTCGAGCGGCGCTTCTCGCGTGCGCTACGCGAGGACGCCGGACGCGACGGCGGGACCTGGCCCGATCTGGTCCTTGTCGACGGCGGACCGGGTCAGCTCAGCTCGGTCATGGGCGTCTTGACCGAACTCGGCATCGAAGACCTCAACATCGTCGCGATCGCCAAGGGACCCGACCGCGACGCCGGGCGCGAACGGTTCTTCATGCCCGGTCGCGAGCCGTTCCAGCTCGAGCCGCGAGATCCCGTGCTCTACTACCTGCAGCGCCTGCGCGACGAGGCGCATCGCTTTGCCATCGGCGGCCATCGCGCACGCCGCAGCAAGGGCCTCGAACGATCGGCGCTCGACGAGGTGCCGGGCATCGGGCCTCGCCGCAAGAAGGCGCTTTTGCTGCATTTCGGCTCCGCCACCTTGGTCAAACAGGCCGGACTTACCGATCTTGAAGCCGTCGCGGGCGTGGGAAAGGCTGCGGCCAAAAAAATCTATGACCACTTCCATGGCGACGGGTAAAATCCTCGCCAGCAACGTCCGCTAACCGAAACCGGTCCCCAATGGGTTTTTCCCTCCCGATGTGGCTCACGCTCAGCCGCATTGTCGCTATTCCCGTCATTGTCGCCCTCTTCTGGTTCCAGGGCGACGAGTGGCGCTACGTCGCATGTGCGGTCTACGGGATCGCCGCCGCCACGGACTGGCTCGACGGCTATCTCGCGCGCGCCTGGGCGCAGCAGTCGAAGCTCGGCCGCATCTTCGATCCGATCGCCGACAAGCTTCTCGTCGCCGCGACCATCCTGCTGCTCGTGGCGTTCGGCCGGGTGGCTGGCGTGTCGGTGCTCGCGGCGCTCGTGATCCTGCTGCGCGAGGTCCTCGTCTCGGGCCTGCGCGAATTTCTCGCGGAGATCCGGGTCGGACTTCCTGTCTCGAAGCTTGCGAAATGGAAGACCGGCATCCAGATGACCGCGCTCGGCTTCCTGATCGTCGGCGACGCGGCACCGACGGCGTTCCTTCCCGTCACGCTCGTCGGCGAATTCGGCCTGTGGGTCGCGGCAGCGCTGACGCTGTATACCGGCTACGACTATCTCGCGACCGGCCTCAAGCATGTCGACGAAGACGCGCCGGCCCCTGCCTCGGACGTCGCCCCGTCGCCGCGTCCGGCCGACGCGGCCCGCCGCTCGGCCTGACCGCGATGCATATTTTCGGGCTGGCGGGCTGGAGCGGCAGCGGCAAGACGACGCTGGTGGCGAAGCTCATTCCCGAACTCGTGCGACGCGGCATCGGCGTCTCGACGATCAAGCATGCGCACCACGAATTCGACGTCGACCAGCCGGGCAAGGACAGCTACGAGCACCGCCGCGCGGGCGCTAGCGAGGTTCTCGTCGCGTCCGCGAACCGATTCGCGCTGATGCGCGAGCATCGCGGCGCGCCAGAGCCGACGCTCGACATGCTCGTCTCGCGTCTTGCGCCTGTCGATCTTGTGCTGGTCGAGGGTTTCAAGCGCGACCGGCACGAGAAGCTCGAAGTGCATCGCCCGTCCCTCGGCAAGCCGCTGCTGGCGCCGGACGATCCGCACATCGTCGCGGTCGCAAGCGATGCACCGGTCACGGGACTGCGCGTTCCGCACCTGTCGCTCGACGACATCGGCGCCATCGCCGATCTCGTCCTCGCGCGGATGCGCCGACCGGGAACCGCCTGATGGCGCAGTTGTCGAACGACTGCTTCGCGTTCGGCGGCGAACTGATGCGGGCCGACGAGGCGCTATCCCTTCTCGCCGCGCGCGCGGTCCCCGTCGCCGGCATCGAGAAATGCGCGATACGCCGTTCGGCCGGCCGTATCCTTGCCGAAGGCGTCGTGGCGACACGCAGCGTGCCGCCGCACGACAACGCGGCCGTCGACGGATACGCCGTTCATTTCGACGATCTGTCGGCCGACGGCGAGACGCGTCTGGAACTCCGCGGACGCGCGGCAGCCGGCCACCCGATGACCGAGGCCCTGCCGCGCGGCTTCGCAGCACGGATCTTCACCGGCGCGCGGATGCCGGACGGCCCGGATACGGTCTTCATGCAGGAAGACGTCCGCCCCGACGGCGATTTCGTCGTCCTGCCGCCCGGCCAGAAGCGCGGCGCGAACCGCCGGAGGGCCGGCGAGGACATCGAGGCCGGAAAGACGGTTCTCGACGCCGGCGCGCGCTTGCGCGCGCAGGATGTCGGGCTGATCGCATCGCTCGGCCGCACTGAAATTTCCGTACGCGCACGACTGCGTGTTGCCGTCTTTTCCACCGGCGACGAGTTGCGCGAGCCCGGCGACAGCGCGGCGGCAGGCGCGGTTTACGACGCGAACCGCTTCACGCTTATGGCGCTTCTCGAGCAGCTTGGCTGCGACGTCACCGATCTCGGCATTCTTGCCGACAGGCGCGACGTCGTCGCCGCCGCCCTTGCAAAGGCCGCAGCGGGCCACGATGCGATCGTCACGTCGGGCGGAATGTCGACCGGCGACGAGGACCATGTCCGTGCGGCTGTATCCGCCAACGGCGAGATCCATTTCTGGCGCCTTGCCATCCGGCCCGGGCGGCCGGTCGCCTTCGGGACCGTTCTCGGCAAGGCCTTCGTCGGCCTGCCCGGAAACCCGGTAGCGATGATGGTGACATTCTTGCGGTTCGCGCGGCCCGTACTGCTGCGCCTTGCCGGGACCACCGAAATCGAGCCGTTGAAGTTTCGGGTACGTGCCGACTTCGACGTCCGGAAAAAAGAAGGGCGGCGCGAGTGGCTTCGCGCCCGCCTGATTGCCGACGCCGACGGAACCCTCGTGGCCCGGCGTTTCCCCCGTGACGGCGCGGGCATTCTCACCTCTCTGGTCGAATCCGACGGCCTGATCGAACTTGCCGAAGACGTCACGAACGTGTCCGCGGGAACGATGGTCGATTTCCTGCCCTATTCGGAACTCGCTTCATGAAAATCCTCTGGTTCGCCTGGCTGCGCACGCGGGTGGGCACCGCCGCCGAGACGGTCGAGCCGCCGGCCGGGATCAAGGATGTCGCCGGACTGCTCGATTGGCTCGCCACGCGCTCTTCGGGTCATGCCGAAGCGTTGGCCAAGCGCGAGGTCGTGCGCGTCGCCGTCAATCAGGCGTACGTGAAGGGTAATCATCCGGTGAAGGCCGGCGACGAGATCGCGATCTTCCCGCCCGTGACCGGGGGCTGACATGGCGATCCGCGTGCAGCGCGAGGATTTCGATGTCGGCGCGGAGCTTGCGGCGCTCACCGAGGGCCGCACCGACATCGGCGCACTGACGAGCTTCGTGGGTCTCGTGCGCGAGATGGGGGGACCGGGCGCCGGCGCCATGACGCTCGAACACTATCCCGGCATGACCGAGAAGGAACTTGCCGCCGTCGAACGCGAGGCGAATGCACGCTGGGAGCTTTCGGCCACTTTGATCGTCCATCGCTACGGACGGCTCGAACCGGGCGACCGGATCGTGCTGTGCGCAGCTGCTTCGCCGCACCGGCAAGCCGCATTCGAGGCCTGCAATTTCCTGATCGACTGGCTGAAGACGAAGGCGCCGTTCTGGAAACTCGAGGAAACGCCGCAGGGCGAGCGCTGGGTCGAGGCGAAGGCGGACGACGACCGCGCCGCAGAGAAATGGAAGCGATCCTGAGCCGCTAGGATATGCGGCGGGCGAGCGCATTGTCGAGGGCGCGGCGCCGTTCCGCGTTGCCGCCGGCAACCGCATCGCGCGCGGCGCGATCGAGAAGAGAAGCGCGTTCGCGCATCGCATAGGTGCGCGAGTCCCTGCCGAACAGGCGCAGCAGCGGATCGATCAGCCGGCGCGCCGGCCCCGGCTCGGGGCTAAGTGCCGCGAGCCGGGCCAGCGCCGCATCGTAGGCGGCGACGAGTTCGTCCGGCGTCACTGGATCGGGAAATCGGCCTCGCCGCGCGTGGCGCGCCCGAAGTCCTCGAGCAGCGCCTTGGTGATCGCGCCCGGCTTGAACTTGTACTCGCCGATCTCGCCCACCGGCGTGATCTCGGCGGCCGTGCCGGTGAGGAACACCTCCTGCGCGCGGGCGAGTTCGTCCGGCCAGATCGCGCGTTCGACGACCTGGATCTGGCGCGACTTCGCCATCGCGATCACCGAGCGGCGCGTGATGCCATCCAGGAAGCAGTCAGGCTTGGGCGTGTGCAGCACGCCGTCGATCGCCATGAAGATGTTTGCGCCCGTCGCCTCGGCGATCTGGCCGCGCCAATCGAGCATCACGGCATCGGCGTAACCATCCTTCTCGGCCGCATGCTTCGACATCGTGCAGATCATGTAGAGGCCGGCCGCCTTCGACGCCGTCGGCGCCGTGTTCGGCGCTGGCCGCGACCACTTGGCCCAGGCCATGCGGATGCCGTTTTCCTTGTCCTGGAAATAGCTGCCCCAGGCCCAGGTCGCGATCGCGACGTTGATTTTCGACTGCTGCGCCGACACGCCCATCATTTCCGAGCCGCGCCAGGCGATCGGACGGATGTAGCAGTCGGGCTGGCCGTTGGCCGCGACGACTTCGTTGGTCGCCGCCTCGATCTGCTCGACCGTATAGGGGATCTCGAAGCCGAGCAGGCGCGCGGAATCGATCAGGCGCTGCGAATGGGCGCGAAGATGAAACACCTTGCCGCCATAGGCGCGCTCGCCCTCGAAGACGGCGGAGGCGTAGTGCAGGCCATGGGTGAGGACATGCAGTTTCGCGTCGCGCCACGGCACGAGCGAACCGTTCCACCAGATAGAGCCGTCGCGATCGTCAAAAGGCACCAGAGCCATGGCCGTTCCCTTCGTCTTCAGGTCATTCATTTCGCCAAAACCGGATTTGGCGCAACTTTCGCCCGATTTGGGCTTGCAACAAGAAACACTCTTGCGGCATATATGTCAATATCACTGACGTATTTCGGTTATGAAGCCCTCACATGCCAGATTTGCGGCCCGGTCTCCAGCATCTCTATCTGCGCGACGAGGATCTGCGCCTCGGGATCGAGCTGCTCTTCTACGCCTATCGGGATTTCACGGCCGAGCCCGACCGCATGCTCGACGAGATCGGCCTCGGCCGCGCCCATCATCGCGCGGTCTATTTCGTGGGCCGGTATCCCGGCATCAATGTCGGCGAACTTCTGGCGATCCTGCGGATCACCAAACAGAGCCTTTCGCGCGTCTTGGGCGAACTCGTGCGCAAAGGCTATATCGCCCAACGCCCCGGCGCGGTCGACCGGCGCCAGCGGCGCCTTGAACTGACCGAACTCGGCGCCACGCTCGAGCGCAAGCTTTCCGAGAACCAGCGCCGGCGATTCGCGGCCGCATATCGTGCCGCCGGCCCGAACGCGGTCGAAGGGTTCCGGCGCGTCATGCTGGGCCTGATCGACGAACGTGATCGCGGCAAGGTTGCCGGCGACAGCACGAAGCCGCAGCCGCTCGCCGCCGGACGGACCCGGCCGGCATAAATACCGGCACGAGATCGCGAATTCCGAACGCCGCTGTTGGCAGGCTCGCCGGGCACACCTACATTCACTCCCATGGATGAGGCAGCCCACCTTCTCGTCGTCGACGACGATACGCGCACGCGCGAGCTGCTGCGCCGGTTCCTCGCCGAGCGCGGCTACCGTGTCGCGACGGCTGCCGACGCAAAGGAAGCCGAATCCCAGCTCGACGCGATCGCCTTCGATCTGGTCGTGCTCGACGTGATGCTCCCCGGCGAGGACGGCATGGAATTCACCCGTCGCCTGAGGGCCGGCAAGCGTGACGTACCCATCGTGCTGCTGACCGCACGCGGCGAGACCGCAGACCGCATTTCCGGACTCTCTTCCGGTGCGGACGATTACCTGCCCAAGCCGTTCGAACCGGAGGAACTGCTGCTGCGCGTGCGCAATATCCTGCGCCGCGCGCCGCCGCCGCCGTCCGACGCGCCCGAAGAGGTGAATTTCGGCGCCTTCCGGTTCGACCTGGTGCGCGAAGAGCTGTCGCGCGGCACCACCCACGTGAAGCTCACGTCGGCGGAACTGTCGCTGCTGCGGGTGCTCGCGGGCTCGGCAAACGCGCCGGTCAGCCGCGAAGAACTGCTGCGCCGCTCGCGTCTGTCCGGCAACGTACGGACGGTCGACGTCACCGTCACGCGCCTGCGCCCCAAGATCGAGGACGATCCGCGCAACCCGCGCTATCTGCAGACCGTCCGCGGTGCGGGCTATCTGCTGCGGACGGATTGACGATGGCGATGGACGCGCTCACGAACCTGCTCAGACGCTGGATGCCGCGTTCGCTGTTCGCGCGCGCGCTGATCATTCTCGTGACGCCGATGGTGCTGGTCCAGATCGTCGCGGGATTCGTCTTCTACGACCGGGTCTGGGACACCGTGTCGCGCCGTCTGTCGAACGCGCTCGCCGGCGAAGTCGCCAGCGTCGTTCAGGCGATGGGCCGCCATCCGCAGGCGGACGAGCGCGCCTGGCTGATGGAGACGATGCAGCTCGCCTACGGCTCGGTCTACAGTTTCGAGGCAGGCGCCATCCTGGATCACACCGGCCCGGCCAAGCCGGGCACGATCCTCGAGCACTATCTCGTCGCCGGCCTGGAAGAGCGCGTGCGCCGGCCGTTCCTGCTCGACGTCTGGAGCCATCCCGACGACCTCCATCTCGCCGTCCAGATGCCCGATGGCGTGCTGCGGCTCGAAACCTCGCGCCAGCGGGTCTTCACGACGAATGTCTATGTCTTCCTGCTGTTCATGATCGGCACTTCGCTGATCCTTATCGCGGTCGCTTCGGCCTTCATGAACAACCAGGTCCGCCCCATCAAGCGGCTGGCGGACGCCGCCGAGGCCTTCGGCAAGGGGCGCGAAGATGCCGAGTTCCGCCCCTACGGCGCTTCGGAAGTCCGTCAGGCGGCGACCGCCTTCGTGACGATGCGCGAACGCATCCGCCGCCACATGGCCCAACGGACCGAGATGCTTGCGGGCATCAGCCACGACCTGCGCACGCCGCTCACGCGGATGAAGCTCGAGCTCGCGATGCTCGGCGACCATCCGTCCTCGGCCGGCCTCAAGACCGACGTCGGCGACATGGTGCGCATGGTCGATTCTTACCTCGCATTCGTGCGCGGCGAAGGTGAGGAAAAGATCGAGGAGGCCGATCTCGCCGTCCTGCTCGAGGAAATCGTCGCCGCGACGCAGCGCGGCGGCCATTCGGTGGCGCTGACGGTCGTCGGCGACATGCGCATGGCGTTGCGCCCGCATGCCATCAAGCGCAGCCTCGAAAACCTGATCGCGAATGCCGTCCGGCACGCAGCTCAGGTGCAGGTCCATGCGACGCGCCAATCAAGCGAGATCGAGATCGTCATCGACGACGACGGTCCGGGAATCCCGCCGGAATCGCGCGAAGACGTCTTCAAGCCGTTTTTCCGTCTCGATCCTGCGCGCAATGTCGAGACCGGCGGCGTGGGCCTCGGCCTCACCATCGCGCGCGACGTGATCCGCGGGCATGGCGGCGACGTGCGCATCGACGAATCCCCGCTGGGCGGTGCACGCGCCCGCATCAGACTCCCATTGTAGGACACGCATCGAATGACACGGCGGATTTAGCGATCTGTTAACCGCCGATCTCTACCGTTCAGGGCGTCGGCAACGACGCGCGCGGATCCTCCTCCGGTGATGGCGCTGCTGGCAAAACCGCCCCGGTCGGCGATCGCCACCGGGGCGGTCCAGTTTCACCCAGGTTCCTTCCCATATTGGCGCTTGCCGCATCGGCCGGGCGGGCGTATGTCGTCGCGTCCAGTTCTTCAGGAATTTCACGCTCGATGTCGTCCGTCCTGCCGCAAAGCGCCGCCACCCGCCGAACCTTCGCGATCATTTCGCACCCCGACGCCGGCAAGACGACGCTGACGGAAAAGCTGCTGCTGTTCGGGGGCGCGATCCGCCTTGCCGGACAGGTCAAGGCGCGCGGCGAGCGCCGGCGGGCCCGTTCGGACTGGATGGCAATCGAACAGGCGCGCGGCATCTCGGTGACCAGCTCGGTCATGACGTTCGACTATGCCGGCGTCACCTTCAACCTGCTCGATACGCCCGGCCACGAGGATTTCAGCGAAGACACCTACCGCACGCTGACGGCAGTGGACTCCGCCGTCATGGTCATCGACGCCGCCAAGGGCATCGAGATCCAGACGCGCAAGCTGTTCGAGGTCTGCCGCCTGCGCGACATCCCGATCTGCGTCTTCGTCAACAAGGTCGACCGCGAAGGCCGCGATCCCTTCGACCTTCTCGACGAGATCGAGAAGACGCTGCAGCTCGACGTGAGCCCGTTCGTGTGGCCCGTCGGCATGGGCTCGGACTTCCACGGCTGCTTCGACCTGCGCTTGAACCAGTTCCTCACCGGCAAGCCCGGCGGCGGCTACGAACGCGCCATCCAGATGTCGGGGCCCGACGATCCGGCCCTCGACGCCCTCGTCGCCGAACGCCCGCTGCGCGAGTTCCGCGAAGCCGCTTCGCTGGCGCTGTCGGCCTACCCCACGCTCGACCTCGAAGCCTATCGGGCCGGCAACATGACGCCCGTCTTCTTCGGCAGCGCGCTCAAGGACTATTCGGTCGAATCGCTGATCCAGGGCCTCGGCGAATTCGCGCCGCCGCCCCGCCCGCAGCCGGCCCAGCCGCGCACCGTCGATCCCGAAGAAGATCGCGTCACCGGTTTCGTGTTCAAGGTCCAGGCGAACATGGATCCGAACCATCGCGACCGCATCGCGTTCCTGCGTCTATGCTCGGGCCGGTTCAAGCGTGGCATGAAGCTCACGCAGGTCCGCACCGGCAAGGCGATCGCGGTCCACAGCCCGATCTTCTTCTTCGCGCAGGAGCGCGAACTCGCCGAAGAGGCGCTGCCCGGCGACATCATCGGCATCCCCAATCACGGCACGCTGCGCGTCGGCGACACGCTGACCGAGGGCGAGACGCTGCGCTTCACCGGCATCCCGAATTTCGCACCCGAAATCCTGCGCCGCGTGCGCCTCGATGATCCGATCAAGGCCAAGCAGATGCGCCGCGCGCTCGAGGACCTCGCCGAAGAGGGCGTCACCCAGGTCTTCCGGCCGGTTCTCGGTTCCCAATGGATCGTCGGGGTCGTCGGGCCGCTGCAGATCGAAGTGCTCGCTTCGCGCATCGCCGCCGAATACGACGTCAAGGTCGGCTTCGAACCGGCACCGTTCGAGACGGCGCGCTGGGTATCGAGCGAAGATCCGGCGGAGTTGAAGCGCTTCGTCGAAGCAAACCGGGGCAGCCTTGCCGAAGACCGCGACGACGCGCCCGTCTTCATGGCGCGCAATGCCTGGGAGCTGAACCGCACGACGCAGGATTGGCCGAACCTCACCTTCCGCACGACGCGCGAGCGCGGCTGAGGCCTTCACACAGAAGCCATACGTAAGTATTTATAGTTGTATATTATCCTATCATGAGCTATCGTCTTGCGCATCGGCTGAGCCCATCCGGTCGTGCGCTGTTTGACATGTGAATATGCATCCGCGCCGCACGCGTCGGCAGAATTTGCGTGACGAAAATTTACGAGACAGGTTTCGCTGTCTCCGTCACATCGTTGCGAATTCAACGGCTTGGAAGGAGACGGTCTCCTCCCGTCGCGTCATTTTTGCCGCCGCAAGGTTTGGTTGACCGATCGCGTTGACGTCAACGTCAACACGGTGTTTCGCGGCGGATCAAGGGGTTGAGCTGTTGACGGTCAACAACGGTCAACAGCCGTCAAGCAATGTTTCCTGCCGGCGCCTGGCGCGTCGAACGCTAGCCTGCTGGTCCCTGCTGGGTCGACATCACCAGCCGGTTCTGGCCCTTTTCGATCTCGGCGACCGTGCCCGTGATGTATTCGATCGGGACACCCGCGACGATGCCTTCGGACGGCATCGAGATCATGAAGGCGATCTGGCCGCCGACATTCACCAGATTCTTCTTCGATTTCATGGGGAGCGGGATCTTGCGCTTGCGGCACAGCATGATCAGGGCGGCCGTCATCTGCGCATCCTGAACGGCGAATTCGACGCTCGTGCCGTCCTTCTTCTTGACCTCGATCTTGAAGGAAAGCGTGTCCCGGTCGATCGTCAGTTTCGTCGCCCGCCCATTGGGCGGCGGTTCGCCCTGGGTCCGCTTCCAGTCGAAGGCGGCCGCGACGAGATCGATGTTTTCGAAGAAGATGACGCGATATTCGCTGGCCACGCGGCCACCACCTTGTTCATATCTAGTTGTAACTCCTACCACGAAACCGGATTCTTGGCATCTCTCAGAAGCCTCGCGCCGGGCCAGAAGAGCGTCTAATGTCGCCTGACTCCAGCCCGTGGGTACGATGGAAAGCCGCGATTTCCTGTTTGCCTGCACTGCGACGCTGACGGCCAACGAAGGTCGCGAACGGCTCGCATCGCGAAGCTTCGCGGCCGTCGATGCCGCGGGCGACTGGGCGCTGACGACGGCGGCCCGCCTCAAGGAAGCGCTCGGGCGCGGTGCCTACGGGCAGGTTGAGCTTTCGCTCGGAATCGTGATCGAGGGGCGCCTTGCCGACGAACCGGACGCCCGCCCGAGCGTCGTGTTCGCGGGTACGCTCGCGGAAGCCGCCGAGAAGCTTGCCGGCCAGATCCGCCATTTCGAGAGCGAAACCATTCCCCGCCTGCGCGCCCAGGCGGCCGAGCGGCGAAATTCGAAGCGCAAATCGATCCTGCGCAAGTTCGGCGGTGTCGCCGCCGTCGCCGCCTTCATCGGACTGGTCTTCGTCGTCTACCGCTTCGTCCCGCCCATCCTCGACCCCGAACGCGCGGCGGAGGAGATTCTCTCGGGACCTCCGCCAGGCGTTGCCGGGCGCTGGGCCCTTGGACAGTCGAATGCAAATTGCGAAACCAACTATGTCGAGTTCGCCGCTCGCCGCTACGAAGCCGTCGTCAGCGGAAACCGCCAGCGTTTCGCGGCCGCCTATTCGCAATCTTCGGAGACGTCGATGCGGGTCGAGTACGCGGAGGGCGGCATCAAGCTTGCGCAGGTCTTCAGGCTCGGTCCGGAACCCGGGCGCATGTCGATCGCCAGCGTCGAATCAAGCATTCCCGAAATCGAAAATGCGGCCAAACGCGCCGTCGGGACCTGGCTGACAAAATGCCCGGACCCTGCCCGCTAGAGCACCGCACCGCTCCGGCTTGCGAATATTCGAATTAACTACTTTTTCACCATGGCGGCGGCTCAATGGAAAGCTTCCGTGAGTTGAAAAGGCCAATCCAGTGTCTGTCGATCGAGCGGGAACTCCGTGATCAAACTGCTGGAGAGAGCTGGCGCCGGACTTGGGACCCGCACGCGGAATTTCATACCGGCCGGCATGCTCGGCGTCCTGCTCGCTCTCGGGTGGTCGTATGTCGCCATCACTGTCCACAACGCCCGGAATGCCATCCGCCAGCAGGAATTCGTCGACGTGGCCGACACGGTCACCAGCACGATCGCGCAGCGAATCGTCAACCGACTGAACGGTCTCAGCTACATCCAGAAGCTCGCGCGCGAAGGTACGTTCGAGAATCCGGAAAACTTCGACCATGTTGCGGCCACACTCCACGAATTCGCGCGCGAGTTCCTTGCGATCAATCTCGTCGATGGCGACAGACGCATCACGCGCGTCTGGCCCCTCCAGGGAAACGAGACAGCGGTCGGCCGCGTCGTCGGCGACACGCCGGAAATCCTCGAACTTCTGGCGCTCGCGCGCGATACCGACACGCCGCGCAGCACCGGCATCATCGATCTTTTCCAGGGCGGGGAAGGAATCGCGACGTGCTTTCCCGTCTGGCGCAACGGCCGCTTCGAAGGGTACGTGGTCGGGGTATTCCGGATCGAAGCCTTCGAGCAGCTCCTTAAGGCGCCGAACGCGCTGCAGTACGCGATCCGGTTTTCCGCCGGCCCCGGAGACTCTCCGCCGACGGATCCGGGCGTGCGGCGATACGGATTGCCGATTCTCGACAGGGCCATCACTGTCGACATTTTCGCGCCCAGCGCCACTTCGCGGATTGGGACGCTCGTCGGCGAATTGGCATTGGGATTCGGCCTGTCCGCGGCTTGCGCCTTCCTCCTCTATGTCAGCCTGAGCGCGCGGCACTCCGGGGCACGCAACGAGGCGATGCTTTCGACGATCCTCCAGGCTGCGCCCGACGCGATCCTCTCGATCGACGAGTCCTGCCGCATCCGGGTCTTCACGCCCGCGGCCGAGCGCATGTTCCAGCGCAGCGCCGCCAGCATGCTTGGCAAGTCCCTCGATCTGCTGCTTCCGCAGGCCGCGCGCCTGGCGCATCCCGATCACATTCGGCGTTTCAGCAGGGAGTCCGCGACGGACCGATCGATGGGTGACTGGCGGACGATCCGCGGCGTGCGGGCCGGCGGCGAGGATTTCCCCGTCATGGTCCAGCTCGCCAAATCGGAGTTCGAGGGCGAACTTCTCATGACCGCGATCCTTCGCGACATGACCGACATCGAGCGGATCAACAAAGAGCTGGTCTCGCTCGCCGAGGAACGCGCCAAGCAGGCCGAACGTGCCGAATCCGCCAACCAGGCGAAGACGATGTTTCTGGCGACCATGAGCCACGAACTGCGGACGCCGCTCAACGCCATCATCGGGTTTTCCGAGATCGCCGTGCGCGAGATATTCGGGCCGATCGGCAATCCCCGCTACAAAGACTACCTCGCAAACATCAAGCGCAGCGGCGAAGACCTCCTTTCGATCATCAACGACGTTCTCGATCTTTCGAAGGTGGAAGTCGGCGCCTACAAGTTCGAGACCGAGACGTTCGATATCTGCGACCTGCTTGCGACGACCGCCCGCCAGCTGATGCCGCTCATGACCACGAAGGCACTGGCCTTCAAAAAAGACTTGCCGGGTCTACTGCTCGTGCGTGCCGATCCGCGAACCACGCGCCAGATCGTCGTCAATCTCCTGTCAAACTCGATCAAGTTCACGGATGCGGGCGGACTCGTGACGCTCGCCGCGGCGCCGGCGGCCGACGGCGCGTTTGTCGAGTTCTGGGTAAGCGACACCGGCCGCGGAATCTCGCCCGAGGATCTTGATCGCGTCGGCCGCCCGTTCGTGCAGGTCGGGGACGCCTATCGATCCGAGGTAAAGGGAACCGGTCTCGGGCTGGCGATCAGCCGGACATTTGCAGCCGGAATGGGTGGCAATCTGCGCATCAGCTCGCATGTCGGCGTCGGAACGACGGTTACTGTACGGTTGCCGGCCGCAGCGGCGGGCGCCTGTCCGGGGCCCGTTCCGGAGGCCGCACAAAAGGACTTAATAAATTGATTTATAATGATAATTTTATAGTTTTACGGCCGTCAGCCTGTGTCCTGAGCATGCTCCCGTCTGACCCTCTGGAACCCACTCGAATCGCATTAGTTGCATGCGGACCTGCAAATCTATAAACACGGACTCTCTAGAGTTCTATTCCCAGGAGCGATAAATGCCCGTCGGTACGGTTAAGTGGTTCAATGGCACCAAAGGTTACGGCTTCATCCAGCCGGAAAATGGCGGTGCTGACGTGTTCGTGCACATCTCGGCGGTCGAGCGCGCCGGGCTTCGCGGGCTGAACGAAGGCCAGAAGGTTTCGTACGAGGAGAAGCCCGATCCCAAGAAGGGCAAGACCTCGGCGGATAACCTCAAGGTCATCTAAGCGGTTCCCCTCGCGGAACCCAGGCGCCGGCGGTTCTTCCGCCGGGCCCGCTTTCCGATCACGGGCGAGAATCAAACGCACCCCTCCCGCCACGGCGGGACGGGGCGCGTTTCTGTTTGGCCGCGCACAGAAATGTGCGCGGCTTTTCATTTTCAATTTGGCTTCGACCCTGACGCAACGGATCGGCTTGTCCGTCCGGCCTTTCCGCATAGCGCCCGCCCTGCCTTGAATCGCTTCCGCCGGGTATGACAGAGATTGTCGACGGCATTCGGACTGGTGCCGGTGCAGCGAGGAACGGACGATGGCCCGACGGGTCGAACGGCTCTGGACCAATGCCAGGCTTCTGACGATGGCCGGAGCGGACGGAGAAAAACGTCCGGTCGAGAACGGGGTGATTGCCTGCGAAGCCGGCCGCATCATCTATGCAGGGCCGGCCGCCGAAGCCCCGGACCTGCATGCCGCCGAGCGTATCGACTGCGACGGTCGCTTCATTACGCCGGGCCTGATCGACTGCCACACGCATCTTGTCTATGGCGGCGACCGCGCGGGCGAATTCGAGATGCGCCTGGAGGGCGCCACTTACCAGGAGATCGCGAAGTCCGGCGGCGGAATCGTCTCGACCGTCCGGGCGACGCGCGCGGCGGACGACTCTTCGCTTCTCACCGCGGCCCTCGGCCGCCTCGACCGTCTCATTGCGGAAGGCGCCACGACCGTCGAAGTCAAATCCGGCTACGGGCTCGATACGCAAACCGAGATGCGAATGCTCGGCGTCGCGCGGCAGCTCGGTCGCGAGCGGCCGGTGACGATCCGCACGACTTTCCTCGGCGCGCACGCGCTGCCGCCCGAAGCGAACGGCGACAAGGACGCCTATATCGACCTGCTGTGCCGCGAGACGCTGCCGGCGGCCGCGAAGGCAGGGCTCGTCGATGCCGTCGACGGTTTCTGCGAGGGGATCGCCTTCTCGCCGGAGCAGATCGAGCGCGTCTTCGTTGCGGCGGCGAAACTCGGCCTGCCGGTCAAACTGCATGCCGACCAGCTCTCCGATCTCGGCGGCGCCGCGCTCGTGGCCCGGCGTTCCGGCCTTTCGGCCGACCATCTCGAATGGACCGACGAAGAAGGCTGCCGGCAGCTAGCGGCCGCCGGCACCGTTGCCGTATTGCTGCCGGGTGCATTCTATGTCCTGCGCGAGACCCGCGTGCCGCCGGTCGCGGCCCTGCGGCGTGCCGGCGCGCGCATGGCTGTGGCGACGGACTGCAATCCGGGCACCTCGCCGCTGACCTCGCTCCTGCTCGCCGCCAACATGGCTGCCACGCTGTTCGGCCTTACGGTGGGAGAATGCCTTGCCGGAATTACCCGCGAGGCGGCTTTTGCGCTCGGTCTCGGTACGCAAACCGGCACTCTCGAAGCCGGCAAATGGTGCGACCTTGCGATCTGGGACATCGAACGGCCGGCCGAACTCGTCTACCGTCTCGGCTTCAATCCGCTGCACGCGCGCGTATGGCGGGGCGCCTGAACAGTCAGCTGACCGGATTCCGGAGGGGCAACATGACCCGCATCGACAACGAACGCCGCATCCGCGCCCCGCGCGGCCCCGAACGCACCGCAAAGAGCTGGCAGACCGAAGCCGCCCTGCGCATGCTGATGAACAATCTCGATGCAGAAGTCGCCGAACGCCCGGGCGAACTCGTCGTCTATGGGGGCATCGGGCGTGCAGCGCGCAACTGGGAGGCGTTCGACGCGATCGTCGCGGCGCTCAAGACCCTCGATGACGACCAGACGCTGCTCGTGCAGTCCGGCAAGCCGGTCGGCGTGTTCCGCACGCATAGCGACGCGCCGCGCGTCCTCATCGCCAATTCGAATCTCGTTCCGCACTGGGCGACCTGGGATCATTTCCATGAACTCGACCGCAAGGGCCTGATGATGTACGGCCAGATGACGGCCGGGTCCTGGATCTATATCGGCACGCAAGGCATCGTCCAGGGCACTTACGAGACGTTCGTCGAAGTCGGCCGGCGTCACTACGGCGGCGATCTCTCGGGGCGCTGGATCCTGACCGCGGGTCTTGGTGGAATGGGCGGCGCGCAGCCGCTTGCCGCGACGATGGCGGGCGCCTCGTGCCTCGCGATCGAATGCCAGCCGAGCCGTATCGAGATGCGTCTGAAGACCGGCTATCTCGACCGCCGTGCGGAGACGCTCGACGATGCGATGGCGATGATTTCCGAAAGCGTGCGCACGAAGAAGCCGGTTTCCATCGGCCTGCTCGGCAATGCCGCCGATATCCTGCCCGAGATGCTGCGCCGGAAGATCCGTCCAGACGTCGTGACCGATCAGACTTCGGCGCACGATCCGGTCAACGGATATCTGCCTCGCGGCTGGTCGCTTTCGCAGTGGGAAGCCGCGCGCCAGAGCGATCCAAAATCCGTCGAGACGGCTTCGCGCCGGTCGATGGCCGAGCATGTGCGCGCGATGCTGGAATTCCACCGCCTCGGCGTGCCGACGCTCGATTACGGCAACAACATCCGGCAGGTCGCCAAGGAAGAGGGCGTTTCGGACGCCTTCGCCTTCCCGGGCTTCGTTCCGGCCTATATCCGGCCGCTCTTCTGCCGCGGAATCGGCCCGTTCCGCTGGGCGGCTCTGTCGGGCGATTCGGAGGACATCTACCGCACCGACGCGAAGGTGAAGGAGCTGCTGCCCAACAACAGGCATCTCCACAACTGGCTCGACATGGCACGCGCGCGGATCAAGTTCCAGGGCCTGCCGGCGCGGATCTGCTGGGTCGGGCTCGGCGATCGCCATCGGCTGGGCCTCGCCTTCAACGAGATGGTCCGGAAGGGCGAGCTGAAGGCACCGCTCGTCATCGGGCGCGATCATCTCGATTCCGGTTCTGTCGCAAGCCCGAACCGCGAGACCGAAGCGATGCGCGACGGCTCCGACGCCGTGTCGGACTGGCCGTTGCTGAACGCCCTGCTGAATTGCGCCAGCGGCGCCACCTGGGTGTCGCTGCATCACGGCGGCGGGGTGGGCATGGGATTTTCCCAGCATTCCGGCATGGTGGTCGTTTGCGATGGCACGCCCGAAGCGGATCGCCGCCTGGAACGTGTCCTTTGGAACGATCCGGCGACCGGAGTCATGCGTCACGCGGACGCGGGTTACCCCGAAGCGATCGCCTGCGCGCGCGAGAAGCAACTGATGTTGCCGTTCCTCAAATGAAGCCGGCCGAATAACCGGCCTTGCCAAGGACAGGGCTGCGCCGCACTCTCTGGGTCGTAAACGCAGACAACCAACCCCCGGAGCGCTCCATGATCTTTCGGCTGGCTCTCGCCGCCTTCGCGGCGACATTCGCGACAGCGGCTGCCGCCGCAGATCTGCGCATCGGCATTGCCGCCGAGGCAACCTATATCGATCCGCATGCGCAGGAGATCGGCCCGAATGTCGATGTGCGCATGCACATCTTCGATACGCTCGTCCGGATCGGGCCGCGCGAGGAATTGACGCCGGGGCTTGCGGAATCCTGGCGGCTGGTCGAACCGCCGCTGACCTGGGAGTTCCGCCTGCGCCCCGGTGCGGTGTTCCACGACGGCACGCCGGTGACTGCCGCCGATGTCGCCTTTTCGCTGGCGCGCGCGCCCAGCGTGCCGGGCGCCCCTTCCACCTACAGCCGTCATCTACGAAATCTCGACAGCGTGACCGTCGTCAACGAACGTACGCTGCGCATCCGCACGAAGGTTCCGGGACCGCTGCTGCCGGCAAGCGTTGCCCATATCGCGATCGTCGATCGGCGGATCGGACCCGACGCAACGACGGCGAGCTTCGCGTCCGGCGCTTCCGCGAACGGTACCGGTCCCTATCGTTTCGTTGAATTCGTTCCGGGTGACCGGCTGGTTCTCGAAGCCAACAGACGCTATTGGGGCGACGCGCCGAAATGGGACCGCGTCGTCATTCGGCCGATGCGCACGCCCGCCACCCGCCTTGCGGCGCTGCTGAGTGGCGACGTGGACGCGATCAGCGAGGTTCCGACTGCGGATGTCGAGAAGCTGGTGCGCGAGAACCGGGTCGTCCTGTCGCGCGGAATCTCGAACCGGATCATGTTCTGGGCGATGGATGTCACGCGCGAAGCAAGCCCGTTCGTAACGGCGAAGAACGGCGCACCGATCGCGAATCCGCTTCGCGACAAGCGCGTGCGCCAAGCGATCACGCTGGTCGTCGACCGGCGCGGCCTGGCCGAGCGGATCATGGAAGGGATTGCGGTCGTCGCGAACCAGCTCCCGCTCGAAGGGCACATCGGTTATATCGGCGACCTGCCCACGCCGGCCGTCGACATCGCCCGGGCACGCGCATTGATGGCCGAGGCCGGCTTTGGCTCGGGCTTCAAGATGACGATCCACACGACGAACGGGCGTTACGTCAACGACGTGCGTCTGGCCCAGTCGGTGGCGCAGATGCTGGCCCGGCTCGATATCGAGGTGACGGTCCAGCCCGTCCAGCTCGCGACCTATTTCACGCAGGCGCGCAACCGCGAATTCTCGTTCCTGCAGGTCGGCTGGGGGCATAACTCCACCGATCCGCTGCTCGTGATGCGCGAAACGTTCCATTCGACGGCCGCAAACAACTACGGGAACTGGTCGAACCAGACCGTCGACCGGCTCCTCGATGCGTCGGAAACCGAGCTCGATCCCGCGCGCCGCGGCCAGATGATCGCCGACGTGACGCGCCTCGCGATCGCCGAGGCGGCGATCGTCCCGACCCACTATCAGGTGAACGTGTGGGGATCGCGGCGCGGAATCCGCTATCTGCCCCGGCGCGACGAAGCGACTCTCGCCGACAATTTCCTGCCCGAGTGATCTAGGCGAACAGCCTCGCCTCGTCGACATCCACGGCAAGCCGGAAAAGATAGTCGCCCCGCCGGACGAGCACGGGCACGCGCCGGACGAGGATCATGCCGTCATGCGCGAACGTGACCGGCACGGATGGACGCTCGAGCTCGCCGATCGGATGGACGTAGCCGGCGAGATCGCCCTTGCGCACGACCGCTTCCAGATCGTGGAGCGGCTCGAAAATGCCATCGATGGGGGACATGACCGACGAGGCGGCCCCGGTCGGCGAAACGAGCCGTGTCGCATAAAAATGCTCGCGCGGTCCGACTTCCACGGACACGCCGAAGAAGTGAAGCAACCGCGCAAGTCCTGCGCGCCCGATCGCCAGCGCCCGCCGGTCGATTGACGCGCCACCGGCAAGTTCGGTCGAGATCATCGGCACACCGAGACGGTCGCAGGCGGCCGACATCGAGCGACTGTCCGACGTCGCCGTCGCGCAGACGGTAAACGGCGCGCCGAACGCCTTGGCGCCATCGATCTTGCGCCGCAGTAGTTCCTTGCCGCCGCCGCAATGGAGATAGACGCTCGGCGCGTAAGCGGTGGCCGTGCCGCCGGAATGGATATCGGCTGCTCCCTGCGCCATTGGCAGCAGGACGCTTTCGACATAGTGCGCGATTGCCGTAGTCGGCGACCCGTCCGCGTCTCCTGGAAACGCCCGGTTCAGGTTGCCGTCGTCGAGCGGCGACACACGCGCGGCCGCGAGCACGGCCGGATAGTTGAGGGCCGGCAGAACGATCAGGCGTCCACGCACCTGCCCGACATCGATCGTGCGGATCAGCCCGTGCAGCAGCACCTGGCCTTCGTATTCGTCGCCATGATTGCCGGCGCTGAGAAGGACCGTCGGCCCCTTGCCGTTGGCGATGACGGCGACGGGAACGGGAATGACGCTGAATGCGTGCCGGTTGTCGGAGTGGATCAGCCGCAGATGGCCGAGTTGGCGACCGGGCTTGTCGTAGTCGATGTCGGTCGTGATGCGCGTTCGTGTCGGCGTCATTGCGGACTCCCGGGCGGATTTCGGGCAACGATACACGCATTCCGCACGCAGTGGCGCTTCGCGCATTCCATGAGACGACCTCATCCGCTTATGAGTATCGATGCGCTTGAAGCACCAAGGATATTTGACTTGCACGAGAGTGCCGATGCGTTCGTATATTTATGGAACGGACGAGGCCTTCTGGCATGAAGCCTGCACCGTGGGTGCCGCAGATGAATCCGAATTCCCCAATCGTCTGATCGGTCAAGCGAGGAAGCGCGGATGTCGCCCCAGCACCCTGCCCTTGCACAGTTCCTTGGTGTCGGCCGAAGCCAGAAGCGGATCGAAGACGTGCGCTTGCTGCGCGGCGAAGGCGCATATCTCGCGGACCTGCCTGCCGACGGCATTCTCCACGGTGTCGTTTTGCGCTCCCCGCACGCGCATGCGCGGATTGCCCGCCTCTCGACCGAGGCCGCGCGCGCGATCGAAGGCGTGGCGCTGATCCTGACCGGTGACGATCTCGCGCGCGACGGCCTAAAGCCGATCACCGCCATGCCACTCGTCTCGCTCGCCGGAACGCCGATCACGCCGAACGCGCCGCCTTACGAAATCCTCGCACGGACAACGGCGCGCCATGTCGGCGATCCGGTCGCTTTCGTCGTCGCCGACAGCGAGGCGAACGCGCTGCTTGCCGCCGAAGCCATCGAGGTCGATTGGGAACCGCTGCCGGCGGCTCTCGAACCCGGCGACACGGGCGCCGCGCTCGCGTTCGAAGTGACGCTCGGCGATCGCAAGGCCGCCGACGCCGTTTTCGCCGCCGCCGATCGCGTCGTCGAAATCGAGGTCGTGAACCAGCGCGTTGCGGCCGTTCCGCTCGAAGCGCGTGGCGCGCAAGCGGAACCCGACGGCGAGCGGATCGTGCTGCGGACCGGAACGCAGGCGCCGCACCTCCTCCGCCGCGTCCTCGCGAAGGACGTTTTCGGCTGGCCGGAAGAACGGATCAGGGTCGTCACACCCGATACGGGCGGCGGCTTCGGCACCAAGGCGCCGGTCTATCGCGAGCAGGCCCTCGTCGTCTGGGCGGCCCTCCGGACGGGGCGCGCCGTTCGCTGGCTGTCGAGCCGGAGCGAAGCATTCCAGTCCGACACCGCCGGACGCGACATGCGCACGCGCATCGAACTCGCGCTCACATCCGACGGGCGCATCGGCGCCCTTCGCGCGCGCGTTAACGCAAATCTCGGCGCCTATCTTTCGTTTTTCGGCGGCGTGCCCGCCAATATCGGCCTTGCCGCACTCGTAGGCCCCTATGCGATCCCCGTTGTCGACATCGTGTCGCGCACCTGGTTCACGAACACCGTTCCGGTGGATGCCTATCGCGGCGCCGGTCGACCCGAAGCGATCTACGCGATCGAAAGGGCCATTGACCGGGCCGCGCGCGAGACGGGCATCGCGCAAGACGAGTTCCGCCGGCGCAATGTCGTACGGCACTCGGCACTGCCCTATCGCACGCCCGTCGGCACACTTTACGACAGCGGCGATTTCGCCGGCTCGATCGGAAGAATCGCCGAGCTCGCTGATCTTTCCGGATTTCCAGCGCGGCGCGCGGAATCCCGACGCGCGGGCATGCTGCGTGGTCTCGGCCTCGCCTACTATATCGAACGGGCCGCAGGCGGTGCCGAAGAAGCCGCCCGCATCATCCTCGATGCCGAGGGCGGTGCCGATGTCATGCTTGGAACGATGACCGCCGGCCAAGGGCATGCCACCGCCTATACCCAGATCGTAGCCGAGCGGCTCGGCCTCGACCCGTCCCGGATCCGTATCCGGCAGGGCGATACTGACGTGGTATCGCGCGGTGTGGGCACTTTCGGGTCGCGGTCGCTGCCCGTCGGCGGCTCGGCACTGCACCATGCGGTTGACCGCCTCGTCGAGATTCTCCGGCCGTATGCCGCCGACCTGCTCGAAGCCGCCATCGGCGACATCGAATTCCGTGACGCGCACTTCGTCATCGCCGGCACCGACCTGCGGATCGACGTGGCCACGATCGCCCGGCATATCCACGCGAAGGGCGCGTCCGCCGAACGGCTGCCGGGAAGTCTCGGCGTCGATCTTTCCGCTCAGGGAACGTTCCAGCCCGTCGAGCCGACCTTTCCGAACGGATGCCATGCCTGCGAGGTTGAAATTGATCCG
The DNA here is from genome assembly GCA_044224405.1 of Tagaea sp. GTDB lineage: Bacteria > Pseudomonadota > Alphaproteobacteria > CACIAM-22H2 > CACIAM-22H2 > Tagaea. The sequence goes on along the minus strand of JBGAKN010000002.1, from coordinate 177,065 downwards.
GAGACCGGTACGACGCGCCTGCTGCGCTACAGCGCGGTCGACGATTTCGGCAACGAGATAAATCCGATGCTCGTCGACGGCCAGCTGCATGGCGGCATCGCACAGGGCATCGGGCAGGCACTGCTCGAGAATGTTGTCTACGACGCGCACGGGCAGCTTCTGACCGGATCGTTCATGGACTATGCGATGCCGCGCGCGACGGAAATTCCCGACATCCGGCTCGCCCGCAATCCCGATCCCTGCAAGAACAATCCGCTCGGCCTGAAAGGCTGCGCGGAGGCCGGTGCCGTCTGCGCGCCGCCGGCCGTGATCAACGCGCTGCTCGACGCGCTTGCACCACTGGGCGTGCGCGAGCTCGACATGCCCGCGACACCGCAGCGCGTCTGGACGGCAATCGAATCGGCCCGCGTGGCCCGACCCGTGGCGGAGACCGCCGATGTCTAGCGTGACACTTCAAGGCGTGAGCAAGTCGTACGGATCCGTGACGGCCCTGCGTACGATGGATCTCGCGATCGCCCAGGGCGAGTTCCTGACCCTTCTGGGGCCTTCGGGCTGCGGCAAGACGACGACGCTGCGCCTCGTTGCCGGTTTCGTCGAGCCGTCCACGGGACGAATTCTTTTCGGCGGCGACGACGTGACCGATCTGCCCGCACAGAAGCGCGAGATCGGCATGGTGTTCCAGGATTACGCGCTGTTCCCGCACATGACCATCGCCGACAATATCGGCTTCGGCCTGGTCGAGCGCGGCCGCAAGCCGGCCGAGATCCGCGCGAAGGTCAACGAGCTTATCCAGCTGATCCGCCTTCCCGGCATTGAGAACCGGTTCCCGGCCGAACTGAGCGGCGGCCAGCAGCAGCGCGTCGCCGTGGCGCGCGCCGTGGCGCACTCGCCGCGCGTGCTTCTGATGGACGAACCGCTCGGTGCGCTCGATCTTAAGCTGCGCGAGGCGATGCAAACGGAAATCAGCGCCATCCAGCGTGAACTGAAGATCACGACCGTCTACGTAACGCACGACCAATCCGAAGCGATGAGCATGTCGGACCGGATCGCCGTCATGAATGATGGCATAGTCGAGCAGCTCGGTTCCGCCAGCGAGATCTATAACCGGCCGGCATCGAAGTTCGTCGCCGGCTTCGTCGGCCAGATCAATCTCGTCGACTGCGAGGTTGTAGGGCGCGAAGCATCATGGACGGTCCTATCCGCCGGCGGCGCGCATCTGCGCGCGTTGGCGAGCGGCGCGCCAAAAGGCCGCGTGAGTCTCGGCATCCGCCCCGAGCAGCTGGCGATCGTCGCAGAAGGCGCGGCGCCGTCGGTCGGGGCAAATGTCTTGCCGGGCATCGTCCGCAGCACGATGTTCGCCGGCCACATGATCAAGATTGAGATAGATGCAGGCACCGGCCAGCCGATCGTCGTCGAAAGCCATCCGAATGCGCCGCCGATGACGGTCGGCCAGAGAGTGCAGGCCGTATGGGACGCGCGCAACGCCGTCGTCCTGACAAGCTAGGGGAAGCGAGAATGGCGTCATCGGCTGGCATTCCGGTCATCGACATCGCGGCATTCCGCAATGGAACCGACAAGGCGGGCGTCGCATCGGCCGTCGCGCGCGCCTGCGAGGACGTCGGATTTTTCTGCATATCGGGGCACGGCATTGACCCGGCGTTGACGGACAGCGCCTTTGCCGTATCGCGAGACTTCTTCGACCAGCCGACCGACGTGAAGATGCGGTTCAAGCCGGCTGGCGAAGTCGCGCCTCGCGGGTATGCCGCAATGGAGACGAAAGGTCTTGGCGCCACGCTTGGCCAGAACGTGCCGAAAGATCTGCGCGAACAATTCATGATGGGCACGCAAGAGCCGATCGTTCCGGCCCTGAAGGGCGTTCCGGAAGCGGCGGGCTGCTATGCACCAAATGTCTGGCCGGATACGCCGGCCAGCTACCGCCCGATTTTCACGGATCTGTATCGTGCGTTCGAATCGCTGGCCGAAACCCTGATGCGCATCTTTGCACTCGGCCTAGAGCTGCCGGAGGGATACTTCACCGACAAAATTGACCACCATTTCAGCGTGCTGGGTTCCAACCATTATCCGCCACTGACCCATCCGCCACAGCCGGGGCAGCTTCGCACGGGCGAGCACACCGATTTCGGTAGCCTGACGATCCTGCTGCCGACAGCCGGCCCCGGTGGCCTCCAGGTGCGGCTCGCCGACGGCAACTGGACCGATGTGCAGCCCATTCCAGGCGCGCTGATCATCAATCTCGGCGACATGATGGCGCGTTGGACGAACGACCGCTGGCGCTCGACGCTGCACCGCGTCGCCAATCCGCCAGAAGCCGCAGCCGCGATGAGCCGGCGCCAGTCGATCGCGTTCTTCTGCCATCCCAATTACGATGCGGAAATCCGCTGCATCGAAAGCTGCACCGGTCCGGGCCGGCCACCGCTCTATCCGCCGATCCTGGCGGGCGAGCACATGCGGATGAAAATGGTCAAACGCCTATGACCCTCGGACCCCAGCTTGCCGGGTGGGCCGCCCGCCTCCGCTACGCGGACATGCCGGCAGAGCTTGTCGCCGATTGTCGGCTGCGGCTGCTCGATACGCTGGGGGTAGCGTTGGCGGCCGTTCCGCTCCCCATCGGCACGGCGGTGCGCAAGGCGGGTCACGCGCTGGGTGGCGGCAGCGAAGCGACGATCCTGGGCGAAGGCGGTCTCAGCTCGGCCGCCATCGCGGCGCTCGTCAACGGCACGCTCGCCCACGCGATGGATTTCGACGACACCCACAATGAATCGGTCATGCATCCGAGCGCGCCGACGGTCGCCGCAGCGCTTGCCGCGGCCGAGGCCGCCAAGGTCGGCGGCCGGGAACTGCTCGTCGCGATCGCCATCGGCAACGAACTGGGCTGCCGCCTTGGCCTCGTGGCTCCAGGCGCCTTCCACGGCGTGGGCCTGCATCCGACCAGTGTGCTGGGTGCGCCGGCTGCAACCGCTGCCGTCGGGCGCATGTGGCATTTGACCGACGCGCAGATCGCCGCAGCTTTCGGCATTTCGGCGAGTCAGGCTTCCGGCGTGCTCGAGGCCTATTCCGACGGGACATGGTCGAAGACCCTGCATCCCGGCTGGGCCGCGCATGCGGCCATTGTTGCCGGGCGACTGGCGCAGGCCGGCTTCACGGGCCCCGCCACCGCTTTCGAAGGACGCTATGGGATCTACAAGGCATTGCTGCCGGCCGGGACGGAACTGGACCTCGACGCGGCGACGCGCGATCTCGGGCACGAATGGGTCTGTCTCGGCACGGCGTTCAAGCTTTTCCCGAACGCGCACGCAATCCATGCCTTCATCGAAGGCGCGCTGCAACTGCGCGCCCGGCACAAGCTGCAGGCAGGGCGGATCGCCTCGGTCGAACTCGACGTCCCCGAAGAATTCATCGGCCAGATCGCCGAACCGCGCGCGGCCAAGCTTGCACCCCGCACATCGACCCACGCGCGCGCCAGCCTGTTTTATGCGGTCGCTGCCGCCCTCGTCGACGGCGAAGTGACGGCCGCCCACTATGAAGGCGATGCGTTCCGCCGTCCCGATCTTCTGGCAATGGCGGCGCGCGTCACCGCGCGCATCGTGCCGATGAGCGGGAAAATCCTGTTCTCCGGCGGCGTAACGATCCGCCTCGATGACGGATCGGAACTGAAGATCTTCGTTGCCGAGGCCGACGGAACGGGATCCCGCCCCCTCGGCGAAGCACGCGTGGTCGAGAAATTCGCGGCGACCGCCGGATCCGTACTCGCCCCCGACGCGCGCGACCGCCTTGTCGACCTGATCCTCCATGTCGAGAAGCTCGAAGATCTCGGCGCGCTGGCCGCCGCGACGGCCATTCCGGGGCTCGCCCGATGACCGTCTTGCGGATCCGCACCGAGCCCCTCACGGCGGACGCCTTCCGGCCATTTGGCCTGGTGATGGAAGCGCCAAAGGACGGGAACCGCAATGGCCCATTGCCCGTGATCGCCGATCCGCGCCCGGCGGCGATGGTCACCGCCACATTGATCGACCTTCCCGCGCAATCGCCGCCGCGACGGATACGTCAGATCGAACGACACCCGAATTCCGCACAGTTCTTCCTGCATCTGTCCGGCGGACCGCTCTCGCTGGTCGTCTTCCCGGCTACCGATGGCGAGCTACCGGACACTGGTGCGGCACGCGCCTTCTTGGCGTCTCCCGGCCAGGCTTTCGGCTACCATCCGGGAACCTGGCATGCCGGCGTGGCGGCATTGGGAGCGACGGCACAGGTCGCCTCGCTTCTCAGTCGCGACGGAACACCAAGCGACGTCGACGAACGCATGCTCGCAGAAACCATCGAGGTCGACTGGACATGAGCGAGACACCCTATCCGCGCGACCTCGTCGGCTATGGCCGCAAGCGCCCCGATCCGAAATGGCCCGGGGGCGCGCGCCTCGCGCTGAACTTCGTCCTCAACTACGAGGAAGGCTCCGAGTATTCGATCCCCGACGGCGACGGAAACTCGGAGACCCAGCTGCTCGAAGCGACGCCGTCCATGCCGTCCGGCACGCGCGATCTCAATTCTGAATCCATCTACGAGTACGGCAGCCGCGTCGGCGTCTGGCGGCTGATCGGCCTGCTCGAAGAATACAAGATGCCGGCGACCGTGTTCGGCTGCGCTTTGGCGCTCGAGCGGAATCCCGAAGTCGTCGCGGCGATCCGAAGCGCGGGCTATGACGTGTGCAGTCATGGCTGGCGCTGGATCAAGCACTGGCTGCTGAGTCCGGCAGAGGAGGCCGAGCACATCAGGCGCGCCGTCGCCTCGCTGCAGCGCAGCTTCGGCACGCGGCCCGTCGGCTGGTATTGCCGCACGGGCCCAAGCGTCAACACGCGCCGTCTCATCGTCGAGGAAGGTGGGTTTCTCTACGACAGCGATTCCTACGCCGACGAACTTCCCTACTGGGACACGCGGCACGGGCGACCGCATCTCGTCATCCCCTACTCGGTCGACACGAACGACACGAAGTTCGCCAACCCGGCCGGGTTCGGAAACGGTGACGAGTTCTACTCTTATCTGAAGGACAGCTTCGACTGCCTCTACCGCGAAGGCGCACGGTGGCCCGGAATGATGTCGGTCGGGCTGCATATGCGACTGGCCGGCCGACCGGGTCGCGCCGAAGCCTTCCGCCGTTTCCTCGACTATGTGCGCCGTCACGACGGCGTTTGGATCTGCCGTCGCATCGACATCGCGAATCATTGGATCGCCAACCATCCCGCCCCGACGAGGACGAAATGACCGACGACGTTCGCTGGGCCCGCGCCCCCCTCCGCGGCTACGACCTTCGCCTTCCGGCGACAGAGGACGTCGAGTTGACGCATGTCGAGGCCGGAACGCCCGCGGGCGAGTATCTCCGGCGCTTCTGGACGCCCGTCGCGATGACGTCACAACTCGGCGACAAGCCGGTTCCCATTCGCATCCTCGGCGAGGATCTCGTCATCTTCCGCGACGGCAGCGGCAGCATCGGCCTGCTGCATCGCCACTGCGCGCACCGCCGTGCATCGCTGGAGTTCGGCCGCATCGAGGCGCGCGGCATCCGTTGCTGCTATCACGGCTGGCACTTCGACGTTGACGGCACGATCCTCGAAACGCCGGGCGAGCCGCCGACGAGTTCAATCTGCAAGTCGATCTGCCAGCCGGCCTATCCGGTGCGCGAGATGAAGGGCCTCGTTTTCGCCTATATGGGTCCGCCGGACGAGATGCCGTCTTTTCCCTATCTCGACTCGCTCGACCTGCCCGATCACGAGCTCATCCCGTATTCGATCCATTCGCCGTGCAACTGGCTGCAGGAGACCGAGAACGCGATCGATCCATTCCACTCGGTATTTCTGCACGGCCGCGTCAATGGCCCCCAGTTTCCGGGTCTCGAGCATTTTGTCGAACTGCCGGTCGTCTCTTACCATCGACGCGATGCGGGCATCGTCTACAGCCATGCGCGCCGCGTGGGCGATCTCGTTATGCTGCGCTTCCACGATTACCTGATGCCGAACCTCGCGCAGAACGGCGGCATGTTCCAGCGCCTTGAGAAACCGACCTTCTTCGGCCGCACGAGCCTCACGAAATGGGTCGTCCCCGTCGACAGCACGAATAGCCGCAAGTTCGGCTGGCGCCATTTCAACGACAAGGACGAGGTGTTGCGTCAGGGCAAACGCGACGAGGTCGGCTGGGAGACGGTCGATTTCTACGGCCAGACGGCGCACCGCCCCTACGAGGAACGCCAGTCGAATCCCGGCGACTGGGACGTCTGGGTCAGCCAGGGGCCCATCGCCGTTCATTCACGCGAGTATCTCGGCCGCACCGATGAAGGGATCGCGATGTTGCGGCGGCGCCTCCGGCGCGAGATCCGCGCCGTCGCGAAGGGCGAGAAGATCCCGCATATCGTCGGTGACGCTGAGAATCCGTTTCCGACCTATGGCGGCGACACGGTGTTGCGTGTGGCGAAGTCCAACGACGATGAGGCGCTGATGCGCACGCTCCAGAACGAAGTCGCTGAGATCTATTTCGCAGCCGACGGCCTGAAGGGCGAAGAACGGACGGCGCGGATCAAGGCCGATCTCAAGGTGAAATTTCCGGACTCCGCGAGCTAGCCGCGGCCTGCGAAATTCGAACGGGCCGAGCGCCGCTATGCGACGACGCGGCGCGGCAGCGGAATGCTCTCGATCGGCACGTCGCCGAAGCGCGCATAGCCTTCGGCCAGTGGCATTTCGCGCGCGACGATCAGCCCATCGCCGTTCACGCCATGCGTCGGATCGAGCATCCGCCGGCCTTTCGTGCCGGGCGGATCGAACGTCCAGTCCTGGAAGCCGAGGATATAGAAGTTCAGCATCACGGCCGGCTTGTCGTCGGCGCAGAACCAGTGGGCGTTGCGTGAAACCTCAGTCGTCTCGAAGCGGTCGCCGACACCGAACCAGCGGTCGGTTCTTGTACGCAGCAAGATCGTATCGGGGCCAAGCCGCGCGACGCGGTCCCACTCGCGCGCATACACGCGCCCCGTCAGCACGACCTGCGTGGAGATCAGATTGTGGTGGCAGTGCGGCGGATGGACCTCGTGCGGCTCGAGATACAAAAGCTGCATCGTCCACGACCGTTCCGGCGTAGTCTTCTGGTTCAGTACCTGATCCTTGCGCTCGGAGAGTGCCCGCTCGATCCACGGCGCCAGCTCGACCGGCAGATCGATGCTGCGATGGAGCTCCCGGATCCGGTCGATATACTCGTCGGGCGTGATTTCACGCCGACCAAGCTTCTCGATCTGGATCTGCGCGTCCGTCCACAGACGATCCTGATAAGTGTCGATATCGGGAAGGATGGCACCCGCGCGCGTGTTCATCTTCACGATCTTGCCGGACGCCGTCTTGATCTCGCCTGCCATCGTCAGGGCCTCCTTCAGCCCGCGTTTGCGCCGAGCATCGTGTCGACAAGCATGCGCTGGAAATGGTGCACGTTCTTTTCCCATACGGGTGAGAAGACAACCTTGTCAGCCACCGGCGACTGGCGCGCGATCTGCTGCTGCTCCCAGATCTTCATGTCCTGGCTGCGGATGCCGCCATAGTCGCGCATCTGCCCCGTCTCGCCGAGCCAGCGCGCAAGCGTCTTCTTGCGCTGGGCGGCGTAGGCCGGATCGGTTGCCGCCTCACCGACGAAGAAGAAGCCCATCTTTGACACCGTCCGGTCGGCCGCGACCGGATCCGCGATGACGGAAGCGAGATGGTCGGACTGAAGAGTCAGCGTCATGTTCGGAAAGACGACGCTCGTGCAGCGCACGCGCTTGCGGCCCTCCGGGAACGGGATCAGCGGCAGGTCGCCTGCGGCCGGGTAAAAGTCCTGGTCGCCGCGCCGCTTCAGCGTGACGACGGTACCGAGCGGGATCGGCTCGGCGACCGGCTCACCGGTCGCGAGATCGAGATCGTCCGTGATCTTCGTGAAGACGTTCTTGTGGACCCAGACGTGATGGTAGGTCTCCCAGTTGTCGTTCTGCATTTTCCAGTTTCCGCGCCACTCCCAGTCCTCGCGATGCGCGATGCGCGTGGCAGATAGGTCGGCACCCTGGATAAGCTCGTCGAGCGGGCGGACATGCTCGGAAAACGGTGTCGCATTGCCGTCGAGATTGATGAAGACCCAGTGGTGCCAAACCGCGGTCCGTACCGGGATCAGGCCCAGCGACGCGAGATCGAGATTCGTGCGGTCATTGCCGCTTTTCGTCCCGTCGAAATACGGCGTCGATTTGAGGCGGCCATCGAGATCATAGGCCCACGCATGATACGGGCAGGCGAACTGCTTCAATTTGGTGCAGGGCTCGGTCACCATCAGTGCAGCGCGATGGCGGCAGACATTGTGGAAAACGCGGATCTCGCCGGCGCGGTCGCGCACGAGGATGAGCGGCAGTCCTGCAGCCATGAGCGGGATTGCATCGCCCGGCTCCGGAACGTCGCTTGCGAAGGCGAGGCACATCCATGTCCGGGCAAAAAGCTGCTTCTGCTCGAGTTTGAAGAAGTTTTCGCTCGTGTAGGCGACGCCGGGCAGGCCGCATGCCTCCGAAATCGGCTTGCGCAGAGCGGCGATCGCCTCGCTCCCAAGAATGTCGGCTACCGTCGGTCCCGCAAGCGTCATCGGCCGGCCTCCCCGCCTCTCCGATACTATGCTAAATGCGGACCATCACCATTTACGATTTTTGTTTCGCGCCCAAATCGAATTTTCGTGCGGGTGGCCTGCGATTTGCTCATCATCGGCAGTGCACCCGTTTCCCCGATCCCGCCGGAAGCAGAAGCCCATGAGCAGCCGGAACGCGCGGAGTGAGCGATGAAGGCGCGATGGCACCTCGTCCTCGTGCCGTCGCTGGTGCTTTCGCTGTTTCTGCTGCTCAGCTCCCAGGTCGCGTTCCTGCGCGGCAGCTTCTTCAAGGATCTCCGGCTCGGGCGCCTCGGAACCGAGCTGACGTCGGAGAACTACGTCCGCTTCTTCACCGACAGCCTCTATCTCGACTCACTACTGCTGACGATCCGCCTGTCGGCGACGGTCGCACTTCTCACGCTGCTGATCGGCTACCCGGTCGCCTATATCCTCGCGCGCATGCGCTCGCGCTGGTCGCTTGTGCTGCTCGCGGCGATCATCGCGGCCTCCTTCATCACGATTGTCATCAAGGTGCTTGGCCTCATCATCATCTTCTCGAGCGGGGGCACGCTGAACCGCCTGTTGCTGGGATCCGGCCTGCTCGAGCGTCCGCTGACGATCATGGGCGAACCCGCCGGGGTCGTCGTCGGCCTCATGCATTTCACGATGGGCTTTGCCGTCCTGCTGCTCTACGGCGTGATCCGCACGATTCCGCGCTCGCTCGAAGAGGCCGCCGAGATTCACGGTGCGGCGCGCTGGCGCGTCTTCCTGCGTGTAGTCGTGCCGTTGAGCCTGCCGGGCATCGTCGTGACGACACTTATCGTGTTCAACCTGTGCATGGGCGCCTTCACATCGGCCGCATTGATCGGCGGCGGAAAGGTCTTCACGCTGCCCGTCCTGATTCAGCAGACCGTCATCATGCAGACCCGCTACGCGATGGGCGCGACCGTCTCCGCGATCCTGATGCTCGTCACGCTATTGATAAATGCGCTGTCGGTCTTTCTGATGGCCCGCTTCGACAAGCGCAAAGGCATGGTCGCATGAAACGGCATCGCGCCATTTCGCTCGCGCGCAAGGCCGCCTCCGGCCTGTGGCTACTTGGCGTATTCGTCTTCCTGTTCGCGCCGCTTGTCGTCGTGGTTGGCGCCTCGTTCGATGGCGGCGAGCGGACATTCCTCAATTTCCCGCCGCGCGAACTGTCGCTGCGCTGGTACGGCCGTATCAGCCCGGAGCTTTTCGAATCCCTCGGCCTCAGTATCGTGCTTGGTGTCGTCACTGCGGCAGTCGCCTGCCTGGTCGGGGTTCCCGCCGCGCTTGGTCTCGTGCGCGCGGAATTCCCGGGCAAAGCGCTCGTCGCTGCGGCATTCCGCGCGCCCTTGCAGATTCCAGCCGTCGTGATCGGCGTTTCATTTCTCAAGCTCTTCTACCTGATCGGCGACGTGACCGGCGTCTACGTCGTCGGCACGCTGCCGGGCCTCGTGATCGCGCATAGCTTCCTTGCGACCCCCTACGTAATCGGGACGGTCTCGGCCGTGCTGCAGCGGTTCAATCTCCGACTCGAAGAGGCTGCGCTCAGTCTCGGCGCGTCGCGCCTGCGCACGTTCCGGCGCGTCACGCTCCCCGTGATCATGCCCGGCGTCTATGCCGGCGCCATGTACGCTTTCCTCGTGTCGTTCGGCGACGTGCCGGTCGCACTGTTTCTCGGCGGTAGCGGCATGCAGCCCTTCGCCGCGAAAATATTTCACCTGATGGAATTCGATTTCGACCCGACGCTGCTCGCGATCTCCACCTTCATCATCTTCGGCTCCCTCGTGGCGATCTACCTGCTGCAGCGCGCAGTCGGCCTCGAAGCACTCAGTCGCTCCGGCGGCGGATGATTTCCTCCACCCTTTTCCCAGGAGTCCCCCGATGACAATCCTCGACAGACGGCAGGTCCTGACAGGCATTGCGGCAACCGGCATCGGCACACTCGCAGCACCCGCCGTTCGCGCGCAGGCGCCGCGCTTCGACGGCATGACTCTGCGCGTGGCGACTTTCGGAGGCGGCTGGGACCGCGCAGTCCACAAATACGCCGGGGTGAAGCTCGAAGAGCTCGGCGCGAAAGTCGAGTACGTGACCGCCCCGCCCCGCGACAACCTCGCGAAGCTGATCGCCGCGAAAGGCCGCCCGGCGCCGTTCGACGTCGTCGAGATGGGCGATCTCACATGGGTCGATACCTACGATGCCGGCTTTCTGCAGAAGATCAATCTCGCGAATGTACCGAATCGCAAAGACCTGTTGCCGACCCAGTCCGACGAATGGAAGGTCGCAAGCTGGGTGACTCAAGAGGGGATTGTCTACAACGCCGACAAATTCGCGGCCGCCGGTATCCCGAAGCCCGAACGTTACACCGATCTTCTCAATCCCAAGCTCGCCGGCAAGCTCTGCCTGATCGACATCACGCAGGCCGGTGCGGCGCAGTTCCTCGTCGGGGTGTCGACGGACAACGGCGGCGGAATGAAGGATATCGAGCCGGGCCTGAAGTTCGTCAAGGAAGCCAATCCGTTCCAGTTCTGGAAGGTCGGCGCGCAGGCCGTCACGCTGATGAATTCGGGCGACATCTGGGCGTCGACGATGCACGCCGGCTTCGCCGTGCAGATGCGCAAGGCCGGCCTACCTGTGGCCTTCACGCATCCCCGGGTCGGGCCGACCAAGCGCGGTCTTCTCAAAGAGGGATGGCTCGGCGTCGTCAAGGGCACGCCCGTGACGCGTGCGGCCGAATTCTTCATCAACGAATATATTTCGGAATCGACGCAACACGGATTGGCGGTCGAACGCGGCGTCGTGCCGGTCAACGGCAAGGCACGCGGCCGACTGGCCGACGATCCGATCCTGAAGGAGATGTTCCTGCTCAGCGACGCCGACGTCGGCAACATGGCTTCGGTCGACTTCAACGTGTTCAATCTCGACGACGCGACGCAACGCTGGACTCGCGCAGTGAGCAAGAGCTAATCCACATCGCATGATGCGGATTGCGGTTGTCGGCGCCGGCGCCATCGGCGGGTCCATCGTGCATGTGCTTGCGCAGGCGGGGCTCGATCCCGTCCTGATCGCGCGTGGTGAGTCCGCGCATGCCGTCGCGCGCGACGGGTTGCGGGTGAGACGTGCGGGCGTCGAAGAGATTTCGCATCCGCGCGTCTTTTCCGATACGCGCGGCCTCGGGCCGTTCGACGCGGTGATCGGGACACTGAAAGGACAGGACTGGGCGGCCGCGACATCGCTGATCGCGCCGCTCATTGGTCCTTCGACCTGCCTCGTCCCTGCCATCAACGGGATTCCATGGTGGTATTTCCAGCGTGCGGGTGGCCCGCATGACGGAACGCGACTGCAGACCATCGATCCGGACGGCGCGCTTTCGGCCGGCCTCGCGCCGGAGCGGATCGTCGGCGGCGTCGTGTACATGGCCGCGACGCGCCCCGCGCCTGGCGTGATCGAATGGCCGACGGGCAAGCGCCTGGTCCTCGGCGAGATTGGCCCCGGTGGCGGCTCGCGGGTCGCCGATCTTGCGAAGACGCTACGAGCCGCGGGAATGGACATCGACGAAAGCGCCGACATCCGGCACGACGTCTGGATGAAACTTCTCGGGAACGCCGGCTTCAATTCGATTTCAGCGCTGACGGGGACGACGGTCGCGGAAATTCTCGACGACGCGGATCTGCGCACCGTCTGCGGCGAAACGATCCGCGAGCTCAAGGCGGTGGCGGCGGCGATCGGAATCTCTCTCGACGTACCGGTCGAAGCACGCCTGGACATGGGACGGCGGCTCGGCGCGTTCCGCACATCGACGCTTCAGGATTTCGAAGCTGGTCGGCCGCTCGAGACGGCGGCCCTGCTCGACGCGCCCTGCGAGATCGGCCGCCTGACGGGCGTCGCGACTCCCGTTCTGGCTACGCTGGCCCGATTGCTCCATGCGGCCGTCGCGAGGCGCGATCGCGCTGCGGGCGCATGAATTCCGTGCGTCGGCACGCAATTGAAACTCATTCGACAAGCTGGTGGACGGCCCCTACCGTGGCCGCGACTTCGACGATTGCGGTGGCGTGCGGATGACGGACAGCAGCACGAAACAGGCGGCTTCGCCGGGCCTCGATTGGGCCACGGCGCCGATCCGCGCCCTTCCGGCATATCGGGCGCCGGCGACCTTCGCCGATTTTCCCGATCCCGCGAACCGTCCGCGCCTCATCCACCTCAACGAATCGCCCTACCCGCCATCGCCGCGCGTCACCGAAGCGGTCACGGCGGCAGCACAGGACCTCAATCGCTACCCCGACATCATGGGTCGCAAACTGAGTTCGGCGCTGGCCGCCTCGCTCGGTGTTCCGGCCGAGCGGATTGTACTGGGTTGCGGAAGCGACGAACTGATCCACTTCGCGACCGTGATCGCGCTCGGCCCCGGCGACGAAGCGGTCGTCCCGGCCCCGGCCTTTCCGCGCTATGCACTTTCAACAAAACTTGCCGGCGCTACGGTCAAGCGGGTGAAGCTGGATGTCGACGGCGCCTGCGATCCCGACGCGATCCTGCGCGCGATCGGGCCACGCACGCGGCTGGTGTTCTGCTGCACGCCCAACCCGCCTTCGGGTGGCATGATGACGAAGGAAGCGCTTTCTGCTGTCGTTCACGGCGTACCGGACAGCGTGCTGCTGCTCATTGACGAGGCGTACTACGAGTTCGGCCGGCACGCCGGCGGCCCCGACGCGCTGTCGATGCTGAAGGCGCGCAAAGGTCCGTGGCTCTCGACACGGACCTTCTCGAAGGCCTATGCACTCGCAGCACTCCGGGTGGGATACGCGATCTGCGACGCATCGGTTGCCGAGGCGCTGCGCCGGGCCAAGCTGCAGTTCAACGTACCGAAGCTGAGCCAGGCGGGTGCCGTCGCGGCCTTTGCCGATCAGGCCTATCTCGCCACGCTGCTCGACCGGATCGCTTCCGAGCGCGATCGCCTCTCCAAGGGCCTCGCCCAGCTCGGGTTGCGCGTACTGCCGACGGCCGCGAATTTCGTATCATGCGTTCTGCCAGGCCCAGCTGCGCCGGCGATGGCCGCGCTGGAAAAAAAAGGAATCTTCGTGCGCGACTGGCGCGATCCCGAGCATCTTTCGGAGCTTCGGATCGGCGTCGGAATGTCCGACGATACTGGCGCCACGCTTGCGGCCCTAGGTGACTATCTGCGCGGTGAAGCATGAGTGTCGGCGCACCCGACGGCGAGCGGATCATCGCGACCCTGAAGAGGTCCGGCATTGGCTTCGTCGTGGCGCTTCCCGATATCGTTACCAGCGACGGGCTTCTGTGGCCAATGTCGCACGATCCCGATATCCGTGTCGTGCGCATCTGCAAGGAAGACGAGGGTGTCGCGATCTGCACCGGGCTCGCCTTCGCCGGCAAGCGCTCTGTGCTGATGATACAGCAAACGGGCCTGCTCGATTCGATCAATGCGCTTCGTGCGGTCGGCGTGGAGTACGAGCAACCGGTCGTCATGCTTGTCGGCCTGCAGGGCAAAGAGCCGGGCGTGGCGCCTTCGAAATCCACGAAGGTGTCGGTGCGGATCGTCGAACCGATCCTCGACGCGATGGGAGTGGCCCATCACTGGATCGAGACCGAAGGCGACGAAGCCGTGATCGGTCCGGCGATCGATGCCGCCTACGCGAACTCGCGGCCTGTCTGCCTGCTGATCGGCCGGCCGCCCGAAGCGCCGGAGAAGCGCACATGATGAAGCGCGATGCCTGCCTGCGCCTGCTCGCCGCCCGGGTGAGGGACGAAGCGATCGTCGCCACCTATCAGGCGGCGTTCGACTGGATGGCGATCGCACCGCGCGACCTCAACTACCTCTCGATCGGCGCGATGGGAATCGCTTCGTCGCACGGACTGGGTCTGGCACTCGGCCGGCCGGACCGGCGCGTGATCGTGCTCGACGGTGACGGCAGTCTCCTGATGAATCTCGGCAGCCTCGCGACGGTCGCGGCGGCGGCGCCACGCAATTTCGTTCACCTCGTGTGCGTCAACGGTGTCTACGAGGCGAATGGAAGCCATCCACTGCCTGCGCAGGAGAAGCTGGATTTCGCGGCGATCGCCCGGGGCGCCGGCATTGCAAATTCCGGTACGATCGAAACTCTCGATGCTTTCGAGAAGGCGCTGCCCGAGATCATGTCGGGCGAAGGTCCCATTTTCCGGGCATTGCGCGTGGAAGCCGGCACCCCCAGCCCTCAGGATTATTCCTATATCCACGGTGCCGAAACGCGCCGGCGTTTCAAGGCCGCGTTCACGGCGACTTAAACCGCCGCGCTCGCCTCGGATATCAGCCACGTCCGGAAGGCGGCGATCTTGGGTGCCGTAAGTGAACGCGGCGGGCATACGAAGTAGTGCGCATATCCGCTTGGAATGGCGATGTCGAACGGCCGCACAAGTCGGCCGGCGGCCAGATCATCCGTTACGAGCGGTGTTCGGCCAAGCGCCACCCCGAGCCCTTCGATTGCCGCCTGGATCGACATGTTCGATTGGCCGAAACGACGCCCTTTCGCGAGATCGATGCCAGTCGTCTTCGCCGCATCGAGCCAGCTTTTCCAACCCGGCGTATTTCCATCGAGCGTCAGAATGTCGTCGTGCAGCAGCGGCACGTTCGCGAGATCGGCCGGAACGCGAAGCGCCTTCGGCCCCTTCATCAGGCGCGGCGCGCAAACGGGGAACATCTCCTCGTCGAGAATCTTCTCCACATGCAGTCCGGGGTATCGCCCGGTTCCGTACCGGATCGCGACATCCGCCTCGCCGATCGAGAAGTCGGCAAGCTGGCCGGTCGTGGCGATCGAAAGCTCGATGTGCGGATGGCGTTCGTCGAAGCGGATCAGGCGCGGAAAAAGCCATTTGACCGCAAAGCCGGGCAGCGTCGAGACCGTCAGACGCGGCCCCGTGTCAGTCCTCGTCAAATCTCGGATCGCGTCTGCGACAACCCCCAGCCCCTCGCGGACCGCCGTCGCCAGCTTCTCGCCCTTGACGGTCAGCGAGATCCGTCGCGGTTCACGATGGAACAGTTCGAACCCTAGTTGATCCTCAAGGCCGTGGATCTGGTGGCTGATGGCGCTCTGCGTCAGGCCGAGTTCGTCCGCTGCCATCGTGAAGCTCTTGAGTCGTGCGGCCGCTTCGAAGGCGCGCAGTGCCGAAATCGGCGGCAAATGACGAAGGGGCGAGGTTGCCATGAATTAGGCTCACTTGAGGACTTAAGAATTACGAAGCAGAATATCGTTTCTTGATATTCTCACATGAACGAAACAGATGGAAGTCCGGACAATGGCCTACGCGAGCGCGACGGAAATCGACATCGATGAGATCCCCGTCATCGACGTCGGCGGCCTCGCTTCGGGAGATCGCGCGAAGATCGCGGCTGTCGGTGCCGAGATGCGCGCGGCTGCGGAGCGGATCGGTTTCTTCTACGTGCGCAATCATGGCGTGGATCGCAATCTTGTCGAACGCGCCTATGCGGCAAGCCGCGCCTTCTTCGCTGCACCGGATGCGGCAAAACGCGCCGTCACGATCAACGAGAAGCATCGTGGCTTTCTGTCTGTCGGCCAAGCCAAGATGTACAGCGGCGCCAAGATCGATCTGAAGGAGAGCTATCTCTGGGGTTTGGAACTCGGGCCCGAAGATCCCGATGTCGCTGCCGGCAAGCCTCTAATGGGTCCGAACAATTGGTCCCTCGCTTTTCCCGAAACACAATCGGCGTTCTACGCCTACTATCTCGCGATCTGCGAATGCGGCCAGAGGCTACTCACCGGGCTTGCCGCCAGCCTCGGGCGCGATCCGTCGTTCTTCGCGTCCGCCTTCGCCAAGCCGCTCGCACGCGGCTCTGCGATCTACTATCCGCCCCAGCCGCCCGATCTGGGGGAGACGCAGTTCGGCGTGGCGCCACATACGGATTACGGCGGCCTCACGCTGCTGTCGCAGGATCAGGTCGGCGGTCTGCAGGTGCTCGCGAAATCGGGCCAGTGGGTGACGGCGCACCCGATTCCCGACACGCTCGTCATCAATATCGGCGACCTGATGCATCGCTGGACGAACGCGCGCTTCAACTCGAACCCGCATCGCGTCGTCAACGCTTCCGGCCGCGAGCGCTATTCGATCGCCGTGTTCTTCGACCCGCATCCCGATACGATCGTCGATCCGCGCGATTTGCTCGACGACCCGTCGGAAGCGAAATATCCGCCGATCACCTGCGGCGACTATATCGTCCAGCGCTTCGACAAGGCGTTCAAATACCGCCAGCAGAAGCCGTAAGGCCGCGCGCGCGGTCGAGCCAACCGCCGAGCCACTCCGCATAGGACCGTTCGCAGCGCAGGACGAATCCGTCCGGCGTGCGCGTGAGAATGATGGCGACGTCGCCCAGACGCGTCCGGCAACCTGCATCGATGGCGAAGAGGCCGAGATCGAGCGCAAGGCCCTGCGCGAGCAGATCAGCCGCCCCCTCGCCTTCCACAGCGAACGCCACATAGGCATCCGAAACGTCTTCGGCAATGCCGTCGGCGGGCGGCACGCCGCAATCGCCGGATACAAGCCAGAGCCGTGGCTCGAGCCGCACGGCCGGCATCGTCGGCGCATGGCTCGACAGCCATGCGGTCAGACGCTCCGGCGGCAGGACGCGGAAATCAGCCACGTTGGCGCGCTCCCTTCGGATCGTAGAAGGCCGGCGCCACGACGCATGCACCAGCAACGCCATCGGGCAGCGACACCGTCACGTCGGTGCCAGTCAGCGCTCGGCCATCCTCGACGAGTGCCAGGGCCAGCGAACGCCCCAGCGCATCGCTCCAGCAGCTCGCCGTCACGAAGCCGCGCCCGCGCGGCGCATCGGCGCTCAGGATCGCAGCACCTTCCGGCAACACGAAGGCCGGATCGCGCGCGAAAAGTCCGACCAGCTGCGGCCGGCCGGCCGGATCCGCGCGATTGCGCAACAAGGCCTGACGCCCCACAAAATCGGCCTTCCCGTCATCGACGGCGAAGCCCAGTCCGAGATCGTCCGGATCGGCGATCCCGTCGCCCTCGTGCCCGGCCGAGATGAAGCCCTTCTCGATCCGCAGCACATGATTGGCTTCCGATCCGACCGGCTCGATGCCGTAGGCGGCACCGGCCGCAAGCAGGCGATTCCACAAGTCGGGTGCGGCCCGCGTCGGGACAAAGATCTCGAACGAAAGCTCGCCGGTAAAGCCCGCGCGCGCGATGCGGACGGCCTGCGCGCCGATCCGCACATCCGCGATCCCCATGAAGGGCAGTTCGCCGGGGATGACGGCACCCGCATCCGCAAGCACGGCGCGCGCCCGCGGACCACAGACGACGAGATCGGCCCATTTCTCCGTGACCGGAAGCACGTAAACCTGCAGTGCCGGGCGCAGGACCTGCCGGCAGTATTCGAAGCGTTGCAGGCAGGCATCCGCATTGCCGGTCGTCGTCGTCACGAAAAACCGGTCCGACGCAGTCCTGAACACGATTCCGTCGTCGAACAGTCTTCCATCCTCATGAAGCTGCAGCGCATAGCGGCCCCGGCCGACCTTCAGGTCCGACAGGCGCGTGACATAGACGAAGTCGAGAAAGGCGGCCGCGTCACGCCCCGCCACTTCGAATTTTCCGAGCGGCGAGGAATCGTAGATTCCAACGGCGTTCCGCACCGCGCGACATTCGCGTCGCGTCGCGTCTTCCAGTGTCTCGCCGGCTAGCGGGTAGTAGCCCGGCCGCCGCCAGTTGGCGCCGGACTCGTACATCACGGCGCCCGCCTCCTCGTGCCAGCCCGTAAGCGTCGTCGTGCGCGACGGGCGCAACAGCTTGCCGCCAGGCTCGGCCAGCATCGCGAAAGGTACAGGGACGAATGGCGGCCGGTACGTCGTCGTGCCGACGCTCGCGGGCGCTATGTCGCGGACACGCGCCGCGATATCGATCGCATTCATGTTGCCGAACCGGCCCTGATCGGCCGACATGCCGGTCGTCGTATACCGTTTCAGGAGCTCGACCGATTCATAGCCTTCGCGGACCGCAAGCCGGAGGTCGGCGGCGGTGACGTCGGAAGCGACATCGACAAATGCCTTGCCGGTACTGGGCGTTTCCCAACGCGCGAGCTGGTTCGCAGGCCCCGCCGGCAGAGCGGACGGTGCTTCTTTGCCGGAACAGCGAAATCCGGCGGCGGAAGCGGCTGAAAGACCAGCACGGTGCCCGTCGGCAAGCGCATGCGCGAGAGCACCCTGCCCGTTGCAGGCACCCGCGCTGATCGCACCATCGTGCGGTGCCGTCGGCAGGAACGCGGCCTGGGCCATGTCGAATGCAAGCCGGCCCCCGGCGTGCGAATGCAGATGCACGGCCGGTGTCCAGCCGCCGGCCATCGCAACGGTATCGCAGGCGAGATCGAACGCGCGGCCCGACCCGTCGGCCGGCGCAATCCGCAGCCCGCGCACCGGCACGCCGAGAGCGGCAACCGCTGCATGACCCGAATGGACGGAAATGCCCGCCGCCATCGCCGCGGACTTGCGTAGCGGGTCCGGCGATGCGCGCAGATCCACAAGCGCCGAGACGCGCAGGCCCGCCGCGACAAGCGCCGTCGCGTCGTCATAAGCCGCATCGTGATTGGCGACGATGGCGACGTTGCGCCCGGCGGCTACGCCGTTGCGTACAGCATAGGAAAGGACCGCCGAAAGCAGCATCACGCCGGGCCGATCGTTGTCTGCGAAGACGAACGGGCGCTCGAAGGCGCCGGTCGCAAGCACGACAGTCTTTGCCCTGATCTTCCAGAGGCGCCCCGGCGAGCCCTCTTCGTGGGCGACGACGAGCCCCCCGTCATAGCGGCCGAGTGCCATCGTCCGCCGCAGGACGCGCACACCCCGTACTTGCAGATCCTGTTCCGCCAGCGACACCCAGCGCGCCGCAGTCTGCCCGTCGATCTCGACGTGAGGCCGGTCCGCCAAGGCGCCGCCGGTTTGCGTACCGCCATCGACCAGCCAGACGCGTGCGCCTTTTGCCGTCGATGCAGCAAGTGCCGCAGCCAAGCCAGCGGCACCGGCGCCGACAATCAGCACGTCACAATGAGCGAATCGCTTCTCGCCCGGTTCGATCGTGGAAATTTCGGGAAGCCGTCCCGTACCGGCAAGGGCCCGGATCATCGGCTCGAACAGGTGCCACGCCCGGCCGCGCGGCCCGCGGAACGTCTTGTAATAGAACCCCGACGGCATCAGAGCGCCGAACGCGCCCAAGGCCGAAGCGATATCGAAATCCGCGGATGGCCAGCAATTCGCCGCACGCGCCGTAAGCCCTTCCCGGACCGTCAGGCGCGTGGCGAGCGCCGTCCCCTCTGGCAACTGGAGCAGCGCGTTCGGCTCCTCCCAACCAAAGCCAACGATCCCGCGCGGCCGGTGATACTTGAAACTCCGGCCGACGGTGCGTACGCCGTTCGCCAGCAGGGCAGTGGCAAAGGATTCACCCGCACGCGCGACAAGCGGCTTTCCGTCGAACGAAATGCCGACGGCAGTGCCTTCCGGAATGCCGGTCAGGCGATAGCCGCTCACGGCAGGAACCCGTTCGTCGCAGTGTCGCGTTCAAGGCGGAGCCAACGTCGGCAACCGAACTTGTGCCACCAGAGCTCTTCTACAGGCCCCTTGGTGTTGGCACGCGAATAGAGGGCTTCGCCGAGGCCATCGGACGAAACCGGATGCGGCGAACCTTCGCCGATGCAGACGAACTCGCTCTGCTCGCGCGGGCCGCAATCGGGACAGGGGACGAGGCGCATGGCGATTCTTAATCCCGGTTCGACGCGCCGGCGGTTTCGTAGAGCGGACGGCCACGCGCGAACCGTTCGAGCGTGAAGTCCGCGATCAGCGGGCCTGGGGCGTCGTTGGCGATCAGGTCCGCGAAGGCGGCCCCGCCCGCCGGGATCGCCTTGAAGCCGCCCGAACCCCAGCCGACATCGAGATAGAGACCCTCGACCGGCGTCTTCGAGACGATCGGCGAGGTATCGTGGCAAAGGTCGATGGCGCCCGCCCACTGGCGCATCAACTTCACGCCGCCGAGGATCGGGAACAGCTCGACAAGGCCGGACACGACCCGCTCGATGGTCGCGAACTCGCCGCGCTGGACATAGGACGGAACCGGATCGGAGCCGCCGCCGATCACGAGTTCGCCCTTGTCGGATTGGCTCAGATAGACAAGCCCCGGGCAATTGACGACACAGGACAGCATCGGCTTCAACGGCTCGGATACGAAGGCCTGCAGCGGCACCGTCTCGATCGGCAGGCGCAGGCCGGCCGTCGCGGCGAGATGCCCCGCATGCGCCGAAACCGCGAGCGCCACCTTGGGAGCGGCAATGAACCCTTGCGACGTGTCCACGCCGACGACGCGCCCGCCTTCGCGGCGGATCGACAGCACTTCGCAGTTCTGCACGACGTCCACGCCCAGCGCGTCGGCCGCGCGCGCATAGCCCCATGCGACCGCATCGTGACGCGCCACGCCTGCCGTCGGATGCCACGTCGCGGCGAGGACCGGCAGGCGCTTGGACCCGGCGAGATCGAGGATCGGCACACGGGCCTTCGCGGCCTCGGGTGTGACGATCTCGAACGGCACGCCGGCCAGCCGCATCGTCGACTGGCGGCGTTTCACGTCGCGCAGCTTCGCCCAGGTCTGGATCAGGTCGAGCTGGCCGCGCTCGGAAAACATGACGTTGAAGCCGAGTTCGCCCGACATCTCGCGCCACAGCTTCAGCCCCTCCGCATGGAAGCGGATCGAGGACTCGCGCAGATAGTTGGCCCGGATCGTCACCGTGTTGCGGCCCGTGTTGCCGCCACCGACCCAACCCTTGTCGAGGACCAGCACGTTGCGCAGCCCGTGCCGCCGCGCGAGATAGTAGGCCGTGGCGAGCCCGTGGCCGCCCGCCCCGACGACCACGACATCGTAACTTGGACGCGGCGCAGGACTGCGCCACGCGCGCGGCCAGTTCGCGTGCGCGGCCAGTGCGTTGCGCGCGAGACTCCAGATGGAGTAGCCGCGCATCGGCTTCAGACGTGCTCCCAGTCGTCCAGCTTGTCCGAATTCGGCGGCGAATAACCGAGCACGTCGCCCTGGGTCGTCACGCCGAGGCCATTGAGCAGGCGGTTCGAGTAGTTGAAGTAGGCGCACACCTGGTTCGCCTCGAAGATCTCGGCATCGCTCGCCCCCGCCTTGCGCGCAGCTTCGACGTCTGCCTCCTCCATCTTCTGAGGTTCGAGCGTCAGCTTGCGCACGTAACGCAGCAGCCCGAGCTCCTTGCCGTCGAATACCTTCTCGGGTGCCGCGAGGACCAGCGCCTGATAGATCGAGCGCGCCTTCGCGTCGTCCTTCAGCAGGCGCGTGAGGCCCGCATAATGGTGCGAGACCGAGTAGTCGCACTTGTTCGACAGGCTCGTATAGATGCCGAGGCACTCGAGGAACCAGACCGGCATCGTGTTGCCGACATGGTGCAGCACGCTCTTGTAGAGCGCGCTGTGCCCTTCCATCGTGTGCGGCCGCAGCGAATGGATCTTCATGACGTTGTCGATCGCGCCGCCCGGTCCCTTCACGCGGTCGTAGAGCTGGCGCAGATAGCCGGTCGATTCGTCGTATTGCAGCATCTTGATCCAGGCCGTCATCGTTCGTGTCTCCTTGGCGTGCCGGCGTCAGGGCCAGCTTGAATAGCGGGTCGGCGAATAGGGGGCGAGATCGATCCGGGCCGGGCGCCCGGCGACGAGATCGGCAACAAGGCCGGCGGTCGTCGCGGCAAGCGTGATGCCGAGATGCGAATGCGCGAAGGCGAGGATCGCGCGCCGGCTTGCCGGCGCAAGTCCGATCACCGGCAGGCCGTCTGGAAGCGACGGGCGGAAGCCCATCCAGAACGACGGATTGCCGGTATCGAGCCCGGGTAGCAGGCGGCGCGCGTTCGCGACCAACTGCTCGGCCCGCGCGTAGTTCGGCGGCAGATCGAGGCCGCCGAACTCGACGGTACCCGCAAGGCGCAAACCGCCCGTCATCGACGTGAGCGCATACTTGCCTTCGCCGTCGATCATCTGGGCGGGAAGCTCCAATCCCGGCGTGGGCAGCATCGCGTGATAGCCGCGCTCGACGTCGAGCGGAACGCGTGCACCCAGCTTCGCCGCGAAGGGACGCGAATGCGCGCCCGCCGCCAGAACGAAATGATCTGCGCGCCAGCTGCCAGTCACGGTCCGGAAAGCGACACCGCTTTCGTCGGCCGCGAGATCGTCGATCGCCTCGCGCACGATGCGCCCGCCCTTCGCTTCGAGTGCGGCAGCCAGTCCGTCACACAATGCACCGGGGTCGACGACATGGCCCGCTCCCGGCGCGAATACGCCGAACCGGTATTCCGGCGACAGCATTGGCGCGAAGCTGCGCAGCCACGCCGCATCGACTTCCTCCATCGCCACGCCACGCTTGCGGCGTAGGGCGTGTGCGGCCTCGGCCCCTGCCCGGCTGTCGACGCTGGCATAGGCGTAGAGAATGCCCTGCCGCCGCAGGAGATGCGCCACGCCCGTGCGCGCGGCGAAATCCTCCCAGAGCTCGTAGGAATCGAGGGTCAGTGCGGCGAGCGCCTTCGACATCGCCTCCACCCGGTGCGGCAGGGCGGCGAGCGCGAAGCCGACGAGCCACGGCAGCAGCTTTGGCAGGTAGGCAGGCCGGATCGAAAGCGGTGAAAGCGGATCGGCGAGCATGCGCGGCACGGCCCGCAACGTCGCCGGCATCGCCGTCGGCGCCACCCAGCCCGGCGTGATGCCGCCGGCATTGCCGAACGAAGCGCCGCGACCGGGGGCCGGATCGAAGACGGTCACCGTGCGTCCGGATTCCGCCAGCGCGAAGGCCGCGGCAAGACCGACGGCACCGCCGCCGAGTACGGCGACGTCGAGCGGTCGGACGCTCACCGGAATCGGCCCATCCGCAGCTCGAGGCGCGCGAACTGGCGCGACAGCGCGAAGCAGAGCGCGAAATAGAGGATCGCCACGATAGTCCAAGATTCGAACACGCGCGTCGTGGTCGCGGCCACCTCGTTGCCGAGAAAGGTGAGGTCCTGGATCGAGATCAGCGACACGATCGAGGAGTCCTTGATCAGCGAGATGAACTGGCCGGCCAGCGGCGGAATCGTGCGCTGGATCGCCTGCGGCAGCACGATCAGGCGAAGCGTGCGCGTGCGCGTGAAGCCGAGCGAACGCGCGGCTTCCCACTGGCCGCGGTCGATCGATTCGATTCCGCCACGGACGATCTCCGTCACGTAGGCACCCTCGAACAGCGCGAGGCAGAGCACGGCCGACAACAGCGCGGGGAGGAATTGCGGCGGCCCGAGCAGCAGGTCGATGGCGGCGCGCGCGCCCGGAGAAGCCGAGCGCACCCACGAATCGAGGCCGAGCGCCGGCGCGATCTGGCTGGTCAGGAAGAAATAGAAGACGAAGATGAAAACGAGCGGCGGCACATTGCGGACCATCTCGACATAGCTGCGCGCGACGAGACGCAGGAACAGCGAGTTCGACACGCGCGCGATGCCCATCGCGCCGCCGAACAGCGCCGCCAGCAACGCCGCCCAGACCGAGATCCGGATCGTGGTCCACAGACCTTTGAGGATGATGTTGGGAACCCACGATCCCAGTTCCGGATCGTAGCGCACCACGAAATTCCAGACCGGCGCCCAGTTCCAGTTATAGCGAAGGACCGTCTGGGCCCGCCATCCGACATAGACGAGCGCCGCCGCGAGAGCGACGAGAACGACGATATCGACAAGGCCGAGCCGCCGCCTGCCCGGGGCAGGCGGCGGTGCCATCGTTTCGGACGTCGACGTCACTGCGCCAGCTGATCGCGCCACGTACGGTTCTGGAACCAGAAGGCCTGACGTTCGGCGAGCCAGCCGTCGATCTGCTTGTTCTGGATCCAGTTGTTGAGGAAGTTGAGCGCGTCGGGATCACCCTTGCGGACGGCCATCGCGTCCGCCTGGCCGACGAGAACCTTCTCGAACGGGCGGAACATCGAGTTCGGGTTGTCGAGGGCGGCGAAGGCCGGCTTCGGCACCGTGCTGACCCAGGCGTGTGCGCGGTCGTTCGAGACCTCGAGCAGGGCCGGTGCGTCATCGTCGAACTGGCGCAGCGTAGCATTCGG
This sequence comes from Tagaea sp., assembly GCA_044224405.1. Taxonomy (GTDB): domain Bacteria; phylum Pseudomonadota; class Alphaproteobacteria; order CACIAM-22H2; family CACIAM-22H2; genus Tagaea. The sequence continues at coordinate 152,267 of JBGAKN010000002.1, read as the reverse complement.
GAAGAACTTCTGCGCCGTCGTCGCTGCCGACGTGCCGCGGCGCGCGACGAGCGTCACCGACGGCTTGTTGAAGTCTTCGAACGTCTTGAAGCCGCCGGCGAGCTTCTTGCTGGCGACGACGTCGACGCCCGTCGCCGAGTAGGGAACGGTGAAGTTGACAGTGAGATTGCGCGCCGGCGTGATCGTCATGCCGCCGATGATGAAGTCGAACTGGCCGGCCAGCAGGGCAGGAATGATGCCGTCCCATGCCGTCGGCACGAGTTCGACCTTCACGTTCATGTCTTCGGCGAGCTTCGTGGCGACGTCGACCTCGTAGCCCATCAGCGCACCCGACTTGCTGCGGAAGGCCCACGGCACGAACGTGGCGAGGCCGACGCGCAGCGTCCCGCGCTTCTTGATCTCCTCGATGGCGCTGGTGGCCGACAGGGCCGCACGCGCGTCCTGTGCCTTGGCCGCGAGCGGGGCCATAAGGGCCGTGGCGGCGAGCGCCGCGACGGCAAGTTTCTTGAGAACGAACATGGTGCCTCCTTTTTTGTGTTGGTTCAGGTCTTGAGTCGTCGTTCGAGCACGCCGACGGCTGCCGACATCGACCCGGTGACGACCAGATAGACGGCGGCGACGGCGATCCAGATTTCGAAAGTGAGGAACGTATCGGCGATTACGTTACGCCCCTCGTTCGTCAGGTCGAACACGGCGATGACGCTGACGATCGAGGAATGCTTGACGAGCGAGACCGAAAGCCCGGTCAACGGCGGCAATACGAGGCGCAGCGCCTGCGGCAACACGATATGGCGATAGAGGCGCGCGGCCGAAAGGCCGAGGCTGCGGCCGGCTTCCCACTGGCCCTTCGGCACGGCCTCGATGCCGGCGCGGAAAATCTCGGCGGCGAAGGCGCCCTCGAAGACGGCGAGGCACAGGATGCCCGTCCAGTAGCGGTCGATACCGATGATCGGCGAGAGCACGAAATAGAAGAGGTAGAGCTGCACCAGCAGCGGCGTATTGCGGATCGCCTCGACATAGACACGCACGAGTCCGCCGCCGACGATCGATCCCGACTGGCGCAGTACGGCGGCCGCGAGGCCGAACAGGACGGTGAGCACGAGCGCCAGCGCGCTGATCTCGAGCGTGACGAGGAGGCCCTTCAGGAGCGGACCCGGATAGAGTTCGCCCTGGATCGAGCGGACGAAGAAGGCCGGCACGCGGTACCACTGCCAGTTATAGCCCATGCGTCCCGCGCCATAGACCACGGCATACGCGACCAGGCCGGCGAACAGGCCGAACTGCACGATGTCCGACAGGCGGCGCCAAGCAAACGGCGCCTTCGGAGGGCCTTGGGTTAAGTCGGCTGCGTTCATCGCGTTCCGTTCATCGACCGTTTCAGCCTAGGCGGCGACGCCTGCCTCGAGAAGACAGAAGATGTTAGCAGCGCACGCAAGAAACCTGCCATGCGTTCGAACGTGCGAATGCCGGGCTCATGTGAGCCCGAGCGGCGTTCATGTCGGGAAAGCGTCTATTTCGTCGGATTGCCGTACGCGGCCATGAAGACGTCGAGTGCGGCGGCGATCGACTCTTTTAGCTCTGCCGGATCCGGCCGTTCGACGATGCCGAACAGCATCTGCTTCATGTGCTTGGACTGGCAGAGTTCGATGAAATGGAATGCGGCACGCTGCGTGTCGGCGATCTTCAGTTCGCCCGCCTCGACCTGGCGCGCGAGATATTGTGCGAGGCGGCCGATGCCGTATTGCGGTCCGGCCTCGTAGAAAGCGCGCCCGAGAGCGGGGAATTTCGCCGACGCCGCGATGACGGTGCGCAGGTGCGCCATCGCACCCGGGCGCAGCATCGCCTCCATCAGGTTCGTGCCGAATGTCCGCAGCACCTTTCGGACGTCGTGATCCTCGGCGTCGAAAGCGCAGATCCGCTCGGCCTGGGCGCGGCGGTCCTCCCGGATCAGCGCCTCGAACAGCGCTTCCTTCGACGGGAAATAGGCATAGACGGTTCCCTTCGAGACGCCGGCCGCGCGCGTGATGTCGTTCATGCTGGCGCCGTCGAAACCGTCGCGCAGGAAGATTTCACGTGCGCCTTCAATGATTTGGCGTCGCTTTGCGGAATCGTCCGAGGGATCAAGGGTGGATAATGCTGGCATTCTGTAACCAAGCTTTCGAGATTCATATTGACCGAACCGTTCAGTTCGATTTGAATACAAACCACAGCGCTTGTCAAGGCACCCTCGGCCTCTCGCCGCTCGGTCCGACAGGCCACGAACTCGGTGGCACCAGATATGGAAGACAGTCTCGCGAAGAAGCGGAGCGCCGCCGCGCCGGTCGCTCTCGCACGCTCGCCAGAAGCACGCGCGAACAATGATGCCGGCACCCCGCCCGATCAGGCCACGACCGCGCCCAAGGCGACGAATTCGAAGCGGCGCCTCGTGCTCCCTGTCGTGCTGGCGGTCGTCCTCGGCTTCGGCGGCTGGAAGGGCTACGCGTGGTTTACCGACGGCCGTTTCGTCGTGTCGACCGACGACGCCTACGTGAAGGCCGACCAGACGATCGTCGCGGCCAAGGTCGCCGGTCTCATCGCCAGCGTCGCGGTCGCAGAGAACACGCCGGTCAAGGCCGGCGACGTGCTCGCGAAGATCGACGACGGAGACTATGCGCTGGCCGTCACCGCCGCGCGCAACCGCATCGCGACGCAAGACACCGCGATCGCGCGCTTCGCCAAGCAGATTGCCGCCCAGCGCGCGACGATCGACCAGGCGAACGCGCAGCTTGCTTCCGCACAGGCCGAAGTCGCGCGCGCGGCCGTCGCCTTCACGCGCGCCGACTCCCTCGCCCGGTCGGGCAACGGCTCGATCGCTTCGTTCGACCAGGCGCGCGCCGACCGCGACCGCGCGGCGGCCGGCGCGGCAAGCGCGCGCGCCGGCATCAACGTGGCGCAGGCCAATCTCGAAATCCTCCGCTCGCAGCAGGCGGAAGCCGAAAGTGTGCGCGTGGAACTCGCGACCGCCCTCCAGCGCGCCGAACGCGATCTCGAATTCACGACGATCCGCGCACCTTTCGATGGCGTGGTCGGCAATCGCGCAGCACAACCCGGCCAATACGTTCAGCCCGGCACGCGCCTGATGGCGGTCGTTCCGCTCGGCGCCGTCTATGTGCAGGCGAACTTCAAGGAAACGCAGCTTGCGGAACTGAAGCCCGGTCAGACGGCGACCATATCGGTCGACGCCTTCGCCGACCGCACGATCCGCGGCACGGTCGAAAGCGTCGCGCCCGCGTCGGGCGCCGAATTCTCGCTGCTGCCGCCGGAGAACGCGACCGGCAACTTCACCAAGATCGTCCAGCGCGTGGCCGTGCGCATCGCGATCCCGGCCGACGTCGCGCGCGAAGGCGCATTGCGGCCCGGCATGTCGGTCGTGGTGGGCGTGCGCACGCGCGACCCGATTCCGGCCGCCAACTGAGCGCCGTCGCCATGGCCCCGCCGGCCACCGACCAGCTCGATCCCAAGCGCGTCGTCGCGTTCATCGCGATGGTCTTCGGCATGTTCATGGCGATCCTGGACATCCAGATCGTCTCGGCGTCGCTCGCCGAAATCCAGGCAGGGCTTTCGGCCAGCGCCGAGGAGATCTCGTGGGTCCAGACGAGTTACCTGATCGCGGAGGTCATCATGATCCCGCTGTCGGGCTTCCTGAGCCGCGCCTTCTCCACCCGCTACGTCTTCACGCTTTCCGCCGGCGGGTTCACGCTGATGAGCTTCATGTGCGCGAATTCCACGACGCTCAACGAGATGATCGTCTGGCGCACGCTGCAGGGCTTCATCGGCGGCGGCATGATCCCGACCGTCTTCGCCGCCGCCTACACGATCTTCCCGCGCAGCAAGCAGTCTCTGATCGCGCCTGTGATCGGCCTCGTCGCCACGCTGGCCCCCACGGCGGGCCCGACCGTCGGCGGCTATCTCACCGACCTCTTCTCGTGGCACTGGCTGTTCCTCGTCAATATCGTGCCGGGAATCGCCGTGACCACGGCCGTCTGGATCCTCGTCGATTTCGACGAGCCGGATCTTTCGCTGCTCGAAGGCTTCGACTGGGCTGGGCTGATGTCGATGGCGGTGTTCCTCGGCTCAACCGAGTATTTCCTCGAGGAAGGCCCGGCCAAGGACTGGTTCGAAAGCGATCTCATCGTGGCGTCCGGTTCGGTCGCACTGGTCGCGGCCGTGATCTTCTTCTGGCGCACACTTACCGTACGCCGTCCGATTGTCGATCTCACCGCATTCACCGACCGCAATTTCTGGACGGGATCGGTCTGTTCCTTCGTCATGGGGATCGGGCTCTACGGCCTCACCTATCTCTATCCGGTCTATCTCGCGCGCGTGCGCGGCTTCTCGGCGCTGCAGATCGGCGAGGCGATGTTCGTCACCGGCCTGTGCATGTTCTTCACCGCCCCGGTCACGGGCCGCCTGATGGGCAAGGTCGATCCGCGCGCGATGATCGCCTTCGGCTTCGCGCTGTTCTCGATCGGCACGCTGCTCGCGTCCGACATCACGGCCGTCTGGGATTTCCAGGAACTGCTGATCCCGCAGATCCTGCGCGGCGTGGGCATCATGATGTGCATGGTGCCGATCAACAATCTGGCGCTCGGCACGCTCACGCCCGACCGGCTCAAGAACGCGGCCGGCCTCTACAACCTCACCCGCAATCTCGGCGGGGCGGTGGGGCTCGCGCTGATCAACACGCTGCTCAACCACCGCTTCGACCTGCACCTGCAGCGCCTGCACGAGCAGGTGCGCTGGGGCGGCACGGCCGCGCAGGAAACGCTCGACACGCTGACGCTGGGGCTTTCCCGGCTTGGCAGCGACGCGGGCCTCGCGGCCCTGCGCAAGATGTCGGGGATCGTGCGCCAGCAGGCCTTCGTCATGTCGATGGGCGACGTCTTCTATGCCCTGACCTGGCTTTTCCTGCTCCTCGTCCTGCTCACGCCGTTCATGCAGCGCCCGCAGCGGGCGAGCGGCGGCGGACACTGACGGCACAAAGAATGCTAGGCTCGGGTCCGACCTTTCCCTGAGAAGGACCGATCTCGCGCATGGACAAGCTTCGCATCACCGCCGGACCGTTCGTCTTCGGCGCGCGCTTCGAGACGAAGGCCGCCCCTGCCACCTGCGCCAGGTTCCGCAGCCTGATGCCGTACCGCCAGCGCATCATCCATGTGCGCTGGAGCGGTGAAGGCTGCTGGGTGCCGCTGGGCGAACTCGACCTCGGACTCAAATACGAGAACCACACGAGCTATCCCGCGCCCGGCCAAATCATCGTCTATCCCGGCGGCATCAGCGAGACCGAGATCCTGCTTGCCTACGGCTCCGTGCATTTCGCCAGCAAGATGGGCCAGCTCGCCGGCAACCATTTCATCACGATCACCGAGGGGCTCGAGAACCTGCCGGCCCTCGGCAAGAAGGTCCTGTGGGAAGGTGCCCAGGACATCGCGTTCGAGCTGGCCTAGACACCGGGCGAGGATCGCGCCGATGCGTTTCGAACTGCTGTTGAGCTTCGCGAGCCTCATTGCCGTCGCCTCGTGCTCGCCCGGCCCGAACGTACTGGCAGTGATCACGAACGCGTTGCGGCACGGACGGCGGGGTGCCGCTCTCGCAATCGCGGGAAATCTCTGCGCGCTGTTCCTGATCGCGGGTACTGCGGCCCTTGGCGTCGGTGGCGTGCTCAAGGCGTTTCCCGATGCCTATACCGTGATGAAGCTCGCAGGCGCCGCCTATCTGCTCTGGGTGGGTGCGAAGCTGCTGCGCGCCTCGTTCGGCGAAATCCCGTCGCTGCCCGACGACTTCGAACGAGGGGGTCTCGGCGCATCGAGCCGGTCGATCCTGTTGCAGGCGTCCCTCGTGTCGCTCAGCAATCCCAAATCCATCATTTTCCTGTCGGCGGCTTTCCCCACCTTCCTCGATCCCGATGCTGCCATCGCGCCGCAATTCGCCGCGATGTTCGCGACGATCATCGTGGTCGTCGGCTGCGTGCACGCGTCCTATGCGATGCTGGCGTTGCGCATGCGCGCGAAGCTGATCGGCGCGCGCGGCCGGCGATGGACGGCGCGCCTCGCCGGTCTCAGCTTCGCCGGATTGGGTGTCGGCCTCTTCGCGGACGCGCTCCGGCGCTAGCGACAGACGGGATAGACCTGCTCGCGGCGCGTGCCACGCCGGAATTGGTCGAACAGCAGTTCGGACGATTGGCGTGCATGCGCGCGATATTGGCCGAACTTGAAATACTGCCGGTCGCCAGACCGCAGGCGATGGCCGATATTTCCCTCGGCCGTCACGACATCCTTGCCGTTCGCCCAGACCTGGACAAAGCCCGCCCCTTCGCGGCCGGCACGAACATGCAGCGTTACATCGACCCAGTCGCGCTTGGGATCGGGCAGAACAGGAGCGGTCCCCGGCACGATCCGCAGCACATCCGCATGCCCCGCCGGTTGATCGGCCACATAACCATATTCGAGGAAACGTTCCACCGTCGGCGCACCGGCAAACTGGCGGAACAGCTCCGAGCGCGCGCGCAGCTGGCGGCCGATCTGCGCCAGCGTCAGTTGCAGCTGGCGGCCGGCATCGACGATCTGGCGCGCAAGATCGACCTCGACCGGCGAAAGGCCGCCAAGCTCGGCACGAAAGGTTTTGAGCTGCTCGGTCGTGTGCTGCGCGGACGCGATCGTGAAGCGCTGTGCATCGTCCTGCACGGTGATGTGAAATACGCCGTCGTCGAACCGCAGGGCGAGGAACGGGCTTTCGTCGGTCTGCTCCTTGAACTGGGCCAGTATCCAGCGCGCGCTCAAGCCGTCATCGGGATATTCGCCGCGCACCCGGAAACTGAAGCCGTACCACGCCTCGTCGCCGAACCTGATCCAGCGCTTCGGATTTTCGCGGATTTCCGCACGCTGGCAGAGCTCGCCCGCGCCGCAGTTCGATCCCCCGGTCAACTCGTCGATCCGCACGGCAACGGCGCGATCATTCCCGCAGCGGCCCGGAGCCACGAAACCGTACTGGTCGCGACGGATGTCCTTGAGATCCCAGAGATCGGAGCGGATCTCCGGCACGTCGAAACCGTCGGAAAGCGCCGTCTGGGCATGGGCCGGCGGAGAACAGGCCGCGAGCACGGCAAGCCCGAACGCCGCGCGGACGGAGACCGTCCGCAGAAACGTGCATCGCATTGGAAGCATTGCCAGAAGCCTGAACCGGATGGTGGGCGCTACAGGGATTGAACCTGTGACCCCTACCATGTCAAGGTAGTGCTCTCCCGCTGAGCTAAGCGCCCATCCGATCCAGGAAGGCGCGGAATATACCCATCCGCCCCCGTTTGGCAAGCCCACGAAACAGATATTTGCGAGAATGAGCGCTTCGCTTGCCGTCCGTCCCGATCCGGAGCCACCTTTCCGGATCCTCGACCCACAAATCGCGCCCCTCCCGCTGGTCTTTTCCTCGCCGCATTCGGGCTGCGACTACCCGGCCGCGTTCGTGGCGGGCGCGCGCCTCGACCCCCTCGCCCTGCGCCGGTCCGAGGACGCCTTCGTCGACGAACTGTTCGACGCCGCGCCCGAGCACGGCGCGCCGTTGATCAAGGCGCTGTTTCCGCGCGCCTATGTCGACGTCAACCGCGAGGCCTGGGAACTCGACCCGGCGATGTTCGACGGGCCGCTGCCCGCCTATGTGAACGTCACCTCGCCGCGCGTGGGTGCTGGTCTCGGCACGCTCGCGCGCGTCGTGGCGAGCGGCTCCGAGATCTACCGCGAAAAGCTGACGTTCGAGGCCGCGCGCACGCGCATCGAAAGCCTCTACATGCCCTATCATGCCGCGCTCGAAGGCCTCGTGGGCGGGTCGGTCGCGCGCGACGGACGCTGCCTGCTGGTCGACTGCCATTCGATGCCCTCGGTCGGCGGCCCGATGGACCGCGATCCCGGCCGGCGGCGTCTCGATTTCGTCCTCGGCGACTGTTTCGGCGCGGCGTGCGCCCCCGTCGTGATGGAAAAGACCGAGGCCTGCCTGCGCCGCATGGGCTATGCGGTCGGGCGCAACGATCCTTATGCCGGCGGCTTCATTACCCGTCACTACGGCCAGCCCCGGCGCGGCCGCCACGCCATCCAGATCGAGATAAACCGGCAGCTCTACATGGACGAAACGGCGATCGCGAAATCGAACGGATTCCAGCCGCTGCGCGCGGCCTTGACCACGCTCGTGGCCGAACTTGCGAACCTCGCACCGGCGCTCCCGGGTGCGCGGAAATGAGCGCGCCCCTTCCCGCTCTTGCCACGCGCGACAGCACCGACGCGGACCTGCCGGCGATCCAGGCGATCTACGCGCACCATGTCACGCATGGTCTTGGCAGCTTCGAAGAAATTCCGCCCGACGCGGCCGAACTCGCGCAACGGCGCAAGGCGATCCTCGACAAGGGCCTTCCCTATCTCGCAGTCGATCTCGACGGAAAGCTTGCCGGCTATGCCTATGCAGGGCCATTCCGACCGCGCTCGGCCTACCGCTTCTCGGTCGAGGATTCGATCTATGTGGCGCCCGGACTTGCCGGACGCGGAATCGGCCGCGTGCTCCTTCAGGCATTGATCGCGCGTACTACGGTATGGGGCGCGCGCCAGATGATCGCGGTGATCGGCGACAGCGCCAATGCCGGCTCGATCGGCTTGCATGAGAGCCTCGGTTTCCGCATGGTGGGAATGTTCCGTTCGATCGGGTTCAAGCACGGGCGCTGGGTCGACAGCGTGATGATGCAGCTGGCCCTTGGCGACGGCGATGCCAGCGAACCGCCGAGGGGTAGATGAGCAAGACACCGACACGCCTCGAGGAAGCGCTCGAGCTCCACAAAAACGGCAAGCTTGCCGCGGCCGAGACCGTCTATGCCGCGATCCTCGCCGACAACCCCGACGATCCGGATGCCCTCAATCTGGGCGGGCTCGCGCTGCACGCGCTGGGCAAGCGCGCGCAGGCGGCGGAACGGTTCGCGCGCGCGATCGGGCTCGTGCCGGAATTCGCCGACGCGCACGCCAACCTGGGTGCGGTCCATCGCACCGAAGACCGCCTCGAAGAAGCCGCCGCATGCTTCGCGCGCGCGATCGAGATCGATCCCGCGCACGGCTTCGCCGCGAACAATCTGGGACTCGTGCGGCTGGCGCAAGGCTCGGTCTTCGAGGCGATCGGCCGCTTCGCGCAGGCCCGAACGCTGCTTCCCGGCCAGCCGGAAGTCGTCATCAATCTTTCGATCGCTTACATGACGCTGGGCGATTTCACGGCCGCGATGAAGGAACTCGACATGCTCGTCGAGGCGTCGCCCAAGGACAAGCGCGCGCATTTCGGCAGGGGTGCCGCTCTGCTTGCGTTGGGGCGAAAGGCCGATGCCGTGGCAGCACTGGAAAAGGCGCTCGCCCTCGATCCCGAATACGCCGACGCGCGCGCCAAGCTAGGCACGGCCCAAGTTTAGGGAGGAAACGCCCACGAAACGGCCCGGAGGCCATTTCGAGATGCGACAATCAATGTCGCAGTGCACAAATTAGATATTGCGGCGCAAAAGATCAAGTGATTTTCGGTCCAGACTGACTGAAATCCCATGAAATTCCCGGCATTGGAGTACTATCTAATTGAATTTGCGGTGAAATAATTTTTGATCAAGCCGGCTTTCAAATACCGCAATGCAGCATACAAAAATACACATGTAGAGGATGAGGCCATCGGAAGGCGCGACTTGCCCTTTCCCATGTCACCCTCCGAGAATAGCCGTGGGGCAAGGAGTCGAAAGTATGAACGGGGACCGCACGCAACGCGGCGACGGCGGCTGGGCGCGTAGCCGCTTCGACGGCACGGCTTGCGTGTTGACGCTGGGCGGGCGTTGGACGCTTGCCAATGCCCGGACGCTCGAAACCGCCCTTGGCCGGCTCGATACCGGCGGCGCGCGGCAGCTGCATCTCGATTTCGGCGACGTCGCGGCGATCGATAGTTGCGGCGCCTGGCTGCTGCACCGGCAGATCCTGCGCTGGCAGGAAGGCGGCGGCGAGGTCGAACTCGTGCGCGCGAGCCACGCGCAGTCCGCCCTGCTCGAGCGGATGGGGATCGAAAACGAGGTGCGCCAGTCGCTCGCGCGGCACAGCGAGGGCGCGGTGCGCGAACTCGTCATGCGCACGGGCAAGGCCACCGTCGAACTCGGCCGCGAGGCCTATGCGCTCCTCTCGTTCGTCGGGGCGGTTTTCTCGGCGTGGGCGCGCGCGTTCCGCCGTCCAGGCCGCATCCGGTTCACCAGCACGGTCTTCCACATCGAGCGCATCGGCATCGACGCGCTACCGATCATGGGGCTCCTCGCCTTCCTGATCGGCGTCGTGCTCGCCTTCCAGGGCGCCGACCAGCTGCGCCAGTACGGCGCGGAAGTCTTCACGATCAATCTCCTCGGCGTCTCGATCCTGCGCGAGATCGGCGTGCTCATTACCGCGATCATGGTGGCCGGACGCACCGGCAGCGCCTTCGCCGCCGAGATCGGCACGATGAAGGTCAACCAGGAGGTCGACGCGATGCGCACCATCGGGCTCGATCCGATGGAAACGCTCGTCATGCCGCGCCTGATGGCGCTGGCTGTCGCGTTGCCGCTGCTCGTTTTCTACGCCAACGCGATGGCGATGGCCGGCGGCGCCACGATGGTGATCGTCGGGCTCGATCTCTCGCTCGCCCAGTTCTTCGAGCAGCTCGCCGGCGCGGTCACGTTCAGCACCTTCGCCATCGGCCTCATCAAGGCGCCTGTCTTCGCGGTCCTGATCGGGATGGTCGCCTGCTACGAAGGGCTGAAGGTTTCCGGATCGGCCGAGAGCGTGGGCATCCACACGACGCGCTCGGTCGTGAAGTCGATCTTCCTGGTGATCGTGTTCGACGCCGGGTTCTCGGTCTTCTTCTCGCGGATCGGCCTATGAGCGAGCCCGTCATCCGCGTGCGGAACCTCGTCACGCGCTTCGGCACGCAGACGATCCATGACGGCGTCACGCTCGAGGTCAAACGCGGCGAGATCCTCGCCATCGTCGGCGGTTCGGGAACCGGAAAATCGGTCCTGCTGCGCACGATCCTCGGCCTCAAGCATCCCGACGGCGGCACGGTCGAGGTGCTGGGCAAGAACCTCTCCGGGCTCGACGAGGCGGCGCGCCGCCCGGTCCTGAAGCGCATGGGCGTGCTGTTCCAGGACGGCGCCCTGTTCAGCGCGCGGACCGTGGCGCAGAACATCCGGCTGCCTTTCTCCGAGCACACCGATCTCGACCACCGGCTCGTCACGCAGCTGATCCGCGTCAAGCTCGCGATGGTCGGCCTGCCGCAGGAGGCGGGCGCCAAGATCCCGGCCGAGCTTTCCGGCGGCATGCGCAAGCGTGCCGGCCTCGCGCGCGCGATCGCGCTCGATCCCGACGTGCTGTTTCTCGACGAGCCGACCGCCGGCCTCGACCCGATCGGTGCGGCGAAATTCGACGAGCTGATCCGCGACCTGCAGCGCGCCCTCTCGCTCAGCGTCGTGATGATCACCCACGATGTCGACACGCTTTGCGCGATCGCCGACCGCATCGCGGTCCTGCTCGACAAGAAAATCGTCGTCGGAACGCTGGACGAAATCCGCGCCTACCCCCATCCTTGGGTCCGCGAATACTTCTCCGGCCCGCGCGGACGGGCCGCCCAGACCGGCCGCTACGAACCGCCGGCAGGGGCCACGCACAGGAAGGACGCCTAGAGTTGGAAACGCGTGCCAATCACTTCCTCGTCGGCTGCTTCGTGCTGGCACTGCTTGCGGGCGTGTTCATGGCTGGCGCCTGGTTCGCGCGCGCCAACCTCGCCGAGGAGACCACCTACTACTACACCTACTTCCGCGGCGCGGTGACGGGCCTGTCCACCGGCTCGACCGTGCGCTACCGCGGCGTGCCGGTCGGCACCGTCTCCGACATCGCGATCGACGACCAGAACCTCGAGCTCATCCAGGTGACGCTTGCGCTGCGGCCCGATACGCCCGTGCGCACCGATACGGTCGCCGGGCTGCAGCCGCAGGGAATCACCGGCCTGTCCTTCATCCAGTTGACCGGCGGCACGCAAGGAGCCGAGCCGCTGCGCCCGCGCCCAGGGCGGCGTCGCGCGGTGATCCCTTCGGTGCCGTCGCCGCTCGACAAGATCATGAACGACGCGCCGCTGGTCGTCGCGCGCGTTGCCGAACTCGCCGAGCGCATCTCCGCCCTGCTCAACGACGAGAACGTCCAGAACATCGACCGCCTGATCGACAATTCGGCCGACGCGGCCGCGGGCCTCGCGCGCGTGATGCTGGCGGCCGAGAAGGCGCTGGCGAATGCCGACGGTACGCTCAAGGGCGTCGACCGGACACTTGCCAATGCCGATCGCCTGGCCGTCGAGGCACGCAATCTGGTGGCGGAAGTATCGCGACTGACACAGGAATCAGGCAGACTGCCCGCGCAGGCTGGCACGATGATCGACGAGATACGCCGGACCGCCGGCAGTTTCGGGCGCGTCGCCGACGAGCTCGAGAAGGTTGCCGTCGCCACGCGGCCGGGCGTCCAGGATTTCGGCCAGGCCGGCCTCTACGAGCTGCAGCAGTTCATGCTCGAAGGCCGTGCGCTGATGACGACGCTCAACCGCGTGGTCACGAATTTCGAGCGCGATCCGGCGCGCTTCCTGTTCGGTGACCAGCAGAAGGGGCTTGAAGCGAAATGACCCGCCTTGCAAACACGGTCGCGCGGCGCGGCTTTCTGGGGTTCGGGGCCGGCGCGCTTGCCGCCTGCTCGCTGCCCGGAACGGGCGAGCCGCCCAAGCTTTTCACGCTGACGCCGAAATCGACGTTCGCCCCAGATCTGCCGCGCGCCGACTGGCAGCTCGCCATCGAGGCGCCGGTGGCGCCCGGCGGAATCGACACGACGAAGATCGCCGTCCAGCGCTCGCCTCTGACGCTCGACTACTTCGCGCGGGCAGCGTGGACCGATACGGCCCCGCGCATGGTTCAGACGCTGCTGCTCGAAAGCTTCGAGAACACCGGCAAACTCGTGGCCGTGGGCCGCGAATCCTCGAGCCTTCGCCCCGACTATCTCCTGAAGGTGGATTTGCGCGAATTCCAGGCCGAATTCCGCGGCAGCCCCGCGCCCGTCGCGCACGTGCGTCTGTCGGTGCGGCTTGTCCGCCTGCCCGAGCGCAACGTCGTCGCCAGCTTCTCGCACGACGCGGTCGAACAGGCCGCGAGCCCGGCGATCGAAAAGGTGATCGAGGCGTTCGACGACGCGCTGGGTTCCGTCCTGCGGCGCGTCGCGGAATGGACCCTGCGCACGGGCGTGGCGCGCCCGCGCGCCTGAACGGCACTTCACCCTTCCAGCAACGCCGCGATCGCTTCGCCGTCCTTGGGCCATTTGGCCCAGTCCGTGGCGCGAAGGCCGAATTTGTTGGCGTGGTCTCGTGCGGCACCGGCGGCGAGAAGCCGTTTCGCCGTGCCCGCATGTCCGCGCGCGCAAGCGTACATCAGCGCCGTATTCCCGAACGCATCGGGGACATCGACCGCCGCGCCGCGCGACAGCAGCAGTTCGACCGCATCGGCGTTGCCGCGCGCCGATGCGCGCATCAGCGCCGTGAGGCCGCCCGGCCCCGGCAGGTCGGGCCCGCCGCCGGCACTGTCGTCGAGCAGGCGCGCGATCGCGGGAAGGTCGCCGGCTTCGGCGGCGCGGATCAGGGGTGAACGTTCCATGCCGGCAAGGGAGCCCGAGCGTGCCGCTTTCGTCAAGCCGCACTTGCGCCCTACGGGCCGGACGCGCGAACGTGACGCCCTGAACCGCCAGCGGAGATCCCGATGACGACCGTCACCGAACGCATGCGCACGAAGCTCGAGGCCGCCTTCGCGCCCGCCGTCCTCGAGATCGTCGACGATTCGCACAAGCATGCCGGCCATGCCGGTGCGCGGCCGGAAGGCGAGACTCATTTCACGGTGACGATCGTGTCGGACGCGTTCGCCGGCAAGAGCCGCGTCGACCGCCAGCGTCTCGTGTACGCGGCCCTTGCCGCCGAACTCGCCGGTCCCGTCCACGCGCTGGCATTGGTCTTGCGCACGCCCGCCGGGGCAGGTTGATACTCCCGGCCCGCGGAATTTGGGCTAGGCGACGTTACTACTTTTGTGATATATGATTTAAAATAAGTTAAACCGAGAATAATCGGTGCCGGCGATGGATTTCGACTCTCCCCGCAATGTCCGCATCCAGGGCCAGCGCACCAGCATGCGCCTCGAGGGCCGGTTCTGGTCGGCGCTCGCTGAGATCGCCGTAAGCACCGGCGTCTCGGTCCCGGCCCTGTGCGAGCGCATCCTGCGCGGCGGACATCGCGGCAACCGCACCTCGGCGATCCGCGTCTTCGTGCTCGAATGGTTCCGACAGGCGCGTTCGCGCACGCGCCGACGCAAGCGGACCGATACCGAAAAGCGCCGACGCGCGAACTGGCCGGCGGAAATCTAGGCGCCGGTATAGTGCCGCGGATAATGCTGGCGCACGACCGGCCCGTCGCTGGCGAGTGCGTGGCACGTATCGAGGTGGCGCGGACGACGTTCCGGATCGGCAGCCCCCTTCCCGCGCAGCGGAAAGATCGTCTGGATGGCCGCCGTCGCCATGGCGCCGAGCGCCAGTTCGACCAGATGGGTGCAGCCGCCCGTGCCGCCGAGCAGCGCCTTGACCTCGCCGTACCATCCCTTGCCGATGCGAAGGCCCACGAGCTTGCGGAATGCCGGCATGATCGCGGGGCATATCTCATAGGGACTGTTGTCGGTCGCGGCGGCGACGTCGTGGACGAGCAGCGCGTCGTCGAGCGTCAGGCGCAGCCACATCTCGTGCAGCGCGGCGCCGGGCTGGAGCGTGCCGCGCCACGCGTTGTCGAATGCGTAGGCCTTCGTGTCGACGAGATGGCCCTCGATGTCCCACAGCCCGTCGTCGCGGCGATAGCCTTCGCAGACGATCCGGCGGGTGTGGATGGGGGTGCGCGAAGCGGTGGGAGGGGGAAGCGGCATGCGGGCGCGATCTCCGGGCGGCAGGACCGCCCGATGATCGCGCTTCCGCGCGGCAAACGCAAAGCGCGTCAGGTCAGGCCGTAGCCTGCGGAACCCGAGATGAACGCGTCGCGCTCCTTGAGGCCTTCCTCGAGCTCGCCCATCGCGGTCGCGTAGAGATCGCGCACCGACACCATGCCGATGAGCCTTGCGCCCTCCATGACCGGCAGATGCCGGTATCCGCGCTTGCGCATCATGTCGAGCGCCGCGAAGGCGGACTCGTCAGGCCCGATCGTGTCGGGATCGCGGGTCATCACCTCGGAAAGACGGACCGTGTCGGGATCGCGTTTCGTCGCGACGACCTTCGAGAGCAGGTCGCGCTCGGTGAAGATTCCGACCAGTCGTGCGCCCTCGATCACCATCACGGCACCGATGCGCCGTTTGGCCATCGACTGCGCGGCATCGCGTACGGTCATGTGCGGGCTGGCCGTGGCCAGATCCTGAGTCCCCGAAATCACGTCGGGCACGATCTTGCGGATCATCGGATTCTCCCTTCGTCGGTCCGGCGCCGTTCGGTCGGGAAGACGGTCGAGCGCCGTCGTTACAAGCAATGATAGCGCCCGGTCATGCCCGCTTGGCAAGCCCGGCGTCAGGCGGCCGTCGCGGCCTTCGGGTTCTTCGCGTCGCTTGGCGCCGCCTGCTTTTGCGCTGCCACATCGGCGATGACACTGATGCGCAACGTGGCGACCTGATTTCTTTTGCGCCGCAATATCTCGAAGCGGAGGCCATGGAAGAGGAACGCCTGGCCGACTTCCGGGATGCGGCGGGCCTCGTAGAGGACGAGCCCGGCGATCGTGGCGGCGTCCTCGTCGGGGAGTCGCCAGTCGAACTGGCGGTTGAGGTCGCGGATCGTCACGCTGCCGTCGACGACGAAGCTGCCGTCGGATTGCGGGCGCACGCCGGGCACACGGAACTCGTGTTTCTCGTCGATGTCGCCGACGATCTCCTCGAGGATGTCCTCGAGCGTGACCACGCCCATAAGGCCGCCATACTCGTCGACGACGAGCGCGAAATGCTCGCGCCGGCGGCGGAACGCCTCGAGCTGGTCGAGCAGGCTCGACGATTCCGGGATGAACCACGGCCGCGTCGCGATCTGGGTGATGTCGATCGTGGAAGGATCGCCCCCATTGGCGCGCAGTGCCGACAGCAGCGCCTTGGCATGCAGAACGCCCACGACGTTGTCCGGCGTGCCGCGCCACAGCGGGATGCGCGTGTGCGGGCTCGACAGCGCCTGCTCGAGGATCGTCTCCGGCTTCTGGTCGGCGTCGATCGCCACGACGAGGCGGCGATGGACCATGATGTCGGACACGGCGACGTCGGCGAGATCCAGCACCGAACGCAGCATCTGGCGTTCCTTGCGCACGGTGGCGTCGCGGTGCGTGGCACCGTGCAGTTCGATCGCGCCGCGCAGTTCCTCCGCCGCGGCTTCGGCCGTCTCGCCCGCGCGCACGCGAACGCCGAGCAGCTTCAGCATCCCCCGGGCCGCGCCGCCCGTCGCCGCGGCGATCGGTGACAGCACGGCGATCATGCCGCGCGCGAAGGGTGCCAGGATCAGCGCCACGCGGTCGGCATGCGCGAAGGCCCAGAGCTTGGGCATCACTTCGCCGAAGACCACGACGAGCACCGTCATGATGATCGTCGCGTAGATGACGCCGGCATCGCCGAACAGCGCGATCAGCGCGCTGGTCGTCAGCGCCGAGCCGAGGATGTTGACGAGGTTGTTGCCGAGGAGGACCGCGCTGATGAACTTGTCCTGCTGCTCGCGCAGGCGGTTGACGAGGCCGGCCCGGCGCGAACCGCGCCGCTCCATCTCGATCAGGCGCGGCCGCGAGGCCGACGTGATCGAGGTCTCGACCGCCGAAAGCAGGGCCGCGATCAGCAGCAGCAGGATGACGGCGACGACCGTCACCCAGGCGGGCAGGTTCGGCAACTCGAAGCTGAGACCTTCCATGGCTATGCCGCGGCCTCGTCGGCGAGCATGTCGCGCACGCGCGCGATGTCGATGCCGGTCGCAACGAAGGATTTTCCGATGCCGTGCGCGAGAATGAACGTCACCTTGCCGTCACGCACCTTCTTGTCATGGCCCATGTGCGCGACGAGATCCTCGGCACGCCACCTGCGCTGGCCGGGCAGGCCCGCCGGCAGACCGACCGCATCGAGATGGCGGCGCACGCGCATCGCGTCGGACGACGGGCACAGCCCGAGGCGCACCGACAGGTCGAACGCCATGCGCATGCCGATCGCCACCGCCTCACCGTGCAGCAGTTCCGCGCCGAAGCCGGTCTCGGCCTCCAGCGCATGGCCGAAGGTGTGGCCGAGATTGAGGAGGGCGCGCACGCCGTCCTCGCGCTCGTCGGCCGCGACGATGCGCGCCTTGGCGCGGCACGACACGGCGACCGCGTGTGCGCGCAGCGTCGCGTCACCCGCAAGCAGCGCGGCGGCGTTCGCCTCGCACCAGCCGAAGAATGCCGGCTCGTCAATGAGCCCGTATTTGACGGCTTCCGCATAGCCCGCGAGCAGTTCGCGCCGCGGCAGCGTTTTCAGCGTGCCGAGATCGCACAGCACCAGGCGCGGCTGGTGGAAGGCGCCGATCAGGTTCTTGCCGTGGCGCGTGTTGACGCCCGTCTTGCCGCCGACCGAACTGTCGACCTGCGAAAGCAGCGTCGTCGGGCACTGCACGAAATCGACGCCGCGCAGCAGCAGCGAGGCCGCAACGCCAGTCATGTCGCCCACCACCCCGCCGCCGAGCGCCAGCAGGATATCGCCGCGCTCGGGACGGCGTTCGAGGATGCGGTCAAGCAGCACGCCCAGATGCGCGAAATCCTTCGTCGTCTCGCCGGGCGCCTGCAGGAATGTCTCGTGCGCGATGCCGGCCTTCGCGAGGCCCGCTTCCAGGCGCGGCATGTGGGCGGCGGCGACGCTCGTGTCGCTGACGACGAACACGCGGCGCACCGCGCGCACCGCGCGGATCTTCTCGCCCGCGGTCTCCAGCAGGCCGTCGCCGATCAGGATGTCGTAGCTGCGCGTCCCCAGTTCGACGCGCACCCGTTCGCCCGTTTCGCTCATGCGCGGACCGCCGTCTCGTGGTGGCGGGCAATCGCGTCGAGCACGCGCGCGGTCGTCTCGTCGGGCGGGGATTCGAGCGACTGCACGTGGATGTCGGCCTCCGCATAGACGGGGTAGCGCGTCTCCATCAGGCCCGCGAGCACGTCGCGCGGGTCGCCACGATGAAGCAGCGGGCGGTTGGTGCGCCGCG
This sequence comes from Tagaea sp., assembly GCA_044224405.1. Lineage (GTDB taxonomy): Bacteria > Pseudomonadota > Alphaproteobacteria > CACIAM-22H2 > CACIAM-22H2 > Tagaea. The sequence continues at coordinate 133,935 of JBGAKN010000002.1, read as the reverse complement.
CCGTGCGGCGCACGAGCGTGTCGAGATCGGCCTTGAGCCAGACCGAAAGGCCCTTGGCCTTGACCGTCGCACGGGTGTCGGGGTCCATGAAGGCGCCGCCGCCGGTCGCCAGCACGCAGCGCGGGCCCGCCAGCAGGCGCGCGATGACGCGACGCTCGCCGTCGCGGAACGCGGGTTCGCCGAAGCGGGCGAAGATCTCGGGGATGGTGCAGCCCGCCGCCTGCTCGATCTCACGGTCGGTATCGACAAAGGGCAGTTCGAGGCGCGCGGCCAGGCGCTTGCCGATCGCGGTCTTGCCCGCACCCATCAGCCCGACCATGACGATCGAGCGGTCGACCGGCGTCAGTCCGGGGCGCACCGCCGGGGCCGCCGGCAGTTCGTTTTGGGTCGCGTCGATCATCGGGGCTAGACCGGGAACGCGCGCCGCCGCGCCGGTGTCTTCGACCGGGTCTGGGCTTCGCCTTTCCTCTTGCGCATGCGCGTCATAAACCGGAGTGTAGCAAAGCACGGCGCGACTCGCACGGCTCGCCGCTCGAATCCCGTGTTACGGTTTTAAAACAAGGACTTGTGCAGATATGCGTCGCCTGCTTGCGGTGGTTCTGGTCGGCCTTCTCGTCGTTCTCGCCGGCCTCGCCGCCTTCCTCGCCACCTGGGACATCCCCGCGCCGACGGCGCGCATCGAAAAGACGATCCCCAATGACCGCCTGCCGCGCTAGCGCCTGGGGACTCGTCGGGCTGCTGCTGGCCGCACCGGCGCTGTCGCAGGCGCCCACGCCCCTGCTGATCCCGCCCGGGCGCGATGCCCCCCGCCCGGCGCCCGCCCCCGAACCCGCTCCTGCCGCACCGCTGCGCGGGCCCGCCGGCATCGAGATCGAGAACGCGCGCCCGATCGACACCGAAGGCGTGGGCCTGATCGACGCCGCCAATGGCGGCCTTTCCCCGGATGCCTGGAACGCCAGCAACCGCACGATGGCCGAACGGCTGGTGCGCGACCTGCCCGCCCCCATCGCCTCGATGCCGGTGCGCAGCCTCGCGATCCGCACGCTCGCCTCGACGGCCGCCGCTCCCGCCGGCGGCAAGGGCACGAACTTCGCGGCACTCCGAGCACTCAAACTGCGCCAGCTCGGCGACATCGCGGGTGCGGCCGATCTCGCCGGGCGCATCCCCCAGCGCAACTCCGACGAGAACCTGCTGCGCATCGCGATCGACGAGGCGTGGCTCTCGGGTGCCGACGAGCGCGCCTGCGGCCTCGTGCGCGAAGCGCTCGGCGTCTCGCGCCATGCCGATTTCCAGAAGGCGCTGATGTTCTGCCAGGCGCTGGCGGGCGATGCCAACCGCGCGCAGCTTGGCCTCGCGATGCTGCGCGACCAGGGCGTGCCGGAAGACCCGGCCTTCATCACGCTGCTGCTCGCCGCCGGCGGCGACGGCAAAGGCGTGAAGCTCGACAGCCTGCGCAATGCGAGCCCCCTGCTGCTGGCGATGCTGCGCGCGGCGAAAGTCGCGCCACCCGCCGACACGGCGCTGACGAGTGATCCCGCCGTGCTCGCCAGCCTCGCCAAGGGCAGCCTCGGCAGCCCGGAATTCCGACTCGCGGCGGGCGAACGCGCGGAAGCGTTCGGCGCGCTGGCACCCGAAGCGCTGGCGGCGCTCTACGCCGCGATCGAACTCACGCCGGCACAGCTTGCCGACGCCGCGGCGTACGCGCGCCAGGACGGCGGGCCGAAGGGACGCGCCGCGCTGTTCAAGGCCGCGCAGGCCGCAAGCGGACCCGCCGCGCGCCTTGCCGCCCTTCAGCGGCTGTGGCGCCACGGGCGCGAGCGCGGCGGCTATGCCACGCTCGTGCGCGTCGGCCTCGGCCTGCTCGGCGAGATCCCGGCTTCGTCCGAACTTTCGGCATTCGCGGGCGATGCCGCGCGTGCCTACCTGATGGCGGGGCGCGAGGAAGATGCGCTGGGCTGGATGCGCTTCTCGCGCGCGGCACTCGCCGGCGGCGATGCCGATGCCGAAGCGCAGGTCGCCGGCTTCTGGCTGCTCGCCACGCTCGGCGGCATGCAGTGGGACGGCCCGCGCGACCCGGCGAAACTCGACGCCTGGCGCCAGACGCAGGAACGCACGAACGCCAATACCGCGCCCGCGCGCGCCGCACTCGCCATCGCGCTCCTGAGCGGCCTCGGCCATCTGCCGCAGGGCGGGGCCGTGATCGCGCTGACGCAGGCGCCGTTCGAGAAACTGAGCGTGCCGATGCCGAGCCCCGTGCTGTGGGCGGGCCTGCACGAGGCCGCGATCTCCGGCCGGCCGGCGGAAGCAGCATTGCTCGCCGTGCACCTGCTGGGCCCCGAAGGGGCGGCCGGTGCGAGCCCCTATGCGCTGCTCGCCGTGCTCGATGGCCTGCGCGCCGTCGGCTTCGAGGAGGCCGCGCGGCGGTTCGCCCTCGAAGCGGCGATCGCGTCGGGGCTCTAGCCCCGGCATGCCGCGCGGCCGCCCGGCGCGCGCGAAGGCGGGCCTTTCGGCGCAGGCCGAGACCTTCATCGAGATGCTGCGCGCCGAACGCAACGCCTCGGCCAACACCGAACGCGCCTACCGCGCCGACATCGAGGATTACGAAGCCTTCCTCGCCAGGCGCGGCACAAGCCCGATGAAGGCCGGCGCCGACGACGCGCGCGCGTACCTGAAGCAGGTGGCGCTCGCAGGCTTGGCCCCGCGCAGCGCCGCGCGCCGCCTGTCGGCCTTGCGCCAGATGCACCGCTTCTTCGTCTCCGAAGGTTTCCGCGCCGACGATCCGCTCGCCACGCTCGACGCGCCGCGCGTCGGCCGGGCGCTGCCGAAGATCCTGTCGGAGGACGAGGTGCGCGCACTTCTCGACGCCGCGCGCGCGATGGAAGGCATCGACGGCACGCGGCTCACGTGCATCCTCGAGATCCTCTATTCGAGCGGCCTTCGCGTCTCGGAACTCGCGGGCCTCAAGCTCTCGTCGCTGTCGCGCGATGGGCGCTTCCTCGTCGTGCGCGGCAAGGGCGACAAGGAACGCCTCGTGCCGCTCGCGGCACCCGCGCTCGCCGCGTTGCGCGCGTGGATGGAAGCGCGGGTGCGCGAATTCCCGCTCGCGGCCAAGTCGCGCTTCCTGTTCCCGACGCGCGCGGCGGCGGGCCATCTCACGCCCGCGCGCATCGCGCAGCTGCTGAAGGCATTGGCCCCGACGGCCGGGATCGATCCGCGCCGCCTCAGCCCGCACGTGCTGCGCCACGCCTTCGCGAGCCATCTGGTCGACCGGGGGGCGGACCTGCGCGCGGTCCAGCAGATGCTGGGCCACGCCGACATCGCGACGACGCAGATCTACACGCATGTCGGCGGCGAACGCCTCAAGCGTCTCGTCGCCACGCACCATCCGCTTGCCCGTCGGCGCCCCTAGAGGCTACGTTCAAAACCTGCTCTTTTTGAGGAAATCCGCACATGGCCGCGAAGAAGAAGCCCGTCAAGAAAGCCCCCGCCAAGAAGCCCGCGAAGAAGGCAGCGCCCAAGAAGGCCGCAGCCAAGAAGCCGGTCATCAAGAAGGCCGCACCAAAGCCCGCCGCGAAGAAAGCCGCGCCCAAGAAGATCGCGCCCAAGGCGGTCGCCAAGAAGCCGGCGCCCAAGCCCGCGCCGAAAGCCGTCGCGAAGCCGGCTGCCAAGGCGGTCGCGGCGAAGACGCCCGCGAAGCCGATGCCGGCCGCCAAGCCCGTCGTTGCCGCGAAGCCCGTCCCGGCGAAGCCGGTGGTCGCGGCGAAGCCCGCTGCCCCGCCGCCGCCGCCAAAGCCCGTCGTGAAGCCGCCCGTGAAGGGCCCTGGCGGCACGACGCTGCCCGACGACGGCGTGAAGCTCGAAGCGAAGATCACGCCCGACCAGCTCCAGATCCTCACGCCCGAAGCGCTCGCCTTCGTCGTCGAGCTTGAGCGCAAGTTCGGCCAGCGCCGCCACGACCTGCTCGCCGCGCGCGTCGAGCGCCAGAAGCGCCTCGACGCGGGCGAGCGTCCCGACTTCCTGCCGCAGACGCGCTCGGTGCGCGAGGCGGACTGGACGGTGGCCCCGCTGCCCAAGGACATCCTCGACCGCCGCGTCGAGATCACGGGGCCGGTCGACCGAAAGATGGTCATCAACGCGCTCAACTCCGGCGCCAACGTGTTCATGGCGGATTTCGAGGACGCCTCGACGCCGACCTGGGCCAACCTCATCGAAGGCCACGTGAACCTGCGCGACGCGAACGCAGGATCCATCACGTTCAATGATCCCAAGTCGGGCAAGAGCTACAAGCTCAACCCCAAGCATGCGGTGCTGTTCGTGCGCCCGCGCGGCTGGGCACTGCCCGAGAAGCACCTGATCGTCGACGGGCGTGCCATGTCGGGCGCGCTGTTCGATTTCGGCATGTACTTCTTCCATAACGTGAAGCAGATGATGAAGAAGGGCACCGCGCCCTATTTCTACCTGCCGAAGATGGAGAGCCATCTCGAAGCGCGCCTGTGGAACGACGTGTTCGTCCACGCGCAGGAGAAGCTCGGCGTCAAGCGCGGCACGATCAAGGCAACAGTGTTGATCGAAACGATCCTCGCCTCGTTCGAGATGGACGAGATCCTCTACGAACTGCGCGACCATTCGGCCGGCCTCAATTGCGGGCGCTGGGACTACATCTTCAGCTTCATCAAGAAGTTCGCCGAGCAGCCCAACTACCTGATGCCCGACCGCGGCCAGGTGACGATGACCTCGCACTTCATGCGCTCGTACAGCCAACTCGTCATCAAGACGTGCCACCGGCGCAACGTGCACGCGATGGGCGGCATGGCCGCGCAGATCCCGATCAAGGACGATCCGGCCGCCAACGACGCCGCGATGGCTAAGGTGCGCGCCGACAAGGACCGCGAGGCCTCCGACGGCCACGACGGCACGTGGGTGGCGCATCCGGGCCTCGTCCCCATCGCCAAGGCGGTGTTCGACGAGAAGATGAAGGAGCCCAACCAGATCTCGCGCAAGCGCCAGGACGTGCACGTGACGGCCGCCGACCTCATCCAGGTTCCGGCCGGAACGATGACCGAAGCGGGCCTGCGGCAGAACTGCGCGGTGGGCATCGGCTATCTGGAAGCGTGGCTGCGCGGCCTTGGCTGCGTGCCGCTCTACAACCTGATGGAAGACGCCGCCACGGCCGAGATCAGCCGCGCGCAGGTCTGGCAGCAGCTTCGCCACGCCGCCACGCTCGAGGACGGGCGCAGCGTCGACAAGGCGATGGTGCGCAAGATCGTCGAGGAAGAACTCGACAAGATCCGCAAGTCCGTCGGGACCGAGCGCTACGGCAAGGGCCGCTACAAGGAAGCCGCGAAGATGTTCATCGACCTGTGCGAGGCCGACCGCTTCCCCGACTTCCTGACGATCCCGGCCTATGACTGGGTGATCGCCAACGAGTCGAAGATCGGCTGATCCGTTTCACGCGGAAGTTTCTCGCGAAGGGCGGGGTCCGGAAACGGCCCCGCCCTTTTTCGTTGCGGGCGAAGCAATCCGCAAATGTATGGGTTACCACTGGAGACGGTAACCTGTTTAAGCCGTTGAATCGGCAGACAGGTAACCTGAACCGCGCTGCGCGCGACGCAGGATTTCCTGCACCCGGATGTTACCGGAATGCAGCCATCCCCCTGGAGTTGCAGCAAAGTTACTGCAACCGGGTTTGGCGTTACGGAACCTTCACGCCACATATTCACTTGTCAAAGAGCACGTCCACAGCGTGCGTACCCTGACAGAACGTCTTTTAGTTGTCAAGAATATAGGCCTATACTGACTGTCGCGCCGGGCCTTCGCCCGGTTCCCGAGGGGAGATTTCCGTGTTGAGCGGATATGTCAAATTAGATATAAACGGGCGGCGTCGATGCTGAAGCCAATTCATTGGATCGGCTCGTCGAAGGCCGATCTTTCCGGGTTTCCCGGTGCGGTGAAGAAGGACATCGGCCATGCGCTTCTTCTCGCCCAGCAAGGCGAGAAATCGCCGGCCGCGAAGCCGCTGAAGGGTTTTGCGGGTGCCGGCGTTCTGGAAGTCGTCGACGACTTCGACGGCGATACCTATAGAGCGGTCTACACCGTCAAATTCGAAGACCGGGTCTATGTGCTTCACGCCTTCCAGAAGAAATCGAAGTCGGGCTCCAGAACACCCAAGGCCGAAATCGACAGGATCGTTTTGCGGTTGAAAGCGGCGCAGGAGGATTTCAGATCATGGCAAAAGCGGAAAAAGTGACCGTCACGACCGGGTCCGCCTTCCATGCGCTCGGCCTGCCCGACGCCGACGACCTTGTCCTGCGCTCCGCGCTGCTGAAAAAGGCGGGCGCCGCGATCCGGAAAATGGGCGTTTCGCAGACCCGCATCGGCAAGCTGATCGGCATGGATCAACCTCGCGTATCGGCGCTTCTGAACGGCAAGATCTCGCTGTTCTCGACGGACAAGCTCGTCTCGATCCTGACCGCGCTCGGCCAGGATGTCGAAGTCCGCGTCCGGCCGTCGAAGGAAGGGCGCGGGCAACTTTTCGTCCCGTCGTGAGCGCCCGGTACGCATCCGGACACTGACCCGAGATCACCCACCCGGCTTGATCGCCGCCGCGCCCAGCACCTTGCCATCCGGTCCGTGCACCAGCACGGCGAAGCCGGGGCCCTTCTCGGCCGGCACGCGCCATTCGGCGGGCGCGGCGCCCGCAAGCCCCAGCGCCTCGACCGAGCGCACGATGTTGGCGTTGACGAGCGTGCGGCCCTCGTTCTCGCCCGCGCGCACGCGCGTGGTTTCGACGGGCGCGTAGGCGACGAGCTGCACGCTGGTGCGCCCTGCATCGGCCAGTGCCGGCACGCGCACGACGAGTTCGCCGCCCTCGCGCACCATCGTCACGTCCGCACGCTGCGCCTTCTTCGCGGCCGCGATCGCTTGCGCGACGCGCCGGCGGTCGGAGCCGACCATCTCGTCCTTGCCGTCGACGACGAGCTGCGGCGTGTAGACGGTGCGCAGGCCCAAGAGCTTCGCGTAGGCGCGCTGGCGGGCGGTCGCCATCGGCGAGGAGAACGGGTCCTTCCATCCCAGCCGGTCCCAGTAATCGACATGGAAGGCGAGTGCGAGCACGTCGTCGCGCTTGGCGAGTTCGCCCAGCAGCACGTCCGCCGGCGGGCAGGACGAGCAGCCCTGCGAGGTGAAGAGTTCGACCACCACCGGCCGCTCGGCGGCGCGTGCCGCGAGAGGGGCCGCGAGAGGGGCCGCGAAGGCGGCAAGGCCCGCGAGGGCCGCGACGACATAGATGTTCATGGCATCCGGTTCGCATCGAAGGCCCGCGGCGTTACGGGCGATTCCCTTTGAATATCCCCGGAAAATGAGGCGAATATCGGGCCGCATGACCGACCCGATCCCCAGCCGTCTCAACCGCACCGAGCTTGCCGTGCCCGCAAGCCGGCCCGAGCTGTTCGCCAAGGCCGCGCGCTCGGCCGCCGACGTCGTGTTCCTCGATCTGGAAGACGCGGTGGCGCCCTCCGACAAGGCCAAGGCCCGCAAGAACGCGGTCGAAGGCCTCAACGACATCGACTGGGAAGCCGTGGGCAAGAGCGTGTCGGTGCGCGTCAACGGCTTCGACAGCGAATGGCTCTACCGCGACCTCGTCGACCTCGTCGAGAAGGCGGGCGACCGGCTGCACATGATCATGCTGCCCAAGGTCACGCGGCCCGAGGAAGTGGTCGCGGTCGATCTGTGGCTGTCGCAGATCGAGCGCGCGAAGAAGCTCAAGCGGCGCATCGGCCTCGAACTGCTCGTCGAATCCGCGCAGGGCATCGCCAACGCCGAGGCGATCGCGGCGGCGAGTGCGCGCACCGAATCGCTGGTGTTCGGCGTGGGCGATTTCGCGGCCTCCACCGGCATGCGCACGACCAATATCGGCGGGCTGTCGCGCCAGTACACGGTCGAGGGCCGCATGGCCGACATCTGGCACTACGCGCTCGCGCGCCTCGTCGTGGCCGCGCGCGCCGCCGGCAAGCGGCCCATCGACGGGCCCTATGCCGACTTCAACGATTCGATCGGCATGAAGGAATCGGCCCTGCGCGCCGCGGCCCTTGGCTGCGAAGGCAAGATGGTGATCCACCCCTCGCAGATCGACGAGGTCAACGAGGTCTTCACACCCGACCCGATGGAGATCGAGCGCGCGCGCGCCATCCTGCTGGCGATGGAAGACGCCGCCGCCAAGGGCCAGGGGGCGGCCGCCTTCGAGGGCCGCCTCATCGACATCGCGTCGATCCGGCAGGCCGAGGCGCTGGTCGCGAAGGCCGCCCGAATCCGCTCCGGCATGTAGGGAGCAAAAACGCGTGACGCCCCCGTCCCTTGTGCTATAGACCCCCGCCATGGCGCATTATCTGGAATTCGAGAAGCCGATCGCCGAGCTCGAAGGCAAGATCGAGGAGCTGAAACGCCTTACCGGCGACGGCAGCCTCAACATCGCCGACGAGGTCTCGAAGCTGCAGGGCAAGGTCGACCGGCAGATCCGCGCGGTCTACGGCAAGCTGACGGCATGGCAGAAGGTGCAGGTCGCCCGCCATCCCGAGCGGCCGCATTGCGCCGACTATATCGCGGGCCTCGTCGAGGAATTCACGCCGCTCGCCGGCGACCGGCTGTTCGCCGACGACAAGGCGATCACCGGCGGCATCGGGCGCTTCCGCGGCCAGTCGGTCGTCGTGATCGGCAATGAGAAGGGCTCGGACACCGACTCCCGCATCAGGCATAATTTCGGCATGGCGCGGCCCGAGGGCTACCGCAAGGCGCAGCGCCTGTTCGAACTCGCCGACCGCTTCAAGCTGCCGGTCGTGGTACTGGTGGACACTGCCGGCGCCTATCCCGGCATCGATGCCGAGGCGCGCGGCCAGGCCGAAGCCATCGCGCGCACGATCGAGGTCTCGCTTCGCATCCGCGTGCCGTTCGTCGCGGCCATCGTGGGCGAAGGCGGATCGGGCGGTGCCATCGCCATCGCATCCGCCAACAAGGTGCTGATGCTCGAACACTCGATCTATTCGGTGATCTCGCCCGAGGGCTGCGCCTCGATCCTGTGGCGCGCGGGCGACCAGGCGCAGACGGCGGCCGAGGCGCTGAAGCTGACGGCGCAGGATCTCTACAAGCTCGGCGTCATCGACGCCATCGTGTCGGAGCCGCTGGGCGGCGCGCATCGCGGCAAGGGCGAGACGATCGCGGCCCTGGGCGACGCGATCTCGCGCGCACTCGGCGAGATGAAGGGCACGGACGGCGGCGTGCTGCGCGCGCGCCGGCGCGAGAAGTTCCTCGACATGGGCCGCAAGGGGCTGTGACGGCGGGCGCCACCCCGTCGGCGCTGGCCGCGGCGATCCGCGCCGGCGACCGGCGTGCGCTGGCCCGCGCGATCACCACGGTCGAATCCACGCTGCCCGAACACCGCCAGCAGGCCGACGCGTTGCTGGCCGAACTGCGCCCCGACGCCGGCCGCGCCGTGCGCGTGGGCATCTCCGGCCCGCCGGGCGCGGGCAAGTCCACCTTCATCGAGGCGTTCGGCCTTTATCTTCTCGAACGCGGGCGCAGGCCCGCGGTGCTCGCGGTCGATCCGTCCTCGCCGGTTTCCGGCGGCTCGATCCTCGGCGACAAGACGCGCATGGAACTGCTGGCGCGCGACGCGCGCGCCTTCATCCGCCCCTCGCCTTCCGGCGGCACGCTGGGCGGCGTGGCACGCCGCACGCGCGAGGCCTCGTTCGTGTGCGAGGCGGCCGGGTTCGACACGATCCTGATCGAGACGGTGGGCGTGGGCCAGTCCGAGACGGCCGTGGCCGAGATGGTCGACCTCTTCATGCTGCTGCTGCCGCCGGCGGGCGGCGACGAGCTGCAGGGGATCAAGAAGGGCATCGTGGAGCTGGCCGACCTCGTCGTCATCAACAAGGCGGACGGCGACCTGATCGCCGCCGCCGGGCGGACGGCGTCGGACTATACGGCAGCACTCCACATGCTGCGGCCCGCCAGCGCCGTCTGGCACCCCCCTGTGCTGCAGATCTCGGCCCTGAAGCGGGAGCGGATCGACACGGTCTGGACGGCCATCGAAGCGCACGCCAAGGCCCTGGGCCCCGCCCGGATAGCCGCCCGCCGGCAGGCCCAGGCCAAGGCCACCCTGTGGCGGGAAATCGGCGATCTGGTGCGCGATACGCTGACCCGGGAGCCGGCCCTGAGAGCCCTGGTCGATTCTCTGGAAATCAAGGTTTCCCAAGGGCTTGAGAGCCCTTACGGGGCGGCCGGGCAGGTCGTTTCGGCCCTGCGCGAAGGCGGCGGTTGACGCCGTCCCCCGAAGACCGTAAAAACCGCCCTCCTTACGCATTCGCCCCCCGGTCGGGGGCCATTTCCACGGGGATCAGTACAATGGCGCGCCGCTGCATGGTTACGGGCAAGGGCCCGATGATCGGCAATAACGTTTCGCACGCGAACAACAAGACGAAGCGTCGCTTCCTGCCCAACCTGCAGGACGCAACGCTCCTGTCCGACGTGCTGGGCCGCTCGGTGCGCGTTCGCATCTCCACCAACGGATTGAAGACCGTCGAACACGCCGGCGGCCTCGACGCATGGCTGTCCAAGACCCCGGCCGTGAAGCTCGACAAGCAGATGCGCCGTCTCAAGGAACAGGTCGAGACGGCTCTCGAGAAGCGCGCCGCCTGAGCGGGCGGAGGCGCGATTAACCAGAAGCCTTCGTACTCCTTGTTTCCGATACAAGACCTTCGGGCCCGCCGGCAACGGCGGGCCCGCTTCATTTGGGCCGCGTGAAGATCCTCTAGGGCCGACGGACGGAGACGAGGAAGCGCTCGGCCTCGTCGCGCAACCGCTCGCCGAGCCGCCCGAACGATGCGGCCGCATCCGAAACGCCCGATGCCGCATCGCCCGTGCGCGCGGCGGCCTCGTTGACGCCCCCGATCATCGCGGTGACGCGCGCCGCCCCGTCGCTCGCGACCGAAAGATCGCGCCCGATGCCGTGCGTGGCGGCCGTCTGCTCCTCGACCGCGGCCGAGACGGCCGCCGATATCTCGCGCAGCCGGCCGATCGTCCCGGCGATCGTCGCGAGGGCGCCGGCCGTGTCGCCGGTCGCGGTACGGATGCTGTCGATCTGCTGGGCGATCTCCTCGGTGGCGCTTGCGGTCTGCGTCGCCAGCGCCTTCACTTCGGACGCCACGACCGCAAAGCCCTTGCCCGCGTCGCCCGCGCGCGCGGCCTCGATCGTGGCGTTGAGCGCCAGCAGGTTCGTCTGCCCGGCGATCGCGTTGATCAGCTTCACGACGTCGCCCACCTTCTGCGCCGCCGCCTCCAGCGCCTTCACGCACGTGTCCGTGCGCCCGGCCTGCGCGCTTGCCTCGTCGGCGATGCGCGCGCTCTCGCCCACGCGCCTCGCGATCTCCTCGGTCGAGCTGGCGAGCTGCGTGGTCGCGCTCGCGACCGACTGCACGCTCGCCGCCGCCTGCCCGACCGCGTCGGCGGCCGAGGCGGTCTGCCGGCGCGTGTCGCCGGCCGTCTCGCTCATCGACGCGGCGGCATCGCGAAGCCCGTCGGACGAGGCGCCGATGTCGCGCACGACCGCGCCGATGCTCGCCTCGAACTCGCCCGCGAGCCGCGCCATCGCCTCGCGCCGTTCGGCGTCGGCCGCGTCCTTGGCGGCCGCCTCGCGCCGCGCGGCGTCACGCGCGAGAAGGGCCGCGGCGCGGAAGGATTCGAGCGCCGCCGTCAGCGTGCCGATCTCGTCGGGGCGCGCGGGCGGGATCGCGGCGGCAAGGTCGCCGCCCGCGATGGCGCGCATGCTGCGCGCGAACTCGTCGAGGCGGGCCAGCACGCGCCGGCCGACATAGAACCACGCGAGCCCCGCGGCGGCCACGAGGCTGAGGACCGCGATTGCCGTCAGGACGGAAACGCCTTCGCCGATCTCGGCCCGCGCCTCGGCGGCCGTGGCGCGGTTGGCGGCCTGCGCGTCGCCGGCGATGGCCTCGACGCGCGCGACCAGCTTTCCGGCCATGTCGCGGCCCTGTTCCAGCGCCTCGCGCGTTTCCTTGGCAAGCTCGATCTCGTCCTCGCGCAGCTCGAACAGCGTGCGGAAGCCGGCGCCGAAATCCAGCAGCGCGCCGGCCGCGTTGGCGAAGTCGGTCTGCGTCACGCCCGGCACGCGCAAATTCTCGCCGATCGCCTTGTCGGCGGCGAGGAAGGCGTCGCGCACCTTGTCGACGGCGGCGAGGCTGTCAGCGGCGGTCGCCTCGTTGAGGATCGCGACGGCCTGGTTGATTCCGGCCAGCGTCTTCACGGCCGCATCGTAGGCGGCAAGCTCGGCCGCGGCCGTGCCGGCGCGCATCGCGGCGGCAAGGGCGGCGTTGCGTTCGGTGACGAACGGACCCGCGAAGCCGAGAAAGCGGTCGCGCGCGGCGCGCAGCTGGCCTTCGGTCGTCGTGCGCTCGCGTTCGGCCGCAAGACGCCTTCCCACCGTGCGCTCGACGACGAAGATGCGCTGCGTGACGGCGGCGGCGACCTCGCGCAGCTCCGCCGCCGCGGCCTCGGCGCCGTTGGCCTCGAGCTCGCCCAGCAGCGCATCCAGCTTCGTGCGCCGTTCCTGCAGGCGGTCCATCAGGCCCGCACGCGCCTCGTCGTCGGGCGAAGCCGCGAGCACGGGCGCCACGGCCGCCATCTCGGACGCGATCTGCGCCATGCCGAGCGTGGCGGCGAGCACCGGCATGCGCCGGCCGGTCATGTCGTCGATCGTGTCGCCCACGCCGCCGAGCAGCAGCACCGCGACCGCCGCCGCCCCGCAGGTGCCGGCGGCGATGGCGCCCATCGCGGCGTAGATCTTGAGACGTATGCTCGTGCGCAGCGCGGGCCGCGCGTCGGACGGGGTGGATTTTTTCTTGAGGAAACGGGCCAGCATCACTCGACTTTCCGGGGGAACACCGGCGGTCAGTCTAGGTCCGGCTGGTAAACAAAATCTTATCTATGATTGTATGACGGCGAACGCGCACAGCAGCGTCCGCTGCAGCGGACTGTAGTTGTCGTCCGACACGAGCCAGAGCAGGTCCGATCCGTCGGCCGCGCGCGTCGCGGCGATCCCTTCGTAGTTGTCGACCGCCAGCGGCGGGCGCAGGCGCGCAAGCTCGCGCCCCTCGACGACCACACCCTCGCGCCACGCATCCTGCGCCACGCGCACGATCCGCACGCCGAAGCCGCCGAAGATCGAGAACGACCGTTCCAGCACCGCCGTGTCGCCGCTTGGCAGCACGCAGGCCCCGACCGGGCTGAAACCGGGTGCCGCACGGTAGTGCAGCTTCGACCAGCCACCGGCACCGCCCGCGAAGCCGACATGGTTGCCGTCCTCGACGAGCTGCTCGACCAGCATCACGAAGCGGCCGTCGGGCAGCACGGTGAGCGCCTCGACCCCGCCGTTGCGCGGCGCGCCGTCGAGCGCGGGCGGCAGCGCCAGTGCCCGCGGCGCGCGCGCGAAGGCCGGCTCGGACGGCGGATAGACGAGCACGCGGTGGCGACGCTCGAAGCTGACGGCGAAGCCGCCGTCGGGCAGCCGGGCAAGCCCTTCGGCGTCGCTGCCGGGCTGGTCCACCACGTTCGCGTCCGGGCCGGTCAGGCGGCCGAGGCGCGCGCGATCGAGACCGCGCAGCCATCCGTCGAAGACGAGGCGCGCATCCAGCGTCCAGCCATTGTCGGAGATCGCCACGAGGTGCGAATGGCCGGGCGCCACCCACAGGTCCGACCAGCCGCCGAAACGCCGGTCAGCCGAGCCGAGCATCAGCCCGCCGCGCCATTCGAGCGCGCCGATGCGGCTGCGGGCGGGGTCTTTCTCGTCGAAGGGGATCGGGGCCGCGAAAAGGGGAATTCCTTCCACGCCCGCGGCCCGGGCGGAAGGTCCGGCGGCCCACGCCGCGAACGCGCCGCCCGCAAGGGCAAGCGCGCCGCGCCGCGAGACCGCCGGCAGGATCAAGCGAGGTTGCGCGAGAACCAGACTTCCAGACGCTTCCAGCCGTCCTTGGCCGGGCCTTCGCGGTAGGTCGGGCGGTAGTCGGCGTGGAAGGCGTGCGGCGTATCCGGATAGGTGATGATCTCGGCCGTCTTGCCGGCCGCGCGCATGGCCGCGCGCATGCGGTCCACGCCCTCGTTGGGGATGCCGCCGTCGGCGCCGCCATAAAGGCCCAGCACCGGCGCGTTGATGCGCGCGACGAGCTGGATCGGATGCTGCGGACGCATGTCGCTGTTCTGGCCTTCGAGCGGCCCGTACCACGCCACGGCCGCCTTGACGCCCGGATTGTGCGCCGTATAGAGCCACGTGACGCGGCCGCCGAAGCAGAAGCCGGTGATGCCGAGCTTGTGCGTGTCGCCCTTGCCGACGCTGCCCTTGGCCCACTTCACCGTCGCGTCGATGTCGGACATGATCGAGGCATCCGACGTCTTGTTGACGACCTCGCGCAGGATCGTCGGCACGTCGGGCAGCGTGGCCGGATTGCCGGCCCGGAAATAGAAGTCGGGCGCGATCGCCAGATAGCCGATCTTGGCCAGGCGGCGGCAGACATCCTTGATGTGCTCGTGGACGCCGAAGATCTCCTGCGCGACGATCACGGTCGCGAAATTCTTGCCCTCGGCCGGACGCGCGTAATAGACGTCCATGCGCTTGCCGTCGGCGGTCGTCACCTTGGCCGTGCCGGCGGCAAGGCCCTTGGTGTCGGTCGTGATGATCGACTGCGCCTGCAGCGGGTGCGCGGCGAGCGCGAAGCCGGTGGCGATGCCGGCACCGGCAAGGAAGCCGCGCCGGCCGACCGGCAGGGCGTCGGGCTGCAGCGACTTCTTCTGCGATTCCTGCAGGTCGGTCGTCCGGATGTCGTCGGGCATGGGAGCTCCTCGGTTTTTATGGTTAGCGGGCGACAATTCGTCCGTCGGTGGAGATCCGCACCGGACTGTTGGCACGGATGTAGCTGGCCAGGGCGTCGTCGAGCCCGGGCCCGAAATCGTAGGCGTCGATGGCCTTGTCGCGGAACACGACATAGCCGTCGCCGCCGCGACGCATGAAATCGTTCGTCGCGATGGAATATAGGGCGCCCGGATCGATCGGCAAGAAGCGGCCGTCGGGCTGCTTCACTTCCAGCGAGATCACCCGGCTGCCGACCGGGCGCGCCAGCGACCAGGTCAGGCGCGCGCCCGCGATCTGCGGGAAGCGCCCGCCGGTCTCGGCGACCTGCGACAGGCCGTTTTCCAGCGCCGCGACCAGATCGGCCCCGCGCAGCTTCAGCGTGGCGATGTTGTTCTGGAACGGCAGCGTGGTGAGCACCGCGCCCAGCGTGATCTGGCCCTCGACGATGCCGGCGCGCAGGCCGCCGCCGTTCTGCACGGCGATGGTGGTCCCGGCGCCGCGCGTGGCGGCAAGCATCGATTCGGCGACGAGATTGCCCAGCGCGCATTCGCGCGCCCGGCAGCCTTCCAGCGCGTAGGTGATGGCGCCCGATCCCACGACCTGCGTGCGCACCTGCGCCAGCGGCACGTCGAGCCGGTCGACGATCGCCTGGATCTTCGCGTCAGGCGCGATGGTCTGGGTGACCGGCATCGTGTTGCCCTTGGCCTGGACGACGTTGCCGGCGGCGTCGAAATCGACGTCGATGCGCCCGACATGGCGCGAGAACGAGCCTGCCTGCACGATCGGCACGTCGCGCCCCGAAGGCGAGCGCGCCAGCGTGGGATACGGGCCTTCGGCGCCCTGCAGGCCATTGCCCAGCAGCGTGTGCGAATGGCCGCCGACGATCACGTCGATGCCGTCGACCGCCTTGGCGACGTCCGCGTCGCGCGTGAGGCCCAGATGCGTGACCAGGATGATGTGGTTGACGCCCTCGGCGCGCAGCTTGGCGACGATGGGAGCCACCACTGTTTCCGCGCGCACGAAGCGCAGGTTGGCGCCGGGCGAGGAAATCTCGGGTGTGTCCTCGGTCGTGGCGCCGACGATGCCGATCTTCACGCCGCCGCGCTCGACCACGATATGGTCCTTGAACATGCCGCGGATCGCGGGCTCGACCGAGGCGTCGATGTTCGCCGACAGGATCGGGAACTTCGCCCCCTGGAGGAAGCGCGCGAGATTCGCCGGGCCGTCGTCGAATTCGTGGTTGCCGATGGCCACCGCATCGAACCCGGTCGCGTTCATCACCTCGAGTTCGGCGGCACCCTTGTAGTGGGAATAGAACAGCGAACCCTGGAACTGGTCGCCGCCGTTGAGCACCAGCACCTGCCGGCCGGCGGCAAGCGCCTCGCGCTTCTGCGTCTCGATCAGCGTGAAGATGCGCGCAGCGCCCCCGAGGCAGCGGTTCTGCGCCGCGTCCTGCGCCGAGCAGGTGCTGCCCTGCACGTTCACCGGCTGCAGGCGCGAATGGAAATCGTTGGTGTGGAGGATCGTCAGCTTGAGCGGCGCGGGCGGCGCCGTCGTGCAGGCCGCGAGAATGACGAGGGCGGCGGCTGCGATCAGGCGGAGGGGGCGCATAAGCTTCATGGCTGGTCTCCGTTGGAAACGAATGTCAGGCGCGGCGACGCGCTCCGGCGCCGCCGGTATCTTCCTCGAACAGTTCGGCGAGCTTTTCCATCACCGTGCCGCCCAGCTGCTCGGCATCCACGATCGTCACCGCACGGCGGTAATAGCGCGTGACGTCGTGGCCGATGCCGATGGCCAGCAGCTCGACCGGCGAGCGCGTCTCGATGTACTCGATCGATTCGCGCAGATGGCGCTCCAGATAGTTCCCCGGATTGACCGACAGCGTCGAATCGTCGACGGGTGCTCCGTCCGAGATGACCATCAGGATCTTGCGCTGCTCGGGCCGCGCGATCAGGCGCGAATGCGCCCACATCAGCGCCTCGCCGTCGATGTTCTCCTTCAGCAGGCCCTCGCGCAGCATCAGGCCCAGCGACTTGCGCGCCCGGCGCCACGGCGCGTCCGCGCTCTTGTAGATGATGTGGCGCAGGTCGTTGAGGCGGCCGGGGTTGGCGGGCTTGCCGGCGGCGAGCCAGCGTTCGCGGCTCTGCCCGCCCTTCCAGGCGCGCGTCGTGAAGCCGAGGATCTCGACCTTGACCGCGCAGCGCTCCAGCGTGCGCGCGAGGATGTCGGCCGACATCGCGGCGACCGTGATCGGCCGGCCGCGCATCGAGCCCGAATTGTCGATCAGGAGCGAGACGACGGTGTCGCGGAACTTGGTGTCGAGCTCGCGCTTGTAGGAAAGCGAGAAGGCCGGATTGGCGACGACGCGCGCGAGGCGCGCGGCATCGAGGATGCCTTCCTCGAGATCGAACTCCCACGCGCGGTTCTGGCGCGCGAGCAGGCGGCGCTGCAGGCGGTTGGCGAGGCGCGCGATGACGCCTTGCAGGTGGGAAAGCTGCTGGTCGAGATGCGCGCGCAGGCGCGTGAGCTCGTCGGCGTCGCACAGCGCGTCGGCCTCGATCGTCTCGTCGAACTCGGACGTGTAGGCCCGGTACATCGGCGCGTCGGACGAGTTGCGCAGGTCGTTGGGCGGCCGCCAGCGCTTGCCGGGCCGCTCGGGGCCGTCCTCGCCCATGCCGTCGGAATCGTCGCCCTCGCGTTCCTCGCCTTCACCCTCGCCGCCGTCTTCGCCGGCCGCGTCGCGCGTCTCGGAACCCATCATCGCCTCGGCGTCGGACTGGTCGCCCGATTCTTCCGCCTCGCCCGACTTCTGGCCTTCTTCCTCGTTGTCGCCCTCGCCGTCCTGGTCCTCGGACTCGGTGGCCTGGCCTTCTTCCTCGCCCAGCTCCAGATCCGCGATCAGCTTGCGCGCGACCTCGGCGAAGGCCGACTGGTCGTCGAGCGCGCGGCCGAGCTGCGTGAGGTCCTGTCCGGCGCGCGCTTCCACCCACGGGCGCCACAGATCGACCATGCGGCGGGCACTCTCGGGCGGCTTCTGGCCGGTGAAGGTCTCGCGCGCCAGCAGCGCCACCGCCTCGACGATGGGAGCCGCCTCGCGGTCGGCGATACGGGCATAGCCCGCCTGCCGGCAGCGCTCTTCGAGCGCCGCGGAGAGATTGTCCGACACGCCCGACATCAGGTTCGAGCCGAGCGCCTCGCAGCGCGCCTGCTCGACCGCGTCGTAGATCGCCTTGCCCATCGTGCCGTGGGGCGAACGCTTCGCATGCACGGCCGCGTCGTGGTGGCGCAGCTTGAGCGCGATGGAATCCGCCTCGCCGCGCACGATGGCGACCTCGCCCGCGGGCAGGTCGCGCCCCGGCACGGGCAGGCGCGCCTCGTTGCCGCGCAGGCCCGGCTGCTCGGGCACGAAGGCGACCGTCAGCTCGGCTTCGCGCGCGACCGCGCGCATCGCCGCGGCCGTCACCTGGCGGAACTGCTCGACCGGTCCGTCGTTGTTGCGCGGCGGCATGGACCGGTCAGCCGGCCTTGCGCACGCTCAGGTTGGCACCGCCCTGCAGTTCGGTGCCGAAGCAGCGCTGGTAGTATTCGGCGACCGTCGTGCGCTCGACCTCGTCGCACTTGTTGAGGAAGGTCAGGCGGAACGCGAAGCCGACATCGCCGAAGATCTTGGCGTTCTCGGCCCACGTGATGACGGTGCGCGGGCTCATGACGGTGGAGATGTCGCCCGCCATGAAGCCGGCGCGCGTCAGGTCGGCAAGCGCCACCATCGCGGAGACGATCTCGCGGCCTTCCTTGGTGTCGTAGCCCGACGCCTTGGCGAGGATGATCTTCGTCTCCTGCTCGTGCGGCAGGTAGTTGAGCGTGGTGACGATGTTCCAGCGGTCCATCTGGCCCTGGTTGATCTGCTGCGTGCCGTGATAGAGGCCCGTCGTGTCGCCAAGGCCGACGGTGTTCGCCGTCGAGAACAGCCGGAACGCCGGATGCGGGTGCAGCACGCGGTTCTGGTCGAGCAGCGTCAGCTTCCCGTCGACTTCCAGGACGCGCTGGATCACGAACATCACGTCGGCGCGGCCGGCGTCGTATTCGTCGAACACGAGCGCGCAGGGATTCTGCAGCGCCCAGGGGAGCAGGCCCTCGCGGAACTCGGTCACCTGCTTGCCGTCGCGCACGACGATGGCATCGCGGCCGACGAGATCGATGCGGCTGATGTGGCTGTCGAGATTGATGCGGATGCACGGCCAGTTGAGGCGCGCGGCGACCTGCTCGATATGCGTCGACTTGCCCGTGCCGTGGTAGCCCTGGACCATCACGCGGCGGTTGAACGCGAAGCCCGCGATGATGGCGAGCGTCGTTTCCTTGTCGAAGCGGTAGTTCTCGTCGAGATCGGGAACGTGCTCGGTCGGCGCCTTCGAGAAGGCGGGGACTTCGAGGTCGGAATCGATGCCGAAAGTCTGGCGGACCTTCACCTTGATGTCGGGCACACGCGCGTAATTGTCGGCGGTCGCAGTCATTAGGGCCATGGTCGGGGAAACTCCGCGATCGGAACGTCAGGGTGGACCGGCGCAAAAACCCGCCGGTCCCGGACCCTAGGGTCCGTCCGTCGGCTTGGCTTGTTGCGCCTTCAGGTACGTATAGGCCTGATTGATGGATTTTAGACGTTCTTCGGCCGCCTTGTCGCCCCCGTTCGCGTCGGGATGATGGCGTTTTACCAGAGACTTGTATCGAGACTTTACTTCCTCGGGCGTGGCCGTCCAGTCGAGTTCCAGCACCGCCAGCGCCTCCTCCACCTGGGTGGCCGGGCGGTGGCGCTTGGGCGGCGCTTCGGCCTTGGGGCCGCTGTCGAATCCCGGGATGTCGGACTGGGCGAACCAGCGCCGCATCGCCTCCTCGACCGCTTCCGCCCCGCCGCGGTTGCGCCCGCGCCTTCCGACGCCCATCGGCCAGGTGGGACGCCGTCCGATCACGTCGGCGCGCTTTTCCTGTTCCAGCGCGTCGGCGCCCATGCCCTTGTAGAAATCCCAGGACGCATTGTATTCGCGGACGTGCTGGAGGCAGAACCAATAGTAATCATTGAGCTTTTTACGGTCGCGCGGCGCCTTGAACTCGCCCTGCGCCGGGCAGCCGGCATGGTCGCAGCGCTTGGGAGCGGCACGGGGATCGACCTGGGGTCGGTCATAGGGGCGGGCGCGGACGCGGGCCATCGTGCCCCAAGTATGGGCGAGGTTCGCCGCCGGGACAACATTTCGACAGGAATATGAGCGGCCTATCTGTTTACAGAAGTTTTCTAAAATTGTAGATTTATCGGCGATCAGGGGTCCTGTGGCGGGAAATCACCCAAACCACTAGGATCATGCACCGTTCGCGGCTTGGCCGCATCTCGGGGGTCCAGGGAAGAGGCGATGGCGAGCGAGTACCGTCTGATCTTCTTCGACCAGAACGAGCTGTGCCGCGCACTGATCGAATATAACCGTCAGCGCCGCACGCCGTTCCCGCCGGGCAACCTCAAGAAGGTCGTGATCGACCGCGACCGCCTGAGCGTCACGATCCAGATCGACAAGGATTCGGGCGATCTCGACAAGGTGACGTTCGACACCGCCTCGGTCGCCGCCGCCCTCATCGTCTTCTGCCGCGACCGCAAGATCCCCCTGCCGGCGAAGTCGGCCAAGGAAATGCGCCTCGTCGCCGACCGCCTGTGCTTCCTCATCCGCATCAAGGGCACGCCCGCGGAAGCCTCCATCGCCGTCGAATACACCGGCAAGATGGTCGCGACGGAAGCGGCAGACTAGCGGAACTCTGCCTTCGCCTGCATCGCGAGGATGCCGTGCGGGCCGCGGGCCCACATCGCGGCCCCCTCGCCCTCGCGCCGGCCGCACAGCTCGAACGGCTCGCCGTCGAACAGCGGCGACAGCGCGCGGAACTCGAAGCGCTTGAGCGCCCGCCCCGCCCGCTCGACCGCGAGATCCTGCAGCATCGTGGCGATCATCGGGCCGTGCACGACGAGCCCGGCATAGCCTTCGACCTCGCGCGCGTAGGTGCGGTCGTAATGGATGCGGTGGCCGTTGAAGGTGAGCGCGGAATAGCGGAACAGCAGCGTCGTGTCGGGCACCACGCGGCGCGACCAGTCCTCGCCCGACGGCGCCTGCGGCGGTGCGGGCGGCGGATGCGCCGGATCGGGATCGGCGCGGTAGACGATGTCGTGGTGTTCCTCGACGCACAACGTGCCGCCGGCCGAGATCGCGTGATGCACGACAACGAAGACGAGCGCGCCGCTGCGCCCGTGCTTCTCCTCGATCTTCTCGATGCGCGAGACGCGCGTGGCGTGGCTGCCCACCGGCAAGGGCGCGTGATAGGCAAGCCGCCCGCCCGCCCACATGCGGCGCGGCAGCGCCACCGGCGGCAAGAAACCGCCGCGCTTCAGGTGGCCGTCGCGCCCGAGGTCGCGCGCCTTGGCGACCGCATTGAAGAACGCCCAGTGCCACCCCTGCGGCACGAATTCGCCCGGCGGATCGCGGTCGAACGTGGCTGCAAGCGCTGCGATGCGGGCCGGCTCGATCGTCTCGCTCGCCGTCTCGGTGCGCCCGATCCAGTCCGCGAGGTTCATGCGAACTCCGCGCGGATCGCGGCCGAATGCTGGCCGACCGACGGCACCGGCCCGAGGGCGGGTGCACGCACGCCGTCGATCACCGGCGGCGGCGCGGGTATGGCGACCGGCCCGTTCGGCGTTCCGATCTCGACACGGCGAAGCTGCGGGTGTTTCGAGAAGCGCGCGACGTCGTTGAGTTCGCCGAACGCGATGCCGCCCTTTTTCAGGCGCGCGACGAGATCGGCGCGCGGATGGCGCTTGAACGCCGCGGCGATGTGCGCGTCGAGCGCCGCGCGGTTCTTGACCCGCAGCACGTTGGTTGCGAATTCGGGCTTGCCCGGCTCGCCCAGCACGTGTTCGCAGAAATTCGCCCATTCGCGGTCGTTCTGCACCGAGATGACGATGGGGATGCCGTCGGCGCTCTCGAACGCGCTGTAGGGGGCGACCGACGGATGGGCGAGCCCGACGCGCGCGGGCGCCTTGCCGGCGTAATCGTGATGCAGCAGCGGCACGGCCATCCAGTCGGCCATGCCGTCGAACAGCGAGACCTTGATCGAGCGGCCCTCGCCGGTGCGCCCGCGCGCGATCAGCGCTTCGAGGATCGCCTGATGCGCGTACATGCCGGCAGCGATGTCGCACACCGAAACGCCGACGCGCCCCGGCGCATCGGGGCCGCCGGTGATCGAGGCGAGGCCCGTCTCGGCTTGCACGAGCATGTCGTAGCTTTTCATGGCCGCGTACGGGCCTTCGTCGCCATAGCCCGAGATGTCGACCACGATGAGCCTGGGATACTTCGCGCGGAGTTCCGCCGTGCCGAAGCCCGCGCGCGCGGCCGCACCCGGCATCAGGTTCTGCACGAACACGTCGGCCTTCGCGAGGATGCGGTGCATCAGGGCCGCGTCGCCCGCCTCCTTGATGTCGGCGACGAGCGACTGCTTGCCGCGGTTGAGCCAGACGAAATAGCTCGCCTGCCCCTTGGCGACCGCATCGTAGCCGCGCGCGAAATCGCCTTCTGGCCGTTCGAGCTTGATGACCCGCGCGCCGGCATCGGCAAGGCGCGACGTGCAATAGGGGGCCGCGACCGCCTGTTCGAGGCTCAGGACGAGGATGCCGTCGAGCGCGCCCGCCATGTCAGTACGACCGCGGCAGGTCGAGCACGTGCTCGGCCAGATACGCGAGGATCAGGTTCGTCGAGATGGGGGCGACCTGATAAAGCCGCGCCTCGCGGAACTTGCGCTCGACGTCGTATTCCTCGGCGAAGCCAAAACCGCCATGCGTCTGCAGGCACGCTTCGGCGGCTTTCCACGACGCATCGGCCGCCAGCATCTTCGCCATGTTGGCCTGCGGCCCGCACGCTTCGCCCGCCTCGTAGAGATCGAGCGCCTCGCGCACCATCAGCGCGGCCGCTTGACCCTCCGCGTACGCGCGCGCGATCGGGAACTGGATGCCCTGGTTCTGCCCGATGGGCCGGCCGAACACGACGCGCTCCTTCGCATACGCGCTGGCCTTTTCGACGAACCAGCGCATGTCGCCGACGCATTCGGCCGCGATCAGGATGCGCTCGGCATTCATGCCGTCGAGGATGTAGCGGAAGCCCTTGCCTTCCTCGCCGATGCGGTTCTTGGCGGGCACTTCCAGATCGTCGAAGAAAACTTCCGTCGTCGCGTGGTTCATCATCGCGCGCAACGGCTTGATCGTGAGGCCCTTGGCGTTGCGCATGTCGACGACGAACACCGACAATCCATCCGTCTTCTTCGCGCATTGCTCCTTGGGCGTCGTGCGCGCGAGCAGCAGCATCAGGTCGGAATGTTCGGCGCGGCTCGTCCACACCTTCTGGCCGTTGATGACGTACGTGTCCCCGCGACGTTCGGCGGTCGTGCGGATCGCGGTCGTGTCGGTGCCGGCCCCTGGCTCCGTCACGCCGAACGCCTGCAGGCGCAGTTCGCCCGACGCGATGCCGGGCAGGAAGCGCTGTTTCTGCTCGGGGCTGCCGTGCCGCAGGATCGTGCCCATCGTGTACATCTGCGCATGGCACGCCCCGCCGTTGCAGCCCGAGGCGTGGATCTCCTCGAGGATCGCGGCGGCGGCCGAAAGGCCGAGGCCCGAGCCGCCATATTCCTCGGGGATAAGTACTGCGAGCATGCCCGCCTTCGTCAGCTCGTCGACGAATTCCTTGGGATAAGAACGCTCGCGGTCGAGCCTGCGCCAGTATTCGCCCGGATATCCGGCGCACAGCGCCCGGATTGATTCGCGGATTTCCGGGTGGCTGGCCATCGCGCTATCCGGCCCGCTTGCGCAGGTCGGCAAGCAATGCCGCCGGCACCTTGATGCCTTCGACGGCCGATGCCGCGCGCAGCTTCAGGCGTCGCGCACCCGGCAGGCGCGTGCCGCTCTGGCCGAGGATCGCGCCGATCAACGCTTCCAGTCGCGTGGCGAACGCAGGCCCGGCGAAGCGCTGCGGATCGATCAGCAGGAAGAACTGGCCCACGCGCGGCGGGCCGCCCTTGGCGTCGAAGAACGAACTCGCCTCGTAGCCGAAGTTCGATGCGGTAAGTGCCGCCGCAAGGATCTCGACCATCAGAACCAGCGCCGCCCCCTTGGCGTCGCCAAGCGGGAGCATCGTGCCTTCCATCGCTTTCTTGGGATCGGTCGTGGGCTTGCCGTCCGGATCAAGCGCCCAGCCTTCCGGGATCGCTTCGCCCTTCTGTGCGGCGACCATGATCTTGCCGCGCGCGACCTTCGACAATGAAAGATCGATGACCAGCGGTTCCTTGCCCGCACGCGGCGCCGCGAACGCGATGGGGTTCGTGCCGAACAGCGCCTTCGACCCGCCCCAGGGCGCGATGGCCGAGGGCGAATTGCCGAAGGCGAGCGCCACCAGCCCGGCCTTCGCCGCCGCTTCGACGTGATAGCCGGCCGCGCCGAAATGATGCGAGTTGCCGACGCCGATGCCCACGACGCCAGCCGCTTTCGCCATCTCGATCCCTTTGGCGATTCCCTGCGCGATCGCCGGATACGCGAAGCCGTCCTTCGCATCGACGAACAGGGCACCCGGCGCCGTCGCGTTCAGAACGGGCACGGCCATGCCCGCAACCTTCCCCGCCTTCGCCTGGTCGGCATAGGCGGCCACGCGGCTGAGGCCGTGGCTGGCGAGTCCGTCGGCTTCGGCGGCAACCAGTGCGTCAGCCACGCTTTTCGCGTTGGCGGCGGACGTGCCGGAAGCGACCAGCGCCTTCAGCGTCAGCGCGTGCGTTTCGGCCAGCGAAATGCTCTCGCTCATTTCGACCCCTTGATGCCGAGCTTCTGCAGCGCGCCCCGCACGTTGGCGACGGTCACGGACGAGACGCGCACGTTGCCCTCGGCCGTCACGCCCGCGATGTGCGGGGTCAGCCACAGGCGCGGCGCACCTTCCAATGGCGAGCCCGCCTTCAGCGGTTCCTTGTCGTAGACGTCGATCAAGGCGCCGCCGATGACGTTGCCCTTGAGGGCGGCCGACAGCGCCGCCTCGTCGATGATGCCGCCGCGCGAGGTGTTGATGAGCAGCGCGGTCTTCTTCATCTTCGCGAGCCGGCCCGCATCGAACATGTTGCGCGTGTCCGGCGTCAGCGGCACGTGGATCGAGATCACGTCGCTCGTCGCCGTCAGCTCGTCGAGCGTGGCGAGACGCGTCACGCCATACTGCTTCCACACCGGATCGTCCGCCTTCACCATCGGGTCGTAGGCCGCGATGTCCATCTCCAGCGCCTTCGCGCGCGTGGCCGTCGCCCGCGCGATCCCGCCGAAGCCCACGAAGCCGAGGCGCTTGCCCATCGCCTCGCCCAGCATCAGGTCGTTGCGCGGCCATTTGCCGGCGAGCACGTCGGCGTTCGCCTTCCACACGTCGCGCAGGCCCACGAGGATCGCCGCGATCACGTATTCCGCGACCGACACGGTGTTCGCGCCCGAAGCCGGGAAGACCTGGATGCCGCGCCTCGCGCATTCTTCCATGTCGATATTGTCGAGCCCGACGCCGAGCCGCCCGATCACCCTCAGGTTCTTCATCGCGGCAAGCACGGGGCCGCGGATCTGCGTCAGGTTCCGCACGATGATCGCGGGGCTGGCGGCCGCGAGCTTCGCCAGTTCCTCGGGCTTCGTCACCAGCGTGCGGTCGTAATGGACCTTATAGTCCTTCGCCAGATCGTCGACCGCCCACTGGTCGATGAATTCCGTCACCACGATGTCGTTCATTTCACATCTGCTCCATGTATTCGGCCGGATCGACGACCGCGTCGATGACCGTGAATTTGCGCGAAGAAAGCGCCTGCGCGAAAGCCTTTTCGAACTGCGCCAGCGTTTCCACGCGCACGCCGACGGCACCGCACGCCTGCCCCATCATGTCGAAGCGCGGGCCTTTGAAATCGACGGCGCGCGGCGCCATCTGCATCTTGGCCTGCTTGAGCTTGATCAGCGACAAGGCACC
The DNA here is from genome assembly GCA_044224405.1 of Tagaea sp. Taxonomy (GTDB): domain Bacteria; phylum Pseudomonadota; class Alphaproteobacteria; order CACIAM-22H2; family CACIAM-22H2; genus Tagaea. The sequence goes on along the minus strand of JBGAKN010000002.1, from coordinate 107,985 downwards.
ATCGTTCAGCACGACGACGACGAGGGGAAGGCCCAGCTCCGCCGCCAGCGGCAGTTCACCCGCCGTCATCAGCATGCAGCCATCACCGACCAGCGCCACCACGGGTGCCTCGGGGCACGCGAGCTGCGCGCCGATGGCGGCCGGCACCGCATAGCCCATGCAGCACAGGCCGTTGGACTGCAGCAGCTGCCCCGGCGACCGGCACTTGACCGCGTGGTTGGCAAGGATGCGGTGCGCGCCGACATCCACCGTCAGCTTCCAGTCGGGTGCGATCCTGTCCGACACGGCCTTGAACAGGCCGGCGGGCGAGATGCCCTTCGCCGGCGAACGCGGGCGCACGATATGCGCGACCTCGTCGCGGCAGGCCTTGAGCGTGGCTTCCGGCCAGGCACTCGCCCCCGCCTCGCCCGACGAGGAAAGCTGGCCGAGCAAGGCCGGCAGATGGCCGTAGCATTCCCGGCCCAGCGGGAAGATGCGGTGATGCAGCGGGCCCCAGTCGAGCGTGACGACCGCGCGGTCCTGCGGCCAGGCGTCGAGCCACGCGTCGCGAAGCTCGATGGGATCGAACCCGATGCACACGATGAGATCGGCCTCGCGCACGATCTTCATGTTCGCCGCGTCGACGACCGGCGAAAGGCCGACCGCGCCGAGGCCGAGCGCGTGCGCCTCGTCGACCGTGCCCTTGCCCTTGTAGGTCGCGAAGAACGGCATGCGCCACGATTCGACGAACAGGCGCAGCGCTTCGGGCACGCCGTCATGCACGGCCCCGCGCCCGATCAGCGCGAGCGGGCGCTTGGCCTGCGCGATCGCAAGGCGCGCGTCGACAGCCGCATCCTGCGTCAGCGTCGTGCGCGCGATCGCGACGGGCTGCGCGTCGAACTTCTCGGCGCATTCGGCGCGGCCCAGATCGGCCGGCACGTTCAGCATCACCGGCCCGGCCGGATAGGCCATCGCGATATCGAGCGCGCGCGCCATCTGCTGGGCGGGGCGCGCGGCGTTGAGCGTGGCGGCGTATTTGGTGACGGGCGTGGCCAATGCCACATGGTCGAAGACCTGATGATTGTAGATCTGCGCGTTGGCGCCGGCCATCTCGCCGGTCAGCACGGCCATCGGCGAACGTTCCATCAGCGCGCCCGCGATGCCGGCCATCGCGTTGGCGATGCCGGGGCCGAGCGCGGGGATCAGCACCTGCGGCTTGCCGGTGATCTGGCACACCGCATCCGCCATGAAGGCGGCGGCGGGTTCGGACTTCGCGAGCACGAAGCGGATGCCCGCTTCCTCGCATGCGCGCACGGTTTCCAGCACGTCGTTGCCGGGAATGCCGAAGGCGAAGGAAGCGCCCCAATTGCGCAAGGTCCGGGCGAGAGCGTCGGCGACTTTCAAGACGTGAACTCCTGTTTCGACTATTCGGCCGCGCGGTCCAGCAGGCTTTCGCCCGGCCGCACGCGCGTGAAGGCGACTGGTGCAAGCGTCACGTCCAGCGCGTCGCCCGCCGCACGCACGAGCGTGTAGCGCGAGGTCGGCAGATCGCCGGTTTCGGGATGGTCGGCACGGAAATGGGCGCCCCGGCTGTCGGTGCGCGCAACCGCCGCGGCGCGGATGACCTTCGAGACCGCGACGAGGTTCTTCAGGTTCAGCCAGTCGTGCCAGGTGAGATTGAAGGCGCGCGTCGATTCCGCCACGCCCGCCGCATCCAGCTCGGCATCCAGCCCGTCGAGCACGGCCTCGGCGCGCGAAAGGCTTGTCGCGTCGCGCACGATGCCCACGTCTTCCCACATCGTGTCGTGCAGCTTCTCGCGGATGGGTTCGAGATCCGTCGGCCGCCGCGCGAAGGGGGCCAGCGCACGCGCTTTCGCCGCTTCGATCGCGGCCGCGTCGGCCGCACGCAGTTCGCCGTGCGCCGCCACCCATTTCGCCATGCTGTCGCCCGCAAGCCCGCCGAACACGGTGGAGTTCGCCACGCCGTTGCCGCCGAGCCGGTTGGCCCCGTGCACGCCGCCGGTATCCTCGCCCGCCGCGAACAGGCCGGTGAGATCCGTCGTGCAGTCGAGCCTGAAAGGCACGCCGCCCATCATGTAGTGCGCGGTCGGCACCACCTCGACGCGCCCGCCGGCAAGATCGAACCCGCAATCGGCGCAACGCTCGACCATGCCCTTGAACGTCTTGCGCACCATCGCTTCGCCCAGATGGTGCATCTGCAGATACGCGCCGCCGAGCGGCGTGCCGCGCCCCTTGCGCACGATGTCGAACACGGCGCGGCTGACGATGTCGCGCGTGGCGCGCTCGCCCTTGTCGTCGTACTCGGCCATGAAGCGGTTGCCGGCGCGATCGAGCAGCCAGCCACCGGCACCACGCAGCCCTTCTTCCAGAACGGTGCCGGTCATGCGCGTGTCGGGCCCGGCGAGCAGGCCGGTCGGGTGGAACTGCACCATCTCCATGTCGCGCAAGGGGAGCCCTGCGCGCAGCGCCATCGCCATGCCGTCGCACGCCTTGTCGCCCGAGGGCGTGTGATAGCGGTACATCGTCGGACCGCCGCCGGTCGCGAGCAGCACGGCCTTGGCGCGCACGAACACGAATTCGCCGTCGCGCATGTCGACCATTAGTACGCCCGCGAGCGCCGAGCCATCCGCCGTCCGGATCAGCTCGACCGCGCGGTGCTCTTCAAGCCGCGCGATGCCGCGCGCCCACACCTGTTCGGCGAGACGGTTGACGATCTCGATGCCGGTCAGGTCTCCCTTGTGGACGGTGCGGTCGAAGGTCTGGCCCGCGAAGGCCTTCTGGTGGACGGTGCCGTCGGGGTTGCGGTCGAAGAAGCAGCCCAGATCGTTCTCCAGCTCGCGGATGCGCACCTGCGCCTCGGTCACCAGCTTCCAGGCGAGATCCTGGTCGTTCAGCCACTTGCCGCCCTCGATCGTGTCCATGAAATGGCGCTCGGCGCTGTCGCCCGCGGCCAGCGCCACGTTGTAGCCGCCCTGCACCATGCGCGTGCAGCCGCATTTGCCGAGAAGGCCCTTGACCGCGATGGTGATCTTCAGCGCGGGATCGGCCTTGTGCGCGTGCAGCGCCGCGAACAGGCCCGCCCCGCCCGCGCCCAATATCAGGATATCGGTCTCGACCTGCCTCATGCCTTGACGCCCACGGCGGCGAGGGCGGCCGCGCGCCGGTCCTGCGCCGTGGCGCGCACCTTGTCGTAGATCGAGCCGCCGTGGCTATCCATCGCCACCAGCAAGGGCCCGAAATCCTTCACCGCGAAGTGCCAAAGGCTCTCGGGATTGAGATCGTCGAGATCGACGTCGAGGATGCGCTCGATCCACGTCGTCTCCAGCGCCGCCGTCCCGCCGATGATGGCGAGATACGCGCCGCCGATTTCCCGGAACGCTTCTTGCGAGGCTTCGCGCAGCCCGCCCTTGCCGATCACGAAGCGCACGCCGTATTCGGCCATCAGCGGCCGCGTGAACCGCTCCATGCGGTCCGACGTGGTCGTGCCGACGCACACCGGCTGGTAGCCGACCGGGCTTTCGTTGCTGACCGGCACCTTGCGCACGTTGGGGGCGGTGTGGATCACGGCATGGCCGCGCATTTCGAAGCGCGCCTTGCGGCCGCGGTCGAACATGTGGATCTGCGTCGCGTCGCGGATACCGAACAGCGAGCCGGAGAACGTGACCGTGTCGCCGGTACGCAGACTTCGCGCCTTCGCCTCGTCGACCGGCATCTGGAAAACATGGTGCGCCATGTCAGAACCCGATCTCGACGCCGGTGGGCGTGAAGGTGGCGCTGGCACGGCGCGCGGAATGGCACTGGATGTTGATCGCGACGGGATTCATCGTGATGTGCGTGGCGGCCGTCTCGACATGCACGGCGAACGCCGTGCCGTCGCCGCCCAGCCCTTGCGGGCCGATGCCCAGCGAATTGACGGCACCTGACAGCAGCGCCTCCAGCTTGGCGCCCTCCGGGTCGCTGCACGTGCTGCCGAGTTCGCGCGTCGCCGCGACCTTGGCGAGGTGCATGCACAGGTCGGACGTACCGCCGATGCCCACGCCCACGATGGTCGGCGGGCAGACCTTGCCGCCCGCTTCCATCACGCGGTCGATGACGAACGTCTTGATGCCGTCGATCCCGTCGGCCGGGATCAGCATCTTCAGGAACGAACCGTTCTCCGAGCCCGAGCCCTTGGGGATCATCTCGATGCGCAGGGTCTGCGGCCGGTCGATGAAATCGATATTGATGACCGGCACGCGGATGCCGGAAGACGTGTGCTCGTTCTGTCTCGTGAGCGGATGCACGACCGACGAGCGCAGCGGGTATTCCTTGGTCGCGCGCGCGGTGCCGCGCCGGATCGCCTCTTTGAGCGCGACGCCGTCCACGTCCACGTCGCGGCCGATCTCGATGTTGAAGATCGGGATGCCGGTGTCCTGGCACAGCAGGTTGTCGGTCTTTTCGGCGACGGCGATGTTCTCGATCATCGTGGCGAGGATCGTGCGCGCGGTGCCGTCGGTCTCGGCGGCATCCAGGCGCTTGAAGCCGCGCTTGATGTCGTCGGGCAGCAGCTTCAGCGCGCGGATATAGAGAAGCTTCGCCGCCTCTTCCACCGCCGCGATGTCGACATGCAGCTTGCCGCTCATGCCGCCTCGCCGTAGCGCTTGAGAAGATCGGGATCAGGATCGAAGCCGAGACCGGGCCGGTCGGGCAGATTCAGGCGGCCCGCGCGGATATGCGGGAAATCGTCGAACACCGCGTCGCGCAGCGGGTTGTCCTGCGCGTCCACTTCCAGCCGCCCCTCGCCGCCGACGGCCGCCAGCAGATGCGCGCTGGCGGCAAGGCCGACGCCGCCACCCAGATAATGCGGGCAGAACATGAGGCCGGCCTCGCGCACGTCGCGCCCCAGCGCCACGCAGCCCGTGAAACCGCCCCACTTTGCGATGTCGGGCTGGATCACGCCGAAGGCGTTGGACGCGATGGCCGCGCGGAATTGTGCTGCCCCGCGCATGTTCTCCCCGCCCGCGATCTTCGCGGCCGACAGGCCCGCGACGAGTTGCCATTCGCCCTCGGGCGCGTCGACCGCCAGCGGCTCCTCGATCCAGGCGAGCCTGAACTTGGCGAATTCCCGCACGCGGCGCGCGGCGGTCTCGGCGTCCCAACCCTGGTTGGCGTCGACCGCGATGAAGGCATCGGGGCCCAGCGCCTCGCGCAGCGCGGAGATGTTCGCGTGATCGGTCTCGTACGAGAATCCGATCTTCAGCTTGTAGCCGTCGTAGCTCTGCGCGCGGCGCACCAGCGCCTGCTCGACCGGCCTGTCGGGCCCGAGGCCCGAGGCATAGACCGAGACGTCGCCCGACGCGCCGCCCAGATGCTTCCAAAGCGGCACGCCCGCCTTGCGGGCGGACAGGTCCCACATCGCCTGGTCGATGCCGGCCAGCACCTGCGCGAACGTGCCGGGCTCGCCGCACTGAAGCGACAGGATGCGCGTCTTGCCTTCCAGCATCGCGAACGCCGCGCGCGGATCGGCGAACGTGGCGCCCTTCAGCAGCGGCGCGAAGATGTCGTCGAACAGGCGCTTGCGCGCGGCACCCGCACCCGGCGGGAAGTTGCACCAGATCTCGCCCCAGCCGACGGCACCGTCGGCATCGGTCAGGCGCACGAGCAGCATCGTGCGCGCGCGCATCGCGCCGAATGCCGTGCGGATCGGCGTCTCCAGCGGGTAGTAATGCAGCAGCGTTTCGGCGCGGGCGATTTTCATGGCTAGCGCTGCATCCCCCAGCGACGGACGGTGCGCGCCTCGATGGCGCGGAAGATGACGCCCTCGACGAACAGGCCGATGACGATGACGGTGAGCAGGCCTGCGAACACGTTCGCGGTCTCCAGCAGGTTGCGGTTCTCGAAGATGTACCAGCCGAGGCCACCCGAACGCGCGGACACGCCGAAGACGAGCTCCGCCGCGATCAGCGTGCGCCACGCGAAGGCCCAGCCGATCTTGAGGCCGGCGAGGATCGAGGGGAACGCCGCCGGGATCAGGATCTTCATGACGAACGGCACGCCGCGCAGGCCGTAATTCATGCCCGCCATGCGCAGCGTGTCCGAGACCGACTTGAAGCCGGTGTGCGTGTTGAGCGCGACGGCCCACAGCACCGAATGCACGATGACGAACACGAGCGACGGGATGCCGAGCCCGAACCACAGGAGTGCCAGCGGCAGCAGCGCGATGGCGGGAAGCGGGTTGAACATGGCGGTCAGCGTCGAGAGCAGGTCGTTGCCGAAGCGCGTGGAGACCGCGAGCGTCGTGAAGATGGCCGCGAGCACGAGGCCCGAGCCGTAGCCCATGAACAGCACCTGCAGCGTCGTCGCCATGCGCCCGAGCAGCGGGCCCTTCACGAAGGCGAGATAGAAGGCCTCGGCCACCTCGTTGAAGGGCGGGAACATCAGCGGGTTGTCGAGCCAGCGCCCGTAGATTTCCCATGCGACCGCAAGCACGAGGATGATGACGAGACGCCGGATCCAGGTCTGGTTCCAGATGCGCTCGAACGTGGAGAGCGGCCGTTCGACCTCGCCGAACTGGGCCGCACCCACCTCGTCGATCTCGAACTCCGCGCGGATTGGCGGCGTCACCGGTGCGCTCGCGTCAGCCATGGCCGGCCGCCTTTTCCTGCTCGATGCGTTCGGCGAAGAGCATGTCGTGGATGCGCCGCTGCAATGCCTGGAACTCCACCCCGCCCTGCGTGGTGTGGTCGAACTGGTGACAGTTCAGCTCCGCCTTCACGCGGCCGGGATGGGGCGAAAGCACGAGGATGCGGCTGCCCACCACGATGGCTTCCTCGATGGAGTGCGTGACGAACAGCACGGTGAAGCGCACGTCATCCCACAGCTCGAGCAGTTCTTCCTGCATCTTGCGGCGGGTCAGCGCGTCGAGCGCCGCGTAGGGTTCGTCCATCAGCAGGATGTCGGGTTCCATCGCCATCGCGCGCGCGATCGCCACGCGCTGCTTCATGCCGCCCGACAGCATGTGCGGATAGACGTCGGTGAACTTCGTGAGATTCACCTTCTCGATGAAGTGGCGCGCGCGGCTGCGCGCCTCGCTCTCGGTCCACTTCTTCGCGCACAGCATCGGGAACATGACGTTCTGCAGGACGGTCTTCCACGGGAGGAGCTGGTCGAATTCCTGGAAGACCATCATGCGGTCGGGGCCGGGCCGGTCGATGGTGCGCCCGTTGAGGGCCATCGTGCCCTCGACCGGCGACATGAAACCGGCCACGCCCTTCAGCAGCGTGGACTTGCCGCAGCCCGACGGCCCGAGCAGCACGAAACGGTCGCCGCGATGCACCTCGAAGCTGACGCGGTACGTCGCCGTCACGAGATGGTCGGTCGTCTTGTACTGGAGCGTGACCCCGTCGACCTTGAGGGTCGGCGGGGCGGCCCCGGAGGCGTCGGCCATGTTCACGGTACTCCGTTCACGATCCCTGCACGCCATGCAGCTCGGGGAAGAACATGTCCTTCCAGTCCGCCGGCTTCTCCTTGACCGTTCCGGTGCGCGCCATGAACTCGGCATACTTCATCGTGTTCTTCGGCACCGGCGTGAATTCGTGCGCCGGATCGTTGAGCAGCGACATGACGAAATCCCGCGGCGGCGCGCCCTTTTCCATGCGCATGTAGATGTCGGCGGCCTTGTTCTTGTCGGCGTTGATCAGCGCCAGCGCCTCTTCCAGTGCCGCCTTGAACGCGGCGTAGGTCTTCGGGTTCTGCGTGCGGACCTTGTCGGTCGTCCACATGAAATTGAACGAGGACGGGCCACCGAGCACGTCGTAGCTCGACAGGACGCGGTGCACGCGGCTGTCCTGCAGCTGCTGGTTCTGGAAGGGCGGCGAGCCGAAATGCGCGGTGACCTCGCTCTTGCCCGACATCATCGCGTTCATCGCGTCGGGATGCGACATCGAGACGGTGATGTTGTCGAGCCTGTCGTGCTTGCCCGCGCCGAAGACCTTCTCGCACGCCATCTGCAGCGTGATCGCCTGGATCGACACGCGCACGGCCGGCAGGCCGATGCGGTCCTTGTCGGTGAAATCGGCGATGGTCTTGACGTTCGGGTTGACGGTGTTGAGGTAGAGCGGCAGCGAATTGATCGAGGCGACGCCCTTCACGTTGAGCGAGCCCTTGGTGCGCGCCCACAGCACGATCATGGGCCCCACGCCGCCGCCGGCGAATTCGAGGCTGCCGGAAATGAGCGCGTCGTTGATGGGGGCACCACCCGCGAACTGCAGCCAGTTCGTCTTGATGTCGCCGAGGCCGGCCGCCTTCGCGTGCTTCTCGACCAGCTGGAGGTCTTCCATGACCATCAGCGGCAGGTAGGAGATGCCGAACTGCTTGGCGATGCGCACTTCGCGGATCTCGCTCTGCGCGTTCACGAGGGCGGGCGTCGCGAGGACGGCGCCGGCACCGGCAAGAAAGGCGCGGCGGGTCGGGCGGATCAGTTTCATGGGTCGATATCTCCCTGCTCTCGACGGTTGGGGGGTGGCCGGACGCTTTCGTCTCTGACCGGTGGATTCCTTAGCATGTTCAGAGGAACAGAACGACTCCCGAAGCCAGCAGAAGAACCAGCACGATGCGCCGGAACGTGGCGTCGTCGACGCGCGCATAGAGCTTCAAGCCCAGCCACACGCCGACCGCCACGGCCGGCAGGCACCACAGGAAATCCGACCAGACCTGCGGCCCGATTCCGCCATCGAGATAGAGATAGACGAGCGCCACGGCCTGCATGACGAAGATGTAGGGTTGGTAGACGCCGCGCTGCTCGTTTTTCGTCCAGCCGCGCAGGCCCGTCCACGGCGTCGGGATCGCGCCCGAGAGGCCCGCAAGCCCGCCCAGCACGCCGCCGACGAAGCCGATCGCGCCGTCGAGCGGCTTGCCGCCGAACGTGATGGGCCGTGGCACGCCGCGCGCCAGCATGTAGAGCGCGTAGACGACGAGGAACACGCCGATCGCGCGCTTCAGCGGCTCGGGCGAGACGCTCTGCAGCAGCAGCACGCCGAGCGGGATGCCGATCACGCCGCCGATCAGGAAGGGGGCCAGCCGCCGCCAGTCGATCGAATCGCGCACGCCGAGGATCGAGAAGGTCTGCGCCAGCAGGCTCGCCGCCAGGATCAGCGGCGTTGCGTCCGCCGGCAGGCGCAGATGCAGATAGACGGCCGAAGCGATCAGCGCGAAGGCGAAGCCCGCCAGCCCCGAAGCGACGGAAGCAACGAACGTCGCCAGCACCAGCCAGACTTCGCCCGGAACGACGCTCATGCCGCCGTCACGTTGAAAAGGAACAGCAGCCCCGCCGCGAGCGCGAAGCCGGCACTGGCCGCGACGGCCGTTTTCTGGCGCGGGCTCCAGGGCAGGAACTCGACGCCAAGCAGGCGCAGGCCGCCGGCGAGGTGTGCGGCAAGCAGCACGACGAGGCCTGTCTCGGCGAGTTTCACGAGCGGGTTGTCGGTCCAGCGCACGAAACCGTCGAGCGCGGCTTCGCCCGCGATGGCCATGCCCAGCGCCCAGAAATGCAGCGGCACGAACAGCGTCAGCGCCAGCCCCGACACGCGATGCACGGCGAACGCCCACCAGGCGGGATGTGCGCGGTGAGGGCGGTTCATCCGAACAGCCCCCCGACCGCGCGCCAGCCGAACCACACGAGGAAGGCGCCGAACGCCGCCATCGCGAGATCGAGCGAGGCCCCGCGCCAGCGCGTGTTCTCGCGCAGGATCGCGCGCAGGCCGATGGGTGCGTGGATCGCGACGGCGACGACGAACGCGCCGTAGAACAACGCCAGCCCCAGCGACCCCCGCGTGCGCGACAGGATCTCGGCCCCGCTGAGGCCGCCGCGCACCGCATAGAGGATCGTGACGAGATGCACGAGCACGCACACGCCGAGCACGGCGGCACTCGCGCGCTGGGCACCCCACAGCAGCGTCTCGGCGCGCGCGCGGAACTTCATGCCCCGCCCTTCCACGCTGCCGCGAGCGTGGCGCGCTTGAGGCCCGCGATGGATGCCGTCGGGTTCAGCGACTTGGGGCAATGCTCGCGGCATGATTGGTGCGAATGGCAGGAATGGCAGCCGGCGTCGCCCGCCACCATCTCGATGCGCGCTTCGTTGCCGGCGTCGCGCACGTCATTGACCAGCGTCCACGCGCGGTTGAGTGCCGCGGGGCCGAGATAGTCGGGGTTCCAAGAGACGAGATCGCAGGCCGAATAGCAGACCGCGCAGCCGATGCATTCGATGCCGGCATCCGCCGCGCGCCGTTCCGGGCTCGCCGGCTCGACGGTCGCAAAATCGGCGCCCGCGTCGGCGGAAGGAACGAATTTCCCGCCCGCCTTCGCCCATTTGTCGAAGAACGGCGCCATGTCGACGGCGAGATCCTTGACCGGCGGCAGGTTGCGCAACGGCTCGATGGTGAGAACGTCGCCCTCGAGGCGCGCGGCATGCGTGCGGCACGTCCAGCGCGGCTTGCCGTTCACGGTCATCGCGCACGAGCCGCACATGCCCACGCGGCATGCGAAGCGGTAGGAAAGTGTCGGGTCGAGCTTGCGCTGGATATAGGTGACGATGTCGAGGACGGTCTGGCTCGGCCGGCGCGGAACGGAAAAGGTTTCGAACCTTCCGTCCGCGCCGCCGCGCCAGACCCGTACCTCGATCGTCCCGCCCACGAAGGGCCTAGGCGCTCTGGTAGAGCTTGGTCATCACGAATTCGCGATGGCCCAGTGCCTCGGCGCAGGTGTAGCGGCCGTTGCACACGCGGATCATCACGTCGATCAGGCGGTCGCCCGCCTCGTCGAGATCCATCTCGCGGCGCAGGATGCCGGAGACGTCGAGATCGATATGCTCGGGCATCTCGCGCGCCGTCTTGGGATTGGCGGTGAGCTTGATGACCGGCTCGATCGGGTTGCCGATGACGTTGCCCTGCCCCGTCGGGAACAGGTGCACGACGAAGCCCGCCGCCGCCTGCAGGGTCACGCACTCGGCCGCGGCCGAAGACGTGTCCATGAAGTAGAGGCCGGCACCCTTCTTGGGCATCTCGGCGGGCTGCAGCACGTCGATGTACTTCGTCTGGTGACCGATCTTCTGGAAATTGCCGAAGGCCTTTTCCTCGATCGTCGTCAGCCCGCCCGCGATGTTGCCCTTGGTCGGCTGCGATTCCGACAGGTCGCTCGTCTTGAAGCGGTTGATCATGTCCTGGTAGGCGTTGAAGATCGTCATGAACTTGTCGGCGGTCTTCTTGTCGACCGCGCGCTTGACCATCTCCTTCTCCGCACCCGTCAGCTCCGACGTCTCGCCGAAGCAGGTGGTGGCGCCCAGCGGATCGACCTTGTCGATGAGGTTGCCGACTGTCGGGCACGAGGCGAGGCCCGACGTCGTGTCGGATTCGCCGCACTTGGTCGAGACCCACAGCTCCTCGATCGTGCACTGCTCGCGCTGCTTCTCGGTCGCCCACATGACGAACTGCTGGGCCACACGGCTCGCGCGCTCGATCGTCTTGAGGTCGCCGTGGCCTTCGATGGCGAAGCCCTGCACGGGCTTGCCCGTCTTGGCGATGCCTTCGACGACGCGGCCGGTCCAGCCCGGCTCGATGCCGATGACGACGACGGCGGCGACGTTGGCGTTGCAGCCCGTGCCGATCAGCGTGCGGAAGTGGAGTGCGAGATCCTCGCCGAACTGCAGGCGGCCGTAGGCGTGCGGCAGCGCCATCGTGCCCTTGATGTTGTTGGCGACGGCTTCGGCCGCCGCGTTCGACAGGTCGTCGAGCGGCAGGATGATGACGTGGTTGCGGATGCCGACGCGGCCGTTTTCGCGGCGATAGCCCATGAAGGGCAGCTTGCCGGGGTTGCGCGAGCGCTTCTTGATGATTGCGGGGGCCTTGGCCATTGGGGCGTTCTCCCTTACCAGCGCTTGGTTTTCATGTTGTGGACGTGGACGTGGTCGCCCTTCTTGGTGTCCTGGACGACCTTGCCGATGTCGTGGCCGTACTTGATCACGGTGTCGCCCTTCTTGAGGTCGACCATCGCGATCTTGTGGCCGAGCGGAATGGCCTTGAGCGCCTTCAGCTTGACCGTGCCGTCGCCTTCCATGAGCCAGCCTTCGAGGGCCGAGCCCGGCTTGACGTCTTCGACGACGATGACGCCGACGGTGTCCTTCTTGTCGTGGACGATGAATTGGGTCGCCATTTCCCCCTCGCGGTTTTTAGGGTTTCTCGAACGGACGCGAACGCTACGCCCGGGCTCTGGCGAGCGTCAACACAGTCTTGTATAAGATAGCGGAATGGAACAGCTCCAGCGCCAGCCGCTCTACCGCCAGGTCAAGGAAGCGCTGATGCGCCGCCTCGTCGACGGGCACTGGCGCGCGGGCGAGATCCTGCCCGCCGAACCCGCCTTGGCCGCCGAGCTGGCCGTGAGCCAGGGCACCGTGCGCCGGGCGCTTGGCGAACTCGCACTGATCAATCTCGTCGTCCGCCGGCAGGGCAAGGGCACGTTCGTGGCCGAGCACACGCGCGAGCGCGCCCTCTTCCACTTCTTCCATCTGGTCGGCGACGGTGGCAAGCGCACGCTGCCCGGCAGCCGCGTGCTGTCGGTGAAGACGGGCGCCGCGACGCGCGAGGAATCGCGCCGGCTCGCGCTTGCTGCGGGTGCGAAGGTCGTGCGGCTGCACCGGCTGCGCACGCTCGACGGGCGCGTGGCGATCGTGGAGCGGATCGTGCTGCCGGCCGCGCTCTATGACGGGATCGAGCGGCTCGACCGTGCGAGCCTGCCCAACGAACTCTACAAGCTCTATCAGGACCGCTACGGCGTGTCGGTCGCGCGCGCGGCCGAGAAACTGAAGGCAGCACTTGCGGGCCCGGAAGATGCCGCACATCTTTCGTTGCGCAGCGGTGCGCCGGTACTGGAAATCGACCGGATCGCCTATGCGCTCGACGGGCGCCCGTGCGAATGGCGGCTGTCGCGCTGCGACACGGCCGACCACCACTATGTCTCCGAAGTGGTCTAGAATCCCGCCATGGCGACTCAGGAAGAGATCCGGAACGGCCTGCGCGAACTCGATTTCGCGCTGCATGCGGCATGGAAGCTGGGCCAGCACATGGTCGCGGGCTGGTCGCATCAGGCCAACACCGTGTCGATCTGCGCGGCACCCGTCTGGCGCGTGCTGGCGGAAGCGCCCAACGTGCCGCGCATCCTTTCGGGCGGCCGGCATATGGGCGACCAGACCTTCGGCGAGGTGTGCAAGGCGCTGCAGGCGCGGCCCATCCGCGTCGAACTCCCCTTCACGGTGGGCGAGGGCAAGGGCGAGATCGACCCGCAGGTGATCGACCAGGTCGTGCGCCGCTACGGCGTGTCGCGCACCGAACACCGCGCGGTGATGCTGTTCGACATCGTGGGCTTCTCGAAGGTCGATCCGCTGGCGCAGATGGCGCAGCTCGCCTCGCTCGAATTCTCGATCAACAACGCGGCCAAGAAGATGGCGGAGGCCGGGCTCGACGTTGAACTCGCGCGCTCGACCGTGGGCGACGGGTTCTACGTGTGGAACCGCGCGCGCGGCTTCGAGGCGGACCTTCGCACCTACGCAGCACTCGTCCTCATCCTCGCCGACAACGCGGTCGCGCGCGCGCGCGGCGAGGCACGCTTCGTGCCCGTGATGCGCACCTGCTTCTCGATCGGCAGCCACTACGCCTACCACCAGATCGAAGGCACGCGGCCCCGCGGCTTCGAATATCTGGTGGGCGAGGTGACGATCCAGCTCGCGCGCCTGATCGGCAAGGCGCAGGCCCATCAGGTGTGCATCGGCAGCTTCGTGCGCCCGACCGAGCCGCCGGTCGTGCGCAATCTCGACACGATCCTGTTCCTCGCGCGCGCGGAAAAGCTGCTGGAGAAGATCCAGGGCCTGTCGATCGGCGGCTATGCGATTTCCCGCGTGCGCAGCCAGATCACCGGCGGCAAGGTCGGCGAGGCGACACTGCCGGTCGTGATGCACCGCATCGTCGACAAGCACGGCTACAACCACGACCTCTTCAACGCGCGCGTGCTGGTCCAGCGCGACGAGACCGATCCGATCGTGGTGGGACTGAAGCCGGACGAGCTGGGCGAGTTCGACGCGACCGCCCTGCCCTACAAGCTGCCGGACCCGACGGCCTGATTACTTGATCCCGAGGCGCGCCTTCAGGCGCGCGTCGATGACGGCATCGGAAAGGTCGATGCCTTCGAACTGTTCCTCGTCCACCGTCACGTCGCGGATGTCGATGCCCGAAATGCCCGCACCCGCGAACTTCGCCCCGCGCAGGTCGGCCGCGCGCAGGATCGCCTTGTCGAGCTTGGCGGCGAACGAACGCCCGGCCGCGAGCGGCAGCGGCGTGAAGTCGCAGTCGCGAAGATCCGCGCGCGTGAGCTTGGCGCCCACGAGATTTACGCCGCGCATGTCCGCGCCCGCGAACTTGCAGTCGCGAAGGTCCGCACCCGCAAGACGCGCGCCCTGAAGCTGGCAGCCGCGCAGGTCGAGCCCGACGAGGATCGCCCCTTCGGCGCGCAGGCCCAGCAGGAGCTGGCCGGTGAGCGGCGGCAGCTTGCGGCAATCGTAGCCGGAGAGATCGGCAACCTTGCCTTCGGCTCCGCCGGTCTTGGCCCACAGCGAATGCAGGCGCAGCAATTCCTCGGGCGAGATGCCCTGTTCGGACAGCGCCTTGCCCGCGAGATTGTCGTTCACGACGTCGACCAGCGTCGCCCCGTCCATCACGGCGTTGGCGAGCTTGGTGCCGGTCATCACCGCGCCGTCGAGCGAGGCGCCCGAGCAGTTGGCGCCGGTAAGATCCGCACCCGCGAGATTGGCGCCGACGAGCTGCGCCTTCTGCAGGTTGGCGCGCGCGAGCTTGCAGTCGCGCATGATCGCGTCGGTGAAATCAGCCTGGCCCGCGAGCATGCCGTCCATCGAGGCTTCGGAGAGGTTCGCGGCCGAGAGCTTCGCGCCCTGGAGTTCGGTGGCACCCACTTCGCCGAGCTTCAGCGCGTGCAGATTGCCCGCCTTGTCCTTCTGCGTGATCGATCCTTCGCGCAGATCGGCCTGGATCAGGTTGGCGCGCGTGAGGTTGGCACCCCGCAGGCACGCGCCGCGCAGGTCGGCGCGCATCAGGCTCGCCCCTTCAAGATCAGCTTCGCGGAAATCGCAGGCGAACAGGGCCGCGCGGTCGAGCACGCAGTCCGACATCATGGCCCCGCGGAACGAGGCGCCCGTGCAGTCGGCTTCGGTGAGGTTGGCGCCCGCCATCGCCATTCCGCCCAGATCGGCGAAGGCCAGCATCGCGCGCACGCCGCCGGGCTTGCCGGTGCGGAAGCGTTCGTGAAGCGCGATCACGTTCGCCAGTTCGGAATGCGACAGCTTCTTGCGCTGAACCTTGGAACTATGTGCCGACAGCATCCGGCCCCCAAAACCCCCACCAGCCTGCAACGAATGCCTTACTCCGGCATCGAAATCAAGGCGTTACAGCAAAGCCGGAACGCACTATCGTACTCCCAACACTCTATCCGATGCACACGGAGGCCCCATGACGCCGCGCCGGAACCTGCTGCTGGCCGCAATCGGCCTTGTCGTCCTGCCTTCCGCCGCCCGCGCGCAGGGCCTGCTCGATCAGGGCCGCAACCTGCTCAACCAGGGCGGCGTGTCCCTGCCCGGCGGCGGCACCAAGGGGGCTGGCCTGTCGGTCAGCGAGATCGTGCAGGGCCTGAAGGACGCGCTCGCCAAGGGCAGCGACAAGACCGTGGCGCGGCTCGGCAAGGCCGGCGGGTTCCTGTCGGACCAGGCCGTCCACATTCCGCTGCCCGACACGCTCCGCCAAGTGCAATTGGCGCTGAAGACGGTGGGCGCAGCGGGCCTCGCCGACGATCTGGAAACGCGCATGAACCGCGCGGCGGAAGCCGCCGTGCCCAAGGCGAAAGACCTTTTCCTCTCCGCCATCCGCGGCATGAGCGTGTCGGACGCGCAAGGCATCCTCAACGGCCCGGCCGACGCGGCAACGCAGTATCTGCGCAAGGCCACCGGCAGCCAGCTCGGCACCCAGATCCGCCCGCTGATCGAGACCGCACTGCAGCAGGCGGGCGCCGTGAAGGCCTATGATTCGATGCTCGGGCGCTATGCCCAGATCCCGGGCCTGCCCGATCTCAAGGCCAACATCACCGACTGGACGCGTGACAAGGGCCTCGACGGCATTTTCCATTACATCGCCGCCGAGGAAGCCGACATCCGCGCCAACCCGGCCGCGCGCACGACAGAGCTGCTGCGCAAGGTGTTCGGCTGACGCCTGCCGCCCTGCCCGCTATAGTCCGCCCCGTCTTTCCCTCACCATTCCTTCCGGAGTTGATCCGCCCATGGCCCCGCCGGTCTCGACCTTCACGACCCGCCCCGAAATCGCCGGCACGTTCGGCGTCGTCTCCTCGACGCACTGGATCGCGAGCCAGGTCGGCATGGGCATCCTCGAGAAGGGCGGCAACGCGTTCGACGCGGCCGTCGCGGCCGGCTTCACGCTGCAGGTGGTCGAGCCGCACATGAACGGCCTCGGCGGCGACGCCGTCATCATCGCGTGCACCGCCGACGGCAAGCCCAAGGTGATCTGCGGGCAGGGCGTTGCACCGGCCAAGGCGACCATCGCGCATTATCGCGCCGAAGGCATCGAGACGATCCCGGGCACGGGCCTGCTCGCCGCCGTGGTGCCGGGCGCGTTCGACGCCTGGCTCACGATGCTGCGCGACTACGGGACGATGACGCTCGCCGAAGTGCTCTCGCCCGCCATCTCCTATGCCAAGGACGGCTTCCCGCTGCTCCCCGGCGTGGCGGGCGCGGTGCAGTCGGTCTCCGAGATCTTCAAGACCGAGTGGAAGAGCTCGGCCGCCACCTGGATGCCGGGCGGCAACGGCCCGACGGCCGGCACGCTGTTCACCAACGCGAAGCTCGCCGACACGCTGCAGCGCCTGCTCGCCGAAGGCGCTTCCGCCGGCCCCGACCGCGAGGCGCAGATCGAGAAGGCGCGCAACGCCTATTACAAGGGCTTCGTCGCCGAGGCGATCGACAGGTTCTGCCGCACGAACGAGATCATGGACGTGTCGGGCAAGCGCCACAAAGGCGTGCTGTCGGCCGACGACATGGCCGCGTGGCGCGCTCCCGTCGAGGATCCCACGACGTTCGACTATCGCGGCATCACCGTGTGCAAGGCCGGCCCGTGGAGCCAGGGGCCGGTGTTCCTGCAGGTGCTGGCGCTGCTGCAGGGCTACGACATCGCCTCGATGGACACGACGGGCCCTGAGTTCATCCACCTTCTCGTCGAGGCGACCAAGATCGCCTATGCCGACCGCGAGGCGTGGTACGCCGACCCCGATTTCACCGACGTGCCGATGAAGACGATGCTGTCGGCCAAGTACAACGACGGCCGGCGCAAGCTGATCGGCGACACCGCGAACTTCGACCTGCGCCCTGGCACGCCCGACGGGCGCAACCCGGCGCTGCCGAAATTCAACGTCGTGGGCACGAAGAAGCACATCCCCGGCATGGGCGGCTTCGGCGAGCCCGCGCGCGTGGAGAGCGACGCGCTGGCGACCGAGCGCTACCGCGACGGCGGCGCTTCGGCGATGGCGCGCAATGCGCGCGCGGCGCGCGGGCCTGCCGAAGGCGACACGTGCCATCTCGACGTCATCGACCGCTGGGGCAACACGGTGGCCTGCACGCCGTCGGGCGGCTGGCTGCAGAGCTCGCCAACGATCCCGGATCTCGGCTTCTGCCTGGGCACGCGCGGCCAGATGTTCTGGATGCAGGAAGGCCTGCCGTCGAGCCTCACGCCGAAGATGCGCCCGCGCACGACGCTGACGCCGTCGATGGCGATGAAGGACGGCAAGCCGTGGATGGCCTTCGGCTCGCCCGGCGGCGACAACCAGGATCAGTGGATCGCGCAGTTCTTCCTGCGCCACGTGGACCACAAGCTCAACATGCAGGCGGCGATGGACGCGCCGATGCTGCAGACCGACCATTGGCCCAACTCGTTCTTCCCGCGCGAGGCACGCCCGGGCAAGGTGCAGCTCGAATCGCGCTTCCCGAAGGAAACGATCGAGGCGCTCAAGGCCAAGGGCCACGACATCGAGGTCGGCGGCGAATGGTCGCTGGGCCGCAACGCCGCCGCCAAGCGCGAAGGCAAGCTGATGAAGGCGGCCGCCACGCCGCGCCTACAGCAGGCCTACGCGGTCGGGCGCTAGTTGGCGGACGGCACTTCCGAAATCCTCGCGCTCGCCTCGGCCGTCGCCTGGGCGAGCGGGATCAATCTCTATCTGGCCGTGCTCGCACTCGGCGGCATGCACCATCTGGGCATCGTCACGCTGCCCGAGCACCTGCAGCTCGTCGCCTCGTTCCAGGTGATGCTGGCCGCGGGCGGGCTCTATCTCGCGCAGTTCGTCGCCGACAAGATCCCCGGCGTCGATCTCGGGTGGGACGCGATCCATACCTTCATCCGCATCCCCGCCGGCGCGTTCCTTGCGGCCGCGACCGTGGGCGATGCGGATGGCGCGATGAAGCTGGCGGCGGCACTCGCGGGCGGCGCCCTCAGTCTCGGCACGCACGCGACGAAGGCGAGCGGCCGGCTCTTCGTCAATTCGCATCTGCCGTTCGTCGGCACGGCCGCCGCCTCGATCGCCGAGGACATCGCGGTGGTCTACGGCCTCTATACGGCCGTCACGAACCCGCTCTGGTTCATCGCGGGCATCTGCGTGCTGGTCGTCGTGATGGGGGTCGCGCTGTGGATGCTGGCGAAGTTCGTGCGCTATGCGTGCGCGAAGATCGCCGGCATGTTCAGGGGAAAGCCCGCCTGAAAGGCGGCACGCGCGGTGCTGACCCAGCCCGCGATGGCGGCAAAGGCAAGCGCCGCAGCCAGGCACGCGGCGAGGAAGCCGCGGGGATCGATCGCTGGAGGCCGGCGTTTGTTGCGCATTGCCCTGTTGCCTTCCGCCCGGAGGAGATTTCCCCCAAATCCAAGCATATTCCGTGCCGGGTGGCGAGTCGGGCCTTCACCGAACCGCCCTGCCTGCCTTCAATAGGTATTGATATCGGGCGTCCGGTCCGAGAACCGCCGCAGCAGGGCACGCAGCGGCACGATCAGCGCCACGCCGACGGCCGCGAACACGACCAGCTTGAGCAGCAGCGGCTCGGGCACGAAGCCGGCCCATGCGCCCGCCGCCATCAGGAAGCCGGACGCGGCGAACGGCAGGAAGAAGCCGGGGATGAGGAGGATCTCGACGATCAGGAACGTCACGCCGACGGCTGCCCACGCCATCACCGGATAGTCCGCGAGGATCGTTTCGACGAAATTCATTTCGGCCTCAGCGCTTCGAGCACCGTCGCGAGGCTGCCCAGCGACTTGGTGATGTCGGTCGGGATCACGATCAGCTTGGAGTTGCCCGAGCGCGCGATCTCGGCGATCGAATGGATCTGCTGCTTCATGATCTCGAAATCGATCGCCGCCTGCCCGTTCGATTCGATCGCCTTGCCCACCGACGTCGTCGCGTAGGCTTCGGCGTCGGCGAGCACGCGGCGCGCCTCGGCCTGCTTCTGGGCGGTGTAGAACTCGCCGTCGGCCTTGAGCTGCTGGGCCTGCCGGTCGCCCTCGGCCTTCGTGACGGCCGCGCGACGCTCGCGCTCGGCATTGAGCTGCTGCTGCATGGCCGTGCGCGTCGCGGTATCGACCGACACGTCGAGCACTTCGGTGCGCGTGATCTCGATGCCCCAAACGGTGCAGGCTTCCGACAGCGAATCCTTGATCTTCTCGTTGATGAAATCGCGCTTTGCCTGCACCTCGTCGAACTCCATGTGGCCGCCGGTCGAGCGCACGATGCTCGTCACCGTCGTCTTCACGGCCTGGTCGACATTGGTGATCCGGTAGACCGACTTCGCCGCGTCCACGACGCGGAAGAACACCGCGGTCGTCAGATGGATCTCGACGTTGTCCTTCGTGATGACGCTGATCTGCTGCGGCTCGAGCTGGCGTTCGAGGACGCTGACCTTGGCGGCGACGCGGTTGAGGACCGGGACGATGAAGTTGAGCCCGGCCTTGAGCGTGACCGTGTATTTGCCGAACTGCTCGACAATGAATTCCTGCGACTGCGGAACGATCTTGATGCCGCTGAGGGCCGTCAAGGCAAGGAGCGCGAGCAGCGCGAGAAAGAAATATTCCGACGTCATGGCCAAAGCGTTCATCGCGTCACATCCCCGAGTTGAAGCCGGTCACACGGAACGATAGCAAGCGGTCAGCCCTGTCGCCACTCGAATGCGTTGCCGCTTACTCGCCCCGGCTCTTGTAGAGGGGGATCGACACGCCCTTCAGCGACAGGCGCTTGCGGTCGGGCTCCGGCGCTTCGAGGGCGTCGCACTCCTTGAAAGTCGCGAGGCTGCGTTTGGTCAGGTCCTTGTAATCCTGCGTGCCGCCGCGCTTCCACGCGATCTCCTTGTCGGTCACTTCGCGCATCACCTTGGCCGGGATGCCCGCCACCAGCGTGCGCGGCGGCACGACGAAGCCCGCCTTCACGAACGCCATCGCCGCGACGATGGCGCATTCGCCCACGATTGCGCCGTCCATCACCGTCGCGTTCATGCCCACGAGCGCGTCGCGCTTGATCGTGCAGCCATGCAGGATCGCGCCGTGGCCGATATGCGCGTCTTCCTCCAGCACCGTGTCGGTATCGGGAAAGCCGTGGACGACGCAGTTGTCCTGCAGGTTCGATCCCGCCTGCATCACCAGCCGCCCGAAATCGCCGCGCATCGTGGCGCCGGCGGCGATGTAGCAGTTCGGGCCCACGATCACGTCGCCGATCAGCACGGCCGTGGGATGCACGAAGCTGGTCGGATCGACGACCGGCACCAGCCCGTCGATCGCGTAGACGCGCGGGCGCGTCATGCCGGCACCGCGGGTGCGGTACGGCGCGCCTGCGCCACGTGGAAGCGCGGGGCGACGAACCCTGCGTCGGTCAGCGAGGCATTGGCCGCGGGGTTGCAGCCCGTGGCGTGATAGTCGCTGAACGCGGCCGACTGGTTCACGAACACGCCGCCCGTGAGATTGACCGAGAGCGCCACGCCCACGTCGGCCGCGCGTTCCTCGGCCATCGCGAGATACGCAGGCTCGGTCGAATAGACGGAAGCGGTGATGGCCCCCTTCTTCGCGATGCTGCCGAACGCGGCATCGAGTGCGGCCTGCGGATCGGCGGCCGTCACCAGATAGGCGATGGGGCCGAACGCCTCGTTGGCGTAGATCGCGGACTGGCCCGCGTCGAGCGCCACGACCAGCGGCGAGCGCACCCGGGCGTCGGGGAAATTCGGGTGCGCGTGGGCGGCACTCGCGCGCACGATCTTCACGCCGCGTCCGGCAAGCTCGAGGCGTTCGAGCGTGCGATCGCTCTGGATCGCGCCCAGCACCTCGGCCGCGCGTGCGGGATCGCCGAGCAGCTTGTCGATGGCGGCCGCGAGACCCGCACCGAAATCGGCGGGTGCAAGCGTGCCGTCTTGCGTCTTCACGCCCGATGCCGGCACGAAGATGTTCTGCGGCGTCGTGCACATCTGCCCCGAATAGAGGCACAGCGAGAAGGCGAGGTTCTGGAACATGCCCTTCGCGTCGTCGGTGCTTTCGACGACGACGGCGTTGGTGCCCGCCTTCTCGGCGAAGATCGTGGCGTGGCCCGCGTTCTTCGCGAGCCAGTCGCCGAATTCGGAGCCGCCGGTATAGTCGATGATCGCGATCTCGGGGCGCCTCGCGAGCGTCTGGGCGATCGGCGCGTAGATGCCGTCGGCCATCAATTGCACGGCGTCGGGATCGAGCCCCGCTTCCTTCAGGACCTCGCGCGCGACGCGCACCGTCAACGCCAGCGGCAGGATGGCGGCGGGATGCGGCTTCACCAGTGTCGGGTTGCCGGTCGCGAGGTTCGCAAACAGCGCCGGGTAGGTGTTCCAGGTGGGGAACGTCGAGCACCCGATGGCGAGCGCGATCCCCTTGGGCACCACGCGATAGTCCTTGTCGAGCACCAGCGGCGGGTTCTTGCCCTGCGGCTTTTCCCAGCGCGCATGCGCGGGAATGCGCGCCATCTCGCGCCACGCGGTCGCCACGGCTTCGAGCCCGCGGTCCTGCGCATGCGGGCCGCCGGCCTGGAAGGCCATCACGAAGCCCTGCCCGGTCGTGTGCATGACGGCATAGGCCATCTCGAACGACATCTTGTTGAGGCGCGCGAGGATCTCGAGGCACGCCCCCACGCGCGCCTCCACGCCCGCCTTGCGCAGGTTCGTGCGCGCGGCGGCGGCCCGGGCAAAGGCGGTTTCGATTTCGGTGCGCGGATAGGCGATCTTCAGGTCGAACCCGTAGGGCGAGCGTTCCGCGCCCACGGTTCCGCCGGCCGTCTGGTCGAGCGCGAAGGGCTGGCCGATCTGCGCCTCGAACTTCGCCTTGGCGTCCTCGTTGGCGGTCTCGCCGTAAATCTTGCCCGACGGCGCTTCCGGATAGGCCGACCAGTAGCCGCGCCTGTCGATGGCAGCGCAGGCGGCGTCGAGCGTGGCGCGATGGCGTTCGAAAAACATGCCCCGTGGCTCCTCAGGCTGGCCGGTCCGGCCGCCAGACTTAGCGCGAAACGGCGATGACCGGAAACCCCATTCGCTGACCGCTCGGTCAGAGAACGGGGTTGCAGGCCAAGCGACGGCTTGGCATGGTCATCGGCCACGGGGGAAACGCTCGCGATGCCCAACAAGACGATCCGCACCGCTCTGGAAGACGGCGTCGCGTCGATCACGCTGAACCGCCCGGACAAGCTCAATTCCTTCGTGCCCGAAATGCATGTCGAGCTGCGCGCCGCGCTCGAAGACGCGGCGCGTTCCGACGCGCGCGCGGTGTTCCTCACCGGCGAGGGGCGCGGCTTCTGCGCCGGACAGGATCTGGGCCAGCGCAAGGACGGAGAGGCGCCCGACCTCTCCGACACGCTGAACCGTCTCTACAACCCGCTGATCCGCACGATCCAGTCGCTGCCCCTGCCCGTCGTGTGCGCGGTCAACGGCGTGGCGGCAGGGGCCGGCATGTCGCTCGCACTCGCCTGCGACATCGTCTTCGCCGCGCGTTCGGCCACGTTCCTGCAGGCCTTCGTCAAGATCGGCCTGGCGCCCGACAGCGGCTCGACCTGGTTCCTGCCGCGCCTTGCCGGCAACGCGCGCGCGCGCGGCCTCGCGATGCTGGGCGAGAAGATCACGGCCGAACAGGCGCTCGACTGGGGCCTGATCTGGAAAGTGTGCGACGACGAGCGGGTGAAGGACGAGGCGCTCGGCCTCGCCCGCCATCTCGCCACGCAACCCACCAAGGCACTGGCCGCGATCAAGCAGGCCATCGCGGGTGCGGCGAGCCGCACGCTCGACGAAGCGCTCGACCATGAACGCGACATCCAGGGCGCGCTGGGGCGCACGGCGGACTATCGCGAAGGCGTCGCCGCCTTCTTCGAGAAGCGCAAGCCGCGCTTCGAGGGCAAGTGACATGAAGGCCATCCCGCCCGACCGCACCATCGGCATCGTGGGTGCCGGCGCCATGGGCACGGGCATCGCGCAGGTCGCCGCGAGTGCCGGCCACCGCGTGCGCCTGTTCGACATGCGCGAGGGCGCGGTCGATGCGGCCATCGCGAACCTGGGCAAGACGCTCGACACCCTCGTCGCCAAGGGCAAGCTCGCCGCCGACAAGGCGGACCTCATCAAGGGGCGGCTGGAGCCGGCGGAAAGCCTCAGCGATTTCGACGTCTGCGCGCTGGTCGTGGAGGCCATCGCCGAGGATATCGAGGCCAAGCGCAAGCTCTTCGCCGAACTCGAGGCCGTGGTCGGCGGCGACTGCATCCTCGCCAGCAACACCTCGTCGCTTTCCATTTCCGCGATCGCGCGTGGCCTTTCGATGCCCGAACGCGTCGCCGGCTTCCATTTCTTCAATCCCGCCCCAATCATGGCGCTGGTCGAGGTCGTCTCGGGACTGACGACGTCGGCCGACGCGGCGCAGACGCTGTTCGAGACGGCCGCCGCTTGGGGCAAGTCGCCCGTGCACGCGACGTCGACGCCGGGCTTCGTCGTCAACCGCTGTGCGCGCCCCTTCTATGCCGAGGCGCTGCGCCTGCTGACCGAGCGCGCGACCGATCCCGCCACCATCGACGCCGTGATGCGCGATGCCGGCGGCTTCCGCATGGGCCCGTGCGAGCTGATGGACATGATCGGCCACGACGTGAACTTCGCCGTGACCAATTCGGTGTTCGACGCCTATTTCAAGGACCCGCGCTACCTCCCCTCGGTGCTGCAGGCCGAGATGTTCGCGGCCGGGCGGCTCGGGCGCAAGTCCGGGCGCGGCTTCTTCGGCTACGGCCCGCAGGCCGACAAGCCCTATCCCTCGACCGAGCCGGTGGGCCAGCGGCCTGCGCAGATCGTCGTCGAAGGCGATCTCGATTTCCTCGAACCGATGATCGCGCGCGCCAGGGATGTCGAGATCCCCGTCCATCGCCGCCCCGTGGGTACACGCGGGCCCACACTTCTGGTCGATGGCGTTGCGCTGCGCCTGACCGACGGGCGCACGGCGACTGTACGCGCCAAGGAGACGGGCGAGCACGAACTGGTTCTGCACGATCTGGCGCTCGACTATTCAAGCTGCGCGCGCATCGCGATCGCGGCTGCCGACCAGGCGACAGGGCAGGCAAGCGCCGTGGCATCCGGATTCTTCCAGGCCTGCGGCGTCGCGGTGTCGCTGATCGACGACGCGCCGGGCCTCATCGTCATGCGCACGCTCGCCATGCTGGTGAACGAGGCGCTGGAAGCCGTGCAGCAGGGCGTGGTGACGGCCGAGGGCGTGGACGTCGCGATGACCAAGGGCGTCAACTATCCGAAGGGTCCCTTCGCCTGGGGCCGCGAGATCGGCCTGCCGACGGTGAAGACCGTGCTCGACAATCTCGCCCGCCATTACGGCGAGGACCGCTACCGCGCCTCCCCGCGCCTCAACCGGCTGGTCGCGAGGGAGAGATGAGCACGCCCACGAAGGACGAGATCGCCGCGAAGGCGGCCGAAGCGATGTGGGCGCAGGACCGCGCGTCGAAGCATCTGGGCATGGAGATCGTGTCGGCCACGTCCGGCAAGGCCACGCTTCGCATGAAGGTGCGCGCCGAATTCTGCAACGGCCATGCGATCTGCCACGGCGGCTTCATCTTCACGCTGGCGGATTCGACGTTCGCCTTCGCCTGCAACAGCCACAACAAGGTCACCGTCGCCAACAACTGCGCGATCACGTTCGTTTCGGCCGCCAAAGAAGGCGACGTGCTGACGGCAAGCGCCGTCGAGGTGCATCGCGGCGGCCGCTCGGGCGTGACCGAAGTGGAAGTGCGCGACCAGAACGCGAAGCTCGTCGCCCTATTCCGCGGCCACTCGACCCAGATCAAGGGCGAACTCGTGCCGGGCCTCACGCCCGAGGAAGCGAAGAAATGAAAGACGCCTTCATCGTCGACGCCATCCGCACGCCGGTCGGCCGCTATGGCGGCGCGCTCTCGGGCGTGCGCACGGATAATCTCGCCGCACTCCCGTTGCGCGAACTCATGAAGCGCAATCCGGGCGTCGACTGGGCCGCAATCGACGACGTCATCTATGGCTGCGCCAACCAGGCGGGCGAGGACAACCGCAACGTCGCACGCATGGCGCTGCTGCTGGCGGGCTTGCCCGTGGGCGTGTCGGGCACGACGATCAACCGGCTGTGCGGCTCGGGCCTCGACGCGCTGGCCTCCGCCGCGCGCGCGATCCGCACGGGCGAGTGCGACCTGATGGTCGCGGGCGGCGTTGAAAGCATGAGCCGCGCGCCCTTCGTGATGGGCAAGGCCGAGACGGCGTTCAGCCGCGACGCCGCGATCTACGACACGACGATCGGCTGGCGCTTCGTCAATCCGCTGATGAAGCAGATGCACGGCATCGATTCGATGCCCGAGACGGCCGAGAACGTGGCGGCCGACTACAAGGTCAGCCGCGAGGATCAGGATGCCTTCGCGCTCCGCAGCCAGACCAAGGCGCTGGCGGCGCAGGCCAACGGGCGCCTCGCGATGGAGATCGTCGCGGTCGAGACGAAGAAGGGCAAGGAGACGGTGCTCGTCGACAAGGACGAGCATCCGCGCGCCACGTCGCTCGAAGCGCTCGCCAGGCTCAAGGCGCCGTTCCGCGCGGGCGGCAGCGTGACCGCCGGCAACGCCTCGGGCGTCAATGATGGTGCTGCGGCGCTGCTGCTCGCCTCCGAAGATGCGATCAAGCGCTACGGCCTCACGCCGCGCGCGCGCGTGGTGGGGGCGGCAAGCGCAGGCGTGCCGCCGCGCATCATGGGCATGGGCCCGGCGCCGGCGACCAAGAAGCTGCTCGGCAAGCTCGGCTGGAAAATCGCCGATCTCGACGTGATCGAGCTCAACGAGGCGTTCGCCGCACAGGCATTGCCGGTCTTGCGCGAACTCGGCCTGGCGGACGATGCCGCGCACGTGAACCCGAATGGCGGGGCCATCGCGCTCGGCCATCCGCTGGGCATGTCGGGCGCGCGCATGGCGATGTCGGCGATGATCGAACTCGAACAGAAGAACAGGAAGCGGGCGCTCGCGACGATGTGCATCGGCGTGGGGCAAGGGATCGCGCTCGCGCTCGAACGCGTGTGAGGGAACGCAGATGGCGGCGAAGAAAAAGAAGAAGGCGCCCTTCCGGTTCAGGCTGACCGCGCGCGGGCCCGTGTCGGCCGGGGCCAAGCAGCTGCGCGACGGCTGCCCGCGCAAGCTGCTCGATGCCATCGAGATCGCCAGCCGCGACGAGATCGCCGCGTTGCAGACCAAGCGCCTGAAGGCGACGCTGGCACTCGCCTACAAGAACGTCCCGCTCTACAAGAAGAAGTTCGACGCGGCGGGCGTGCATCCGTCCGATTTCCGCAAGCTCGACGACATCGCGAAATTCCCCTTCACCACGAAGGACGACCTGCGCGCCGCCTACCCCTTCGGCATGTTCGCGATGCCGCGCGAGGAATGCGTGCGCATCCACGCCTCGTCGGGGACCACGGGCAAGCCCACGGTCGTGGGCTATTCGCGCAACGACATCGCGAACTGGGCGCATCTGGTCGCGCGCTCGATCCGCGCGGCGGGCGGCCGGCCGGGCGACCTCCTGCATGTCGCGTACGGCTACGGCCTGTTCACCGGCGGGCTCGGCGCGCATTACGGCGGCGAGGCGCTGGGCTGCACGGTCATTCCCATGTCGGGCGGGCAGACCGAGAAGCAGGTCCAGCTCATCGCGGATTTCAGGCCGCAGCTGATCATGGTGACGCCCAGCTACATGCTGGCCATCGCCGACGAGTTCGAGAAGCAGGGCCTCGACCCCCGCCGGTCCTCGCTGCTGGTCGGCATCCACGGCGCCGAGCCCTGGACCGATTCCATGCGCAAGGAGATCGAGGCGCGCTTCGCGATGGACGCGGTCGACATCTACGGCCTTTCCGAAGTGATGGGGCCGGGCGTGGCCAACGAATGCATCGAGACCAAGGACGGCCCGACGATCTGGGAAGACCATTTCTTCCCCGAGACCGTCGACCCCGCCGACGGACGGCCGTTGGGCGACGGCGTGTCGGGCGAATTGTGCTTCACCACGCTGACCAAGGAAGCCTTCCCCGTCGTGCGCTACCGCACGCGGGACCTGACGACGCTGCTGCCCGGCACGGCGCGTTCGATGCGCCGCATGGCGCGCATTACCGGGCGCAGCGACGACATGATGATCGTACGCGGCGTCAACGTGTTCCCCACGCAGATCGAGGAGCTGATCCTGAAGGACAGGCATCTCTCGCCGCATTACGTGCTGGAACTGCGCCGCGAGGGGCGGCTCGACACGCTCGACATCGTCGTGGAGCCCAAGCCCGAACATGCGGGCGATGCCGACGCGCTGGGCAAGTCGGCGGCGTTGCTGGTGCAGAACGTGAAGGCCTATATCGGCGTCAGCGCCGGGGTGCACATCGCCGAAGTGGGCAAGGTCGCCCGCTCGATCGGCAAGGCCAAGCGCGTCATCGACCTGCGGCCGAAGGGCTAGACGCGCACCATTCGCGCCACAGCATGCGCAGCGCCGCTTCGAGCTCGCGCACGTGCTTCGGGCTTTCGAGCAATGTCGAGGACGCGAAACGCCCGCGCAAGTTCGCACGGTAGGCATCGAGACGCGAAGGATCGCGCGCCAGCGAAACCGCCTTTTCCACATAGCCGTCCGCGTCATCGGCGACGAGATCGGCGCAGCCCAGACGCGACAGGATGCAGTCGCCCAGCCGCCCGTAAGGCGGCCGCGCACGTTCGCTCACCGTCGGCACGCCCATCCACGCCGCGCATGTCGTCGTCCGCCCGCCGTTGAAGGGCAGGCTGTCGAGCAGCAGGTCCACGTCGGCGAAATTGTCCCAGTAGCCCTCGCCATCGGTGTAGCCGCGGAACTCCGCGCGCGACACGTCGAGCCCGAGCGCGGACCATTCGCGGCGCATGCGCGCTTCCTCGCCCGCATCGTAGCGCTCCGGTCCCTTCACGATCAGGCGCGCTTCGGGCAGCGCATCCATCACGCGCGCCCAGCGCCGGACGGTGCCGGGCGAGATCTTGGCGAGCCGGTTGAAGCTGCCGAGCACGACCGGCGGCCCCCCGCGCGCGCGTGGCGGGGGCGCGATGGGTTTTTCGGGAAGCATCGAGGTGGTGAAATAGCCCGACGGCAGCTCGACGATACGGTCGCCCGACAGCCGACCGAGCAGCCCGCCCGCCGCCAGCCACGGATCGACGATGTTGGCATCGCATGCCTGCATGCAGATGGCGGGCGACTGCGAGATGCATTCGACCTGCACGGGGGCCGCACGGCGCGCGAGCGTGCCGAGGCGATGGTCCTGCCAAGACCCCATCGAATGGATCAGCACGTCGATGCGGTCGGCCCGGATGCGCGCGGCGAGCGCCGCGTCGTCGAGCGCGGTCGAGGGAACCCACAGCTCGACGAGCGGCTTCAGCTCCGCGCTGACATGGTCTTCGGCCGGCGAGGTCGCGTAGACGATGACTTCGACCTCGGCGCGGTCGTGCAGCCTGAAAAGCGGGCGCAGCACCGCCGAGCCGATATGCGCGTGCACGTTCGACGAGACGTAGCCCACGCGCAGGCGGCGGTCGGGATCGCGCGTGTTGGCGAAGGGTGTGGCGTCGGCGAGCCCGTCATAGCGGCGCCCGAACGCGCGATGCGCCGCGAACAGCGCTTCGTCGGGCACGTCCTCGTCGAAGGCGAGTGCCGCGAGCCGGCGCGATTCGATGTCGATGCGATCGGGTGCCAGCGCCAGCGCCCGGTCGTAGGCCGCGACCGATTCCCGCACATGGCCCCATACGCCCAGATACGACGTGCCGAGGTCGTCCCACGCCGCGACCATCGCCGGATCGAGCGCCACGGCGCGCTCCAGCGCCTCGATGGCGCCGCCCGACGTGCCGCCGCCGAGCATGCGCACGTTGCCAAGATTACGCCACAGGATCGCGTCGTCGGGCAGCAGCGCGACCGCGCGCGCGAACGCGTCGGCCGCCTGCGGATAGAGGGCGAGATCGAACGCCGCGAGCCCCAGGCCCGACCATCCCGTCGCCACTTCCGGCGCGTTCGTCGTGACGATCGTGAAGGTGGCGAAGGCTTCGACGGCGCGGCCCGCCGCCCGGTATTGCCGGCCGGCCTCGACGAGGCCCGCGGGCGTCATGCCGGGCGGGATTTTCGGGACATCCATCACCCATCCCCCTTAGGGGCGGGCATCCGCGCTGTCAATCGCACTGCGGCGATCCGCCGTCTGGCATCGCCGCGCGGCGCGGCGTAGCCTTGCGCAAAAGGACGACGAGGGAGCGCCGCACCGCGATGGGGTTCGACTATCCGGACTATCCGTTCCGCACCCCGCCCGACCTGCGCGCGGCGGCGCCCGTGCGCCACCCGGTCGTCGTGATCGGCGCGGGTCCGGTCGGCCTGGCACTCGCCATCGATCTTGCGCAGCGCGGCACGAAGGTCGTGCTCGTCGACGAGGACCGCACGGTCTCGCAAGGCTCGCGCGGCATCTGCTACGCCAAGCGCACGCTCGAGATCTTCGACCGGCTGGGCTGCGCCGCACCCATCGTCGATAAGGGCGTCACCTGGCAGGTCGGCAAGGTGTTTGCGGGCGACGGCCTCGTCTATTCCTTCGACCTGCTGCCCGAGGGCGGCCACCGTTTCCCAGCCTTCGTCAATCTCCAGCAATACTGGCTGGAGAAGTTCCTCGTCGACCGCGCGCTGGAAATGCCCGGCCTCGATCTGCGCTTCCGCACGAAAGTCGCGGGCATCGAGCCGCACGACGGCCACGTGGCGCTGAGGCTGGAAACGCCGGAAGGAAACTACGCGATCGACGCGGACTGGGTCGTCGCGTGCGACGGTGCCCGCAGCCCGACGCGCAAGGCGCTCGGCGTCGATTTCCGTGGCCGCGTGTTCGAGGACCGCTTCCTGATCGCCGACGTGCGCATGAAGGCGCAGTTCCCGGCCGAACGCTGGTTCTGGTTCGACCCGCCCTTCCACGAAGGCGGCTCGACGCTGCTGCACCGGCAGCCCGACGATCTGTGGCGCATCGATTTCCAGCTCGGCTGGGGTGCCGATCCCGAAAAGGAGAAGGACCCGCAGCGCGTCGCCAATCGCGTGCGCGCGATGCTGGGTACCGGCGTGGATTTCGAGATCGAGTGGATCAGCATCTATACGTTCCAGTGCCGGCGCATCGAGCGCCTGCGCCATGGCCGCGTGCTGTTCGCGGGCGACGCCGCGCACCAGGTGAGCCCCTTTGGTGCACGCGGCGCCAATTCCGGCGTGCAGGACGCCGACAATCTCGGCTGGAAGCTCGCCCTGGTCGCGGCAGGAAAGGCGCCCGAACGCCTGCTGGAGAGCTACGATTTCGAACGCGCGGAAGCCGCCGACGAGAACATCCTGAATTCCACGCGCGCCACCGATTTCATCACGCCCAAGAACGCCGCCTCGCGCCTGTTCCGCGACGCGGTGCTCGACCTCGCGCGGACACACGACTTCGCGCGCCGTCTCGTCAATTCCGGGCGCCTGTCGGTGCCCACGAAGCATGCGGCCTCGCCCCTCTCCACGCCCGACGACGGCGATTTCGCGGCCGGCGTGGCGCCGGGATCGCCGGCACTCGATGCGCCGCTTGGTGCGAGCGAAAAGACCGGCGGCTGGCTGCTCGACACGCTGAAAGGCGGCTTCACGCTGCTGGCGTTCGGCGAACTCGACGCGAACGCCGCCGCGCGCATCGCCCGATTGCCGGTGCCGGTGCGAAGCTGCGTCGTGCCGCCGGACGCGGCCCTCGCTTATTCGCGCTACGACGCGCGGCCCGGCACGGTCTACCTTTTCCGCCCCGACCAGCTTGTCTGCCACCGCGCGCGCGCATTCGATCCCGACCGGATCGCGGCCGCGATCCGCCGCGCGACCGCCAGCGAGGAAACGAGATGAAACACCTGCGCACCGACATGACCGCGCCCGACCCCGACGCGCTCTATACGGCACTGGTTGACGCGCACCGCGACCTCGACGAAGCCGCCTCGGCGAAGCTCAACACGAAGCTCGTGCTGCTACTCGCCAACCATGTCGGCGATCTCGGCGTGATCCGCGAGGCGATCGAAGCGGCGCGCGCCGCCTAGAATGGCAGCTCGACCACGCCGGTGACGACGGGGTGGGCAGCGATATAGGCGTTCTGGATGTCGAGCGCCTTGGCGACCGCGCCGCGCAGCGGCGACAAGCCGTTGCGCACCGACATGATCTCGACCAGGCGCTTCAGCTGTTCGGCCTGTTGCGCGTCCGGCGACAGGTGCTCGAGACCTTTCGCGTCGAAATCGATCCGGCCTGAGTCCGAGACCTTGAACAGCGCGGCGCCCGAGAGCCCTTCCGTCAGCGCCGCATTGCCGGCCGTGACGGCGGCATTCCGCACGTCGCGCACGGCGAATATGTAATCGTTCTCGAACCCGTTCTTCGCCATGCGGTTGCCCGCGTCGGCGAAATTGTTCGCTGCCTCGACCCGCGCTGCCTTCGTCGGGGAAAAGCGCATGTCCCAGCCGGAAGCGGACATTTCGGTCATGGCCTCGTAAGTCGCCAGATACCGACTGGCACTACGCTCGAATCTTTCAGCGCATTCTGAAATCCGTTCCGCGCGGTCACGCTTTTTTTCCATCGCGGCAAGATCGGCCAGATACGCTTTGGCCCGTTCGCTGAACGCGATTTCGTCGGATTGGCCGGCCATGGGATCGAAGCCGGCATAGGTTTCGACGAACTTGGACTTGAGCCTGTCGTAGTCCGCAAAATCCTGCGCCGCGGCGCTTCGAAGTCCCCGAAGATTCTCTTCACTTTCGCGTTTCGACTGTACGAGCCCTTGCGCGTCGGAAGCGCGCCGCGCCATTTCGCCCACCACGTCCGGGGCAGCGCGGGGCACATCGCCCTGCGAGATCGGCATCTCACCGATAAAGGGACTGGATCGATACTGGTTGGGCCGCACATAGATCGGATCAAACATCGGGCTTCTCCCGTTCCTAGAACGGCAGCTCGACCACGCCGGTGACGACCGGGTGCGCGGCGATGTAGGCGTTCTGGATGTCGAGCGCCTTGGCGACGACGCCGCGCAGCGGCGACAGGCCGTTGCGCACCGACATGATCTCGACCAGGCGCTTCAGCTGAGCGGCCTGTTGCGCGTCCGGCGACAGATGTTCGAGACCTTTCGCGTCGAAATTGATTCGGCCGGAGTCCGAGACCTTAAACAGCGCGGGGCCCGAGAGCCCTTCCGTCAACGCCGCATTGCCGGCCTGCACCGCCGCACGCTGCATATCGAGCACGGCGTGATCGTATTCGCCTTCCGCCCCGTTCTTCGCCATGCGGTTGCCCGCGTCGGCGAACTTGTTCCACGCCTCGACCCGCGCCGCTTTCGTTGGGGAAAAGCGCATGTCCCAACTGGAAGCAGCCATTTCGTCCATTGCTTCCCAGACGACGAGGGTTTTTCGCGATGCATTCTCGTCGAAATCGGCACCCCATGCTAGAAACTCAGCTGTACCGCGCAACCGTTCCAGTTTGCCAAGATCGGCGAGATATTCCTTCGCCCGGTCACTCAGCTCGACCTTGTCGCTGTCTCCGAACAGTTCTGCTTGCCGGATGGATGGATCGTCCGTGCCGTACTTCTCGGTGAAGCTGGTTTTGAGGCTCTCATAGTCCGCCCGATACTTTGTCGCAACACTTTGGATTGAATTGAGGCCCTGTGCGTAGCGGGTCCGCGCCTCGGCCATGCCCCGGATCGCCGCCGCGCGCCGCTCCATCTCGCCGACCGCATCCCCGGTATAGCCCGTGTGCGGGTCAGCCGCCCCCATCGGGGTGTCGGAAGTATAGGAATTTGGCCGAAACTGGTTGGGCCGCACATAGATCGGATCGAACATCGGGCTTCTCCCGCAAAAAATTCGCACGCTTCTTGCGCATCTGAAAATCGTATCAGCAATTTTAAGTAAGTCAATCAATTCGAATGCACGCACACTACAAACGGCAATGTCCTACATTTGACAATACACGTTTGCAACCTTCGAGATTAAAAATATCGTGCGCGACTTCCGATTGTTTCATCTGACCGAGGAGAGCGCCATGCCCGTCTATAACGGCACGAACAACGCGGACCTCATCAACGGCTCGCTGTTCAACGACACGATCGACGGCGCGGGCGGGAACGACACGCTCTATGGCAGCCTCGGCAACGACCAGATCTTCGGCGGGACGGGCCGGGACTATATCGATGGCGGCAACGACAACGACTATATCGACGGGGGCGACGACGACGACACGATTTATGGCGGCCTGGGCAACGACACGATCTATGGCGGCAATGGCGCCGACTACATCAGCGGCGGCGGCATCGGCAACGATTACATCAACGGCGGCAGCGGCAACGACACGATCTTCGCCGGCTCGTACGACGACATCATCGAGGGCGGGTCCGGCTACAACGAGATCCATGGCGGCGCCGGCCACGACGTGATCCTGGGCGGCAATGACGGCAACGATATTTTCGCCGACGAGAATGACGATCAAGTTTCCGGCGGGTCCGGCAGCGACCGGATCGATCTCGGCTTCGGCAACGACTACGGCCAAGGCTATGGCGGCGACGACACGATTCTCGGCAATAACGGCCAGGACATCATCTATGGCGACGGCGGCAAGGATTCGCTCAATGGCGGGCTCGGCTCCGACACGATCTATGGCGGCGATGGCGACGACATCATCCGCGGTGGCGACGATCCGGGGCCCGGCGGCGTCGCGCTGAGCAACGACTATATCGATGGCGGGATCGGCAACGACAATATCGATGGCCAGAGCGGCGACGACACGCTTCAGGGCGGCATCGGGATCGATAACATCCGTGACGGCACCGGCAACGACCTGATCGCCGGCGGCGCCGATGTAGACCTTATCCGGGGCGACGAAGGCGACGACACGCTGGATGGCGGAACGGGCGCCGATATCATGATCGGCGGCATCGGCAACGATTCGTTCTATGTCGATGATAATGACGATTTCATCGTCGAGGGCTTCAACGAAGGCACCGACACGGTCCATATCGCGACCAGCTATACGCTCGCGCCGAATTTCGAGAATATCGAGATCTACGATCCGCCCGTCGTCCCGCTCGCGCCCGGCCTCGCCCCCGTCATCGTCGCGACCGGCAACGAGCTGGACAACCAGATCATCGGCAATGCCGACGCGAACCGGCTCGAAGGGATGGACGGCGGCGATACGCTGTCCGGCGGTGGCGGGGCGGACACGCTCGACGGCGGCGCCGGTGCCGATTTGATGGACGGCGGCACGGGCGACGATTTCTACATCGTCGACGAGACGGCCGATCTCGTGTTCGAGGCGCGCGGCGACGGCTACGACACCGTGCGCGCGTCCGCCAGCTACACGCTGGCCGACACGATCGAGCGGCTGGAGCTCGACGGCAGTTTCGCGATCTCGGGCACGGGCAACGGCCTTGCCAACATGCTGGTCGGCAATGCGGCGGCCAACACGCTTTCGGGGCTCGACGGCGACGACACGCTGGAGGGTGGCGGCGGGGCGGACTCGCTTCTCGGCGGGGCCGGCAACGACGTCTATATCGTGGGCGACGCGGCCGCCCGCGTGGGCGAGGCGGCCGGCGGCGGCAACGACCGGGTCGAGGCGTCGGTCAGCTACGCGCTGGCGGCGAATGTCGAGACGCTGGTGCTGACCGGCCGTGCCGACATCGACGGCACGGGCAACAATGCCGCCAACGCGATCGTCGGCAACGGTGCTGCCAACCTGCTCGACGGCGGCGGCGGGGCCGATACGCTTTCCGGCGGGGCCGGCGGCGACACGCTGGTCGGCGGTGCGGGCAACGACCGGCTGACCGGCGGGGCGGACAGCGACGTGTTCCTGTTCGCGCCGGGCAGCGGCTTCGACCAGATCCTCGATTTCGCCGCAGGCACGGGCGGCGACGGCGTGGCGCTCGTCGGCACGGCCTTGCACGACTTCGCCGACGTGCAGGGCGCGATGACCCAGCAGGGCAACGACGTGGTGCTGGCGCTGGGTCCGCTCGACCAGGTCGTGTTCGCCAACACGCTGCTGTCGCAGTTCGACCAGACGAACTTCACGTTCGGCTGACGGCGCGGCGGCAGATGCCCGGGTCAAGCCCGGGCATGACGGGGAGAGAGGTGGCGGGCATGACGGCGAGGGTCGGCCCGCTCTCTCAATCCGTCATGCCCGGCGAAGGCCGGGCATCCACGACTTTTTCTTGATATAAATCCTATTTTGGAATAGAGTCGTCGCCATGATCGAGGCGACGCACCCTTCCGGAACCGCATGTTTTAAGGCCTATGACGCCGCCGTAACCCGGAATCGGCGTTACAGGTTACCTATGAATAAATTCAAGAACTTAAACAGGTTACCGTCTCCAATGGTAACCTATTTGCCGGCCTCGGAATCGAGGGATTCCGGGCATTTGCCGGGTGCTGTGTCCGACGCCGTAACGCCTTGTCGCCTGTTACCGTCCGACGGTCAGCACGATCTTGCCGATATGGGTGTCGGCCTCCATCAGCGCGTGCGCCTTGGCCGCTTCGGCGAGCGGGAACGTCGCGTGGATCAGCGGGCGCACGGCGCCGGCCTCGAGCAGCGGCCAGACCTTGTCGACGAGCGCGCTTGCGATGGCGCCCTTCTGCTCGACGGTGCGCGGGCGCAGGGTCGAGCCCGTGTAGATCAGCCGCTTGCGCATGATCTGGTCGAGCGAGGCCTCCACCTTGGGGCTGCGCAGGAAGGCGATCTGCACGATGCGCCCTTCCACCGCGGCCGTCTCGATGTTGCGCATGAAATAGTCGCCGCCGACCATGTCGAGGATCAGGTCGGCGCCGTGGCCGCCGGTGAATTCCTTCACGGCCGAAACGAAATCCTCCTTCTTGTAGTCGATGGCGCGCTCGGCGCCGAGGCGCACGCACGCCGCGCACTTCTCGGCCGTGCCGGCCGTGGCGATCGCGTGCGCGCCGAACGCGCGCGCGAGCTGGATCGCCGTGGTGCCGATGCCCGAGGCGCCGCCATGCACCAGGAAGTATTCGCCGGCCTTGAGGCCGCCACGCTCGAACACGTTCGTCCACACGGTGAAGAACGTCTCGGGCACCGCCGCGGCCTCCAAGTCGCTGAACCCCTTGGGGATCGGCAGGCACTGGAGCGCGGGTGCCACCGCATACTGCGCATAGCCGCCGCCGGCGACGAGCGCGCACACGCGCATCCCCGCCTTGGGCCAATGCACGTCGGGTGCCGCCGCCACGACGGTGCCCGCCACTTCCAGCCCCAGCGTGTCGGGGGCACCGGGCGGCGGGGGATACTTGCCCAACCGCTGCAGCACGTCGGGCCGGTTGACGCCGGCGGCCGCGACCTCGATCATCACCTCGCCCGCCTTGGGCACGGGCAGCGGCCGCGTGCCGGGAACGAGATTTTCGGCCGGGCCCGGCACGGGCAACTCGACGACGGACATCGTTTGGGGGAGACTCAAGCGGACCTCATCGGTGGAGGAGACGGGACATGGAATTCGAAGATCTGGAACCCAAGCACAAGCTCGTCAAGCCCAAGGACCTGTCGGGCTGGGGCATTGCCGAGCTCGAAGCCTATATCGAAAGGCTTCAGGGCGAAATCGCGCGTGCCCAAGCCGCCATCGACGCCAAGGACAAGCACAAGGCCGCCGCGTCCGCCTTTTTCAAGAGCTGATCTTTCAAGAGCTGATCCGCCGCGAACGGCGCGTGACGAACATCAGCCAGCCCACGGGGCCCAGCAGCAGCACCAGCACGAGCCAGCCCACGCGGTGGCCGATCGGGCAGCCGGAACCCGGCGGCGGGCGCCAGCCGCCCGCACCGCGCGCGAACAGCACGTGCGCCAGCGGCAGCACCCAGCCGGCAAGGACCACGAAAAGGGCTTCGGTCTGCGTCATTTCGAGGCTCATTCTGGCCTAGCGGGCGCACAAGCGCTACAAAGTCTGACGGAACTCCAGCGGGCGAGGGTTAAATGACACTCAAGGGCAGAACGGCACTCGTGACGGGCTCCACCAGCGGCATCGGCCTCGGCATCGCGCGTGCACTCGCGGCACAAGGCGCCGACATCATGCTCAACGGCTTCGGCGAGGCCGCCGCCATCGCAGCACTCCGCAAGGAGATCGCCGCCGGCGGCGTCAAATGCGCCTATTCCTCGGCCGACCTGACCAAGCCCGAAGCCGTCGCCGCCATGGTCGGCGCTTGCGAATCGGAACTGGGTGCCGTCGACATCCTCGTCAACAACGCCGGCATGCAGCACGTGGCGCCGGTCGAATCGTTCCCGCTGGAGATGTGGGACAAGGTCATCCAGCTCAACCTCTCCTCCTGCTTCCAGGCGATCCGCGCGGCCCTCCCCGGCATGAAGAAGCGCAACTGGGGCCGCATCATCAACATCGCCTCGGCGCACGGCCTCGTCGCGTCGGTCGAGAAATCGGCCTATGTCGCTTCCAAGCACGGGCTCATCGGCCTCACCAAGGTCGTGGCGCTGGAAACCGCGACGACGGGCGTCACCGCCAACTCGATCTGCCCGGGCTGGGTGCTCACGCCGCTGGTGCAGAAGCAGATCGACGCGCTCGCCCAGCGCAAGGGCATCTCGGGCGAGGCCGCGAAGATCGAGCTGCTGTCGGAAAAGCAGCCTTCGAAGGAATTCGCCACGCCCGAGCAGATCGGCGGCCTTGCCGCGTTCCTGTGCTCGCCGGCGGCCGACCAGATCCGCGGCACGTCGTTCTCGATCGACGGCGGCTGGACCGCGCAGTAGGAACCGGAGGGAAGCCGCGCCATGAAGACCGTTTTCGCAAAGGATGTGCCGGAGCGCGCCGTGAAGGGCGCGGCCTGGGCCGTCCACGCGCTGACGGCCTCGGGCGCCGTGATCGGCCTGCTGGCACTCTTCGCCGTCATCGAGGGCGACGCGCGCAAGGCGCTGCTGTGGCTGGGGCTGGCCCTCGTCGTCGACGGCATCGACGGGCCCTTCGCGCGCAAGCTCGACGTCGCCAGCCGCCTGCCGCGCTTCGACGGGGCGCTCCTCGATCTCGTCGTCGACTATCTCACCTACGTCGTCGTGCCGGCGGTGCTGCTCTGGCAGTTCGGCTATCTGGGCAACGGGTGGCTCGCGGCGGCGGCCGCCGGCTGGATCCTGTTCAGTTCGCTCTACATCTTCGCCAATCTGGACCTCAAGACGCACGACAACTACTTCGTCGGCTTCCCGGCGATCTGGAACGTCGTGGCGCTCTACATGTACGTGCTCGACACCGAGCCCACGGTCAATCTCGTCGCCGTGGCGGTGCTGGGCGCGCTCAGCTTCACGCCGATCAAGGCGATCCACCCGCTGCGCGTGCGCGATTTCCGCGTGATCACGCTTTCCAGCGCGGTCGTCTGGGGCCTCACGTCGTTCGGCCTGATCTGGCTGCCGGCAGCCGAACGGCCCGACTGGATGATGGTGGCGTGGCTCGCCTCGACCTTCTGGCTGCTCGGCCTCGGCTTCTGGCGCAGCTTCCGGTGAGCGCGATGGACGCTTCTCTAGTCGCCCTGCGGACGGACTCCCATGCGGCGCCACAGCTCGTCGCTGAGGTCGCCCTGGCGCACGACCGGGCCCGTGGGGCGCGGCGGCGCCGGCTCGGGCGGCGGGATGTCGACGAAGGGATGCTCGGGTTCCTGGAAGAACATCACCCAGCTTGCCGTACCCAGCGTGCCGAGCATCGCGACGCCCAGCGCCGCGAAGACGATCACGCGCAGCCGCGCGAGGCGCGGATTGACCGGCGGGATTGCGGGCGGCGCGTCGGCTTCGGGTTTCCCCTTGGCGCCCGCGCCGGCCTTGCCCTTGCCGATAGCGCCGGCGGCCGGCTTGCCGGAAGCGCCTTTGGGCGGCGGCCCGCCCTTGGGCGGGGTTGCGGATCTCGCAGGGGCTGCCATGGATATGAGTCTAACCGATTTGCCGAATCCCGTCATGGGATGAGAATTCGATCCGGAGGGGCGTGAAGGACATGGAAATACTCCAGCAAGTCAAGGATCTGCTGCTGCTCTACGGCCCGCCTTTCGTGGCCGGCATCGCGATCCTGTTCATCGGTTCGTGGCTCGCGGGCTTCGTCCAGCACGCGGTCGCCACGACGCTGGAAAAGGTCGGCCGCGTGGAACTCACGCTCGCCCGCTTCCTCGCCAGCCTCGCGCGCTACATGGTGCTCACCGTCGTGGTGCTCGCGGCGCTCTCCCAGTTCGGCGTGCAGACCGCGAGCCTCATCGCGATCTTCGGCGCCGCCGGCCTCGCCGTCGGCCTTGCCCTGCAGGGCACGCTGTCGAACGTGGCGGCGGGCGTCATGCTGCTCGCCTTCCGGCCCTACCGCGTGGGCGACCGCATCGACGCCGCCGGCACCACCGGCAAGGTCGAGGCGATCGACCTCTTCGTCACCGACATCCGCACCGACGACAACATCCAGGTGCTTGTCCCCAACGGCAAGATCTGGGGCGACAAGGTGACGAACCATTCCAAGTACCAGATGAAGCGGCTCGACTTCGAGGTGACGGTCCCCGACCCGGTCGACACCGAAGCCGCGTGCGCGCGCGTCGTGGCTGTCGTTTCGGGTGATCCGCGGGCACTCAAGTCGCCCGCCGCCGAGGCCGTCGTCGTCAAGTATTCGGCCGACAGCGTCACGCTCGCCGTGCGCGTGTGGTGCGCGCCCTCCGACGAGAGCGCGATGCGCTCGTCCGTGAACCTGGCGCTGCGCAACCTCGCCAAGGCGAATTTCGCCTGAGGCACGCATGACCATCCGCCAGGCCAAGTTCCGGATCGGCGAAGTGGTGCGCCACCGCATCTTCGAGTTCCGCGGCGTCGTCTACGACGTCGATCCGGTCTTCGCGAACACCGAGGAATGGTACCGCTCGATCCCGCCTTCCGTGCGGCCGCGCAAGGACCAGCCCTTCTACCATCTCTACGCGGTCAACGCCGAGCAGGGCCCCTACCAGGCCTATGTCAGCGAGCAGAACCTGCTGCCCGACGCCGAGAACGGCCCGGTCGACCATCCGGACGTGAAGAAGGTCTTCGGCGCATTGGTAGATGGTGTTTACAACACGCGCGGCAACGCGCAGGCGCGCGCGCTGAACTGAAAATCGCAAGCGCGATCAAGCCGTCCTCGGGCATGGTCCGGCTCATGGAGAACCGGACATGACCGCGAAGACGAACACCCGCCTCGACCACGCACGGCGCATCGACCGCGCGCTGCGCCATCTCGCCGAAAGGCTGGATGCGCCGCTCGTCCTCGACGATCTCGCCGCCGTCGCGTGCTTCTCGCCCTGCCATTTCCACCGCATCTTCCATGCGGCGACGGGCGAGACGCCGGCCGACACGCTGCGCCGGCTGCGGCTCCACCGGGCCGCCGCCGAACTCGTGCAGGGAAAGGCGGCGATCGTCTCGGTCGGGCGGCGTGCGGGCTACGGCTCGGCGCCCGCCTTCACGCGCGCCTTCGCGGCCTTCTACGGCACGACGCCTGCGGCCTATCGCGCGCAGGGCCGCGACGTTTCTCCGCCCGCACCCGGCCCGGAAAAGGAGAACACCATGCACGACGTGCGCATCGAGGAACGCCCCGCCTTCCGCCTCGCCTCGGTCCCCCATGCCGGCCGCTACACCGACATCGGCGTCGCGTTCGACCGCCTCGGCGCATGGCTCGGCGCGCGCGGCGCGATCGACGCCCGCTCGCGCTGGATCGGCATCTATCACGACGATCCCGCACAGGTGCCGGCGGAGAAGCTTCGCTCGGAAGCCTGCTGCACTGTCGGCCCCGCCGTCGGCCCCGACGAGACGATCCGCATCGCCGGCCTCGCGGGCGGGCGGCACGCGGTGCTGCGCTTCAAGGGCCCCTATACCGAACTCGAAGGCGCCTATCGCTGGCTCTTCGGCACGTGGCTTCCCGGCAGCGGGGAAGAAGCCGCCGACCGTCCGTGCCACGAGGAATATCTCAATCATCCCAAGACGACACCGCCGGCCAAGCTGCTGACCGACGTGTGCCTGCCGCTGGTGCCGCGCTAGGCCCGGTGCGCGAGCACCACGTCGAGGAACTGCTTTCCGTACCGCTCCAGCTTCGCGGTTCCAACGCCGTGGACGAGGCGCATGTCGTCGAGGTTCTTGGGGCCGATCTCGGCCATCTCGATCAGCGTGCGGTCGGCGAACACGACATAGGCGGGCTGCCGGATTCCCTTGGCGATGCGCGTGCGCAGCGCCTTCAGTGCTGCAAGCAGGCCCGCGTTCTCCGGCGCCGCCGACACGGTCGCGCGCGATCCGCGGCCCGTCTTCTTCTCCGCCTTCTCGGCCCACAGCGCGTCCTTGCGCAGCTCGATCTTCGCGTTTCCGCGCAGCACCTCGCGACCCTCGTCCGTCACCGACCACGAACCGTGCCCGACGATGTCGAGCGCGATCAGGCCCGAGGCGTACATCTGCCGGAAGATCGAGCGCCACTCGCCCGGCGTGCGGTCCTTGCCCACGCCGAATGTCGGCAGCTTCTCGTGGCCGTAGCGGCTCATCGCGTCGCCGGTCTGGCCGACAAGGATCGCGACCAGATGTTCGGTCCCGAACCTTTCGCCCGTGCGCAGGATCGCCGACATCGCCTTCTGCGCGTCGATCGTGCCGTCGACCGTGTCGACGCCGTCCTGGCAGAGATCGCAGTTGCCGCACGGCACGGACTGCTCGCCGAAATAGGCGAGCAGCGTCTGGCGGCGGCAGCGCGGCGCCTCGCACAGCGCCACCAGCGCGTTGAAGCGCTGGCGTTCGATGCGCTTGCGCTCGTCCGACGCCTCGCCCTGCTCGATCTGCAGCCGGCGCAGGCGCATGTCGTCGAGCCCGAACAGCGTCAGCGTGTCCGCCGGCAGCCCGTCGCGGCCCGCGCGGCCGATCTCCTGATAATAGCCCTCGACGTTCGAGGGCAGGTCGGCATGCACGACGAAGCGCACGTCGGGCTTGTCGATGCCCATGCCGAACGCGACGGTGGCGCACATCACCACGCCATCTTCCTGCAGGAACGTGTCCTGGTTGGCGCTGCGTGTCTCGCTGTCGAGGCCCGCGTGATAGGCGAGTGCCCGCACGCCGGCTTTCCGCAGCGCCTCGGCCAGTTCCTCGGTGCGCTTGCGCGAGCTGCAATAGACGATGCCGCTTTGCCCCTTGCGCGTCTCGAGGAAGCGCTCGATCTGCTTGCGGGCACCTGCCTTGGGCCGCATGGCGAGCCGCAGGTTCGGCCGGTCGAACGAGCGCACGAAGACACGCGGGGGAACCGAGAACAGCTTCTCCTCGATGTCCTTGCGCGTGGGCGCGTCGGCCGTGGCCGTGAG
The DNA here is from genome assembly GCA_044224405.1 of Tagaea sp. Classification (GTDB taxonomy): domain Bacteria; phylum Pseudomonadota; class Alphaproteobacteria; order CACIAM-22H2; family CACIAM-22H2; genus Tagaea. The sequence continues at coordinate 65,067 of JBGAKN010000002.1, read as the reverse complement.
TGCTATCGTCTGCACGTCGCCAAGGTCGCGGCGGATGCGGCCGAGCGCGAGATACTCCGGCCTGAAATCGTGGCCCCATTGCGAGACGCAATGTGCTTCGTCGATGGCGAGCAGCGTGACGTGCGCCTCGCCCAGCAGTTCCAGCGTGTCGTCGCGCACCAGCCGTTCGGGCGCCACATAAAGCAGGCGTAGCTTCTCGTCGCGGATCGCGCGGCGCACCGCGGCGTTGGCGGCGGCATCGTTGGACGAATTGAGGCTCGCCGCCTCGATCCCGTACTCGCGCAGCTGGCCGACCTGGTCGCGCATGAGTGCTATCAGCGGCGAGACGACGACCGTGAGGCCGCCGCGCAGCAGGGCGGGAAGCTGGAAGCACAGCGACTTGCCCGACCCCGTGGGCATCACGGCGAGCACGTTCTCGCCCGCCAGCACGGCACCGATGACCTCGCCCTGCCCCGGCCGGAAATCGTCGAAACCGAAAATGGCCTTCAGGCGCGCGCGGGCCGACTCGATGTCTGCGTACATGTTCCCGTTTTGCCATCCCCGAGTGCGCGTGCCAAGCTGCGCGGATGCTTGTCTCCGGCCTCTTCCACATCGCGATCAAGACCAACGACCTCGCGGCGACCGAGCGCTTCTATACCGAGCTGCTCGGCCTGAAGAAGGTCGCGCGGCCCGATTTCGGCTATCCCGGCGCGTGGCTCGCGACGACCGGTCCGGCCGGGTCGGCGATCATCCACATCTATGCCGGCGGGCCGGCGCTGGGCGCGGACGGCAAGGCGCCGTCGGGGACCGCCGCGATCGACCACGTTTCGATCGCCGCGCACGGCTATCACGATTTCCGCGCGGCGTTCGAGCGCCACGGCCTGCCCTACCGCGAGTTCCTCGTGCCGGGCACGACGCTCTGGCAGCTCTTCGTCTACGACCCGTCGGGCGTGCAGCTCGAACTCACCTTCGACGGCGCGAGCGAGGGCGGCCGGCCGCCCGACATGCGCCCCGGCCACGGCTACGTCGCGGGCACCGGCTTCTTCGATCCCCGTCCCTACGCCGCCTTCGGAGGTGCGCGATGAGCGACAACACATACGCGGAAAGGCGCAAGCGCTTTGCCGAGATGCACCGCTCGGGCTGCTTCGTCATGCCGAACCCGTGGGACATCGGCTCGACGATGATGCTGGAGCATCTGGGATACACGGCGCTGGCGACCACCTCGTCGGGCTTCTCGTTCTCGCAAGGCCTGCCCGACATGGACTGGGCCGTCCCGGTCGAACGCGAACTCGCGCACATCGCCGAGATCGTCGGGGCGACGTCACTGCCGGTGAACGCCGATTTCGAATCCGGCTATGCGCACGACATCGACGGATTGATGCGCAACGTTCGGCGCTGCGCCGAGACCGGCGTCGCCGGCCTTTCCATCGAGGACGCGACCGGCGACAAGGCGGACCCGCTCTATCCGTTCGACGTCGCGGTCGAGCGCGTGGCCGCCGCCGCCGCCGCACTCAAGGGCACCGGCGTGGTGCTGACCGCGCGCTGCGAAGGGCTGCTCGTCGGCCATCCGCAGGCGCGCGCCGAGATCGCGCGCCGCCTGCCCGCCTTCGCGGCCGCCGGCGCGGACGTGCTCTATGCGCCGGGCCTGAAGACGCCGGCCGAGATCGCCGAGGTCGTGGCGCTGGCGGGCGCCAAGCCCGTCAACCTGCTGGTCAGTTCGCCGGGTCTCACGGTCGCCGGGATCGCGGCGCTCGGCGTGCGGCGCATCAGCATCGGATCGGGCCTCGCGCGCGCGGCGTGGGGCGGCTTCCTTCGTGCGGCCCGCACGCTGAAGGAAAGCGGCAGCTTCGAGCAGTTCCGCGATGCCGAGCCGTTCGCGGCCCTCAACGACTTCTTCCGCAGCAAGGAACGCTGATCCATGAGCCTCACGTTCGGGCCGCCCGTCGCGACCCACACCGCCCCGCAACCCGTCCATTGCATCATCGAAGGCCGGCACTGCCGCCTGCGCCCGCTCGATCCCGCGCGCGACACCGACGGGCTCTATGCGCTGAGCCACGGGCCCGAGGCGGAATCGCAATGGGCCTATCTCTTCACCGGCCCCTATGCGATCAAGGCCGAGTTCGACACGCACGTCGCCAAGATCGCCGCCGGCACGGCCGATCCCGTCTATTGGGCGATCGCGGACAGGAACGACCGCGCCATCGGCTGGCTGTCGCTTATGCGAATCGACCGCACGCACCGCGTGATCGAGGTGGGCTCGATCCTGCACACGCCCGCGCTGCAGCGCACGCCCGCATCGACCGAAGCGCAGTTCCTGATGATGCGCCACGTCTTCGACACGCTGGGCTACCGCCGCTACGAGTGGAAGTGCAACGACCTCAACGAGCCTTCCAAGCGCACGGCCCAGCGCCTCGGCTTCACGTTCGAGGGCCTGTTCCGACAGCACATGATCGTCAAGGGCCGCAACCGCGACACGGCCTGGTATTCGATCATCGACAGCGAATGGCCGGCCCGCAAGGCGGCGTTCGAGACGTGGCTTTCGCCCGGCAATTTCGATTCCGCCGGCCGGCAGAAAACGGCGCTGGGCGAACTGATCGCGCGTTCGGCCGGGCGCTAGAACGGCCCGCCGAGCTGGCGGGCGGCGTCGACCACGCGGCGCACGCCCGCGGGCGCGTCCTTGCGGATGGCGACGTGGAGCGTCATCGGGACCCGCGTCTGGGTCGCGACAGCACGCACCCGCTCGCGATCGGCCATCGGGATATCGGCGCTGAAATAGCTGATCGCGCCCGGCATCTGCGCGACGACCTGCACGGTCTGCGCCGCGTTCTGGACCGAGCGCGAGCGCGGCGACATCGCGAAGGCGAAATGCTTCTGCAGCAGCAGGTGCGGCGACGAGGTCGGCTCCGTCACGACGAGGACCGCCAGGTCCGGCCCGCCGACTTCCTTCCAGTTCGCGATCCGGCCGCCGAACAGCCCGGCCACCTGCCGGTCATCGAGCCGGTTCACCGGGTTCGCCGCATTGACGATTATCCGCGCCTCGGCGTTCGCGACGTGGAACGATTCGAGCTTGCTTGCATCGACCGAGCCGGGTGCCACGCGCAGCGCGCCGTCGATGACCTCGTGCAGCGGTTCGGCAAGCAGCGCGATGTCGGCATTGCCCGCGACCAGCGCCGACAGGCCGCGCGAGCTGCTGGTCGAGACGATCCGCAGCGTCTGGCCCGACATGCGCTCGATGTCGGCCTTGCGCGGCATCATCAAGCCGAAGGCGATCTCGGTCGAACCCTGGACGCTGACGTCCTGCGCGAAGCTGCTCGTGCACGCGACGGACAGGGCGGCGAACAGGGCAAGGGCGGCCTTCATGCGCGTTTCTCCGGGCGGCTCGTCTTTCGCAGGCAAGACTAGCAACGCGCGCGGTCCGATTTAAGGACGCAAATAGTATGTCGGTCCGCTTACGCGACCAGATGTATCGCCAATTGCGGTGCGCGCCCCGCGGCAAGATCGACGATCGCGTAGGTCGCCCCGCGCCCAACATCGTCGGTCGGCGATCCGGAATACGCAGCGACCGCAAGCGGCGTGACCAGTTCCATCGCGGCGTGATGGTGGCCGAGCGCCAGATAGTCGAACCCGGCCGCCTCGATCTCTTCCATGCGGATGGGCGAGGATCGCTCGCTCGCCTCGCCGCGCGGCACGAACAACCCATGCCCCATGCCGAGATTCCAGCGCATTCCGTCGGGCCGCCGGGGGCTGCCGGCGAGCGGGCGGAAATCCTGCGAATGCTCGACCATGCCCTTGCCCCAGACACTGGCGCCGATTTCGGGGAACACCGCATGGCTGCCGTCTTCGTCCGCCAGCAGGCGCACATTCGCGATGCGCCCGAAATCGTGTCGCCGGAAGATCGCGTTGCCGGTCATGCAGTCGTGGTTGCCGGGGATCATCGCGACGGGAAAGCGCAGTTCGCCGAGCCGCTCCATCGCCCAGACGACCGTCTCGTCGTCGACGTCGTTCGTATCGAACAGGTCGCCGGCGAGAAGCATCAGATCCGGCTTCTGCCGGCCGATGGCGGCAAGCGCGCGGGCAAAGCGCGGTGCCACGGCATCGCTGGCGCCGAGATGGATATCCGAGCAATGGGCGATGCGCAGGCGGCCAGTCATGGGATGGGCAGTCATGGGGAAAGCGATAGCGCCAGACAATACCCTGCGTCTAGCCGCCCAGATAGGTCCCGCCATTGAGATGGATGACCTGGCCGGTGACGTAGCGCCCGCCCGGGCCGGCAAGCCAGCGCACCGCGCTGCCGATTTCGCCGGGCTGCCCGCGTCGGCCGAGCAGCGTGCTGTGCGTGGCGTGATGCTTGGGCTGCTGGTGGCCAGCCGAAGCGCCGCGCACCGTGTCCATCATCCCCGGCGACACGTTGTTGACGGTGATGTTGAAGCCGGCGAGATCGTGCGCGAGCGCGCGGGTAAGGCCGACGAGCCCGGCCTTCGCGGTCACCACGTGCGCGCGATCCATGGCGCCGGTGTGCGCGGTGAGACCGCCGATATTGATGATGCAGCCTGCCCCGCTGGCTTTCAGCGCCGCGAGCGAGGCCTGCGCGCAGTTGAACGCCCCGTCGAGGCAGATCGCCAGCACGTTGCGCCAGGTGGCGTAATCCAGCGTCTCGAACGGCTTCTCGCCACGCACAGCCGCGTTGTTGACGAGGATGTCGAGCCGGCCGAACCGCGCGAGCGTGGCGGCCACCATCGCGTCGACCGCCGCGCGGTCGGTCACGTCGGCCATCGCCACCATCGCGTCGGGGCCGATCTCGGCGGCGACCGCTTCGGCTTCCGCCCGGTTCGAGCGCGCATTGACGACGACGCAGGCGCCACCGGCCGCAAGTTCCAGCGCGATCGACCGGCCGATATTGCGGCCGGCGCCGGTGACGAGCGCTACGCACCCCTTGAGTTCAGCCATTCTTCAGCCTCCGAATTCGGCAAGGGAAACAGGTGCGTCCGCATCGAATACGGACTGGGCGAAGCCGAGCAGGCGCGCGGCACGCGCATCCGCCCAGCCGCCGTGCCGGCAGTTGAGGCGGAACTTCTCGATGATTTCGCCAATCGTCAGCGGCTCGCTGGAGCCACCGCGGAAATGCGGCTGGCGCTCCTCGACGACGCTGCCGTCGGCCAGCGTGATCTTCACATGCCCGGTGAATTGTTTGGGATACGGATTGTTCGGGTCGACGATGTAGCTCACTTTTCGCGCGATCTCGCGCAGGCGTGGTTCGGCGACCTTGGCGTCCGCGAACGCGCCGAGCCCGCCTTCGTCGAGCACCAGCCCCGCCGCGATCCCGTAGGGGATGCTGAACTTCGCGGCATAGCCGTTTGGCGGGTTGCGCTTGGCTTCCAGCGGCTCCCACAGGCGATGGAGGATGCCCTCGGAGGTCTCGCATTCGATCGACACGATCTTCGAAAGATCGAGGCCGCGCGCGGCCAGCCGGCGCGCGCAGTCGATATAGGGATGGATCATCGTGCCGCAGGCGTAGGGCTTGAACGCGATGATCTCGCTGACCCACTTGCTGCCGAACCCGTCGAGCAGGCCCGACCAGTCGGTCGGGATCTTGTGCGCGAAGCCGTGGAACAGGCCGTGCGTGCCCTCGAACAGCGTGCGCGGCCCCGTGAAGCCGCCGGCGGCGAGGCGTGCCGCACGATAGCCGCTCTGCGCCGCCCAGCCCGGATGCAGGCGCTTGGTCCACGTGCCTTCGGCGAGATACTCGATGATGCCCGATGCCATGCTGCCGGCGATGCCAAGCGCGTCGACGAGCTGCGCACGACTGAGCCCCAGCACCGTGCCGGCCGCGGCGGCGGCGCCGATGGCACCGAAGATCGCCGTCGGGTGGAAGCCTGCCTTGTGTGTCGCCTTGGGCACGACGACGGAAAGGCGGCACGTGATCTCGGTGCCGATGACGATCGCGCGCATGGCGGTGCGCCCCGAGACGCCGTGACGTTCGGCCGTGGCCAGCACGGCCGGCAGGATAACGGCCCCGGCATGCACCGGCCCGCCTTCGAACGTGTCGTCGAAATCCTCGCCATGCGCGGCAATACCATTGAGCATCGCGGCATCGGCAGCCGAGAAGCGGCCCGACAGGCCGATGGCGGTACATGTCCCGCCCTCGTCCACGCCCTTGCGCGCGGCCACGAGGAAATCGGTCTCGCGCGCGGCGATGCAGATGCCGGCGATGTCGATCAGCAGCTTCTGCGCCATCGCGGCGGCGGCCGGCGTCGGCTTCGCGGCAAGGCAGGAATCGACGAGGGTTTCGGCGACGGTCATTTCGGCTTGAACTCCCGGTAAAGCGAATAGCCGGTCAGCAGGATCGCGGCGACGAGCAGCCCGACGGCGACGGGATCCTGCGCGAAGACCGCGTGGTCGCCGCTCGACAGGACGAGACTGCGGCGATAGTTGGATTCGACGAGAAAGCCGAGTACCACGCCCAGCACCATGGGCAGGACCGGCACGCCGAAGCGGCGCATCAGGTAGCCGACGACGCCGAAGCCAAGCACGAGGCCCAGATCGAACAGGCTCTGGTCGATCGCGTACACGCCCGTGCAGACGAGCGCCAGGATATAGCCCATCAGGTAGGGCTTGGGCCGGTTCACGAGCCAGATGCACGGCGAGAGGATCACGAGCCCGACCAGCACCATGAAGATGTTCGCCGCGAGCAACCCGCCATAGAGCCCGTAGACCACGTCCGGCGCCTTCTGGAACAGCAGCGGCCCCGGCATCAGCCCGTGGATCATGAAGCCGCCAAGCAGGACGGCCGCCGAGTTCGATCCCGGGATGCCGAGGCTGAGGAGCGGCACGAGCGCCGTCGCCGTGACGACATTGTTGGCGCATTCGGGCGCCGCCACGCCCTCGATCGAGCCCTTGCCGAATTCCTCGGGATGGTCCGACCAGCGGCGTGCCTCGTTGTAGGCCATGAAGGCCGCGATGGTGCCGCCCGCACCGGGCGTCACGCCTTCGAACGTGCCGATCGAGCAGCCGATGACCTGGCTCTTCCACAGCCGTTTCCACATCGCGAGGGTGGGCAGCTTCAGGCGCGTGTCGCGCGCGTCCGCGCGATCCCAGCCGGGCGCCGAGATCTGCTCGAACATCTCCGTCACCGCGAACAGGCCGACCATCACGAGGATCGGGCGGATGCCGCCGAGAAGTTCCGGACTGCCGAAGGTGAAGCGCGGCACGCCCGACACGGGATCGGTCCCGATCGTGGCGACCATCAGGCCGAGAAACGCCGCGACGAGGCCGCGCAGCAGCGAGCCGCCGGCGAGGCTGGCGATGACGCTGAGACCGAGGATGCCGAGCGCGCAATAGGCAGGCGGCGTGAAGGCGAGCGCCACGGCTGCCAACGGTTCGGTCGCGAGCACGAGCACGACGAGGCCGAACAGCCCGCCGACGAGCCCGCACATCAGCGAAATCCCGAGCGCTTCGCCCGCCCGCCCCTGCTTGGCGAGTTCATAGCCGTCGAGCGTCGTCGCGGCGGCCGAATTGGTCCCTGGCGTTCGGATCAGGATCGCGGGAATCGAGCCGCCATACTCCGCGCCGACATAGACCGAGGCGAGCAGCACGATCGCCGTGATCGGCTCCATGCCGTAGGTGAAGGGCAGCAGAAGCGCCATCGCGATGGACGGCGAGATGCCCGGCAAGGCGCCGCCGAGAATCCCCCAGATCACCCCGCCGAGCGACGCGACAAGCGTTCCGATGCCCATCAGAACATTCCCGACGGCATCGGGATGCCGAGCAGAACGCCGAACATGAACCAGAAGAGCGCGGCCCCGCCGATCGCGGCGGCGGCCATCGTGGCGCCCGGCCTCGCGCCGGCATACCAGGCGACGGCCGCGATCAGTGCGGCAATCGAGATCGCATAGCCGGCCACCGGGACAAGCAGGAGATAGACCACGAGAATCGCCAGCAGGCCCGCGGCCCGGAGAAGAGCGCCGGGCGGCGCATCGTCCTTGCCTGCCACGGGCCGGGCAATGCCGCGACCGGCAAGGGCAAGCCCCGTCGCGCCCAAGCCGAAGGCAAGCAAGCGCGGAACACCGTCCGCGCCGACGGCATCGGCCAGAAGGCTTTGCGGGATCGCACTGGCCTCGGCAAAGTATGCGCTCGCCAGCACGACGGACGCGATGCCGAGGACAGCGTCACCCGAAAGCTTCACTTGATCACTCCGAGTTCCTTGAGCGTCGTCGTGACTTCCGCGGCGAACTTCGTCGTGAACGCGCGCGCTTCGGCGCGACCCATCGGGACCGGCACGAGGCTTTCCTTCATGTACTCCGCCTTGAAGGCATCGGACGCGAGGACGCGCCGCACGGCCTGCTCCCACTGCGCGGCGATCTCGTCCGGAATGCCCTTGGGTCCCGCGAGGCCACGGAACTTGGTCACGACCACATCGAAACCCTGTTCGCGCGCGGTGGGGAGATTGGGGAAATCCGTCAGGCGTTTCTCGGTCATCACGCCGAGCAGACGGACCTTGCCCGCGTCGAGCTGGGCGCGGATCTCCTGGATCTCGCCGATGCCGAAATCGAGCGTGCCGTTGAGCACGTTGATCATGAGATCGCCGCCGCCTTCGTGGCTCACGACGGCCGCCTGCACGCCCGCCGCCTTCTTGAGCCGTTCGAGTGCGATACGTTCCAGCGAGGCCGGGTTCGCCGCTCCCCACTTGCCGCGCCCCGGGTTGGCTTTCGCGTAGGCGAGCGCCTCGCCCAGCGTCTTGAACGGGCTTTCCGCGCGCGTGTAGATCACCTCGGGATCGAGGAAGACGACGACGATGGGATCGAGCCCGTCATAGCCGATCTCGGGCTTCGAGAGCAGCGAGGTCTGGATATAGGTCGGCGTCGTCGCATAGAACATGCCGCCGTTGGGAGCGGACTTGGCGACCTTCGCCACGGCGGCCGCGCCGCTGCCGCCGCGCACGTTGTCGACCGCGAAATTCGTGCCCATGACGGGCGTCAGGTGCTTGACGAGCTCGCGCAGGAAGACGTCGCTGCCGCCGCCGGGGCTCGAATGGGTGACGAGGTTGACTGGCGACACCGGATATTTCGTCTGCGCGTGAAGCGCGCCTGACGAGACGAACGCCAGCGCGAGGGCCGACGCGACGATCCGCAATGGACGGTTCATGGCTTTTCCTCCCTTGTGTCTTCTAGGCGGCACGCAGGCGGGGGCCTGCGCCGACGCCGGATATCCAGTTGGCGAAACCGACGACCACGAACGTGACGACCAGCATCGTCACGCCGAGGACGGCGATGGCGCCGAGATTGCCGCTTTCGTTGAGATCGAAGATGACCACCGACAGCACCTTGGTGCTCGACGACGAGAGCATGACCGCGGCCGAAAGCTCGCGCACCACGCCGATGAAGATCAGGCACCAGCCGGCGATGACGCCGCTCTTGAGCAGCGGCGCCGTGATCTTGCGCAATGTGGCCAGCCTATCGGCGCCGAGGATGCGCGAGGCCTCCTCCAGCTCGGGATGGAGCGAGCGGAACGACGCGCGCATCTGCTGGAACGCGGCCGGCAGCTCGATCGTGAGGAACGCGAAGAAGAGGATCCACAGCGTGCCGTAGAGCACGATCGGCCCGCGCGTATAGGCAAGGAAAAGGCCCACGCCGAGCACGATGCCCGGGATCGCGATGGGAGCCGTCGCGAGGAACTCGAGCGCCCGGCCGCCGAACGATCCGCGACGCGCCGCGAGATACGCGATGATCAGGGCGAGTGCGGTCCCGGCCGTCGCCGTGGCGAGCGCCAGCACGAACGTGTTCGCGAAGGCGGTGCGTGTCTGCGAGAATTCGACGAACACGAACGTGAAATTGCCCCAGGTCAGGTTGGCCGGATCGAACGGCCCGGACGGAATCTTCGAGATCGCCGCCTTGAGGAGGGCCGCATACGGCATGAAGAGCGGCAGGGCGAGCATGCCCATGACCAACGCAAAGACCGGCCAGCGCCACACGCCCAGCCCCATCAGGCGCGGTTCGCCGCTTTTGCCGCCGAGGACCGAGAAGCTACGCCGACCGAGGATCCGGCCCTGCAACCACAGCAGCAGGATCGTGACGAGCAGCAGCGGCAGGGCCGCGGCCGCGGCGATCTGCGGCTTGGGCGGGAACTGGAACAGCGAATAGATCTTGGTCGTGACGGTATGGAAGCCCGCCGGGATCGCGAGGATCGCGGGCGAGCCGAACAGCGTCATCGCCTGCAGGAACGCGACGAGCGCGCCCGCGAGCAGCGCCGGCAGGGCGAGCGGCAGCGTCACGCCGGTGACGACCTTCCAGCGGCCCGCACCCAGGATGCCCGCGGCGTCTTCGAGATCGGCTGGGATGCGATCAAGCGCGTTCGTCAATACGACGAAGACATAGGGAGCGGTGTAGCAGGCGATGACGAAAACAAGGCCGGGAAAGCTGTAGATGTCGAACAGCGCCTCTTCCGAACCGGTCACGTCGCGCCAGAGCTTGTTGAGGATGCCGCTGTTGGGGGCGGCGAGGATTTCCCAGGCGATGGCGCCCAGGAACGGCGGAGTCACGAAGCTTGCCGTCATCAGCAGGCGCACGATGCGCCGGCCCGGCAGGTCAGTCCGCGCGACGAGCCAGGCGAGCGGTGCGGCTGCCACCGCCGCGAAGAATGCGACGAGAGCGGCAAGCCCCAGCGTCGTCATCAGCGGCTCGAACAAAGTCGGGTCGCCGATCAACGCCCGGAAATTGTCGAGCGTGAAGTCGCCACGCCGGTTGCTGAAGGAATAGGCGACGAGCCAGCCGATCGGCAGGCTGATGAGGCCGGCGAGAAACAGCCCGGTCGCCGCGAGGACCGGACCTGAAAGGTCCGGTCCCGCGGCGTTCCGGGACGGCACCGCGACGCTTGCGGCGACGTTCGTCACGTCTTGAAATAGCGCAGATAGCGCTTCTTGATCTCCTCGACCTGCTGGTCCACCGAGGCCGGGTCATCCTTCATCAGCTTGATCTCCTTCAGCGGCTTGCGGCCCTTGGGCTCGACCACGTCGGGATGGAAGGAACGCAAGCCACCCTCGTCCACCGCCAGTTGCTGCGCCTCGCGCGAGAAACTCCACGCATGGAACAGGCGGGCAGCGTTCGGGTTCTTGGCGAACTTCATCACGCCCGAAGGCCCGATGACGAGCGGCGTGCCCTCGGTCGGATAGACGAGGTCGATGGGCGCGCCCTTCTCGCGTTCGAGGAACACGTTGTACTCGTTGCCGTCAGCCATCACGGCGCGCTCGCCGGCGATCACCTTGCGCGGCGGATCGGTCGACGACTGCACCTGCATGATGCCCTGCATGGCGAGCTTTTCGAGAAATTCCCAGCCGATGTCGCGCGAGATCTGGAACGTCGCCGTCAGGATCGTGCCCGAATATCCGGGATGCGCCTTGACGATCTTGTTCTTCCACTTGGCATCGAGCAGGTCCTTGAAGCTCTTGGGCGCCTCGGCCGCCGTCACCTGCGTGGTGTTGTACGCGATGACGCTGAGGCTGGCGCGCATCGGCGCAAAGAAGCCCTCCGGATCGAACGAGCCGGCCGGGTAGCGCTGCACGACTTCGTCGGGCAATGCCGCGGCAAGCCAGCCTTCGCGCTTCCAGTAGATGAAGTGCGCTGCATCCGAGCTGTTGACCGTATCGACGTTGTAGATCTTGCTCGAATACTCCTGGCCGATCTTCGAGAACTGGCGTTCGGCGCCGTTGCGCTCGACCGTGACCTTGATACCGGGGTAGCGTTTCTCGAACGCCTTGGCGAGGTCCTGGGCGACCTTCACGTCAATCGAACTGTAGTAGACGAGGGCGCCTTCCTTGCGTGCGGCGGCTTCAAGTTCCGGCGTGATCTTGTAGACCGGTCCCTGGGCCGCAGCGCCTGTCGCAAGCAGCACAAGTGCCGCTAGCGACGACAGCAATCTGCCTATCATGGGGTTCCTCCGTTTTTGATCGTTCTTTTTGTACTTCGCGTCGAGTCAGATCAGGACCGGCCGACAGCGTTCGGGCGGCAAAGCCACCCAGACATTGGAATCGGCCGGGATCGCGAGATCGGGGGGTGCCGACGCCCGCAATGTCGTGCCGTCGGCGAGCGCGAGCGAAAGATCGCGCGTCGAGCCGAGGAATGTCTGGCGCAGCACGCGCGCCGGAAGGGCAGCATCCGAACGCGCGGAGCTGACACCGATTTCGTGAAAGCGGATCGACAACGCGCCGGAGGTGCCGGGGCGGAACATGGCTTCCGCACAGCGCACGATTCCGGCCCCGATGTCGAGCAGGTCGACGCCGACCGCGCGTCCGGAAAGGATGTTCGCCCCGCCGAGGAAGTTCGCGACGAACCCCGAGCGCGGCCGGGAATAGATCTCTTCGGGCGAACCCACCTGTTCGATGCGGCCCTGGTTCATCACGACGATCAGGTCGGCGGCGGTCATCGCCTCGGCCTGATCGTGCGTCACATAGACGGTCGTGTAGCGGAACTCGTCGTGCAGGCGGCGCACCTCGAAGCGCATTTCCTCGCGCAAGGCCGCGTCGAGATTGGACAGCGGCTCGTCAAGCAGCAGGATTTCGGGCTCGACTACCAGTGCGCGGGCAAGCGCCACGCGCTGCTGCTGGCCGCCGGAAAGTTCGCCCGGATAGCGGTCGGCAAGCTTGCCGAGCTTCACCGCATCCAGCATGCGCCCGACCCGAGCCGCGATATCGGCCCTGTCCATCTTGCGCAGCGCCAGCCCGTAGGCAACGTTGTCGAAGATCGTCATGTGCGGCCACAGCGCATAGGACTGGAAGATCATCGACATGCCGCGCCGTTCCGGCGGCAGGGCCGAACCCGGTTGCGACAGCACGCGCCCGCCGACGCGCACGATGCCCGCACTCGGCTCCATGAAGCCGGCGACGAGGCGCAGCGTCGTCGTCTTGCCGCAGCCCGAGGGGCCGAGCAGGCAGACGAGTTCGCCCTTCGCGACTGACAGGTCGATCGAATCGAGAACCGTCTGGTTGCCGTATCGCTTCGTCAGGCCTTCGAGTGCGAGATGGCTCATGCGACCTCCGAACCGGATTCGCCCGGCGCTTTCGCGCGGCGGCGATGGTCGCCTTTGGCGACATGTGCGCGCATCGCGGCACTCGCGGCATCCGCATCGCGTGCGGCAAGCGCCTCGACGATTTGGCGATGCTCGATGTTCGACACGGCGAGGCCGCCGCCGCGCAGCAGCCCGTTGCGGCGAACCGTGTGCAGCTCGTTCGTCAGGCGCTGGTACATCTCCAACAGTCGCCCGTTACCGGCCATCTCGAAGATGCGGCGGTGGAATTTGAGGTTCAGCGGGAAATAGCGGTGGAATGCCGACGGATCGAGATAGTGCTCGAGCTCGTCGACATAGCCGCGCAGCTCGGCAAGCTCGGCATCGGTGATGCGCACGGCCAGCAGAGCGCCCGCTAGGCCTTCGAGCTGTTCGCGCACGACGTACATCTCGCGCGCCTCGGTTTCGCTGACCACGCGCACGAACGCGCCGCGATTCTTCTCGATGCGCACGAGTCCAGCCGCTTCGAGGGCCCGCAGCGCCTCGCGCACCGACGAACGCCCGACGCCAAGACGCGCCGCGATCGCAACTTCCTTGATCTGCTGGCCGGAATCGAGTTCGCCCGCGAGGATGAGCCGCATCACTTCGGCCTCGACGAGGCTGGAGAGCGACGTTGTGCGGACAAGGGCGATCGCGGCGGGGGCGTCCATGCTCGACCTCAGGTTCCGGTGAATTGCGGCTTGCGCTTTTCCATGAAGGCCTTGCGGCCTTCCTTGTAGTCGTTGCTGGCGAAGCACGCGGCGACCATCGCGTCGCACTTGGCGATGTCCTGCTTGTCGGCATCCTTGAGGACTTCGATGGTGCTCTGCTTGATCGTCGCGATGGTCATCGGCGCGTTGTCGGCGATCGTGTTCGCGATCTCCATCACGGTCGTCTCCAGCGCGTCGTCGGCGACCACGCGGTTGACGATGTTCCAGCGCAGCGCCTCGGCGCTGGAGAGCTGGCGCGCGGTATAGAAGATTTCCTTCGTCGCGACGGGGCCGATCGTCTCGATGTAGCGGCGCAGGCCCTTGTAGCCATAGCCGAGGCCGAGCTTGGCGGCGGGAAGCGCGAACTTGGAGCCTTCGGTCGAGAAGCGCATGTCGCAGCAGATCGCGAGGTTGAGCCCGCCGCCGATGCAGTAGCCGCGGATCATCGCGATGGTTGGCTTGGGCATCTGGTAGATGCGCATGTAGACCTTCTCGACGAGCGCATTGTATTTCTGCGCCGCCTCTTCCGAAGCGCGCTCGCTTTCGAACTTCGAGATGTCGGCACCCGAGACGAACGCCTTGCCGCCGGCCCCCGTCAGCACGATCACGCGGACTTCGGGATCGGCGAGAAAGCCGTCGAGGATCTTCTCGGCCGTTTCCCACATCTCGAACGAGACGGCGTTGTGCTTCTCGGGATTGTTGAAGGTCATGATCCCGACACGGCCTTCCTTGCGCGAGAGCATCTTGTCGGTCATGTGCGTCGTCTCCTTCAGATCGTTCCGGCGGCCTTGAGGGCCGCGATCTCGTTTGCAGCAAGGCCGAACTCGGCCAGGATTTCCTCGCTCTGCGCGCCGCGCGCGGGCGGCGGGCTCGCCAGACGGCTTGGCGTGCGGCTCATCGCGAAGGGCTGGCCCATCAGCGTCAGATCCGCACCCTCCACTTTCCGCGCCACGCCCAGATGCTGGACCTGCGCGTCGGCGAACATCTGGTCGATGGAATAGATCGGTCCGCACGGCACGCCGGCGGCGTTGAGCTTCTCGACCCACGTGGCCGACGTTTCCCTGGCGAAGATCGCCTGCAGTTCGGCATTGAGCTTCTCGCGGTTCTGCGAGCGCAGCGACATCTTGGCGTATTCGGGGCGCGCGATCAGGTCCTCGGCGCCCAGCGCCTTGGCGCAACGCTCCCAGATTGCCTGGCCCGTCGTCGCGAGATTGAGATAGCCGTCCTTCGTCTGGAACACGCCGGTCGGGATGCTGGTCGGATGGTTGTTGCCGGCCTGCTTGGCGACCTCGCCCTTGACGAGAAAGCGCGCGGCCTGGAAATCGAGCATGAAGGCCTGCGCCTGCAGCAGCGAAGTCTGCACCCACTGGCCTTCGCCCGATACGTCGCGCTCGAGCAGCGCCGTGAGGATGCCCATCGCGCAGAACAGCCCGGCCGTGAGGTCCGCAAGCGGAATGCCGACACGCACGGGCCCCTGACCGGGGAGTCCCGTCACCGACATGAGCCCGCCCATGCCCTGCGCGATCTGGTCGAAGCCCGGCCGCTTGGCGTACGGACCGTCCTGGCCGAAGCCGGAGATGCTGCCAAGGATGATGCGCGGATTGATCTTCTTGAGATCCGCATAGGCGATGCCGAGGCGGTCCTTCACGTCGGGCCGGAAATTCTCGACCACCACGTCGGCCTTCGCGACGAGACGCCGGAAGATCGCGATGCCTTCGGGCGATTTCAGGTTCAACGTCAGCGAGCGCTTGTTGCGGTGGAGGTTCATGAAGTCGGGGCCCTCGCGCGGGCCGCCCATCGGATCGGCCTCTTCGAGGTGCTCGGGCATTTCGATCTTGATGACGTTGGCGCCCCAGTCGGCGAGCTGGCGCACGCAGGTCGGGCCGGAACGCACGCGGGTGAGGTCGAGAACGGTGAATCGCTTCAGGGCCGTCGAGGCCTGCGGGGCGGGCATAAGGGGCGTCTCTCCCAGATTCGAGGCCTTGGTGGCCTGATACCTTGTGCAGTCACGCTGATGTCGATTGTCGACAAAGTCAATGCAGTTTTGCCGAATTGAGCGGCAGATCTTTGGGGAAATTCGCTGTCTACGCCCGCATGCCTCTGAAATGGCTACCAATTAGGCATTTTCCGCCTGTAACGGCGGGCGACTCCCCTTTTTACCCCCTCAGCGCTAGTGTTCTTCAAACCAAACCGTAATGCCTGGGGAGGAAACGCGGATGACCGTCCTGACGATCAACGGGAAAAAATACGAAACCGCCGTCGATCCCGAAACGCCACTTCTCTGGGTCTTACGCGACTCGCTCGGCATGACCGGCACCAAATACGGGTGCGGCATCGCCCAGTGCGGCGCCTGCACCGTGCATCTCGACGGCGTTCCGACGCGCTCTTGCTCGGTACCGCTCGAAGCGGTGGGCGATGCGAAGATCACGACGATCGAAGGCCTCGCCGCCAACGGCCGGCTGCACAAGGTGCAGCAGGCCTGGCTCTCGGGCGACGTACCGCAATGCGGCTACTGCCAGAGCGGCATGATCATGGCCGCCGCCGCCCTTCTCGCCGAGAAGCCGAATCCCACCGACGAAGACATCGACAACGCGATGACCAACATTTGTCGATGCGGCACCTACCAGCAAGTGCGCGCGGCGATCCACGCCGCGGCAAAGGCCTGAGGGAGGAACGCGTCATGCCAGCCATCGCTTCGATGAACCGCCGCACCTTCCTCGCCAGCACGACCGCCGGCGCCTTCTCGCTCGCCTTCACCTTCCCCGCCGGCAAGGCGAACGCGCAGGCCGCCGGCGCGGTGCGCGAGGTCAACGCCTGGGTCGTCGTCCATCCCGACGACAAGGTCGTGATCCGCATCGCGCGCTCGGAAATGGGGCAAGGCACGCTCACCGGCCTCGCCCAGCTCGTCGCCGAAGAACTGGAATGCGACTGGTCGAAAGTCACGACCGAATTTCCCACGCCCGGCCAGAACGTCGCGCGCAATCGCGTGTGGCGCAATTTCTCGACCGGCGGCAGCCGCGGCATCCGCGAATCGCACGACTATGTGCGCGAAGGCGGTGCGGCCGCGCGCGAAATGCTTATCGCGGCGGCGGCCAAGCGCTGGAACGTTCCGGCCGGCGAATGCAAGGCGGCCGACAGCGTCATCCGCCATGCAGGGTCGGGGCGCAGCGTCACGTTCGGCGCGGTCGCGGCCGACGCGGCGCTTCTGGAGCCGCCCAAGGAGATCAAGCTCAAGGACGTCAAGGACTGGAAGGTCGCCGGCAAGGGCCTGAAGCGTCTCGACACGGCACCGAAGATCGACGGCTCGCTCGTTTACGGCATCGACGTCAGGCTTCCCGGCATGCTGACGGCGACGATCCGCGACTGTCCGGTGCAGGGCGGCAAGCTCAAGGGCTTCGATGCCGCCAAGGTCGAACGCATGCCCGGCGTGCGCAAGGTCGTCGCGGTCGACGGCACGGGTGTGGCCGTCATCGCCGACAGCTACTGGCAGGCGCGCAAGGCGCTCGAGGCCCTTCCGGTGGAATGGGACATGGGGCCGGGCGCGAAGACCTCTTCGGCGACCATCGACGCGATGCTGGCCGAAGGCCTGAACGCGGCGGATTCCTTCATCGGGACGCGCGTGGGCGACGCGAAGGCGGCGCTCGCCGGTGCCGCGAAGACCGTCGAGGCAGTCTATTCGTATCCCTACCAGAACCACGCGCCGATGGAGCCGATGAACGCCACGGCGCTCTACACGGCAGATCGCTGCGAAGTCTGGGCACCCACGCAGAACGGCGAGGCGGCTCTAGCCGCCACGGCGGAAGCGGCCGAACTGCCGGTCGCCAAGTGCGACGTGAACAAGATGATGCTCGGCGGTGGCTTCGGCCGCCGCGGCCGGTCGGACTATGTCCGCCAGGCCGTGCTGATCGCCAAACAGATGCCCGGCACGCCGGTCAAGCTCATCTGGTCGCGCGAAGAAGACATGATGCACTGCGCCTTCCATCCGGTGACGCAGTGCAAGCTGACCGGCGGGTTCGATGCGGCGGGCAATCTCACGGGCCTGCACATGCGAATCTCCGGCCAATCGATCCTCGCCTCCCTCGCACCGCAGAACATGCAGAACGGCATGGATCCCGTCGTGTTCCAGGGACTCAACGCGGGCGGCAACGAAGGACAGTTCGGCTACAACATCCCGAACCTGCTGGTCGATCATGCGATGCGCAACACGCACGTGCTGGCGGGTTTCTGGCGCGGCGTGAACCTCAACCACAACGCCATCTACGTCGAATGCTTCATGGACGAGCTGGCGCGCGCGGCCGGGCAGGACCCGCTCGAGTTCCGCCGCAAGTATCTCAAGCCAAAGCACCGTGCCGTACTCGAAGCGGCCGCCGCGGGTGCCGGCTACGGCAAGGCAGCACCCGGCGTGCATCACGGCATCGCCCAGATCATGGGTTTCGGCAGCTATGTCGCGGCCTGCGCCGAGGTTTCGGTCAAGGACGGCAAGCTCAAGATCCACCGCATCGTCGCGGCCACCGATCCGGGCACGGTCGTCAACCCCGCGCAGATCGAACGCCAGGTCTCGGGCTCGTTCGTCTACGGCCTGTCGGCGGCCCTCTACGGCGAATGCACGGTGAAGGACGGCGCGATCGAGCAGACGAACTTCGACACCTACCCCGTGCTGCGCATGGACGAGATGCCGAAGGTCGAGACGATCCTGGTTCCCTCCGGCGGATTCTTCGGCGGCGTGGGCGAACCGACGATCGGCGTGGCCGCACCCGCGGTGCTCAACGCGATCTTCGCCGCCACGGGCAAGCGCGTGCGCTCGCTGCCGGTGTCCAAGCACGACCTGCGCACGGTGTGAGCAGGCGGCGGGCGGCATTCGGACTGGCGATGGCACTCGCGGCGGCGGCTCCGGCCGTGGCGGCGGAGGGCGATGCCGCGCGCGGCCGCGCCATCGTCGCCAACCGTTCGGTCGGGCTCTGCCTGCTGTGTCATTCGGGCCCGATCCCGGAAGAACGCTTCCAGGGCACGCTTGCGCCTTCACTCGAAGGGGCCGGTTCGCGCTGGACGCCGGAGGAACTCCGCGCCCGCGTCGTCGATCCGTCGCGAGCCGTACCCGGCACGATAATGCCGGCTTACGGCCGCACCGACGGCCTGACGCGCGTCGCTTCCGCCTTCGCGGGCAAACCGATTCTGTCGGCGGCGCAGATCGACGATGTCGTGGCATACTTGGCCACGCTCCGTGACGAGAAGGCCCCTCGATGAATTCACGCAATGACAGAGTGGACCTGACGCGACGCGCCCTGCTCGGTGGGGCTGCGGGGCTTGCGCTTGCCCGACCTGCCTTTGCGACGCCGGAATCGATGCAAGCTGCAATCGGCGAGATTGTCCGCGGGCGACCGCTGCGCGACGGCAAGGTCACGCTCGATATCCAGCCGCTGATCGACAACGGCAATACCGTGCCGATGCGCGTTTCGGTCGACAGCCCCATGAACGATGCCGACCGCGTGCGCGCCATCCACGTCTTTAACGAACGCAATCCGCAGCCGCATGTCCTCAGCGTGAAATTCGGCCCGATGGCGGGCAAGGCGGAACTCGCCACGCGCATCAAGCTCGGCGACACGCAGAAAGTGATCGCGATCGCCGAGATGCAGGATGGCACGCTCTGGCGTGCTAGCGTCGACGTGATCGTCACCATTGCCGCCTGCATCGAGGGGCTAGAATAATGGCGGCCCCGCTCGTCAGCGTTCCGGCGCGCGTGAAGCGCGGCGAGATCTTCGAGGTGAAGACGCTGGTAGCGCATCCGATGGAAACGGGATTCCGTCCCGGCCTCAACGGCACGCTGATCCCACGCGATATCGTCCAGCGTCTCGTCTGCCGCTACGACGGCGCGCAAGTGATCGACCTGGCGCTGTCACCGGCCATCGCGGCGAACCCCTACGTTCTCATCTATGTCCGCGCGACGCGCAGCGCGCTGATCGAACTCGAATGGAGCGGCGACAACGGCTTCTCGGCCAGCCACAGCGTCGCCGTCGCGGTCGAGTGAAGCGCTTCATCCCCGGCCTTGCCGTTCTCTTCGCCGCCGTCGGACTCGCGCTTTCGGCGAGCGGGCAGCAGCCAGCCGATCCGCGCCGCTCCGGCTTCGACGACATGGGCCCCGCCTTGCAGGTGATCCAGCGCGACGACATGGCGAATCCCGCGATGCTCTGGTTCGCGCAAGGCGAGAGCCTGTGGAATTCACCCGCCGGAAAGGCGGGAAAGTCCTGCGCCGACTGCCACGGAGCAGGCCAAGCGATGCGCGGCGTGGCCGCGCGCCATCCCGTCTTCGACGCGAAGATCGGCGCGGTTGTCGATCTCGACCGGCGCATCGATCATTGCCGCACCGAATACCAGCAGGCGCCCTCGCCTGCCCGCGAAAGCCGCGACCGGCTGGCTCTCGAACTCTTCGTCGCGCGCCAGTCGCGCGGAATGCCGATTTCGCCATCGGCGAGTCCGGAACTCGACGCGGCGGCAACGGCGGGCGAAACGCTCTATCGCCAGCGGCAGGGGCAGATCAATCTCTCCTGCGCGCAATGCCACGACGAGCGCGCGGGCGAGAAGCTGGCCGGCGTGACGATCCCGCAGGCGCATCCAACCGGCTATCCGATCTACCGCTCGGAATGGCAAAGCGTGGGATCGCTGCAACGCCGCCTGCGCAACTGCATGATCGGCGTTCGCGCCGAACCCTATGCCTACGGCGTGCCGGAGATGCTGGCGCTGGAGGTCTATCTTATGCGCCGGGCCGCCGGCATGCCCCTGGAAACGCCCGCCGTCCGGCCCTAGGCGCGGCGCGTTGACGCAGCGGACCTGCATATTCGGGTTCCAGCCATGGGATATTTGCAGACCGGATCCCGTCGCCAGTGACCATTCGTTAACTGTCCAGGCTGTATTCACGCCCCCCGCTCAACAAGGGACGCGTCGAATTGACAACAGAAATTTACCAAGACCGGAATGCCCGCCGTGAACTCTGGTTCGACGACATACTCCAGAGCCGCGCGGACCGGATCGATGCCGCCTTCAACGCCGCCGGTGCATGCTGCCCGAAATCGCAGTGGACGCCGCGCATCGACGAGGCGCAGACGCCGCCGATCCGGCACCTGATCCGCTATTTCGAGGAGAAATCGCTCGGTACCGAAAGCGTGCAGGCGGCAGCCCTCGATCCGGCCGACCTGCGCCCGGCGCTTGGTTACGTCAACCTGCTCGAGCCGGTCGATGACGGGTGCGATTTCCGCTTCCGCATCTTCGGCACGTTCGTTGCCGCGGTGACGGGACAGGACCTGACCGGGAAATGCCTCTCGGAAATGCCGGCGAGCGACTATGTCGTCGACCACGCGATAGCGACATATCGCGCTTCCTATGCGCGGCGCCTGCCGCTGCTATCGTCGCGCATTCCCCTCGGGGCCGCGACGACAAGCCGCTGGGAGCGGCTCGTGCTCCCGTTCACAGGAGCCGGAAACAACGTCGTCCGCCTGCTCGTCGGAGCAGTGCCGATCGGGCTCGCGGGAATCCCGATGCGCCCGAACCTGATGTCGGGCGTCTGACAGTCAGCCGATATCGAACGTCACGCCTTGCGCAAGCGGCAGAGTCGAGCCGTAGTTGATCGTGTTTGTCGCCCGGCGCATGTAGGCCTTCCACGAATCCGAACCTGCCTCGCGACCGCCGCCGGTTTCCTTCTCGCCGCCGAAAGCTCCGCCGATCTCGGCGCCCGAAGGCCCGATGTTGACGTTCGCGATGCCGCAGTCCGAGCCGACGTCGGAAACGAAATGCTCCACCTCGCGCATGTCCTGCGAGAAGATCGACGAGGAAAGCCCCGCCGCAACGCCGTTCTGGATCGCGATCGCCTCGTCGAGATCGCGGTAGCGCACGACATAGAGTATCGGCGCGAACGTCTCGACCAGCATCGGCCCCGCCTGTTTGGGCATTTCGACGATGGCGGGCTGGAAATAGCGTGCGTCGGCCGGCAGATCCGCGCGCGTCACGCGGCCGCCGCCATGCACCTTGCCGCCCAGCGCCTTCGCTTCGGCCAGGGCCTTGTTCGCGTTGTCGAACGCCGCGACATCGATCAGCGGGCCGACGAGCGTGCCGGCCGCACGCGGATCGCCGATCGAAACGCCCGCGTAGGCGCGCACGAGCTGCGGGACGAGCTTGTCGTAGACGCTTTCGTGCACGATCAGGCGGCGCAGGCTGGTGCAGCGTTGCCCGGCCGTGCCCATCGCGGCAAAGGCAATGGCGCGCAATGCCAGATCGAGATTGGCCGACGGCGCCACGATGGCCGCGTTGTTGCCGCCAAGCTCGAGGATCGCGCGGGCGAAACGCGCGGCGAGCTTCGTGCCCACCTCGCGGCCCATGCGCGTCGAGCCGGTCGCCGACAGGATCGGGACGAGCGGATTGGCGACGAGCGCCTCGCCCGCCATACGCGCACCAGTCAGCACCTGATGCAGGCCCGCCGGCACGCCGCCATGGCGCTTGGCGGCTTGCGCGAAGATCGCGGCGACGGCAAGCGCGGTCAGCGGCGTCTTCTCGGAAGGCTTCCAGACGATCGAATTGCCGCAGACGAGGGCCAGCGCAGCGTTCCATGCCCACACCGCGACAGGGAAATTGAAGGCCGTGACGATGCCGCACACGCCCATCGGGTGCCAGGTTTCCATCATCCGGTGATGCGGACGCTCGGTCGAGATGGTGAGACCGTGCAGCTGGCGCGACAGGCCGACCGCGAAGTCGCAGATGTCGATCATCTCCTGCACTTCGCCGAGCCCTTCGGAGGCGATCTTGCCGGTCTCCAGCGTGACGAGGCGGCCGAGATCGGCCTTGGTCGCGCGCAGTGTCTCGCCCAGCAGGCGCACGAACTCGCCGCGCTGCGGGGCCGGCAGCCTGCGCCATTCGAGGAAGGCGTTGTGTGCCGTTTGGATCGCCGCGTCGGCCTCCGCCTTACCGGTCTCGCGCACCCGGCCGATCTCGGATCCCGTGATCGGGCTGCGCACGACGAGGTCGCCGGACGTGCCGGATTTCGGGTCGACGCCGAGACGCGACAGGATCTGCGCGACTTCAGCGCGGACTTCGGGAAGGTTCGGGGAAGGGTTGGACAAACGGCTCTCCTGTTCGATGCGGCTGCACACCGCGCCGGGATATTGGAGAAGCCCGGGCTCGCGGGCAAGCCCGGCCGGATACCCGGCACCGTCGCAAAACGCGATTCGACGAATCGGCCTGCGGCACTTTCGACAAGGTCGCTTTGCCGCCGCCGGCCGGGGGGAAGCACGCGAAATCTGTATGGAAAGGGTTTTGGCGAGACAAGCTTCGTGACAATATTCACCTGTCGGCAACGATAGGCCGTACATCGACAATCCGGTCCATGAATCATACCAAATCGACAACCGCCGATTTCCGTGTTCTGCGAGAACCGGAAGCTTTCGATCCGGGCGGGATCATTTCACCGATGCTCCGGCGGATGTACGACGCTTGGCACGCCGCCGCCGCCGGACGCACGATGCCGGAATCCGACGACCTCACGCCTGCCGCCCTCGCCTGGGCGAGTGCATTCCTCAGCATCCACGACGTGTTGACCGACGGGACTTTCCGGTTCCGCGTCGATGCGCCGAATACGGCCCATATATTCGGTTCCGACATGACGGGACGCCCGCTCGCCGACTATCCCGACGCGAAAGTCCGCGAAGTGATCCGCCGCACGCTGCAGCGCGTCGTCGACACGCGCGCACCAGTGCGCGAGATGCGCGACATCACCGTCAGCCTGTGGCGCTGGGAGTACGAGATCCTGCTCGTGCCGGTCGCCGGCGACTGCGGGCGCGTCGAGACGATCTATTCCCTGCCGCAGATCGGGTCCGAGATTCGCCGCTAACCCCGGCGGCGGCGCGCGAGGTGAAAGCCCTTCACCTCGAAGTGCTTTTTGATCGTTTGCCGGGCTTCACCGCACCGCCGACAGTGCCGGCATCGAAACCGGTGCGAGGCAAAAATGGCAAACGAAATTCTCTGCGGCGTCTCGGACGGCATCGCGACGATTGTCCTGAACCGTCCCGCGAAGCTCAACGCGATCAACTATGCGATGGTCGATGCGCTGATGGCTGCGCTCGACAGGCTGGAAGGCGACGAAGGCGTGGGCGCCGTGATCGTCACGGGCGCCGGCGAGCGCGCCTTTTCGGCGGGCGGCGACATCGGCGAATTCTCCGAGAGCGTCCGGCAGGGCCCGTCGGTGGCCGTGCGCGACTTCGTGCGCCGCGGCCAGGGCATGACGGCGCGAATGGAGGCCTTCCCCAAGCCGATCATCGCCGCGGTCAACGGCCTTGCCTATGGCGGCGGATGCGAGATCACCGAAGCCGTGCATCTGGCGGTCGCGAGCGAGCGCGCGATCTTCGCCAAGCCGGAAATCAGGCTCGGCATGCCGCCGACATTCGGCGGCACGCAGCGCCTGTCGCGCCTTGCCGGGCGTAAGCGGGCGCTGGAGCTGCTGCTGACCGGCGACACGTTCTCGCCCGGTCGCGCGCTCGAAATGGGGCTGGTCAACACGGTCGTCCCGCACGACGCGTTGCTGGCGACGGCACGCGATCTCGCTCGGCGGATCATGCGCAACTCGCCGCTCGCCGTCGCGAGCATCGTCGCGGCCGTGTGCCGCGGCCTCAACATGACGATCGGCGAGGGTCTGCAGGCGGAAAGCGAGCAGTTCGCGCGCATGGTGCCCACGCGCGACATCCGCGAAGGGCTCGATGCCTGGATCGACGGGCGTCAGCCGGTCTTCGCCGGCGCATGAGCGCCTTTGCCACGGAACGCGCCGCGCAGCCAGTTGCGGAAGGCGACGACTTCGGGCCGGACGAGCGATTCCCGGCGCGCGACGAACCAGTAGGCCGTCGAGCACCGGCGCGGCGGGCCGAGAATCTGGACGAGCGATCCGGCCGCAAGCTCGTCGGCCACCAGCGGCAGCCGCCCCATGGCGACGCCGAGTCCGCGCGCGGCCGCCTGCGTGGCCATGTGGATCGTGTCGAAACGCAGGCTGCGCGCATTGCCCGCCGGCCGGGTGCCGGCAAGCCCGTACCAGGTGTCCCAATCTTCGGAGACATTCACGACGTGCAGAAGCGTGACCTTGGCAAGGTCGGCGGGCGTGCGGATCTTCTTCGCGAGCGCAGGCGTGCAGACGGGGACGAGCTCCTCGTTCGCGAGGCGCATGGCATGGAGATCCGGCCAGTCGCCGCGTCCCATCCGGATCCCGACATCGACTCCCTCGCGCAGGAACTCGACCTGTCGATATGTCGTGTCGATGGAAACCTCGATTTCCGGATGCTTCGCGCCGAAGTGCCGGAGATTGGGCACGAGCCAGCGCGCACCGAAAGTCGGCGCCACGCTGACGGACAGCCGGCCGGTCGCGCGGCGGCCGGGCAGCGAACGGGTGGCGCTCGAAAGGATCTCCAGCGCCTCGCGTACGCGCGGAAGATAGGCGGCCCCCGCCTTGGAAAGCGCCAGCGCATTGCGCGCGCGCACGAAAAGCCGGACGCCGAGCCGCGCCTCCAGCAGCCCGATGCGATGGCTCACCGCACTTGGCGTGACGCTCAGCTCGTGCGCCGCCGCCTTGAAACTGAGATGCCGGCCGGCAGCCTCGAACACGAGCAGGGCATCGAGCGGCGGAAATCGGTAAGCCATCGCGCGAGCTTCCGCCGCGCCGTCGCGGACGCCAAATGAATTCTCCGGAACCGACCGATGAGGAATTCTCACGTCGCGTCGGCACGATTTGTGCCGGCGCGGTGGTGTTCATCCTCGTCGGGATCACGCTCGTCTCCCGGTTGGGCTACGCGTCGTCGCTGTCGGTCTTCGATATCGCGGCCTTGCGGTTCGGCATCGGCGGCACGCTGCTGCTGCCGATCGTGCTGCGCCACGGGCTATCCGGCATCCCGTTCCGGGCCGCCGCCTCCCTCGCTCTTGCCGGCGGGCTCGGCTTCGCGCTTTTCGCCTATGCCGGCATCCGGCTCGCGCCCGCGGCACATGCAGCCGTTCTTCTCCACGGAACCCTGCCGCTCATCACCGGCGTGCTGCTCCGGTTCGTCGGGACGGCGGATGCGTTCCGCCCGCGCGCCGTCGGCCTCGCGCTGATCGCCGCCGGCATCTGCGCGATGGCGGCGGAAAGCCTGCAGACGGCAAGCATGCGCCAGCTCGCCGGCGATCTCTGCCTACTGCTCGCCGCGGTCTGCTGGGCATCTTTCGCGATCCTTTCGGCCCGGCTCGGGCTCGCCCCTCTCCGCGCGGCCGCGATCATCTCGGTCCTGTCGATGTGCGCCTATCTGCCGGTCTACGCGTTCCTGCCCGGCGGCGGCATCGGCACTGCGACCCTCGCTTCACTGGCCGCACAGGCCGGATTCCACGGCATCGTACTGGGTGCGCTGTCGGTCTTCATCTACGCGCGTGCGGTCGCTTCGCTCGGCGCCGGGACCGTGGCCCTGATCACGGCCGCCGTGCCGTGCATCACGACGCTTGCCGCGATCCCGCTGCTCGGCGAATGGCCAGGCGCGGTGGCGATCGCGGGAATCGGGCTCGTATCGGGCGGCATGCTCGCCGCCATCGGCGGCGGGCCGCTCGCAAGCCTTCGTGCGCGATGGCAAGACGCGCGGATCGAGCGTGCCGAGCTTCTGCACCTGACCGACCGGGAGCTCGACGATATCGGCCTCCACCGGCTCGACGTGCGCCGATTGATCGACGCGAACTGGTGGCAGGATACCGAAGCATTCGAACGGCGCGCGAGCCGGCGGCGTTAGGCGGACATCAGGCGATCAGCCGCGCCGTCCCGTAGAGGCCGATCGCGAAGACGGTGTGGGCGACGATGTTCAGCATGCGGACCTGCGCGGGGTTCGGCCGCTTCGATGCGGCCCAGCCGGCGCCCATGCCGGGCTGCATCAGGAACCATCCGGCCCCGACCGTCACCAGCCCGACGATCCAGGCCGGGATGAAGGTCGGCGACGCCGTCCATTCCGGACCGGCAAGCGCGATCAGCACGCCGGCATAGAGAATGCCGATGGCATAGTGCGCGATCCAGCCGATGGCGAGTTCGTCGCGCCAGGGCTCGGCCGCCGCGATGTCGTCATGGAACAGCTTGCCGTTCGTCATATGACAGAACCAGCGGCCGGCGAGCGCCCAATTCGGCAAGGGATTGCCGAATACCTTGTTGAGCGCGATGGCCCAGACATCCATCAGGGCCGTCGCCCCGGCGCCAATCGCAATCGACCGCCACAGGAATTCCGTGGTCAACATTCCGTTCCCCCTCCGACGACTCGTCTTGCGACAATCATGCGCATAACGACGGGCCTCTGGCCACCGGCAGCGGAAGGGCCTAACCTCCCAAGCAACGACAAAGACATCGGGGAGGCCCGCCATGCCGAACGCCGCCAGCCGGAGTCCGATCGCGCATTCCTTCACCCTGCATCCGCTCGAAGGCGGCTTTGGTGCGCGTATCGACGGTCTTGCGATTTCCGAGATCGACGACGCGATCTTTCCGGCAATCTACGACGCCTTCCTGAAGCACCAGTTCCTGCTGTTCCGCGACCAGGACCTGCCGCCCGGCGCGCAGGTGGCCTTCGCGCGGCGATTCGGCGAGGTGCAGGTCCACGTGATGAACCAGTATCATGCGAACGCGCATCCCGAGCTCTACACGCTTTCCAACCTCGGGCCGGACGGAAAGCCGAGCGGCAAGCATCCCGACCGCGGCACGATGGCCTGGCACACCGACGGCTCGTGGCAGAAGCGTCGCACCAAAAGCACGATGCTCTATGCCGAGGTCATGCCGCGCACCGGCGGGGACACCGGCTTCGCCGACATGTATTCGGCGTTCGATGCGATTCCGCCCGACGAGCAGCGGCGGCTGGAATCGGCCCGCGCGATCCACAATCTGAATTTCTCGCGCAACCGCCGGCACGCCGAAGACCCGATGACCGAAGCGCAGCGCAATGCCGTTCCGCCGGTCGAACAGCCGGTCGTGCGCGTACATCCGGAAACCGGACGCAAGGCGATGTACCTTGGCGACCATGCGGAAAGCATCGTCGGCATGAGTTACGACGAAGGGCGCGCGTTAATCGACAAGCTCAACGAACGGATCGTCACGAACTGCCGGACCTATTTCCACAAATGGCGGCCGCGCGACTTGATCGTCTGGGACAATCGCTGCCTGATGCACAAGGCCGGCGCCTACGACACGGCGAACGAACCGCGCGTCATCCGCCGGTGCACGGTGCTGGGAGACGAGGCGTAAGTCCGGCGGACACGGGCGTGCCGCATCCGCCGGGTTTCGCGCTCAGCCGACCGCGGCGTAGCGGCTGCCGAGATAGTAGGTCTTGGGATCGGCGATTTCAGGCACGCGATTGAAAGTCTTGAACATCTCGTTCATGCCCTTGAGCCAACCGTCGACCGTGCCGTTCCGGGAAAGATCTGCAAGTTCGGCGCTCGAATAGTACTTGGCAAGCTTCGACTCGACCTCGAGATTGGCCTTGGGTGCGCCGAGCATCGCGGCCGTCCATTCGACAACCTGCCCGACGTTGCCGCGACGATAGTCGTTCGCCTCCTTGATCACGCGCACGAACGAATCGACCAACGCTGCGCTGGCGGGAGCCGCCAGTTCGTTGCGCATCACGAAGCAGCTCGGGAAGCTGTTGGCAGGCAGCGCATCCGCGTTCGAGAACAGCTCGTTCAGGTTCGGGATGCGTGCGCGGATCGTTTCCACGTGCGGATACCAGATGCCCGCCCCGTCGACCTGACCGGACGCGAAGGCGGTGACGACGGTCGAGGGATCCATCGTCAGGCGCTTGATGTCGTCGAGTTTCATGTTGGCCTTGGCGAGCGCCAGGCGTAACAGCATGTCGCCCGACGTGCCTTCGGGTACCGCGACGGTCTTGCCGCGCAGGTCTTCGATCTTCTTGATGTTCGGCTGGCCGATGACCCGGTCGGAGAAGCCAACGACGTTCATCGCGATGATCTTGGCCTTGCCCGTCATCGGCAGCCACAGGGCACCGGGGCCGATATACCCGAAATCGAGATCACCCGCCCCCAGTGCCTGGATCTGGATCGGCCCGTTGGTGAAGCCTTTGATGTCGGCATCGAGCTTGTGCTTCTTCCACAGGTCGAGCTTGTTCGCCGTCGCCGTCAGCGACGCGCCGTGGAAGTCGCCGATATAGCCCACGCGCACCTTCAGTGACTGCGCGCGCAGCGGCGCCGCGTGCGCGACGACGCCTGCGCCCGCGGCGGCGGCGGCGAGGCGAAGGAATTTCCGGCGCGAGGTGGCATGCTTTCTCGGAATGGTCATGGCGGGTTCCTCCTGTTGTGCTCGGTTTCAGTGCTGATGGAAGACCGCGTTCCAGACGCGGTTGCGCAGATCGCGGAATTCGGGCGACAGCCGCATCGCCTCGTCGCGCGGGAAAGGCAGGTCGACCTTGATCTCGGCGTGGATGCGGCCCGGGCGGGCGGCCATCACGATCACGCGGTGCGCGAGATAGACCGCCTCGTCGACGTCGTGCGTGATGAAAAGGATCGTGCGGCGATCGCGCTTCCAGGTGTCCAGCAGCTGGTCCTGCAGCGTGATCCGCGTCAGCGCGTCGAGCGCGCCGAACGGCTCGTCCATCAGCAGCACGGCGGGATTGACCGCATAGGCCCGCGCGATCGCGCAGCGCTGCTTCATCCCGCCCGAGAGATTCTTCGGCAACGCGCCTGCGAAGGCCGAAAGCCCGACGAGATCGAGGCAGCGCGCGACTGTCGCCTCGCGCGACGCCGGCGGCACGCCCGCGATCTCGAGTCCGAACGCGACGTTCTCGGCGACGGTGCGCCACGGAAACAGCGCGTATTGCTGGAAAATGACGCCGCGCTTGGGTCCCGGCCCGTCGACCGGCGCACCATCCACGAGCACGCGCCCGCCGGTCGGTTCCTGCAGCCCCGCCACCATGTTCATCAACGTGGATTTGCCGCAGCCCGAGGGCCCCACCAACGTGACGATCTCGCCGTCCGCGATGTCAAGGCTCACGTTTCCGACCGCATGCACTTCCTCGTCCTTCAGGAGGAACGAGCACGACACGTTGTCGAATGAGATCTTGGGGGTGCTCATCGCCGCTCCTGCCAGGAGGTGAGCCGGCTGTCGAGCCACAGCAGGAAGCGGTCCATCGCGAGACCCATCACGCCGATGGTGATCAGGGCGGCGAAGATCGTCTCGAGATCGTAATAGACCTGCGCCTGCTGCATTCGGTGGCCGAGGCCTTCCTGCGCCGCGATCAGTTCGGCCGCCACCAACGTCGACCAGGCGGCACCCAGCCCCGTGCGCATGCCGACAAGGATGAACGGCATCGAGGCCGGGATCACGACCTTGCGGAACACCGCGCCATCGCGCGCCCCCAGCACGCGCGCGGCATTGATCAGCACGCGGTCGACATTCACCACACCCTGGAACGTCGCGATGACGCTGACGAGGAAGGCCGCCAGCGTGATGACGAAGACCTTCGGCACCTCGCCGATACCCAGGAACACGATTGCGAGCGGGATCAATGCCAGCGGCGGGATCGTTCGGAAGAACTGCACGTAGGGTTCGATCGTGCCGCGCGCCCACGCATACCAGCCCATCAGGAAACCGACCGGAACGGCAAGCGCCGTGCCCAGCGCGAATCCGAGCATCACGCGACGCAGCGAGGCGACGGCATCGACGAACAGCGCGCCGCTGGCGACAAGCTCTGCGCCGCGACGCAGCACGGCGCCGGGGCCCGGCAGGCCCGCGAGCTTCGCCTCGGCCGCCAGCCACCAGACCGCGAAGCCGGCGGCGGCCGACAGAAGGTTCAGGAGCAGCATCCGGTTGCGCGAGTTTCGCGCGCGTTCGCGCGTGCGACGGCGGATTTCGCTTTCGCCGCTCATCGCACGCCTGCCCGCCGCCGATAGGACGATGCCTCGCGCAACAACCGGTCGAAGGCGACGAGCGCGCCGCCCACAATGGCGCCGTCGGGGCCCAGCGCCGTGCGGGCGAGGTCGAGGCCTTCGAGCAGTTCGGCCTGCGCATGGTCGGGCAGGCGCGCGCGCACGTCGGCCAGAAACACGTCCGATGCCTCCGCGTACATGCCGCCAATGGCAATGCGTGCGGGCATCAACAGGTTGATCGCGGCGCCCAACGCGGCGGCGAGGTTCTCGGCCGTCTGCGCTCGCAAAGCCATCGCCCGGCGCTCGCCGCGCGCGGCGCGCTCTTCCATCGCTTGCACGGCCGAAGGCGATTCCTCGCCCGCCCCCAGCACGCCGCGCAGATAGGCCTCGCGCAGCACCTCGACCGCCGCCGTGCGTTCGGGCAGGCCGGAGACGAGCGTATTGCGGCCCACCGGCATGTGGCCAAGCTCGCTGAAAGCGGACGGTGCCCCAAGTTCGGCTGAGCCTGCATCGATCAACGCAGCACCCACGCCATGACGCGCCTGCACGAATAGCAGCGATTCGCCCGGCGGCAGTCCGAGATGGCGGAATTCCGCGAGCCCCATCGCGCGCGTGTTGTTGACGAGAAGCGCGGGCAGGCCCAACGCCGCCTCGACCGGCCCCGCGATGTCGAGATTGCGCCAGCCGAAGAACAGCGCATAGCGGCTGACGCGCAACTGCGCGTCGGTCGTGCCGGGCGCCACGACCGCGACGGCGGCGACCGGCCGGCCGGCGGCGGCCAGACGCTGGGCCTCGCGCGCCAGATGGCTGGCGAGTGCCGCGACCGCGTCCGGCCCTGGACGGCCTGCGATGGCAAGGCGCGCCACGCGCCGCTCGCCCGGCGAAAGATCGAGGCCCACGCGCGCGGTCGTGACCTGCGCATGCTCGACCACCGCGACCAGAACGGCGGGCGCCACGGATTTGATGTGCAGCGCCGTCGCCGGCCGGCCGGGCTCGCGCGTGGGGCGCGATTCGCCCTCGCCCAGCCAGCCCAGCGACAGCAGGTCGGCCACCACCTTCGTCATCGTCGTCGTCGATTGCCCCAGCCGCCGGCACAGATCCACGCGCGACTGCGGGCCGTTGTCGCGCAGGCAGACCAGCGCCTGCATGCGGTGGCGGACGCGCAGCATCTCGACAGGTGTCGTCTTGGCAGGTGCACGCGCGGCGCGATGCATCGACGGACGTTTCCTCCGGGGCCGGTGGATGACGGCTCCACCGAATTCTTTTCTGGTGGGGATTAAATCGCTATTCTTGCGGCCAAGTCAACAAGCGTTCGACGGGGAGGCCGCCCGCAGGGGCGGGAGACGGCATGGACAAGCGCAAGCGGCCCAACATCCTGTTCATCATGGCCGACGACCACGCCGCGAAGGCGATCGGCTGCTACGGCTACGGCATCAACCGCACCCCGAACCTCGACCGGCTGGCGCGCGACGGCATGCGCCTCAATCATTGCTATGTCAGCAACTCGATCTGCACGCCGAGCCGCGCGGCGATCCTCACGGGCACGTACAACCACGTGAACGGCGTGATGACGCTGGCGGACCAGATGGACAACCGCCTGCCCAACGTCGCCAAGCACCTGCGCGCCGACGGCTACCAGACGGCGATCTTCGGCAAGTGGCATCTGGGCGAAGGCCGGGCGCACGAACCGGCCGGCTTCGACGCATGGGCCGTCGTCCCCGGACAGGGCGACTATTTCGACCCGGTCTTCCACGAGCCCGCCGGCCCCGTCGTCCACAAGGGCTATGTGACCGACATCATCACCGACATGAGCATCGACTGGATGGCCGCGCGCGACCATGACCGACCCTTCTTCCTGATGTGCCATCACAAGGCGCCACACCGTTCGTGGGAGCCGCATCCGAAATACCGGCAGAGCTATCTCGAGGACATCGCGCTGCCGGACTCGTTCGGCGACGATTACAAGAACCGGGCACGCGCGGCCAAGGCCGCGAAGATGCGCATCGCCGATGACATGACATATCTCGATCTCGGCCTCATCCAGCCCGAAGGCGGCGACGAGGTTGGCGAACCGGTCCTGCCCGGCATGCAGGTGCGCAAGCTGCCCAAGCTGGCCGACGTGCCGGCCTTACGGCTCATCGACAAGGACACGGGCGAGATCTTCACGTTCGATTCGGAAGCGGCGTACGACCGATTCAAGTACCAGCGCTACATCAAGCGCTATCTGCGAACCGTCGCGTCGATCGACGAAAGCGTCGGGCGGATCCTCGATTTTCTCGACCAGGAAGGGATTGGCGAGAACACGCTCGTCATCTACACCTCGGACCAGGGCTTCTTCCTCGGCGAGCACGGCTGGTACGACAAGCGATTCATGTACGAGGAATCGTTCCAGATGCCGTTCCTCGCGCGCTTCCCTGCCGAAATCAAGGCCGGCACCGTGTGCGACGACATCGCCTCGAACGTCGATTTCGCGCCGACCTTCCTCGATCTCGCCGGACTGCCGGTGCCAAGCTACATGCAGGGCCGCAGCCTTCGCCCGATGCTGCAGGGCCGCACGCCGGCGGACTGGCCGACGATCGCCTATCATCGCTACTGGATGCACCGCGACGAATACCACAACGCCTATGCCCACTACGGCATCCGCGACCGGCGCTTCAAGCTCATCTACTGGTACAATCAGGGTCTCGGCCTTGCGGGCACGCTGCCCGGCGGCGAGCCGCCCGAATGGGAATTCTTCGATTGCGAGGCGGACCCGCTCGAACTGTTCAACGCCTACGGCGAGCCGCGGCTCGCGGGCGAAGTCGCGCGCATGAAGGGCCTGCTCGAGCGCAGGATGCTGGAGATCGGCGACGACATGCTGCACCGCTAGGTGCAAAAGAAAACGGCGCCGGAGCGTGGCTCCGGCGCCGCCGATCGAAGTCGTGAACGCTCGCTTACTTCGCGTTCGACGCGCGGATCGTCTTGCCCCAGCGGTCGACTTCCGCGACCACGAACTTGCCGAGCCATGCGCCCGTACGCTCCTCGCCTTCCGGCAGCACGCCGCCGAGATCGAGCAGGCGCTGCTTGGCGTTGGGATCGTCCAGCGCCTTGACGAGCGCGTCGTTGAGCTTGTCGACGATCGCCTTGGGCGTGCCCTTGGGCGCGAACAGCGCGTTCCACGCGCTGACCTGATACTCGGGCAGGCCGGCTTCGATCGTCGTCGGCACGTCGGGCAGTGCGGGCGAGCGCTTCGGCGTGGCGACCGCGTAGGCGCGGATCGTGCCGGCCTTGATCTGCTCGACGAGATTGACGATCTGGTCGCACGCATAGTCGACCTTGCCGGCGATCATGTCGTTCAGCACCGGGCCCGTGCCCTGATAGGGCACCAGCGTCGGCTTCACGCCGACCATCACGTTGAGCATCGTGCAGGTCGTGTGCGAGACGGAGCCGAGGCCCGCATGCGCCTCGTTGAGCTTGTCCTGGCCGGCCTTCAGCTTGGCGACGAACTCCTTCAGGTTTGTGGCCGGGAAGTCCTTGCGCGACACGATCAGGATCGGCGTGCCGGCGGCCATGCCGATCGGCTCGAAATCCTTGGTCGGATCGTACTTGATGTTCGGGTAGAGTGCCGGCGCGGCGCCATGCGTGCCCATGTGGCCCATCATGATCGTGTAGCCGTCGGGTGCCGCTTCCTTCCCGCGCCCGATGCCCGTGGTGCCACCGGCACCCGCGACGTTCTCGACGACGAGCTGCTGGCCCAGCGTCTTCGACATGCTCTCGCCGACGATGCGCGCGACGACGTCGGTGGGGCCGCCGGCCGCGAACGGCACGATGACCGTGATCGGACGGGTCGGATACTGCTGGGCCGACGCGGCGCCCGCCACCAGGGCGAACGCGGCGGCGAGGATGGCGGTCTTCTTCATGGGGGACTCCTTGCGTCTTGCGTTGGGTTCGCGGGATGCGGCCGGGGACCGCGCCCGCATCGTCTATTCGGTGAACACTTCTTCGCGGCCCTTGCGGATTGAAGGCAGCACGGCGACCGCGACGATGACGACGGCGATCACCAGGAGGCCGGCGGCGATCGGGTTCTCGATGAAGGTCGCGAAGCTGCCGCGCGACAGGATCATCGCCTGGCGCAGCTTTTCTTCCATCAGGCGGCCGAGCACGTAGCCCAGCAGCAGCGGCGCCGGCTCGAAGCCGAGCTTGATCAGGCCGTAGCCGACGAAACCGAAGAACGCCGTGAACAGCACGTCCTGCGAACTGTTGTTGATCGAATAGATGCCGATGCAGCAGAAGACGAGGATCGTCGGGAACATCAGCCGGTAGGGCACCTTCAGCAGGCGCACCCACAGCCCGATCAGCGGCAGGTTGATGATCAGCAGCAGCAGGTTGCCGATCCACATGCTGGCGATCATTCCCCAGAACAGCGTCGGGCTCTTCGACATCACGAGCGGGCCGGGGATGATGCCGTGGATGGTCATCGCGCCGACCATCAGCGCCATGACGGCGTTCGGCGGGATGCCCATCGTCAGCAGCGGGATGAAGGCCGTCTGCGCGCCGGCGTTGTTCGCCGATTCCGGGCCCGCGACGCCTTCGATGGCACCGCGCCCGAAGCGCGAGGGATCCTTCGCGATGCGCTTTTCCAGCGTGTACGACGCGAAGGGGCCGAGCACAGCACCATTGCCGGGCAGGATGCCGAGGATGGCGCCCACGGTCGTGCCGCGCAGGACAGGCGCCACGCAGCGCCGCAGATCGTCCATGTCGGGCAGCAGGCGACCGATGGTCGTGCGCGCCACGTCGCGCGATTCCGGGTTCTCGAGATTGCGCAGGATCTCGGCGAAGCCGAACAGGCCCATCGCCAGAATCGCGAAATCGAGCCCGTCGGTCAGCGTCGCGAAACCGAGCGTCATGCGCTCCTCGCCAGTCTCCAGGTCCGTGCCGATCGTCGCCAGCAACAGGCCCGTGAAGATCATGCCCGCGGCCTTGAGCAACGAGCCGCGCGCGAGCACCACCGCGAAGGCAAGGCCCATGACCATCAGCGCGAAATACTCGGCCGGGCCGAACAGCAGCGCGATCTTGGTCAGCGGCACGCCGACCGCGGCGATGACCAGCGTCGAGACCGTGCCGGCGAAGAACGAGCCGAGCGCCGCGACGCCGAGCGCCACGCCCGCCCGGCCCTGCAGCGCCATCTGGTGGCCGTCGAGCACGGTCACCACCGAGGTCGCCTCGCCGGGAATGTTGACGAGGATGGCCGTCGTCGAGCCGCCGTACTGCGCGCCGTAGTAGATGCCGGCCAGCATGATCAGCGCACCGGTCGGGTCGAGCTTGAAGGTCAGCGGCAGCAGCATCGCGATCGTCGCGATGGGGCCCACGCCCGGCAGCACGCCGACCAGTGTGCCGATCAGGCAGCCCGCGAAGCACAGTGCCAGATTTTGCAGCGTCAGCGCCGTCGCGAAGCCGAGACCGAGATTGGAAATCAGGTCGCCCATCGTGCCCTCAATAGCCGAGCAGCCACGGCGCCACCGGGATCGGCAGGCCGAGCGCGAATTTGAACAGGCCGAGGCAGAAGACCGAGATCAGCACCCCGAAAACCAGCGTCTCGCCGAGCTTGGTCTCGGCGCTGGCGAAGGCGGCGATGATGATGGCGAGAGGTGCCGCGACCGCGAGGCCGAGCGGGCGGATCGTGAGGCCGAAAGCGACGGCACCGCCGAGCACGAACAGCGGTCCGCGCAACGTCCAGCGTTCGAGCGTCGGGCCGTCGGCGAACAGCGAACCGGCGACGATGAGAAGTCCGAAAGCGATGCACAGCCCGGACAGGATGGCCGGCATCATGCCCGGTCCGAAGGCGCGCAGCGAACCCAGTTCAAGGCTCGCGTTCTGCCACAGCGCGAAGGTACCCAGCGCGATCATGAAGATGCCGGCGGCGAAATCCTGCGGCGCACGCACGAAACGCCCGATACCGTCCGATCCTGCGGTTCTGCTCTCGCTCACGCGCGCTCCCCCCGTGCTTTCGCGGCCGCGGTTCTATCGGGTCGATCGCCCGATTTCCATATGAATATGGATTTCGCGGGCCGGTTTGACCATGGCTTCGAAGGTAGGACGGGTCCGAATGGCGGCGTGTGTAGTCGAAGGAGTGGTTTCCTTCACCCCGAATTCAAACTATCAGGGAATTCTGCAGCGATCTTGGGCAGAGTTGCCAGAACTCTGCAGCCCTGATTAGGTATATTAACTTAGTTCGGATAAACAGTTGCACTTCAATACTGAGCATTAAAATCGGAGGCGTGCGAGCCTCGCTACTTCTCGGTCGGACGAGTTTTGTAGCTGCCCGAGACAATCGGATCTATTCGGTCGGCCTGGGTGAGTGCCCAGCTTCTCCAGGCCAAAAGCTCGTCATCAGACATCGGCGCCGGCGACGTTTGGTTCGCTTTTGCTACGGCAGCCACGTAGCCGCGAATCAGCGTGGCCTGGTGAAGGGCAGTAGCCTGCCCGAGCAGATGGTCAACGCGCTGCTTCTCGAGTTTAGCCTCGTGCGCCTTGCGCTGCCTCTCCGCTTCGAGACGCCTCTGCCGCTCTTCTTCAATCAATCCTGCTTTGCGCTCGAATACCCATTCACGATGCCGGATTTCCCCCTGCCGGAACGAAACTTCAGCAGAGACGATGAGCTCGACAGCGATTTCCGGAAGTTTATCCTCCAGGAAAGATTGATCAGTATCTACCCAAGTCGCCGGATCCAGTTCCGCGTGCCGCCAGCTCGAAAGTGAAAGATACATGCAGTCGTCCGCGTCGCGCGCCGTTAAGCCGTAGCCAGAGCGCTCACGCTCGAGATGCCTTTTCGCTTTCACACCGTCCAGAGAGAAAAGAACATGCTGGTCCCCGACCGCCACTGAGAGTTCACGCGCCTCCTTGCCGCAGACGGCCGGCTTCATTCCGCAGTATTCCAGCCCGACGAACAGGGCGTTGAGCAGCCTGAGTCGCCGCTTCTCGAAAGCCGGATCAAATATCGGAGCATCCCAAGAAGATCGGTAAGACGAGGCCAGATACTTCTGACGGCGCACGTCATCGTCGGCAAGCAGTCGTGCGACTAGTCGATGAGGCTGGTTGATCTTTTTCGGGAACGGCGCCTTCTGAACAAGCTTCGTTACCTCTTGCCGGACTTCATCGATAGTCGCCTCGAACACGGGCTCGGGCAGCTCGGACATCCGCAGGATTTCATTATCCGAGAAATGCCTGCTGCTCCACTGACTCCCGCCAATCACAATTGAATTGGATTTGCCGACACCACGAGGCGGCAACGGCCGCTGTGTCACTTTCTTACCCGCGTGGAACTTGTTCCAATAGCCCCGTTCCGGCACCGGGATGCCGGCCGCCGCGCATGCCTTTGCGAGACCACGATCTGAGATACTGAATTTGGCGGCTAGATCTCGCATCGGCTCGGACCAAACCAAATCGTATAATTCTTGCCGCGTGAATCTCGTCGTCATCCGCATCTTGTCGCGCAATATGAGCTGCGTGGTTCAAAGATAGTTGGAGCATACCCCAATCCGTCGTGTCGAAATCCCGATCCAATTCCCTCGCCACCGTCGCACCGAGCCCTGAGTAAATTCGATTGTGCTTGGTACAATGGTGGGACGCCCCGGGTTCGACCGTAAGACCTATTTCGGCGTCCACGGACTCCCAAGGCAGGCCATCAGCCTGACGCACGACTTCAGAGAAAATGGATCTTCCTTTAGAGGGAAATCAGATCTACTCGCGCATCAGAAAATTACCCATGGCGCAAGAAACGATCCAGTCCAATCCAGCGTTCAACTGCGAACATTAGAGCAGTCGATAGCGCGATCGACACAACAGCTACAACGGCTACGCTCGGATCATCAAAATCTCTAATATAGCTATAGACTTCAACAGGGAGAGTTGTCGAAGCGCGTGTGATCAGGAAGACGGAAATTGCAAAGTTGTCGACGCACTCAACAAACGCAAAAATGCCCGCGGCTAGCAGGCCAGGCCGCAACAAGGGCAAGAGGACCAAGAGCCAAACCTGTCGGCTACTTGCTCCCAAAGACTCAGCTGCTTCCTCCCAAACCAAGCCAAGACCTTGCAAATTTGCGGCGATGGCACGAACGGCAAAAGGATAAGCGAAGCAGACCATTGCGAGTCCGTTGCGTATCGCACCTTGATCGATACCGATTGCACCAAAGAAGGTCAGAAATGCTATCCCGGACACGACGCCTGGAACGAGCAGCGGCGACATGACCAGCAGGCCAAGAGCTGTCTTGCCTGGAAACCGTCCCCGAACGAGGACGAACGCCGTAGGGACTGCCACCACAAGCACAATCGGCGTCACGATTGCGGCCGTGGTCAACGAGACGATTGCAGCTGCCACGAATCGCTCATTCAGCGCGGCGGCTACGTACCACCTAAAACTGAAGCCGCTAGGACTCACTTCGAAATACTGACCATTCTGAATTGAGTAATAGGTAATTACGAGGATTGGCAATAAAAGGAACGCCGCCCCGAGAAGCGCCATACCGATCACGAAGGCGCCATAGGTACTGTATTCCCCTTTCATCGCGGCACCTTTTGCAGTCGTGACCCAAACGCCATTCGAAGTATGAGCGGCAGCAGCGCCATGACCGCAAGTGTCGAGACCAAGAAAATTGCCGCAGTGGCGGCCGCGTAGGGAATGTCAAAATTTACAAATAATATGTCGTAGATGTAGTTCGACACGAAATGTACCCGACCTCCACCAAGCAACAGCGGATATGAAAACGCGCTTACGGCGAGTGAGTAGGTCAGAATTGCAGCACCAACTGCGCCCGGAGCGGTGATCGGAAACGTAATCTGCCAGAACGTTCGCGTCCTTGAAGCTCCAAGGCTGATCGCTGCTTCCTCGATGTTCCGGTTCAACGTCTGGAACACGCCGACAAGGGTAAGCACGCAGAATGGGACTAAGAAATGCACGAGAGCAATGCCGACGCCTCGATGGTTGTAAAGGAGTTGGATGCGATCGATTCCAAGCATGCTGAGCAAGCGATTGATGAGACCGGTATTGCCCAACACGACCATCCACGCATAGGCGCGCGTAATCCCGCCAGAAAGAAACGTCAGCATCACGATTCCAAGTAGCGCACGCCGCAGGCGAGTTGAACGTGTCCTGACGATGAAATAGGCCATTGGATACGAGATAAGGAGCGCCGCGAACGAAAGGTAGGCGGCCACCCAGAAGGTTCGACCAAGAATTTCGAAAGCCGCATCGTTGAGCAGAAATCTTTCGAAATTTGCAAAGCCAACGATTGCAGGATCAATTCCACCGGCCGACGCCTTCGCGTGAATGCTGGCTGCGAGAAAGGTTACGAATCCGCTTGCATAGATTCCGATCACCACGATGATGGGCAGAAATGTGACCAGTGGAATGCGGCGCTCCATTTTCTCACTGCACCAGACAGGTGAGGGCACGCTCCGAGATCGCGAGACGAACCTGGTCGCCGCGCTCCGAAGGTCCACCCACCATGCCGTTGGGCAACGTCGCAAGAACCCGCGTGCCGTCGGAAAGTACGCACTCCAGCTCGCGGCGAGGCCCCATCGAACGCGCCTCGACGAGACTGGCGTCAAGCTCCCACTCGCCGGATCTCGCCGCGCCAATCCCGACCCGTTCAGGGCGGAAGAATACATTCACTTTCGCACCGATCTCGGTGCTCATGCCGTCCATTGGCACGCGCGTGCGTCCTCCCGCTGGCGTGTCAACAACCCAGTCACCCCGATCGTGACCGACGACACTGCCCGGTACCATGTTTCCAATTCCAAGGAATGTCGCCACGAAACCATTGGCCGGGCGGTCGTAGATGGCCTGCGGTTCACCGAGTTGCGATACCCGCCCGAGCTCCATGACCGCGACCAGGTCGGCAAGCGCAAACGCCTCGTCCTGATCGTGGGTGACGACGATTGTCGTTACGCCCACGCGACGCTGTAAGGATCGCAGCTCCTGCTGCACGCTATGGCGGAGATTTTTGTCAAGAGCGCTAAGCGGTTCGTCGAGTAAGAGCAGCTTCGGCTCGATGGCCAATGCGCGTGCTAGTGCTACGCGCTGTTGTTGTCCGCCGCTTAGCTGCGCGGGGTAACGATCGTGCAACGCCTCCAGTTGGAGAAGCGAGAGTACTTCGTCCACGCGCTTGCGCTGGGAAGGAGCACCGATGCCGCGGACCCTAAGACCGAACGCGACGTTGTCGGAGACGGTCAAATGCGGGAAAAGTGCATAATTCTGGAAGACGATGCCAATGTCGCGGCGGTTCGGCGGCAGCGACACGATGTCGCGTCCGCCGATCAAAACCCGACCGGTAGTCGGCGCAAGAAAGCCCGCGACAATCCGCAGCAAAGTGGTCTTGCCGCATCCGCTCGGGCCGAGCAATGTCAGAAGACGGCCGGGAGTGACGGTCAGGTCGACTCCCGACACGGCAAGTGTCTTGCCGAACGTCTTCGAGACACCGGCAAGTTGGAGGCTCTCGCTCCTCATCGTCACCGAGCGATCTCTTGGTTAAATCTTTCGGTCCACGCAGCAATATTTGCATTAACGACAGCATCATCAAAGATCAATGCTTCGCTACCGGTTGGGGGAATGCCCTTTAGCAGGTCGGGCGCAGCCGCACTCATGTTCGACGGCATCATGAGGCGCCGCTGCGCGGCCCACTCGTTCACGTCTCGGCGCATCATGAAATCGAGATATTGAAGAGCAAGTTCCTGCCGAGGCCCGCGTACCATCATCATCATGTCGAACTCCAGCGGCGTTGG
Organism: Tagaea sp.; assembly: GCA_044224405.1. Taxonomy (GTDB): domain Bacteria; phylum Pseudomonadota; class Alphaproteobacteria; order CACIAM-22H2; family CACIAM-22H2; genus Tagaea. The sequence goes on along the minus strand of JBGAKN010000002.1, from coordinate 23,701 downwards.
CCGGAGAGGAAGCATGCTGACCGGAATCTTCTGGTCGATAAGCCACCGCGCCAGCGAAGGCGGCCCGAAGAGAACGGATGCCTCGCCCTGCGCGAGAGCTTGCCTCGCCTGCTGGTCAGAGCTGTAAAACAGTGCAACATTTGGGCGCAGGCGACGGAGACGCTCAAATCCCGGCTCGATGTTAAGGGCGCCCCCGCCATCTAGCGCGGCGGACAGCAACAGGAACCGTCCCTGATACATCGTCATATTCGGAATCGCGAGCTTGTTGCGGAACGCTGGATCCCAGAGATCATTCCACGAATTGACAGGGCGCGTAACGAGGTCGGTTCGGATGATCGCGATGATCGGGAATGTGGCAAACGGCACGCCCCATTTCGAAACAGCACCCTGGTAGACTTCACCGACATTCTTGAGGCGATCGAGCGGAATTTCGGCAAAGAGCTGTTGATCGGCTCGCGCGCGCGCGGAAATGGCTGCGGTCGTGAACCAGACATCGACCATCGGCCGCTCGCGCGCGGCCTGAAGCTTCACGAGCCCTTCCGGAGCGCTCGTCTGCGTCTCCAGTTTGACTACGATGCCGGACTCGGCCGTAAACTTCTCCCCAAGCTCCTTGAGCGCGGTTTGCCAGGTTGTTCCCCAGACCATGATCGTGATCTCGCGCGCTTGCGCACGAGCGCCACCAAGCGCAGCGAAAGTGCTTGCGGTGGCGGTGGCGCCGGCCATTGCCAGTACATTACGGCGTGTCGGTAGCATCTCGGCCTCCTCGATAGGGGGTTGACTAATGTTGTCGGGCGATCAAATTCTTTGGGCCTGCGCGAAGGCGCCATAGTCGGCGATACGATTCACGAGACGTCCGATCCCGGAAATTTCCGCGACAACGACGTCATTGGCTTTCAGGAAGCACGGCGGATCCATCGCATAGCCGACTCCACTCGGCGTGCCGGTCGCGATGATGTCGCCTGGTTCGAGGGTCATTCCGGCAGACAGGTATTCGATGATCTCGGCAATCCCCCAGATCATCCGGTTCGTGTAAGAACTTTGCCTTGTCTCGCCATTGACGCTCAGCGAGATATGCAAACCCTTCACCGGGTCGAGAGTGGCCGCATCGACGATCCACGGTCCGATCGGGCAGGAGCCGTCAAGCGACTTCCCCTTGAACCACTGCCCGTGACGCCGTTGCATGTCTCGCGCAGTGATGTCGTTCAGGATCGTGTAGCCGAACACATGTTCGAACGCGCGCTCGCGTGGGACGTCGAGCGCGCGACGCCCGATCACCACGGCGAGCTCAACTTCATAGTCGAGTTGGCGCGTGATGCCGACATGGCTCGGAATATCGGAATCCGGGTCCGATATGCAGGTAGGCGCTTTCGTGAAGAACTGGGGCACATCCTGCTGGGGGGCTGACTTGCCTTGGGCGCGATCGCCCTCGGCGACGTGATCTGCATAGTTACGGCCGACGCAGAACACGTTCTTCTTCGTCCGGCGAATGGGCGCACGAAGCTTCACTTCGCTCAGCGGCCGCGTCGCATCCGCCCAGACCGTTGAAGCAACGGCTTGCTCGACGATTCTCCGGACAAGCGGGGCGACGTCTGTCCACGCGTCGATCAGATCGATCATGTTGTCGGGTAGTTCATTTCCGTACTCATCGACGAGCGAGCTGAGATCAAGGATGCGGGTATCATCGAGCAGAACGCCGGCGCGCTCGGATCCGGCATAGTCGAAGGTCACAAATCGCACTTGATCTAGCTCCTGCCCGTAGTCGGGTTGCCGAGAAACTGGTGGACATCGTGGTTGAACCGCTCAGCATGCTCGAACATCGGCCCGTGACCGCATCGATCGAAGATGACGGCGCGCGCGTTCTGCATGCGTCCAGCGGCCCGCTCGGCGTAACGCCAATCGGCGCGAGGGTCTTCGCGTCCACAAATCAGAAGCGTCGGGTGCGCGATGCTTTCCAGACGCTGCGAACTCTGCATCGTCGGTTTCCCGAGCGCCTCTACGAGACCGTCAAGAAGACGCCGAGTTGCCGCGCGACGCCCCGGCAACGCATTCGCGGTGAGTTGTGGGAGCAAGGCGATCTCCGGGATCGTCCGCGCATCATGAACCAGACGCTGCATTCGGGCGCGCGTCGCCTCCAGCGTGCCAGCTTCGAACGCCGACTCGGTGTTCTTCCGAGCCGCTTCGAGAACTGCACGTTGCTCGTCGGCCGGATGAAGCGCCGAGCCGCTGCCGACAATCACGAGACGTTTGACGAGATGCGGATATTCAAGCGCAAGCAAGGCGGTAACAAGTCCGCCATAAGAACTTCCAACAACATGCATGCTCGAAATGCCGAGAGCCTCGCAAAGCTCGACCATCTGCTGAAGGTGGAACAATGGCGGCCCAAGCGTTTCAAAACTGACATCGGACGAGAATCCACAACTGAAAAGATCCGGAGCGAACACCGAGTGGTCACGGGCAAGCTCATCTAAGTTCCGTACCCATCTCTCCGCAGACGTGCCGATTCCGTGGATCAGAAGCACAGCCGGGCCTGTGCCCTCGTAAAGCACTCGCGTCCGTCCGCTCGGTGTATCGACAAATTGCGCGCGCATGCTCGTCTAGACGCTCGAGCCGGTCATCGCCGCTGACGCAGCGACGAGTGCATCGACGATGTTCTGGTAGCCCGTGCACCGGCACAGGTTTCCTTCCAAGCCTTCCCGGATCCGTTCTGCGGAGAGCGCCGGGCCCTGCGACAGGAGGTCGAGTCCGATCATCACCATTCCGGGTGTGCAGAAGCCGCATTGCAGGCCGTGCTTTTCTCGAAGGTAGTGCTGGATCGGATGCAGAGCGCCCCCAGACGCGACACCTTCGACCGTGGTAATGCTTGCGCCGGCCGCCTGGACGACGAGCATCGTGCACGACTTGATCGCCTTGCCGTCCACAAGCACAGTGCAAGCTCCACATTGGCTTGTGTCGCATCCGACATGTGCACCGGTTAGGGCGCGATCGCGCCGCAGAAATTCGACAAGAAGCGTTCTTGGCTCGACGTCGCCGACCACAGGAGCACCATTTATCGTGAGCTCGACCTTACAGCGGTTTGCTTGCGTCATTTTGCTGCCTGGCCTGCAAAGGAGGCCGGATTGAGACGGGCTTCCTGAATGGCCTTCCAGACCCGCGGTGGAGTCAACGGCATGTCAATGTGGCGAACGCCCAGCGGAGTCAGTGCATCGACCACGGCATTTCGAACTGCCGCAAGTGCGCCAATCGTCCCGGATTCGCCGGCCCCTTTTACGCCGAGGGGATTGTTCGGGCTTGGCGTCTCCTGCGTGCCGATCTCGAAGCTCGGAAAATCCGATGCTCGAGGCATTGCGTAATCCATGAAACTCCCGCTTAGAGGCTGCCCAGTCGTAGGGTCGTAGAAGCATTGCTCCATGAGGGCTTGCCCGATTCCCTGCGCGAGGCCACCCTGGGTCTGTCCTTCGACAATCATCGGATTGATGATTCGCCCGCAATCGTCGATGGCGATATAACGGTCGAGACTGATTCTGCCCGTCTCCCGATCAACCCGGACGGCGCAGACTTGGAATCCCGACGAGCACGCCCGTTCGATCGGATCATGGAAGGCCAGATGCTCTAGGCTCGGCTCCATGCCAGCCGGAAGTCCGCCACCCTGATAGGCAGCGCGCACGACCTCGGCAAATCCAACGAAGCGATCGGTTCCGACGACGCGAAACTTCAGGTCACTGAATTCGAGATCGCCTTCCCCGCATTCCAGAAGATGCGCGGCAATTCTTCGGCACTTTGTATGTAGGACATCGGCCGCCTTTGCGACAGCGACCCCGGTTGTCATCGTCGAGCGCGAGCCCCAGCTACCGTGCCCAAACTGCACTTTATCCGTATCGCCTTCGACGACGCGCACGAAAGCCAAGGGAAGCCCAAGCCGCTCGGCGGCGAGCTGTGCGTAAGCGGTTTCATGCCCTTGCCCGTGCGAGTGGGCGCCGGAAAGGACCGTTACCTGGCCGTCGGGATGGATCCGTATCGATGCGGAGTCCCAACCGCCGATTACCTTCCGACCGAAGCCGGCCATCGCCTTGCTTGGCGTACCAGCGCAGTCGATCAGGCAGGCAAAGCCGATACCTGGTAATTCCCGCGCTCTGCTCGCTCGAGCTTCTTTTTGGCGCTTCCTGAAAGCGTCATAGTCGAGCTTTGCCAACGCCATCTCGACCAATCCAGCCGGATTGCCGGAGTCGTAAGTGAGGCCAAGAGCCGAGACGTACGGAAACTCGGTTTTGTCGATGAAATTGAGACGGCGAATGGCGACGGGATCAAGCCCGAGCGCACGAGCGCCATCCTCGATCAGAGATTCGAGAACGTATATCGCTTCCGGTCGGCCGGCGCCGCGATACGCCTGAACCGGCGGCGCATTCGTATGGACGCCCCTCACCCGGCAATGTGCGACTGGAACCTTGTAGAATCCAGCGAGAGTGCGCGAGTAGAACTGTGCTGGGATACTCGCGCCCATTCGCGTCTGGAACGCGCCCAGGCTAGCGATTGTGTCGACATTCATCGCGAGAATGCGGCCGGTTCGATCGAAGGCCATCTGCGCTCGGGTAAAATGATCCCGCGCCTGCGCGTCGGTGATCAGTGACTCAGATCGGGTTGCGGTCCATCGGACAGGTCGGCCAACGACTTTCGCGGCCCAAAGAACGGCAGGCTCTTCGGGATGGTTTGCCATCTTCATCCCAAAGCCGCCGCCCACGTCGGGCGAGATGACGCGGATACGGTGCTCGGGGTGGCGCAACGTGTTGTCGGCGAGATCGCGGCGCAGGAGATGCGGCGCCTGGTGCGTGACATAGAGCGTGAACCCGTCTTCGCCGGGATCGTAGGAAGCGAGAAGTGCGCGAGGTTCAATCGGATTCGCGGTGATCCTGGTATTGACCAATTCTAGCGAAGCGACATGTGCGGCGCCGACGAAAGCCTTCACAGTTGCGGCTTCATCACCGACATGAACGGAATATATCTCGTTCGTTCCGAGTTCCGGGTGAACATGCGGTACTCCGGGCAACAATGCCCGTCCGGTCTCGACGATGCAGGCGCGTGGCTCAAATAGGACTTCCACGGCTTCGGCGGCATCAAGCGCCTGCGCACGCGTTTCCGCCACGACCAATGCGATCGGCTGGCCGACATAGCAAACGCATTCAGTTGCCAGAATCGGCTGCGTCATGTTCTGGCGCTCGGTGCCGTCCGACGATTTCACCGGAGACCAGACTGCAAACTTCCCGAGACCCGCTTCGATCCAGTCCACGCCCGTCAGCACCCTGAAAACGCCGGGTAGCTCAGCAGCCGCGCGCGTTTCAATTGAAACTATCCGCGCCGCCGCGTGCGGGCTTCTGACAAAAGCCGCATGGACTGTCCCCGGAAGGACAATATCATCGACGTAGCGTCCTCGCCCGGTCAGGAAGCGGGCGTCCTCAACCCGTCGGACCGGCTCACCTACAAGCTTCATTTGCTGCGTCCTTCAGATCAGGAACCCGATGTCCGAGGATTCCGCTAGCTGCTCGAACGGAAGCGGTGCCGAGCGCTGATACTGAAACTCCACGAACGTTCCATCCGGATCTTGTATGAAGACAGAACGCTTGTGCGCAACTTCGATGCGACGCTCGATCTTCACACCCATTTCGGAGAAGCGGCGCTCACCCATCTCTATGTCGCCTTCGTCGGGGACCTCGAACGTGATGTGATGGAGCTTCCGGCGACCGACATCAGGCAGACGATCCTCCTTCACGATTGCGACCGAATACGGGCCACGGGTTTTCGGTGCCTGAAACGCCGCCACCCCACGGGCGTCCGAAGCGAACACTTCCTGCAGGCCAGCGATATTTACGAAGAACGAACGCATGCGCTCGAAATTGCGGACCGAGAGTACGGCATGCGTGATTCGAACCGGGTGTATCGGCGCTTCGGTGTTCCGGACGATCGCCGGATCGTTATGGTAGCGCGCCTCCATCGAAGCCGTGCCGGCGTCTGGCGTCCATTGCCCGCTGACCGTTGTTCCATCCTTGTAGCGCCCGCGCCAGTCGCGGTCAGTATCGGCATAGAACTCATGCACGCTGCCGTCTGGATCAAACACGTAGACGCTGCGTGACGAACGGTGCTGCACAGTCCGATGTATCTTGAAATCAGCCGCCGCGGCACGCTGGTACGCTTTGGTCAATTCGAACTCGCTCTCCATCTCCCACCCGAGATGGTTGAGCCCTGGACGCGAGCCCTGACCCTCAGCCAGGATCCTGTGCCCGCCTTCTCCAAAGACAGATCTTTCCGTTGCCTGAATCAGTCCTATGTCGTGGTGCGTGTTTCCGTTCGACAGGAATCCACCGCCGATTGCCGGCTGGCGCATAACGATCTCCAGACCACAGGTTCGGTTGAAGAACGCAAGCGAATCCTCCAGCGCCCCTACGAACAGATTGGCATGCGCCAACCGTCGCGGGCTGAAATGGATTGGACGCTTCAGCGCTTCCTCGGTGTTCATGCCACTTTCCCCGTGCGCGCCGTCGTCGAGGCGAAGTCTGGTTGGCGCGCGGGAACGGACGCGATTGCAGTCATTTCAATCAACGCGCTTGGATCGGTGAACCGCGAGACCTCGACCATCGTCGAAGCAGGCGGGTCAACGGGGAAGTGTCGGCGACGGACAGCATGGATCTCGGCAAAATGCGACATGTCGCGGATATAGACGTCGACGCGCACGACATCATCGAGAGTGGCGTCGGCTGCTTCGAGTGCCTGCCTCAGGTTCTCGATGACCTTCTCGGTTTGGGCAGAGATGTTGCCGACGCCAACGATGCTACCCTGTTCATCCTTCGCGAGAAGGCCGGAGACGAAGATCAGCCTGCCGGGATTGGCAACCGTCGCGACCGACCATACACCCTTCGGTTTCGCCATCCCGTTGACCTGAACAACCTCTTTTGTCCGACTTGCCGACATTTCCTAGCTCTCCGACTTTTTCTCGTTGCAGATTTCGACCGCTCTGCGCGCGAGCACGCCGATCAGGTGCGCCCGGTATTCGGCCGGCGCATGGCCATCCGCCAAGAGTCCACTCGTCGGAACGTGGATTCCGTCGAGCGACTCAGGGGAAAACGCCTTGTGCAGATGCTCCTCGAACGAATGGACCCGGAACGCATACGGACCGGCGCCAGTGACCGCCACGCGGACCTGATCGTCAAAGCGCGCAACGAAGACTCCGACGATTGCGAAGCGAGAAGCGAGATTTGTGAACTTCACGTAGGCAGCCGTGCGAGGTATCTGGAATTGCACTGCTGAGATGAGTTCGTCTGGTTCCAGTGCAGTCTGAAACAGGCCTTTGAAGAAGCCGTCAGCCGAGATAGCTCGCCGGTCAGTACGTATTGTCGCTCGAAGCGCGAGAACTGCTGACGGATAGCATGCTGCCGGATCCGCGTTTGCGAGGGAGCCACCGATCGTTCCGCGATAGCGGACCTGGACGTCCCCGATCCCGCCGGCAAGCTTCACTAGGGCCGGGATCGCACGGCGTACTTGATCGGATCTGGCGACCGAGTAGTGGCGCGCCATCGCTCCAATTGTCACCGAGGTAGGCGCGACGTCGATCAGGCCCAGGTTCGGTATTGTGGCAAGATCTATCAAACGAGATGGAGCGGCCAAGCGCAGCTTCATGGCCGACAAAAGGCTCATTCCACCTGCGAGGGGCTTTGCATCGACGTCATCTCGCATCGCTGCGACGGCGGCATCGAGGGTCGTCATCCTGTCGTATTCGAACTCGTACATCGTCGCTCTTGTTGGCCGCCCTGAGAACAAAGAGAGAATTTTCTGCTCGACTTTGTTTACTAATACGTATACAAAAACAATATGTCAAGCTTGAAACACTTCGCAGGCAAAAATGCGTCGGCGAGCCTATTGGACCCCGCCGCCATCCCGCCACGCCCGTATCTACGCGACGAGGTCTATCGTGTGCTGCGCCATCGCGTGTCGGAAGTCGCTGCCTCAACCGACGTCGCGATCGCTTTAAGCGAAGCCGATCTCGCACGCGAACTGGGTGTCAGTCGGACACCTGTCCGCGAGGCCCTCAGTCGCCTCCATCACGAAGGACTTGTGCGCGTCTCGCCGCGTCGAAAGGTGCAGATCATCCCGGCAACGCTCGCCGAGTACCTGTGCTGGCTCGAGATACGTGAGACTATCGAAGGGATGGCGGCCAGACGCGCTGCGGCAACGGCAACACCTGCCCTCGTTGCTGAAATGCGCGGCCTGTTCCGCTCATTCGGCATGCATGACCTAGAAAGCAGCGACGCAATCGCCGCATTCGGCGAAGCCAACGTTCGCTTCCATTCGCTCTTGCTCGCTGAAAGCCGCGATAACGTTCTCGTCCGTCTGGGCGAGACCTACAGCCATCTCGGCAACACTCGCCGTCGAATCACGGCCAGGCTTGGGCGTCTCTCGGACTCGATGTGCGAGCACGAGAAAATAATGGCTGCCCTTGAAGCCCAAGATCCGGATGCCGCGGAAGCGGCGGCGAGATCCCATGTGCGCAACCTTCGCGTCGCGGTTGCGGCACACTTGAGTTCCCTCGATCCCTAGGAGGCATAGACGCGATGGCGGTGCCTGACTCTGAACAGCCGCTCCTACGAGGCGGCACCGCCGGCGGCAAGGCTTTGCTCTATCCACTTCCGAACGGAACGGACGTGGGCGCGGGCAAGCTGCTCAGCGAGATCCGAATCGTGCGCCTCAAGTGCATCGATGATCATGCGGTGCTCGCGCAATGAACGCGCAAGCAGGCCTGGCTGATTCACGATAAGGCGGCGTGTCGTATCGACATAGTGGTAGGCGGCGTACATGCGCGGAAGGACGGAGTTCCCGCTTTCCGCACAAATTGCTGCATGAAACTTTGCGTTCGCTTCCGAAAACTCTGGATTGCTGGAAACGGCCGCAAGACCAGCCTCTGTGAACGGTTCGAAAAGCTGGCGCATGCTCGCAATTGTGGGCGCCGTTACGCGTTGAGCCGCACCCCGCGCCGCAATGCCATCGAGCGTCTCGCGAATCTCCAGCCAGGACATGTAGTCGCTTAATGACGTCGGCTTGACGCGAATGCCGCGCCGCGGAAGCAATACGACAAGCCCCTCCTGCTGCAACCGATTCAGCGCTTCGCGGATCGGCGTCCTGCTGACACCCAATGCACGAGTGAGATCGGCCTCCCGAAGTGGAACTTCCTCGACGCTCGCAGCAGATACTTCTGCGACATACTTCCGCAGCCGACTATAGACTTCGTCGCGCAAGTACGGCCGATCGGGAATGGCGCTCTGTAATAGAGTATTTTCTGAGTTCTTCACCGACAGATCCTTCAGACAAATCTGCATTCGTATACAAATTTACTTATACACCCTACCAATAGCGCTTAAGATCTGATCCGACAACAACGACCCAACAAGGGTGAGCTACTGGACTCCGCGAGTTCGTCTTATCAAAAGCCTGATTGAGCCGATGCAACGGAGCGCAGTCCTTCGCGGCCTATGGGCATCGCACCACGCCCCGTCGCCGTAGCCGTCCAGACATGTTCAATTAGAGAGTAAATTCGTCCGTTATCGTGACGAGTTCATGGGTTCACGCCGTGAACTGAAAAGCTCGCGCCCAAGCCAAAGCTGAACTCAACGCGGAACTCAGCTTGGAAATATTTAAACGCGCGATGAACCATGCAACCGGACCTCTTACTTTCACTTAGCTTTCTGCTCGAATGAAAAAAGCCGCATGAATTCACCGATGCTGCCGACTCTTTCAAAGCCCCATGTTGCATCAAGCGCGGATTTGATTGCTCCCGCTTGCATATGAACTTGTGCAAATTTCTGGAACTTGCCCGCAACCTCCGCATCTGACAGCGGATCCCTGAAGTGACCTTTGGGATAGTCGAACATCTTTTCGAATTTTGCTCCCGATTTTGAGAGTAGCGTCACGCGGACTGTGAGTTTTTCGGGGTAACTTTTTGTGAATTCGGGATCGGCGCGTACTTCGACATTCCGCACCATCTCCAGCTTCTTCGGATCACGGTAGTTCTCACGATCAAATGTTGCGCGCGACACGTCGCCATCCATCAAAGCCGATACGACGATGTATGGAAGGCTATGGTCGGCTGTTTCGCGCGTTTGGGGGTCCCACTTGGCCTGAGTATCGGCCGAAAGAATCCGCCCGATTTCGCTGATGTCGATCTGGATCCTCGAGATATCCGAAAGATCGGGTACGAGTTTGCGCAGATCTAGTGCGGCACGGATTCCTGCCTGCGTGTTGTATTGGACCGGCCAAAGCTTGATGTAGGTCTGATTAATCCGATAGCCATTTGCCCGGGAGCCGAATTCTCCGATATTCAGCGGGCCCGAGACCTGATTCTCGAAGCCTTTCGCGCCCCGGAACGGCATGAAGGGGCCATTCACGCCCATCTGCGCAAGACGCGCGGCCAGCAGCCCATTGCGAGCCGCATTGGCGGGCGCAAACGCCTTCCACATGGGCACCTCACCGACTCGCGTCTGACGCAGCGCCGTATTCGAGACGACGGCCAGTCCCAGGGTTTCGCGCATCTGGTCGGGCGTCAGCTTCAGAACTTTTGCCGATGCCAACGCAGAGGCGATTGCACCGAAAACGACGTGATCCCAGCCCCGCTCCCGGACGTTCGCGCAATCGGCAAGTTTGCACATTACTTCGTAGGAAAGCACGATGCCGAGCAGGATATCGTTGCCGCTCGCGCCGGCGCACTCGCCTGCCGCGAGGATCGCCGAAATCGTATCACTCGGATGCAGCGACTCGCGCGAGAGGTACGTATCCATATAGTCTTGCGAATGGATCATGGTGCCGTTGGCGAGGACGGCATTCTCGGGGCTAGAAAGGTGGACCGTCCCGATTACCGTCGCTCCCGGCGTTCCGGATGTCGCGAGTGCAAGTTTTCTCGAGATGATGCTCGGATCTTCGGTATAGCCTGCCAATGCGATTGCGAAACAGTCGATCAATCTGCGCTTTGCTTCCCAAATCGCTTCCGGCGTCAGATCCGAAATACTGAGTGAATGAGCGAATTCGACAAGCTTTTCGACGGTCGGATCGGTTCGATCGGTTTGGGTAGCCAAGCATTCCTCCACGCATTGGTCCGGGGATGCCGCCGTGCGCAAGATGCGACACGACGGCGATCACCCCTTCTCTTCAGATAGGCTTGTAGGTACCCCGTCCGGTGACTTCGATGATCGTCACGGTCGGCTTGAGATTGTCGCCCGACGGCGGGTTCTTGAACTCGATTGTCGTCCCGATCGGCGTCGCCGTCTTCAGGCCCGTCAGCGCACTGTGGACCTGATCGCGCGACGGCTCGCTGCACTCCTTGAGAGCTGCTGCAAAGGCATAGACGGAGTCGTAACCGAAGGCCGACTGGATCGTTGCTTCGAGACGGAAGTGCGCACTGTACTGCTTCGTCCATTCGGCGAGCGAGCCGCCGGCATTACCAAGATCCTGGGCGATCCACGTGTATCCACCCTTGATCGTGCCGCCGGAATTGTCCCAATAGACGGGATCCTGGAAGGCGCCGAACCCCGTCATCGTCGGAAGCTTCACGCCGGCTTCGGCGATCTGTGCGGCCGCCTTCGCGCCGTCGCCGGGGGCGGCGGCCAGGAAGAGCGCATCGGCATTCGAGAATTTCACCTTCGTGATCTGCGCCGAGAAGTCCTGGTCGCCCGACTTGTAGGCCTCGTCGCTCACGATCGTGTAGCCGAGTTCGGCCGCAACCCTTCTGCAGATTGCTGCGTCGCCAGCCTGCACTTCTTGTGTTTGATCGTAGATGATGGCAACGCGCTTGGCCTTGTGCTTTTCGACGACCTTCCGGATCAGAGCTGGAGTGGCGACCGCCGACGTCGGGTTAACGCGGTAGACCCAGTCGTTCCATTCCTTGATTGAGGCGCCGGATCCGTTCCCGATGACAGGGATCTTGAACTGGGCTGCGACGGGCGTCATCGGCAGGAATCCGACTGAGTTTGTCGGGCCGAGAACGCACATGACATTTGGATCCGAAGCATAATTCCGGAGCAGCGTGATCGCCTGGCGGGGATCGTTCGCCATATCCGAGTCGACGAGTTCCAGCTTATAGCTGCGGCCCGCCTTGTCCTTTGCGCCAAGAGACTTGTTGAGCTCCTCGGCAGCGAAGATGGCACCGTCGCGCGCGCGGATGCCGTGCTCGGCGGACGGCCCCGTCAAGGCCTGTATCTGCGCGAGCTTGATGGTCTTCGCGTCCTGGGCCCGCGCGGATCTTGCAATGAATGGAAACAGAGAAGCCGCCGCTGCGATCTTCAATCCATCGCGACGCGTGATCCGCTGCAAGCGACCTTTGTCGTCGAACGTCCTCGTCATGGTGGTGCTCCTTGCCTATGGGGTTTTCCGGACAATCCGGTTGGGTCGATTTTTGGTCTGTCGGCAAAATCTGGGAGTGTGTTCGGATCGAGAGGGCGGCGCGTGATCAAGCCATTCGGCCTGAGCATCACGATGACAACAATCAGCGCTCCGAAGAGGATGTGTCGAAATTCGTTTGTAAATCTGAGCGCCTCGGGCAGCACCGTAAGGATAGCCGCTCCGACTATGGCCCCCCAGACTGATTGGATGCCGCCGAATAGAAGGAAGATCACGACGCTCAACGAGATAAAGAAACTCAGATCGTGAGGGTTCATGACGAGGATGTAATGCGCCTGCAATGCACCCGCGATTCCGATGATGGCGCCGCTCACCATGAACGTGAGTGTGCGGATGCCGCGTATTGAAACGCCCATTGCCGCAGCCGCGAGGGCGTCGTCGCGCGTGGCTCGCGCAACATATCCAATCGGGGAGCGGTCCATTGCCATGGCAACCGCGAGCGCGACGACCGCAACGACCAGCGTGTTCCAAACACCGGTATGAAGTGTGATGCCCGTGAAGCTGTTGGCGCCGCCCAGATAGTCGATATTGAATGCGAGGACGACGACTGCCTCGCCGAACGCGAGCGTGACGAGCTTCAGAACAAACATCTCCATCCGACATGTCATAGCGGCCAGCGCGGCGCAGACGACGGCACCGACAATCATGGAGGCAAGTACGGCAACGGGGAACGAGATGCCGAAACGGGTGGTAAGGACGGCTGAAAGATAGCCGCCGATCCCAGCGATCGCGGCGGTCCCAAGGGAGAGCTGGCCCGACAGATTCGAGATGTAGAGGCCCAGCGTCAACGAGATGTTGAGCAGGGTGAAGATTACGATCGGTTCGATGGCGATGGACAAATCGAACTCCTGATCCGGTTAGACCTTTTCGGTGTACGAACCGAAGAGTCCTTGCGGCTTTACGAGAAGAACGGCGATCATGACCGAGAATGCGACAGCGTCGCGCAGGCCTGAAGAGAGATATCCCGTGACGAGGGCTTCCAGCACCCCGAGCCCGATCGCGACGACGATAACCCCTTCGAAGTAGCGATTGCCTGCGACAAGCATGCAGACGAACGATTTGAGGCCGTAAAGGACACCGACATAGGCGGAAGCCGAGCCGTAGAGGATGCCGACCGAGACGGCAGCAAGCCCTCCGAGCGCCGAAGCCATAACCAGGGTAATCTGACTTATCCGCGCTACGTTGATGCCGAAGGCGGCCGCCACATCAGGCCGTTCGGCGACCGCTTGAGTCGCCTTGCCCCAGACGGTCAATCGCAGATATCCCGAAATCACGATCAGGATGAAGGCGCAGACGGCGAAGTTCAGGATCTGCCGGTAGGTAAGGCTTGCGGTCATGACGCTGATTGAGCCACGGGGCACAAGCGAGGGAAACGGGACAGAGTCCGGCCCAACGATAAGCGCCATCGAGTTCTGCAGAACAATTCCGACGCCCAGCGTTGCGATCAGGGTCATCAGGACTTCGCGACGGCGCAGCGGACGTATGATGAGGCGTTCGAGGACCGCGCCGCTGATTCCGGCGACAACCATCCCGCCGATGATCGCAAGATAAATATTCTTCGTGAGGCTAGCCACCGCGAGCCCGCCGAACATCCCAATCATGAAGACTTCCGGGTGTGCGAAATTGATGACGCGCAACACCGTGAAGGCAAGGGAGAAACCTAGCGCGACGACCGCATATGTGCTGCCAATCACGAGCCCGCTGAGAACAAGCTGGAGAAATAGACCCATGGCTACCTCGTCACGTCAGGTGCTTCCGCCAAGGAACACCTCCTGTACTTTTTCCGATCTCGACAGGTCTTCGGCCGAGCCTTCGGCGACAATCTGGCCTGTCTCGAGCAGATAGCCCCACTTTGCGACCTTCAAGGCCTGCCGCGCGTTCTGCTCGACGAGCAGAACGCTGACACCCTGCGCGTTCACTTCTCGGATCAGTTCGAAGATCTGCTTGACGACGAGAGGGGCGAGTCCGAGTGACGGCTCGTCCATGAGGAGGATCTTCGGACTTGATATGAGGGCGCGCGATACGGCAACCATCTGCTGTTCGCCGCCGCTGAGTGAGCTCGCGAGCTGGCCACGCCGCTCGCGCAGCCGCGGGAATTTCTCGAACATCGCGTCAATCCGACGCTGGCGTTGGCGTTTGTCGGAAACACCGAATCCGCCGAGCACGAGATTGTCGTAGACGCTGAGATTTCCCCAGAGCTGGCGGGCCTCCGGCACCCACGAAACACCAAGCGCGTGGATCTCCTGAGGCGTGAGGCGCACGGCGCTCGAGCCGCAAATCGTGATCTCGCCTGCGTTCGGAACCATCAGACCCAGAATGGTCTTCAGGATCGTCGACTTTCCCGCACCGTTCGCACCGAGAATGACGCGAAGTTCGCCTGCATAAAGATCAAGGCTCACGTCCCTTACGGCTGGCACCGCGCCGTAAGACACTTGCAGCCCCCGGATTGATAGCAGGGCGCTCATTCTTCCACCCCGAGATAGGCTTCAACGACTTTTGCGTCGGCCCGGATCGATTGGGGAGTCCCGTCAGCAAGTTTCTGGCCGAAGTTGAGAACGACGACCTTGTCTGAAACCGACATGACAACGTTCATGTTGTGCTCGATGAGGAGCACTGTTGTACCGATTTCCTTGAGGCGGCGGATCAGCTCGATGACCTGATGTGCTTCCTTTGCGACCATCCCGGCGGTTGGCTCGTCGAGAATCAGGAGCAGCGGCTTTGTCGCGAGCGCGCGTGCGATTTCGATCCGGCGCTGGTCCCCGTAGGGAAGTTCATAAGGCGGGCGCCCGTAGTCCCCCTTGAAGCCGACCCAATCCAGCCAAGCGGCTGCTTTCGATGCGAGCTCGGAAAGCCGCGCTCGCGCCTTCCATGGGGTCAGGAGCTGCCGGGCCAGCGACACGCTACCCTCGGCGGCCGCACCCACCATGACATTTTCGAGAGCACTCAGGTTCCTGAAGAGCCTGATGTTCTGGAACGTCCGGGATATCCCGCGACGGGCGATCTCTTCGGGAAGACTTCTAACGATGCTGCTTTCCCGGAAGACAATTCGGCCTTCATCTGGCCGCGTAATCCCGGTGATCAGATTAAATAGGGTCGTCTTGCCGGCACCATTCGGACCTATTACCCCGCAAACGGATGCTTCGCCGACATCAAATCCGACATTGTCGACTGCGGTAAGACCGCCGAACCGTTTCGTCACGCCGTCGAGCGTCAAAAGAGCCAAGCGCTCTCACTCCCCTTTGCAAGTGCATTTGTGCAAGCGCTTGCAGAATTTGGTGAGTATCTTCGCCAAAATTCGATTTTGTCAAATTAAATATGGATAATTTTATTGCACTGGCCTGCAATTTTATTGCAGAATGTTGAGAGCAGTTGAACCAAAAGAGAATTGCGAGTGGCAGAACAGATCTTTAGGCGCCTGAAGCTGACTGACGTCGCGAAGCGCGCAGGTGTATCGACGTCCACAGTCTCAAGAGCGCTATCGAAGCCTCATATGGTCCGGAGCGAGGTCCGGGCACGCATTGAGAAGGTCATTGATGCGCTCGGCTACAGCCCGAACGCGGCGGCTCGCGCACTTGCGATGAACCGATCCAGAACGATCGGCGTCGTTGTCCCCACATTGGCAATCGCTAGTTTTGCCGCTGGCGTCGGTGCCCTTCAGGCGCGCCTCTCCGAGTCAGCGTACATGCTCCAGCTCGCGATTTCCGACTTCAATCCAAACCACGAGCTGGAGTGCGTGCGCACGCTTGCAGGTCGCGGTGTAGACGGGCTCGTACTGGTCGGCACGCGACATGACGAACGCGTCTACGAAATTCTCGACGAGTGCGGAATCCCATTCATCAACACATGGGATTTCGTCGACGGCGATGATCGCCCTTGCATCGGCTTCGATAATCGCCGAGCGGCGTTCGAGATAACCGACTACGTGCTCAACACGGGGCATAGGGACGTGGCGATCATAGCGGGCGGCGGTCCGCAGCGGAGCGATCGTTCTGTCGCGCGCCTGGAGGGGTGCCTTGCCGCCCTCAAAGCAAGGTCGATCGACCTCCCACCGAATATGATCATCGAGGTTCCCTATCTAATGGAAGCCGGCGGTGCGGCGGTTCGAAAACTTCTGGATTCACCGCGACCGCCAACGGCAGTCGTGTGCACGAACGATATCCTCGCCGTCGGCGCGATACTTGATTGCCAACGCGCCGGGATCTCGGTTCCCAACCAGGTATCGATTACGGGGATCGACAATCTCGACATTGGCGCCCTCACAACACCGAGCCTAACGACAATCCAGATACCAGCCCGACAGATGGGCCTACTTGCCGCAGAATACTTGATCGAAAAAGTTGAAGGACGAGATCCCCTTAAGAGGGTCAAGCTCGAGTATGCGCTAATCGTTCGGCAGAGCGTGAAGTCAGTGCAGCGATAAGATTGGGAACTCTCGGAAAATATGGAGATTCGTTGAAATAATAAGTGCGACTTTGTCTTATCAAAACACTTTGCTCACCTAGTTGAATTGCTTTCGCTAACTCCTCAAAAGCCCTTGACCCCATCGATTGAGAGTCCGCTCTTCGTGCGGCCAAATCCCCACAGGCCGTTCAACCTGCACGCGCTCAAGCTCGCTCGAGATTTCGATCCAGTTTCCGTCAGGGTCATGAAAGAAGAGAAATAAATTGTTGCCTGGCCCATGCCGTCCCGGCCCCCATTTCAAAGGTATGCGCCGCTTTGCAAGCCGATCACCCCAATCCCGAATATCGTTCCACGACTGGACCTCATAACAATGATGATCCAATCCATTTCGCGAGGTTTGGAAGACGGCAAAGCTATGATGCTCATCATCGCTCCGCATGAAGCAGGTACGGAGCGAATTGTCGCCACCGAGAACTCGATCCGATATCCGGAAGCCAACAACCGATGAGTAGAACCGGACGATTTCCGAAATATTCTTGCTGCCGACAACCAAGTGCTGAAGCCTGCCCGGCGGCCTAATCACTGGTCCTGGTTGAGTGGCAGCTGCCTTGGAGCCAAACCTTATCCTATTTCCGTCGGGATCCACGACGTAGAGCGCGTCTCCGTCAAGTACGACATCATCTTGGAAGTCGACATCATAACCGACACGACGCAGTCGATCCTGAATCTCCAGTAGCGTCGCCCTGTCCTGCATCAAATATCCGGCAGCAGAAAGAGTCCGAGCGGATCCATGGACAAAGGCGATTGTGCGTTCGCTGCTCCTACAGAGCCATTTTCTCCCACAAGATTCGAGCGGCATCTCGAACAGGTCTGCGTAGAATCGCGCAAGACCTTCAGGGTTCTCAGAAGCAAGCTCGATATAATGCAGGCTTCCGAGCAAAGGCTCGCCCACAATGTCTTGCACGGTAGACTCCTGCACTAGTACAGCGCCGGCGTTACGCCAGTATCGACGGCGATGGCTACGCCTTGCACTTGTCGTGCTCGGTCAGAACACAAAAAAAGAACAAGTTCTGCGACGCTCTCGGGTTGAACAAGCTCGGCCATGCCGCTCTTGCGCATTTCCGCATCGAGAATCTGCTCTGGTGTACTTCCAGTCGACACCGCGCGCTGTCGCATAAGCTCATTGACGCGTTCCGTCGCTGTCATGGCCGGATGGATTGCATTGACGTTTACGCCATCTACTCGTCCGAGGGCGGCAAGTCCCTTTGAGAAGTTTGCCATCGCAGCGTTGACCGCCCCGCCAACCAAGAAGTTCGGATCGGGCATTCGTGCAGCGCACCCGATGATGTTGACGATGCGCCCCCTGGATGTCTTGAGAAGCGGCCAGAAAAGCCGCGAGAGTCGAACACAGGAGAACAATTTCAGCGAAAACCCGTCCTGCCACGCGTCTTCGGGCTGATCGAGAAAATTCCCCGCCCGTGTTGCACCAGCAGAGTTAACGAGGATATCGCAGCCCCCGAAGTGGGCCGACACTTTGTCGAAGGCATTACGGCATCCGGATTCGCTTCGGAGGTCGCCCGCGATGGTCAAAGGTTCCGCACCCCCGTCCGCGACGATGGTCCGGGCTGCTGCCTGCAGATTCTCGGGTGACGACGCTATGATCGCCGTCCTGGCTCCGGCCTTCGCAAGGGCACGTGCGCTCGCTAGGCCAATTCCACGGCTACCACCAGAAATGACGGCAATTCGCCCTCTGAATTCGCTTTCCATTTTCCAAACTCCGAACGATGGGAGGCGTCTCGATCTTACGCGGGCAACTGGGGCCGCCGTTGTACGGCAAAATGCTGATCGTCAATCGAGCGCAATGGAAACCACGGGAAAGTCACCGATCTTTGCGACAAACGTCTGACCGCGTCGAAGGGCGGTTGGGACCGTAAGAGATCCGGTCGAAATATAGTCGCCGACACCGAGCAAGATCCCACGATCCGAAAGATGCTCGATTAGTTCGACCGCAATTTCGAACGGGTCCCGCCGGAATCCCCCACGATAAACGTCGATGGCGCTACCATTGTCGACCCGAGCGTCGATCTGGAGCTCGTTGAAATCGAGGCCGCGCCAGGCTCCAACCCCGGCACCGAAGACAAACGCACCGCTTCCGCCACAATCAGCGATCGCGTCCCACGTCGAGAATTTTCTCGCTCTCTCCATCGTGAACCGCGTGTCGGACAGCTCGACCGCAGGATGAAACTCGAGAGCATCCGCGATCTGGCTTCGCTGCTCGGAACGCAAGCCAGCCAGTGGACGGATGACCCGGAACCCGAACTCGCATTCGGCCTTACAGCCGTTGAGTAACTGCCCTGGCGCTTGGCCGCCATTTCGATAGATGCGATCGGCAAGGACGCGCCCATGGACCGGGCCGTCGTGCCCTTCCAATTTCTGGACCGCCTCAATGGCCGCCCCGACCTTCCATCCCGCAACTTCACGGCCGAGGATGGCCGCGACGCGATCCTGGATCCGATATGCAGCCGCCCTCGAATCTGGCACGACGGGCTCGATCGGCAGAGATATCTTGCTTCCCGTGTCCCATGCTGCAGCGATCGCTTGGGCCAGCGCTTCTTCCTGCATGCTGAGCATATGATTCAGAATCTGAGCCTTAGCCATCAGGATACCGAAGCCGATTCAACAGCAGATGACTTCACGGATGTACGCAAAAGAACCCCCTGCTTCTCGAGAACACCTTGAAGTGCTGGCACGGAGACGCAATCAAGCTCGATGCTGCCGTTGGCTGCCAGCGCCGCCGCCGCACCGGCTGCATGCCCAGTCAGCCAGCACTGTGGAATCTCACGCATGAAGGTATGCGACGATGCATCCGTCGACATATGACGCCCAGCGACCACGAGCCCACGAATGTTGCGCGGAAGGAGACTCGAATAGGGAACCGATACGTTCTGGAACTTCGGTGCAAGGCTTGGACTGATACCAATTTCGTCTGCGTGGACGACACCTGCCTGCCAAGCTTCGCGCGTCAATGAACCCCGCCCGATCAAACGACGACTTTGACGCACACCGATTTGCGGAGCCGTAAGAATGATCCACGCGGACTCGAAGCCTGGCGCATGCTTGCGATAGTAGGCGAGCAGTTCCATCATCTTGTCGCGCGACCGGAGCTCTACTTCTGTCAGATCTTGAACGTCGATTGCGTTGTAACCGGCAAATCTTGGCCAGTTCCATCATCTTGTCGCGCGACCGGAGCTCTACTTCTGTCAGATCTTGAACGTCGATTGCGTTGTAACCGGCAAATCTTGGCCCCATGAAGACGGCAACATCGTTGCGCCAAGTCGGGACCGGCATTTCGAAAAGACCGATTTCGGAACGCCCCGCCTTTGAGAAAGCATCAAATTCAGCGGTCGTCCGGAATGCGAGCCAGCGCGCGATATCAACACCACCCCACAGCCAAGACGTATTGATACACTGGTGGATATTGCTGGCATCGACATCATTCGATGAATCTTCGCCAGCCGCCGCGAAGATGTCACCGTCGCCAGTCGTATCGACAACGACGGTCGCCGATATGCCGAAGCGGCCCTGCTTGCTCTCGAAGATCACCCCCGAGACACGGCCGCCTTCGATGATTGCGTTTGACGCCCAAGCGTGGAAAATCAGCTCGACCCCAGCTTCTCGAGCAGCCTGCAACGACACTGCCTTTAGCTGCTCCGGATCAATCATTGGCGCCCAGGTTACTGTATCGTGGTGTGCTGAAAACCGCGGGCGCCATTTCGCGACTTCGTCGGGAGCCTTTGTTCCCCAGATTCCCGGATTTGGTCCGTAGATCGCGTCCTTGGGAAGCCGGTCGAGCAATTCACGGCCGAGGCCACGAATGACCAGCTTGCCGTCCCAGTCCGTCATCCGATCAATCCAAATGACCAGTCCACCTGTCGAAAGCCCGCCGAGGTGATTGTACCGTTCCACCAGCATTACGCGCGCACCGAGACGGGCGGCTGCGATGGCGGCAGTAGTTCCCGCAGGACCTCCACCAACAACGAGCACATCCGTCTTATGCATGACTGGGACTTCGCGCGCTGGCTCAATGAAGGTCCGAAGCGGCACGCGCGCCTTGCCCGCCCGGCCTGTCGTAATTTCGGCTCCGTAAAGACCACCGTTGCCGGCCTGACTACCCATCTTTCTTCTCCAATACGTCTTCGTAGGCTGCCGAAGTCTAATTACGGCGTCGGCCGGACGAACGACATGTCAATAAATGTGTCTGGATTAATGCCCTTGTCGATTTGATTCTGCGAAGCCCACCAGGCGACCTGATCTCGGATGCTCTGCACTTCAACGCGCCCCTCCGGATCAATATAAGGGAAGTAGCCCTCGAGCTGATCCGCCGGCTGCTGAGTATACCGGCTCACGATCTGTAGAAGTTCGTTGTATCCCGAACCTTTCTGAGGATTGCCTGCGGCATCCAAAGTGAGGAACGCTGCATGATAGTCCCTGATGCCCGCATGATAGGCCTTCAGAAAGGCCTCGATCATCGGGCGACGGGATGTCGCATTCTTTGTCGATGTAATCGCGACACTAGTCTGGTATGGCGAGACATCGGAGACCCAGCCGATGATGCGGCCCTTCTTTTCGGCCTCCATCTTCGAAAGGATGTAAGCCGTAATGACCGCGCCGTCGGTGTTTCCGCCGGCCACGGCCGATGCCTGATTGCTCTGCGACTGCATCGGGATCATTCGAATTGACGCTAAATCGAAATTCGATTTTTGTGCAAGCTGGCCGAGGTTGTAATGATAGGTTGAACCAACCGTCGTGATTGCGATTGCCCGACCCTTGAAATCTTCCGGCTTCCGAACCCCTGCTTCATACGCGGCGTTGGACGCGATATATCCCGACAGCTTGTAACCTTTCTGTTCTCGTACGGATGTCCCGACGATCTTCAAGGCGCCCTTACCGGCCAGATTGAAGAAGCCGGCTGTCATGCCGATAACAGCGAAATCGGCGTCGCCGGAGACGACGGCAACGGGTGCTGCCGTTGCCGCGTCGACATAAACGAGGTTCAGTTCAATTCCACTATCCCGGAAGTATCCCTTGGCATCGGCAATGAAAATTGGGGAAGCAGGCACGCCACGCAGGGCCGCTACGGTTACCTTTTCGGCCTTCGCAGCCGGTACAGCAGCTACGGCAATTCCGAGTGCCGCAAGCACCAACGTTTTGATTTTAGTCATTGGCGTCTCCCTGTTGTTTTTCGCATATTATGAGATTTTTGCCATTTATTGTATTTTATGTCAACGCCCATCTCTCCAAATGCGAAAATTTAGACTTCGACCTTGTAGTTGATCGGAAGCTCGTCACCCGGGACGCCGCGCGAACCCCAATTGTGTTTTGGTGTCTCAAACAGCGTGATC
The DNA here is from genome assembly GCA_044224405.1 of Tagaea sp. GTDB lineage: Bacteria > Pseudomonadota > Alphaproteobacteria > CACIAM-22H2 > CACIAM-22H2 > Tagaea. Next base: position 1,472 of record JBGAKN010000002.1, on the reverse strand, counting down.
TCGAGGGCATTACTGGATGCTCCCGCCGCCTTCGTGACGCGTTCAAATAGCAAGCGGATCAGCTTTTTCTTCGCTTCGATGCTGCGGCCTTCAAATCCACTGATTTCGATGATCATGTACTTTTCGGTCCGGTCTTCTGGATGACGCATGTCATCATCCCCAAGGCCGATGAACCGGTGAAAACGCTTGTCTTCCGGCAATCCATACGCATCGACGAGGCAATTCTGGATCGCGTCGGAAACCGCATCCTTGACGGCGTCGAGGTGCGCCTTGCGCGAATAAACTGTTACTTGAGCCATACTTCCCTCCTCTTTGCTCCGATTGTCAAACAGGCACGGTGTAGTTGAGAACGAGCCGGCCACCGTCTACGAAGATTGTCTGCCCAGTGACATAGCTGGCATCCTCCGATGCGAGGAATGCGGCCACTGCGGCGATTTCGTCCGGACGTGCGGGGCGGCCCATCGGTGTTCTCGACAGGATGCGCTGCCGGTTTGCACGGTTACCCATTACGGACTTAAACATGGCGGTCTCCGTAATTCCTGGCCCGATGGCGTTGACGCGTATTCCCTTCCCCACGAGCGCTATCGCCATCACGCGCGTGAGCTGTTGAACCGCACCCTTGCTCGACGCGTACGCCGCCTGATCCGATGAAACGAGCTGCGAGATCACCGATGACAGATTGATGATCGCGCCCCCGTGACCCTTCGAAATCATCGTGCGTGCCGCCGCCTGACCGATCAGAAGCGTTCCATTGACGTTGACATCCATGACCCGCCGAAATTCCTCGATCTTGACGTCGAGGAATTCCGAACTCTGGATGATTCCGGCACAGGCGACGCTGATGTCGATCCGACCAAATGCCGACACGACGGCACGCATTAGCGCGGCCGCGTCGGATGGCTTTGTTACATTGCATTTGCAGAAGCGGATGCGCTTGTCTGATTTGCCGCGGGACAACTCCTTGACGGCGGCCTTGCCGCGCACCTCGTCCAGATCTGCGATGACGACACCGTGCGCACCTTCATCGAGAACCCGCCGCGCGATCGCGAGGCCGATTCCACCCGTGCCGCCGGTGACGACCGCCACCTTCCCTGTCAGTCTCATCTAGGTCTCCGGTCTGATTTGAATCTTAATATTTGCAATTGGAGCGGTCGTCAGCGCCATCGCAGAAGTATCGCCTCGATCCTCGACAGGAGCGCATGGACCAGTAGACCGAGGAGCGACAGCATCATGACCCCGGCCAGAAGCTGATCCGTCTGCATGAGGTTTCCTGCCGAGAGGATGAAGGCGCCGATCCCGTATTGGGCTCCGATCATCTCGGCGGCAACTAGCAGGATAAGCGCGATGGACGCTGTAATTCGAAATCCGGACAGGATCGCCGGAAGCGTGCCCGGAAGCAGGACCTTGAAGATGATTGTCCGCGTCGAGAGATTGAAGCTCTGCGCCATGCGAATTAAATTGCGCGGCACATT
>JBGAKN010000001.1:0-591517 GCA_044224405.1 Tagaea sp. | reverse complement strand
TCTGGTATCTCTCTCGAATACCTTGATGCCGGCAAGCGACGGATGGTCCATGAGCGCTCGCGCGAAACACTCGGCCCGGTAAACGCCATTTTCATCGCCTTTCGGCGGGCGGACCCGGTAGACGAGCCTCACGAAGTCGGATTCGTAGAACGGGAGGTGCATGCTACTTCTCCAAATTGGAGGGCATGTCATGCACCCTCCCTTTGATTGGGTGTCTACGGTTGCCTGATGTTGGCCGACCGAGCGCTCGATTGAGCGGCCGCGCGCTAGACCAAGCCCCGCATCGATCGTTAGGTAAGGTGCTTGCCCAGACAGCCCTGAGCTCAAGGTCATCCGATTCAACGAGGACGATCTGGCTGCGTGGCGGCGCATATCGGCATAGGCCGCGAGAGCCGCTTTCATTTGGTTCCCAGGCGCGACAGGTCCGACAAGTCGATGTCACTGCGATGCTCCCGATGGTGATGGTTGGTGCCGGTTCGAGGAAGTATGTTCGTGATTTGTTCTTCAAAAGATCGAAGAGTCAACGCTGATCTGGGCAATTCGCCAGAACTCGCGACGATGGGTGATCGAATTCGTGACAACAGATGGCCAAGAACTGCACTATTCCAGATCGACAATCCCATGATTTAAATAGATGTATTTTTGGCGTGCCATTTTCTCTGACAAAATTTACACGAATTGCCAATTTCTCTGGAAATCACGGCAGATATACAGAAATCGCGGGGTAGTTGAATCAATAGGTTATAAGTTCAGAAGTGCCAATTTCTCTGATAGCCGACACTGCGCCGGCGCCGAAATGGGTTACCACTGGTTACGGTAACCTGTTTAAAGCCTTGAATTTGCTGCATGGTAACGTGTCTCCGTGGTTTTGCGATTTTGTAGTCAGGCAAAAATCGCACGCGCCTTCACCGACCCTTGGCTATCACCAATGATCCTATCATAGGAATTTAATTTTGCAACCCGGAGATGCCCGGCGCGCGCGCTTTACGTCGCGTATTCGGGCTCTTCGCGATCCAGCATGCGCAGGATCGAGGCGAAGTGGGATTCGTCGTACGCCTTGCGGCCCTGCGCCTTCTCGCGCGCGGTGCGCGCGGCGATCTGGCCGGACACGAGCTTCAGCGGCCGGCCGGTCGACATCGCCAGCACCTGGATGGTCGCCGCGCGTTCGAGATAGTAGAGATCGTCGAAGGCCTGCGCGAGCGTGGGCCCGGTGACGATGATGCCGTGGTTGGCGAGGAACAGCACGGGCTTGTCGCCCAAGCAGGCGGCCATGCGGTCGCCCTCCTCCGGCCCATGCGCGAAGCCGTTATAGTCGTCGTCGTAGGCGATGCGGTCGTAGAAGCGGATGCCCGACTGGACGCACGGCTCGAGGCGGCCCTGCTCGATCGAACACAGCGCCGTCGCATAGGGCATGTGGGTGTGCAGGACCGCGACCGCATCGGGATGGCGGATATGGATGCGCGTGTGGATGTGGAGCGCCGTGTCCTCGATCGGCCATTTCCCTTCGAGGATCGTGCCCTTGGCATCGATCAGCAGCAGGTCGCTCGCCTTGATCTCGCGCCAGTGCGGGCCCCACGGATTGACGAGATAGCGGTCAGGCGCCACCTGCAGGCTGAAATGGTTGCAGTTGCCTTCGTTGAGCCCCAGGCGGGCGGCCCAGCGCAAGGCGGCGGCAAGTTCGCGGCGGGCGACGGCGTGCTCTGACATCGGGCGAAATCCCTCAATTTTCCGGCAGTTTAAGGGGATACCGATCCTTTTGCACCCCTCCTGCGCTGTGGTAGGGTCGCGCCATCCAACAACCATGACCGGCACGGGGAATCCCAATCGAAGCCGGTTCGACAGGCGAGGAGCCCCCAATGAACCGTCGCAATTTCCTGCAGACCGGCGCCGCCGTCGGCGCCCTGATCGCGGCCCCCGCCATCGTGCGCCCCGCGTCGGCACAAACCGTCACGCTGCGCCTTCACCATTTCCTCGGGCCGCAGTCGAATGGCCAGGCCAACATGCTGGCGCCGTGGGCCGACAAGATCGCGGCCGACAGCCAGGGCCGCCTCAAGATCGAGATTTTCCCCAGCATGCAGCTCGGCGGCACGCCCCCGCAGCTCTTCAACCAGGCGCGCGACGGCGTCGTCGACATCGTGTGGACGCTGCCCGGCTACACGCCCGGCCGCTTCCCGATCACCGAGGCGGTCGAACTGCCTTTCATCGCGTCGGACAAGGGCCTGACCAACGCGCTGGCCTCCGAGGAATTCGGCACCATGCACCTCGCCGAGGAGACCAAGGACGTCAAGATGCTCTGCTTCTGGGCGCACGACGCCGGCCTGATCCACTCGACCAAAGAGATCAAGACGATGGAAGACCTGCGCGGCATGAAGCTGCGCAATCCGGCGCGACTGACCGGCGAGGCGCTGCGCGCGCTCGGCGCGACGCCCGTGGGCATGCCCGTGCCGCAGATCTCGGAAAGCCTCGCGCAGAAGGTGATCGACGGCGCGGTGGTGCCGTGGGAAGTGGTGCCGGCCGTGCGCATCCACGAGCTGGTCAAGTTCCACACGGCCATCCCCGGCTCGCCGACGCTCTATACCGCCGGCTTCTTCCTCGCGATGAACCGCGCCAAGTACGACGGCCTGCCGGCCGAACTGCGCCAGATCGTCGATCGCAATTCCGGCGCCGCCTTCGCGCGGCTTGCCGGCAACATGTGGGACACACAGGCGAAGACCGTGGCCGAAATGGTCCGGGCGCGCGGCAACACGATCACCACGATCTCGGAGGCCGAGAAGGCGCGCTGGATCAAGGCGACCGAACCGGTGACCGCCGAATGGATCGGCCAGATGAAGGGCCGCAACATCGACGGCGCCAAGCTGATCGCGGACTTCAAGGCATCGGTCGCCAAGCACGCCAACGCGGCCTGACGCGCCGCCGCCGGCGTCCATCGCGGCCCAGCACAAGGAACGGACAAGACCCGATGGACTCCGACGCGCCGGCTGGCGCCCCGCCAGCATCCGATCCGCTGCTCGACCGGGTTCTCGGCGTGTCGGCGGCGCTGGGCGGCCTGCTTGCGCTGGCCGTGGCGATCCTCGTGTGCGCCAGCGTGCTCGGGCGCTGGCTCTTCTACACGCCCGTGCGCGGCGACTTCGAATTCGTGCGCATCGCTACCGCCATCGCCGTGTTCGCCTACCTGCCCTATACGCAGGCGCGGCGCGCCAACATCATGGTCGACACCTTCACCCAGCGCCTTTCGCCGTACGCGCGCGACGCGATCGACGCGTTCTGGGACCTCGTCTATGCCGGCGTGATGGGCGTGTGCGCCTACGGGCTCTATCTGGGCGCCATCGACGCGCGCGAGAACTACGAGACGACGAGCGAGCTGCAATTGCAGATGTGGCCATTCATCGGCGCGTGCGCGGTGCTGTGCGCGGTGCTGGCCGTCACGGCCGCCATCACTGCTTTCCTCGTGCTGCGGCGGTCGCGATGAGCGGAGCCGCCCTCGCCGCGCTCGGCTTTCTCGCGATGCTGGGCCTGATCGCGATCCGCGCGCCCATCGGGCTTGCGATGCTCGTCGTGGGCGGATTCGGCTACGTGCAGCTGTCGAGCTGGCACGCCTTCTTCGCCTACATGAAGACGAACACGTTCTACCAGTTCGCCAACTACACGCTTTCGGTGATCCCGCTGTTCATCCTGATGGGCGCGCTCGCCGAGCGTGCGGGCATCGCGCGAGCGCTCTTCCGCGCCTCGGAAGGCGCGTTCGGGCGGCGGCGCGGCGGGCTCGCGATGGCCGTGATCGGCGCCTGCACGGCGTTCGGCGCGATCTGCGGCTCGTCGGTCGCCACCACCGCCACGTTCGGGCGCGCGGCGCTGCCCGAGCTCGACCGCTACGGCTACGACCGCGGCTTCTCGGCCGCGACCATCGCGGTCGGCGGGACACTCGGCATCCTCATTCCGCCGTCGGTCATCCTCGTCGTCTACGCGATCACGACCGAGCAGAACATCGCCAAGCTGTTCCAGGCGGCGCTGATCCCAGGCCTGATGGCGGCGACGTTCTACTGCGTCACCATCGCGATCATGACGGCGCGCGAGCCGGCACTTGCCCCGCTGCCCGACGCGGACACCCCGGTCGAGACGCCGGCGCCCAAGCCCCTCTGGCAGAAGATCGCCGCAGCGCTCATCGCGCTCGCGGGCGCGGCACTCTGGCTGCACGGCACGATCGACGGCGATTTCGCCGCCGTCTTCGCCGTGATCGGCGCCGTCGTGGGAACCGTCGCGACAGCCGTGCTGCCCGCGATCACGGTCGCCGTGGTCGTCGTCGGCGGGATCTATGGCGGCGTCTTCACGCCGACCGAGGGCGCTTCGGTCGGCGCCATCGCGATGCTGGGCGTGGGTCTCGCGCAGCGCACGCTGGGCTGGCGCGAGATCGTGGAATCCGTACGCGCGACGGCCGAGACGTCGGGCATGATCTTCATGATCCTGCTCGGCGCCGAGGTGTTCGGCGCGTTCCTCGCCCTCGCCCACCTGCCCCAGACGGTGGCAACGATGGTCGGCGGCATGGGCGTATCGCCCTACGTGATCCTTGTCTCGATGCTCGCGATCTACATCCTGCTGGGCGCCGTGATGGACGAGCTCGCGATGATCCTGCTGACGCTGCCGGTGTTCTTCCCGATCATCCAGGCGCTCGATTTCGGCCTCTCGCCTGACGACGCGGCGATCTGGTTCGGCATCCTCGTGCTGATCGTGGTGGGCATCGGGCTGACCGCGCCGCCCATCGGGCTCAACGTGTTCGTCATCACCGCGATCGCGCGCAACATCCCGATCGAGCAGACCTACCGGCGCGTGCTGCCCTTCATCGCGGCCGACGTGATCCGTCTCGCGCTCGTCGTGGCCGTTCCGGGACTCTGCCTCTGGCTCGTCCGCCTGTTCGCCTAAGCCGGTTCTAGCCGAACGAACGCGGCAGCAGCGCCTTTTCCATGCGCATGCGCAGCGCGATCGGCTGCACCGGCTTGACGAGGTAACCGGCGACCCCCAGTTCCATTGCCCGGCGCACGATCGGCGCGTCGGAGTGGGCCGTTACCATCACGATGGGGATGCTGCGCGAGGCGATCTTGGGCTGCGCCTTCAGCCAGGCGACCAGTTCGAGCCCGCTCGTCGGCTTCATGTTGACGTCGCACAGTATTATATCCGGCCACTGGTCGGGCGAAGTCTGGAAAGCGAGTTTCGCCCCTTCCGCCCCCGCCGCCGTATCGACGGACGAGAACTCAAGCGCCTCCAGCATGCTGCGGAGCATGAGCCGGGTCGTGCCGTCGTCGTCGACGACCAATGCGCGGAATCTCTTGAACAATTCTCGATCCGTGGAAACGTGCGGGTGCCCGAAACTAAGCCCGGCAGCAGCCGCGCTTCAAGTGCCAAACGATGTCATCGTGTTGCCGCAGTTTGCGAAGAACATCCGCCGTGGTGAGCCTTTTGCAAGTCCTGCCGGCGACGCCCGGAACGGCCCCGGCCATGCGGGAATAGCAGATCAGGGACGAGCGTTTCCCGCGAGTCGGGAGCGTGCGAAAGGATCACACTCGAAAACTGCAACATCGGTGCCGGGCCAAGCGCCCGCCGCAGCCGGAAAACCAGAGAACAGGAAGATGCCGAAGTCCGCCGCCGTCCCCGCCAAGAGCTACAACACGCGCCTTTTCGTGGGCAACGTGCCGTTCGGCATCGACCCCGAGAAGCTCGCCGACCTTTTCGACGCGCACGGCATCGTCATCCAGGCCCAGATCCCGACCGATCCCGCCACCGGCAAGGCGATTGGCTACGCGTTCGTGACGATGGCGACCGAGGCGCACTGCAAGGCCGCCATCGCCGCGCTCGACGGCTCGACCGTCTCCGAACGCAAGATCGAGGTCCGCTTCGCCGACGTGAAGGCGAAGAAGGCGCCGCGCGCCAACGGCCCGCGCCGCGCGCCGCGCCCGCGTGCGCCGATGGAAAGCGGTCCGATGCCCGCCCATCTGCGCCCCGACGCCGACCGGCTCGGCCTCAGCCAGCCGATCGTCAGCCGGCCGACATCGGCCACGCGCAGCTTCGTCGTCGAAAAGCGCCGGCTGGGCCCGTCCATCCGCCGCGTCTGACGGCTTTTCCGGCTATTTGATTCCGATCGCGCCGCGCAGGTCGGCGTCGGTCATCGTCGCCTCGCGCAGGTCGGCACCCGTCAGGTCGCAGTCGACCAGGCGCGCGCCCGAGAGATCGGCGCCGCGGAAATCGGCGTCGCGCAGCGAGGATTCGGTCATGTCGACCGACTTGAGGTTCGCGCCGCGGAAGTCGGTCTTGTTCGCCCGGATGCCGCGCAGGCGCGCATGCCATTTCGTGCCGGCCGAACCCGACAGCGGCAGCGGCGAGAAATCCGCGTCGCGCAGGATCGCCCCGTCGATGACCGCCTTGTCGAGATTGGCGCCGCGCAGCGAGGCGTTCGACAGCTCGCACCCCGCGAGCATCGAGCCTTCGAGGTTCGCCATGTCGAACCGGCCCGACGGCATCTTGGCGCCGACCATCGTGACGCGCTGGAGCTTGGCGGCCGAAAGCGTGACGCCCGGCCATTCGATGGGCCCGAGATCCACGCCGTCGATCGCGATCTGCAGCCCTTGCGTGCCGCCGGTGCGCAGCCAGTCGTTGTGCGAGACGACCATGTCGCCGAACGACAGGCCGATGTCGGCGAGCGTGCGCGGCAGCACGGCGCGCGAGAGATCGCACTTCTCGAGCTCCGCGATGACGAAATGGCAGGCGCACAGGTCCGCCCCGTCGAGATTGGCGCCCGCGAGCACCGCCCCCACCAGCACCGCCCCGTTGAGCCGGCAGCCCGACAGGTTCGCGTCGGAAAGGTCGGCCCCGGTGAACACGACGCCCGACAGGTTGGAGTTCGACAGGTCCGCGCCCGCGAGATTCGCGCCGCGCAGGTTGCAGTTGGTGAGGTCGGTCGTCTGCCCCATCACGCGGCCGAGCTTGGCCTCGCCGAGATTGGCGCCGGTGAACTTGGCGTTGTCGATGGTCGATTTCTGGGTGAGCACGACCGAGTAGTCGTACTCGCCGTTCTCGTTCGCGGTGATGAGGAAGCCGTCGCGGATGTCGGCGCGCATCAGGTTGGCGCCTTCGAGATTGGCGCCCTTCAGCACCGCCCCGCGCAGGTCGACGCGCGTCATGTTGGTGTCGGCAAGGCAGGCATTGGTGAGGTTCGCGCCGAACAGGTTGGCACGCGAAAGGTTCGTGCGACTGAAGTCGCATTCGGAAAGATCGGCGCCCACCAGTTCCGCCTCGGCGAGGTCGCGGTCGAAGATGTCGCTGCGCGGCAGCACGCAGAAATTCGCCTGCAGGCGCACGCCGCCCGTCTGCTTCTTGAGGAAGCGCTCGTGCGCGGCAAGGCGCTTGACCAGTTCCTCGCGGCCGATCTTCTTGCGTGCGATGGGCTTCACGCCTGCCAAGGCGGGGTCTCCGGTCGCGTCTCGGGATTGGGGGAACTCACCGCGTCCATTCCGACTCGGCCGGGAAGTAGCGTGCCACGAAACGGTAGGTGTTGCGCACCAGGCGCTGGACGATGGCGCTCCGCTCGGCCGTCACGCCCTGCCAGGCTTCGAGCACGTCCTCCCATTTCATCAGCTGGGAATGCAGCCGGTCGCGCGTCTCGCGGATGAAGGCGATCTGGCGCGGCAGGGTGCGCAGCGCGTTGGCGGTCTCGCCGGTCTGCCCGTCCACTTCGCTGATCTGCGCCTCCAGCTTCACGACCGGCGGCTCGGCCAGCGCGATCGTGCGGTCGATCTCGTCGTGCACGCCGCGCTCGCGCTTGTAGGCGACGCGCAGCCGCTTCAAGGTCTCGACGACCCGGCGCGTGCGCGCGACGCGCTCGCGCAGCGCCTCGATATACGAAAGCTCGCCGACAAGCCGGTCGATCTGGCCGACGACGTCGCCCTTGCGTTCGGGCGCGAAACCCAGCTCCTCGGCAAGCTTGCCGAACGCCGCCTGGACGCGCGTCTTGGTTTCCGGGTCCTCGGCGATCTTGGCGAGTTCCAGCATGCTCATCTGCTGCGTGCCGCCCTTGCCCGACATCCACGCGACCAGCCCCACCGAAATGCGCCCGCGCGCGATCGCGCGGTGCTGCTCGGTCACGGTCCACGACGCGGTCCCGTCGAGGAGTTCGCTGGGCATCGTGTCGCCGGGATGGATCACGCGCACGAACGCGAGGGCGCGCGCCACGTCGTCCAGCGTCTTGGAGTCCGCGTCCGCAGGTTCGATCCCGAAGGCCGAACGCAGGGCGACGAACGTGAGGTTGGCGCGCAGGTCGCCCAGATCCACGCTGTAGACGGGTTCGTCGGTCTGCGGATCGCTCCGGAACAGGCCGCCTTCGACCTGGAACACCTTGTGCGCGAATTCGAACCGGCGCGCGGGCGCGGCCGTGCGCGGCGCTTCGCTCATCAGCGCGTCGTCGCCGCCAGGCGATGTCGTCGGTTCGCTCAAATCCTGCTCCGCACGGAAGCGCGGTTGCGTGACGAAGAAATTTCTCCACTATTTATCCATTCTACAGGGCAAATGCGGGTATCGCCAATCGCGTATCCGCGTCAGCGGGTCCAGGTGGTCCCGATCGGGAAGTGGCGCGCCGCGAAACGGTAAGTATTGCGGACCAGATGGTGGGTATCGGGCCCGGGGACGGGCGAAACGTCCTTCCAGGCCTCAAGCACGGCATCCCACTTCATCATCTGGGCATGGACCGCATCGCGCGTATCGCGGACCAGCTTGATATGCGCCGCGATCTGGCGCAGCGCGTCCAGTGTGGCGGCAGTCCGCGCGTCGACGCCCGCCAGCTGCTTTTCCAACGCGACAACCGGGCGTTCGGCCAGCAAAATCGTCCGGTCGACCTCCTCGGTCAGCGTGCGCTCTCGCTTGTAGACCACGCGGAAGGCACGCAGCGTCTCGATGACCTTGCGGGCCAGCGCCACCCGCTCGCGCAGCGCCTCGACGAACGCCACTTCGTCGATCAGCCGTTCGATCTGCTCGACCACGTCGCCGCGCCGGGCGGGCGGATAGCCCAGCGTGTCGGCAAGCTGGCCAAATCCCGCCTGCACGCGCAGGCGCGTCTCGGGCGACTGCGCGATCCGGGCGAACTCGTCGACGCGGATCGACCCGTCGGCCTTGCCGCCCGACATCCACACGACCAGCCCGCCCCAGACGCGCCCGCGCGCGATCTCGCGGTGCCGGTCCTCGATCGTCCACGAAGCCGTGCCGTCGAGCAGTTCGCTGGGGAACGAGTCGCCCGGGCGTACCTTGCGCACGAAGGCGAGCGCGCGCCGGACGTCTTCGAGGAGGAGGCCGTCAGGGCTCTTGGGCTCGATCCCGAACGACGAGCGGAGCGTGCCGAAGGTCAGCTTGGCGCGCACGTCACCGAGATCGACGCTGTAGACCGGCTCGTCGTTCGATTCGTCGAGATGGAAGACGCCGTTCTCGACGCGGAAGACCTTGTGCGCGAAATCGAACCTGGTGACGGGGGCCGCCTCCGGCGCCACGTCGGGCAGGGCTCCGGCCGGGTCGGGCTTCGCCGGGCCGCCGGGATCGCCTTCCATTCAGCGTACCCACTCGGATTCGGCCGGGAAATAGCGCGCGACGAAGCGGTAGGTGTTGCGGACGAGCCGGCTGGTCCGCTGGTCGGGCTCGGGGTCCACGTCCTGCCAGGCGGCGAGGATGTCGTCCCACTTCATCAGTTCGGAATGCAGGCGGTCGCGCGTGCGACGGATGAAGCCGATCTGGCTGAGGAGGTTGCGCAGCGCGTTCGACGTCTCGCCGGCCTGTGCGTCGACCTCGGTGATCTGCGCCTCGAGCTTGGCGACCGGCTTCTCGATCAGCAGGATGATGCGCTCGATCTCCTCGCGCACGGATTTTTCGCGCTTGTAGACGACGCGCAGCCGCTTCACCTGCTCCACGACGCGACGCGCGCGCCCCACGCGCTCGCGCAGCGCTTCGATATAGGAAAGTTCGTCGACGAGCCGCTCGACCTTGCGGATGACCGCCTCCTTGTTCGCGGCGCCGTATCCGAGCTGCTCGGCAAGCCGGCCGAACGCCGCCTGCACCTGGTTGCGCGCCTCGGAAGACTCGGCGACCTTGGCAAGCTCGATCATGCTGATGTCGCGCACGCCGCGCTGGCCGGAAAGCCATGCGACGAGCCCCACCCAGACGCGGCCCTTGGCGATCGCGCGGAACTGGGGCGTGACCGCCCACGAGGCCGTGCCGTCGAGCAGTTCGCTGGGGATCGTGTCGCCTGGCCGGATGCGCTTGACGAAACGCAGCGCCTTGGCGACCTCCTGCAGCGTTTTCCAGTCGGCGCCGTTCGTGTCGATGTCGAACGAGACGCGCAGCGTGTTGAAGGGCAGGTTCGCGCGCAGGTCACCGAGATCGACGTTGTAGACCGGTTCCTCGGTCGCCGGATCGGGCTGGAAGATTCCGCCCTCGATCTCGAAGACCTTGTGCACGAACTCGAACCGGCGCGGGGCGGCGGCCTCGCGCGGGGCTTGCGTCATCAGGGTATCTTCGCCTGCGGAAAGTTCGGCAGGATCGGCCAAGGCTGGCTCCGTCTTGGTGTTGCGGGCGAGCCTAAGGCTTAAATCTTTACGTGCACTTAACGTCAATTTTGCTATGAAAGATGGCATACCATCGTGTTCTGTGCTTGACCGCGCCCGCGCGCAGGCCGAAAAAAGAACGGCATGCAGATCGTCGTCGAGCCCGACCGCCGGACCTGGGAAGAAGCCGCACGGCAGTCGGCGTTCTGGCCGCTCCAGCAGGATTGGGATTACGGTCTTGCGGTGCGCTGGCAACATCGCGACGTGCTGCGCCTGCTTGCGACCGAAAACGGCAAAACATGCGGTGCACTGCAGCTCGTCGGCCGCACATGGCTTGGCTTCGCGCAAGTGTGGCTGGCACTGCGCGGGCCGGTGCCGCTGGGGGGCGACGGCGCATCGGCCCTGCTGGCGCGGATCCCGCGCGGCCTCGCGAAGCTTGCCTTCGTGGCACCCGAGATCGCGGCCGATGCCGCCAACGAGGCGCGCTGGCACGGGCGCGCGCGCATCTATACCGGGCATAGCTGCGCGATCTTCGATCTTGCGGCCGGCGACGAGGCGGCGCTGCGCGCGCGCCTGCACCAGAAATGGCGCAACCGGCTGGCGCAGGCCGAACGCGGCGCTTTGCGCATCGAGACCGCCACGCACGGCAAATGGATCGACTGGATCGTCCAGCGTTACGAAGACGTGCACGCCGCAACCGGCTTCGCCGGGCCCTCGCGCGATTTCGTGGCGCAGATCGCAGGATTGAAGGCGCCGCGCGCCACGCTGGCGGTCGTCGCCCTTGCCGGCAACGAGCCGGTCGCGGGCGCCTTGTTCCTGCGCCACGGGCCGGACGCAAGTTACTACGTCGCGGCCGCGACCGACGAAGGGCGCAAGGCCAACGCCGCCAATCTCGTGCTGTGGCGCGGCCTGATGGCGCTGAAGGACGCCGGCGTGCGCCGCGTCGATCTCGGCACCGTCGATACCGACCGCAGCCCCGGCCTCGCGCGCTTCAAGCTGGGCACGGGTGCCGAACCCCTGACGCTGGCGGGCACGTATCTATGAGCGAGGAACCCGTCTACGGTCACCGCATCCCGGCCCCCCGGCCGACCTGGCGGCTGGTGCCGATGCTGTTGTGGCGCGTGGGCCTGCCCGTGCTGCTGGCGCTGGTGCTCGTCGACCTTGCGGTCTTCGCGCTGCTGCACGGGCTGTTCGACGCCTGCTACGGCGCCTTCGCCTGGGTCGGCGCCTGCTGAGGGGCGGGCGGGTCGACGATATCGGCCCGCGTTGCGACCTCGGCCCGGATGCGCGCGATCACGTCCTCGACCGGCATCGACCCGAGATCGCGGCCCGACCGCAGGCGCACGGCGACGTGGCCCTGCTCGGCCTCCTTGTCGCCGACGACGAGCATGTAGGGGATCTGTTCGAGCTGGGCGTTGCGGATCTTCTTCTGCATGCGCTCGGTCGAATCATCGACATCGACGCGGATGCCGCCGTCCGTCTGCGGCAGTTCGCTGCCCGTGAGCCGGCGCGCGACTTCCGTGGCGAACGCCACATGGCGGTCGGCGATCGGCACCATGCGCGCCTGCACGGGCGAGAGCCACGTCGGCAGGCGGCCGGCGTAATTCTCGATCAGGATGCCGATGAAGCGTTCGAACGAACCCAGGATCGCGCGATGCAGCATCACGGGACGATGCTTGTTGCCGTCCTCGCCGATGTAGCTCGCGTCCAGCCGCTCGGGCAGCACGAAATCGACCTGCAGCGTGCCGCACTGCCAGTCGCGCCCGATGGCATCGCGCAGCACGAACTCCAGCTTCGGGCCATAGAACGCGCCCTCGCCGGGATTGCGGACGGTCGTCAGGCCCGCGGACGCAGCGCCCTTCTCGAGGGCGGCTTCCGCGCGGTCCCACGTCTCGTCGGAGCCCGCGCGCTTTTCCGGCCGGTCGGAGAATTTGACCAGCAGGTCGGCGAAGCCGAAATCCTTGTAGATGATGCGCAGCAGGTCGCAGAATTTCTGCGATTCCGCCGGCACCTGGTCCTCGGTGCAGAAGATGTGCGCGTCGTCCTGCGTGAAGGCGCGCACGCGCATGATACCGTGCAAGGCGCCCGACGGCTCGTAGCGATGGCACGCGCCGAACTCCGCCATGCGCAGCGGCAGTTCGCGATAGCTGCGCTGGCCCTGCCGGAAGATCTGCACGGCACCCGGGCAGTTCATCGGCTTGATGGCATAGAGGCGGTCTTCCTCCTCGCCTTCCTTGCCGGGCTTCGCGACGAACATCGCGTCGCGGTAATTGTCCCAGTGGCCCGACTTCTCCCAGAACACGCGGTCGACGAGCTGGGGCGTCTTCACCTCGACATAGCCGTCCGCTTCCAGACGCGAGCGCATGTAACGCTCGATCGTGCGGAACAGCGACCAGCCCTTGGGATGCCAGAAGACCGTGCCCGGCGCTTCTTCCTGAAGATGGAAGAGGCCCATCGCGGCGCCGAGCTTGCGATGGTCGCGCTTCTCGGCCTCTTCAAGGCGATGAAGATACGCCTTGAGGTCGGCCTCGTTCGCCCAGCACGTGCCGTAGACGCGCGTCAGCTGCGGGTTGCGCGAATCGCCGCGCCAGTAGGCGCCGGCCAGCTTCGTGAGCTTGAACGCGCCCACCTGCCCCGTGTGCTCCACATGCGGGCCGCGGCAGAGATCGGTGAAGTCGCCAAGCGTGTAGAACGACACGCTGGAAACGCCCGAAGCGCCGGCATCGACGAGGTTGGGGTCTTCGAGGCCCTTGGCGGCCGTCGACCCGCGCGTGGCGAGCAGGTTGAGGAGCTCGACCTTGTAGCTCTGGCCCGTCTTCTCCATGAACGCGACGGCCTCGGCGATCGGCACCTCGGTGCGCACGAGCGGCAGCTTGCGCTCGCGGATCTTGCGCATCTCCGCTTCGATCTTGGGCAGGTCCTCGGTCGTCAGCGGCGTCGGCGTCTCGATGTCGTAATAGAAGCCGCTGTCCGTCGCCGGGCCCACGCCCAGCTTGGCCTGCGGATGAAGCTTCAGTACGGCA
Source organism: Tagaea sp. (assembly GCA_044224405.1). Lineage (GTDB taxonomy): Bacteria > Pseudomonadota > Alphaproteobacteria > CACIAM-22H2 > CACIAM-22H2 > Tagaea. Next base: position 577,929 of record JBGAKN010000001.1, on the reverse strand, counting down.
GCCGCGAGCACGTGCGAGCACGAATGCCGCATGCGGTCGAGGTCGAGACCCGGTTTTGCGTCCATAATCGTCGTTCCGTTGCGTTCCGGCGCGGACTTCGCACCAAGGGACGCGGAAAATACGGCGAACGGCCCCGCAAAGCAACGAATGGCCCATGGCGCCCGCCCGCCCATCCGGGGTAAGCAGCTTGGCATGAATCGCCCGCCACCCCATCGCCCCAAGGGTCCCAAGCGTCCCGGCCGCCCCGGCCGGCCCCACCGGCACGGACCCGACGCGCGCGGCGAAGCGGGTGCACGCGGTGAACGGTCCGACCGCCACCCCGATCAGCGCCACGACCGCCACCCTGACCAGCGCCACCGACGCGACGTGCTGCGCGTCGCAGGATTGCCGGCCGTCCAGGCGCTGTTCGCGCGGGCACCCGAAACGGTCGAACGCCTGATCGTCGCGGCCGAGACCGCGCAGGAAGCGTCCGAACTGCTGCGCGAGGCGAGCGCGCGCAAGATCGCGCACCGCATCGTGCCGGGCGAGGCGCTCGCCAAGATGGCGGGCACGCCGCTGACCGGCGGCATCGTCGCCGAGACGGCCGCCAAGCCGCTCAAGCAGTTCGACGTGGGCGAGGCGCGCGTGTGGGCCTCGCGCTGGCAGTCGCTGGTCATCCTCGACGGCATCGGCAATCCGCACAATCTGGGCGCCATCGCGCGCACGGCGGCGTTCTTCGGCCTGACGCACCTCGCCATCACCGACCATCCGGGACAGGCGGCACCTTCCGAGGCCGCGTATCGCGTGTCCGAAGGCGGGCTCGTGTGGCTGGACGTGACGCGCATCCACCGCCTACCCGACGTGCTGCGCAAGCTCGGCATGTTCTATACGGTCGTTGGCACGGCGCTTGGCACCGGCATCCAGATGCCCATGCAGAAGCTCGCGACCGGCCCCAAGCCCGTGTGTCTCGTGCTGGGCAACGAGGAAGTGGGGCTGTCGGCCGCCACGCTCGCGGTGTGCGAACACGTCGTGACGCTGCCGGGGGCGGGCAAGGTGCAGTCGCTCAACGTCGCCGCCACGGCCGCGATCCTGATCCACGCGATCACCGGCGGGTTCCGGCCGAAGTGATCCCGCGCGCCGTTGCCGTCCTGCTGCTTGCCGCCGCTTTCGCGCATCCTGCCGCCGCAGGCCCGTGCGAGGTGCTGGCGGAGGCGATCCGCACCGGCTTCGAGGCCGATGCCGATCTCGACCGCGTCTACACCTCCCTTTCCGAAGGCCCGGCCTGGCGCGGCGCTGCCGCCGCCATCGCACCTGCCCGGCCCGGCGCCGCGCGCCGCGCGACGATCGGCCAGCGCCGCTATCTTGCCGAGTTCGCGGCGCCCGAAAACGAGGAAGGCTTCGCCCCCGCCACGACGCGCCTGATCGTGCTGCGCGACGCGGCAGCACCGGCGCGCGCCGTGTGCCGCGTGCGGCTGGTCGGCGAGAATGCCGGCCGCATGGAAGACATGCGCCCGGCCGACGCCGCTTCGGAATCCGCGCGGCGCATGCCGATGGCGGTGCTGGAGCCGCTGCTGCCCGCCCTCGCCCGCGCGCGGATCGCCGCCCCGTCGTTCGATCCGGCCGGATTGCTGGGGCCCGGCGCCGAGAGCACGGGCGATGGCAGCGTGACTTTCATGGCCGGCGGGGCGCGGTTCCAGATCGCCCTTGCCCGCGTGCCCGACGCCGACGGCGAAGTTTCCGGCACCCTTTCCCGGATCGTGCCGGAACTGGGCAATCGCGGGCGGCCGCTGGGCACGTTCCGCCTTGCCCTGACGACACGGCTGGCCGATATCCGCACCGAGTAGCCGCACCGCTTTTCCCCGGCGCGCGGATCGGCTAGGTTGACCGACCTTTCCAACGACAGGCCCGAACGAGCATGACCGACGGCAAATCCGACGAAAAACGACGCCAGGCCCGATTCGGCGTGCTGCGCGGGACCCTGCTGGTCGACGGCGAGGGCTACGAGATCGTCGACTGGAGCCGCAACGGCTGGCGCGCGCGCGCGGACAAGGCGTGGTCGCCGGTCGGAACGCCGTTCGACATCGTGCTCGGCATCCGCTCGGAAAAGGGTTCGGTCGAGGTGCGCGGGCGCGGCACGATCGTGCGCACGACCGAGGGCCATGTGGCCGGAACGTGGGACCTGCGCACGCCGGCCGAAAAGGAAGTGGAAGCGCTGCTGACGATCTTCCTCGAAGGCGGCCGCGTCGACTTCTAGCCCGCCGCGCGCTTGGGCGCCGTCGCGACGCCCGCCTCGGCGCGCAGCCAGTCGCAGAAAAGCGCCACCTTGCGCAGCGTGAGCTTCGCTTCCGGGCACACGATGAAATAGGCGAAATCGACCGACACCGCGTCGCCGAACGGCTTCACGAGCCGCCCTTCGGCGAGGTCGGCTGCGGCCAGCAGCGACTTTCCCAGCGCCACGCCCCGGCCGAGCACGGCGGCTTCCACGACGAGGCTCGACTGGTTGAATTTGGGCCCGCGCGTGCCGTCCACGTCGTCCACGCCCGCCGCCTTCAGCCACATCGACCAGGTGGGGCACGAGGGATCGTCGTCGGGGCTGTCGTCGTGCAGCAGCGTCATGTGCTTGAGCGCTGCCGGCCGGTCGAGCGGCACGGGGCCGTCCAGCAGCTTGGGGCTGCACACCGGAAACACCGCCTCGTCGAGCAGGCGCTCGACGTGCAAGTCGGGATAGCGCCCGGCGCCGTAGCGGATCGCGAGATCCACGCCGTCACCGTGGAAATCGGCGAGCGACATGGATGCTGCGACGCGCACGTCGATCTCGGGATATTTCGCCTGGAAGCGGTCGAGGCGCGGCAGCAGCCACTTCGCCGCGAACGACGGCGCCACGCTGATCGTCAGCACGCCCGCGTCGCCCAGATTGTCGATCTCCTCGATCGCCGACGCGAGCTGCTCGAACGCGCCCCGGATGCCCGGCAGGATCGCCTGCCCGGCGTCGGTCAGCAGCAGGTTGCCCTTGTTGCGCTGGAACAGCGGGATGCCGAGATGGTCCTCGATCGTCTTGATCTGGTGGCTGACCGCGGCGGGCGTCACCGACAGTTCATCGGCCGCCTTCGTCACCGAAAGATGGCGGGCGACGGTCTCGAAGACGCGCAGCGAATTCAGCGGGGGAAGGCGACGACGCATGGGCGCAACCTAGTCGTTTTGCGCGCCGGGCGCTCTACAAGAAATTCTCGCGGCGCCGTCAAGTTTTGCTCAAGGGCCGGTTCAGAGCGACTTGCGCACCAATGCGGCACCCGCACTCAGCGCCGAAAGCTTGGCGTAGGCGAGCTCGCGCGCCATCGGCGCCATGCCGCAGTTGGTGCAGGGGAACATCTTCGCCGGATCGACGTATTTCGCGGCCCGGCGGATCGTCGCGGCGACTTCCTCGGGCGTCTCGGCCGTCTCGCTCGCCACGTCGATGCAGCCCACGAGCACGTCCTTGCCCTTGAGCAGGCCGATGAACTCGATCGGCACCTTCGAGTTGGCGACCTCGAGGCTGACCTGGTCGATGCGGCTTTTCGCCAGCGCCGGGAAGATGCGCTCGTACTGGCGCCACTCGTCGCCGAGCGTCTTCTTCCAGTCGATGTTGGCCTTGATGCCGTAGCCGTAGCAGACATGCACGGCCGTCGTGCATTTGAGACCTTCGGCCGCGCGCAGCAGTGCTGGAATGCCCCAGTCGAGCACCTCGTCGGTGAAGACGTTGAAGGCGGGCTCGTCGAACTGCACCGTGTCGATGCCGATGGCGGCGAGCTCGCGCGCTTCCTCGTTGAGGAGTTCGGCGAACGCCATCGCCATCTTCACGCGGTCGCCGTAGAAGCGGTCGGCGATCGTGTCGACGATGGTCATGGGGCCGGGCAGCGTGAACTTGACCTTGCCGTCGGCGGCCGCGCGCGCGGCGCGCGCCTCCATCGAATGGACCGGGCCCTTTCGCTTCAGCGCGCCGATCACCTGGGGAACTTGCGCGTCGTAGCGGTTGTTGCGGATGCCCATCGTCACCTTGTTCTCGAAATCGATGCCGGTGACGCCGGCAAGGAAGCCGTGGACGAAGTGCTGGCGGGCCTGCTCGCCGTCGCTGGGGATGTCGATCCCGGCCTGGCGCTGCAGGCGCACGGCCAGGGTCGTTGCGTCGGCCTGCGCTTCGGCAAGCGCCGCCCCGGTCTGGCGCCACGGTGCCCACAGGGTCTGCGGGGCGGCCAGCCACGAGGGTTTCGGCAGGCTGCCGGCGACGGTCGTCTGAAGCATCGGGGAAACTCCGGGAAAAGGCCGTACCGGTTACTTGCCGGCGGTCGGCTCGCTGCCGCAATTGGTGACGATGGCGGTCGTGCGGACCTGGTTGGTGCCGGGTTCCATCACGTAATCCTTGGACATGCGGCAGCGATAGGTCATCGGCTCGGTGCTGACGATGGTGGGCACGGCCACGGCCACGCCGTTGACCATCGTCGCCGCACCGTCGATCAGCTCGGGATAACGGGTCACGACATAGCCGATCACGCCCATGATGCTGCAAAACACCGCGGTGACCATCAGCAGGTTGAGAATGACTTTGCTGTTCTCGGTGTTTTCCATCGTTCCCTCGATTCCGAACATATGACCGAACCGCGCAATTTTCAATTGATAGCCGCCTAAATGGTTGTTTCGGCTGATGATTGCCATGCCCTGGGCGCCGGCGAATTCCTGCCCGGAACGCGGGCCTGCCGTTCCAAGGCGACCACGCCCGCCACACGATACATGATCCGGTTACCGCGTAGCCGATGGTCGCCAATGCGCCATCGCCGCGCCCGTGCGCGACCGGCCGTTAACTAAAATCCCCACAATACGGCTTATAAAAGGGGACCTTTGCCCGGAGTCCCAGACATGAAGCGTTTCTTCACCGATCTTTCGCTCGCCAAGAAGCTCGCCACGCTCGTCGCGATGATGGCGGTGCTGGCACTTGCCGTCGGTGCCGTCGGCCTCCAGTCGATCCGCACCTATCACGAGATCGCCTCGGACTTCGACGATGCGGGCCGGCGGGCCGCGCTTGCCGAGCGCGTCAACGGCCTCGTCAACGAGGCGGTGATGGAATCGCGCGGCGTCTACATGTCGAGCGAAGCGCCGCTGGTGAAGCGCTATGGCGACAACCTGCTCGGCGCACTCGACCGGCTCGACAAGACCATCGCCGAGTGGGAGCCCATCGTGCCCCCCGCCGACCGCGAGGCCTTCGCGCGCCTCAAGGCGAACGTGCGCCAGTTCATCCAGTTCCGCCGCGAGCTTGTCCGGCTGGGCAACGAAGTCAATGCCGCGGCCGCGCGCACCTTCGGCGACAACGACGCGAACCGCAACGTGCGCACGGCCCTCAGCCGCGACCTGAAGACCGTCGCCGACGAGAACACCAAAGGCATCGCCGACCTCAACGCGCGCGCCGAGCGGGTCTATTCGGGCAGCTTCCTCGTCATCGCGGCGACGACGCTTGCCGGCGTCGCGCTGGTCCTGGCGCTGGTGCTGGCGATCGCCTCGCGCCTCATCTCGACGCCGCTGCGCCGTATCGTCGGCCAGCTCGACCGCGCGGGCGGCGGCGACCTCGACGTCGAGGTCGCGAGCAGCGGCCGAAAGGACGAGGTCGGCGCGCTGGAACGCGCGCTCATCACTTTCGTCGAGCGCAGCCGGGCCGCCCGCCAGCTCGAGGAGATCGCCAAGCGCGAGCAGCTCGACAAGGCCCGCCGGGGCGCGATCATCGAGGGGCACACCTCGGATTTCAACGCAGCCATCGGCGGCGTGCTCGAAGCGCTGTCGAGCGCCGCGCGCGAACTGGAAGGCACCGCGAAGAAGATGACCGAGCTTGCCAGCATCGCCGACGCCTCCGCGGGCGAGATCCGCAACTCGACAACCGCGAGCTCGGACAATCTCAGCGCGGTCGCTGCGGCCAGCGAAGAGATGCTGGCCTCGATCCGCGAGATCGCGCGGCGCGTCGCCGAAGCCTCGCAAATCGCCACCCAGGCCGTCGCCGAAACGCGCGCGGCCGACACGACCATCGCGAGCGTGGCCAAGGCCGCGAGCGAGATCGGCGACGTCGTCAACCTCATCAACCAGATCGCCGGGCAGACGAACCTGCTCGCCCTCAACGCCACGATCGAGGCGGCGCGTGCGGGCGACGCCGGCAAGGGCTTCGCGGTCGTGGCCGGCGAGGTCAAGAGCCTCGCCACCCAGACGGCGCGCGCGACGGAAGACATCTCGCGCCGCATCGAGGCGGTGCAGACCACGACGGCGGAAGCGACCGCGACCATCGCGAAGGTCACCTCGGTCGTCGCCAGCATCAACGACATCTCGACGGCGCTCGCCACCGCCGTCGACCAGCAGGCTTCCGCCACGCAGGAGATCGTGCGCAACGTGCAGGCCGCGTCCGACGCGACCAAGGCGGTCAGCGCGAGCATCGGCGGCATTTCCGAAGTCGTCACCGATACCGACGCGGCCGCGCGCACGGTTCTGGGCGAGGCGGGGGAACTCGCCAAACAGACCGATATCGTCCGCCACGAGATCGACGAGTACCTCAACTCGATCAAGGGGGCGGCCGAGCGGCGCGAATTCGAACGCTTCCAGGTCGACATGCCCGCGCGCCTCGTCGTTGCCGGCAATGCGATGGAAACGCGCCTCACCGACGTGTCGCGCGGCGGCGCGCAGCTCGCCGGCAGCTTCGCGCTGCGCGCGGGAACCGAGGTGGCGGTCGAGATCCAGGGCGTGCGTCTCGTCGCGCGCGTGGCGCGCGTGGCGCCCGGCACGATGGGCGTCACGTTCCGGCAGGATCAGGCGAGCGACCGCCTGCTCGCGCCGATCCTCGCGGGCGTGATGAAGGGCGAAAAGGCCGCCTGACCGGTCCCGAGCCTGCCATCGTAACCGCACCCTCCTTGCCAAGGGGCCGAGCGGTGCCCTAGCCTGTAACCGTCTTCGCGGACTCCGGTCGGCGGAGGGTCAAGTCCGGAGCATCCCGAAGGGAGCCCGGTCGCGTCGGGGCGACGGCGTTCGGCCGTGCCCGCGGGAGGAGCGTTCGACTTGGAACAGACCGACATCGCGTCGCCTGACTATTTCCACAAGGTCGTCGACTGCCAATGGGCCTGTCCGGCACATACGCCGGTCCCCGAATATATCCGCCTCATCGCCGGCAAGCGCTTCGCCGACGCCTACATGGTCAACTGGAAATCGAACGTGTTTCCGGGCGTCCTCGGGCGCACCTGCGACCGCCCCTGCGAGCCCGCCTGCCGGCGCGGCCGCGTGGAGGACGAACCCGTCGCGATCTGCCGGCTGAAGCGCGTCGCCGCCGACAACAAGGGCGACGTCTCCAAGCGCATGCCGGCAGCACCCGCCCGCAACGGCAAGCGCGTCGCCGTGATCGGCGCGGGCCCCGCCTCGCTCACCGTCGCGCGCGACCTGCTGGCGGCGGGCTATCACGTCACGATCTACGAGCAGGACCCGTTCGCCGGCGGCATGATCCGCACGCAGATCCCGAAATTCCGTCTGCCGGAATCGGTGATCGACGAAGAAGTGGGCTTCATCCTGGCGCTGGAGCCCGAACTGCGGCTGGGCAAGCGCGTGGAAAGCCTGAAGGCCGTCATCGACGAAGGCTACGACGCGGTGTTCGTGGGCTGCGGTGCGCCACGCGGGCGCGATCTCGACGTGCCGGGCCGCGTCGAAGCGGCCAAGAACATCCATATCGGGATCGACTGGCTGTCGTCGGTCTCTTTCGGCCACACGACGTCGGTCGGCAAGCGCGTGATCGTGCTGGGCGGCGGCAACACGGCGATGGATTGCTGCCGGTCCGCCCGCCGCCTCGGCGGCGAAGAAGTCACCGTCGTCGTGCGCTCGGGCTTCGGGGAGATGAAGGCCTCGCCGTGGGAGAAGGAAGACGCCACGCACGAAGGCATCCCGATCAAGAATTTCCTCGTGCCCAAGGAAGTGCTGCACGAGAAGGGCAAGCTCGTCGGAATGCGCTTCACAAAGGTGAAGCCCGAGATCGACGCCAAGGGCCGGCGCAACCTCGTGCCCACCGGCGAGCCGGACGTTGAGATGCCGTGCGACGACGTGCTCGTCGCCATCGGCCAGGAAAACAGCTTCCCCTGGATCGAGCGCGACATCGGGCTGGAGTTCGACAAGTACGGCATGCCCGTCGTCGACACGACGACGCTGCGCTCGACGCACCCGAAGGTCTATTTCGGCGGCGACGCGGCCTTCGGGCCCAAGAACATCATCTGGGCCGTGGCGCACGGCCACGACGCGGCCGTGTCGATCGACCGCGTGTGCCACGGACTCGACCCGAAGGTGCGCCCCGCACCCGGCACGTCGCTCGTCAGCCAGAAGATGGGCATCCACGAGTGGAGCTACGACAACGACATCGCGGCCGACCTGCGCCACAAGGTGCCGCAGCGCGATCCGGCCGAGACACTGAAGAACATCCGCATCGAGGTGGAGCTCGGCTACGACGACAGGCTCGCCTACAAGGAAGCGGAGCGGTGCCTGAACTGCGACGTGCAGACGGTGTTCACGCCGCAGCTCTGCATCGAGTGCGACGCCTGCGTCGACATCTGCCCGATGGACAGCATCACCTTCACTGCCGACGGGCCGGAAGCCGATCTGCGCACGCGGCTGACGGCGCCCGCCGCGAACCTGACGCAGGACATCTACGTTTCGCACGGCCTCAAGACCGGCCGCATCATGGCGAAGGACGAGGACGTCTGCCTGCATTGCGGCCTCTGTGCCGAACGCTGTCCCACCGGTGCGTGGGACATGCGCAAGTTCCTGCTCGAAACCACACAGGCGGGTCACGCATGCCGCAGAGGCTAGAAGCGACGAACGACTTTGTCGTCAAGTTCGCGAACGTAAACGGTTCCGGTTCCGCATCGGCCAACCAGCTCTTCGCCAAGGCGATCCTGCGCATGGGGGTGCCGGTCACGCCGCGCAACATCTTCCCCTCGAACATCCAGGGCCTGCCGACCTGGTACGAGATGCGCATCTCCGAGAAGGGATATCTGGGGGCGCGCGGCGGCGTCGACCTCGCGGTCGCGATGAACCCGCAGACGTGGGACCGCGACGTGAAGGAGATCGAGCCGGGCGGCTATCTCTTCTACGACAGCTCGAAGCCGATGCCGGAATCGAAGTTCCGCAAGGACATCAACGTCGTCGGCGTGCCGCTGACGGAGATGTGCAACCGCACCTATTCCGATCCGCGCCAGCGCCAGCTTTTCAAGAACATCGTCTATGTGGGCGCGCTCTCGGCGCTGCTGCAGATCGAGCCTGCCGTCGTCGAGCAGCTTCTCGCCGAGCAGTTCAAGGGCAAGGACAAGCTGATCGCCCCCAACGTCAAGGCGTTCCACATGGGCCGCGACTGGGCGCTGGAAAACCTCGAATGCCCGCTCGGCATCAAGCTCGAACGGCGCGACCTGATCGGCGACAAGATCTTCCTCGAAGGAAACTCGGCCGCAGCACTGGGTGCCGTCTATGGCGGCGCCAGCGTGTGCGCCTGGTATCCGATCACGCCGTCGTCCTCTCTGGCCGAAGCGTTCGAGAAGCATTGCCGGCGCTACCGCACCGACAAGGAAACCGGCAAGGGCCGCTACGCGATCGTACAGGCCGAGGACGAGCTTTCTTCCATCGGCATGGTGATCGGTGCGGCCTGGAACGGGGCGCGGTCGTTCACGGCCACGTCGGGGCCGGGCATCTCGCTGATGCAGGAATTCCTCGGCCTCGCCTATTTCGCGGAAATCCCGGCCGTCGTGTTCGACGTGCAGCGCGGCGGGCCTTCGACCGGCATGCCCACGCGCAACCAGCAGTCGGACGTGCTCTCGTGCGCCTACGCCAGCCACGGCGATACCAAGCACGTGCTGCTGTTCCCCGAAGATCCGCGCGAATGCTTCGAGTTCGGCGCCACGGCGTTCGATCTCGCCGACCGGCTGCAGACGCCGATCTTCGTCATGCTGGAACTGGAAATCGGCATGAACGAGCGGCTGTGCGCGCCGCTGGCATGGGACCCTTCACGCAAGCTCGACCGCGGCAAGGTGATGAGCGCCGCCGACCTCGACGCGGCGCGCACTTTCGGGCGCTATCTCGACGTCGATGGTGACGGCATCGCCTATCGCACGCTGCCCGGCACGCATCCGACCAAGGGCTCGTTCTTCACGCGCGGCACCACCAAGGACCGCATGGCGCGCTATTCCGAGGAAGGGCCGGATTACATCGAGAACATGGAGCGGCTGCTGAAGAAGTTCGGCACCGCGAAGAAGATGGTCCCGCCCGCCATCGCCAGGCCCGCGCGCCAGCCCACGCGCACGGGCGTGATCTATTACGGCTCGACCAGCCCCGCGATCGACGAGGCGCTCGACCGGTTGCAGGAGAAGAACATCCATCTCGACGCGCTGCGGTTACGTGCCTTCCCGTTCGGCGCGGAGGTCGAGGAATTCCTCGCCGCGCACGACAGCGTCTTCCTCGTGGAGCAGAACCGCGACGCGCAGATGCGCACGCTGATCGTCAACGAGTGCGAGATCGATCCCGCGCGCATCGTGCCGGTGCTGAACTACGACGGCAATCCGATCACCGCCCGCTTCATCGTCGAGGCCATCGCCGAACGCATGACGGGCGCCAACGTCACCAAGCTGCGCAAGGCCGTGCCATGACGTACCTGCCCAAGCCCAAGTTCCGCCACCCCGACCTGCCGACGAACGCGCTCGGCTTCACCAGGCGCGATTACGAGGGCGCCGTTTCCACGCTGTGCGCGGGCTGCGGCCACGATTCGATCTCGGCGGCGATCATCCAGGCGTGTTTCGAGCTGGACCTGCCGCCGCACCGCATCGCCAAGCTCTCGGGCATCGGCTGCTCGTCGAAGACGCCCACGTATTTCCTCGGCGCCAGCCACGGCTTCAACTCGGTGCACGGGCGCATGCCCTCGGTGCTGACGGGCGCCAACCTCGCCAACCGCGATCTCGTGTATCTGGGCGTGTCGGGCGACGGCGATTCCGCGTCCATCGGCCTTGGCCAGTTCGCGCATTCGATCCGGCGCGGCGTCAACATGCTCTACATCGTCGAGAACAACGGCGTGTACGGCCTCACCAAGGGCCAGTTTTCGGCGACGTCCGACCGCGGCTCGAAGAGCAAGAAGGGCGTCGTCAACACCGACGAGCCCATCGACATGGTCAGCATGGCCCTCCAGCTCGGCGCCACGTTCGTGGGCCGCAGCTTCTCGGGCGACAAGGCCCAGCTCGTCCCGCTGATCAAGGCGGGCCTGCTGCATGGCGGGGCCGCCTTCATCGACTGCATCAGCCCGTGCGTTGCCTTCAACAACCACGAGGGCTCGACGCGCAGCTTCGACTATGTGCGCGCCCACAACGAGGCGGTGAACCGCCTCGACGTGATCCCCGCGCGCGCCGAGATCACGACCGAGTACGCGGCCGGCACGACCGTCGACGTGAAGCAGCACGACGGCAGCACGATCCGCCTGCGCAAGGTAGCGCCGGATTACGACCCCTCCGACCGCATCGCCGCGATGACGTACCTGCAGGAAAAGCAGGCGGCGGGCGAGATCGTCACGGGCCTGCTCTATCTCGACGAGGAGCCCGTCGACCTGCACGCGGCGCTGAAGACGACCGACAAGCCGCTCAACATGCTGTCGGACGCCGAGCTGTGCCCGGGGGCGGGCGAGATCGCAAAGATCAACGCGGGCCTGCGCTAGCCGTCATTCGCTGCCGGCAGACTAACGTATTACCGCCCGACCGGTCGGCGTTGCGCGACTCCGTGGCGCGCGGCTAGGCTCCTGCCCAAGAAACGAGCAAGGGAGTCGCCTGCCATGACGCGGATCCGCCATCTGCTGTCTGTTCCGGTCCTTTTCGCATCCGCGCCCGCCTTCGCCGCCGACGCGCCGAAGATCGATTCCGGCGATACCGCCTGGATGCTGCTATGCACCTTCCTCGTCATCCTGATGACGATACCCGGCCTGGCGCTTTTCTACGGCGGCATGGTGCGCAAGAAGAACATCCTTGCCGTGATGATGCAGTCCTTCGCGATGTGCGCGATGGTGAGCGTGCTGTGGTTCGTCGCCGGCTATTCGCTCGCCTTCGGCACCGGCAACGCGTGGATCGGCGATTTCTCGCGCCTGTTCCTCGCCGGCATGGGCGAGAATTTCGACGCGCCCTTCGTGCTGGGTGCCGGCACCGAAGCGGCCGTGGCGACGACGATCCCGGAATCGGTCTTCCTGCTCTACCAGCTCGCCTTCGCGATCATCACGCCGGCCGTGGTGACCGGCGCCGTCGTCGACCGGATGAAGTTCTCGGCCCTGCTCGTGTTCTTCGCGATGTGGTCTCTGGTGATCTATGCGCCGCTCGCGCATTGGGTGTGGAGCCCGCTCGGCTGGCTCAACGCGATGGGCGTGGCCGACTTCGCCGGCGGCACGGTGGTCGAGATCAACGCGGGCGTCTCGGCGCTGGTCTGCGCGATCGTGATCGGAAGGCGCATGGGCTATGGCAGCGACAACATGGCGCCGCACAACCTCGCCTATGCCGTGACGGGTGCCGCCCTGCTGTGGGTCGGCTGGTTCGGATTCAACGCCGGCGGTTCGCTCGCCGCCGGCGGGCGCGCGGGCATGGCCGTGCTCGCGACGCAGATGGCGGCCGCGGGCGCCACGATCGGCTGGCTCGCGGTCGAATGGGCCTGGCGCGGCAAGCCCACGGTGCTGGGCGCCGTTTCGGGCGCGGTCGCGGGGCTGGTCGCGGTCACGCCGGCAGCAGGCTTCCTGCTGCCGGGGCCCGCGCTCGTGCTCGGCCTTGCGGCGGGGGCGATCTGCATGTGGTCAGCAACGGCGCTCAAGTTCCGCCTGCGCTACGACGACAGCCTCGATGCCTTCGGCGTCCACGGCGTGGGCGGCTTCGTCGGCATGCTCTTCACGGGGCTGTTCGCGTTCGGCCCGCTGTCGGCGACGGCCGCGGCGCCCGGCGGCGCCTATGTCGGCGGGCTGCACCTGTTCGGCGTGCAGCTCTTCGCGAGCGTCGTGACGATCGTCTTCACGGCCGTCGGCTCGCTCGTGCTGCTCTATGTGACCGACCTGCTGGTCGGCCTGCGCGTGACGCCCGAAGAGGAACGCCAGGGCCTCGACGAATCCCTGCACGGCGAGAGCCTGGGCTAGCGCGCCTCGCGCCACATCCGGCGTACGAATTCGGCACTCGTGCGCATCGCGGCGACCGGCTCGCCGCGCGGCACGCATTCGGCGCTGAGCGCCCCGCGATAGCCGCCGCCCTTGAGGTGGCCGAACCACGTCGCGAAATCGTGGCTGCCGGTCCCCGGGTTCCCGCGCCCGGTATCGGAGACCTGCACGTGCGCGAGCCACGGCGCGAACGCGCGCAGGGCCTCGGGCGGGTCGTTCTCAACGCTCATGTGATAGAAATCGGCCATCGCGCGGATCTCGGGCCGGTCGAGCGTGCGCACGAGACGCACGGCATCTTCCACCCGGTTCACGAGGCTCGTCTCCTTCCGGTTCAGCGGTTCGAGCGCCAGCACCGCCCCGCTGCCCGTGAGCGCGTCGGCGATCCAGCCCAGCGCCGACAGCAGCTCCGATTCCGCGCGCGCCGCTTCCCAGCCTTCGGGGATGTCGCGCGACCAGCCGCTGCCCAGCACGACGACGCGCGCCTTGGCGAGCGACAGGAGTTTCACGACCCGCGCGAAATAGCCGCGCGCGCGGTGCGCGTCGACCGCCGGCCCGATGAGGCGAAGGTCGTGCGGGAAGAGATAGCTGGCCGCGCTTGCGGGGATCGGCAGATCCAGCAGGCGCGCCTGGGCATCGGCGTAGGCGGCCGGATCTTCCAGCCGCAGCGGCACAAGCTGGAACTCGATGAAGTCGAGGCCGGCGTCGCGCGCGAGCAGCGCGTCGTTGAGCGAACCGCACCATCCGAACGGGGGAACTTGTCCGGCCATGCGGGCGATCCTAGCCGAACGGCGTTGGGGTGCCCACCCTCAGTCGGCAGCGGCCGTGCGAAGCGCGAGCAACGTATGTAGCGCCTCGAAAATGGGCACGGGCACCTTGCGTCGGCGCGCGAGATCGATGGGAGCCGCGAGGATCGGGCCGATCTCGACCGGCCGGCCGGCCTCGAAATCCTGCAACATCGACGTCTTGTGGTGCGGGCTGCCGATGACCGGCGAGTTGAGCGCCGGGACCGCGTCGGCAAGCAGGCTGCCCCATGCCGCGGCGACGGCGACGCCCTCGTCGACGATGCGCGCGCGCAGCTCGGCGAAGCCGGGCGCGTTGATGATGACACCGTTGCGCTTCTGCGTGAGCGCGCTGACCGGCCCGAAGCTCACGTTCTGGATAAGCTTGTTCCACACGACCGTGCGGATGTCGTCGCTCGCCTTCGCCTCGAAGCCGGCCGCCGACAGGACGCCCGCGACCGTCGCGAGCGCTTCGGGATCCGCACCTTTTCGCGGCGTGCCGAAGGTGAGCGTGCGCGGCAGGCCGGGATTGTGGACATGGCCGGGCACCGGCACGCTCGCCGGCATCTGGATCATGCAGCCGAGCGCGCGCGTGCCGGATAGCGCCTTCCAGATGCCGCCGCCGGGATCGATCACCGGGAGGGGCGTATCGCGTTCGGGCACGTCCATGCCGGCGAAGAACCACCACGGGATGCCGTTCTGCGCGCACACGACGATCGTGTCCTTGCCGAGCAGCAGCGCCAGTGTGGGTGCGAGCGCCGGCAGTCCGTGGCCCTTGGCCGCGAGGATCACGATGTCCTGGAGACCGAGATCGGCCGGCCGATCCGATGCGGCAAGACGGTGGACAGTCGTCGCGGTCTCGGTTTCGAGCTTCAGCCCGTTTTCACGGATCGCCGCGAGATGCGCGCCGCGCGCGAGAACCGAAACCTCGTGCCCGCCCTTGCGTGCCAGCATCCCGGCAATAGTCCCGCCGATTGCCCCCGCCCCGACGATCGCGATCTTCATGTGCGCTCCTGTGATAGGAGCCAAAACATAAGGGCTCCGCCGTTTCCGGCGAAGCCCTTGTTTGGTCTTGGTGGAGCCAAGCGGGATCGAACCGCTGACCTCCGCAATGCCATTGCGGCGCTCTCCCAGCTGAGCTATGGCCCCGAAATCGGCGGCCGGGTGTGGGAGCCCGGACCTGCGGCGTTATTTATGGCGAAACCCCGACGGGGTCAACGCTCCTCGTCTTCGACGTTCTCGATGACCTCGGCGACGTCTTCCTCGTCCTCGCCCAGTTCCGAGGTGTCCTCGATGACCGCATCTTCCTCTTCCTCGGCGCCCTCTTCGGCGGGGGCGTCGGGAACCTCGACCTCCTCGACGACGGCGGGGACGGGCTTGGGTGCCGGCGCGGGCTTGCCGCGGCGCGACTTCAGCAGCACTTCGGGATCGTACTCGGCCCCGCACTTGGGGCAGCTGATCGGATCCTTGGACAGGTCGTAGAAACGCGCGCCACAGGACTGGCACGTGCGCTTCAGACCCCATTCTGCCTTCGCCATCGATCGCTCCTTCGCAGGCCCGTCCGTATCCACCGAAAACGGCACATAATTCGAACGGCCGGGGGGAATGCCATGTCCCGGCCCCCCTGTCAACCGGCGCCCGCCGGCGGCGGTTGCCCCTGCGGGGCGGCGTTGGTACAAGCCCTGACCCTGCCGCCGCAATTCCCCTGTCGAGGCCCCATGTCGAGCGAAAACACGCCCCTCCCCGCCACCAGCCGGCCGGGCGCCCCGCTCAAGGGCGCGATCGGCGTTCCGGGCGACAAGTCGATCTCCCACCGCTCGCTGATGCTGGGGGGCCTCGCGGTCGGCGAGACGGTCGTGCACGGGCTGCTCGAGGGCGAGGACGTGCTGCGCACGGCCGCCGCGATGCGCCAGATGGGCGCCGAAATCACCCGCGACGACAAGGCCGGCGTGTGGCGCGCGCGCGGGCGCGGCGTCGGCGCGCTCGTGGAACCCGCCGACGTGCTCGATCTCGGCAACGCCGGAACCGGTGCGCGCCTGCTGATGGGCCTGATCGCCGCCCACCCGATCCTCGCCGTGTTCACGGGTGACGCCTCGCTGCGCCGCCGCCCCATGGGCCGCGTCACGCAGCCGCTGGAAAAGATGGGGGCCAAATTCCTCGCGCGCGGCCGGGCCGAGAACAAGGTGCTGCTGCCGCTTACCGTCGTGGGCGCGTCCGCGCCGATCCCCATCGAATACACGGTCCCCGTCCCGTCGGCGCAGGTGAAGAGCGCCGTGCTGCTCGCCGGCCTCAACACGCCGGGCACCACGGTGGTGATCGAGAAGGAAGCCACGCGCGACCACACCGAGCTGATGTTCCGCCATTTCGGCGCCGAGCTCGACGTGAGCGAAACGCCCAAGGGCACGCGCATCGCGCTGAAGGGCCAGCCGGAGCTGACGGGCCGCGAAGTGCGCGTGCCCGGCGATCCCTCGTCGGCCGCCTTCGCGCTCGTCGCGGGCCTGGTCGTGCCGGGCTCGGAAGTGACGGTGCGCAACGTGGGCCTCAACGTGCGCCGCACGGGGCTTTACCAGACGCTGCGCGAGATGGGCGCCACGCTCGATATCGGCAACGCGTCCACGCAGGCGGGCGAACCGGTGGGCGACATCTCGGTGCGCTTCACGAAGCTGAAGGGCGTGGACGTGCCGGCGGCGCGCGCGCCTTCGATGATCGACGAATACCCGATCCTCGCGGTCGCGGCGTCGTGCGCCAAGGGCCGCACGGTGATGCGCGGCCTGAACGAACTCCGCGTCAAGGAAAGCGACCGCCTCTCGGCCATCGCGCGCGGGCTCGCCGCCTGCGGCGTGAACGCCACGATCGAGGGCGACGACCTGATCGTCGAAGGCAATGACGGCCCACCGCCCGGCATGACGACAGGCACGCCGGCCATCAAGACACATCTCGACCATCGCATCGCGATGAGCTTCCTCGTGATGGGCCTTGCGGCCGCGAAGCCCGTCACGGTCGACGACATCGGCGCCATCGCCACGAGCTTCCCCGGCTTCATCGATCTGGTGCGCGGGCTGGGCGGCCAGGTCGACACGGGCAAATGATCATCGCCCTCGACGGCCCGGCGGCCGCCGGCAAGGGCACGCTGGCCAAGCGCCTGGCCGGGCATTTCGGGTTGCCGCATCTCGACACGGGCGCGCTCTATCGGGCCGTCGCCTCGCGAGCCTTACGCACCGGCGAGACGCCCGAAGCCGCCGCCGCCGCCTTCCGCATCACCGACATGGACGCCGAAGACCTGCGCAGTGGGGCCGTGGGCGCGCATGCCTCGAAGGTCGCGGTGATTCCGGCCGTGCGGGCCTCGCTGTTGGAATTCCAGCAGAAATTCGCCCGTTCGCCCGGTGGAGCCGTGCTCGACGGGCGCGATATCGGCACGGTCGTCTGCCCGTGGCCAGAGGTGGTGAAGATCTATGTGACCGCCAGCCCCGAGGCGCGCGCCAGGCGGCGATATAATGAATTGCTTGGCCGGGGCGAAACCCCTATATATGCGGCCGTTTTCGCCGATCTGGCGGAACGCGACAAGCGGGACAGCGAACGCGCTGAAGCCCCCTTGAAGCCGGCCCCCGATGCCGACGTGCTCGACACGTCCGACCTCGATCCCGACGCAGCGTTCCGCATGGCTCTCGGCCTCATCTCGGCGAAGACACGCGCCCGGGGATAGTCCCCGAAGCGCGAACCCCAGCCCCGGCGTCGGCCGAAGGCGATGTGCCTTACGGACGTCCGGCGTTGAACGCGAGAGGAACTCTATAAATGGCGAAGGCATCCAGTCTGGCCCGCGCGGCGAGCGCGCCGGCGAGCGGCGAGAATTTTGCGGCACTGCTTGAAGAATCGCTCGGTGCGGGCGGTTCGTTCGACGGCCGCGTGGTCAAGGGCACGATCATCTCGATCGAAGGCGATTTCGCCATCATCGACGTGGGCCTCAAGTCGGAAGGCCGCGTGGCCCTCAAGGAATTCGGCACGGCGGGCACGCCCGTCGAGCTCAAGGCCGGCGACACGGTCGACGTGTTCGTCGAGCGCATGGAAGACAAGCACGGCGAAGCATCGCTGAGCCGCGACAAGGCCAAGCGCGAGGAAGCCTGGGGCGCCCTCGACAAGAACTTCAAGGACAACGCCCGCGTCACCGGCGTCATCTTCGGCCGCGTCAAGGGCGGCTTCACGGTGGATCTCGGCGGCGCCGTCGCGTTCCTTCCCGGCAGCCAGGTCGATATCCGCCCCGTGCGCGACATCACCCCGCTGATGGGCACGCCGCAGCCCTTCCAGATCCTCAAGATGGACCGCTCGCGCGGCAACATCGTCGTCTCGCGCCGCGCCGTCCTCGAAGAGACGCGCGCCGAGCAGCGTTCGGAACTGGTCGCCTCGCTGAAGGAAGGCCAGGTGCTCGAAGGCGTCGTCAAGAACATCACGGACTACGGCGCGTTCGTCGACCTCGGCGGCGTGGACGGCCTGCTGCACGTCACCGACATCGCCTGGAAGCGCATCAACCACCCGTCGGAAGCGCTCTCGATCGGCCAGCACGTCAAGGTGCAGGTCATCCGCTTCAACGCCGAGACACAGCGCATCTCGCTCGGCATGAAGCAGCTCGAGGCCGATCCGTGGGAAGGCGTCGCCGCCAAGTACCCGGCGAACGCGCGCTTCAAGGGCCGCGTCACGAACATCACCGACTACGGCGCCTTCGTGGAGCTGGAGCCGGGCATCGAAGGCCTCGTCCACGTCTCGGAAATGAGCTGGACGAAGAAGAACGTCCATCCGGGCAAGATCGTCTCGACCTCGCAGGAAGTCGAAGTGATGGTGCTCGACGTCGACAGCTCGAAGCGCCGCATCTCGCTCGGCCTCAAGCAGTGCATGGACAACCCGTGGGACGTGTTCAAGGTCAAGTTCCAGGGCGGCACGGAGCTCGAGGGCGAGGTCAAGAACATCACCGAGTTCGGCCTGTTCGTGGGCCTGCCCGGCGAGATCGACGGCATGGTGCACCTCTCCGACATCGACTGGGAGAAGTCCGGCGAAGAGGCCATCAAGGCCTACAAGAAGGGCGACAAGGTCAAGGTCAAGGTGCTGGACGTCGACGTCGAGAAGGAACGCATCTCGCTCGGCATCAAGCAGCTCACCTCCGATCCGTTCGAATCGGCCGCCTCGGGCTTCAAGAAGGGCGACGTGGTCACCGGCACGGTCTCGGCCGTGCAGGATAACGGCGTGGAACTCACGCTGGCCGACGGCGTCACCGGCTTCATCCGCAAGTCGGACCTGAGCCGCGACCGCGCCGAGCAGCGCCCCGAGCGCTATGCGATCGGCGAGAAGGTCGACGCCAAGATCACGCAGATGGATCGCGCCAGCCGCAAGATCCAGATGTCGATCAAGGCGCGCGAAATCGAGGAAGACAAGGAAGCCATGCAGCAGTTCGGGTCTTCGGACTCGGGCGCCTCGCTCGGCGACATCCTTGGCGCCGCCCTCAAGCGCAAGGCGGAGAAGGAGCAGGAGTAATCCCGCTCCCTTCCCACCCTCGAAGAACGAAGGGGCAGGCCGCAGGGCCTGCCCCTTTTTCTTTGCACGCGAAGGCCCTAGATTGCCTCCCATGAACGAACCTGAACTTCTCGTCGAACGCCGCCGGCTCAAGCGCTCGCGCACGCTGTGGCGCGCGGCCTGCGTGCTCGTCGCGGCCGGATCGCTCGCCCTGCTCTTCGGGCGCAGCGAGCTCGTCCGGCAATACACGCCCTATGTCGCCGAGCTGCGCCTCTCGGGCGTCATCTTCGACGACACCGACCTCATCGAGGCGCTGGAAGACGCGATGGACGAGGACAACGCCAAGGCGCTCGTCCTGCGCATCGACAGCCCCGGCGGCACGGTCGTGGGCGGGGAAAGTTTCCATCGCGCGATCCGAAAGGTCGCCGAGACCAAGCCCGTCGTCGCGGTGTTGGGCGAGGTCGCGGCATCGGGCGGCTACATGGTGGCGATCGCCGCCGACCACATCGTCGCGCGCGAAGGCACGATCACCGGGTCGATCGGCGTGATCCTGCAGACGACCGACGTGACGGGCCTCATGGGCATGCTCGGGGTCAAGGCCGAGGCGATCAAGTCGGCGCCACTGAAGGCCGTGCCCTCTCCGCTGGAGCCGCTGACCGAGGCCGGGCGCGCGGCGACGCGCACGCTTGTCGAGGACATGTACGACATGTTCGTCGGTATGGTCGCCGAACGGCGCGGAATGGAGCGCCCCCAGGCCCTGGCCCTGGCCGACGGGCGGGTCTTTACCGGCCGGCAGGCCAAGGCGAACGGCCTGATCGACCAGCTGGGCGGGATCGGCGAGGCCCGCGACTGGCTCGAGGAAAAGGGCGTCAAATCAAGCCTTCCGCTCAGGGAAATCAAGGTTTGGCGCGACGAACAGCTGCTCGGCGGGCTCGTCCGGACGGCCGTTTCAGCGGCGCTGGGAAAAAGCTATCTGCCGGAACGACTTACGCTTGACGGCCTTGTGGCGGTCTGGCACCCTGATTTGCGTTTCCGCTAACGATTTCCAAGCGCTAGGGGTGTTTGGCCAATGACCAAGTCCGAACTTATCTTGCGGCTGGCCGAGCTCAACCCGCATCTCTATCAGCGCGACGTCGAGCGCATCGTCACGACCGTATTCGACGAGATCACCGCCGCACTCGCGCGCGGCCATCGCGTCGAGCTGCGCGGCTTCGGGGCCTTCTCGGTCAAGCGCCGGGGTGCACGCACGGGCCGCAACCCGCGCACGGGCGCTGCGGTGGACGTTACGGAAAAATTCATCCCGTTCTTCAAGACGGGCAAGGAACTGCGCGAGAAGCTGAACGACGGCGGCAAGTCCGGCTGAGGCCGGAGCCGATGCGCGTTCTCTACTGGATTCTCGCCGGGCTGCTCGCGGCACTCGCCGGCCTTTTCGCGCTCGGCAACCGCAGCGACATCACCATCGATTTCTGGCCGCTGGGCCCCGCCGTCGCGATGCCGATCTTCGTGGCGCTCGTCGGCGCGCTCTATTTCGGATTCGGACTGGGCGCGTTCATCGCGTGGCTGGCACAGGGCCGCACGCGCAAGCGTGCGCGCGAAGCCAACCGCCGGGCTGACGCGCTCGCGCGCGAGCTTGCCGAAGCGAAGGCGGCAGCCGCGAAATCCGTCACGGCGCTGACGCCGGTGGCCCCGCCCGGCCCGCCGATCTGACGGCGATGCGCGGCCCCCCCGGCAACGCGATGCGCATCATCGGTGGCAGCGAGGTCGAGAACATCCTCGAACCCGGCCCGCTGGTCGAGGCGCTGCGCGCAGCCTTCCGCAAGGGCGCCGAAGTCCCGCTGCGCCACCGCCACACGATCGAGGTTCCCGGCGGCGATCCCGCCTCGCTGCTGCTGATGCCGGCCTGGCAGGCGGGCAAGTATTGCGGCGTGAAGATCGTCACGGTTTTCCCGTCGAATGGCGCGCAGGGGTTGGCGGCCGTGATGGCCAACTACATCCTGATGTCCGCACGCACGGGCACGCCGCTCGCCGTGATCGACGGTCACATGCTGACGCTGAAGCGCACGGCTGCGGCGTCCGCGCTTGCGGCCAAGTATCTTTCGCGCCCCGACGCTGACAAGCTTCTGATGGTGGGCACGGGCTCGCTCGCCCCGCATCTGATCCTGGCGCACGCCAGCGTGCGGCCGATCCGCGAGCTCGTCGTGTGGGGGCGCGACGCGAAGAAGGCGCAGACGCTGGCCTCGAACTTCGACGGGCGGCGCCTGAAGGCGCGCGCCACGACCGATCTTGCCGAAGCCGTGACCTGGGCCGACACGATCAGCTGCGCCACACTGTCGAAGGCGCCGCTGGTGAAAGGTGAATGGCTGCGGCCGGGCCAGCATATCGATCTGGTCGGCGGCTTCACGCCCGACATGCGCGAGGCCGACGATGCCGCGATCGCCCGCGCGCGCGTCTATGTCGATACGTGGGGCGGCGCCCTCAAGGAAGCCGGCGACATCGTGCAGCCGATCGCCAACGGCACGCTGCTGGAAAAGCAGATCGCGGGCGATCTTGCCGAACTCACGCAGGGGCGCGCGGCCGGACGCTCGTTCCACAACCAGATCACGCTTTTCAAGTCGGTGGGCACGGCGCTCGAGGATCTCGCGGCGGCGGAATTCGTCTACGAGGCGGGGCGGCAATGAACCTGCTTCCCGATTGGCCGCTGCTGTTCGCGTTCGCCGCCGCGACGCTCGCGCTCAATCTCACGCCTGGGCCCGACATGGCCTACGTGACGATGCGCAGCCTCGCGCAGGGCCGCGCGGCGGGAATCGCCGCAAGCCTCGGCGTGGGTGCGGGATCTCTCGTGCATACGGCGCTTGCCGCCGTCGGCGTCAGCGCGGTGCTGCAGCATTCGGAATTCGCGTTCGCGTTGCTGAAATACGCGGGTGCGGCCTATCTCGTCGTCGTCGCGTGGGGCCTGCTGCGCGCGGACGCACAAGGTGCCGCCCCGCAAGATTCGCCGCCGCGCGCCCTTGCCCGCATCTTCCTCGAAGGCGCGCTCACCAACATCCTCAACCCCAAGGTCGCGCTGTTCTTCCTCGCCTTCCTGCCGCAGTTCGTCGCGGCCGATGCGCAGCAGCCCGCGCTGTCGCTCGCGGCGCTCGGTCTGCTCTTCAACGTCAGCGGCACCGCCGTCAACTGCCTGATCGCGGCGGCGGCGGCCGGCGCAAGGACGCGCCTGACGCTGTCGGCCGCCTGGCGCAACGCGCTGCGCCGGCTTGCCGCTTTCGTGTTCGTCGGACTTGCCGTGCGGCTTGCGCTCGCGGCACGTCCCTGACGCCGGCCGCAGGACAAGTGCCCTGCCCGGCAGGGGATTCGGCGCTTTGCGACTTCCCGACGAGTTTGTTATAGTTAACCCGAGCGTGGTAGGGCCCGCGCGCGGAAGCCTTGGTGCATGACGCATCGCTTCTTCTGAACGAAGAAGCCATCGCGAATCCCCGGAGCAGCCGCACCCCGGGATGCCTGCCGCAAAGCGGTGTCAGGGACAACGACGTCGACAAGACGCGAGCAGGCGAGGACAGGGAATATGCCTTCGGGTGACGGCACGATGCGGGCCACCGTGAAGTGGTTCAACAGCGCCAAGGGTTTCGGGTTCGTAACGCCGTCCGACGGTTCGCCGGAAGCGTTCCTCCATCTCTCGGCTCTCAAACAGGCCGGCCATGAATCGGTCGGCGAAGGCGCAAGCGTCACGGTCGAGATCGGGTCGAGCCCGAAAGGCCGTCAGGTCCTGCGCGTCCTCGAGGTCGACAGCTCGACCGCGCAGCCTTCGGCGCCGCGTGCGCCACGCGCATCCTACGGTGATCGCGGCGGCAGCGACCGTGGCGGCTGGGGTGGCGGCGAGCGCGGTGGCGGTGATCGCAGCGGCTGGGGCGGTGGCGGCGGTGACCGCGGCGGCTGGGGTGGCGGTGGTGACCGCGGCGGCGATCGCAGCGGGTGGGGCGGTGGCGGCGGTGGTGACCGCGGCGGCGATCGCGCCAGCAGCTATCAGGCGCCGGTCGACCTCTCCAATGCCGAATCCATGGACGGCGTGGTGAAGTGGTTCTCCGGCCTCAAGGGCTATGGCTTCGTCCAGCCCGACGGCGGCGGCAAGGACGTGTTCGTCCACATCACCGTGCTGCGCAACGCAGGCCTCCAGAGCCTGGCGCCCGGCCAGCCCGTGCGAATGAAGGTCGTCACGGCCCGCAAGGGGCCCGAGGCGGTCACGGTCGAACTCAACGGCCCGATCGGCGCGCCGCCGGCCTGAGCCTTCCGGTTTGCATCGAAGCGGCGCGGAGCGGGAAACCTCGCCGCGCCGTTTTCATTGCGGCGTTTCGCCCACCAGCGTCTCGATGCGCACGCCGCCGGATATGCCGAGCACCGACGCGCACCAGTCCCACGCCACGCGCAGCGCCTCGTCGAACTTCCACGGCGCGTTGATGACCAGCAGGCCGCTGCCGTTCAGCCGCCGCTCGTCGTCGGGCGCGAAGCGCATGAACTCGGCCACGCTCACGCGCGCGATGCGCCCGTCGGCCATTTCGGCGAGGAACGCGTCGACGGGCCCGCGCCCCTTGACCGGATACCACGCGACGAACGTGCCGGTGGCGAAGCGCCGGTGGCCCTGCCGCAGCGCACGGGCAAGCGCCGCGAACTCGTCCTTGCGCTCGAACGGCGGATCGACGAAGGCGAGCCCGCGCCGCTCGCGCGGCGGCAGCTTCGCCTTCAGCGCCGTATAGCCGTCGCCCTCGACGATCTCGATGTCCGCCTCGCGCGCGAAGGTGCGGCGCAGCGTGTCCGCATCCTCAGGATGCAGCTCGTTGGCGACGAGCCTGTCGCCCGGGCGGATCAGTTCGCGCACCAGCCGCGGGCTGCCGGGATACCAGCGCAGCGTGCCGTCGGGGTTGAGCGCGCGCACCACACCCAGATAACCCGCCATCGCGTCCGGTGCGCCGGGAGCATCGAAGATCTTGGCGATGCCGTCGCGCCATTCGCCGGTGCGGGTCGCGGCATCGGCCAGCAGGTCGTATTCGCCGAGGCCCGCGTGCGTGTCGATCACGCAGAAGGGCTTGGGCTTGTCGGCAAGCCGCTCGATCAGCAGCGCCAGGGCCACGTGCTTGGCCACATCGGCAAAGCCGCCGGCATGGAAGGCGTGGCGGTAATTCATGACGGCCGGGAGACTAGCCCATGAGGCACGTTGACGGCCTGTGGACAAACCATGAACGATCCGGCTATCGCTTGCCGGGGAGTCGCCGCGTCGCTTAACTTGGCGCATCGATGGCAAAATCCGTCCAATCCAAGATCGAAGCGCTGCTCCAGGTCGCCCAGGCGAGCCGGGGGACCGCGCGCGCCCAGATCGGCAACCAGCTCGGCGAGATCCTCGCCGACGCGCCGGCCTCGCTCGACCGCGGCGAATTCGAGATCGCGGCGGACATCGTTCGCCAGCTGATCCGCGAGACCGAGGCCGAGATCCGCCGCCGCCTTGCCGAAACCCTGGCCGAGACGCCCGACGCCCCGCGCGAGCTGGTGCTGGCGCTCGCCAACGACGAGATCTCGATCGCCCGCCCGCTGCTCACGATGAGCGCGGCCCTCGCCGATTCCGACCTCATCGAGATTATCCGCAACCGCGGCGTGGCGCACCGCCTCGCCATCGCCAACCGCACGGAGGTCAGCGCGACCGTGTCGGCTGCCCTCGTCGAGACGGGCGAGAACGACGTGATGGAAGAGCTTCTGGCCAACCGCTCCGCGCGCATCGCGGAAGCGACGTTTGCCTATCTTTCCGAGCTGTCGCGCGAGCGCGAGCGCCTGCAGACCCCGCTCGTCTCGCGCGAAGACCTGCCGGGCGACGTGGCCGCGCGCCTTTACGGATGGGTTGCCGCCGACCTCAAGCGCCAGATCCGCGACCGCTACGCCTTCGACGCGAACAGCGCCAACTGGTCGCAGAGCTGGGAAGGCGCGGTCGACTGGGCCGTCGATGATGCCGCAGGCGCGGCTGCCGCCGATCATGGCGCGGCGATGGACTGGGGCTCGTCCGCCGACCGTCTCGCCGACACGATCAAGGCCGAGCGCCTCAACGATCCCGCCATCCTCGTGCGCACGCTTCGCCAGGGCCATGTCTCGCTGTTCGAGGCGCTGTTCGCGCGTTTCGCGGAACTGCCCATGAAGGTCGGAAGGCGCATCCTCTACCAGGCCGACGGCCGGGCTCTCGCGGTCGCGGCCCGGGCGCTTGGCATGGAACGCACGCACTATCTGGCACTGGCACACC
This sequence comes from Tagaea sp., assembly GCA_044224405.1. Lineage (GTDB taxonomy): Bacteria > Pseudomonadota > Alphaproteobacteria > CACIAM-22H2 > CACIAM-22H2 > Tagaea. Next base: position 552,212 of record JBGAKN010000001.1, on the reverse strand, counting down.
TCATCAAGCGCACTTCGGCCAGCGAAGGCCGCCTGATGCCGGCCGACGCCGCCGTCGACCAGGGCCCGCCGCTGGAAGCCGTCGCCCTGTTCGACCGGCTTGGCCTGCCGGAGGCGGTCGACGTGATGACGCGCTGGCGCACCAAGCCCCCCGCCCCGCCGGCCGGGCGCAATCTCGCCTGGGCGCGGCGTGTTGAACCTGCCAGCCCCCCCGGATAGAGTTCCCGACCCGCTACTGATTCCGCGACTCGACCAGCCGAACCACCGAGAACACCGCCCGAGATGGACAACAAGAGCGAAGCAAGCGACGAGGATGCGCTCCTAGCCGAACTGGCCCGGGTCAAGAAATCCGAGGACATCCAGTTCCGCTACGGCGTGATCGTCGCCATGAACTCGCCGGCCTGGTTCAGCCGGCGGCGCGAGAATTTCCAGCAGATCATCGCGGCGCTGCGCCAGCTCCTCGGCACGTCCGACAGCGGCGTGTTCGCGATGCACAACTACAACATCGTGCTGCTGTTCCGCCGCGACCACCGCTACCACCTCGAGAATTTCGACTCCGACCTCAAGACGATCCTGCGCCAGCACGCCTCGGCCGCGGGTCTCGAGGAAGGCCAGGCGCAGGACGCCTACGAGCTGTTCGCCTTCAAGGACAGCTTCGCCGATTTCGAAGCCATCGTCGGGAAGATCGCCGACGACTACAAGTCGTTCCAGGAACGCCGCTCGCGCCTGCTGAACAAGGCCGGCACGGCGATGACGACGGCGCAAGGCCAGCCGCTGACGCCCGCCTCGCTCGCCAAGCTCGAGGACCTGCTGCGCAAGGCCGACATCACGGGCTTCCTCAAGAGCCAGATGTGCTGCGCCGTGGCGCCGGGCGAGCAGATGCGCGTGTTCTTCCGCGAGGTGTTCGTCGGCGTTTCCGACCTGCGCCAGATGGTGGCGCCGCGCAACGACCTGCGCATGGTCAAGCCGCTGTTCCAGCAGCTGACCCGCACGATGGACCAGCGCGTGCTGCGCGCGATGTTCGACGGCTTCGTCACGCGCCAGTCCGGCAACGTGTCGATCAACCTGAACATCCAGACGATCATGAGTGCGAGCTTCCGCGAGTTCGATACGCGCATCGCCAACTTCATCCCGAAATCGCAGATCATCATCGAGATCCCACGCTTCGACGTGTTCTGGGACTATGCGGAATACCTCACCGCGTGCGAGTTCCTGCGCAACGCCGGCTACCGCGTGCTGCTCGACGGCGTGACGCTTGACGTGCTGGCGATGTTCGCGCGTCCCGAGATGGGCGCCGATTTCATCAAGGTGCTGTTCCGCCCCGAGCGTCCGAACGAATGGCGCGAGGCGGGTGTCGCCGAGAAGATTGCCGCCGCCGAAGCGGGCCGCCTGATCATGGCCCATTGCGAGACGGCCGAAGCGCTGGAACTGGGGCAGGCTGCGGGCGTTCGGCTCTTCCAGGGCTTCCACATCGACAGCATGCTTCGCGATCCCAACCGCAAGATCGCCTGAGCCATTACCGTATTTTATGCCTGACGGTCACGTGACGAGACTTTGCGTCGCATCGACTAACCATTGATTCTTCATCGTGACCGGGAAAGCAGGTGACCATCACCTTTTTCCGTCGTCACCTACTGCAAAACCCTCACTTGTCAAACAGCATGGCGAACTGCCGCCGACGGCGCATGGCGCCTGCGCGCGACGAAGGAATGGAAATATGTCGAGCGCGATATAGATGTGCGGCTGGTGCGCACCTAGTCCCGGCGTACCTGCAGTTGCTTCACGCGCTGCGTCGAATTCTCGTTGACCAGGAACGGCCCCCCGTTCTCCTTTGTGCCACCAAGCGCGAGGGCGGTGTCGGATTTCAGCACCAGTCCGGATTCGATATCGACAATCATCGTGTTCCGATACGTGCCGGTCATCGCCCAACCCTTGCCGACATCGATGATGACATTGCCGGCCGCGACGAAGCGGAACGAGAAGCGCCCTGCGTAGTTCCCGAGAGACGCGATCCGCATCCGGGTCGTCCCGGATATCTTGCCCAGCGCATCGGTCAACATCGGACCCATGAAATGGGTTGTTGGCGCTTCGTACGTGTCGCCGACCCGCACCCCCATCGGCAGACACCAGAGTGACTGGGAATGCGATTTGGAAACGAGGGAGAAAAGCCTTCTGCCGGTGTCGGGGTCCGGAAGGCGATCGCCCTGGAACGCGAGATTCCTGAAGGTCGCACTCCGGCAATCGGCCGCCCAGTCGATTTCCGTCGCATAGCGCAGGCCTTCCAGAGTCTTTTCCGGATCGATCTGGCGACCGGATCCCGAAAATCTGAAATCCCTTACGACGATATGCGCCTGGATGTTCGGACCCGGCACGAGCGCATAGCCCGCATTTCCCGCGAACTTCATGTTTATCGCATCCGGCCCCGGCGCAGGCCGGCTGAAGACCAGCGAATATGTGAAGTCCACGTCGAACTGCGTCGGCTGTTTCAATCGCATCGGACCGGGGAACGAGGTGACTGCGACCTCCTTGAATTCTTCGCTCGGCACGACTGTCGGGTTCGGCTGCGCCGCGGCGGGCGCGTTCTGCAGCCACAGCGCCAGTAAGCAGGAAAGTAGCAGCCACGCAGCGTCACCGGCCGGATTGCCGGCCAGCCGTCTATCGGGCGTGCGCGCGCAGGGCATATCGGTCTACTCCGGCCGGATCTGGCGCATATTCTGTGTCATCCGCTGCCGGACGAGCAGCGGGCCACCACTTTCCTTGGTGCCGCCCATCGAGAGCGTCGATTCCCGCTTCAGCACCAATCCGGTCTCCGCATCGACGACGATATCGCTCCTGTTCACGCCCGAGATCGCCATTTCGGTGCCGATCTCGATATAGAAGTTTCCGAGCATTCGCATGAGATATGCCCTGCGCCCGGCATATGCCCCGATCGAGACCGCGCGTATGACCGCCCTGCCTTTGAACGGACCGAGTTTGTTCAGAGTATCGATAAGGAAGTTACCCAGCATGAATCGTGGCGAAGCGGTGTAGCTGGAGCCGACGGCGACTCCGTTCGGAAAGCACCAGAGGATGTCGATGGTGGGGTGGCCGATCACCGTGATCGCCCCACGTATATCCGCCTGGCTGCTGCCGAACCCCGGTGGCAATTGGATACTCTTGACGTCGTATGACAGACAGGCCGGGTCCCAATCCAGCTGCATGGAAATCTCGGCCTTTTCGACGGGCAATTTCCATGGCGATTCGTCACCCGTCGCTTCGATGGTGAGATTGCGGAAGGTCGCGCGCGCGCCGACCCTCTCGCCCGGTTCCAGCACATAGGCTGCATCACCTGACATCCGGATTTCGACGGCCTTGTCGCCGTTGCCGAGCCTCTCGATGACGAGCGAATACGTGTGGTCGAACTCGTACCGGGTACGTGCCTTGACGCGGATCGGCCCCTCGATCGAGGCGGCGGCAGAGGGCTGGAATCCGGCGGGCAGCTCCGACTGGGCAGCCGCAGGGGCGGCAAACAGCAGAATCGTACCGAGACCCGCAAGAATGCGATACGCGATTGCGGGCAGACGGGCCCGCACTTTGCGGCTACTTGACATCGCGGACATCGACCGCGGTCGTGCTGCGCAAATCGAACTTGCCGTCCTTGCTGGCAAGGAAATATGTCGAGCGTTCCTGCAGCAGAATGCCGGTGGCCGCGTCGTAGATCTTGTGGCCGCTATACTTCCCTTCGGCCGGTGTCCCGAACCGGCCGTCGAGGCCCGCCGTTCCTTCACCGACCATCAGGAACGCGCGCCGGCCGGCAAACCGGCCGATCGCGACGACCTCGAAGCGCGTGTCGCCGGATACGCCGTCCACATACGGCTTCATGAGTTCACTGTCGAACAGCGCGCGCGTCGATACGGTCCATCGTCCGCCGGGCGAAACGCTCGGAAAGCACGACAGGATCTCGCCCATCATCAGCACGGGACTGACGGCCGGCTTGTCCCCGACCCGCGAGCTGGGCGGTGCCTGCGGCCGCTCGGGCGCGTCGGCCCGCGCGCGTGCACGGAAGTTCGTCAGGCGCGGCGTGCGGCAGTCGGCGCCCCAGGCCGCGTCCATCCGGGTCTGCGCACCGTTGCCGTAATTCACCCGGATCTGCCTGTCTTCGGCCGGTGGCGTCCAGATTCCCATTTCGAGCTTGGTCATGGCAATCTGGCCGCTGGGGCTGGCACCTGCAACGAGCGCGATCTCGTCGGTCATCGCCAGCCGTATGCCCAGATCTTCCTTCCGGGCCGGGACCGTCTTGCGCTCGAACCGGATGGAAATGTCGCGCACGAAGCGGATATCGCGCGACGGGCGGACCGCCCCGACGATCTCGCCGCGGGCATCGGCGACGAATCCGTCGGGCATGGCATGGCCCGGACCCGTCACCGTCGATCCGGGCGCACATCCCGCCAGCAACGTCACGACGGCGAGCACTGCGAAAACCCTGCGCAACAACCACGCCTCCGACGCGCTTAAACGCCACTTTATACATATCTACGGTGGCAGACAGGACAACGGTCGTCAAGCATCCGTGGTCAATCCGCACCACCGAGCTTCAGCGGAACGCTCGAAATCGACGACAGGAATCTCGGCGTCAGTATCGGATGGCTACCAAAGCAAAACGGGGGCAACCGGAAGGTTGCCCCCGTCGCGCGTTGCCGGGGTGTGGCGCGATCAGAACACGATGCGGCCGGTCAGGCGGACCGGGATCGAGATGCGGTCGCCGGCATCGTTCACGCTGCCGAGCGCGCTGCCGAGATCGCGGTCGTTCCCCTTGAGCCGCCCGTCGTAGCGCAGGCCGGTCTCGAAGCCGAGGGCCACCTGCGGCGCGGCCTGGTATGTGACGCCGATCTGCAGGCCGGCGGCCGGCGACAGCGACGAGTCGTAGAACTTCGACTTTCCGGCAGAGCTCTCGCCGACGAACGTCTCGACGTCGATGGCCGAGGTGTAGTTCACGCCGACGCTGGCCCCCGCATAGGGGAGCAGCTTCGAGCCGGAATTGAAGAAGTGGCGATAGCCGACATCGAGCGCCGACGAGGAGAAGTCGTCGGGCTTTGCCGCAAGATCGGCGCCGGCCGCAAAGGCCACACCGCCGACGGTGCCGGCAACCGAGATCGTCCCGACATTGGCGCGCTTGGCGGTGGCATGCAGATAGCGCACGCTTCCGAAGATCTCGCCGGAATTCGACAGGCCGTAGCTGACGCCCACGCCGACATCGATCGGCCGCTCGTAGACATCGCTGAACTTCTTGGATTCGAACGTCAACGTGCCGACAGCACCGAAGGTGATGCCGCCGACGGTGCCCGCGGCCACCGTCGTTGCGGAGGTCGCCTTGGTGACCGAACCACCGACGGTGAAGTCCGTCCCGGCAAAAGGCGAGACGGCGATACGACCCGCATTCGGCGCCATGCGCGGCTCGGCGGACTGGGCGTAGGCAGCGGCGGTGGTTACGGCAAGCATCGCGAGAGCGCTGCCGGCGACAAGAAGCTTTTTCATGAAGCGGAATCCTCGTTGACGGGAGTATCGAGGCTTCCGATTAACTTATTATAATTGTATTATTCAATATTACAATCTGTAGGACATTCGCCTTTTGAGCGCCCGTTGCCCCGTTACAACTGAATTATTCCTGCGACAAAATTTGTTGAACTCGGCGTACCCGATTTCAAGTAAGGCCGGCGTCGACCACATAGCTCTGCGCTGTGCAGCCGCGCGCGTTATCGGACGCGAGAAACAGCACCATCTGCGCCACGTCCCACCCGTCGAGACGCTGGCGGATCGCCTGGGCGGCGAGGATCTGCTCGACGCGGTCGGGCGTCTGCCACAGGCGACGCTGGCGTTCGGTGTCGATCGCCCCCGGCACGACACCGACGACGCGCACGCCTGCTTGCCCGAGTTCGCGGGCAAGGCCGCGCACCATCGCCTCGACCGCACCCTTGGCGGCGAGATAGCCCACCATCGCAGGCGACCCGCGGCGCGCCGTGATCGAGCCGAGCATCACGATGACGCCCGCCCCCTGCGCCGTCATCGCGCGCGCGGCGGCCTGCGCGCAGAAAAGCTGGTGATCGAGATTGATCGCGAGCGTGCGCCGCCACGATTCTGGCGTGACGTCGGACCAACCATGGCGCGTGTCGTCGGCCGCGTTCGTCACCATCACGTCGATACGCCCGGCATCAGCGACCGCCCGCAGAACCGCGTCGCGCGCGGCCGCATCGGCAAGATCGGCGAGCCGCACCGTCAGCCGCGCGCCCGCGTTCGCCGCGCGGATCTCGTCGGCCGCCTTCGCGTCGATGTCGATCGCCTCGACCGTGGAGCCTTGTGCCAGGAACGCCTCGACGAGGCACCGCCCGATTCCCGAAGCGCCACCCGTGACGACGATACGCCGGCCGGCAAGGCTCGGCAGGGTCATCGGCGACATCGCGGTCATCCGGCACCCACAACCTTCGACGGATCGGTCGGCGTCAATGGCGGGAAATGCACGCCGCGCTGGCCCGACAGACCCCGGTTCGGCTTGCGCTCGTCCGGCGCATCCGGAACGCCGACGAGCTTCCCGTCCTTCGCGAACCCGGTATCCGAACCGTAGAGCTCGGCAAGCAGCGTTGCCTTCAGGCGATCGAGTGCGGGCCGGAAGGCGGCATCGGCCGCGCGAGCATGCTGTTCTTTCGGATCCTCGGCGATGTCGAAGAGCTGGAAGAAATTGCCCGCCGGATACCAGATCAGCTTGTGGCGTCCGTCATGGACCATGCGCGTCGCCTTCTTGCCCACGAGCGATTCGCAATAGAGCGTCTCGCGCCGCTTGCCCGATACCATCGAGCGTCCCTCGCAGCTCGCGGGCACCGGCAGGCCGCACATTCCCAGCAAAGTCGGCATCACGTCCTGCAGCCCGACAAGCCGGTCATCGACCTTGCCGACGAGTCCCGTATCGGCGGCGGTGCCGACGAGGATCATCGGGATCCCGACCGAGCCTTCGTACATCAGCCGCTTGGCGTAGAAGCCGTTCGTGCCGAGCATGTCGCCGTGATCGCCGGTCACGAGGATGACGGTGTCATCGAGCAGCTCCTCCTCGCGCAGGGTGCCGATCAGGATGCGCAGCTGGTGGTCGATATGCGTGCACTGGGCATAGAACGCGCGCAGCATGTCGGCGTGTTCGGCCGGCTTCAGCTGCGGCCAGAAGGCGCGCGCGGCGCGCAGCGCATGCGGCAGGCGCGCGGGATCGGCCGCCCACGCACCGATCGGCGGAAGCTCGACCGGCCGGCCGCGATAGCGCTCGAAATAACTCGCCAGCGGCACGATCGGGGGATGCGGATGCGTGTACGAGACATGCCACAGCGCGGGCCGCGTGGGGTCGCGCCGCCGGATCGTGCGCGCGGCGGTCGCGGTCGTCCAGTTCGTGACGTGCAGTTCCTCGGGCAGGTGCCAGGTGCGCCAGCCATATTCGTTGTTGCTCATGCCGTGCATGAACTGCTGTCCCGCCTGGCCGCGGTCAGCGAGGAAGATCTCGTAGTCGTCGACGGCGCCCAGATGGCTGCGCCCTTCCTCGGCGATCAGCGCGTCGTCGAAGCCGATGCGGTCGCGCTGCGGATAGACATGCAGCTTGCCGACCGCGAAGGTTTGGTAGCCGGCCGCGCCGAAGCAGCCGGCAAGTGTGGGCATGCCGGCGGGCATCGGCAGCGCCGTCTGGAACTCGCGGTCGCCGTGCTTCCGGGGGCTGGTGCCCGTCATCATCGAGCGGCGCGCCGGGATGCAGATAGGGGTCTCGGAATAGGCGCGGGTGAAACGTGTTCCGACGGATGCGAGCGCGTCCAGTGTGGGCGTCTCAACCGTCGGATGCCCGGCGACGCCCATCAGCGACGCCGGCCACTGGTCGACCGAAACGAAAAGCACGTTCGGCCGTTTCGCCGATCCCGACGGTTCCATGATTGCGTCTCTCCCCTGATCGCCGGAGTTCCGCTCCGGCGACGCAAGGCTAGCGCATATTCAACACGATCTACGAACGGAAACGCGCGGGGTGCGCCCGTCAGACCTTCGCGCCGACCGGCGCCGGGCCGATGTTCCGGCGCAGCAGGTCGTCGAAATAGGCGATCGTCTTCTTGAGGCCGTCGTCGAGCTGGATCGTCGGCTCCCAGTTCAGGATCGATTTCGCCTTGTCGATATTCGGCTTGCGCTGCATGGGATCGTCGGCCGGCAGCGGGCGCTTGACCAGCTTGGACTTGGCGCCCGTGAGCGCGATCACCCGCTCGGCGAGCTGGCGGATCGTGAATTCGTGCGGGTTGCCAAGGTTGATCGGGCCCGTGACCGCATCGGGGCTGTCCATCAGGCGGATGAAGCCCTCGATCAGGTCGTCCACGTAGCAGAAGCTGCGCGTCTGGGTGCCTTCGCCGTAGATCGTGATGTCCTGGCCCTTCAGCGCCTGCACCACGAAGTTCGACACCACGCGCCCGTCATTGGGGTGCATGCGCGGCCCGTAGGTGTTGAAGATGCGCGCGACCTTGATCTTCACGCCGTGCTGGCGGTGATAGTCGAAGAACAGCGTTTCGGCGCAGCGCTTGCCTTCGTCGTAGCAGGCGCGCGGGCCGATCGGGTTGACGTTGCCGCGATATTCCTCGGGCTGCGGATGGATCTCGGGGTCGCCATACACTTCCGAGGTCGACGACTGGAAGATCTTCGCCTTCACGCGCTTGGCGAGGCCCAGCATGTTGATGGCGCCGTGCACGGACGTCTTGGTCGTCTGCACGGGATCGAACTGGTAGTGGATGGGCGAGGCCGGGCAGGCGAGGTTGTAGATCTCGTTCACCTCGACGAAGAGCGGGAACGTCACGTCGTGGCGCAGCACCTCGAAGTTCGACTTGCCCAGCAGGTGCGCGATGTTGTCCTTCGTGCCGGTGAAGTAGTTGTCTACGACCAGCACGTCGTGCCCGGCATCGACGAGCCGCTCGGACAGGTGCGAGCCGAGGAAGCCGGCACCGCCGGTGATCAGGATGCGCTTGCGCAACGACATGTGCTTGGAACCTTTTCGGGCGAATTTCGGGGGTTGGAATATCAGGCTGTCCCGCCCGACACAACGCTCGCGACGGCCGGGAATTCCCGCCCCCCGAGCGTGAAGATCAGGCCGCGTCGCGCACGAGGCTCACCAGCGGTTCGAGTTTCGGCTCGACCGGAGCCCCTTCGCGGATGGCCCGCACGATCGCGGGCACCGGCCCGTCGAGATGGGCGGTATCCATCAGGACGCTGGAAAGCTCGCGCTCGGGCTTGGGCTGGAGGCTCGCCGGCAGCACGCCGGGGCCGAGTTTCAGCAGCATCCCGGCCAGCGCCGCACGCTCGACGTCCTCGCCGCCGATGCCGCGGCTGGCGGCAAGCGTCGTGATCCTTGCGGCCGTGCGGCGGGCCTGGGCGGCCCCGACGGGGTCGCGCTTGTCGGCAAGGGCCAGCAGCGTGCGCGCCATGCGGCGCACGGCGTCGTCGGGATCGGCCCCGGCGGCGTTGGCCGCGAACGGCACGTTGATGAGGGGGGCCGGGCGCATGCCGGCGGGCTGCTTGCGGTCCGCCCGGCGGGGCACGCGCACGACATATTCCTCGGCCGGGCGTTCGGCTTCCTGGCGGCGCTGGTAGGCCGCGCTGACGCGCGCGATCAGCGCGATCCCCGCGACGAAGATCATGCCCCACGCCATCAGATCGGGATCAATGAACGACCCTTCTTCCATGGGTTGAAATGCTACACCCCCCTCGCCCGTTTTGTCCCGAGATCGACTTTGCTTCCGGCGACAGGGTGGCTTATGCTCGCGCAGCTTCAAATGCCCGTAGGACTTGGGCAACAGACTGAAATGAAACGGAAAAACAACGTCGTCGCGGCCGATCTGCAGACCTTGGTGCTGGGGGCCCTGCGGGTAGCCGATGTGGGCGTCGTCGCCCTCGCCGCCTGGGTCGCCTATTGGGCGCGGCACGACAGCTGGGCCATCCCCGACCTCTATCTGATCGCCATCCTCGCCGCGATGGGGCTTGCCGCGAACTACCTGCAGATCGCCCGCCTCTACGTGTTCGAGAACCTCTCGAGGCTCGCCAGCCAGTTCGGCAAGATCGCGATGGCGTGGACGGGCGTGATGGCGAGCCTGATCGCGCTCGCCTATTTCACGCAGACTTCCGTCGCCTTCAGCCGCGCCTTCGCGATCGGCTGGCTGGCGCTGGGATTCGGCGGGCTCATCCTCGTGCGCCTGCTGCTTTTGATGCAGATCGACCGCTGGCGCGCGCAGGGGCGCCTTGCGATGAATGTCGCCGTTATCGGCGCCGGCGAGATGGGCCGCGCGTTCCTGAAACATCTGGCCGAGGTGCGTACGCAGGAATACCGGATCGTCGGCGTGTTCGACGACCGGCGCGACCGCCTGCCCGAGGCGATCGAAGGCCATCCCGTAACCGGCACGGTCGACGACCTGATCGCCTATTGCCGCAAGAACCCCGTCGACGAGATCGTCGTGGCGCTGCCCTGGCAGGCGTCGGCCGACCTGCAGGAACTCATCAAGAAGCTGAAAGTGGTGCCCGTCGACGTGAAGCTGTGCCCCGACTATATCGGCACGTACCTTCCCGCGCGCGGCTTCCACGCGATCGCCGGCATCCCGATGCTGTCGGTGCTGGAGCGCCCGCTGTCGGGCTGGAGCCTGGTGCTGAAGGCGCTGGAAGACCGCGTGCTCGCGGCCCTGCTGTTGGTCGTGCTGTCGCCAGTGCTGCTCGCCGTGTTCGCGGCCGTGAAGCTCGACAGCCCGGGACCGGCGCTGTTCCGCCAGCGGCGCTACGGCTTCGCCAACAACGAGATCGTCGTCTACAAGTTCCGCACGATGTACCACCAGCGCGCGGAAGAGCCGAGCGTTCCGCAGGCGACGAAGAACGACCCGCGCGTGACGCGCGTGGGCCGCTTCCTGCGTCGCTCGTCGCTCGACGAGTTCCCGCAGCTGCTCAACGTGCTGTTCGGCGACATGTCGCTGGTAGGCCCGCGCCCGCACGCGGTCGCGCACAACGAGCAGTACGCCAAGATCATCGACGACTATCTCGCCCGCCACCGCGTCAAGCCCGGCATGACGGGCTGGGCGCAGGTCAATGGCCTGCGCGGCGAGACTGACACGCCCGAGAAGATGCGCCGGCGCGTGCAGTTCGACCTGTTCTACATCGACAACTGGTCGCTGCTTTTCGACATGAAGATCCTGATGCTCACGCCCTTCGCGATCCTGGGCAAGGAAAACGCGTACTAGGGCACGCGCCGGTAGAGCGCGAATTCGCCGTCTTCGGCGGTCTTGTGCCAGCCGTGCGCGGCGGGGTCCGCCCCCAGATAGTTCGTCACGTACCACTGGGAATCGACGAACCAGCGGATCTGGCGGGCGTCGAGATACTCCCACATGCGCCCGCGCCAATTGAGCGCTTCGGCATTCACCTTGCCGTCCACGTTGACGACGTTCGCGCGCTTGAAGCCGAGCGTGCCCGACTGGCCCGCCGCCACGACGTCTTCCGGCGGCACGTTGGCCGCGGCGAGCGCCACCTGCACGTCGTGCGCCGAGCGGCCGAACACGCCCTCGCCCCGCCACGCGAGGACCAGCAGCACGGCGACGAGCACGCCAAACGCGCCGGCGAGCGCGGGCGCGACGCGCGGGATCGCGCGCGCCAGCAATGCCGGCACATAGACGAACGCCAGCAGCGACAGCGGCGCGAAATAACGGATGTAGAACCAGTCGGCGAAGAAGGTCAGCCAGTAATAGCCGACGAGAGCCGCATAGGCGGCAAGCAGGATGCAGGCGAAGTTCCGGCCGGCCCGTTCCATCGGCCCGACGAGCTGCGCGCGCCGCACGGCGACCGCCGCGAACGTGATGCCGGCAAGTGCCGCGATGCGCAGCGCATCGGTCCACCAGGCCTCGAAGGCGCCCGCGAATATCCACGGCACGGCCGCGATGCGCAGCGCCCACAGCGCCGTCAGCGTGCGCTCGGCCGAGATGCCGACGGCCTGCTGCGCGAAGCCGGAGATCGGCATCGGATGGCCGAACATCAACCAGTTGTAGAGCCACCACGGGGCGGAGACGAGCAGTGCCGTCCCGCCGACGACGAAGCAGCGCGCGATCGCCGTGCCAAACGCCGCGCGCCCGATCCACAGCTCGGCCGCACAGAACACCGCGACGAACACGGCCGCGTCGATGCGTGCGAGCACGAGCATCCCCAGCAATGCGCCCATCGCGACACGGTCACCGGCAAGATTGCGCCAGTCACGCGTATAGAGCCGCCACACGGCCGCATAGAGCGCCAGCTGTAGGCCGGTCTCGAGGCCCGTGTAGAAATCGTTGTATGCCTTGACCGACGCGAGATAGCCGACGAAGGCAAGCGCGCCCGCCAGCATGCGTTCGTCGCGCGCCCCGTCCCAGGCATCGCGTGCCAGCGATGCGACGAGCAGCGCGCTCGCCCCATGCACGAGGGCTGCCAGCACGAAGAAGGCGCGCACGCCGCCGACCGTGTCGCCACCGGCAAGCGCGAAGCCGGCCGCCTCGAGGAAGGTGAACAGTGGCTGGAAGCCGTTCGTCCAGACCGTGCCGTCGATGGTGACACCGAGGCCACGCGCCACGTTGCGCGCCACGCTCAGCGCATACCAGCCGTCTTCGGCCACCGGCATCGCCAGAAGCGGGCCTTGCGCGCGCAGCGCAAGCGCCAGATAGAGCAGCCAGAGGCCGACGCCGGCGGCCGCGAGCAGGCGCGCGTTCACTGGTGCTCGCGCGGCGCGTGCTTGGCGAGGATGCGCTGCAGCGTGCGCCGGTGCATGTTGAGGCGGCGCGCGGTTTCCGAGACGTTGCGCTCGCACTGCTCGAACACGCGCTGGATATGCTCCCAGCGCACGCGGTCGGCCGACATCGGATGCTCGGGCGGCGCGGGCAGCGCGCGCTCGCCCGCCTGCAGCGCCGCGTCGATCGCGTCGGCGTCCGAAGGCTTGGGCAGATAGTCGACCGCGCCCGCCTTGATCGCGGCGACCGAGGTGGCGATGTTGCCGTAGCCGGTGAGGATCACGATGCGCGCGTCGGGCGCGAGCTCGCGGATGCGCGGCACGAGATCGAGGCCCGAGCCGTCGCCGAGTTTCAGGTCCACGACCGCGTATTCGGGCGCATGCGTCTCGATGGCAGCCTTGGCAGCCGAGATTGATTCGGCGATCGAGACCGCGTAGCCACGCCGTTCCATCGCGCGCGCCAGGCGCAGGCGGAACGCCTCGTCGTCCTCGACGATCAGCAGGTGCTTCTGTCCGGCGTCGATATCGTTCATCGCTTCCTGCCTGTCATTTCGGGACCCCCGGGAACGCGGCGCGCGGCCACACGACCGTCACCTCGGCACCCCCGTCGGGCGCGTTCGCACAGGATACCGCACCTCCCGACCGAGAAATCAATGTCGATGCGATGAAAATGCCAAGGCCCATATGGTCGGCCTCGCCGCGGCGCGTCGAGACATAGGGCTCGCCCAGCCGGCCGAGAATCTCGGGCGCGAATCCCGGCCCGTCGTCGGAGATCGCGACCCCGACCGATTCCACGTCGCTCCACGCGTGCACGACGACGCGCTCACGGGCGAACTGGCAGGCATTCTCGATAAGCGTACCGATCGCCTGGATGATCTCGGGTGAGCGCATCGTCGGCGGATCGATGTCGTCGGCAAAGGCGGTCGTCACCTGCGGCACCACGCTGCCGCGCGCGTAGCGTGCCGCGATCTCGCGCAGCAGCACCGACAGCGGCGGGCGTGGGAACGGTTCGCCCGCCGGTCCACCGCCCTCGGGCTTGTGGGCGAGCTGGGCGAGGATGTCGCGGCAGCGCATCGCCTCGTGCAGCAGCAGCTCCGCATCCTCGCGCACGGGGCCCGCGGGGGCGTCGCGCGCCAGTTCCTTGGCGACGAGCGCGATGGTCGCGAGCGGCGTGCCCAGCTCGTGCGCGGCCGCCGCCGCGAGCCCGCCAACGGCGCTCATCCGGTTCTCGCGCGCGAGCGCCGCCTGCGCCGCGGCGAACGCATCCGACATCTGCCGCGCCTCCGCCGCCAGGCGGCCAACATACGCGGCGACAAACACGATGGTGAGCGCGAGCGCCAGCCACACACCGAACGCGACCGCCGCCGGAAGTGCTGGCATGTCGGCGGCCCCTGGCAGCGGATGGCGCCAGAGCGCGAGCACGGCGGCCGACGCGACCGCGAGGCTGCCCAGCAGGACGATGGAGTTACGCGAGAGCGACGACGAAGCGACCGCGACGGGGGCGACAAGCAGCACGGCAAACGGGTTGTGCAACCCGCCGGTGAAATAGAGCAGGATCGCGAGCTGGAGGATGTCGTAGCCGAGAACGGCACCCGCTGCACGGTCGTCGAGTCGGCCGGCCGGCGGGCGGTCGAACATCAGTACGACGTTCAGCACCGCGGACACCGCGACGGCGCCCAATGTGGCGCCCAACGGGAACGCGTGACCAAGGCCGAAATAGACCGACAGGATCGCCGCCGCCTGACCCGCGACCGCCACCCAGCGCACCATCACGAGCGTGCGCAGGCGAACGCGCCCGACCGGCGGCGTGCCGGGGCCAGCGTGCGGAATCGGTTCAGCGGGCGGCGGAGTCATCGGAACGGCACTCTGGTTTCTGCGGCCGGAACGCGCCATATATCACCCCATGCCGCAAGACGCGATCACTGTCGAGAACCTGACCAAGCGCTTCCGCGAAGGGGCGCCGCCGGCCGTCGATTCGATCTCGTTCGCGGTGCCGCGCGGCACCATCGTCGGACTTCTGGGCGGCAACGGTGCCGGAAAGACGACGACCATCTCGATGCTGCTGGGCATCCTCGTGCCGACGTCGGGGCGCGTCGAGATCCTCGGCCACGACATGCTGAAGCACCGCTTCCGTGCCCTGCCGCGCCTCAATTTCTCCTCGCCCTATGTCGATCTGCCGAACCGACTGACCGTGCGCGAGAACCTGTCGGTGTTCGGGCGCCTCTACGGCGTGAGCGACCTGCCCGCTCGCATCGACGAGCTGGCAACCGAGCTCGATCTTTCCGCGATCCTCGATCGCAAAACCGGCTCGCTCTCCTCTGGCCAGAAGACGCGCGCGGCTCTTGCCAAGGCGCTGGTCAACCGGCCCGAGTTGCTGCTGCTCGACGAACCGACCGCGAGCCTCGACCCCGACACGGCCGATCGCGTGCGAGCACACCTGGAAAGCTACGCGCGCAAGGCGCATGCCTCGATCCTGCTCGCCTCGCACAACATGGCCGAGGTCGAGCGGCTGTGCGCCGACGTGCTGATGATGAAGGGCGGGCACATCGTCGATCGCGGGTCACCAGACACGCTGATCCGCCGCTACGGGCGCGAGGACATGGAACAGGTCTTCCTCGACATCGCGCGCGGCACCGCAAGCGCCGGCAGCGAGGCCGCCCAATGAGCGCCAGCCCCGTCTCCGAAAGCCTCGGCCGTCTCGGCGCGATGCTGTCGCGCCACTACTATCTCTTCCGCGGATCGTGGACGCGCGTGTTCGACCTCATGTACTGGCCGCTGCTGCAGGTCGTCATCTGGGGATTCATCACGCTGTTCCTCAACCAGCATTCGAGCTGGTTCGCGCAGGCCGCAGGCCTGCTGATCGGCTCGGTCCTGCTGTGGGACGTGCTGGTGCGCGCGCAGTTCGGCTTCACCTTCTCGCTGCTCGAGGAGATGTGGTCGCGCAACCTCGCCAATCTCTTCGTCTCGCCGTTGCGCCCGTGGGAATTCGGCGTATCGCTGATGATGATGGGGGTGATGCGTTCGATGGCGGGCGTGGTGCCGGCGGCGCTGGTGGCGATCCCGCTGTTCCACTATTCGGTGTTCGAGATGGGGCTGCCGCTGATCGCGTTCTGGTCGATGCTGATCATGCTGGGCTGGTCGATCGGCCTGATGATCGCGGCACTGCTGTTCCGCTTCGGCCTGGCGGCCGAGTCCTACGCCTGGGCGGCGATCTTCGTCATCCAGCCGGTCTCCGGCGTCTGGTACCCGGTCGACACGCTACCGGTCTGGCTGCGCCCCCTCGCCTGGGCATTGCCGTCTACGCACGTTTTCGAAGGCATGCGCGCGGTCGTCATCGGCGGCACATTCCGCTGGGACCTGTTTGCCTCTGCCTTCGCGCTCAACCTCGTCTATATCGCCTTCGGCTTCGGCGCGTTCCTCTACGCCTTCAGCCGCGCGCGCCAGCGCGGCCAGCTTCTGCAATCGAGCGAATAGGGCGCTAGCGCCCGGCCAGTTCCTTCGCGTGCCGCTTGAAGAGGCGCGCGAGCGCGTCGGCCGTTTCGCGCACGGCCGCCACGCGGCGCAAGTCGCGGTGGATCACCATGTACATGTCCTCGTCGAGTTCCGGAATCGGCCCGGTCAGGCGCACGAGGCGTTTTTCCGCGTCGCCCAGATGGCAGGGAAGCATCGTCGCGCCCAGCCCGTCGATCGCCGCCTGATGGCGCAACACGGTTTCCGATACGCGCATCGTCACGCGGATGCGTTGGGCGATCGCCTCGGTGAACAGGGCCTGCGGCGATTTCTCCGAACCCGTCTCGCGGGCGATGAAGTCGATGCCGTCATAGCCGTCGCCGGGCTTGCGCCGGTGGGCAGCGAGATACTCGCGCGACACGTAGATCGCGTTGGCCACGCACGCGACCTTTCGCCCGGCAAGGTCGGGCGCGTCGGGCAGGTTGAGCATGCGCAGCGCGATATCCGCCTCGCGGCGCGCGAGGTCGACCGCCTTGCGCGTCGCCGTCAGCGTGACGAGCGTGCTGCCCAGATCCCGCTTCAGCGCGGGGAAATGGCGAACGAGAAACCACGCGATCGAATTGACCGAACTGACGACGACCGGCCGGCGCGCAGGCTCGCGTGCGATGCGGGCACGCCGGGCAAGCGTCGTCGCGCCGTCGTCCATCGCAACCGCGCCGTCGAGCGCCTCGCGGCCAAGGACGGTAAGCCGCAGCGCGTTGGGAAGCCGGTCGAACAACGGCGCACCCAGACGCCTTTCGAGCGCCTTCAGGTGCCGGCCCAGCGTGGCCTCGCTCAGTTTCGTCGCGCGGGCGGCCTTGGCAAGGCTGCCGGCGCGGGCGATGGCGAGGAAGGCGCGGATGTCGTCCCAGTCGGTTGCGGTCATCGCCGCAATCGTCGCGCAATCCGCATCCAGAGGGAAGTGAGGTTCAGCACCGGCAGCATGGCGGCCTCCCCGATCTGGGGCGGGCGCTGGCCGCGGGCGTTGAGACCGAGATCGATGAAAGGGGCGTATTTCATGCCCGCGAAGCTAGCCCGGACATACCCGGTTGAGAGCCGTCCGATGCCGCGACCGGACCCCCGCAGGATTGAAGGGCTAGGCTTTTCCGGCCACGCCTGCGTCTGCGAACGTCGCCATGCCGGTGTGGCAGGCGAGCGCGCCGCGCACGATGGCGATGGCAAGCGCCGCGCCCGATGCCTCGCCCAGCCGCATGCCGAAATCGAGCAGCGGCGCGCGGCCGATCTTTTCGAGGAGCCGCCGGTGGCCCGGTTCGGCCGACATGTGCGCGATCTGGCAATGATCGAGCCCGCGCGGATCGAGGGCGCGCACGATCGCGCCGGCGACCGTGCAGGCGAACCCGTCGAGCAGCACGGGCGTGCGCGCGAGGCGCGCGGCAAGGATCGCGCCGACGATCGCCGCCAGCTCGAATCCGCCGACGCGCGCGAGGATTTCGAGCGGCGTGCGCGTTTCGGAAAAATGCAGCTTCGCGGCGATCTCCACCGCCTCGATCTTGCGCGCAAGGGCCGAACCCGCCACGCCCGTGCCCGGCCCGACCCAATCCGCTGCCGTCCCGCCGAACAGGCCGACGCACAAGGCGGACGCCGAAGTCGTGTTGGCGATGCCCATCTCGCCGAGGCACAGAAGGTCGATGCCCGGCTCGACCGCCATCATCCCGTAGGCGACCGCGCGCGCGCATTCCTCTTCGTCCATGGCGGGACCTTGCGTGAAATCGGCCGTGGGGCGCTCCAGCGCCATCTCGTAGACGCGCAGCTCGGCGTCGAACGCGGTGCAGAGCTGGTTCACGGCCGCACCCCCACCCACGAAATTCTGCACCATCTGCGCGGTGACTTCCGCCGGGAAGGCCGAGACCCCGCGCGCGGCCACGCCGTGGTTGGCGGCGAAAACCGCGACGCGCGGCCGGTTGAGCCGCGGCGGATGGCTGGCCTGCCAGGTGGCCATCCAGCCCGAAAGCTCTTCCAGCCGGCCCAGCGCCCCGGCGGGCTTGGTGAGCTGTCCTTCGCGCAAGGCGGCCTTGGCGGCCGAATCGAGGTCCGGCCCCGGCAGTTCGGGCAACAGGGCGAGAATCTCGGAAAAGCGGGCGATCGGCTTGGCCATGTCGGGTCCGAGGGCTTTCTTGGCTGGCGTTGCAGGCTGAGGCGTCCTATCTTCCCGCGCTCTTCTCCGCAAGCCCGCACTTATTATATCGCCGATCCGCAAGATGTCTGCCGCCTCCGATCCCGACTACGTCAACGCCCGGCCGGGCTTCGGCAACGAGATGCGCCTTGCCCTCGCCTTCCTGACGCGGATCCCCGTCCGCCTGCCGCCGCACGTGGCCGACCATCCGCTGGCGGCGGGCGCGCGCGCCTTTCCGCTCGCCGGCATTCCCGTCGCCCTTGCCGGGTCGTTCGTGTACGCGCTCGCCTGGACGCTCGGCATCGCACCGACGCTCGCGGGCCTGCTCGCGCTTGCAGCGACGATGTGGGCGACGGGTGCGCTCCACGAGGACGGACTTGCCGATTTCGCCGACGCGGGCGGCGGACGCGATGCCGACCGCCGGCTCGCCATCATGCGCGACAGCCGCATCGGCACGTTCGGCGTGCTGGCGCTGATCCTGTCGGTCTCGCTGCGCGCCGGCGCGCTTTCCTATCTCGCCGATCCGCTCGACGTCGCCTGCGTGCTGGTCGCCGCAGCGTGCGGCTCGCGCGCATGCGTCGTCTACGCGATGCACGCGCTTCCCTTCGCGCGGACCGACGGCATGGCGCATCGCGCGGGCCGGCCCGGTCAGGCGCGCATGTTCGATGCGCTCGCCATCGGCGGCGTGCTGCTGCTGCCGATGGGCGCGCTCGGTGCGCTTTTCGCCGTTCCGTTGGCGGCGCTCGCCACGTTCGCCGTCGTGCACCGCGCGCGCGCGACGCTGGGCGGGCAGACTGGCGACGTTCTCGGCAGCGTGCAGCAGGTCACGGAAATCGCCATCCTGCTCGCCGCACTTGTCGCGCAATCCTGGTAACGGGGGTCATATGAACATCGAAGGTCTCGTCGAAACGCGTTTCTGGCTGGTGCGTCATGCGCCCGTTGTCGGCCAGCAGGGCCGCTGCTACGGCACCAAGGATGTCGAGTGCGACACCACGAACGAGGCGATGTTCAAGGGCCTCGCGCGCATCGTGCCCGACAAGGGCGCCTGGCACGTGACGCCGCTGTCGCGCACGCAGCGCACGGCCAAGGCGATCTGGGCCGCCAAGGGCGCGCCGCAGCCGGAAATGACGGTCTCGCCCGGCATGATCGAACAGTGCTTCGGCGACTGGCAGGGCAAGACGTACGTGGAGATCGGCGCCTACGGTTTCGGTCCGCCGGAAAAGACGCACCGCCACTGGCTGACGATGGCCGACATCAAGCCGGACAACGGCGAGAGCTTCAAGGAAGTGCGCGCACGGGTCGGCCGCACGCTCGACGAGCTCGGCGCGAAGTTCCGCGGTCAGGACGTGCCGGTCGTCTGCCACGGCGGCACGATCCGCGCCTGCGTCGCGCATGCGCTGGGTCTCGATTCCGAAGCGGCGCTCGCGCTGACGATCGACACGCTTTCGGTCACGCGGATCGACAGGCTTGAAGGGGCCGGCATCGGGCATTCGTGGCGCGTGGGCTTCGTCAACCGCGCACCGGCGTGAGCCGATAACCTTCAGCCCGCGCGCAGGCCGTCCATGAACGACTGGACCTGACGGGCGAGCGACTGTGACTGGTCTGCGATGCCGCGGGCGGAATCGCGCACGCGCGCGGCCGCCGCGCCCGTTCCCGCCGCCGTCTCCTCGACGCCGCCGATATTGCCGGTGACCTTGTCGGTCACGCTCGCAGCCTGCTCGACGTTTCGCGCGATCTCGGATGTCGCGGCGCCCTGCTCTTCCATCGCGGCAGCGATCGCGGTCACCTGGCTGCGGATCGTGCCGGCGACTTCGGATATCTGGCCGATGGCGGCAACGACCCGGGCGGTTTCGGCCTGGATTTCGCCGACCTGGGCGGCGATGTCTTCGGTCGCCTTGCCGGTCTGCGTCGCCAGCGTCTTCACCTCGGATGCCACGACCGCGAAGCCCTTGCCGGCATCGCCCGCGCGGGC
Organism: Tagaea sp.; assembly: GCA_044224405.1. Taxonomy (GTDB): domain Bacteria; phylum Pseudomonadota; class Alphaproteobacteria; order CACIAM-22H2; family CACIAM-22H2; genus Tagaea. Next base: position 531,861 of record JBGAKN010000001.1, on the reverse strand, counting down.
GGCCTCGATCGTGGCGTTGAGCGCCAGCAGGTTCGTCTGCGCGGCGATGCTGTTGATGAGATTGACGACCTCGCCGATGCGCTGGGCCGATGCGTCGAGCCGGGCGATCAGTTCGCTTGCTGACTGGCTGGTCTGCGCCGCGCGGTCGGCGGCGTCGGCGGTGGACGTGACCTGGCGCGCGATCTCGCCGATCGAGGCGGAAAGTTCCTGCGTCGCCGCCGCGACCGTCTGCACGTTCGTGGAGGCCTGGCGCGCCGCTTCCGCGACGATCGCCGCGCGCGAACTGGTGCCGGCGGCATCCGTCGCCAACGTGTCGGCTGTCGACTGCATGTCGTCGGACGCCGCGGCAAGCGACTTGACGACCGCTCCGACGTCGCTGTCGAATTTCTTCGCGATGGCCGCGAGTTCGCGGGTGCGTGTGGCGTCGGCCTGCGTGCGCTCGCGGGCCTGCTCGGCACGAAGGCGTTCGGCTTCCTCTGCATTGGCTCGGATTTCGGCAAGACCTTGATCCTGCGCCGCCGACGCACGCTCCATCGTCAGCGTCAGCCAGACGAGCGCCGCCGTCTCGGCCACGACGATGACCGCATGCAGGACGACGCGCAGGAAACTGCCGCCGTCGGGAAAGACCGCCAGCGGATAGGCGAAATTGAGCAGCAGATGGTGGTGCGCCGTCGCTGTTGCCGCCATCAGGATGACGCGCCAGTCGCAATGTATCGCGAGAATCGCAAGAGCCGCGAAATAGTACATGTGCAGATCGATCTGCCAGGCGAGGCCGGCCGCCTGGAACAACAGCAGCGACACCATCGCGACAAGCGCCACGGCCGACATCAGCCGGCCGGCCACGGCCAGCGGGTCGCGCAGCCAGGCGAGCGTGGCGACGCCGGCAAAGATGCCCGCGAGAACGAGCGGCAGCAGCAGGCTGCCGGACTTCAGGCCCAATGCCAGAATGACGGGCAGGTGCAGCCACAGCAGCGCGATCGTGAGCTTGCCAGCGGTACGGCGGAGACGGTCGAGCGTGTTTTCCAAGGGTCTACTCCGTCAGGGATCGGGATGGGGCGGAAAGTCAGGCTTCGAAGGCGGATGCGTCGAGTACGAGCAAAGCGCCCGCGCGGCGCAGGCCGATGCGCGCGGCTTCATCGGGCGCCGAGACAAGGACAAGATTGGCGAAGCGGCCGGGTGCGAGAATCGCCGCACCGGATGTCGCCGCGGCGGCGAAGCTGCGAGCCGCCGGCCAGTCCGGCGGGAAGATCGCGACATGACGCTGAGATCCCGGCGTTGGCGCCAGTGCGAGCGCTGCCGTCGCCGCGAACGTGACGGACAGGAACAGGGAGGCGGGAAGCCAGTCGGCGCGGAGGGACATCGGCGGGCCTGTCTTGCGGAATGCAACGTCCGCGAGATTAGGCGCGCGCCGATTAATCAAACGTGAAGTGCGGGACTACGGTCGTGGCAGGGAAAGATATTTGTCGAGAACCGCGTCCACGTGCTTGGTGGTCTTTAGGAATGCCGCGCGGTTGGCCGCCGGGTCTTCGATGAAGAGGTCGTTCTTGCCGCCGAACCGCTTCGTGGCGTTGAACGCGCCGCGCATCGTGGCGCAACCCGCGCGCTCGGGCTCGGCGTCCTTGCCGCCGCAGAAAAACATCCAATGTGTGTCGTCGAACGGCCCGAGGCCGAACTGGCCCTGCGCCACCTTGCGGTTGGCCGGAAGGTCCTCGGCCATCGCGCCGGAATTGACGATCGTCGCGGCGAAGAAGCGCCCCCCTGCGTGCCGGTCAAGCGCCTGCACCGCGAACGCCGTCTCCGCGCCGCGCCCGATGCCATAGAGCAGCACCGAGCCCGGCTTCATGCCCATCGTGCGCATCGCCTGCTCGAGTTCGCGGTAAATGACGTCGGCCTGCGCGTAGTTCGCTGGCCCGTCGCCGGTGCCGTACCACCATTGCGACGCGATGATGCCGATCTGGCGGCGCACCAGCGTGGGGTGCCACAGCGCGATCTGCTCCTGCGCCCATTCCTTGGCGTCGGGCAGCACGACGATCCAGCCCTTGGGCGTGGGCACCGGCGACCAGCTCGTCACGAACAGGCGTCCGTCGCGCGTCACACGGTTGCTGACGCCGATCTGGATCGCGAATTTGAGCTTGTCGGGGATCACTTCCTGCGCGCGCTGCAAGATGGTCGCCTGCGGCGGACCGGGCGATTGGGCTACAGCTGGAAGAACGGCAAAAATCGCCGCGATTCCGCCAAGAATTCCAACGAGTCGCGATCGCATGGGACTCCGCCTTCTGGCCGCTGGTTTCCACCAAATTGGCGTGATAGTAAGTCCCTGCGTCTGGACAGGGAAGTCCGGTGAAGCGGTTTTCGGTGTAGTTTTTACTGAAGACGCCAACCCGGCGCTGCCCCCGCAACTGTAAGGGCCAGGCCCGCCGCCATTTCGATCGCCACTGGCGCCCCACGCGGGCGCCGGGAAGGCAACAGGCGGTAGGCCGTCGATCCCGAGCCAGGAGACCTCCCGGACCGCCGAGCGCGTGCGCCGTCGCGCGTCGCTCGACCACCCATAACCGTCCTCGGCGGGAGGAACAGGTGCGAAATGGCCGGAAGACCGTCCGCGCGTAAGGCGGACAAGAAACACCCCATCCTGCTGGTGCTGGGCGGTGTGCGTTCGGGCAAGAGCGCCTATGCCGAAGCGCGCGCGCTAGCACTGCGCAAAAGCCCGGCGAAGGCGGCCTATCTCGCGACGGCCGAGGCCCGCGACGGCGAGATGCGCGCGCGCATCGCGGCCCATCGCGCGCGCCGCGGTGGCATGTGGACGACGCACGAGGAACCGCTCGACCTACCCGGCGCGGTTGCCAAGCTCGCGAAAGCCGGCGCGCCCGTGCTGGTCGACTGCCTCACGCTGTGGCTTTCCAACCTGATCGGCGCAGGCGCCGACGTCGCGGCCGAATCGGACCGGCTGTGCGCGGTGCTGTCGCGCGCCAAGGGCCCGGTCGTGCTCGTCTCCAACGAAGTGGGCCTCGGAATCGTGCCCGACAACAGGCTCGCCCGCGAATTCCGCGACGCCGCCGGCCGCCTGCATCAGGCGGTAGGTGCCGTCGCTTCGCACGTCGTATTCGTCGCGGCCGGTCTGCCGCTGTTCCTGAAGGGGTCCAAGAAATGAAGCGCATTCCCGCAACAGTCGTCACCGGCTTTCTGGGTGCCGGCAAGACGACGCTGCTCCGCCGTGTCGCCGAACGCGCGGGCAGCCGGCGCATCGCGTTCGTCATCAACGAATTCGGCGCGCTGGGCATGGACCGCGAGCTGCTGCTGGGCTGCGCGAAGGAAGGCTGCGAACCGGGCGACATCGTCGAACTCGCCAACGGCTGCATCTGCTGCACGGTCGCAGACGATTTCCTGCCCACGCTGGAAAAGCTGCTCGCGCGCGAACCGGCGCTCGACCACATCATCATCGAGACATCGGGCCTTGCCCTGCCCAAGCCGCTCGTACAGGCGTTCAACTGGCCGTCGGTCAAGGCGCGTGCCACGGTCGATGGTGTGGTCACACTCGTCGACGGGCCGGCGCTTGCTGCCGGGCGCTTCGCCGACGACGAAGCGGCGCTGGAAGCCCAGCGCCTGGAGAATCCCGAACTCGACCACGACAACCCGCTCGACGAGGTGTTCACCGACCAGCTCGCCTGCGCCGATCTCGTGCTGCTGACCAAGGCCGACGCGATGGGCGATATCGACCGCGCCCTCGTTGAAGGCCAGTTATCCGATAAGCTGCGCAAGGGCGTGCGCTTCGTCACGGCCGCGCATGGCGACGTGCCGCTCAACGTGCTGCTTGGGCTCGATGCGCGCGCGGAAGACGACCTCGCCGTGCGCCCGAGTCACGCAGACGCCGAAGGCGAGCACGACCATGACGATTTCGACAGCTTCGTCGTCGACCCCGGCGCGATCGACGACCCCGCCGCGTTCGAGCGCCGGCTGCTCGCCGCGATCGAACGGCACGACGTGCTGCGTGCCAAAGGTTTTCTCGACGTGCCCGGCAAGCCCATGCGCCTGGCGCTGCAGGCCGTGGGCCCGCGCGTCGAACGCTATTTCGACCGCCCCTGGAAGGCGGACGAGCCGCGCGCCAGCCGTCTCGTCGTGATCGGCAAGAAGGGCATCGACGCGGCCGCGATCCGGGCGGCACTCGCCTGATGCATCTGCTGGCCGCCACACCGGGGCTTGTTCTCGACGACGATCAGGCGGTCGATCTCGCCCAGTCGGCGGGCCGCATCGTGTATCTCACGATGGCCGACAGCGAGATCGCGGGCCTCGCACTCGCGCGCCGCAAGACGGGCAGCGATCTGCGCCTCGCCAACGCGCTCGCGCTCAAGCATCCCTACTCGGTCGACCTTTATGTCGAGCGCACGCTGGCGAAGGCAAAGGTCATCGTCGCGCGCCTGCTCGGCGGGCGTAGCTACTGGCCCTATGGCGTCGATCGGCTCGTCGAGACCGCGCGCGCGACGGGTGCGACACTTGTCCTTCTGCCCGGTTATGAAAAGCCGGATGCCGAACTTGCCCAGCTTTCGACCGTCCCGCCCGAGGCGCAGGTTCAGCTCCACGACTATTTCACGCATGGCGGGCCGGCGAACTACGAAGCGGCACTCGCTTTTCTCGAAGATCTGGCGTCCGGCACGTCGACCGCGCCCGCCCCTATTCCCGTCGCGCGCGCCGGCCACTACATCCACGCGCATGCGCGGCCGGGCGCGCCGGTGGCCGCCCTTGTCTTCTACCGCGCGCATTATCAGGCGGGCGATCTTGCCGCGATCGACGCGCTGGCCGAAGCGCTGGCCGCGCGCGGGCTCGATCCGCACGCCTTCTATGTCGCGAGCCTGAAGGACAATGCCGTCGCCGCCTTCCTCGCTGCGGAGCTCGCGCCGCTAAAGCCCGATGTGGCGATCAACCTGACCGGCTTCGCGGTCGGCGAGAACGATCCGCTGGCCGCCCTCGACGTGCCGGTCCTGCAGGCCGTGCTCGCCGCGCAGTCGGTGGAGGCCTGGCGAAGCGATACGCGCGGGCTCGCCCCCCGCGACATCGCGATGAACGTGGCGTTGCCGGAGCTCGACGGCCGCATCCTCACACGCGCCATCGGCTTCAAAGGGCCGCTGGGTCGCGACGAGGATTGCGAGGCGGATCTGGTCGGCTTCGTGCCGGAACCCTCGCGCGTCGCCTTCGTCGCCGACCTTGCCGCCAACTGGGCAAAGCTGCGCCGCAGGCCGGCCGCCGAGCGTCTCGTGACGCTGGTGCTCGCCAACTATCCCGGCAAGGACGGACGGCTTGCCAACGGCGTGGGGCTCGATACGCCCGCTGCTGCCTGCGCGATCCTGCGTGCGATGGCAAAGGAGGGCTATGCGGTGGAGGGCGCGCCGGCCGATTCCGCCGCGCTGATGCGCGTGCTGCTCGATGGGCCGACGAACCTGCGAAAGGTCGCTGAAGGCGGCGTGCGCTATCCGCTTTCGTCGTATCGCGCTTTCCACGCCCGACTTCCCGAAGCGGTTCGTGCAGCCGTCGAAATACGCTGGGGGACGCCCGAGAGCGATCCGCGGCTCGACGTCGATGCTTTCGTCCTGCCGGTCCATCGATTCGGCAATGTGGCCGTCGCGATCCAGCCCGCGCGCGGTTACGAGATCGACCCCGCCGCCAGCTATCACGATCCGGCGCTCGTCCCGCCGCACGGCTACCTCGCATTCCATGCCTGGCTGCGCGAAGGTGATGCGGTCGTGCATGTGGGCAAGCACGGCAATCTCGAATGGCTGCCGGGCAAGGGCATCGCGCTGTCCGACGAATGTTTTCCGGAAGCGGCCCTTGGTCCGCTTCCCAATCTCTACCCCTTCATCGTCAACGATCCGGGTGAAGGCGCGCAGGCCAAGCGCCGCGCGGCGGCCGTGACCGTCGATCACCTGACGCCGCCGCTGACGCGCGCCGGATCCCACGGCCCGCAGGCGGCTCTCGAACGCCTGATCGACGAGTACGACGAGGCGAGCCGTCTCGATCCGCGGCGCATGTCGCCGCTGGCGAACGAGATCCTCGACATCGCCCGGCGCACCGGCCTTGCGGCCGAATGCGGCATCGCTGAAGGCGAGATGCCCGGTTTGGCGCTGCCCAAACTCGACGGGCTGCTGTGCGAGCTGAAGGAGCACCAGATCCGCGACGGGTTGCATGTGTTCGGCACGTCGCCGACCGGCGCACAGCGCCGCGACACCCTGGTTGCCATCGCGCGATCCCCTCGCCTCGGCGGCCGGGCGCAGGACGAATCGCTGCACCGTGCGCTCGCGCGCGATCTCGGTCTCGCGTTCGATCCGCTCGACTGCGACATGGCGATCCACGGCAATGACGTCGAGCGGATCGAGGATCACGCCGCGCGACTGGTCGATGGCGAGACGCCGCCCGGCCCTTCCAGTGCCGCCGTGCTCGGCTGGATCGCGCAGACGCTTGCGCCGGCCTTCGACCAGAGCGGTGCGCGCGAGATCGAAGCCCTGCTTGCCGGCCTCGCCGGGCGGCGCGTGGCACCGGGCCCTTCGGGTGCCCCTTCGCGCGGGCGGCCCGACGTGCTCCCCACCGGGCGGAATTTCTATTCGGTCGACCTGCGCGCCGTGCCCACACCCTCGGCCTGGGCGCTGGGCTGGAAATCGGCGGGGCTGCTCGTCACGCGCCACCTGCAGGATCACGGCGAATGGCCGCGCGCCGTGGCGCTATCGGTCTGGGGCACGGCCAACATGCGGACCGGCGGCGATGACATCGCGCAGGCCCTCGCTTTGATGGGCGTGCGCCCCACATGGGACCCGTCGAGCCTGCGGGTGACGGGGTTCGAGGTGCTGCCGACGGACCTGCTGGATCGGCCGCGCGTCGACGTGACCTTGCGTGTCTCCGGCTTCTTCCGCGATGCATTCGCAGGGCTCATCGACCTGTTTGACGCGGCGGCACGGAAGGTGGCCAGCCTCGACGAGCCGGCACATCTCAACCCGCTTGCCGCGCGCGTGCGCGCCGAAGGCGGCGGGCGCGAGGCAGCCACACGCGTCTTCGGCTCGAAGCCCGGTGCCTATGGTGCAGGCCTGCAGGCGCTGATCGAGGAAGGTGGCTGGACCGACGCGGGTGATCTCGCGCGGGCCTATGTCGCGTGGGGGGGCTACGCCTATCGCGCCGGCGCGGAAGGTGTCGCGGCGCGCGCGTTGTTCGAGAAGCGGCTCGCGCGCGTCGAGGCCGTGCTGCACAACCAGGACAACCGCGAACACGACCTGCTCGACAGTGACGACTATTACCAGTTTGAAGGCGGCCTCGCGGCGGCGGTGACGGCGCTTTCCGGCCGTGCGCCCGCGCTCTATCACAACGATCATTCGCGCCCCGACGCGCCCAAGGTGCGCACGCTGACAGAGGAGATCGCCCGCGTCGTGCGGGCGCGCGCCGCGAATCCGAAGTGGATCGAAGGCTGCAAGCGCCACGGCTACAAGGGCGCGTTCGAGATGGCGGCGACGGTCGACTATCTTTTCGCTTTCGCGGCGACCACGCCATGCGTGGAAAACCGCCATTTCGACATGCTGTTCGACGCGTATCTACGCGATGCCGACACGCGCGCGTTCATGGCTGAAGTGAACGCGCCGGCCTTGCGCGAAATGGCCGACCGCTTCGCCGAAGCAAGGAGCCGCGGCCTGTGGCTTCCGGGCGCCAACGACGCACCCGCCCTTCTCGACGAAATCAGGGGAACGACATGACCGATGACATCCACGCCGCCAAGATGCGCCGCATCAAGGAAGCCCGCGACCGCATGATGGAGGGAAAGGTCGGCGAGAAAGGCCTGCTGATCGTCCATACCGGGAAGGGCAAGGGCAAGTCCTCCTCGGCCTTCGGCATGGTGATGCGCTGCCTCGGCCACGAGATGAAGGTGGGCATCGTCCAGTACGTGAAGGGCGCATGGGACACCGGCGAAGCGCGCCTGCTGAAGCGCTTCCCCGACCTCTGCGAGATCAAGACGCTGGGCGAGGGCTTCACCTGGGAGACGCAGGACAAGGCGCGCGACATCGCCGCCGCGGAACGCGCATGGGCGGAGTCCAGGCGCATGCTCGCCGACGCGAGCTATCGCATGGTGGTGCTGGACGAGCTCAACATCGCGCTGCGCTATGAGCTGATCCCGCTCGAGCCCGTGCTCGAAGCCATCGCCGCGCGCCCGCCGATGCAGCATTGCGTCGTCACCGGGCGAAACGCGCCGCAGGCGCTGATCGACGCGGCCGACCTCGTCACCGAGATGACGCTGGTGAAACATCCCTTCCGTGACGGCATCAAGGGCCAGGCGGGCGTGGAGTTCTGAAACCGATGGCGGCACGCGCCCTCATGTTCCAGGGGACGGGATCGGACGTCGGCAAATCGCTCGTCGTCGCCGGCCTCGCGCGTGCCTTCGCCAATCGCGGCCTCCACGTGCGCCCCTTCAAGCCGCAGAACATGTCGAACAATGCCGCCGTCACGTCGGATGGCGGCGAGATCGGCCGCGCGCAGGCGCTGCAGGCACGTGCGGCGCGCGTGCCCGCGAGCGTCGACATGAATCCCGTTCTGCTGAAGCCGCAGTCGGAAACGGGCTCGCAGATCGTGGTGCAGGGCAAGGTCCTCGGCGCCGTGCGCGCGGCCGAGTATCAATCACTCAAGCCACAGCTGATGCCGCGCGTGCTCGAAAGCTTCCGCCGTCTCGCGGGGCAAGCCGATCTCGTCCTCGTCGAGGGTGCGGGCTCCCCCGCCGAGATCAACCTGCGTGTGGGCGATATCGCCAACATGGGCTTCGCTTCGGCCGCCAACGTGCCGGTGGTCCTCGTGGGCGACATCGAACGGGGTGGCGTCATCGCTTCCTTCGCCGGCACGATGGCGGTGCTGGCACCCGACGAGCGGGCCCGCGTGGCCGGCTGCCTCGTCAACAAGTTCCGCGGCGACATCGCGTTGTTCGACAAGGGCCGGACGGCCATCGAGACGCATGCAGGCATTCCTTGCCTCGGCGTCGTGCCGTGGTTCGCTGATGCGCGTCTGCTGCCGGCCGAAGACGGCGTGGCGTTGGATTCGCGCTATGGGGCCGCGAAGGCCGGCGCGATCAAGATCCGCGTGCCGCACCTGCCGTGCATCGCCAATTTCGACGATCTCGATCCGCTGGCCGCCGAACCGGATGTCGATCTTGCCCTGCTCGAACCGGGCGAGGCGCTGCCGGGCGACTGCGATGCGGTCCTGCTACCGGGCTCCAAGGCGACCATTGCCGATCTCGCCTTCCTGCGGGCACAGGGCTGGGATATCGACATCGTGGCCCATGTGCGGCGCGGCGGCGCTGTCGTGGGACTGTGCGGCGGCTTCCAGATGCTCGGGCGCAGCATCGGCGATCCGGGCGGCATCGAGGGCCCCGCCGCAACGGTCCCGGGTCTCGGCCTGCTTCCGGTCGACACGATCCTCGAGGCGACCAAGACATTGCGCGAGGTGCGCGCACGCGATTCGCTTTCAGGCTGCGACGTGCATGGATACGAGATCCATCTCGGCCGCACGCAAGGCAACGCCGCCCCTTTTCTGTCGCTCGACGGCAGGGACGAGGGGGCCGCATCGGCCGATGGCCGCATCGCCGGCAGCTATATCCACGGCCTGTTCGCATCGGACGCCTTCCGCGCGCACTGGCTGGCAGGTCTGCGCGAGGGCCGGTCGGCGACCACGGCCTATGAAGCGCAGGTCGAAGCCACGTTGGATGCGCTGGCCGCGCATATCTCCGCGGCCATCGATCTCGACCGGATTCTGGGGATCGCGCGATGATTCTAGGCGAGCAGCGTGAGGCGGCCCAGCGCAAGTGCGGCCACGATCGCCGCCTGCACGAGGCACGCGGCCACGAACAGCCACAGCGCGCGGCGCATGTCGGCCACCGTGATGCGCGCGCGGCCTTCGCCGATCCACGGATCATCGACGAGCGTTCCGGCATAGCGGCGCGGTCCTGCAAGCACGATGTCGAGCGAGCCTGCGAAGGCGCCTTCGGGCCAGCCGGCATTGACCGATTTGTGCTTGCGCGCATCCTTCCAGGCGATGCGCAGCGCCGCGACCGGACGCCCGCCAGGGGCGACCAGGGCCGCAATCGCGACGATCGCGGCGCTGAGGCGCGCGGGAATGAAGTTCATCGCGGTGTCGAGACGCGCGGCAAAACGGCCGAAATCGAGATAGCGCTCGCTGCGATGCGCGATCATCGAATCGAGCGTGTTGACGGCCTTCGCCACCATCAGCCCCGGCAGACCGAACAGCGCGAACCAGAAGACGGGCGCCACGACCGCGTCGGAGAAATTCTCGGCCAGCGATTCGATGGCCGCGCGCGCCACGCCGTGCGCGTCGAGGCTTTCAGGATCGCGACCGACGATCTTCGCGACCGCGATTCGACCGCCGGCAAGCCCGTCCTTGTCGAGCGCGTTGGCCACGGCCGCGACATGCTCGTAGAGCGAACGTTGCGCGATCAGAGTCGAGGCGACGAACGCCTCGAGCAGCCAACCCCAGTTGCGGGTGCGCGTGAAGCCGACGATCAGCAGACCGAGGAGGCCGGCAAGGCCGGCGACCAGCACCACCGTCAGCGTGCCGCGCACCCGGCGCGCGCGCGCACTGCGCTGCGGCCGGTTGAGTCGCGTCTCCAGCGCCGAGATCATCCGGCCAAGCCACTGCACCGGATGTCCGATCCGGGCGGACAGGAAATTCATTTCGCCCAGCACGGCATCGAGAGCCAGGGCCACAAGCAGAACGAGCAGCGGTTCGAAGGGCGGCGGGGCCGGAAAAATCCACATGCCGGCAAGAGTGCCGTGCGGCGTATATTTGGTCAACGCATGAGGAACCACGCGATGAACCTATCCGCCGGAAACGCCGCAAAGGATGCCGTCGCATGAGCGCGTGGCTCAGCGTCGTCGGCATCGGCGAGGACGGGCTTGCCGGCCTGTCGCAAGCCGCACGCACGATCATCGCGGCGGCCGAAGTGCTGGTCGGTGGCAAGCGCCACCACGCTTTCGTGCCCGAGACCGGAGCCCTGCGCGTCGAATGGGCGAGCCCGCTCGCCCTCACGCTCGATGCACTCGAAACCTATCGCGGCAAGCGCGTCGTCGTGCTCGCGTCCGGCGATCCGATGTGGTTCGGCGTGGGCGCCACGCTCGCAAGGCGTTTCGGCACGGATGCGCTTCATATCCTGCCGCACGTCTCGGCCTATGCGCTTGCCGCCGCACGACTTGCCTGGCCACTCGGCGATACGGGAAAGATCACGATACATGGCCGTCCGCTCGCCGCACTCGCGGTTCATCTGCACGATCGCGCGCGGCTGATCGTGCTGACGCACGACGGCGCGTCGCCCGCCGCGGTCGCGAAGCTTCTGGTGGCGAAAGGCTATGGAAAGTCGCGCCTCGTCGCGCTGGAACGCCTCGGTGGGCCGGCGGAACGCGCCCTCTCCGGCATCGCGCAGGACTGGCCGCATGAAGACGTCAACGATCTCAACACGCTTGCCATCGAATGCGTTGCCGGACCGGATGCGCGGCGGCTGTCGCGCCTTGCCGGCTTGCCGGACGACTGCTTCGAGCATGACGGACAGCTGACCAAGCGCATCGTGCGCGCGGCCACGCTCGCCGCCCTTTCGCCCCTTCCCGGCCAGCTCCTGTGGGACGTGGGTGCGGGCAACGGCTCCATTTCCATCGAATGGCTGCGCGCGGCCCCGCGCATGCGCGCGATTGCGATCGAACGCGACGCCGCACGCCGTACGCGCATCGCGCGCAATGCCGAAACGCTGGGCGTTCCGGACATAGAGATCGTCGCCGGCGAAGCGCCGTCGGCGCTCAGCGGGCTTAAGGCCCCCGATGCCGTCTTCATCGGCGGCGGCGCCTCTATCCCCGGCGTCGTCGAAGCGTGCTGGGCGGCCCTGAAGCCGGGCGGCATGTTCGTTGCCAATGCGGTGACGCTGGAAAGCGAAGCGATGCTGACGGGCTGGCACGCGAAACACGGCGGCGAACTTGCGCGCATCGGCGTGTCGCACGCCGAACCCATCGGCCCCCATCGCGGCTGGCGCACGGCGATGCCGGTCACCCAGATCTCGGTGCGCAAGCCATGAGCGGCCGACGAGTCCTTGCCATCGGCGTAGGCGCCGAGCGTGGCGTTTCCGTCGATGAAGTCGCGGCACTGGCGCGTGCGACTTTGGCCGAAGCGGGACTCGCCGGTCAGGCCGTCGCCTGCGTCGCGTCGCTCGATCTCAAGGCGGGCGAACCCGCGATCCTCGCACTCGCCAATTCGTTCGGCGTGCCTGCGCGGTTTTTCGACGCCGTCACGCTGGCGAAGGAAGGAGCGCGCATCCCGAACCCGTCCGAGCACGTGCGCGCTGCCACCGGCACACCGTCGGTCGCCGAAGCCGCCGCCCTCGCCGCTGCCGGTCCGGACGGACAGTTGATCGTCGCCAAGCGGAAATCCGCACATGCCACCTGCGCGATCGCGGCGGCTCCGGCATGACCGTCCATTTCATCGGCGCGGGACCGGGCGCGCCCGATCTCATCACGGTTCGCGGTCTTCGGCTCATCGAGGCGGCCGATCTGGTGCTCTTTGCGGGCTCGCTCGTGCCCGCGGAGGTCGTCGCCGCGCGCCGAATGGGTGTCGAGGCGGTCGATACCGCGCCGCTCGATCTCGATTCCATCGTCGTGCGCATGAGCGAGGCGCATGCCAAAGGCTGGAACATCGCGCGCGTCCACTCGGGCGATCCGTCGCTCTACGGCGCCATCGCCGAGCAGATGCGCCGGCTCGACGCGCTCGGCATTCCCTACGACATCGTGCCTGGCGTGCCGGCCTTCGCCGCGATGGCGGCGGCGCTCAGCAAGGAACTGACGCTGCCCGGCGTCGTGCAGAGCGTGGTGCTGACGCGAACATCGTCTGGCGCCTCGGCAATGCCGCCGGGCGAGGAACTGGAGAATTTCGCGAAGACCGGCGCCACGCTCGCGATCCACCTGTCGGTCAAGAACATCGCGAAGATCGTGAGCGAGCTATCGCCATTCTACGGCGCGGACTGCCCGGTGGTGATCGGCTGGCGCGTGAGCTGGCCCGACGAGAAGTTCGTGCGCGGCACACTCGCTGACATCGAGACGAAGGTGGAGGGCGAGGACATCCGGCGCACGGCCCTGATTTTAATCGGGCGCGGGCTGGCAGACGATGCGGACGCCGGCGAAAGCCGGCTCTATGCCGCCGACCACAGCCATATTCGACGGCCGGCCAAGCCCTAAGCGACTTTCGACGTCCCGCGCGCGAGATTCTGCTCGACGAGCGTTGCCCAATAGGACGCGCCGATCGGCAGCACGTCGTCGTTAAAGTCGTATTTGGGATTGTGCAGCGACGCCGACGTGCCGTTGCCCACGAACACGTAGGCACCCGGCTTCGCCTCGAGCATGAAGGCGAAATCCTCGGAGCCCATCGTCATCACGCCATCGGTCGTCGCGCGCTCCGCGCCCACCACGGCCGCCATCGCCTTGGCGGCGATCCCGACCTCATTCTCGGTGTTCACCAGCGGGGGATAACCGTGGTCGTAATGCAGGCTTATCTCGCAGCCCATCGCCATCGCGATCCCGCCGGCGATGCGTTGCATCGCTGCCGGCAGGCCCTGGCGTACCTTGGGCTCGAAGGCGCGGATCGTGCCGCGCAGCACGCATTCGTTCGGGATGACGTTGTAGGCTTCGCCCGCGTGGATCTGCGTCACGCTGACAACGACAGCGTCGAGCGGGTTGGTTTCGCGCGAGGCGATGGTCTGCAGGGCTGTGACGATCTGCGCCGCGCAAACGACAGGATCGACGCCGCGATGCGGCATCGCGCCGTGCGTGCCCATGCCGCGCACGACGATGTCGAACTTGTCGGCCGAGGCCATCATCGGGCCGGGCCGCACCGAGAAGCTGCCCGCCTCGAGTCCCGGCCAGTTGTGCATGCCGTAAACCGCTTCGACCGGGAACTTCTCGAACAGGCCTTCCTCGACCATCACCCGGCCGCCGCCACCGCCTTCTTCGGCCGGCTGGAAGATGAAATGGACGGTGCCGTCGAAATTCTTCGTCTCGGAAAGATACTTGGCCGCGCCCAGCAGCATCGCCGTGTGGCCGTCATGGCCACAGGCGTGCATGCGCCCGGCATTGAGCGAGCGATAGGCGAACTTGTTGTCCTCACCCATCGGCAGCGCGTCCATGTCGGCGCGCAGGCCGATGGCGCGCGAGGAATTACCGACACGCAGCGTGCCGACCACGCCCGTGGTCGCGAGGCCGCGATGCACCTCGATCCCGAACGACGCGAGGCGTGCGGCGACGAGATCGGCCGTCCTGTTCTCCTCGAAGCACAGTTCGGGGTTCGCGTGGATCTCGCGCCGCCAGATCTTCATGTCGTCATGGAACGCGGCGACGCGGTTGATCACGGGCATGCGGAATTCTCCGGTTGTTGGGTCAGCGCGGCGCGTTGTTGCGGCGAAGAAACTCGACGACCTGACGGCGGTTCGTCGCCTCGGCCTGGGCTAGGGCCGTGCGGCCGGTGACGTCCGCGACCTTCATGTCGGCGCCCGCGCGTACCAGCGCCTCGACGACGGGCAGATGCCCTTCGCGCGCGGCGATCATCAGCGCCGTCATGCCGGTCCCGCGTTCGTCGAGGTTGAGACCGGCCTTGCCGGCGATAAGAAGCTGGACCGACGCGACATGCCCGCGCTCGGCTGCCCACATCAGCGCCGTGCGGTTCGTCCGGTCGCGGTAGTCGGGATTGGCCTTCGCCTCGAGCAGGATGCGTACGGCTTCAGTGTGGCCGTTCGCCGCCGCATTGACGATGGCCGGGCGAAACTCGAGATCCTGCTGGTTGGGCGAGACGTTCGCCGCGATCTGCGCGCGCAGCACCTCGATGTTGCCGTCGCGCGCAGCCTCGGCGAGCGGACGGCGATGCAGAACTTCGATTTTGAGCTGCGCATGCGCGAGGCCCGGCAGCAGGAACATGAACAGTGCGAGAACCCGGAAAAGCATGGTCCGATTAGAAGGACGAACGGTGCTGCGGGTCAAGCCCCCAGCGTCGCGCGTGCCCACGCCCGGGCCGCGGCCACGTCGGCGACATGCGGGCCGGGCGGTGCCGGTGGGCGACGGATCATCAGGACCGGGAGGCCAAGATTGCGCGCCGCGTCGAGCTTGGCGCGTGCACCGTCGCCGCCGCTCGCTTTGGCGAGGACGACGTCGATGCGCTCGGCCGCGAGAAGATCGCGCTCGGCCGCGCGCACGAACGGTCCGCGCTGGACAAGGAGCCGCGCGCCCGGCAGGTCGACGGGAATCGGCTCGGCCCGGCGCACGAGAAATTCGAGATCGAGGTCCGCGAGCGGGGCGAGTCCTTCGGCGAATGCCACGAAGACGCGCTTTCCCATCGGCGGCAGCAAGCGGGCGGCTTGTGCGACGTCATCGACGAAGATCCAGCGGTCGCCGTCGACAGGTACCCATTCGGGCCGCACGAGCGCAAGCCGCGGCACACCGGCAGCCGCGCATGCTTCGGCTGCATTGCGCGACATGTTCGCCGCGAAAGGGTGCGTGGCATCTATGCAAGCGGATATGGATGCCTCGCGCAGGTAGCCCGCGAGCCCCGCGG
The DNA here is from genome assembly GCA_044224405.1 of Tagaea sp. Lineage (GTDB taxonomy): Bacteria > Pseudomonadota > Alphaproteobacteria > CACIAM-22H2 > CACIAM-22H2 > Tagaea. The sequence goes on along the minus strand of JBGAKN010000001.1, from coordinate 516,264 downwards.
CCCCACCGAAGCCACCGCTGCGCACGCGCGCAGCGCTCGCCGCCGGCGCCGTCGTGCGCCCGGCAAACGACAGGATCGTGTCGACGCCGTCGTCGACAAGCGCGTCGGCAAGTTCGCGTGCTTCCTGCGTGCCGCCGAGCACGAGGACACGCGGCGGGCCGCCGGGTCCGGGAAAAAGGGCGTCTTCTGCCATGGTTTCAGTAGGCTAGCATCGACCGCCCGGTGCGGATAGACTGGGCAGATGGAGTCATTCGGCCTTGAAATGCCGGATTTCGAGCCCGGTTCGGTCTGGCTCGTAGGTGCCGGTCCCGGCGATCCGGGCCTGCTGTCGCTGCATGCCCTGCACGCGCTGAGGCAGGCCGATTGCGTCGTCTACGACGCGCTGGTGGACGCGCGGGTGCTGAAACTTGCCCGGACGGGCGTCACGCTCGAATATGCCGGCAAGCGCGGCGGCCGACCCAGCCCCAAGCAGCGCGACATCTCGCTGCGCCTGATCGAACTGGCGCGCGAGGGAAAACGGGTGCTGCGCCTCAAGGGCGGCGACCCGTTCGTGTTCGGGCGCGGCGGCGAAGAGGCGCTGGCCCTTGCGGGTGCACGCATCTCGTTCCGAATCGTACCCGGCATCACGTCGGGTATCGGCGGGCTTGCGTATGCCGGCATCCCCGTCACGCATCGCGACACCAACCAATCCGTCACCTTCGTCACCGGCCACGGCGTGACCGGCGACGTGCCCGACGGGTTGAACTGGAGCGCGCTGGCGCACGGCGCGCCGACGATCGTGTTCTATATGGCATTGAAGCATCTCGAGCGGATCGCCGGGCTGCTAATCGGCGGCGGGCGCGACGCAGGCACACCGGCGGCGATCGTCGTGCGCGCGAGCACGCCCGACCAGCACGTGCTCGAGACGACGCTGGGCGAGGCCGCGAAAGACGCGGCGTCGGCCAGACTCGAACCGCCGGCCCTTTTCGTCGTCGGCGAGGTCGTGCGGCTGCGCGCGGGCCTCGACTGGCTGGGTGCGGCACAAGGACGGATACTCGATTCCAACCCGCTCGGTCTCGACGGCCGGGATGCGGCGGAATCGGCTTGAAAGGGGAATTTGCGATGGGTCGGTTGACGGTAGTTGCGGCGGTGATTGCGGCATTCGCGCTCGCGGGGTGCGAATCGCGCACTACGTGGGTCAAGGAAAGCGCCGGCGCGGGCCAACTCGAATACGACCAGTTGGAATGCCGCCGTGCGGCTTCGGATTACGGATATGCGGATCGCGGCGAATTCGGCACCGAGAGCGGGCGTACCGGCGTCTCGTCGATGACAGCAGAGGAATATCGCCGCTGCATGGAAAAGCGCGGCTGGCGGCGAGAGCGCACGCCCGAGAAGCCCGCCGGCGCACCGCGCACTTGACCGGCGCGAACGGCTTGATCCTGGCCGCGCCCGCGTCGGGCAGCGGCAAGACGACGCTCACTCTCGGACTGCTGCGCGCACTCGCACGCGGCGGCACGCGCGTGGCGCCGGCCAAGACCGGGCCTGACTATGTTGATCCGACCTTCCATGCCGCCGCCGCGGGGCGCGCCAGCCTGAATCTCGATCCCTGGGCGATGCGCGGCGATACGCTCGCATCGCTCGTCGTGGCGCTCGCACGCGACGCGGATCTCGTGCTGTGCGAAGGCGTGATGGGCCTGTTCGACGGCATCGACGCGCGGGGAACCGGCTCCACCGCCGAGCTTGCCGCGCGAACCGGATGGCCGGTCGTGCTCGTGGTCGATGCGCGCGGGATGGCCGCTTCGGTCGGCCCGCTCGTCGCGGGCTTCGCGAACGCACGCAAGGACATGCGCGTCGCCGGCGTGATCTTCAACCGCTGCGGCGGCGCTTCGCACGCGGCCCTCCTGCGCGAGGCGCTCGCCCTTTGCTGCCCCGACCTCGCGTGTTTCGGGGCGATCGCGCGCGCGTCGGACCTGCAACTGCCCGAGCGCCATCTGGGCCTCGTGCCCGCGACAGAGACGGATGGCCTCGAGCCTTTTCTCGATCGCGCAGCCGACGCATGCGCAGCCGGGATCGACATCGCGTCACTCCTCGGTGCAGCGGCACCCGCGACCATCGCGCACGCGGCCGCCGACGCGGTTCCGCTGCCGCCACTCGGCCAACGGATCGCCGTCGCGCGCGACATCGCCTTCGCGTTCGCCTATCCCGCCACGCTCGCCGGCTGGCGCACGCAGGGTGCGGAAATCAGTTTCTTTTCGCCGCTTGCCGACGAAGCGCCCGACCCGTCGAGCGACGCGGTCTTCCTTCCCGGAGGCTATCCCGAACTCCATGCCGGAAGGCTTGCCACCGCGACGCGCTTCCGGGCCGGCATCGGCGCCCATGGCGGCACGGTCTATGGGGAGTGCGGCGGATACATGGCGTTGGGCACAGGCCTCGTCGATGCCGATGGCACGCGCCATGCCATGCTGGGATTGCTGCCGTTGGAGACGTCGTTCGCCGCCCGCCGCCTGCATCTGGGTTATCGCGCGGTCGAGCTTGCGGATGACTGCGCGCTGGGGCCGCGCGGATTGCAGGCGCGCGGCCACGAGTTCCATTACGCCTCGATCCTGCGCGAGGGCGGCAATGCGCCCCTGTTCGAGATGCACGACGCGCGCGGCAATCGGCTAGGATCGGCGGGTTGCCGAGTCGGGCGGGTCGCGGGGTCTTTTGTCCATCTGATCGACCGGGCTGGACATTCGACGGCATAAGGCTAAGTTCACCCGCGCGACGGGCCTCCGGCCCTTCGCGGCGAACCGGAGTGCGAATGCTCTATCACCTCTACGACATGCAGCAGACCCTGCTCACGCCCGTGCGGCTCGCCGCGGAAACCGTGCAGAACGTCTTCAGCCATCCGATGATGCCGATGTCATATACGCGCTTCGGCCGCGCGATGGCTGCAGGCGCGGAAATGGTCGAACGGGCCACGCGCCGGTACGGCAAGCCCGCCTTCCGTCTGGACAGCGTCGCGATCGACGGCGTCGAAACGCCGGTTGTCGAGGAAGTCGTCCACAGCAAGCCGTTCTGCGACCTGCTTCATTTCCGGCGTGAAACGCCGGCCGAGCGCGACGATCCGGTCGTGCTGGTGGTGGCGCCGATGTCGGGTCACTACGCCACGCTGCTGCGCGGGACCGTCGAGGCGCTGCTGCCCGACCATGACGTCTACGTCACCGACTGGGTCAACGCAGCGCTGGTTCCCGTGATCGAGGCTGCGACGTTCGATCTCGACGACTATGTCGACTACCTGATCGATTTCATGGAAGTCCTCGGCCCCGAGACGCACCTGATCGCGGTGTGCCAGCCGTCCGTCCCGGTGATGGCCGCGGTTTCGCTGATTTCCGCGGGCGATCCGGCGATGGCGCCGCGTTCGATGACGCTGATGGGCGGGCCCGTCGACACGCGCGTCAATCCCACGAAGGTCAACAAGCTTGCCGAGGAACGTTCGATCGAATGGTTCGAGCGTTCGGTCATCGCGCCCGTTCCGCCGTCCTATCCGGGTTTCATGCGGCGCGTCTATCCCGGCTTCATCCAGCTTTCCGGTTTCATGAGCATGAATCTCGACCGGCATGTCGGGTCGGCGATGAAGCAATTCCAGCATCTCGTGCGCGGCGACGGGCTGAGCGCGCACGGCCATCGCGAGTTCTACGACGAATACCTGTCGGTCATGGATCTCGATGCGGGCTTCTATCTGCAGACGATCAAGGTCGCCTTCCAGGATCACGCGCTCCCGACCGGCACGTGGATCTCGCGCGGCCGGCCGGTCGATCCGGGCGCCATCCGCAATACCGCTCTGATGACCGTGGAAGGCGAGCTCGACGACATTTCCGGCGTGGGGCAGACCTACGCGGCTCATGCGCTGTGTACGAGTCTGCCGTCGGACAAGCACCGGCACTGGCTGCAGAAGAACGTGGGTCACTACGGCATCTTCAACGGCAAACGCTGGCGCAGCGAAATCCTGCCGCAGGTACGCGGCTTCATCCGCGAGAACCGCTAGTCGCCCGCGCTAGCCACGTCCGGCACGCGTGACAAGCGCCAGGCCTGCGAAGATCGACACCATCGCCGCCCACACCCAGGCGCTGTGCGTCTCGCCGAACAGCAGCCAGCCCCAGAACACGCCGGCCAGCGTGACGAGAAATCCGGTCTGGCTGAAGAAGACCGGACCGGCCAGCCGCATCACCTCGAAAAAAAGCAGCGAGCCGAGGCCCGACAGCGCGCACTGGACAAGCAACGCCTTGTCGGCCGCGTCCTGCGGCGGGAACGGCATGTGAGGCGCGCCGAGCGCGAGCGCCGGCGGCAGGATGCAGGCGACGGCACCCAGCTGCATGCTGGCAGCGAGCGCGATCGAGTCCACTCCATCGGGACGCGCCCGCGCGATATAGACGTTCGACAGCGCATAGAAGAACGGCACCAATAGGCAAAGCGCCACCCACGGCGCCATCGCGGGATCGGGCAGGCTCGTGCGCGGGCCCAGCACCATCAACGCGCCCGCGAAACCGAACGCGATGCCGAGAAGGCGCAGATTGTGTCGTTTCTCCATGCCCATCGCCCATGCCATCGCATAGGTAATAACCGGCGAGAGCGTGTTGAGCACTGCCGCGAGCCCAGCCGGCACACGACTGACGACGACAGACAGGATCGTGTTGGGAAGCGCGATGGCGACAGCGCCAGCAAGAACCGTATAGACGAAAAAGCCCGGATTTAGCGGGATTGTGGCTCCGCGCAGCCGAGCCACGATCGCGAGCAGCGTGCCTGCCGACACGGATGTCGCCAGCGTGAAACCCAGCGGATGAATTCCCCCTTGCATGGCGATCTTCGCCGTCGAAAACTGCAGGCCCCAAACAAGCCCCATGGCGACCATGTAGGCCAGCGCGAGGGCAAGACGGGAACCGTGAAGCGGGGGAGAAGACTCAGCCATGTTGTTCGCGAGCTATAACATCCAGTACGGAACAGGCAAGGACGGAAAAGTCGACCTGTCGCGCATTGTCGCCGCCGTGAAGGGGGCGGACGTAATCGCGCTGCAGGAGGTCGACCGCCACTGGCCGCGCACGGGTGACGTCGACCAGCCCGAAGCGCTCGCCAAGGCCCTGCCCGGCTACTACTGGGTCTACGGCGCCGGCTACGACATGCATTCGCCGGACGGCACGCCCGGCAATCGCCGTCGCCAATTCGGCAACATGCTGCTGAGCAAGACGCCGATCGTCAGTTCGCGCCACCACCTGCTGCCCAAATTCGGCGCCACGAACCACTACTGCGTCCAGCGCTCGACCATCGAAGGCGTGATCGAGACGCCGAAATCCGGGGCCGTGCGCGTCTATTCGGTGCATCTGTCGCATATCGGCGACGCCGACCGCGGCCCGCAGGTCGACCGGCTGCTGGCGCTGCATCGCGACGCGCCGGCCGAAGGCGGCGCCTGGAGCGGACAGCACACGAAATCGGAATGGACGCTCGACCAGCCGGCGCCGCCGATGCCGCGGCCGGCCCTGTTCATGGGCGACTTCAACCTGAAAGTCGATTCGCCGCTCTACGACCGGCTCGCAGGGCCGCAATCGAAATACGGGCGGATGGGATCGATCGGCGGCCTCGTCGATGCCTATGTCGCCGCCGGCAACGCCGAGGAGAGCGGCATCACCTGCGACAGCAGCGAATCCACGCCGTTGCGGCGCATCGATTTCTGCTTCGTCAGCTCGATGCTGGCACCCAAGATCAAGCGCGCCTGGGTCGATAACGATGCCGTCGGCTCCGACCACCAACCGATCTGGACCGAATTGGACCTCTAAGGCGCTCAGGTGCGCCGCAGGCTCTTGCCGGTGGCAGCGTCGAACAAGTGCACGGCGCCGCTGACCGCTCCGATGGCTATCTCCCGTGCGGGGCTCGTCACGTCGGCGGGCATCGCGAGCACGAATGCCTCGCCAGAGATCGTGCCGTGCAGCAGGCGCGTGGCGCCCAGTTCCTCGGTCACTTCCCATTTGAGGCGGGGCGTGCCGGGCGCGGAACCGGCCTCGGCCTTGGCGTCTTCCGGCCGAAGACCGACATCGACCTTCGTGCCCGGTTTCACGTCGAAATCGGCCGCGTTGAAGGCGAACGCGGTGCCGTCGGAAAGCGCCACCGTTCCGGCCGACGCGACCGTGCCGGAGAAAAGGTTCATCGCCGGCGAACCGATGAAGGTCGCGACGAACTTGCTGGCCGGACGGCGGTAGATTTCCAGCGGCGTGCCGCGCTGCTCGACCTGGCCGCCGTTCATGACGACGACCTGGTCGGCGAGCGTCATCGCCTCGACCTGGTCGTGCGTGACGAAGATCGACGTCGCCTTCAGGCGGTTGTGCAGCTTGCGGATCTCGAGGCGCATCTGGACGCGCAGCTTGGCGTCGAGGTTCGACAGCGGTTCGTCGAACAAGAAGGCTGCCGGTTCGCGCACGATGGCGCGGCCCATCGCCACGCGCTGGCGCTGACCACCGGAAAGGGCGCGCGGCTTGCGCTGCAGATAGGGCTCGATCGCCAGCATGCGCGCGGCCTCGGCGACGCGACGGTCGATCTCGGCCTGCGGCGTACCGCGGTTGCGCAGCCCGTACGCCATGTTGTCGTAGACGCTCATGTGCGGATAGAGCGCGTAGTTCTGGAACACCATCGCGATGTCGCGTTCGGCGGGCTCGATTTCGTTCACCACGCGGTCACCGATCGCGATCGTGCCACCGCTGATGTGCTCGAGGCCCGCGATCATGCGCAGCAACGTGGACTTGCCGCAGCCCGAGGGGCCGAGCAGAACCGTGAACGAGCCGTTCGGAATCTCGAGCGAGACCCCTTTGACGGCCTCGACGCCGCCGGCATAGACCTTCTTGACCTTGTCGAGGATTACGCTCGCCATACCCGATACCCCTTGCGTGCCGAATTCACTTCTCGGTCTCGACGAGACCCTTCACGAACAATTTCTGCATCACGACAACGACGAAGACCGGCGGCAACAGCGCCAGCACGGCCGTGGCCATGGCAAGCTGCCATTCCGTCAGCGCGTCCTGCGTGACGATCATCTTCTTGATGCCGATGACGACGGTCTGCATGTTGTCGCGCGTCGTGATCAGCAGCGGCCAGAGATACTGGTTCCAGCCGTAGATGAACTGGATCACGAAAAGCGCCGCGATCGTCGTAACCGACAGCGGGAGAAGCGTATCCTTGAAGAACTTGAACGGTCCCGCGCCGTCGATCTTCGATGCCTCGACCAGTTCTTCGGGCACCGTCATGAAGAACTGCCGGAACAGCAGCGTGGCGGTGGCCGACGCGATCAGCGGCAGGGTCAGGCCCGTGTAGGTGTCGAGCAGCTTCAGGTCCGCGACGATCTTGTAGGTGGGGAAGATGCGCACTTCGACCGGCAGCATCAGCGTGATGAAAATCATCCAGAACGCCGTCATGCGGAAAGGGAAACGGAAGAACACGATCGCGTAGGCCGAGATCAGCGAAATCGATATCTTTCCGATGGAAATGACCATCGCCATGATGAAGCTGTTGAGCAGCATCGTGCCGACCGGCTCGCGGGTCGACGAGTTCGTCCCGCTGAAGATCAGGCGGGAATAGTTCTCAGCCATCTGGCCGCCAGGCAGCAGCGTCATCTGTCCGGTCTGCACGGAGGCCGCGTCGTAGGTCGACGCGAGGATCGCGAGATAGACCGGAAAGGCGACGATGCAAACGCCGATGACCAGCACGAGATGCGGCAGGTAGCGGCTGACGAATGTCTGGCGCTCGACCATCAGTACTGCACCTTGCGCTCGACGAATTTGAACTGGATCGCGGTCAAGGCGATCACGATGACCATCAGCACGACGGACTGCGCGGCCGATCCGCCGAGATCGCTGCCAAGCTTGCCGTCGGCATAGACCTTGAACACCATCGTCGTCGTGTTGCCGGCAGGGCCGCCGCCGGTGACCGAGTCGATGATGCCGAACGTGTCGAAGAACACGTAGACGATGTTGACGACGAGCAGGAAGAAGGCGGTCGGCGACAGCAACGGGAAGATGATCGTCCAGAAGCGCCGCAGGGGCCTTGCGCCATCTATCGCGGCCGCCTCGATCACGCTCTTGGGGATCGCGGCAAGGCCGGCGAGGAAAAAGAGGAAGTTGTACGAGATCTGCTTCCAGGTCGCGGCGAGCACGACGAGGATCATCGCGTGGTTGCCGTTGAGCAGCGGATTCCAGTCGATGCCCCAGCTACGCAGCAGCTTGGCGAGCATGCCCAGCGACGGCTGGAACATGAAAAGCCACAGCACGCCCGCGACGGCCGGCGCCACCGCATAAGGCCAGATCAGCATCGTCTTGTAGATCGTGGCGCCCTTGATCTGCTTGTCGGCCATGACCGCGAGCAGGAGGCCGCTGCTGAGCGACAGGAACGCGACAAGGGCGGAGAAGACGGCCGTCACGCCCATTGTCTTGTAGTATTCGGAATTGGAAAAGAGGATGCCGTAATTCTCGAACCAGACGAATTCGGTCGACATGCCGAACGCGTCCTGCAGCAGGAACGACTGCCAGACCGCCTGTCCGGCCGGAAAATAGAAAAAGACGACGACAATCGCGAACTGCGGCAGCAGCAACGCATAAGGCAGGGCTTTTCCCCCGAACAGCGCGCGTCGTTCCATGTACTACGGTCTCCGTCCTCGGGATGCCGGAACGCGAAGGGCCGGGTCGCGGACGACCCGGCCCAAACGTTACGCCAAAGTTCAGCGCGTTACGGTGCGCTCAAACTGCCGCAGCATCGTGTTGCCACGGCTGACGGCCGCGTCAAGCGCCTGCTGGGGCGTCTTTTTTCCGGCCAGCGCGTCCTCGATCTCTTCCGACCACACGTCGCGGATCTGGACGAGATTGCCGAAACGCAGACCCTTCGAGTTCTCTGTCGGCGGCTTGTTGGTGAGCTCGAGCAGCGGGGTCTCAAGATACGGGTTCGTCTTGTAGAAGCCCGAATCCTTGACCTTCGCGTAAGCCGCCTTGGTGATCGGCAGGTAGCCCGAGTCCGTGTGCAGTTTCGCCTGACGGTCGGTATCCGACAGGAAGGCGAGGAACTTCGCCACGCCCTTGTACTCGGCCGCCGACTTGCCGCCCATCACCCACAGCGAAGCGCCGCCGAGGGTCGAGTTCTGCGGAGCACCCGCCGCATCCGGATAATACGGCATCGGCGCGTTGCCCCATTCGAACTTGGCGTTCGCCTTGACGTTGCCGTAGAAGCCCGACGACGTGATCATGATCGGGCATTCGCCCGACGTGAACGTGCCCTCACCCGTGTTTGTGCGCCCGCCGTAGACGTACGTCTTGTCCTTCGCCATCTCGGCAAGGTTGGCGATGTGCTTGACGTGCAGCGGCGAGTTGATCTTCAGCTCGGTATCGAAGCCGTCGATGCCATTTGCCTTCGTGCCGATGGCGATGTTGTGCCACACCGAGAACTGCTCGATGTTGACCCAGGTGACCCATGCGGTCGAGAAGCCGCAGGTCGGCGTGGCCGATGCCTTCAGCTTCTTCGCTGCCGCGAACAATTCGGGCCAGGTCTTCGGCGGTGCGTCGGGGTTGAGGCCCGCCTTCTTGAAGGCGTCCTTGTTGTACCACATCACCGTCGACGACGAGTTGAACGGGAAGGACAGCATCTCGCCCTTGGCCGTCGAGTAGTAGCCGGCGACGGCGGGCAGGTACGAGCTGGGATCGAACTTCTCGCCCGCGTCCTTCATGACGTCTGCGACCGGCTTGATGGCGCCCTTGGCGGCCATCATCGTGGCGGTGCCGACTTCGAACACCTGCATGATGTGCGGGGCGTTGCCGGCGCGGAACGCGGCGATGCCGGCGCTCATCGTGTCAGGGTACGAGCCCTTGTAAGCGACGACGACCTTATAGTCCTTCTGCGAGGCATTGAAATCCGCAGCCAGGTTGGTGACGACGTCGTTGTTGGCGCCGGTCATCGCATGCCACCACTGGATCTCGGTCTGCGCCGAGGCGGGGGCAGCGAGCGTCAGGGCGGTGCCCGCGAGCAATACGCCGTAAAGATGCTTTCGTCCAAAAGTCATGGGATCAGGTCCTCTCCATTTTCGCGCGGCAGAACGGTCCCGTGGACCGATGTCGCGTCGTTTAGGCTTCCGGCGTGTCCCATGCGGGACGGTTCCGTGAAGCTTTTATGACCTAGCTTTAGCACGGGCCCGCTTGGCGCCCAAGTGCTTCGGCGATGGTCCGGTACCGAAATCCGACCGCGTACGTGCTACGGCCTCCTGCCATCCGACATACAATTTATCGTTTGCAGTGCGATCACCCTTCGGCCTGAACAGCCGCTCGGCCTGCCGCGCCTTCGCGACATCGTCGATCGACGCGTAGATGCCTGCGCCAAGGCCGGCGAGCGCCGCTGCCCCCCAAGCCGTCGTCTCGGTGACAACGGGTCGGTCGACTTCGAGGCCAAGCTGGTCAGAAAGGAACTGCATGACCCAATTGTTGGCGACCATGCCGCCATCCACCCGGATCGTCTTCAACTCCGCCTTCGGCCCCATGTCGGCACGCATCGCGCCCATCAGGTCGCGCGTCTGGTAGGCCGTCGATTCGAGCGCCGCGCGCACGATCTGCGGCAATCCTGAGTCGCGCGTCAGTCCGAAGATGGCGCCGCGCGCATCCGGGTCCCACCACGGCGCCCCCAGCCCCGTGAAAGCCGGAACCAGATAGACGCCGCCATTGTCCGGGATCGATTGCGCGATCGCCTCGCTGTCGGATGCCTTCGCAACGGCCTTGAGCCCGTCGCGCACCCACTGGACGACCGCACCCGAGATGAAGATCGAGCCTTCGAGCGCGTAGGCGACCTTGCCCTTGAGGCGATAGGCGACCGTCGACAGCAGCCGGTTCTTCGAGCGCACGAACTTGGCACCCGTATTGAGCAGCATGAAGCAGCCCGTGCCGTAGGTGCTCTTGACCATGCCGGGCTGGAAGCAGGCTTGCCCGACCGTCGCGGCCTGCTGGTCGCCGGCGATGCCGCGGATCGCGATGGGGCCGTCGAAGAGCTTGGCGTCGGTCGTGCCGAAATCGGCCGCGCTGTCGCGTACATCGGGCAGCAGCGAGGCCGGAATCGCGAACGCCTTCAGCAGGTCGGCATCCCATTTCTGGCTGCCGATGTCGAAGATCATCGTGCGCGCGGCATTGGTGGCATCCGTCGCGTGGACCTTGCCGCCGGTGAGCCGCCAAAGCAGGAACGTGTCGATTGTGCCGAACGCGAGCTTTCCGGCATCGGCGGCTGCGCGCGCGCCCGGCACGTTGTCGAGCAGCCAGGCGATCTTGGAACCGGAGAAATAGGCGTCGAACAAAAGGCCCGTGCGCTTGCCGAGTTCGGCATCGCCCACTTCCTCGCGCATGCGCCGGCACCAGTCGGCAGTGCGCCGATCCTGCCAGACGAGCGCCTTGTGGATCGGCTTGCCGGTGGCGCGATCCCACAGCACGGTCGTCTCGCGCTGGTTGGTGATGCCCAGTGCGGCGATATCGGCCGCCTTCAGCCGCGCGTTCGCCAGCGCCCGGCGCACGACCGAAACGGTCGCGGTCCAGATCTCCTCGGCGTCGTGTTCGACCCAGCCGGGTTGCGGATAGTGCTGCTTGAGCTCGACCTGTGCCGAGGCGACCGGGCCGCCGCCGGCGCCGAACACGATGGCGCGCGTCGATGTCGTCCCTTGATCGATCGCGAGCAGAAACTGGCCAGCCATGCGGGCGGAACTCCCTTGGATTCTTCGTTGTCGTGACAATCGCCCAAGGCGGTGCCCGACGGCAAGCGGGACTTGCCTAGCCGGACGCGATGTGGCTCGCTGGCGCCATGCCCGTCAGTCTCGACCTCTGGCTTGCCTTTTCCGCAGCCGCCGCAATCCTTATCGCTATCCCCGGCCCGACCACTTTGGTCGTGCTTGGCAACACGATGGCCGGGGGCCGGGCACTGGGCTTCGTCAGCCTGATCGGCGTCGCGATCGGCGACGTGTGTGCCATCAGCCTGTCGGTGCTCGGTTTCAGCGCGGTCCTTTCCGCGTCCGCCCTCGCCTTCGATATCCTCAAATGGATCGGCGCTGGCTACCTCGTCTGGCTCGGGATCGGGCTGTGGCGCGCACCACCGGCCGCGTTGACGGCCACTGCCGGCGAGCGCGCGCGTGCAAGCACCGCGATCCTGCGCTGCTTCACGGTCACGCTGCTCAATCCCAAGGGCATCCTGTTCTTCGCGGCGTTCCTGCCGCAGTTCATCGATCTCGCCCGCCCGCTGCTCGGACAGTTCGTCGTATTGACGGCGACTTTCGTGGCGCTCGCCACGTCCATTCAGGGCGGCTATATCCTGATGCTCGGTACCGCGCGCCGGAACGTCGCGAGCGCCGCGACGATGCGAAATCTCAATCGTGCCGGTGGTGCGATGCTGGTGGGCGCGGGCCTGCTGACCGCCTCGCTGAAACGCGCCTAGAGCTTGCGCCAGTCGACGGCGGCGAGCCGTTCGTACTGTTCCAACTCGTTGTAGATCTGCGCGGAGATGCGCACCCACAGGCTGCCGGCAAACGCCATGACCGGCGCCTGGATGCGGTGACGGTCATAGAGCGCCGTCAGCAGGCCCAGCGCCCGCGCCTCGTCCGCCGGACCGTCGAGCGGCAGGCGGATCGAGGCGAGATGCCCGTGCATGCTTTCTGGACCGCCCACTTCGGTGCCATAGGCATCGGCGATCTTCCGGGCTGCCACGGCGCGCAGCGCGTCGTTGTGCGCGCGGATGCGATCCCAGCCATAGCGTTCGCCGAACGCGATCCCGTCGGGGACCGACAGCCACGCGCCGACATCGCGCGTGCCGATCCAGTCGAACTCGGCTGCCAGCCCCTTGCCGAGCCCGTGCGAGATCGTCACCGGATGGACGCGGTCGCGCCATTCAGGCGCCACTGAAAGGAACGCCGCACCCTTGGACGCGAACAGCCATTTGTGCGCGTTGCCGACATAGAAATCGGCGCCGAGCGCGGCCAGGTCGAGATCGAGCTGGCCGGGTGTGTGCGCACCATCGACGAGGATCGGCACGCCGCGCGCATGCGCTTCGCCAACCAGCCTTGCCGCCGGCAGCACGAGCGCCGTTGGCGACGTGATGTGGTCGACCACGACGAGCTTCGTCTTCGGCCCGATCGCCGCAGCGACGCCTGCCACGACCGCATCGGGCGATATTCCGGAAAACGGCAGCGTCACGACGCGCGGGACTGCCCCGATTCGTGCGCACAGATGCTCGATCGTCTTCGTCACGGCGCGATAGCCGTGGACGGTGAAAACGATCTCGTCGCCTGGCGCGAAATCGAGCGAGCGCAGGACGGCGTTCACCCCTTGCGTCGCGTTCTCGACGAAGACGAGCCCATCGGGATCGGCCTTGAGAAACGTCGCGAGCTTCGTACGCGCTTCGGCGACCGCGTCGAACCACGTGCGTCGGATGAAACCGGTCGTGTCGGCTTCCATGCGTCGGCGCCAGCCTTCGGCCGCGTCCATCACGGCACGCGGCGTGGCGCCGAAGGAACCGTGATTGAGGATCGTGACGGACGGATCGAGCAGGAACTCGCCGCGGCAGGCGACGCCGAACTCAGGCATTCGACTTTTCCGCCAGTGCCGCGTCGATCGCCTTGCGGATTTCGGCCGACATCGGCTCGACGCGCGAAGGCCAGGTCGCGCGCGGCAACCCGTCGCGGCCGATCAGGTACTTGAAGAAATTCCAGCGCGGCACCGAGCCCTCGCCCAGTTCCTTGGCGAGCCAGTGATAGAACGGATGCGCCTTGGCACCGGTGACGACCACCTTCTCGGAGAGCGGGAACGACACGTCGAACCCTTCGCAGAAAGCCTTGATCTCGGCATTTGTGCCCGGCTCCTGCTGGCCGAAATCGTCCGATGGCACGCCGATCAGGACGAGCCCCTTGTCCTTGTAGGCATCCCACAGCGCCTCGAGCGCCGTGTACTGGGGCGTGTAGCCGCAGAACGAGGCGGTGTTCACCACCAGCAACGGCCGGCCGGCGAAATCGGCGAGCTTCATCGGCGCGCCTTCGATCGACACGAACTCGAAATCGAACGCGGTCATGCCCGTCTTGCCTTTCGCCGCGGCGATGCTGCCGGCCCGTGCCGTTCCGACGAGGCGGTTGCCGTAGTAACTGCCCATCGCCACCGCGAATGCGGCGACAGAAAAGACCCGGCGCGAGATGCGCATCAGCGGACCCTCCTTGCGTTCAGCCATAGCGTTCCTCCGTCCACGGATCGCCGCGCATGTGATAGCCGCGCACTTCCCAGAAGCCGGCACGATCCTCGGCGACGAATTCGATGCGCGAAAGCCATTTGGCGCTCTTCCATAAATAGAGCTTGGGCAGCACGAGCCGCACCGGCCCGCCATGTTCGCGCCCGATCGGTCCGCCTTCCCAGCTATGGGCGAGCAGAACGTCGTCGTCCGCGAAATAGGAAAGCGGCACATTGGTCGTGTAGCCGTCATAGCCGTACTGGACGACGAACTTCGCTTCCGCCTTCGGTCGGACGATTTCGAGAAGACGCTTCGTGGACACGCCGCGCCAGCGATTGTCGAAGCGCGACCAGGCGGTCACGCAATGCATGTCGCTGACGAAGTCGTCCTGGCGCTCGGCTTCGAAGGCGGCCCAGTCCCAGTTGAGCGGATTCTCGACGAGGCCGTCGACGGTCAGGCGCCAGTCGTTCTTCGTCACCGGCGGCTGGATGCCGAGATCAAGCACCGGCCAGTTCTTCACTTCTCGCTGGCCGGGCGGCAGACGCACTGCGGGATCGGCGGCCCCGCCGGTCAGCAGCCGCCCCTCGTCTGCCCATTTGCGCTTGGTATCGACCAGCTTCTGTTTGATCTGGCCGAGAAATCCGTCGCCCGTCATCCGCCTGCTCCGTCGAGGCTTGTACGCCGCCGACTATAGGCCGGATCAGGGCAACCGGCCTACTGCGCCTTCAGGCTCGCGCGGATGCGCTCGACCGCCTGGCGCGGACCGGGTTGGCCGAGGATCTGCTCGTCGCCGTAGGAAAGCACCACGAGCAGGTCTGCACCGTCCGCGACCGTGCGCACGGCAAAGACGACATCGTCACCCTCGTCCTCGGCGGTACCGGCGAGCGTGTCGCCGGCAAAGTCCGCCTCGTCGAGCTCGTCGTCGACAAATGCCTTGGCGGCGACCACGGCATTGGCGGCGGCACCCGGCAGGCGGGCTGCCACGACGGTGATCGTGTTCTGGGGATTGTGCGCGCGGAAATTCTTGCCACCGGACTCGACGACCCATTGATCAGGCGTCCAGATCGTGAAGCGGCCGTCAGCCCGGGCATTGTCGCCCGCATTCGCGGTTGATATCCCGATCATCGACGCGGCAAGCGCGAGGCCAAGCAGCAGGTTCCGACGACGCATGGAGTTCTCCTCTATCTGAAACATTGATTCTACACCCGCACGGCGGACAACGCTGCGGTACCGGCGTGATCGCCCATTACAAACCCGCGCCCGACGGCGTCTGCCGCCAGAGCCGCCGGTAGGGCCCTTCGACGGCGACCAGTTCCTCGTGGCGGCCCTGCTGGACCACGCGGCCTTCGGAAAGAACGAGGATGCAGTCGCATCCGACGACTGCGGCCAGATCGTGCGTGACGGTCACGAGCGTGCGGTCCTTGCCGACCTTGGCGAGCGTGGCGAGGATTTCGGTGCGCGTCGAGGAGTCCAGCGCCGATGTCGCCTCGTCCAGGAGCAGGATCGCGGGATTGCGGATCATCGCGCGGGCAATGCCGATGCGCTGGCGCTGGCCTTGCGAGAGCGTGTCGCCACGCTCACCCAGCACCGTGTCGTAGCGTTCGGGCAGGGAGCGGATGAATTTGTGGATGCCGGCCTGTTTGGCCGCCTCGATGATGTCGACGTCCGATGCGTCCCGCCGTCCGAGACGGATATTCTCGCGGATCGTGGCACCGAACAGCACGTTGTCCTGGAAGACGATGCCCATCATGGCGCGCACGCTGTCGCCCGACAGCTCGGCCATGTCGACGCCGTCGATAAGGATGCGCCCCCTGCCCGGGTTATGGAGGCGCAGGAGTAGCATCAGCAGCGTGCTCTTGCCCGATCCGCTCTCGCCCACGATCCCGATGCGGCTGCCGGCGGGAATCACGAACGACACGCCGGCGACGCCACGTTCGGAATCGTCGTAATCGAACCCGACATTCTCGAAGCGGATTTCCTGGCGGAACGGCGCCGCCGCGGGTTTGCCCTTCGCTTCCTCGGGCGCCGTCGGCGCATTGCGGAATTCGTCGAGATGCCTGAGGGCACCCGCGCCGGCGACCAGTTCGGGCACGAACTGCGTGAGATGCACGATGTTGTAGCTGAGTTCCCAGAAGACCGATTCGAACGCGATGAACGTGCCGACGCTGATCGCTTCCTGGAAGGTCAGCACCGCGCCGATGCCGAAGATCACCAGATGCAGCACGAGGACGGAGATCGACGCCGAGCGTTCGATCAGCGCCTCGAAGAACCGCACACGGAAAGAAGCGTGCCGCACGCGCGCATTGCGTCCGCGATACCACCGGCCCACGCGGCGCTGCAGCCCGAAGGCGCGGATCAGCTTCTGGGCGCCGAGGCTTTCGCCCGCGGTCGACATCGCGTCGGCCATCTGGCGCTTGTGGATATAGCCGGCCTCGACCGCGCGAGGCGCGATCAGGCGCGGACCCAGCAGCGTCAGCGGAAAGATCACCATTGCGATCGCGGCCATCTCGGGCGACAGCCAGAACAGCAGCGCAATCGCGCCGAAAAGTTCGAGCAGCGGCAGGATTCCCCAGTCCGCCCCGTGCATGACGATCATGTCGATGGTGGAAACGTCATTGGACAGGCGCGACAGGATCCGGCCGGACTGCGTGCGCTCGATGAAGCCGAGCTTCACCTGCTGGATCCGGTCAAACAGGTCCTGGCGTATTCGCGACGTCGCCGACGCGCCCAGGCGCGCATTGAGCCATTCGCCCGCGATCATCGCGACCGCCGCGACGGCGCCGAGCGCCCCCAGCAGACCGAGCAGCAGCACGAGCGTTTCCCAGCGTTCCTCGTCGAGGACCGAGTCGAGCAGGTATTTGAGGCAGAGCGGAAACGCGACGTTGAATGCCGTCTCGACCGAAAGGCATCCGGCGAGCATCCACAGTGCCCTGGGCTCGCGCGCGAGATAGGGCCTCAGGAATCGTCCGAGATCGCGCATCGCCGGAACGACGTCGCGCAGCGAAACGCGCAGCCGTTCGGCCTCGCTCGGCTCGTCGTCTTCGAAATCCTCGTCGTCTTCTTCGTCGTCATCGTTTTCGTCGATGACGCCCGGCTTCTTCTCCATCGTGCCCCGCTAGCCTGCCGGCCTGTAGAAGCAATGGCGCAGGCTGTCGGCGTCGTCAAACCAGGCATTGGTCCCGAAGCCGGCCGCGGTGACCGTTTCCCAAAGACGTGCGAGAAGCGCTGGATCCTCGGCAGCCAGTTCGAATCCCGCATCGCGGAACAGTTCCGACCATTCCCAGAATGAACGCAGTCTCGGCACGCCGTCGACCAGGTCATATATGGCGGCAAGGTCGAGCGCCTGCTCGGCGGTCGCCGATCCTAGGAACACGCCGCAGCGCGACACGCGATGCAGTTCGGCCAACGCGTCTTCGAGCGAGGCATCCGGAACATGCGCGAGGCACGTTTCGTACACGATATCGAAATGCCGGTCGGGGAAAGGCAGGTCGCGCACGTCGCCGTGCAGGTTGAACGCGGCAACGGAAGCAGGCGTGCGGGAATGAATGTCGCGATCGCTCTCGATGCCCCATGCGTCGAGCCCCTGCGCGCGCAGTGCCCCCACGCCAAAGCCACAAGCCGAACCGGCATCGAGCACGGAGAACTTGTCGCCGAGTCCCCATGCCGTCTGCGCCAGCGTCTTGATGGTGCGTGCGTCGAGAAAGCGGTCCCATACCTGTTCGTAAGGTCCGAGTCCCCGATAGTTCCTGAAATACGTGCGGCCGATCCGGCGCGTCGGGGGCTTCTTGCGCGGCAAGGCACGCACGATCGCGTCGAGCGCCAGATCGGTTGCCGCGTCGGCCGAGTCGACGACCGCGTTGATCGTCGAATCGAAAAGATAGTCGCCGACGACATAGAGCGCCGGATGTCCGGCCGGTTCGGGCACGTGGTTGGTGAAGATGTCGCGTTCGGCCATGCCGCCGGGAACCGCGTTCACGGAGGCAAGCCAGCGATGGACGGCGACCTCGCGCTTCAGCGATGCGCCGTCGCCACGCAGGCTCGAAGGCAGGCTTTCAAGCACGCGGGCCGTCACCTGCGCGTCGTCGAGATTGGCCATTTCCAGCGCGGCATTTCCCGCGATGAGCCATCCGAGCACGCCGTGCGTGCCGCAGTCGCTGCGCGCACTTTCGTCGTAGACGCAGCATCCGCCGAAAGCGTCGCTGATCCACCAGTCGCCCGCGATATGTTCGCGCCAGAACGGCTTCTCGAAAAGCACGGAGACGCGCAGGTAGTGGCCGGGCCGGTCGAAATGCCGGATGTGGCGTGCCATCGCGTCATCGAGTTCCTCGCCTGACCACTCGACCTGCGAGAGCGCGCCGAGCGGCAGCGCCACGACAAGGACGTCGAATTCGCGCACGGCGGCGCCGGCTGGCCCGTGCGTCTCCACGCGGTAGCGTCCGTCTGCGCCACGGCCGATCCGCTTCGCGCGCGTGCCCATCACGAATTCGGCCGCGTCCTTCGCGATCAGGTCCTGCGCCAGCGCGTCCGTCAGGCACTGCACGCCGCCATCGACCGAGCGCAGCTCGATATAGCCGTCGACGTCCATCAGCACGTTTCGCACGGTGTTGATGCCGTTGGTGAGATGCAGCGGCGCCGCGATGTCGCTGTGCATGGCCGCGCGCAGATAGCGGCGCGCACCGTCGTCGGCGACATGACTGTGCAGCAGGTCGAGGCCGTTCGTGCGCGCGAGCGTCCGGCTCGACGGGGTATCGGTCCGGCTTTCGTAGTATTCGGCCGGCGAGATCGCGTCGGCACAGAACCTGTGAAACGCTTCGATCTGCCGGCGCGCGTCGGCGCCCAGTTCGCGCTCCACCGTGTCCATGCTGCCGAGAATGCGGTCGCCGAGCACGACCGTGCGCGAGCCCATCGGCGTGCTTGAAAGCCCCAGATCGGCAATCAGGCGCGCGAGCGGATCGTCGCCGAGTGCCTGATAGTCGTAGATCTCCGCCACGCCGGCGGCATAGGCGATCCCGCTTTGGGGAAAGCGCCGCGTCACGAGCTTGCCGCCAAGCCGATCCGACGCCTCGATGACCGTGAGGCGGGCCCGGCCGGGACATTTTGCAAGAAACTGCCGCGCCGCCATCAAGCCGCCGGGACCGCCCCCGACGATTCCAATTTCAAGCATCTTCCAGAAATCTCGATCCGAAACCGCCCCTCCGAGTCGCGAGGGGAAACGGCGTTTCAATACGCCCAAATCGGGCCAATAAGAAGGCGCTTCAGCGCCAGCGCAGAAGGCGCTTTTCCAGCCGGGTCAGGCCGGTGCCGACGGCCAGCCCCAGGATCGAGATCATCAGCACTCCGGCCAGCAGCTGGTCCGTGAGCATCAGGTTACCCGCCTGAAGGACGAAGGCGCCGATTCCGTACTCGGCGCCGATCATTTCGGCTGAAACCAGCAGGATCAGCGCGATCGAAGTACTGATCCTGAAGCCCGCGAGGATGCCGGGCAGTGCCCCCGGCAGCACGATCTTGCGCATCACGTCGGCCGGCGGCAGGTCGAAGCTCTGGGCCATTCGGATCAGGTTGCGCGGCACCGCGTCGATCGCGGCGTAGGTCGCGATCGCGGTCGGGAAGAACACGCCGAGGCCGATGGTCGCGATCTTGGACGCCTCGCCGATCCCGAGCCACAGGATCAGCAGCGGCAGCAGCGAGATCTTCGGGATCGGGAAAAGCGCCGAGACGAACGGCACGCCGACCGACCGGCCCAGCGACCACACGCCTATCGAGAGGCCGGCCGCGAGGCCGGCCATCGTCCCCAGTGTCCAGCCACCTGCGAGCCGCACGAGGCTTTCCGAGATGTGGCGCCACAGCGTGCCGGCCTGCCAGAGATCGCCGAGTGCCGCGAGCACGGCGCTCGGTGCCGGCAGAAAGATCGGCGATATCCATCCGCGCCGCACCGAAATTTCCCAAAGCGCGAGCAGCATGAAGAACACGACGGCGGCTGCCCCACGCACGGGAACGGGCGAAAAGCCACCGCCGCGGAACGCCACGGGCCGCCGCTCAGACATCGGCGACCTCGCGCTCGGCGACCTGCGCTTCGGTGCGGATCGCGGTCCAGAGCCGTTCGCCCAGTTCGGCCATCGCGCGTGCCGCTTCGGGGCGCGCGCGTTCGGCCTGCGGCAGATCGACTGAAACGATCTCCTTGATGCGGCCGGGCCGGCGCGACAGCACGCAGATCCGGTCGGCAAGCCGCAGCGCTTCATGCAGGTTGTGCGTGACGTAGACCGACGTCGTGCGCGTGGCGAGCCACAGCTTGAGGAAGTCCTCCATCAGCAGGTCGCGCGTCTGCGCGTCCAGCGCCGACAGCGGCTCGTCCATCAGCAGGATCGCTGGCTCGACCGCCAAGGCGCGCGCGATGCCGACGCGCTGGCGCATGCCGCCGGAAAGCTGCTTTGGAAACGCCTTGCGGAATTCGGCGAGGCCGGTACGCGCGAGCGCGTCGTCGATGCGCGCGGCTATTTCGCCCGCCGCAAGCGCACGATGTTCCAGTGCAAGCGACACGTTGCCTTCGACCGTGCGCCAGGGGAGCAGCGCGAAATCCTGGAAGATGTAGGTGATCGGATTGAGCGAACCCGGCGGCGGAGATCCGACGGTGAATACTTTGCCGGATGCGGGCTCAAGGATGCCGCCCATAATGCCAAGCAGCGTGGACTTTCCGCATCCCGACGGCCCGAGGACGGCGAGGCATTCGCCCGCGCGGACGGTCAGGTCGATTCCCGTTAGGACGTCAAGCGCGCCGTAGCGATGCGCGATCCCTTCGCAGACGAGTTCCACCTCAGCCCTTCGGCACGTTCATGTGCCCGCGCACGAAGGAAAGGTCGACGATTTCCTTGCCGTTCACGTCGCGCCCTACGAGGCCTGCCTGCTGCCAGAACGCGATCTGGCCGTAGATGTCGCCCACGTCGAGGCGTCCGCCGGCATCGACGTATGGCAGCCCGATCGTGACCAGTTCGGGCGGCTGCTGCACCGCGCGCGCGACCACGCCGATGGTCTCGGCGAAACGCGTGCCGTGCACTTCCTTGCCGGCCGCGTCGCGCTGGTTGAAGGCCGCGTTGAAATCGGCCGCACCACGCAGATAGCCGCGGACGAAGCGTTCCACCAGGTCGCGTTTCTCGGAAATCGCGCGCGGGCTGGTGAAGAGCGCACCCAGCTGCCACGGCGTCTCGTCGCCAACCCAGGCGAGGATCTTGCCGGCCTTGTCGGCCTCCAACGCGCGCGCCAGCGTGACAGGCACGATCACGGCATCCACCTGCGCACCCTTGAAGGCGGCCTGCATGTTGGGCAGCGTCTGCAGGGGCACGAGCGTGACGCTCGCCGGGTCGAAGCCGTATTTGCGCGCGATCAGTCCGAGCGAATAGTGGAAGGTCGAACCCGCCGTCGTGATGCCGAGACGCTTGCCGGGGAAATCCTTGACCGAGCGGAAGCCCTTCTCGATCGCGGCATTGGTCGCCATGTAGGCGTTGAGCTCGAAGCCCTTCTCCTCGCGGCTCTGCGCCGCGATGATCTTGAGCGCGCCCTTGCCCGCGAGATTGAAGAACGCGGCCGTGAGGCCGGTCACGCCGAAATCCGTGTCGCCCGACGTGACCGCGACGGGCACCTGTTGCGCGGCGGTGAAATACTTGAGCTCCACGTCGAGCCCGGCGTCGCGCCAATAACCGCGCTCGGCCGCGATGAAGACCGGGCCGGACGACGAGAGCCGCAGCACGCCGACGGATGTTTTCATTAGCGTCTGCGCGCGCGACAGCGAGGGTGCGGCAAGGGCGGCGGCCCCGGCGAGGGCGGCACGGCGCGAAAGGCGGATCATGTTGGCGTTCCCCTGATGTGTGGCCGGGGCGCCTTGCGGCACCTCCGGAATTGTGGGTGTATATGAGCGGGAGAGCGCACGGCTGTCAAAGGGGGCACATCGCGCGATGACGGGGGTGACGCAACCGGGACGGCGCGTCGTCTCGCTCCTCCCCTCGGCGACCGAGATCGTCGCGGCCCTGGGCGCGTTGGGCGATCTGGTCGCGCGCAGCCACGAATGCGATTTCCCTGCCGCCGTTTCCGCACTTCCGGCCGTATCGAGCCCGCGCATCGACCCCTTGCGCGGCTCCGCCACGATCGAGGCCGACGTCCGCGCGCTGCTCGAGGCGGCACTCTCGATCTACCGGATCGACGCGGGCGCGTTACGCGACGTGCGGCCCGAGTTGATCGTCACGCAGACCCTGTGCGAGGTCTGCGCCGTGAGCCCCGCCGATCTGGCCAAAGCGCTTGCCGGATGGACGGGCGGGCAGCCCGAGATCCTGGCGCTCGCGCCCACCCGCCTCGCTGACGTGCTCGACGACATCGGGCGCGTCGCCGCCGCGATCGGCCGGCAGGATGCCGGCGCATCGCTCGCCGCCCAGATGCGCGGGCAGATGGACGTGATCACGGAGCGTTGCAGAAGCGCTAATTCACGCCCCCGAGTTGCCACAATCGAATGGCTCGATCCGCCGATGGCAGGCGGAAACTGGATGCCTGAACTCGTGGCAATGGCGGGAGGGGAAAATCTCTTCGGGTCGGCCGGCGCGCATTCACCGTGGCTCGATCCGGAGGCGCTTGTCGCCGCCAATCCCGAAATCGTCCTCGTCGTGCCGTGCGGCTTCGGCATCACGCGGACCCGCAAGGAACTCGAATCGCTAGCCGGCAAGCAATGGTGGCAGGCGTTGGACGGCAAGGTTTTCGTCGCCGACGGCAACCGCTATTTCAACCGGCCGGGGCCGCGACTGGTCGAATCGCTGGAAATCCTCGCCGAAATCCTGCATCCAGAAACCTGCGATTTCGGCCACCGCGATGACGGCTACATCGCCTGGGAACGGGCGCAAGAGGCACAATGAAGATCTTCCGGATCATCGCGTTTTTCGCCCTGCTGCTTGCCGCGCTTCCGGCAGCGGCGCAAAGCACGCCGTCGCCCGACGAGATCGAGAAGCTGATCCAGACGATCGAGAACGAGCAGAGCCGCAAGGACATGCTCGATCAGCTGAAGACGCTCGTCCAGATCCAGCGCACCGGCCAGGTGCCGGCGATCGCGCCGCCAGCTGACGAACCGGCCGAGCAGATCGCACGCGTCGCCAACACGTTCGCCGAGCAGCTCTCCGACCAGATCGAGGAGGTGACGCAGGCCGTTCTCCAGGCGGCCGCCTTCGTCGCCGACGCGCCAAAGTTCCTCGCCTGGTTCGACAGCCAGATCGGCGACACGCGCAACCGCGACCGGCTCGTCGAGATCCTCTGGAAACTCGTGGCCGTGCTCGTCGCAGGCTGGATCGCCGAATGGACGACGCTGCGCATGCTTGCGCCGCTGCGCCGACGCCTCGAAGCGCGGGCCGTGGGCCGCGACTGGCGACGCGTCTTCCCGATCGCGGCGGATGCGGCCGTCGGCGTGCTGCCCATCGCGGCGTTCGCGGCCGTGGCCGTGGGCACGCTGGGGCTGATCCAGCCGTCGCGCACCGCGAGCCTCGTCGCCATCTCGTTCGTCAACGCGAACGTGCTGGCTCGCGCGGTGGCGCTTGGCGCAAACACCGTCTTCGCCCCGCGCCATCCCGGCCGGCGCCTCGTGCCGCTCGACGACGAGACGTCCGTCTATATCTATCTGTGGATCCGCCGCGTCACGAATATCGCGATCTACTGGTATTTCGCAGCCGAAGCTGCGCTGCTGCTCGGCATTCCGGCGCCGGCGCACAACTTCATCGTCAAGCTGCTCGGCGTCGTCGTGGCGATGATGGTGATCGCGGTCGTGCTTCAGAACCGCCAATCGGTCGCCGAAGCGCTGGTGCGCGCCTCGAGCGGCGAAGGCTGGATTGCGCGTCGGCGGGCGGGCTTCCTCGGGCCGGGCCTCGCCAAGTACTGGCACGTCGCGGCGCTCGCCTACGTGATCGTGGCGCTATTCGCGTGGCTGATCCGGCCCGACGGCTTCGCCTTCATCGTTCGCGCGAGCCTGCTTACGCTGGTGATCGCGGGCATCGCGCGCGCGGCCGTTCTGCTGGCCGCTTACGGCATCGACAAGGCCTTCGTCATCGCGCCGGAATTCCGCGAGCGCTTTCCGGCCCTCGAGCAGCGCGCGAACCGATATGTCAGCGCCGGGCGGCGCCTGATGGTCGGCGCAATCGGCGGGCTAGCACTGCTCGCGATCATGCAGGCCTGGGGTATCAGCACTCTCGAATACGCCGCCACGCCGACGGGCCAGCGCGTGGCCGGCGGTCTTTTCGCCATCGCCTTTGCGGTGGTGACGGCGCTGGCGATCTGGGAGTTCGCCAATGCGGGCCTCGAGCGATACCTGATGCGCAAGGGCGAGAACGAGGCGCCGACCGAGCGCACCTCAGCGCGCGTGCGCACGCTACTGCCGCTGATGCAACGCGCGCTGTTTCTGCTTCTGGCGATCTTCGTCGTTCTCGTGACGCTGAACGAGATCGGCATCAACGTAACGCCGCTGCTGGCCGGTGCCGGCGTCCTCGGCCTCGCCGTCGGCCTCGGCGCGCAGAACATGGTGCGCGACCTGATCACCGGCGTTTCGATGATCCTCGAGGACGTACTGGCGGTCGGCGACGTGGTGCAGCTTGGCGACAAGGCCGGGACGGTCGAGGCACTGGGTCTGCGCGCGATCAAGCTGCGCTCGTCCGACGGCACGCTGCACACGATCCCGTTCGGCACGCTGACGATCATCTCGAACCAGACGAAGGACTTCGCCTACGCCACGTTCGAGGTTTCGGTCGGCTACGCGACCGATCCGGCGGCCGCGGCCAAGGCGATGCGCGCGTCCTTCGAAGCCGTGATCGCGGAACCCGAGATCGCCGCCCTCGTCATCGGGGACTACGAGGACCAGGGTCTCGCTGCGTTCTCGGACGTGGGACAGACGCTGAAGGCGCGCGTCAAGACCTTGCCAGGCAAGCAATGGCGGGTGCGCCGCGCCTTCGATGAGCGCATCCGGCGCGACTTCGCGGCTGTCGGCCTCAAGATCGCCTGGGACAAGAGCTAGGCGGCGGGCGCGTCGCCGATCGGCAGGCTGCACACGACGAAGCGGCGCGCGCGGCCCGATTCCGCCGGATCGACCGGCAGGA
Source organism: Tagaea sp. (assembly GCA_044224405.1). Taxonomy (GTDB): domain Bacteria; phylum Pseudomonadota; class Alphaproteobacteria; order CACIAM-22H2; family CACIAM-22H2; genus Tagaea. The sequence goes on along the minus strand of JBGAKN010000001.1, from coordinate 490,942 downwards.
TCAGGCGGTGCCAATAGGCCACCTCATCGAGCGGCGAGCTATGCCGCGTGGCGAACGGCATCGGGTGCTTGATCGCGAGCTGGTAGACGCTGAGGAACACTTTCGAGATCGGCGTGGGCAGCTCGCTCGTCCGCCGGCCGGTGACGTTCTCGCCGAACGCGGCGGCCACGGCCCGGCCGCAATGCGAATAGACGAGATCGCCATCAGGCAGCACGTCGAGTTCCATCAGGTTCGCCGCCAACTGCTCGAGCAGGTCGACGCTCAGTTCTTGACGTCGGGGCACCGAATTGCGCGCGAAGCGGACCTTGCGCCAGGCTTTCAGCGCAGCGCGCTCGCGCGCATCGATCAGATCGTCTTCGTTCGGATTCGAGACGACCCGCATGGGCTCGTCGAGCCCGTCGACATGGATGTCAAAGACGCGGCGGGCGCCGGCCATCATGTGCCCACACCGATCTCGCCGACCAGCGCGAAGCCATCGGCCCGGCGATGGACCGCAAGCCTCGTCTTCGCCGCGCCGACCTCGATACGGCCGATCCAGTCGCCGGATTTTTCCATCGCGCCGGCCGACCACGTTCCGTCCGGAAGGCCGAGCGCTTCTGCGAGCGTACGGCCGACCGGATCGCCATTGCCGCATAGCAGCCCGAAAGCCGCGTTGCAGCTTTCGACGCGGCCGGCCCTATCGGCGAACGCGACGGGAAGGTCAAGCGAATGCCAGAGGCCCGTGTGCCGGTCGATTTGCGCGCGGACCCGCGTCAGGTCTGAACGGATCGCGCGCAACTCGATCGCGTCGAGCGCGAGCCTTCCGAGCAGGCGCAGGCGAACTCGCCCCTCTTCGTCGAGGTCGTCGCGCGGAACCGGCGACAGCGCGCAGAGCGTTCCGATGCGGTAGCCGTTCGGCAATTCGAGCGGAATGCCGGCGTAGAAGCGGATATGCGGCTCGCCCGTGACGAGCGGATTGTCGTGGAAGCGCGGATCGAACGTCGCGTCGGGCACCACGAAAATGTCCGGCTGGTGGATCGCGTGCGCGCAGAACGAGACCGAACGCGACGTCTGCTTGGCCTCGATGCCGCACGCCGCCTTGAACCACTGGCGATCGGAATCGACGAGGGAAATGAGCGCCGTCGGCACGTCGAGAAGGCGGCATGCGAGCTGGACGATCGAATCGAATGCCTGCTCGGGCGCGGAATCGAGCAGACCGAGCGCCCGCAATGCGGCAAGCCGGTTGAGTTCGTTTCGCGGAATTGCCGGCTCGATCACGTCGTCGCAGCTCCGTTCCGTGGCGTTGGTCTGTCAGGCTAACATGGCCGGAGATTTCCGCGCCACGCGGGCAAGCGGGACTATTCCTCCTCGGCAAGCCGGTCGGGATCGTCGGTGTCGACGACGCGGCGGGCGAGATCGCCTGAGAACCCGGCGCGTGCCATCGCTGCCAGATGCTTCATTCGGGCCGCCGCCCGCCGGGCCGGATCGGCGAAGGGCCCGAGCCGCTTGCGCCGCGCGAAGATCAACGCTGCCTTCAGGTCGTTCTCCCCGGCCTCGTCGAGGCCATCGAGGGCGTGCGCGATGTCGGGGTCGCCCACGCCGGCGATCTTCAGGCGCTGGGCGATGCGCTCGCGCGGCAGTCCACGGCGCGCGAGGCTCGCCGCCCGCCCTTCGGCGAAGCGCGAATCGTCGAGAAGGTGCTTGGCCGCAAGCTTTTCGACGACGAAGGCGACGTCGATGGCACCCTGCGCACGGTCGGCCAGCCCCTCGCGCGCCGCGCGCTCGACCTTGCGCATCAGCACGCGGCGCAGACCTTCGGCCGACGCGGCGAACCGCTCGAGGTAGTGCAAGGCCGACTTCTCGAGCCGTTCGCGGGTTGGCGGCTTGGGCGGTTTGCGAGGTGCCATGGACGCCTAATTGCCATGCCAAGGGCGCAATTGCGAGGCCGCGCCGGGCGCACTATTGTGCCCCGCTCATGAACGAACTCGCAAAAGCTCCTTCGCAGCCACGCCGCTACGGCGCGGTCAACTGGCTCGGCCTCCACACGCTGGTGATGCGCGAGGTTCGCCGCTTCGCCAAGGTCCACACCCAGACGATCGCGGCCCCCGTCGTCACGACGCTGCTGTTCCTCGCGGTGTTCGTACTTGCGCTCGGTCCGGCCGCGTCGGGCCAGGGCGGGATCTCGTTCGCGGAATTTCTCGCTCCCGGCCTCATCATGATGGCGATGACGCAGAATGCCTTCGCCAACACGTCGAGCTCGCTTGTCATCGCCAAGGTGCAGGGCAATATCGTCGACTCGCTGATGCCGCCCTTGTCGCCGGCCGAACTCGTCGTCGGCTTCGCCGCCGGCGGAATCGTCCGCGGCATCGTGGTCGGTACCGTGACCGCAGCATGCCTTGCGCCTTTCGTGTCGCTGCACATCCACAGTCTCGGCTGGATTTTCTTCAACGGCGTGATGGCATCGGCCCTGCTGTCGTTGCTGGGCGTGGCCGGCGGCGTCTGGTCGGAAAAGTTTGACCATATCGCGGCCGTGACGAACTTCATCGTTACCCCGCTCGCATTCCTGTCAGGCACCTTCTATACGGTCGACCGGTTGCCCGAGCCGTGGCACCTGATCGCGCTCGTCAACCCGTTCTATTACATGATCGACGGCTTCCGTTTCGGTTTCCTCGGCCACGCGGACGCACACCCCTGGATAGGGGCGGCGATCCTGATCGTGACCAATTCGGCGCTTGGCGCGCTCTGCTTCCAGATGTTCAAGCGCGGCTATAAGCTGCGCGCATGATGCAGGAGATTGCCGAAGGCGACTTGCCCGCGCACATGCGGACGCTGATCGACCTTTGGCGCACGAAGACGGGCGACCGGAAATGGCCGGACAGGCGTGATATCCTGTTCGAAGAGCTGATCCCGTGGATTGGCCGGCTGCATCTGGTCGACGTTCTCGACGGCGATTTCCGTTTCGCCGTCTTCGGCACCGCCACGATGGGCGTCCTGCGGCGCGAATATACGGGCATGAAGCTGTCTGAAATCGCCGACCCGCTCGCGCGGATCTGGGAGGCGAGCTATCGCGTCGCGGTCGATCGCCGGGAGCCGCTTTTTTTCCATCATCCGCTCGGCCATTACGGCGAAACCAACGAACATGTCGGCTGGTGGCGCGTGATCCTGCCGCTCGGCTCGGGCGACGATGTCGAAAACCTGCTCGTCCTGATCCAGATCTATCGGCCCGACGGGACCTTTGTTTGATTTAAGCTGTTGCGATACAAGAGAGATTCCCGCCTGTATTTGACTTTTCCATAGGGCGACCGGATACTGGTCGTTTCCCGGTCGGCCATTCTGGCTGCCCGAAAGAGGGGGTTGTTGCCGTGTCGACTGCATTTCCCGCCGTGATGCCGACCTATGCGCGCGCCGAAGTGGGCTTCGAGCGCGGCGAAGGCCCGTATCTGTGGGGAACCGACGGCCGACGTTATCTCGATTTCGCCTGCGGCATCGCCGTGACCGGCCTCGGTCACGCCCACCCGCACCTCGTGAAAGAGGTGGGCGCGCAGATGCACAAGGTGTGGCACACCTCGAACATCTTCCCGATCCCGCAGCAGCAGAAGCTGGCCGAGCGGCTGGTCGCCTCGACCTTCGCCGACACGGTCTTCTTCGGCAATTCGGGCGCCGAAGCCAACGAGTGCGGCATCAAGCTGGTGCGCAAGTTTCACGCGCACCACGGCCATCCCGAGCGTTTCCGCATCATCACGTTCGAAGGCGCCTTCCACGGCCGTACGCTCGCAACGCTGGCGGCCGGCGGCCAGCAGAAATACCTGGAAGGCTTCGGCCCCAAGGCCGACGGCTTCGACCAGGTGGCGTTCGGCGACCTGAAGGCCGCCGAGGCCGCGATCGGCCCGCAGACGGCCGGCATCCTTGTCGAACCGATCCAGGGCGAAGGCGGCATCCGCGCGGCATCCGAGACCTATCTCAAGGGGCTGCGCGAACTGTGCGACCGGCACGGCCTGCTGCTGTTCTTCGACGAGATCCAGACCGGCATGGGCCGCACGGGCAAGCTCTTCGCCCACGAATGGTCGGGCGTAACGCCCGACGTGATGTCGGTCGCCAAGGCGCTGGGCAACGGCTTCCCGATCGGCGCGTGCCTCGCCACGGCGAAGGCCGCGGCCGGCATGACGGCCGGCACGCACGGCTCGACCTATGGCGGCAACCCGCTCGCCACGGCGGCCGGCAACGCCGTGCTCGACGTGATGCTGGCACCCGGCTTCTTCGAGCATGTCGAGCGCATCGGCGCGCACCTGAAGCAGCAGCTTGCCGGCCTGGTCCAGCGCAACGCCGACATGTTCGAGGATTCGCGCGGCTCGGGCCTGCTGCTCGGCCTCAAATGCAAGGTCCCCAATCAGGACATGATCCTCGCGGTACGCAAGCAGGGCCTGTTGACGGTCGGTGCCGGCGACAACGTGATGCGCATCCTGCCCCCGCTGATCGCCGAAGCGGCGCATGTGACCGAGGCGATCGAGAAAATCGACGCCGCCTGCGCCGACCTGCGCGCCAAGGCGCCGGCCCGCAAGGCCGGCTGACGGAGATGACGATGAGCGCGACTCCCCGCCACTTCCTCGATCTCGACGTGCTCGAAGCGAGCACGCTGCGCGACATTCTCGATCTGGGTGCTGCCTACAAGGCAAAGCGTCCGCCGGGCGGCATGGAAAGGCCGCTCGCCGGCAAGACGCTGGCGATGATCTTCGAGAAGCCCTCGACGCGCACCCGCGTGTCGTTCGAAGTGGGCATCCGCCAGCTCGGCGGCGAGGCCGTCATCCTCACGCACCACGACACGCAGCTCGGCCGCGGCGAGACGATCGCCGATACCGCGCGCGTGCTGTCGCGCTACTGCGACGCGATCATGCTGCGCACCAACAAGATCGCCAATCTGGCCGAACTGGTGCGGCACGCCAGCGTGCCCGTGATCAACGGCCTGACCGACCGCTCGCATCCCTGCCAGGTGATGGCCGACGTGATGACGATCGAGGAACGCAAGGGCGGGATCGCCGGCAAGGTGGTGGCCTGGACGGGCGACGGCAACAACGTCGCCGCGTCGTGGATCCATGCCGCCCAGCGCTTCGCGTTCGAGCTGCGCCTCGCCTGCCCCGAACACCTGCGCCCGTCGCATGACGTGCTTGCCTGGGCCAAGCGCGAGGGTGCGCGGATCCAGCTGCTGACCGATCCCGAAGTGGCCGTCGCCGGCGCCGACGCCGTCGTCACCGACACGTGGGTATCGATGGACCAGGAGAGCGGGACGCGCGAGAGCCGCGAGAAGCGCCACAACCTGCTCGCCCCCTATCGGGTCGACGAGCGGCTGATGGATCGCGCCAAGTCCGACGCCATCTTCCTGCACTGCCTGCCCGCCCATCGTGGCGAAGAAGTGACCGAAGGCGTCATCGACGGCCCGCGCTCGGCCGTCTGGGACGAAGCCGAGAACCGCCTGCACGTGCAGAAGGGCATCCTCGCCTGGTGCATGGCTTGAAGCCGGAGTTCGCGGACGACGACGTCGTCCTTCCTTTCCGCATCGCTCCCTTCGCACTCCGCGGCCGGCTCGTCCGGCTGGGGCCGGCGCTCGACGCGATCCTGCATCGCCACGACTATCCGCACCTGGTCGCCGGCGCGCTTGCCGAAGCGATCGCGATGAGCGCGGCGCTCGCCGCCACACTGAAGTACGAGGGCGTTTTCTCGATCCAGACCAAGAGCGACGGCCCCTTGCGCATGCTCGTGGCAGACGTGACGTCCGCCGGCGCCATCCGCGGTTACGCGCAGTTCGACGAAGCACGCATCGCGGCATTGGGCGACGGGCCGGTTTCCGTGCCGCGGCTGTTCGGGGCGGGCTATCTCGCCTTCACGGTCGACCAGGGCGCCGACATGGAGCGCTATCAGGGCATCGTCGAGCTGACCGGCGCCACGCTCGCCGAGTGCGCGCATCACTATTTCCATCAGTCCGAACAGTTCGAGGCCGGCCTCAATGTCGCGGTCGCGGGCACCAGGGATCAGGACGGCCGGACGAACTGGCGGGCCGGCGCGATCATGATCCAGCGCCTGCCGCCGGAAGACGCGCAAGGCTCGGCCGAAGGGCGCGAGCCGACGCCCCGCGATCCGTCCCTGCGCGAAGCTGAAGAAGACGGCTGGCGGCGCGCGATGATCCTGATGGGATCGGCAAAATCGCGCGAACTCGTCGATCCTGCGCTGCCGCCGTGGAAGCTGGTCGACCTGCTGTTCCTCGCCGAAGGTGTCGAGATCTACCGGCCCATCCCGCTCGTCCATCGCTGCCGCTGCGCGCCCGACCGCATGCGCCAGGTCCTGCGCACGATTCCGCGCGCCGAACTCGAGACGATGCGCGAGGCCGACGGCGCCGTGCGCATGACCTGCGAATTCTGCAATACCGCGCATGCCTTCGCCGATCTCGACGCGATCTACGGCGAGGCTTGATGCGCCGCCCCGTCCGCGCCACATTTCGACCGTCATTCGCCACTAGAGATATCCGTCCAATCTCCTTCCGCGTGGAGCTGAACCCATGATTTCCTCCCGACGCGATTTCCTGAAGATTGCTGGCGCCGCGGTGCCTGCCGCTGCCCTTGCGGGCTGCGCCGACGCGCCGCCTCCGCCGCGCTTCCCGCCCATCAGCTACGCCGCACTCGGCCGTTTCACGTTCGAGGCCGAACGGCTGGAGATCGTGCAGGAATACCAGGCGCCGCTCACCCCGCCGAACGTCGAGCACCTGTTCGCCCAGCGCCCCGACGACACGCTCAAGCGCTGGGCCAACGAGCGGCTAGCGGTCACCGGGCGCGGCGAACGGTTCGCGCGCTTCGTCATCATCGACGCGCGCGTGACCGAGACCCAGTTGCCGCGCGAGACCGGCGTGCGCGCGACCTTCACCAACGAACAGGCGCAGCGCTACGACGGGCGCATCGAAGTCGGCGTGGAACTGCGCCAGCTGCGTGGAAATTTCCGCGACGGCTACGCCACCGCCGCCGCGACGCGCAACCGCTCGGTCGCCGAGAACATCACGCTCAACGACCGCGAGCGCGTCTGGTACGAGATGGTCGAGCAGATGATGAACGACATCAACGCCGAACTCGACCGCCAGATCCGCCAGAACATGCCGCGCTTCCTGCAGGTGTGACGCTCGGCCGCCGCACCTAACGCGACAACTTGGCCTGCAGTTCGATGGCCCGCGCGTTCGCACGGATCTTCTGGGTCCGCGGAAGCCGCTCGAAGGTCGCGGTCATTTCCGCCTTGGCAGTCGATATGCCGCGACCCGCGGCCAGATAGAAATACGCGAAAGCTTCGGGGAGATCCGCCGCTCCGCCGACTCCGTCGCGAAGCAGGCTCCCCAGTAGAAGCGCCGCCGGGCCATGGCCGAGTTCGACGGCGGCATGTGCAAGCATGCGCGCACGCACCGGGTCAAACGCCAAATCTTGCGAGGCGAGCCCGGCGATCGCCAGGCGGAACATCGCTTCAGCATTGTTCTGATCGGCCGCCAGCTCCCAGAATTTCAACGCTCTTGCAGGATCTTTCCCGACATGCTGCCCCAGCGCATAGGCCTCAGCCAACTGCATCTGAATGGCCACGTTTCCCTCTTCCGCGACCGTATGCAGCCGGGCGACGGCGGCGGCCATGGTCGCTATGGCGAGATGGCTCGCGTCGCCATTGGATGGAATGAGTCCCAGATCTTCCGCAAGAAACTGCCGTGCGGCGAGCATCGCCGGAATATGCCCCATGTCGGGCGTCAAGTTGCCGCGATAGAGCGCGCGCAGCGCAAGACGATCCAGCGCCGTGAACGCATCCGCACCCCATGGCCGCGCATAGCTCAGAACCGTATCGAGCGAATGCGGATGGCCGGGAAACCCGAAGGCATGCATCAGTTCGTGCGATGTGCAGAGGTAGAATTCCGAATTAATGTAAATACTGCCTCGCAGAATTCGGCCGCCCAGTACCTCGCTCGAACCGCCATAGCAGGCACTGCGCACATCGGCGCCGCTTTCCAGCTTCGCCTTGTCGAACATTACCTTGAGGTTTGCACCTTCGGGTGACTCGACAATTGTGATCGGAATACCCGTAAATTCGGCAACCTCACTCAGCCGGAGTTCGACGTGTTTGCGGATGTTTGGGCTTGTCGAACTCTCAATATGAACTCTTATCGGACCGACCCATCGCCAGATTCCGTACCGCGGACGTGCTTTTGCGCCATCGGCCAACCTGCCGTCCGGCCAGAATGCGGCAGCGTCGAACAGCTCAAGGGCAGCATTCAGCTGTCTCTCGCCCGGCTGAACCCGTCCGCTTTCGCCCGCAGGGGTCGTCGAACACCCCGCCAGCAGAAGCATCGGGATGAAGATCGCCGCCAGAATTTTCATATGCCGCCCGGTTCCGGAAAGATCCGAAAGGCGACGCTATGCGATCGCTTTACATACAATCAATTCGAGCGCGTCGCCCACTCGCCGATCTTGTCGATGAAGCGGTCGCACTGCGCGAGCTGGTCTCGCGTCGTGTACTCGTTTGGCGCGTGCGCGACGGCGATGTCGCCGGGTCCGCAGATCACGGTCGAGATGCCGGCCGTCTGGAACTGGCCCGCCTCGGTGCCGAACGCGACGGTGACGGGGGTATTGGCACCTGTGATCGCCATGGCGAGCTTCACCGCCGGTCCGTCGAGCTCTGGCTTCAAGGGCGGGACGTTGGCATAGCGGTGGAGCGTTACGCTCGCCTCCGGTGCCTCGCGCTTCATGGCGGCATCGAGCTCGGCGATTTTGGCCTCCGCCATCGCCTGGATCGCCTCGCGGTCGACGCCCGGCAGGGCGCGGAATTCCCAGGTCAGCCGGCATTCGCGCGGCACGATGTTGGCGGCCGTGCCGCCCGCGATTTTCCCGACACCCACGGTGGTCCATGGCGGATCGAAATCCGCACCCGGTACGGCGTCGCGCTGGCCGCGCGCGCGCAGGTTCTGCTGCAGCTCGTCGAGGAAGACGAGGAAGCGGCCCATGTAGATGATCGCGTTGGCGCCCAGATGCGGGGCGCTCGAATGCGCCTCGCGGCCTACGACGCGCGTCTCGTTGACCCAGCTTCCCTTGTGCGCGACGACCGGGCGCATCATCGTCGGCTCGCCCACGACACACAGCGCCGGTCGCGGCAACTCGGCGCCGAACAGCCGGATGGCGTGCGGCGCGCCGAAGCAGCCGATCTCCTCGTCGTACGAGAAGCAGAGATGGATCGGACGCGCGAGCCTCAAAGCCTTGAGACGCGGCACGGCCGCAAGCGCGCAGGCGATGAAACCCTTCATGTCGGACGAGCCGCGCCCGTAGAGCCGCCCGTCGCGGTCGGTCAGCACGAACGGGTCACTCGACCACGGCTGGCCTTCCACGGGGACCACGTCCGTGTGGCCCGACAGGATTGCGCCACCCGCGACATTCGGCCCGATCGTAGCGACCAGATTGGCCTTGGTGCCGTCCTCGTTGGGAACCAGCCGACTTTCCACGCCGTGCCCCGCGAGATAGCCGCGCACGTCGTCGATCAGAGCCAGATTCGAATCCGAACTGACCGTGCGGTGCGCGACGAGGCGCGCCAGCAGCGCGACGGAATCGGCGGCAGCGGGCGCCACGCGCCCGTCAGCCCTGGTGCACGGGCGGATTGCCGACGATCGCAAGGAACTCGCGGCGCGTCGCTTCGTTGTCGCGGAACGCGCCCAGCATGCGCGAAGTCACCATCGTGACGCCCGTCTTGTGCACGCCGCGCGTGCTCATGCACTGGTGCTGGCCGCGCACGACCACGGCCACGCCCTTGGGCTGCAGCACGTGCTCGATCGTGTTGGCGATCTGCGCGGTGAGCTTTTCCTGGATCTGCATGCGCTTGGCGAACAGGTCGATTACGCGCGCGATCTTCGAGATGCCAACCACGCGACGGTTCGGCAGGTAGGCGACGTCGACCGCGCCCAGGATCGGGGCAAGGTGATGCTCGCAGAAGCTTTCGAAACGGACGTCCCGCAGGACGACCATCTCGTCGTAACCCTCGGTCTCTTCGAATGTCCGTGCGAGGATATCGACGGGATCTTCCTTGTAGCCGGCGAACCATTCCTCGTACGCGCGCGTCACGCGCTTGGGCGTGTCGAGCAGGCCTTCGCGGTCCGGATCGTCGCCCGCCCAGCGGATGAGCGTGCGGACGGCTTCTTCGGCGGCGTTGCGGTCGGGGCGGAACGGGGCCGCGACGATCGGCTTCAGTGGGGCTTTCACGCGATGTGCTTTCCTTGGCTATCGGTCAGTTCAGCCGGACGGACTGGCTGGGCGAGTCGAGCGAGAAGGCGGGAACCTTGATGTCGAACTTCTCGCCGTTGCCGCTTTCCATCTGGTAGCTGCCGACCATGATTCCGGACGGCGTGCCCAGCGGCGTGCCCGACGTGTACTCGAACGACTGTCCCGGCTTCAGGACCGGCTGCTCGCCGACCACGCCGGCACCACGTACTTCCTGGTGGCGTCCGTTCGCGTCGGTGATCCGCCAGTGGCGGGTGCGCAACTGCACGGTCTGCCGGCCCAGATTCTCGATCCGGACGTGGTAGGCCCAGACGAAATGGTTTTCGTCCGGCGACGACTGGTCTTCGAGATAGACCGGCTTGACCGTCACTTTGATCTCGCGGGTCGTCTCGCTGTACATCGCATCACGCTGGAGGGACCGGCCCGCGGCGGGATGCCGCTTGCTGGCCTATAGTATAGGGCGCGCGTCCCGTGCGGCCAACCCCCCGGCCCGTCAGTTTCCGGTCGCCAGACCGGCAATTTGACGGTCGTGCCAGGGCCCGAGCAACTGGGCCAGAACCGCGCCCAGTAGCGCGAAGGCCATGTCGGACTGCGTATCCCAAGGATCGCCCTGTGTTCCAAGGAAGGCGGTCGCGTCCTGGCCGATCGCGACCGCCACACCCCATTCGATCAGTTCATAGATTGAACTGATCGTCATACAAACACAGATAGACAGGAAAGCGACGAGCCGCAGGCTGTTCAGCCGGAACAAACGGATCATCAACTCGCGCGCAATGATCGCCGGCACGAAGCCTTGCGCGAAATGCCCGATCTTGTCGTAGGGGTTCCGGTCAAGTGCGAGGAAATCCTGCAGCGTGAATCCGAGCGGAACGCGCGCATAGGTATAGGCGGCACCCAGCATCAGGATCAGGCCGTGCAGCGCCGCCAACGCATAGGCGAGGTCGGTGAAGCGGAACGACTCCCGCGTCATAAAAAGGATCGGCCACGCGACCAGCGCAGGCAGGACTTCGAGGAACCACGTCGCCCGGTCGTAGGGTGCGGCGCCGCTCGCCGCCAGCCCCGCCGCCCAAAGCGCCGTGAGCGCCCAGAAGAACGGCGAGGCCGGATGGCGCACTAGCGCGTGGCCTTCGCGGCAGCCGCGAGACCGCGGGCCAGATCCTCGACGAGATCGGCCGTGTCCTCGATCCCCACCGACAGCCGCAGGCTGCCCGGCCCGATGCGCAGGCGGGCCTTCTCGTCGGCCGGCAGGCGCTGATGGGTCGTGGTCGCGGGATGGCAGATCAGGCTCTTGGCATCGCCGAGATTGTTGGAAATGCGGATGAGCTTGAGCGCATCGACGAACGCGAAGGCCGCCTTCTTGCCGCCCTTGAGATCGAAGGCGACGAGCGGGCCGCCGTCCTTCATCTGCCGGCGCGCCAGCGCATGCTGGGGATGCGACTTGAGCCCGGGATAGAGCACGCGCGCCACGGCGCGCGCCTTCTCGAGATGCTTTGCGACGGCGAGAGCGTTGCGCGAATGCGCCGCGACGCGCAGCGGCAACGTCTCGAGCCCCTTCAGCAGCACCCATGCATTGAACGCCGACAGCGTCGGGCCCGTGTGGCGGATGAACGGCACGAACGTGCCCTCGATCCACGCGCGCGAACCCAGCACGGCGCCGCCGAGCACGCGCCCCTGCCCGTCGATGTGCTTGGTCGCCGAATAGACGACGACGTCGGCACCCAGCTCCAGCGGCTTCTGAAGAAGCGGCGTGGCGAACACGTTGTCGACGACGACCTTGGCGCCCGCCTTCTTCGCGAGCTTCGCGACGCCCTTTATGTCGACGAGGTCGAGCATCGGGTTGGACGGCGATTCGAGGAACACGACGTCGGTCTTGACCGACAGCGCCTTCTTCCATGCGCTTAGATCCGGGCCATCGACCAGCACGGTCTCGATGCCCCAGCGCGGCAGCAGCTCGGTGACGATGTAGTGGCACGAGCCGAACAGCGCGCGGGCCGAAACGACGCGCATGCCCGACTTGAGCTGGCAGGCGAGCGCCGCGAACACCGCGGCCATGCCACTGGCCGTGCCCTTGCAGGCTTCGGCACCTTCGAGTGCGGCGAGCCGCGCCTCGAACATCGCGACCGTCGGGTTGCCGAAGCGCGAATAGACGAAGCGCTGATCCTCGAGCTTGGTCGGCGTCGCAAAGGCGCGTTCGGCCTCGCCGGCCGAGCCATAGACGAAGCCCGACGTCAGGAACATCGCCTCGCCGGTCTCCGACCATTGCGAACGCTCGGTGCCGCCATGCACAAGGGCCGTGCCCGCCCGCCAGGCCGGATCGGTCGAAAACTCGTTTTTCTTTGCCATCGCGTTACCCCGAATCAAAAACCCCGGCCTCTTGGTCCGGGGCTGTTCGGCGGGCATGCGCTCGCGAAACGCTCCGACCTTTTAGCGGTTTCTTTAACGTGGTCCGCAAGCCGGCCGGCTCAAATCACCACGGAGCCGGAAACTAGGCGCTCGGGCCGGGGCTGTCAAGCGCACGCCTTGCGCCGTCCGGGCAAGTCTTCATATAGTGCCGCGCGGCGCCGGTCCGCGGGTGTAGTTCAATGGTAGAACGGCAGCTTCCCAAGCTGCATACGAGGGTTCGATTCCCTTCACCCGCTCCAGCCGCCTTCCTCCGGAAATAGCCGATTGTCACGCGTCGGGATCGAGTTCCGCGCGCAGGTCGTCGAAGGCGACCGAGAATCCCGTGGCCGCCGCCATCGTCGCGCGCTCGGCTTCGCCCAGCGCATCGACCGTCGCGATCCACGCCGACAGCATCAGGCGGACCTGCGCCGGGCCGACGATGTCGGCACCCATCGCGCGCCCCGTCTTCACGACGACATTCGCCGACAGGCTGACCTGGCCCGTGTTCGTGTTGAGGATGCCGAGGAAGTGGTTGAGACGCGCGTCGAAATGGCGGAACGCCGCGGGCAGGCGCACGACGAACTGCCACCAGATCGGCTGCGCGAGGCGATAGAAGCGGTTCCAGTCCACGCCCTCGGGGCCGGTGCATGTCGCCATCAGCGCGGCCGCTTCCTTGACGAGTGCCGCTTCGAGTTCCTCGCCCAGCACCATCCGCGCGAAGTGGCGCACGCCGTGATGCACGCTGCGCGGCACCTTCCCTTCCTCGAACAGCCCCGACAGCGGCTCGCACAGCACGCGGCCGAACGCGTCGCGGCGCAGCAGCCGCGCCCAGCGATGGCGCAGTTCCTGCCCGATGCCGGCCAGCGCCACCTGCGCGATCTTGGCGATCCGGCCGTTGTTGATCATCTCGGTCATCGCGGCGTTGAGATCGCCGAGCTGGATCGCGCCGCCGCCGTCCTTCTGGCGCGCCTGCACGGTCTCGATGAAGCCGCAGAGCACTTCGACGGCGAGAATTTCGAGCTTCTTCTGCTCTTCCGATCCTGCAACCGGGACGGCATCACCGTCGGCCATGGCGGATCTCCTTTGTAATCAGGATTGGCGCGGCGCCCGGTTCCGTCAAGCGATGCCGCAACGCAACATCGAAAATCGTGCCGGATCAGGCCGTGCGCCGGCACCAACGCCGCCAAAGGGCGCGATAGACGCGTTCATAGTCGCGCGCATGGCGCGGCAGGTCGCAGAGTGCCGAATGCTGCACCGCAGCGCGCAAGGCCGCGCGATCCTGCGCCGGCGCCGCGGCGGCGAGCGCGGCGGCGATCCGCGCGAAGCCCGCCTCGTCGGGTGCGGCCCATTCTTGCCGGCCGATCCGCGACAGCACGGCAAGCGCCCAGCGCGACATGATCGTCCGGCCGGCGAGCGCCACGACCGGCACGCCCATCCACAGCGATTCGAACGTCGTCGTGGCGCCGTTGAACGGCGTCGTGTCGAGCGAGACGTCGATGCGCGCATAGAACGAGAGATGGGCGGCAAGGCCGAGATCGCCGCGATCGAAGATCAGGCGTTCGGGCGCCACGCCCAGTTCGGTGAAACGCCGCGCCAGCACCTCGCGCATCGTCGGATCGTCGTAACGCCGCGCGGACTTGAGCCGCAGGCGCGACGAAGGCACCGCACGCAGCGCCGCCGCCCAGAGCGCGAATGTCCGCTTCGAGAATTTCGAGGGATGGTTGGCCGAACCGAACGTGACGTAGCCGTTCGCGGCGGCAGGCGCGGCTGCAACAGGCGGCGCGAAGTCGAGCGGCGGATGCACGTACATGCTGCGCAGCCGGAAGACGCGCTCGGTCGGATGATCGTCCCCGCCGCCGGCCATCGCCGGATCGACGACGAGCGCGTCGAAAGCGTCGGAACCGGTCGGCGCCGAATCGTAGATCGACACCTGCACGGGTGCCGGACGGTGCAGCGCGATACCCAACCGGTTTTCGTCGAAATGCGCCGCCGACAGCACCAGCACGTCGATTCCGTCGGCCCGGATCGCGCGCGCCACGCTCGAATCGTCCAGCCCGGCGGTCGAGCGCCACGCATCGGCCATTTCGCGGAAACGCCGCGTGACCGCATCGCTGCGCCGGTCCTCGGCATAGGCGAAGATCTCGAAGCGGTCGCGGTCGCGGTTGGCGAACAGCGGCTCCATCGTGCGCGCGACCGAATGGGCGCGGAAATCCGACGACACGTAGCCGACGCGCAGGCGCCGTTCGGGATCGCGCGCGTTCGGATAGGTCCGATCGACCTGCGCCGGTGCCAGTTCCGCCGCGCGCCGGCGGTTTTCGTCGCGCACGAGCAGCGGATCGACGCCGTCGGCATAGGCCATCGCCAGCAGATAGGCTTTCCAGTTCAGGTCGCGCTCGGCGACGCCGGCGCTGTAGCGAAGGGCGGTGCGGAACGCCTCGACCGCCTCTTCGGGCCGCGCCAGCCCCAGCAATGCCTGCCCGAGCTCGTAGTGCGGTTGCGGCTGGTCTGGCATGACGGTCGCCAGCGAACGCCAGAGCGTCTCGGCGAATGCGAAGCGGTCTGTCGCGCGCAGCGCCACGCCGAGCGCGGACGCGATCTTGAAATTTCCGGGATCCGCGCCCAGGGCCGCGTTCAGCAGCAGGCAGGCGCGCTCGCCCTCGCCGCATTCGACGAGATGATGGCCATAATTGTAGAGCACATCCGGATCGTTCGGGCGCAGCCGCAGGACGCGATCGTACAGCATGCTCGCGGTCGCGAGGTCGCGGGCATTGCGGGCGTCGTTGGCGGCGGAAAGCAGCGCTTCGAACGCCTCGCCTGAATCAGACATTTTCCCTACCGGTCACAGCCAGTCGGCCTTGCGGAAACGCCGGTAGAGATAGGCGCAGATCGCGACGATCGCGACGACGACGACGTAATATCCATACTCGTATTCGAGTTCGGGCATGTTCTTGAAATTCATGCCGTAGACGCCGGCGATCGCCGTGGGCACGGCAAGGATGGCG
This sequence comes from Tagaea sp., assembly GCA_044224405.1. GTDB lineage: Bacteria > Pseudomonadota > Alphaproteobacteria > CACIAM-22H2 > CACIAM-22H2 > Tagaea. The sequence continues at coordinate 475,308 of JBGAKN010000001.1, read as the reverse complement.
GCCCAAGCCGCGAGTTTCTTGGTGACCTCGTTCTGGCTCGCGGCCGAGAGCATCATCGCCGCATCGAAAGCCGAAGCGAGCGCCTCGCGCAGGTTGTCGATCGATTCGTTCACCTGCAGCACGTGGTCGTAGACGTCGTGGTAGTAGGGCCGCATCTCGGCGTCGATGATCGGCAGATTGTACCGTTCCAGGCGCGCGCAGACCTCGAGCATCGGCGACACCGACCGTCGGAACCCCAGCAGCTCGCGGCGCAGCTGGTAGAGGCGGTTGACCTCGTCCGAGGTGAAGGTCTTCGCGACAATGTGGCCTTCGATTTCGGCGACCTCGTCGGCGATCGTGTCGATGACGGGGAAGAAATTGTCGGCGACGAAATCCATGATCGCGTAGATCACGTAGCCGGCACCCCGCGCGAACATCGCGTTCTCGCGCTCGCAGCGCGCGCGAACGTCGCCGTAGGAAGTCGATGGCCCGTGGCGCACGGCGATGACGTAGCCGCGCCCGGCAAAGATATGCGTCTCGCCGAAGACGATGCAGGCGTCCTTCACCTGCGCCGTGCGCAAGACCATGAAGATCGCCTCGCCGTAGAGATCGATCTTCGGGCGCTGGTGCGACCGGTTGGCGTCCTCGACGGCCAGGGGATGCAGGCCGAAGCGCTGCTGGATATGTTCGAGAACCGCCATCGAAGGCTCGTGCAGCCCGATCCAGACGAATTCGCCTTCGGCCAGGGCAGCGGGCCCGACATCCTCCAGCGGGATGTCGCGCATGCGCGTGCCTTTCCGGTAGACGGCGCTCGCCACGACCATCGGCGATTCGTACTCGTTGCGCAGTTCGCTGAATGCCATGAAACGCCCCCGTCGGACGCATCATGCCAACGGATTGGGCAGCCGTCGACCCCGACCGGACGACATCGCGTTTACGCGCTGTTTATGGCCGCAATCCAGAGTTTCCATTTGTCGCAAAACCGTCCCGCGAGTGTCGACACCCGGCGGGGGGCAGGCTATAAGACGCCCCATTGGCGGCTCGAGAACGACCACATCCGAAGGTCGGCCGCGGTAAACGAGGGAGGATTACGACATGAAGCGCTTAGCCGCTTTCGCCGTCATTGCAGGTCTTGCAGCCTTGAGCCTTCCGGCCCAGGCGCAGGAAAAGCTCGAAGTCTGGTGGGTCAAGGGTTTCTACAAGGCCGAAGACGACGCGCTCTATGCTGCGATCAAGAAGTACGAAGCCAAGACCGGCGTGAAGGTCGACCTGTCGCAGTACGCGATCCAGGACATGATCCCGAAGACGGTCGCGGCGCTCGACGCCAAGACGGTGCCGGACGTCGCCTATGCCGACGTCTACGACTTCCAGGTCACCGGCAAGTGGGCCTTCGAAGGCCGCCTCGAAGACATCTCGAGCGTCATCCAGCCGCTGCTGCCGACCTTCGCGGGCAACACGGTCGAAACCACGCTGCTGTGGAACGACGTCGCCAAGAAGCGCGCCTATTACGCCTTCCCGCTCAAGCAGCAGACGATGCACATCCAGTACTGGATCGACCTGCTGAACCAGTCGGGCTTCAAGGAAAGCGACATCCCGAAGGACTGGAAGGGCTATTGGGCCTTCTGGTGCGACAAGGTGCAGCCGGGCTTCCGCAAGGCGACCGGCCAGCGCGGCTTCGGCATCGGCCAGCCCCTGGGCGTCGACTCGTCGGACTCGTTCTACTCGTTCCTGACGTTCATGGACGCGTATAACGTCAAGCTCGTCGCCGACGACGGCAAGCTGCTCGTCGACCAGCCGGCGGTGAAGGCCGGGCTCGTCAACGCGCTCAAGGACTATACGGCGCCGTACACGAAGGGCTGCTCGCCGCCCTCGTCGACCAGCTGGAAGGACCCCGACAACAACGTCGCCTTCCACAACCGCACGACCGTGATGACGCACAACGCGACCATCTCGATCGCGGCCAAGTGGCTCGACGACGCCAACAATGCGTCCCTCACGGCCGAGGAACGCGCCAAGGGCAAGGAAAACTACGAGAAGAACATCGCGACCGCCGGCTTCCCGAACCGTCCGGACGGCAAGCCGATGGTCTATCGCGCCGCCGTCAAGACGGGCGTGGTCTTCTCCGAGGCGAAGAACAAGAACCGCGCCAAGGAGTTCGTCGCGTTCCTGCTCCAGGAAGAGAACCTGACGCCGTACGTCGAAGGTTCGCTGGGTCGCTGGTTCCCGGTCACGAAGAACGCGCAGAACAGCGCGTTCTGGAAGGCCGACCGCCATCGCCAGGCGGTGCAGAGCCAGTTCTTCAACGGCACCGTGCCCTTCGAGTTCACGAAGAACTGGAAGTTCACGATCCTCAACAACGAGAACGTCTGGGCCAAGGCCGCCAATCGCGTGCTCAACGAGAAGGTCGCCCCTGAAAAGGCGATTGACGAGATGATCGCGCGCATCAAGCAGGTCGCCGGCTAAGCGACGGGACGAAGGCCGGCCGCGGGGGCGATCCTCCTGCGGCCGGCCGGTCCGCCGAACCACCCGACAGAATCCGAGCCCCCCGCATGTCCCAGTCGATCGCCACCGCCGCCGCAAGCGACGCAAGCGGCATTCCCGTCGCCGCAGCCGCCGCGACCCGGATGGCCTCCTGGCAGGCCTGGGGCATCGTGCTGGTGGCACCCTATCTTCTCGTCTTCGCCGTGTTCGTGGTCTACCCGGTCACCTACGGCTTCTGGCTCGGTCACAATCCCGAGAGCTATGTCGAGCTGTTCGAAGACCCGATCTTCCTCAGCTCCGTCTACAACACCGCGATTTTCCTGCTGGTTGGCATCAACGTGAAGATGGCGATCGCCCTGCTGCTGTCGGGATTCTTCGCGATCCCGCGCTGGTGGATCCGCGCGCTCGGGCTCCTGTTCATCATTCCCTGGGCGGTGCCGTCGATCCCCACGATCCTGTCGCTGCGCTTCATGCTCAATCCCGAATGGGGCGTGATCAACCAGATCATCTACAACCTGACCTTCGAGGACGGACCGAACTGGCTCAACGATCCCACGCTCGGCCTCACGCTCGCCATCACGGTGCATATCTGGAAGTCGCTGCCGTTCTGGACGCTGATCCTGCTCGCCGGGCGCCTCGCGATCTCGAAGGAGATGTACGAGGCCGCCGCGATTGACGGCGCCAGCGGCATCCAGCGCTTCACGCACATCACCTGGCCGTCGATGCGCCAGCTCTACCTGACCTGCACGATCCTCTCGATGTTCTTCACGCTGGGCGATTTCAACAGCGTGTACCTGCTCACCGGCGGCGGGCCGGCCGATCTCACCCACGTGCTCGCCACGCTCGGCATCCGCTATATCCGCCTCGACCGCGTGGATCTCGCGATGGCGTCGATCATCGTGGCGCTGCCGCTGATGCTGCCGCTGATGTTCTTCATGATGCGCCGACTGTCGAAATAGGCCGGTAGATGCGAAAATACTTCACCGAAGCGCGCCTGCTTCTCGTCGGCATTCCCGTCCTGCTCTGGACGATGATCCCGATCTACCACCTGTTCCTGTTCGCGATCTCGCCCAAGGAGGCGGGCTTCAAGGGCAACCTGTGGCCCGACGAGCCGACCTTGCGGAACTTCCGTCTCGTCTTCGAGCAGAAGCACCATTACCTCATCAATTTCTGGCACCAGATGTGGAACTCGGTGCTGATCGCGGTCGCGGTCGGCATCCTCACGCTGTTCGTGGCCACGGCCGCGGCCTTCGCGATCAGCCGGCTGCGCGTGCGCGGCGGGCGGGTGATCATGAACATGGCCCTCCTCACCTATTTCGTGCCGGCGGCGTTCCTCGCACTCCCGATGTACAAGGCGATGGGCACCTACGGCCTGCTCAACAGCCAGTGGGCGCTGATCCTGGCCATGGTCACGGTCGCGACGCCCTATGCGATCTGGGTGCTGAAGCAGGCGGCCGACAAGCTTCCGCTGGAACTGGACGAGGCCGCGATCATCGACGGCGCCACCGCCCCGCAGCTCTTCCGCCACATCTTCGTGCCGCTGATGACGCCCTCGATGATGGCGGTCGGCACCTACGCGCTGCTGCTGGCGTGGAACGAATATCTCTACGCGTTCCTGCTGCTGTCGCGCGACATCGACACGACGCTGGCCGTGGCGCTGGGCGCGTTCCTGTCGGCCGACGATTCGCCCTGGGAACTGCTGATGACGGCGGGCTTCATCTACGCGCTGCCGCCGGCCGCGATCTATTACGCCTTCCGCCGCTACATGGCGGCCGATCTCACCTCGGGCTCGGTCAAGTCATGAGCCTTACGGCCGCCGAGATCGAACGCTATCGCGAGACGGGCTACGTCATTCCTTCCCTGCGCCTCGCGCCCGCCCGCGTCGCTTCCCTGCGCGCCACGCTCGACCGCCTGATCGCCGAGAATCCCGGCGTGCGACCCGAGCGGCTGATCAGCGCGCATATCGAGGGCAAGAACGCCGAAGGCGTGCGCGGCAGCTCGGATTTCTTCGAGCTCGCGCGCGATCCGGCGATCCTTTCCGCCGTGGCGAGCGCCATCGGCCCGGACATCGTGCTCTGGGGCTGCCAGATCTTCTGCAAGCCCGGTGGCGATGGCATGGAAGTGCCCTGGCACCAGGACGGCCACTATTGGCCAATCCGCCCACTCGCGACCTGCACCGTGTGGATCGCGCTCGACGAATCGAAGATTGAGAACGGCTGCCTGCGCGTCATCCCCGGCTCGCACCGCACCAAGGAACTGCTGCCGCATCTGCGCGAGGACCGCACGGATCTCGTGCTCAACCAGCGCGCCCGGCCGGATTCCTTCGACGAGAGCGCGGCAGCCGACATCGAACTCGACCCCGGCCAGATGTCGATGCACGACGTGTTCCTCATCCACGGCTCGAACGCCAATCGCTCGCCCAAGCGGCGCGCGGGCGTGGCCATCCGCTACATGCCGGCCACGTCGCTGTTCGACCGGTCGCTGATGGAAACGGGTTCGGGCAGCGGCTACCGGGTCGATTTCGCCACGCGGCCGATCTGGCTGCTGGCGGGCACGGACCGCACCGGGCGCAACGATTTCCGCATCGGCCACGCGAAGGCCGACGCGTCCTAGTTCCGCTCAGAACTTCCCGTATTTGAGATACGCCGCCTGCGGGTCCATTCCGCCGAGGATCGCCTTGCGCACGGCGTTCTCGGTGCCGACGACCTGCTCGGTCTTCGTCACGGCTTCTTCCGCCATCGCCTTGGGGATGATGACGACGCCGTCGGCATCCGCCAGTGCATAGTCGCCGGTCGAGACCGTCACCGCCCCGATCGTGACGGGCGCGCCGAACGAGTCGGGGACCCAGCGCGCGCCGATGTCGGCGGGCGTGGCGAAGCTGCAAAAGACCGGAAATCCCAGTTCGAGGATCATGTCCACGTCGCGTGTACCCCCGTCGACGATGTAGCCGCGCACGCCCTTCAACTTCAGCGCGGCGGCCGAAAGCTCGCCCATCAGCGCGATCTCGTGCGTGTTGGGCTGGCACACGATGACCGTGCCGGCCGGCGCCTTTGAAAGCAGGCCGGTCCATTCCAGCAGCGTCTCGTGGCTCGATTTCGTGCGATCGATCCGGCCGCTCACCGTCCAGACCGGGCCCGCCAGCGTGCCGCGCGGGGCAAGCGACCTGATCGCCGGCGGCAGCACGCAGCGCTCGTGCCCCAGGGCGCGCAGCACGTCGTGGACGGCCGAGCTGTAGCAGCGGCCAAGGCGGTCGGCGAGCGGATCGGACATGCGTTTCTCCCGGTTCATCGTTGCCGCAAAAGTGGCACGCATCGGCCTCTCGCGCCAAGCGTCGCGCTCGACTAGTCTTCTGCGCCATGAAGGCCGCCCGCAACGCCGCCGCCCCGATCCGGGCCGGCTCGCTGATCGTCACATTGTTCGGCGACGTGGTCGCGCCGCGCGGCGGCACGCTCGCCTATGCCGGGCTCGCGCGCGTTCTCGCCCTTTTCGGCATCAACGACAGCCAGGCGCGCACCGCGCTCTCGCGCCTCGTCGCGCAGGACTGGCTGGTTTCCGAACGCATCGGGCGCAGCGCCTTCTATTCGCTGTCGAAGGCCGGCCGCCATCGCACGCGCGAAGCCGAGGCGCGCATCTATGCCGGCGCAACCGGCGAATGGAACGGCAAATGGTGCGTGGCGCTGTTGCCGGCCCTCGATGCGGCCGGGCGCGACGCCGTGCGCCGGCCGCTATCGTGGCTTGGCTTCGGCGCCGTCGGCCCGCAGACGCTGCTGCATCCCTGCCCAGATCCCGCAGCGCTTTCCTCGCTGCTCGCCGATCTCGATCCCGCCTTGCGCCCGCTGCTGGTCGAAGGGCCAGGCTCGCCCGGCAAGGCGGCGCACGCACTCGTCCGGCAGGGCTGGGATCTCGATGCGCTGGGGCGCGGCTATCGCGATTTCATGGCCGCCTTCGCGGGCCTCGCGCGCGCGGCACGCGGCAGCACGTCGCCGCAGGCCGCTCTCGAAGGGCGCGTGCGGCTGATCCACGCCTTCCGGCGGCTGGCGCTGCGCGATCCGGGCCTCCCCGCCGAACTGCTGCCGCGCGACTGGGTCGGCGGGGCCGCGCGGCGGTTCGCCGGAACCGTCTATCGCCAGCTCCTTCCGGCATCGGAAGCCTGGATCGACGCCAATCTGCTGAATCCCAAAGGCGAACTGCCGCCACCGGCCGTCGCGTCACGAAGGCGGTTTGCCGACGACATGTCACGAAATCGAGTTACGAAGACATAGATTCTGTGACATATTCGGCTGCTCCGACGGGAGGATCGAAACGCCATGTACACGCAAGGCCTCGACCAGCGCGCACCGGTGCCGGCGGCAACCGACGATCCAGCAGCACTTGCCGCCTTCCAGGCGCGCATCGACCGCGAGGAGAAGATCGAGCCGAACGACTGGATGCCGCAGGGCTACCGGCGCACGCTCGTGCGCCAGATCTCGCAGCACGCGCATTCCGAAATCGTCGGCATGCTGCCCGAGGGCAACTGGATCACGCGCGCGCCCAGCCTGCGGCGCAAGATGATCCTGCTCGCCAAGGTGCAGGACGAGGGCGGCCACGGCCTCTATCTATATTCGGCGGCCGAGACGCTGGGCGTGCCGCGCGCCGAGCTGGTCGACCAGCTGCTCGCCGGCAAGGCCAAGTACTCGTCGATCTTCAACTATCCCACGCTGACCTGGGCCGATATCGGCGCCATCGGCTGGCTGGTCGACGGGGCCGCGATCATGAACCAGGTGCCGCTGTGCCGCTGCTCCTACGGCCCCTACGCGCGCGCGATGGTGCGCATCTGCCGCGAGGAGAGCTTCCACCAGCGCCAGGGATACGAGCTGATGCTGAAGCTGGCGCAGGGCACGCCCGAGCAGAAGCGCATGGCGCAGTCCGCGCTGGACCGCTGGTGGTGGCCGGCCTTGATGATGTTCGGCCCGTCCGACAAGGATTCGATCCACTCCTCGCAGAACGCCGCGTGGAAGATCAAGCGCGTGTCGAACGACGACCTGCGCCAGAAATTCGTCGACGTCACGGTGCCACAGGGCCATTTCCTCGGCCTCACCTTCCCCGATCCGGACCTGAAGCTCGACGAAGCGAGCGGCCACTGGAACTACGGGCCCATCGACTGGGCCGAGTTCAACCGCGTCGTCGCGGGCGACGGCCCGTGCAATCGCGAACGACTCGCCGCGCGTCGCAAGGCGCACGAAGAGGGCGCCTGGGTGCGCGAGGCCGCCATCGCCCACGGCCGCAAGCGTGCGGCCCGTCTTGCCGCGCGCGCGGCGGAGTGAAAGACATGACAGGCGCAACCGAAAAAGCCGACTGGCCGCTCTACGAAGTCTTCGTGCGTTCGCGCAACGGGCTTGCGCACCGCCATGTCGGCTCGCTGCACGCGATCGACGGGGCGATGGCGGTCGAACTGGCGCGCGACGTCTATTGCCGGCGCGCCGAGGGCGTCAGCGTCTGGGTCGTTCCCTCGCGCGACATCGTCGCGTCCGACCCGGCGCTGAAAGACAGCAATTTCGAGCCGATGGTCTCGAAGGTCTATCGCCACCCGACCTTCTACGAGATCCCGCCGGACGTGAAGAACATCTGACATGGACCGCGATGCCCTTTTCGAATATCTGCTGCGGCTCGGGGATTCCTGCCTCGTGCTCGGACATCGCGTATCCGAATGGTGCGGCCACGCGCCCGAACTCGAATCCGACATCGCGCTCGCCAACGTCGCCCTCGACCTGACCGGGCAGGCCGAAGCGCTGCTCGGATATGCCGCGCGCGTCGAGAACAAGGGGCGGGATGCCGACGCGCTCGCCTTCCTGCGCGATGCGGCCGACTATCGCAACCTGCTGCTCTGCGAGCGGCCGAACGGCGATTTCGCGCACACGCTTGTGCGCCAGTTCCTGTTCGATGCCTGGCAGGCGGAGCTTTATGCCGGCCTTGCGGATTCGGCGGATGCCGAAGTCGCGGGTATCGCCGCCAAGGGCGTGAAGGAAGCGCGCTATCACCTGCGCCATTCCGGCGAATGGGTGATCCGGCTCGGCGACGGCACGGACGAGAGCCATGCGCGCGCGCAGGCCGCCCTCGACCAGTTCTGGCCCTTCACCGGCGAGATGTTCGAGACGGACGCGACCGCGCGTTCGCTGGCCGACGCGCGCATCGCGCCCGACATGGCGCCGATCCGCGCCGCTTGGGTGCGCACGGTGGACGGCGTGCTGGCCGAGGCCACGCTGGCGAAGCCCGCGTCCGGCTGGATGCAGACCGGCGGGTTCAAGGGCCAGCACGGCGAGGCGCTCGGCCATCTGCTGGCGACGATGCAGTTCCTGCCCCGCGCCTATCCGGGTGCGAAATGGTGAGCGTCGCGAGCACCGAAGATCCGCGCGTCGCGCGCGCCTGGGCCGTGCTCGGTACGGTCATGGACCCGGAGGTGCCGGTGCTGTCGGTCGTCGATCTCGGCATCGTGCGCGCGGTGCGCGCTGAAGCGGGCCGCCTCGCGATCGACCTGACGCCGACCTATACCGGCTGCCCCGCCACCGCCGCGATCCGCATCGATGTCGAGACGGCGATCGAGGCGGCGGGACTGGGGCGCCCCGAAATCGCGCTCGTCAATGCGCCTGCCTGGACGAGCGACTGGATCGGCCCCGCCGCGCGCGAGAAGCTGCGCAGCTACGGCATCGCGCCCCCGGCCGGCAAGGCGTCGGCCCTGCAGGCCGCGATGTTCGCGCCGGAGCCTTCCGTTGCCTGCCCGCGCTGCGGATCCGGCGATACGCGCAAGACCAGCGAGTTCGGCTCGACCGCGTGCAAGGCTTTCCATGCCTGCAACGCATGCGCCGAGCCCTTCGAATATTTCAAGTGCATCTGATGGCGTTCCATTCCCTCGAGATCGAAGACGTCCGCCGCGAAACGCCCGACTGCGTATCGATCGCCTTCCGCGTTCCGGCCGCGCTCGCCGAGGCCTACCGCTTCTCGCCCGGCCAGTATCTGGTGATGAAGGCGATGGTCGGCGGGAAGGAACTGCGCCGCTCCTACTCGATCTGCTCGGCCCCGCACGAGGGCGAGCTGCGCGTCGCGGTCAAGCGCGTGGAGGGCGGTGCGTTCTCGTCGTTTGCCAACGCGCGGCTGAAGCATGGCGACCGGATCGAGGTCGGCACGCCCGAAGGGCGTTTCGGGCTGATCCCCGATCCGGCCGTGCGGCGCGACATCGTGCTGGTCGCGGCGGGCAGCGGCATCACGCCGGTGATCTCGATCGCAAGGTCGGTGCTGGAACGCGAGCCCGCGTCGCGTGTCGTGCTCGTCTACGCGAACCGCACGATCGATTCGATCATCTTCCGCGAGGATCTCGAAGACCTCAAGAACCGCCACATGACGCGGCTGTCGCTCGTCCATGTGCTCAGCCGCGAAAGGCAGGACACGGCCCTGCTCGACGGCCGCATCGACGCGGACAAGATCAGGGCGCTGGCGAAGGCGCTGTTCGAACCTGCGTCCGTTACCGGGTTCTATCTCTGCGGCCCGTTCGCGATGGTCGAGACCGTGAAGGCCGCCCTCGCGGGGCTCGGCGTGCCGGCCGCGCGCATCCACAGCGAGCTGTTCCTCGCACCAGACGTTCCCGCTCCGGCGCCGGTTGCAGCGCCGGCGCGGCACGGCGCCAACGCGCGCGTCACGGTCGTGCGCGACGGCATCCGGCAGGTCGTCGAGGTTCCTTTCGACGGCCCCAGCATCCTCGATGCGGGCATCGCGGCGGGGCTCGAACTGCCGTTCAGCTGCAAGGGCGGCGTGTGCTCGACCTGCCGGTGCCTGAAGCGCGCGGGCGATGTCGTGATGGCGGCGAACTATTCGCTGGAAGCGTGGGAACTGGAAAAAGGCTTCGTGCTCGCCTGCCAGTCGCGCCCCGTCAGCGCGGAAGTCGTGCTCGATTTCGACGAGGCTTGAAGGCTAGCGCAGCGCCGCCGCGTGCGGCTTGGCGCTCGGCACGGCCACCGGTGCCGGCGGCGGCAGCGCCGAGGCGATCGTGCGCGCGAGCAGGTTGGCGATGCAGTAGTAGCTTGCGTCGGTCATGTGCAGCCGGTCGGCGGCGATGGCGTCCTTCGCCACGATCTGGCCGGTCGCCTGCCAGTGGTTCATCACGCGGAAGCGCGGGAAGATCGGCACTTCCTTGGCGCGGCTGATCAGCATCAGGTGATCGGAGTATTCGCGCCGGTGCGGCGCGTTGACGTAGCGCGGCGCGTTCTGCGGGCCCAGCAGCATCACGTCGATGCCGTGCGCCTTCGCCTTCTCGATGCCTGCCGTCATCGTCTCGGCGAACTCGTCGAGCGGCGAATCCCTGATCGCCGCGTTGACGCCGGCCTGCCAGATCATCAGGTCGGGTTCGGCGGCGACGACGTCGCGCTCGATGCGCTTGTACATGGCACCCGCTTCCTCGCCGCTGACGCCGCGGTTGATGACGGTGATCGCCATGTGCGGGAAGAGCGCGTGGAGCTCGGCCTCGAGGCGCGCGGGATAGGTGAGCGCCGGGCTCGAGGCACCCGCCCCTTCGGTCGAGGACGAGCCGAGGGCGACGATGGTGAGCGACTTCCCTTCCGCCAGTCGTCGCGCGACGCGCGGCAGCGGGAAGCGCAGGCGCAGCATCTCGGACGGCACCTCGCAGCGTGCGGCCACGATCTCCGTCGAAGCGCCCATCGCCGGCACCGGATGGACCGGTCCGCCGGCCGGACTTCCCTGGGCGAACGCGCCCGTGGCCGCCAGAACCAGACAGAACACCGTGAAAAGCCGAACTCGCAAATTCAATTCCAAGCCTGTTAAGCTCGACCAGTTTAACGATTGCGGGCCTCGCGTGCCAGTCGGGGCCAAGGGACGGAAATCGCATGGGAATCCATCTCTGGATCGCCGCGGGAAACGCGCCGGGCGGCGTCGGGCGACATCTCGCGTCGGAAACAGTGCTGGCGCATGTCGGCCCCAAGGGCCTGCCCTGGCGGGCGATCCTGGGCAACATCACCGGCAGCCGCGCGATCGGATTCAGGGCCGGCGCATGAGCGCGCATCTGGGCACGTACGACTATATCGTCGTGGGCGCGGGCTCGGCCGGCTGCGTGCTCGCCAACCGGCTGTCGGCCGATCCGAAGAACCGCGTGCTGCTGCTCGAGGCCGGCGGCAAGGACGACTATTTCTGGATCGACGTGCCCATCGGCTACATCTATTCGCACGGCAATCCGCGCGTGGACTGGTGCTTCAGGACCGAGATCGAGCCCGGCCTCGGCAACCGCGCGCTCGGCTATCCGCGCGGCAAGGTGCTGGGCGGCTGTACCGCGATCAACGGCATGATCTACATGCGCGGACAGGCGGCCGACTACGACCATTGGCGCCAGCTCGGCCTGACGGGCTGGGCGTGGGACGACGTGCTGCCCTTCTTCCGCAAGTCGGAAGACAACGTGCGCTTCGCGGGCGACGCGCTGCACGGATCGGGCGGCGAGTTCCGCGTCGAGGAGATGCGCCTTTCATGGGAGATCCTCGACGCGTTCCGCGAGGCCGCGGCCGAGACCGGCATCCCCAAGATCGACGACTTCAACCGCGGCGACAATCACGGCTGCGCCTATTTCCAGGTGAACCAGAACCGCGGCGTGCGCTGGACGACGGCCAAGGGCTTCCTGCGCCCCGCGATGGGAAGGCCCAACCTGCGCGTGCTGACGAAGGCGCAGGCGGGCCGCCTCACGCTTTCGGATGGCCGCGTGACCGGCATCGAGTTCACGCTCGACGGCGCGCCGGCGAGAGCGGATGCCGCGCGCGAGGTCGTGCTCGCGGCCGGCGCCATCGGCTCGCCGCAGATCCTGCAGCTTTCGGGCATCGGCGATCCGGCGCTGCTGGCGCAGCACGGCATCGGCGTCGCGCATGCTGCACCGGGCGTCGGCGAGAACCTGCAGGACCATCTGCAGATCCGCTGCGCCTACAAGGTGAGCGGCACGAAGACTCTCAACGAGCGCGTCCACAGCTGGACGGGCAAGATCGGCATGGCGCTGGAATACGCGCTGTTCAAGCGCGGCCCGCTGACGATGGCGCCTTCCCAGCTTGGCGCGTTCGCGAAGTCGGACCCGGCGAAGGCCACACCCGATCTCGAGTATCACGTGCAGCCGCTAAGCCTCGACAGGTTCGGCGAGCCGCTGCACAGCTTCCCCGCCTTCACCGCCTCGGTCTGCAATCTGCGGCCCACGAGCCGCGGCCATGTGCGCATCAAGTCCGCCGATGCGAACGCCGCGCCCGCGATCCGGCCCAACTATCTTTCGACCGACGCCGACCGGCATGTCGCGGCCGAGGCGATCCGGCTCACGCGGCGGATCGTCGCGGCGCCGGCGCTGCGCCGCTTCCGGCCCGAGGAGTTCCGCCCGGGGCCGGAATTCACGAGCGATTCGGCACTCGTCGAGGCGGCCGGAAAGATCGGAACGACTATTTTCCATCCCGTCGGCACCTGCCGGATGGGGGCCGACGACGGCGCGGTGGTCGATGCGCGGCTCGCCTTGCGTGGCCTTGCGGGATGCCGCGTGGCGGATGCCTCGGTGATGCCGACGATCACGTCAGGCAACACCAACGCGCCGACGATCATGATCGCCGAGAAGGCTGCCACGATGATCCTGGAGGATGCCCGCGCCTGATCGGCGGAAACAGGTTACGACTGGCGACGGTAACCTGTTTAAGTCGTTGATCCGGAACGCAGGTAACCTGAATCAGGTTTCGCCCGGCACCGATTTTGCCGCAAAGGCTGCGGTCGCCCGAATCACGTTACCACCTGCACCTGTAGCGCGCCTACCGCCTTGAAGTTACTGGATTGTTACTGCAACCGCGCTTTCTGCAACCGCAATGCCCGCAAGAAATGCCGGAACGACGGGCATTTGCCGCAGATTGCGGACGTGCACATTTCTTCACATGTCAAAGAGCACGGGCCCGGAAATCGCCGGACCGTGCCGGGGAATATAATCTGATTGTCTGAAAATACAACCGGGAATATTTACGCCGGCCCACCCTGCGCAAGCGCGTCGGCGAAGCGGTGGTTGACGTCGCGGTGCCCGGCCTCGTCGGCGCGCACGGCGATCACCACGTCGCGCAGCGTGGCATCGGGCGCGAGCTTCCAGTATTCCTTCGCGCGCGCGGGTGCGGGCACGTTGGCGTGCTGGCCCGCATCGATGCCGGCGAGATATTCGGTGTAGCTGATCACGGCCTCTTCCTCGAAATAGCCGACGACCCGATGCGCGGTCTTGGGCGCGAGAAGATAGAGGACGAAGAACGCGTTGTAGAACACGCCCTGCACCAGCACGACGAGGAAACGCTCGAACGCGTTGGGCCTGGCGATCTCGATGAAGGTCATCAGGTGCATGCGCTCGTTCTCGGCCTCGTCGAGCAGCGTGCGGATCCACCCGTGATCGTCCGACATGCGGCGCAGGCATTTGAGATGCACCAGCGCCGCCCCCACCATGCCGGGCACGGCCGCGACCGTCTCGAGCACGATCGCGCGATGGCCATAGCGCTTGGCGAAGAACGTGTCGGCGAAGAAGCGCAGGATCTTCGTGATCGCCAGCGCGATGCGATCCGACACGCCGTCGGGCGTGCGGTGCGTCTTCAGATCGGCCGTGCCGGAAGCGGTCATGGGCGGGTCCTTCTTCGGGGGGCGAGAGGATGGACTACAAATATAGGATGTTGCAGGCAAATTCGGAAGAACGGTCATTCCAATCGGACGGACGGCAATTCGAGGTGGGCGCGCGCGGATCGTAAATACGTCCACGAAACCGGGGACGCGCACCATGCAGCCGACGACCAAGGCCATTCTCGACAACCATATTGCGGCGTTCGGTCGCGGCGATCTCGATGCGATCGTCGCCGACTATGCGCCCGACGCCGTGCTGTTCACGCCGCGCGGGCCGCTGCAGGGGCAGGCGATGATCCGCCCGATGTTCGAGGCGATGCTCGCCGAATTCGCCAAGCCGGGGGCGAGCTTCGCGCTGGATTACCAGTCCATCGTCGGCGAATACGCCTTCATCCTCTGGCACGGCGAGACGGCCGACAACACCTACGAGCTGGCGACCGACACGTTCCAGGTGCGCGGCGGGCGGATCGTCATGCAGTCCTTCGCCGGCCTCGTCGTTCCAAAGCCTTCGTATAACTGAGCGTCAGCGCGCGCCCTCGTGTAGCGCCGAGATCGGCGCGAGGAACTCGATCCCGCCGGTGATCGGCACCAGCGCGCCCGTGACGAACGCGGCGGCATCCGACAGCAGGAACGCCACCACTTCCGCCACGTCCTGCGGCCGGCCGATGCGCCGCAAGGGCGTGCGCGCCGAAGCGCCGGCGACCAGCGCGTTGAAGTTCGCCTCGAACGCGCCGCGCACCAGGGGCGTGTCGATCACGCCGGGGGCGACCGCATTGACGCGGATGCCGTGGGGGCCGAGCTGCGCCGCCATGCCGTAGGTGAGCGTGGCGACCGCACCCTTGGCCGAACCGTAGGCGAGATTGGCCCCGCCATTGGCATGCGAGATCGACGAGATATGCACGATCGCCCCGCCGCGCTTCTGCGCCAGCATCTGCTTGGCCACTGCCCGCGCGATGCGCGCGACCGACGAAAGATTGATGTCCACGAGCCGGTCCCATTCCGCATCGTCCATGTCGACGAAGGCGACCGGGCGCGACGTGCCCGCCCCGCTGACCAGCCCGTCGATGCCGCCGAATGTGGAAACCGCGAGATCGCGGAGCTTGCCGGGCAGCGCGCGGTCGCACACGTCGCCCGCCAGCGCCACGCCTTCGTGCCCCGCTGCCGCCAGCGCCTTCACCTGCGCGTCGAGCTTCGCCGCATCCAGCCCGTTCAGCACCAGCCGGTGCCCCGACACGGCCAGCTTCTCGACAATGGCCGAACCGATCCCGCCACAAGCGCCGGTGACAAGCGTGACGGGGCCGGGCTTGGGTGCGGTCATGGGTGGAATCCTCCGGAAAAATTGTCGTCACCGATTGAAGCGCCGCGGCGCGCACAAGTCTACAAGAAGCCCCCCTCACCCTTGCCCTCTCCCCGGAGGGGAGAGGGGATGGTATGCACCGATCTTGTCCCCTCTCCCGCTAGCGGGAGAGGGCTAGGGTAAGGGTGAGGAGAACTCAATTGCCCACGTTGCTGCTGACCTGCATCGCGATGCTCGCCTTCGCCGCCAATTCGCTGCTCGCGCGCGCCGCGATGGCGGGCGGCGGCATCGACGTACTGAGCTTCACGTCGATCCGCATCGTGTCGGGCGCCGTGGCGCTCGCATTGCTGCTCGCGGCGCAACGGCGGACCGACATCGTGCGCGCAAAGCCGGGAAGCTGGGCATCGGCCGCATCCCTGCTCGTCTACGCGCTCGCCTTCTCGCTCGCCTACCGGCGGCTGGGCGCGGCCACGGGTGCGGTGATCCTGTTCGCGTCGGTGCAGGGCACGATGGTGCTGTGGGGAATTCTCCGCGCCGATCGGCCGACGCGAACGGAACTCGCCGGCCTCGCCATCGCCTTCGCCGCGTTCGTGTGGCTGCTGCTGCCGGGCCTGGAGGCGCCGGACCTGCTGGGAAGCCTGCTGATGATCGCGGCCGGCATCGGCTGGGGCGTTTACTCGTTACGCGGACGAGGTGCGGGCAACCCGCTCGACGCCACCGCCGGAAATTTCGTGCGCGCCGCCCTGCTGTGCCTGCCCTTCGCCGCCACGCCAATGATGGGCGGCCACGCCGACACGCACGGCCTCGCCCTCGCGATCTTCTCGGGCGCCGTCACCTCGGGCCTCGGCTACGTGATCTGGTATCGCGCCTTGCCCGGCCTCACGACCACGCAAAGCGCCACCGTGCAGCTCACCGTACCGATGCTCGCCGCCTTCGGCGGGATCGTGCTGCTCGGGGAGACGATGACGCTAAGGCTCGCGGTCGCGAGCGTGTTCATTCTGGGCGGCGTGGGGCTGGCGATTGCGGCGAAGCGGGCAAAAGCCCCCTCACCCTAACCCTCTCCCGCAAGGGGAGAGGGAATCATACCGTTGAAGCGGACACGCAGTGCGCGCGTACCTAAGACTGGAGTCCCCTCTCCCCTTGCGGGAGAGGCGCAACGTATACGTTGCGGGGTGAGGGGTATTCGCGTCACTTCATCGTCGGCATCACGAACTCGGCGCCCGCGCGCAGCCCCGTCGGCCACCGCGCCGTCGTGGTCTTGAGCTTCGTGTAGAAGCCGACGCCTTCCGGCCCGTAGGCGTTGCGGTCGCCGAAGATCGAGCGCTTCCAACCGCCGAAGCTGTGGAAGGCCATCGGCACCGGGATCGGCACGTTGATGCCGACCATGCCGGCCTGCACGTTCTGCTGGAAGGTGCGCGCGCTGTCGCCGTCGCGCGTGTAGATCGCGGTGCCGTTGCCGTATTCGTGGTCGTTGACCAGCTTGATCGCCTCGTCGAAGTTCTTCGCGCGCACGACCGACAGCACGGGGCCGAAGATCTCTTCCTTGTAGATGCGCATGTCGGGCGTCACGTTGTCGAACAGCGTGCCGCCGATGAAGTAGCCGCCCTCGTAGCCCTGCAGCTTCAGGCCGCGCCCGTCGACCGCGAGCTTCGCGCCCTCCTTCACGCCGATATCGACATAGCCCTTCACCTTGGCGAGATGTTCCTTGGTGACGAGCGGGCCCATCTCGCTGGCCGGGTCCATGCCGGGGCCGACTTTCAGCGCCTGCACCTTCGGCACGAGGCGTTCCATCAGCGCATCGCCCGCCTTGCCGACCGCGACGGCGACCGAGATCGCCATGCAGCGCTCGCCGGCCGAGCCGTAGCCCGCCCCCATCAGCGCGTCCGTCGCCTGGTCCATGTCGGCGTCGGGCATGATGACCATGTGGTTCTTCGCCCCGCACAGCGCCTGCACGCGCTTTCCGGCGGCGGCACCCGTCTTGTAGACGTACTCGCCGATGGGCGTGGAGCCGACGAAGCTGACGGCCTGGATCTTCGGGTGGTTGAGGATCGTGTCGACGGCTTCCTTGTCGCCGTTGACCACGTTGAGCACGCCGGGCGGCAGGCCCGCCTCGAGCGCGATCTCGGCCAGCAGCAGGCCGGGGCTCGGGTCCTTCTCCGACGGCTTCAGGATGAAGCTGTTGCCGCACGCGATGGCGACGGGGAACATCCACATCGGCACCATGACGGGGAAGTTGAACGGCGTGATGCCGGCGACGACGCCCAGCGACTGGCGCACCGAGAACGAGTCGATGTTGCGGCCCACGTTTTCGGTGAACTCGCCTTTCAGCAGGTGCGGGATGCCGCAGGCGAACTCGACGACCTCGAGCCCGCGCACCAGTTCGCCCTTGGCGTCGTCGAAGGTCTTGCCGTGTTCGGCGGTGATGAGCTTCGCGATGTCGTCGCGGCGCTTCTCCAGCAGTTCCTTGAACTTGAACAGCACGCGTGCGCGCAGCAGCGGCGGCGTCGCCGACCAGCCTTCATAAGCGGCGGCGGCATTGGCGACGGCCGCGTTCACTTCCGCGGCACTGGCCAGCGCCACGGAAGCCTGCTGCTCGCCGGTCGCGGGATTGAACACGGGCGCGGTGCGGCCCGAGGTGCCGGGCGTCGCCTTGCCGGCGATGAAATGGCCGAGGGTCTTCATGGGGTTCCACTCCGTTTCGCGCCTTGTCGAAGGATGCGCGTTCAGGCGGCAGAATAGGGCGTAACCGCCCGGCCGCAAACGGGAAAGCGTCGGGTTGACAGTGATGCCCGGCGCGTGGCCCGATGCGGCCTTCCAACGGGGGACTCGCTTAAAAATGGATGGTTCCGGCAACAGGCTCGGCGGCGCCGAGGCTTTCGTGAAGCTTCTGGCGGCGCACGGCGTCGATCACGTGTTCGGTCTGTGCGGCGATACCAGCCTGCCGCTCTACGACGCGCTCGCGCGCCTCGGCGGGGCCGGCGGCCACGGCATCCGGCACATCCTGACGCGCGACGAACGCTCGGCCGGCTACATGGCCGATACCTATGCGCGGCTGACCGGCAAGGTCGGCGTGTGCGAAGGGCCGTCGGGCGGCGGGGCCACCTATATCCTCCCCGCGGTGGCGGAGGCGAACGAATCCTCCGTCGCGATGCTGGCCGTGACGACCGACATCTCGGTCTCCTCGCGCGGCAAATACACGCTGACCGAACTCGACCAGAAGGCGCTGTTCAAGCCCGTGACCAAGTGGAACACGGTGATCGACCGTGCGGTCGATATCCCGTCGATCGTGCGCCGCGCCTTCCGCGAGGCGACGAGCGGGCGCCCCGGTGCCGTTCATCTGGGCCTGCCCTATGACGTGCAGAAGGACGCGGTGGACGAGGCCGACATGTGGGGCGAGCCCGCGCACGGCAGCTATCCCTCGCATCGCGTGGCGCCCGATCCCGCCGATATCGAGCGCGCGGCGAAGACGTTGAGCGCGGCGAAGGTGCCTGTCATCGTCGTGGGTGGTGGTGTCGTCATCTCGAACGCCGAGCCCGAACTGCGTGCGTTGGCCGAGCGGCTGGGCGCGGTCGTGCTCACCACGATCTCGGGCCAGGGCTCGATCGAAGATTCGCATCCCCTTTCGGCCGGCGTGGTCGGATCGAACGGCGGCACGATGCCGACGCGTGCACTCGTGCAGGCAGCCGACCTCGTGCTGTTCATCGGCTGCCGCGCAGGGTCGGTGACGACCGAGCGCTGGCGCTTCCCTGCCAAGGGCACGACCATCGTGCATGTGGACGTGGACCCCGCCGTGATCGGCGCCATCTATCCGACCAAGGCGGGCGTGGTGGGCGACGCGAAGCTGGCACTCGGGATGCTCGTCGCCGCACTCGGCAAGAAGGCGGTCGCTTCCGACGCGGCGGCGCGCGTGGCGGCCGCACGCAAGGAGCGCGAAGCGGCGTTCATGGCGCTGGCGCAGTCGAACGACACGCCGATCAAGCCCGAGCGGCTGGTGGCCGAAATGGCGGCGCTGCTTCCGGAAGACGCCGTCATCGTCGCCGATCCGGGCACGCCCTGCCCCTATTTCTCGGCCTTCTATCCCAAGCGCCGCACCGGGCGCTGGTTCGTGACGAACCGCGCGCACGGGGCGCTGGGCTATTCGCTGCCCGCCGTCGTGGGTGCGGCCATCGCGCGCCCGCAATCGAAATGCGTCGCCGTCATGGGCGACGGCAGCTTCGGCTTCGCGTGCGGCGAGATGGAGACGATCGCCAGGCTCAACCTGCCGGTCACGCTCGTCGTCGTGTCGAACGCCGTCTATGGCTGGATCAAGGCCGGGCAGAAGACCGGCTACGGGCAGCGTTATTTCTCGGTCGATTTCAACCGGACCGACCATGCGGCCGTCGCGGCCGCGTTCGGATTGAGGAGTTGGCGCGTGGAAGATCCTGCGAAACTCAGATCCACGCTGGCCGAGGCGTTCGCGCATGGCGGGCCCACGCTGGTCGACGTGATCTGCCAGCCGCTGCACGAAGCCAAGGCCCCTGTCTCCGAGTGGGTGGCCTGAACATGGCAAACGACGTTTCGATTTCGCCTGACCGGCTGCGCGCCCTCGGCACCGCGATCTGCAAGGCGGCCGGTTCGGCCGACGGCGAGGCGAAGACGGTCGCCGACAATCTGGTCGACGCGAACCTCACGGGCCACGATTCGCACGGCGTGGGCATGCTGCCGATCTATATCGACGCGGTGCGCCGCGGCGTGCTGGAACTTGGCGCGAAGCTCACCGTCGTCTCGCAGACGGCCGCGACGCTCGTCGTCGACGGCAACCGCGGCTACGGCCAGACGATCATGACCGAGGCGACCGAACTGCTCTGCGCCAAGGCGAAGAGCGCGGGCGCGGCCGTGATGGCGCTGCGCAACACGCACCATATCGGGCGCATCGGCGCCTGGGCCGAGCAGGCCGCGCGCCACGGCCTCGCCTCGTTCTTCGTGGTGGACGTGGCGGGCGTGGACGCCAAGGTGGCGCCCACCGGCGGGCGCGAAGGGCGGCTTGGCACCAACCCGATCTGCATCGGCCTGCCCGTGAAGGGCCGCCCGCCCATCGTCGCCGACATGGCGACGAGCCGCATCGCGGTGGGCAAGGTGCGCGTCGCCTTCAACAAGGGCGTGCCGGTCGATGACGGCATTCTCATCGACGCCGAGGGCAAGCCCACCAACGATCCGGGCGTGATGTTCCGCGAGGACCGCCCGTCGGGCGCGCTGCTGACGATGGCGGCGCACAAGGGCTATGCGCTCTCGGCGCTGATCGAGCTGTTCACCGGGGCGCTGGGCGGCGGCGGCACGATCGCCAGCATCCCGCCGACGACGCGGCGCATCGTCAACAACGCGATCGCCGTCGCCATCGATCCCGCGGCGCTCGGCACGGCCGATTACATCACCGGCGAGGCCGAGCGGCTGGAGGCCTGGCTCAAATCCAGCACCGGCGACGTGATGCTGCCGGGCGAGCCCGAACTGCGCGCGCGCAAGGCGCGGGCCGCGATGATCCCCATCGACGCGGGCAACTGGGCGCAGCTTGCCGAACTCGCGCGGAGCCTGAAGCTCGATCCGGACTCGTATCTCGGGGGATAGGCGATGGAGGCGCTCGGCCGCATCTGGCTCGTCGTCTTCGTCGCGATCCTCGGCATCGCGGGTGCCGCGAGCTTCTGGATCGTCACGACAGATCCCGGCCCGCTGCCCGCCGCCGTCGCGAATCTCCCGCCGCCGGCGCCCAAGCCTGCCCCACCGCCGCCGCCGGCACGCGCGGCCGCGCCCGCGGCGCCTGCACCTGCGCCTGCGCCTGCGCCCGCACCGGCCGCAGCTTCGCCGGCACCCGTCGCCGCGGCACCTGCACCCGTCGCCGCGTTGCCGGCCCCGCCGCCTGCCGCCGCACCGCCGCCGCCCGCGTCACCCGCGCGCGTCGTCGACAGCGCGGAGCGCACCTATCCGCTGACGGACTGGCGCATCGGGCAGGCGGTCGGCGGCTGGATCGACGCGCTGGGCGACGGCGGACGCACGCTGGGCGACAACGACATCCTCGAAATTTCCGGCTGGGCGGGCGACGGCGATCTGGGCTGGCGCGCGCGCAACGTGGCGATCGCGGTGTGCGGCGCGGTCGTCGCGACGGTGAAGGTCGACCGGCCGCGCCCCGACGTGGCGCGCGCGGCACACCCCAATCTCGGGGTCTCGGGCTGGGCTGCGCGTCTTGCCGTGGCGCACCTGCCACGCTGCGAGGCGCCGCACCTGCGCGCGGTGGCGCAGCTGGGCGACGGGCGTTTCGCGTTGCCGCTGATGGGCGACCGGCCGTTGAACCTGGCGCCGCATGGCGGGCCGCGACCCGACCTGCTCGCCCCGCCCGCACCCCTGTCGCCGCCCGCACGGGACGCCGAGCTGCGCGTGCTGCGCATTTCCGGCAAGACCAACGTGCGCCGGTGCGCGGGCACGAGTTGCGAGCAGCGCGCCACGCTGCCGGCCGGCAACTACCGCGCGCTCGTCGCCGAAGAGACGGCCGAGTGGATGCTGATCTCGATCCCGGCGAACAGCGTCGCCGGTTGGATCATCAAGCGGGCGATCGCCCGTTAGGACATTTTCAAGCCAGGCGGAATCGACTGACGGCTGTCGGCCTAGAACGCGATCCGGCCGGAGAGACGGAACGGGATCGAGTACCGCTCGGTCGCGTCGTTGAGGCCGACCGCCGGCGCATGGGCGAACTGGCTGTCGTTCTGCCGAGGGCGTGCCGTATACCGCAGGCCCGTCTCGACCCCGATCGACATCCCGTCCGTCAGGCTGTAGGTGGCGCCGATCTCGACGCCGAATGTCGGCGCGAATGTCCTGTCGAACATGTTCATCTTGCCGATCGAGAAATCCCTGCCCTCGACCTCGCCGGCAGCCGTCCGCGCGTTGCGGATGAGAAGATCGACAGCGACCGCAGGCAGGTAGGTCGCGCCGGCCGAACCGGCGACATAGGGCGCGAACGAAGAAGAAGTCTGGAAGAAATGGCGGTATCCCGCCTCGACCGTCGTCGCATTGAACGTACCGGCTTTGGCGCGGATTTCGTCGCGCGATCTGAAATTGGGGCCGCCCACGACGCCAGCGGTCGTGTTTTCCGCCACTTCGCCGATGATCGCGTTACGCGGACTGGCATGGACATGCCGCAAGCTCGCGAAGATTTCCCCGCGATCCACGATCGCGTAGGCGAAACCGAGACCGATTTCACGCGGCGCTTCGTACAGTTTGCCGAACGATATGTCGTGAAAGGTGAGGGCCGGCCTGTTCGGGACGAGAAACGAGATTTCGGGACCGCCGGTCACGATCTGGATGTTCCCGGCGCCAGGCGAGCGGATTTCCGTCTGCCGCAGCATCCGGCCGCCGACGGAGGCATCCGTCCCGACGAATGGCGACGCCGTGAACTGCCCGGCCACGGGTACCGTGCGGGGCGCGTTGTTCGTCTGGCCGACGGCAGGCCCGGCGAGGGCGAGAAGGACGGCGGCGGGGGCGAGCGCGCGCATCGGCATCAGAACGCGAGGCGGGCGGTCAGACGCATCGGCGCCGACCAGCGGCTGCCGGTGTTGTTGATGCGCGCAAGGCCGCCATCGCCGAGACCGAGCATCGTATCGTCGCCTTTCAGCTTCGCGTCGTACCGGATTCCGGTCTCGATGCCGACCGAAGACTGCGGCGAAAGCACGTAGGTGACGCCGAGCTGGAGCCCGCTCGTCGCGGCGATCGTCCCGTCATAGATCTTGACGCGCCCCCCCTTCAGCTCGCCGTTGGCGCCGCCATCGACGAAAATCTGGGCATCGATCGCGCCCGTCCGGGTGACGCCGGCCATGCCCGCGACATAGGGAAGCAGCGGCCCGCCCGTCGCGAGGAAATGGCGGTAGCCGATCTCGGCCGAACCGGCCGAGAAATTGTCGGGCGTGGCGATCAGTGCCGCGCCGCCAAGGTAGCCGACGCCGCCGACGGAGCCCGTGACCGAGATCGAGCCGACCGTCGTCTTCTGGCCGGCGGCATGCATGTACCGGATGTTTCCGAAAACTTCGCCGTTGGCGGACACGCCGTAAGCGACGCCGATGCCGACTTCGAGCGGCGCGCCGTAGAGGTCGCGGAACTTCATGCTCTTTACGTCGACGAAGCCGGGATTGTCGAAGACGATGCCGGAGAACGGCTCGAACGGGCTCACCCGGGCCCGGCCGGACTTGGTCATCAATCCGGCGAGCGGGACTTCGGTTCCGAAATGCGGTGTCAGCGTGACCTGGCCGAATGTCGGCACCACGCGCGGGCCACCCTCGGTTTGGGCGACGGCCCCCTGGATACCGACAGCAAGAAAGAGGGACGCGAAAAGGCCGACGGACACGGAACGCATGAACAACTCCCGGATGTAGTACGTTACCACCAATCCGGGTATAGCTTGAGTCGGTGCTTTACTGTCAAGCGCAGGCGCGCGATTCGGGATATATTTCTACGGTTGTATGTCGAAACGGGAAACGATGCGGCTCAAACATCGGCGGGCCGTCAGAACCAGCCGCGCTTCTTGAAATAGAGGTAAGGCAGAATCGCCGAGGCGAGCATCAGCACGATCGCCATCGGATAGCCGAAGGACCAGTCGAGCTCGGGCATCGACTTGAAGTTCATGCCGTAGATCGTGCCCACCAGCGTGGGCGGCATCAGCACGACCGACACGACCGAGAACAGCTTGATGATGCGGTTCTGCTCGATGTTGATGAGGCCGAGCGTGGCGTCGAGCAGGAAGTTCACCTTGCGGCTGTCGAAATCCGCGTGCTCCATCAGCGAGACGAGATCTCGGTTCACCGTCTTGATCCGCGCCTTCAATTCCTTGGCCTGCTTCTTGGCCTCGAAATCCATCGTCACGTCGAGGAAGCGGATCAGGCGCACGAGGCCGAGCATGCTCTCGCGCGCGGTCGAGCAGATGTCCTCGATGCGTCCGAGCTGGCGCAGCACCTGCTGCATGTCCTGCTCCTGCTCGCTCTGGCGCGTCATCGCCGTCGGCCGTCCGAAGATGCCGCGCGAGATCGCGTCGAGATCGAGCCCCGCCTTCTCGAGGATGTCGGCGATGCGGTCGACGAAGGTTTCGAGCAGGCCCAGCAGCGCCTCCTCCCCCGACGCGCAGATCGACGGCTGGCGCACGATGCGCGCGCCATAGGTGTGCACCGGGCGCGGATCGTGGTGGCGCACCGTGACGAGGCTGCGCTTGGCGAGCACGAAGGTGAAGGCGTCGGCCGTGGGGTTGGATTCGTCCGTGCGCGCCAGGATCGTCGCGGTCATGTAGAGCGCGCCGTTCTCCGAATAGAGACGCGCGGAGGGCTCGATCTCCAGCATCTCGGCGTGCGTGGGGATCGCGAGATTGAGGGCGGCATCGACGCGCGCGCGGTCGGCTTCGGTCGGCTCGAACAGGTCGATCCACAGGGCGGACGCCGGCAGGTCCTCGTCCGGTCCGACGGTGTGCCGTTCGATGATTCCGTCGTGCGCGATATAGGCGAAGATCATGCGCGAAGCCCGCTTCCAGTCAGCGCGCCTTTCTTCGCAGCCGCCGCAAAATGATTCAACATCTAGTCAGTTACCCACAACCCCTTGTAGGGCCCTTGTGGCCGGGGCTTGACTCATCGAGGCCCGAATATCACAATATGTTGTGGGGAGAGTGAAGTTATCCACAACCCCTAGCGAGATTAAAAACCGTTCGATAATTCAAGGGGATGGCGCAATGGATTGGACACCCGAGCAGATCACGGAGCTCACGCGCTTGTGGGGCGAAGGCCTCACCACCGCGGAGATCGGCAAGCGGCTTGGAATCTCCAAGAACGCCGTCGTCGGCAAGGCCCACCGCCTGCATCTGCCGGCCCGGCCTTCGCCGATCAAGCGCACCGGTCCGCGCCCGCAGATCTTCCGCCAGACGGCCGCCTCGCGCCCCTCGCAGCCCAGCGCGCCCCGCATGCCGCAGGCCCCGCGCGAACCGCGCGTCGCCACCGCCGCCCAGCAGACGAGCGCCGCCGCCATCAAGGCGCTGGCCAACCAGCCTTCGGCCAAGCGCCTGCCGATGATGGCGCTGTCCGCCAGCACCTGCCGCTGGCCGATCGGCGATCCGGGCGATGCCGATTTCCACTTCTGCGGCGAGCGTTCGCTGGAGAGCAAGCCCTACTGCTCGGCGCACGCCTCCATCGCCTACGTCAAGATGAAGCCGAAGACCGAGGCCGCCTAGAGCTTCTTGCTTTTACACACGCCGTCCGCTTCATTCCGGGGCGCGGGAGTTCTCTCCCGCGCCCCGTTCGTTTGATGCATCCCCGGAGTCCGCATATCCATGTCTGACGACGCGCTGCTGGTCGCCAAGGGCGAGATCCCGCTGGAGCTGCGCCTAGCCCTCGCCAACCGCCACGGCCTGATCGCGGGCGCCACGGGCACCGGCAAGACCGTGACGCTGCGCGTGCTGGCCGAAGGCCTGTCGGCCGCCGGCGTGCCGGTCTTCATGGCCGACGTGAAGGGCGATCTTTCGGGCATCGCGGCGGCGGGCGCCGACAATCCCAAATTCACCGCGCGCGCGGGCGAGCTGGGCGTCGAGGATTTCGGCTTCGAGGCGTGCCCCGCCCTGCTGTGGGACGTGTTCGGCGAGCAGGGACATCCGCTGCGCGCGACGATTTCGGAAATGGGCCCGCTGCTGCTCGCGCGCCTGCTGGAACTCAACGAGATCCAGACCGGCGTGCTGCAGATCGTCTTCAAGGTCGCCGACGACGAAGGCCTGCTGCTGATCGATCTCAAGGACCTGCGCGCGCTGCTCGCGCACGTGGCGGAGAACGCCGCCGACTATGGTGCGCGCTACGGCAACGTGGGCGCTTCGTCGGTGGGTGCCATCCAGCGCGGCCTGCTGGCGCTGGAAACGCAGGGTGGCGACCGCTTCTTCGGCGAGCCCGCCGTCACCATCGCCGACCTGATGCGCGTCGACGACAAGGGCCGCGGCCTCGTCTCGGTCCTCGCGGCCGAGCAGCTCTACCAGCGCCCCAAGCTCTACGCGACGTTCCTGCTGTGGCTGCTGTCGGAACTGTTCGAGGCGCTGCCCGAAGTTGGCGACGCGGCGAAACCCAAGCTCGTCTTCTTCTTCGACGAGGCGCATCTGCTGTTCGCGGACGCGCCCAAATCGCTGGTCGAGAAGGTGGAGCAGGTCGTGCGCCTGATCCGCTCGAAGGGCGTGGGCGTCTATTTCTGCACGCAGAACCCGCTCGACCTGCCCGACGCGGTGCTGGGCCAGCTCGGCAACCGCGTGCAGCACGCGCTGCGCGCCTTCACGCCGCGCGACCAGAAGGCGGTGAAGGCGGCCGCCTCCACCTTCCGCGCCAAGCCCGGCCTCGATACGCAGACCGCGATCCTGGAACTGGGCGTGGGCGAGGCGCTCGTCTCGTTCCTCGACGCCAAGGGAACGCCCGTGCCGGTCGAGCGCGCCAAGGTGTGCCCGCCGCGCTCGCGCCTCGGGCCGCTGGATGCCGCCGAGCGCAAGGCGCTGGTGGAACGCAGCGCGCTGTTCGGCAAATACGAAGACGCGCAAGACCGCGAATCCGCGTTCGAGAAATTGCAGGCCGCCAAGGCGAAGCCCGCCGACAAGGGCGGCATTTCCGGCGCGCTCGGCACGATCTTCGGCGGCAGCACCAATCCGCCCGCGCGCGGCCGCGGGCGCGTGCCGCCCAAATCGATGGGCGAACAGCTCGCCACGTCGATCGCGCGTTCGGTCACCAGTTCCATCGGCCGCCAGATCGGCACGGCGATCGTGCGCGGCGTGCTCGGCTCCATTCTCAAGCGATGATCCGCACACTCCTCCTCGCGCTCCTGCTGCTAGGGGCGGGTGCGGCGCACGCGCAGACCGCCGACAAGCCGGGGCGTGCAGCACTCGACGGCGAGCCTGCCTGCGGCGGACAGGCGCGCGACGCGGGCTGCGCCATCGCGCTCTTCTTCACGTGCGCCGCGCGCCTTACCGAAGAATCGTGCGCGCGCGTCGGCCTCACCGAAATTCCCAAGCTCGTCGACGAGCCGCACGTGCTGGAATTCGCCGTCGATCGCCTCAGCACGATCAAGCCCGAGGACGTCACCGAGGACCTGCGCCACCTCACCTGGTTCCGCGCGGGCTTCCTGCTGGCCGAAGCCAAGGCCCGCCGCTGCCCCGCGGAAGGGAGCTGCGCAGGTGAAAGCTGGGACGACTGGCAGGTCTACCTGCGCGAAGACGACGGGCGCTTCTTCGTCGTCTACTGGCGCGGCGACAGCGAACCCGAATCTCCGCCGGAAATCCCCGAGGCGTTCCTGCCGGCCCCGGCAACCCCGCCGCCAGGCGACTAGGTTCTGGTGCGCCGTCGTGTGTCGGGGCTGCCAAGCAGCCGGATTTTCCGCCCGTTCCGCCCGATCGCGCCGCGCGTCTCCAGTATCTTCAGCGCGCGGTAGAACGATTCATGCGCGAGACCGATTTCGCCGGCCACGTCGCGCAACGGCCGGTCGAACGTCACCGTCGCCGCGCCGTCAATTGCCCGAAGGGCGAGGTATCGCATCACGCGCTCGTCCGCCGACCGGATGTTGCGCATCTCCACGCGCGCGCGCAGCGCCTGCACCTGGCGCGCCAGGTGCGCCATGAAGGCCGCGGCAAGATCCGTATCCGCCGCGAACGCGGCGAGAAGCGCGTCCTTGGGAAAGACCGTGACGCGCGAGGGAATGTCTGCGATGGCGTCGCAATGATAGTGCGGCGAGAACAGAGCCGCTTCGGCGAACGTGTCGCCGCGCGCGGCGACATGCAGGACGCAATCGCTGCCGTCGCGGGCGTGCCGGAGCAGGCGTAGGCGCCCGCTCTCGACGGCGAAGATCCCGAATGTCGCGTCGCCCTGCCGAAACAAGGGCTGGCCCGCATCGAGGCTGCGACGCGATGCGGCCACCCCAGCCGCCGCGATCCAGGGGGCGGCGGCCGGGGTGGCTCCCTTCGCGCGGGAGCTACCGGATTCGGTAGCCGACATGGCAGGCATTGCAGCTCGAGACCATTTCGGCGAGTGCGCCGTTCAGCTTCTTCATCGACTCGTAAGAGCGTTCGACATCGGCCTCCTGCGCGACGATCGCGAAGCGGCTGGCGGCCTTGTGCAGCTCGGTTCCGGCATCCTGCATCGGCTTGGGCATGAACGCCGCCATGTGCGCCGAATCGTGCAGCGCGAACGAGCTGAGCCCGAGCCGCGTCTCGGCCGCCTTGGCGGCCGCATCGAAATTCTCGACTGTCAGGTCGGCGAAAATCTCGCCGAGCGTCATCAGGTGATCGCGCATGCTGGCAAGCATGTGCTCCTGCATCATCGCCGGCATCTTGACGAGTTCGCGATCCTCGCCAGCGCGCGCGGTACCGACGGCAGCCGAAAGCGCGGCGATGCCGACGGCGGCAAGGAGAATGAAGAAAAGTCTGCGCATGACGAGCCCTCCGGTTTCAGGTTCCGATCCTGTCCCGGTCCGTTTCCGATCCATATGATCCGGATCATAAATAGCACCGGAGACGTTCGCCTTGGCCGCCCTTTGGCCGGGCCGCGCTAAAACCCCGGCTTTCCTCGACTTTTCAACGCTGTTGGGGTTTATTTGCGCGATCGTCCCGGCCGCGAAGCTGTGGCGCAATGGCAACAGTCCCAAGGAAGCCGTAACCGTGCCGAATAATCCCGAAACGCCGTCGTTGTGCTCCTGTCGGACGGCTGGTTGCCGGACCGGATCGCCCCGGAGAGCGTCGTGAACGACGACACCATCCGCCAGATCCGCGAAGAGATGGTGGCCCTGCTGCCGCGCCTGCGGCGTTTCGCACGCGGACTCGCAGGCGCCCCCGACCAGGCCGACGATCTGGTGCAGGCCGCGTGCGAACGCGCGCTGACCCGGATCGACCAGTACCAGCCCGGTACGCGGCTCGACAGCTGGATGTTCCGCATCGTCCAGACGATCTATCTGGACGACCGGCGCGCCAACAAGGTCCGCACCGGCGAAGGCCGGATCGACGCGGACATGGTGGAAGACGAGCTCGCCTTCGACGGCGGGCGCGGCATCGAGGCGCACATGACCTACGAGGCCGTGCGCGCGGCGATGGCGAAGCTGCCCGACGAGCAGCGCACGGTGCTGACGCTCGTGTGCGTCGAGGGGCAGAGCTACAAGGAGGCTGCCGCCGCCTTGGACATCCCGATCGGGACGGTGATGAGCCGTCTCGCGCGGGCACGGACCGCACTGGCACGCATGCTGGGCGAAACGGGCTCCTCGCTCGCCTCGCCCGCCGAATAGAGGGACTGCAAGGAATGTCACCGCGCTTCGACGACGAGACCCTGATGCGCTACGCCGACGGCACGGCCGAGCCGGCGGAATTGCGCGCGGTCGAAGCCGCTCTCGCGAACGATGCCGAGGTTGCCGCGCGCGTGACGATGTTCCGCCGCATGGCCGCGATGGCGCATGCCGCGATGAACGAGGTGCTGCTCGAGCCCGTGCCGCAGCGGCTGGTCGATGCCGTGATGAAGGCGCCCGTGGCGCCCGCGCGCGCGTTCGACGACGAGACATTGATGGCCTATGCCGACGGCGCGCTCGAAGGCGCTGCCGCCGCGCGCGTGGCGCGGGGCGCCCTCGCCGACCGCCGCGTGCGCAACCGCATCGAGATTTTCCGGCGCACCGCCATGCTGGCGCGCGCCGCACTCGCCCCCGTCGTGGACGAGCCGGTGCCTGCACGCCTCGTCGCGGCGGTGCGCGAGACCAAGGCCGGCAACGTCGTCCCGATGAAGCCCCGGGCCGGCAGCATCCGCCGCCCGCTCGTCTGGGCGGTCGCCGCGTCGGTGGCGCTCTTCCTCGTGCTGGGGGCCGGCGGCGTGTTCACCGGGCGCATCCAGCCGCAGATCGGCGGGCTCGAGCTCGCCTCGACCGACCGTTGGCTCGACAATGTCGCGGGCTTCTACAATGTCGCGGAAGCGACGCAGGCCAGCGAAGGCCGCCTGCTCGTCGACTTCACGACCGAGGACATGCCGGAACTGGGCAAGTGGTTCGGCGCCAAGCTCAACCGCAATCTGGCGCTGCCCGATCTCACGTCGCAGGGCTTCGAGCTGCAGGGCGGGCGCATGCTGGTCGTCGGCGGCAAGCCCGCGGCGCAGCTTCTCTACAAGAACGGCGCGAACGAGGTCGTCGGCCTCGTCATCGCGTTCTCCGAACGGCGCGAGCAGAGCCCGCGCGCCGACCTGCGCCAGGGCGTGAATGTCGTCCACTGGCATCGCGGCGGCTACGCCTACGCCTTCGCCGGCCGCATCGACAGCCAGCGCCTGCGCGGCCTCGCCGACCAGGCCTGGACCGAGCTGGAAGCGATCTGACGGCGCTTCAGGCGCCCGCGAAAAGATCCGACGGGTTGCTCACGCGGCGGACCAGTGCCGCCTTGAGCTTGCCCATCGCGCGGTGCTCGATCTGGCGCACGCGCTCCTTGGAAATGCCGAGCTTCGTGCCGAGCGATTCCAGCGTCACGCTTTCCTCGGCGAGCTGGCGGGCCTCGATCACCGTGCGTTCTCGCGGATCGAGTTCGCCCAGCGCCGCACGCACCAGCCGCACGCGCGCGCTCGCCCCGCGCATCCCGATCGTCGCGTCCTCAGGCGTCGGGTTCGGATCGACGAGCGTGGCGGCCCAGTCGCTTTCGCCCTCGGGGCCGATCTTCGCGTCGAGCGAGCGGTCGCCGGCGGCAAGCCGCCCTTCCATCTCGGCCACGTCGGGCACACTCACCTTGAGCGTGCGCGCGATCGTGTCGCGCTGGGCGTCGCTCATCCGCTCGGAAGACGGATCGTCGAGGCGCGCGCGCAGGCGGCGAAGGTTGAAGAACAGCGTCTTGTGCGCGGCCGTCGTTCCGGTGCGCACGATCGACCAGTTCCGCAGCACGAAATCCTGGATCGCCGCGCGGATCCACCATTGCGCGTAGGTCGAGAAGCGCACGTCGCGCGACGGCTCGAAGCGCTGGGCCGCCTGCATCAGCCCGATATTGCCCTCCTGGATCAGGTCGCCGACAGGCAGGCCGTAATGGCGGAAGCGCAGCGCCAGCGATACCGCCATGCGGCCATAGGCGCCGACCAGCTCCGCCAGCGCCGTCTGGTCGCCGGTGTCGCGCCAGCGCCGCGCGAGTTCAAGCTCGTGCTCGCGCGCCAGCAGCGGCGCCTTCATCGCGCGGCGGATATAGATCGTGTTGGCGCGCTGGGTGTCGGTGTCGTCCAGATGGGCCATGCGCGTTCTACGCCGCCGGCCACGGGGCGGATCACCCGGCGTCGAGGATCTCGAGGATCTCGCCGTCGGGCCCGAGGCTTGCGGCGAGCAGGCTGCCGCCGAAGCCGCTGCCGCCGTCGAGCGTGAGGGTGTAGGGGCCTTGCGTAGCACCCGGATGCGTGGGCGCGTAGCCGCGCACCACGCGCAGGAAGGATTCGAACGGCCGGTCGAGCTTGTCGAAACCGCGCCCGCCCCACCACAGCGCGTCGCCCTGCGCCGCCAATGGCCGGTCGAGATCGAGGCCGGCGCTGACGAGCAGCATGCGCCCGCGATCGTCGTAGGCCGCGCGCCGCATGGCGAGCGTGACCTCGCGGTGGCCGGGATGGGAGTCGAGCGCCTTGCGCAGGCCCGTCGTCCAGCGCGCCAGCGCTTGCGCGCCTTCGCGAGTGACCGACAGGCCCGCCTTGGGATCGGCGCCGTAGCCCTGCAGCGTGGCGGCAAGCCCCTGGTCGAGCATCCAGCGCAAGACCTCGCCCGGATTGACGGCGAAATGGAGCTGCAGGCATTTCTGCCACATCTCCTCCTGCGCGCCGCGCAGGAACACGACGTCGGACGCGAAGAAGCCGGGCGCCGCGATCACCTCGCGCCGGAAGCGCACCATCTCGTCGAGCGTGGCGATGGTGCCCGCCCCTCGCCCCAGCCAGTTGCCCAGATAGACGATGCGGTCGCCGGTTTCGAGCCGCTCGGCGATGCCGGCATGGATGCGCGCGAGCCCTTCGGCATTGCCGTGGATCGCCGCGATCGCCCACACGCGCCGGCACTTGCGCAGGATCGCGAAGCGCTCGCTCTTGGCGGGAAGGGATGCGGGCGGGGCCGTCGTCATCTTTGCGGAAAGCTATCGCGCGGCGCCGCGTCGCCCCAAACGAAATTGGACCCCGAACGAAAAACCCCGCCGGTCGCCCGGCGGGGTCTGTCGCATCGGAAACAAAGGAACCTGCTTACGCGGCCTTGAGCATCGCCTCGAGGCGCTGGGTCGCCGTCTCTTCCGAGATCTTCTCGACGGCGGCGAACTCGCGCACCAGACGGTCGAGCGCCGCCTGGTACATCTGGCGCTCGGAGAACGACTGGTCGGGCTGGCCGGCGTTGCGGTGCAGGTCGCGCACCACTTCGGCGATCGCCTTGGGGTCGCCCGAATTGATCTTCGCCTCGTATTCCTGCGCGCGGCGGCTCCACATCGTGCGGCGGATGCGCGCGCGCGCCTTCAGCGTGGCGAGGGCATTCTGCATTTCCTTCTTCGTGCACAGGCGGCGCAGGCCCGACGTCTTGGCCTTCATCGTCGGCACGCGCAGCGTCATGCGGTCCTTGTCGAACTGGATCACGAACAGGCGCAGCTTCGTCCCGGCGATCTCCTGCGTCTCGAGGCCGGTGATCTTGCCCACGCCGTGCGTGGGGTACACGACGTGATCGCCAACCGCGAAGCCCAGATCGTCCGTCTCGCGCACCGTCGTCTTGCGTAGCGTCATGGAAAAGCTGCTCCTTTCAGACCCGCCCGGCAGATGCCGGCCGGTTGCCAACCCCGAAACCCGTCTCGACGTTCCGTCAGACCAATGTGCCGGTCCGGCGGACAGAAAAATCTCCCGTTCCGAAGGGTCGATTTGACCCGTCGGCGCTGCGGCCGTATCAGGCAACTATTTGAAATAGCTGCAAGATCGGACTTTCATGAGGCGGGCGGCCAAGCCCGGTCAAACCCCTTCAGGGGCACAGCAGCGTGCGGCGCAATTGCCACAGCCCGTCAAAAAAGAAGCTATCACAAAAATGATCAAAAAGCACGCGCTACCCGCGCGTTTTCCGCACGGCTCCGCGTCCTGTCGAATGATTTCGGTCTTTTAAGCGACCCTCGGATACCCCTTATGGGTTTCCGGTCCCGCCATTAGGAGAAAAATGCTTGTCGAATTTGCCTTCGACGCCCTTCCA
Source organism: Tagaea sp. (assembly GCA_044224405.1). Taxonomy (GTDB): domain Bacteria; phylum Pseudomonadota; class Alphaproteobacteria; order CACIAM-22H2; family CACIAM-22H2; genus Tagaea. The sequence goes on along the minus strand of JBGAKN010000001.1, from coordinate 441,728 downwards.
GCTGTCGGCGTCCGCCGGGGCGTCCTTCTTGCGGGTCAGGTTCGGCCACTTGGCGGCGTAATCGTTGTTCATTTCCGCCCACTTGCTCGCCTTGGGGTCGGTGTCGGGCACGATCGCCTCGGCGGGGCATTCGGGCTCGCACACGCCGCAATCGATGCACTCGTCCGCCTTGATGACGAGCATGTTCTCGCCTTCGTAGAAACAGTCGACCGGGCACACCTCGACGCAGTCGGTGTACTTGCACTTGATGCAGGCTTCGGTGACGACGTAGGTCATTGCGGGACTCTCGGGCAGCGGGACGGATGAAAACCGGCCCGTCGGGTAGCACACGCCCGACCGACGGGCAACCCCGCGCCAAATGGGGTCAAACCGGTTCGTAGAGATCGCGGTAGAGACCTTTTGCCGCACCCGAATTGCCGCGCCGTTCGGCGAGGCCGACGATCTCGATCGTGCGCAGCTTGTCGCCGGCCACGAAGGTCAGCACGTCGCCCGGCTTCACGAAATCGCCCTTATCGAGCACGCGCCCGCGCATGCGCACGCGCCCCTCGGCGAGGAACGCCTGCGCAAGCGCCCGCTTGCGGAAGAAGCGCGCGGCCCACAGCCACGCATCGACGCGCATGCGCGTCGCTTCCGCGTCGTCGCTCAAGGCTTCACGAGCGGTGCGAGTGCTGCAAAGGGCGAGTCCGCGTCGGCCGCGCGCCCCGCCACGCTGCGCATCTTCTTGGGCACGAAGCGCGGCGGATCGCCGGGCTCGCGCAGCATCCGGTAGCCGAGCGAGGCGACGACCGCGGGCAGCATCGCCGCCTCGCAATCGACAAGCCGTGCCCAGACGGGATCGAGAACGAAAGCGCCCGCCTTCGCCGCGGCGCCAAGCGTTTCGCCCAGCTTCTCCAGCCGGTCGGCGCGCACATAGAGCGGGCCCGCCGGCAGATAGAGGCACGCGGCCATCAGATCGGCCGCCAGCGCCGCGCGCGGCACGCTGACGCGGCCCGTCGGCGGCACGCCCGGTTCCGCGCCGCGATGGATCGCCCACAGCAACGCACGCAGCTTCGTCGACGCGTGGTCCTTCAGCGCTGGGACGAACGCGCCGAAAGCGCCCACGCGCACGCCGGCGCGCCCCAGCGCCCCCGCCGTCGGACGGTCGAGCGTGTCGAGCGCGATCGTCGCCGACGCGGCCGGCACCGCACCCAGCGCGGCGACGATCTCGAACGCGAGCCCGCGCGCGGGCGCCGGCAGTTCGGCCTCGCGCAGACGGAACAGCGGCGCAAGCCGGAGCTTCAGTTCGCCCGCCAGCCAGTCGGCGAGGCGCCGCGTCACGGCCTGCCGGTGCGCGGGCTCCAGCAGGTCGCTGCGCCCCAGCGTGATTTCGGGTGCCAGCGCGTTCGCGCCCGCGACGAGCCGCGCGACCGGCTGGCCCTGCCAGGCGATGCGTCCGTCGGGCAGCAGCGCGAACGCGCTGTCGGCATCGCCCGCAAGGCGCGCGGTGCGCAGGCCGATGTCGCGGCGCAGCGCGCGGTTTGCCGCCGCACGAACCGCAGGCGCGCCCATGTCGAGCGTGGGATCGGGGCGGAACTCGAACCCGTCGAGGCGCCCCGCATGCACGCCTTCGACACGCACCTCGCCGTCGGCCGCGACGGACGCCAGCAGGTCCTCGCCGTCGGCAAGCTTGCGCACGATGACGGCGTTGCGCCGGTCGACGAAACGCTGCGTGAGGCGTTCGTGCAGCGCGTCGGAAAGGCGGTCTTCGACGGCGCGCGCCTTCGCCTGATGCGTGGCGGCATCGGCAAGCCAGTCGGCACGGTGCGACACGTAGGTCCAGGTGCGGATCGCCGCGATCTTCTGCAGCAGCCGGTCGATGTCACCTTCGGAATCGTCGAGGCGGGCGATGGATTTCGCGACCCATTCGTCGGGAAGCCGCGCAGACGGCCCCGCCAGATGGCGGAACACGGTCGCGAGCAGGCGCGCATGCATGTCCGACATCTGCTTGCGGAAATCGGGGATGCGCGCGACTTCCCACAGCAGCGCCACGCGGCCCTTCGCGAGATCACGCAGTTCGGCATCGCGGGCGAGCTGCTGGAGGGCGAGATGGTCGTCGGCATCGCGCACGCGCACCAGTTCGCCCGAGGGCGCGCGCGCATCGAGGCTCGCCAGCAGCCCGTCGAGCGTGCGCATGTCGAGGTCGGCATTGCGCCAATAGGCGTGCGTCAGCGCGGGGAAACGGTGTTCCTCGATCGCGGTGATCACGTCGTTGTCGAGCGGGCCGATCTCGGCGGTCGTGCCGAACGTGCCGTTCGACATGTTGCGTCCCGCGCGCCCGGCGATCTGGCCCAGTTCCTGGGGTGCGAGCCTGCGCATGCCGCGGCCGTCGAACTTCGACGTCGCGGCGAAGGCAACATGGTCGATATCCATGTTGAGGCCCATGCCGATCGCATCGGTCGCCACCAGATAATCGACGTCGCCCGACTGGTACATCGCGACCTGCGCGTTGCGCGTACGCGGGGACAGCGCCCCGAACACCAGCGCCGCCCCGCCGCGCTGGCGGCGCACCAGTTCGGCGATCTCGTAGACTTCCGCACCCGAGAACGCGACGACGGCCGAGCGGCGCGGCAGGCGCGTGATCTTGCGCGGCCCCGTATAGGTCAGCGTGGACAGCCGCGGCCGCACGACGAACTCGGCATCCGGCACGAGGCGGCGGATCAGCGGGCGCGCGGTCTCCGCGCCCATGAACATCGTCTCGTTGCGACCGCGCGCATGCAGCAGCCGGTCGGTGAAGACGTGGCCGCGCTCGCGGTCGGCGACCATCTGGATCTCGTCGACCGCGAGGAAGCCCACCTCGCGGTCCATCGGCATCGCCTCGACCGTGCACACGAACCAGCGCGCGTGCGGCGGCACGATGCGCTCCTCGCCCGTGACGAGCGCCACCTGCCCCGCCCCCTTGGCGGCGGCGATGCGTTCGTAGTTCTCGCGCGCCAGCAGGCGCAGCGGGAAGCCGATCATGCCCGTGCGGTGGCCGAGCATCCGCTCGACGGCGAGGAACGTCTTGCCGGTGTTGGTGGGCCCGAGAACCGCGGTGATTTTCGACTCGCCCATGACGCTTGACTCTCCGGCGTCTTCCGGCAGATTTCAAGCCATGCTCATCGCCCAGATATCAGACCTGCACATCCAGAAGGGCGGCCGTCCCGCCTATGGCCGCGTCGACACCGTCACGATGCTGAAACGCGCGGTGGAGGCGCTCAACGCCCTCGACCCGCAGCCCGACGTGGTGCTCGCCACCGGCGACCTCGTCGAGCGCGGCTCGGCCGAGGAATACGGCATCCTCACGGAAATCCTCGCGGCCCTGAAGGCGCCGCTGCTGGTCGTCCCGGGCAATCACGACGCGCGCGACACGCTCGCCGCCGCGTTCCCCGAATGCGGCAAGCGCGTGGGCGCATCTGAATTCTTCCACTACGCCGTCGATGAATTCCCGGTGCGCCTGATCGGCTACGACACCATCGTGGCCAAGCACCATCACGGCGAAGTGTGCGCCGCGCGCGCGGACTGGCTCGACCGCACCCTTGCGGCCGGCGGCGACAAGCCGACGGTGATCTTCCTGCACCACCCGCCCTTCAAGACCGGAATCGGGCACATGGACCGCTCGGGCCTGACCAACGTGCCCGCGATGGCGGCGGTCGTGAAGAAGTACCCGAACGTGGAGCGCATCGTGTGCGGCCACATCCACCGCGCGATCCAGACGCGCTTCGCCGGCACGATCGCGTCGGTGGCCCCTTCGACCGCGCACCAGATCAATCTCGACCTGCGCGCCGACGGGCCGTCGGCGATGAAGATGGACCCGCCGGGCTACCAGCTCCATTACTGGCAGCCGGACGCGGGCCTCGTCACGCACACGGCCGCCATCGGCGATTTCGGCGAACCGTTCAATTTTCCCTGGTAGCGCCCCGGGCGGCGATGGACTTGCGCGGGCGCGGTCGGCCGCCTAGATAGCGCGGGAAAGACCGGAGCCGACCATGACCGACACGCCGAAACCCGAAACCCACGAATTCCAGGCGGAAGTCAGCCGCCTGCTCGAGATCGTCGCCCATTCGCTCTACAGCGAGCGGCAGGTCTTCCTGCGCGAGCTGATCTCCAACGCGTCGGACGCCTGCGACAAGCTGCGCTTCCTCGGCCAGCAGGACGCAAGCCTGATCGGCAGCGACGCCGAATTCCGCATCACCCTGACGCCCGACCGCGACAAGCGCACGCTCACCATTGCCGACAACGGCATCGGCATGGACAAGGACGAGTTGGTCGCCAATCTCGGCACCATCGCGCGCTCGGGCACGGCCGCTTTCGTCAAGTCGATGGAAGAGGCCAAACGCAAGGACAACCCGCTGATCGGGCAGTTCGGCGTCGGCTTCTATTCGGCCTTCATGGTGGCCGACCGCGTGAGCGTGGAAAGCCGCAAGGCGAGCACCGACGCCGCCTGGCGCTGGGAATCCGACGGCAAGGGCAGCTACACGGTGGCCCCGGCGGAGCGTGCTGCGCGCGGCACCGCGATCACGCTGCATCTGAAGGACGATGCCGCCGAATTCGTGGACGAGGGAAGGCTCGGCGAGATCGTCCGGCGCTATTCCGACCATATCGCGATCCCGATCGCGCTGGGCGACAAGACGCTCAACCGCGCCTCGGCGCTGTGGATGCGGCCCAAGGGCGAGGTGACCGCCGAACAGCACACCGAATTCTACCACCACATCGCGCATGCCTTCGATACGCCCTGGGCGAACCTGCACTGGCGCGCGGAAGGCACAATCGAATATTCCGCGCTGCTCTACGTGCCCGGCACCCGGCCCTTCGACCTGTTCGCGCCCGAGCGCAAGCACGGCGTGAAGCTCTATGTGCGCCGCGTTTTCGTCAACGAGGCGCCCGAGGGCCTCGTGCCGCGCTATCTGCGCTTCCTGCGCGGCGTCGTGGATTCCGAAGACCTGCCGCTGAACGTCAGCCGCGAGATGCTGCAGAACAACCCGGTCATCGCGAAGATCCGCCACGGCCTGACGGGCCGCGTGCTGGGCGAGCTGGAGAAGCGCGCCAAGGACGATGCCGAAGGCTATGCCGCGTTCTGGGGCAATTTCGGCGAAGTGATGAAGGAAGGCATCTTCGAGGATGCCGAGCACGGCAAGCGCGTGCTGGGCCTCGCGCGCCTGCGCACGTCCACGCAGGGCGATGCGTGGGTGTCGCTGGCCGATTACGTTTCGCGCATGAAGCCCGAGCAGGACGCGATCTACTACATCGCCGGCGACGATCCCAAGGCGGTGGCCGCAAGCCCGCATCTGGAAGGCTTCGCACGGCGCGGGATCGAGGTGCTGCTGCTCTCCGACCCGGTCGACGAATTCTGGGTGGCGCAGACCGACGATTTCGAAGGCAAGAAGTTCAAGTCCGTCACGCGCGGTGCGGCCGACCTTGCCAAGTTCGCGGACGAGGCGAAGAAGGACGAGACGAAGCCCGACGACGCGCCCGACGTGGCGCCGCTGCTGGCGCTGTTCCGCCTGTCGCTGGGCGACACCGTGAAAGACGTGCGCGCGAGCGAACGGCTGGCCGAGAGCGCGGTCTGCCTCGTCGCCGACGAGAACGACATGGACATCCATCTCGAGCGCATGCTGCGCCAGCACAAGCAGCTCAAGTCCGCCGCCAAGCGCATCCTCGAGGTGAACCCGTCGCATGCGCTGGTGAAGGCGCTGGCGGCCACGGTGAAGGCAAGCGGCGAGAACGCGGCCGTGCAGGCGCGCGTCGGCGACGTGGCGAAGCTGCTCTACGACCAGGCGCGTCTCGTCGAAGGCGACAAGCTCGACGATCCCGCCGCGTTCGCCAAACGCATGGCCGACGCGCTGGCGGCGGGGTTCGGCGCACCCTGATCCGGCACGCATTGACCGGGAAGCATCGGGCGTGGCCTGATCGGCGGGCATGAACACGGCCTCGCTCGACCGCCATTCGCCGTTCCCCGATTCCGCCCCGACGCGCGCCGACGCCAAGGCGATGGATTCGCGCGATCCGCTGGCGGCCGCGCGCGGGGCGTTCTCGCTGCCGCACGACACGATCTATCTCGACGGGAACTCGCTGGGCGCGCTGCCGCGCGCCACGGCCGCGCGGCTCCACGCCACGGTGCGCGACGAATGGGGCGAAGACCTGATCGCCGGCTGGACGAAGCATGGCTGGATCGACATGCCGCTGCGCGTCGGCGACAAGATCGCAAGGCTGATCGGCGCACCGCCGGGCACGGTCGTTGCGTGCGACACGACGAGCCTCAATCTCCACAAGGTGCTGGCCGCGGCCCTTGCCGAGCGGCCGGCGCGGCGCACGGTGATCTCCGAGCGCGCCAATTTCCCGGCCGACCTCTATGTCGCGGAAGGCCTGTTCCGCACGCTGGGGAAAGGCCACCGGCTGCATCTCGTCGACCGGCCCGAAGGCATCGCGGCGGCGATCGACGACGACACGGCCGCCGTGATGCTCACCCAAGTCGACTACCGCACCGGCGCATTGCACGACATGGCGGCCGTGACGAAGGCCGCGCACGAGAAGGGCGCGCTCGTGATCTGGGATCTGGCGCATTCCGCGGGCGCACTTCCCGTCGATCTCGCCGGCTGCGAGGCCGACTATGCGGTGGGCTGCGGCTACAAGTATCTCAATGGCGGGCCGGGCGCGCCGGCGTTCCTCTATGTCGCCGAACGCCTGCAGAAGAGCTTCGTGCCCGCCTTGCAGGGCTGGCTCGGCCATGCCGCGCCCTTCGCGTTCGAGACCGGCTACCGCCCGGCCGACGGGATCGCGCGCGCCATCGTCTCGACGCCGTCGATCCTGGCGCTGGCCGCGCTCGAATGCGGCGTGGACCTGCTTGCACTTTGGGACATGGCGGCGATCCGCGCCAAGTCCGAGGCGCTGGGCGAGATCTTCCGCATCCTCGTCGACTCGCTCGCCGAAAAGCTGGAACTGACGCGCGCCAGCCCGCGCGACTTCGCGTCCCGCGGCAGCCAGATGTGCTATCGCCACCGGCACGGCTACGCGATCATGCAGGCGCTGATCGAACGGCGCGTGGTGGGCGACTTCCGCGCGCCCGACATCCTGCGCTTCGGCTTCGCGCCCCTCTATGTGCGCCATGTCGACGTGTGGGACGCGGCCGCCAGCCTCGTGGACGTGATCGAGACGCGCGCCTACGAGGACCCGAAATACCAGACCCGCGCCCGCGTCACGTAACGCGACGGACTAAGCGTGCTGGCCCCGCCGTTGTCGCGCCAGACAATGGAGGTTTCCATGCGATTCAAGATCTTGGCGCTTGCCGCCCTGCTTCTCGCCACGCCCGCCGCGGCCCAGACGCAAGGCCCCGCCCCCGACGCGCTTGCCCGCGAGGCGATCGGCAAGATGATCGAGGCCCTGCAGGGCATGATCGCCAACCTGCCGCAATATGCCGCACCCGAGATCGACGCCGACGGCAACATCACGATCCGCCGCCTCAACCCGCCCAAGAGCACGGGCCAGGTTCCGCGCAAGCAGGACGACGGGCTGACGCTGTAGGCGGAAACTTCTCGCGGCGGAAAACGTCGGCACAAAATTCCGAACGCGGAAGATTCTGCCGGGCGGCACCGACAAGGTTAATTGCCGTCAACCAACGGAGTGCCCGTTTTCAGCGGCGACATGGAGCGTCGCCGGTCGCGGTATTCTGGCATGCCGGTTGCTCGCCACTTCGCCAAGAAGTCGCGAACACAGATTGGGAAATTCGGCATGACATCGATCTCGACAATGATCACCGGCATATCCGCGAATTTTCAGCCCCTCCGCAGAACCACGCCGGCATCCGCATCCGGCGAAACGACGCCGACGACGACGAGCGCGCCTTCCGATATCAGCGGCGCCGCACGGACATCGTCAGCACTGCTTTCGAGCGCGACGCAAAGTGCCGTGATCTCCGCGGTCGCCGACTTCGAGGACTGGTCGGCCGGATATCTCGCCAGATCCAGCATCTCGCAGGATCGCCGCCAGCAGGTGCTCGACGCTTCCGCCGATTTCCAGAAGCTGCTCCAGCGCGCCGCGGACCAGAACGCCGACGCCGACCCCAAGGCGTTCCTGAAATCGCTCTCGCCGGCGGAACTGAAGGTGCTGCAGGATATCCACGGCCTCGGCACGCCGATCGATCCTTCGGGCCTCAGCGTCGAAGGCGCGGGGAACCTGCTGGTTTCCCCGGACAAGATACGCGACATCGACCATGACGGCTTCGAGATGGTGGGTGCGGCAAAGCTCTGGAAGTTCCCGCCGTCCAACGCGCCCGACGGCGTCAAGAAGGCCTGGGCCGAAACGACCGCCGGCATGAGCGAGCGCGACAGGATGCTTCTGGAGACCAGCTTCATGCCGATCACGGTCGCCGCGGACGGGCAGCCGGGCGGGAACAGCGCCTATATCGGGCCCGATGCGGACTATGCGGCGCTCGTCCGCAAGGCGCTCGATGCGGCCGAGTACGCGAAGAAATTCGATCAGTCCTGGCAGGTCGAGACGCGCAGCAAGCAGATCGCGGCGCTGGGCAAGTTCCTCGAGAACCTGCGGGCGGACGCCGCGGGCTAGAGATAGCTCGCGAGGATCCGGATCGACGCGGTCACGATCGCGCCGAGCGACAGCAGCATGCCCGCCTTGCGCCAGCGCAGCGTCTCGGGCACGCGCGAAACGCCCCACGCATGCAGGAGCCGTCCGGCGACCAGCGCCGCGCACGCGGCATGCAGGATCGCGGGCGGCGTGCCGCGCAGTTCGGCGAAGGCGAGCAGCACGATCGCCATCGGCGCGTATTCGGCGAAATTCCCGTGCACGCGCAGGCGGCGATTGAGCCTTTCGTCCTCGATGGGCCCGATCAGCCGGCGTGCGGCGCCGCGTGCCATCACGGCCCGCAGCGTGAGCGCGATGAAAAAGAGCCCCAGCACCGCCGCATAGGGCGGAACGATTTCGATTGCCATCGCGACCTCTCTCGGAAAAAGGAAACCCCGCCCGCCCTTTCGGGGGCGGACGGGGCTTTTCCTGCCGGAACCCGGCCCCTTACGCCGCCTTCAGCAGGCCGCGCAGGACATAGGGCAGGATCCCGCCGTGACGGTAATACTCGACCTCGTCGAGCGTATCGATGCGGCAGAGCAGGTCGACCGTATCGACGGCGCCCGAGACGCGCTTGATCGTCATCTTGACGGTCATCCGCGGCTTGATGCCGCCCGCGATGCCCGAGATGTCGATCACTTCCGAGCCGTCGAGCTTCAGCGTCTGGCGCGTCGTGCCTTCGGGGAACTGCAGCGGCAGCACGCCCATGCCCACGAGGTTCGAGCGGTGGATGCGCTCGAAGCTCTCGACGATCACGGCCTTGGCGCCCAGCAGCATCGTGCCCTTGGCCGCCCAGTCGCGCGAGGAACCCGTGCCGTACTCCTTGCCGCCGAAGATGACGAGCGGCGTGCCGCGCGCCTTGTACTTCATCGCGGCTTCGTAGATCGACATCGTCTCGCCTTCGGGCATCAGGCGCGTCATGCCGCCCGACGTGCCCGGCGCCGCCTCGTTCTTGAGGCGGATGTTGGCGAAGGTGCCGCGCATCATGATCTCGTGGTTGCCGCGGCGCGCGCCGAACGAGTTGAAGTCGTTGGGACGCACCTGGTGCTCGATCAGGTAGTTGCCCGCGGGCCCGTCCTTCTTGATCGAACCGGCCGGGCTGATGTGGTCGGTCGTGATCGAATCGCCGAGGATGGCGAGCGGACGGGCACCCGAGATGTCGTGGAACGTGCCCGCTTCCTTGGGCAGATCCTCGAAATACGGAGCGTGCTTCACGTAGGTCGAGCCGGGCTGCCACTTGTACGTCATGCCGGCCGACGTGCCCATCTTCTGCCAGTTCGCATCGCCCTTGAAGACGTTGGCGTAGCGCTCGCGGAACATCTTGGCCGACAGGGACTTCTGGATCGTGTCGGCGATCTCCTTGTTCGAAGGCCAGATGTCCTTGAGATACACCGGACCGTCCTTGCCCATGCCGAGCGGTTCGGTCGTGATGTCGCGCAGCAGCGAACCCGCCAGCGCGTAGGCGACGACCAGCGGCGGCGAGGCGAGGTAGTTCGCCTTGACCTGCGCGTGGACGCGCCCCTCGAAGTTGCGGTTGCCGGAGAGGACCGACGTGACCGTCAGGTCGCCCGCGTCGATCGCCTCGGCCACCTCGTCGGGCAGCGGGCCCGAATTGCCGATGCAGGTCGTGCAGCCGTAGCCGGCGAGCGTGAAGCCGAGCGCGTCGAGATGCTGCATCAGCCCGGCGCTGACCATGTAGTCCGTCACGACCTGGCTGCCCGGCGCGAACGACGTCTTGACCCACGGCTTGGTCTTGAGGCCCTTGGCGACCGCGTTGCGCGCGACGAGGCCGGCGGCGACGAGCACCGCGGGGTTCGACGTGTTCGTGCACGACGTGATCGCCGCGATGACGACGTCGCCGTTGCGCAGCGTGTAGCCGCCGTTCGCCTTGACCGGCACGCCGTCCTTGGCGTTCTTCGGGCCGACGAGTTCGGGCAGCGCCTTCTCGAAGCCGGACTTGGCGGCCGAGAGCAGCACGCGGTCCTGCGGACGCTTGGGGCCGGCGAGTGCCGGTTCCACCGTCGACATGTCGAGTTCGAGCGTGTCGGTGAAGACCGGATCGGGGGTCTTCTCGTCGCGCCACATGCCCTGCGCCTTGGCGTAGGCCTCGACCAGCTTCACGCGCGCGGGCTCGCGGGCGGTGAAGGTCAGGTAGTTGATCGTTTCCTTGTCGATCGGGAAGAAGCCGCAGGTGGCGCCGTATTCCGGCGCCATGTTGGCGATCGTCGCGCGGTCGGCGAGCGACAGCGCGTCAAGGCCGGGGCCGTAGAATTCGACGAACTTGTTGACCACGCCCTTCTTGCGCAGCATCTGCGTGACGTTGAGCACGAGGTCGGTCGCCGTCATGCCTTCGCGCAGCTTGCCCGTCAGCTTGAAGCCGACGACCTCGGGGATCAGCATCGACACGGGCTGGCCGAGCATCGCGGCTTCCGCCTCGATGCCGCCCACGCCCCAGCCGAGAACGGCCATGCCGTTCACCATCGTGGTGTGGCTGTCGGTGCCCACCAGCGTGTCGGGATAGGCGTAGGTCGTGCCGTCGCCGTCCTGCGTCCACACCGTCTGGGCGAGGTACTCGAGGTTGACCTGGTGGCAGATGCCCGTGCCCGGCGGGACGACGCGGAAGTTCGAGAACGCCGCGGAGCCCCAGCGCAGGAAGGCGTAGCGCTCGGCGTTGCGCTCGTATTCCAGCGCTACGTTCTTGCCGAAGCTGTCGGCCTTGCCGAAATTGTCGATCATCACCGAATGGTCGATGACGAGGTCGACCGGCGAGAGCGGGTTGATCTTCTTGGCGTCGCCGCCCATGGCGACCATCGCGTCGCGCATCGCGGCGAGATCGACCACGGCGGGAACGCCGGTGAAATCCTGCATCAGCACGCGCGCGGGGCGGTAGGCGATCTCGCGCGTCGACTTGCGCTCGGCCAGCCAGCCCGACATGGCCTTCACGTCGTCGACCGTGACCGTGCGCCCGTCTTCCCAGCGCAGCAGGTTCTCGAGCAGCACCTTCAGCGAGAACGGCAGCCGCTCGATGCCCTTCATTCCGGCGGCGGCGGCGGCCTCGAGGCTGTAGTACGCGTAGCTCTTGCCGTCGACCGTAAGGGTCCGGCGGGTCTTCATCGTGTCATGACCGAAGGTGGGCACGGGCAGATCTCCCCTATATCCCTGATGCAAAAGAAAAGGCGGCCCACTGGATAGCACGCCCGCCCTTTTCATTGAAGTGCTGCCGGGGGAAGGCGCGCCCGGCGGCCGGGCCCTGCGCCCCCGGCGGAAGCGGTTGCGCGTCAAACACTTGTTAACCGTCGCCGGAGCATATTGGGGCCCAAATCGGGGGCGTTTGCCTGCCGAAAGGATATGGATTTGACCGCCGCGCCGCCTCCGCATTCCCCGGCCCCGCCGGACGCGCTCGACGAAAGCAGCATGTCGGGTCTCGACCCGCTGCGCCTGCGGCGCTGGGTGCTGGGACTCGTGGCATTGATCGGGATCATCGTCGCGAGCGTGTTCCTGTATGCCGTGCGCACGGCCTACGAGCGCAACGAGGACGCGGCGTTGCGTCAGGGCACCACGCTGACTCGCGCGATCGAGGAGCATGCCGGCAAGAGCTTCGGGGCCGCCGACCGCATGCTGTCGGTGCTGGCCGCGCGCATCGCCAGCGGCTGGCCCGCCAACGATTTCAGCCTGCGCGCCCTGTTCTACGACAGCCGCGAATTCGTGCCGGGAGCCATCACCGCTTTCGCCCTCGACGATGTCGGGCGGGTGCATCTCGATACCGCCGAGGGGACGGAGCTGGCCGCCGGCCGGCTGGCACCTGACCTCTTCGCCAGGATCCGCAACATGCCGGTCGAGACGACGCTGATCTCGCCGCCGTCCTTCAACGACGTGCACCGCATCTGGCAGGTCGTCGTGGCGCGCCGGTTCGTCGACCGCCTGACGCGCAGCGAGACGGGCATCGTCGCGATGACGATCAATCTCGACTATTTCCGCGAGTTCCATTCCACGCTCGATGTCGGGCCCAACGGGCGCATCTCGCTGTGGCGCGAAGACGGAATGCTGCTGTGGCGCCAGCCCATCGACGACATGATCGGGCACGTGTTCGACGGGCCGCTCGTCAAAGCCATGCGCGCGCGCGAGGACGAGGGCCAATTGCTGATCAATTCGCCGATCGACGGGATCGAGCGGCGCCTGACCTGGCGCCGTGTCGCGGGCGTGCCGGTCTTCGTATCGGTCGCGCTGGCGACGAGCGACTATCGCGAGACGCTGCACACCGCCGTGCGTCAGCAGTCGATCGCGGCCCTCGTCGGCGCGGTGCTTGTGCTGGCGCTCGCCGGGCTCGTCTACCTGCAGCTCGGCCGCATGGCGCGGCTGGCAGCCCTCGCGCGTGCCGACCGCGACCGGGTCGCGCAGTCGCAGCGCAAGCTGCGCGGCATCATCGACGCGATCCCCAGCATCATCAACGCCAAGGACGAGCACGGCCGCTATACCCTGATGAACGTCTTCCAGGCGCGCCTGTTCGGCACCACACCCGAAGCGGCGATCGGCAAACGGCTGGAGGATTTCACCGAGCGCGCCTTCGCGCGCGAGGTCGAGGTGCGCGAGCGCATCGCCATGCGCACCCGCACGACCTCGCACGGCGTCGAGGATTCGTTCTACGCCGACGGCAGGCAGCGCAGCTTCCTCGCCAGCAAGGTGCCACTTGTCGATCCCGACGGCGTCGCGCGCCAGATCGTTTCGGTCGCGACCGACGTCTCCGAGCTCAAGTCGGTCGAGCAGAAGGCGCGCGCCGCCGAAGCGCAGCTGCGCGCCGCCCTCGACGCGATCCCCGAAGGCTTCGCGATCTACGACGAGGCGGACCGCCTGGTCGTCGCCAACCGCCCCTATGCCCTGATGTTCACCGGGCATGGCGACCCCACGCGCATCTGCGGCCAGACATTCGAGGCGCTGGTGCGCCAGGCGATCGCGGCCGGCGAGCCGCCCGAGAAAGGCTTCAATGCCGAGACATGGGTGGCCGAGCGCGTGCGCCGCCACCAGTCGCCCGACGCCGAGCCCTATCTGATGCAGACCGGCAGCGGGCGCTGGGTGTCGGTCGCCGAGCAGCGCGTGCCGGGCATCGGCATCGTGGGCGTCCGCACCGACGTGACGAGCCTTGTCGAGACGGAAGCGGCACTGCGCCAGGCGCGCGACCAGGCGGAGGCCGCCAACCGCGCCAAGTCGCAGTTCCTCGCGAACATGAGCCACGAGCTGCGCACGCCGCTCAACGCGATCATCGGATTCTCCGAGATCATCGAGAAGCAGTTCTTCGGGCCCGCCGGCAGCCCGCGCTATGTCGAGTACGCGCGCGACATCGCCGCCTCGGGACGCCATCTCGTGTCGCTGATCGGCGACGTGCTCGACATGTCGAAGATCGAGGCGGGCCGCCTCGACCTGGAAGAATCCGAGATCGACCCCGTCGAGCTGATCGACGGCACGGCCGCACTCGTGCGCGGCGAGGCAGCCGCGCGCGGCGTGCGCATCGTGCAGGAAATCACCGGCATCGCCGGCATCTCGCTGAAGGCCGACGCGCGCGCGATGCGCCAGGTGCTGCTCAACCTGTTCTCCAACGCGATCAAGTTCACGCCGCAGGGCGGCCGGATGGAAGTACGCGCGCAGCGCGCCCCCGACGGCGTCGTGATCGAGGTCGCCGATACCGGCGTCGGCATCCCGCCGGCCGACCTTCCGCACGTCACCGAGCCGTTCCGCCAGGCGCCGGGTTCGGCCGCGCAGTACGGCGGCACCGGCCTCGGCCTTTCGATCACCAAGCGGCTGATCGAGATGCACCAGGGCCGCCTCGACATCCAGAGCGCGCTCGGCAAGGGAACGACCGTGCGCGTGTGGCTGCCAGCCGGGCGTATCGCCGAGACTCGCGCGGCGTTGCGCGCCTAGCCCCGGGCGCCTGGACCCGCCCCGCCTAGACCCGGAAGAACGCCGCCAGCCGGTCGAGCACTTCGGCGCGCGCCTGCAGGTGGGGATGGTGCGCGGTCTTGGGCACCGCCCACGTCACGCACGGGCCACCGACCGCCGCCTTGATGCGCTGGAGCTGGTCGAGCGTGCCGTATTCGTCGCCCTCGCCCTGCAGGGCCAGCACGGGCGAGGTCAGCAGGCGCAGCTCCTTCTCGATGTTCCAGTCGCGGAACGGCGCCGACAGCCACGTGTCGGCCCACGCGCGGAACAGCGCGTCGGTCCCCTCGCCATGATAGCGCGCGAGCCGTTCGCGCAGGTCGGTGCCCGCATAGGTGAGCTGGGCCGCCCGGATGCCGGCGATCGTCACGTCCTCGACCAGCACGTGCGCCGCGATCGTGGCCAGCCGCCCGATGCGCGAAGGTGCCCGCGCCGCCGCCAGCAGCGCGATCGATCCGCCGTCGGAATGGCCGACGAGATCGGCCCTCGGGATCGAGAGCGCGTCGAGGATGGCGAGCAGCGTCGTCGCCTCGTCGTGCAGATAGCCCACGGTACGCGGCCCTGCCATCGGCGACGACTTGCCGTGGCCGAAGCGTTCGTAGACGAGGCCGGGGCGCGCCGCGGCCGCGCACAGGGCGACGGGAAAGTCGCGCCACTGGGGAATCGAGCCGAGCCCTTCGTGCAGGAACACGAGCGGCGGCGCCTCCGGCCCGTCAATGCGGACCGCGTGCAGCTTGCGCCCGCCCAGGGCCACGAAGAACGGCGTGCTTTGCTTGACCAAGTTCGGCCTTTCGACTTAAGTGGACCGAGGCAGGCATCCCTGCCGCGAATGACGGGTTCTACAACCGTCAGCGCGGCCACCGGAAGGGGAACGTGCCGGATCTTACTGGTTCGTCCGTATGGGTCCGATCGTACAGGGAGACACCGTTATTTCGTCCATGACCCAGCTTCCCGCCCGCAATCCGTCGCTCGACACGTTCCCCAAGCTGCTGGGGCACAACGCGCGCGTGCGGGGCGACCGGCCGGCGATGCGCGAGAAGGAACTGGGCATCTGGCAGAGCTGGTCATGGGCCCAGAGTGCGGCGGAAATCCGGCGCATCGCGAGCGGCCTTGCCAGCCTTGGCGTGAAGCGCGGCGACAAGCTGGTGCTGGTGGGCGACAACCGCCCGCGCCTCTACTGGTCGATCTGCGCCGCGCAGTGCCTGGGTGCCGTCCCCGTGCCGGTCTATCAGGACGCGGTCGCCGACGAGATGGCCTACGTGATCGACCACGCCGAGGCGCGCGTGGCCATCGCCGAGGACCAGGAGCAGGTCGACAAGCTGCTGGGCATCCGCGCGCGCACCGGCCTGCCGAAGATCATCGCCTATGACGACACGCGCGGCATGCGCACCTATGCCGACGAAGGCCTGCTCGCCATCGACGCGCTGATGCAGGCGGGCGACGCGCACGCGGCCGCCAATCCCGCTTTCCTCGATGCCGAGATCGCCAGGGGCAAGGGCGCGGATGCCTCCGTCATGCTCTACACGTCGGGCACGACCGGCCAGCCCAAGGGCGTGCTGCTCACCTACGACAACGTCATCCGAACGGCGGAGAACGCCATCGCCTTCGACGGCCTGCGCGAGGACGACGAGATCCTCGCCTATCTGCCGATGGCGTGGGTGGGCGATCACATCTTCTCGTACGCCGAAGCCTACGTCGCCGGCTTCTGCGTGAGCTGCCCGGAATCGGGCGCCACGGTGATGACGGACCTGAAGGAGATCGGGCCGAGCTTCTTCTTCGCGCCCCCGCGCATCTTCGAGAACATCCTGACGCAGGTCGCCATCCGCATGGAGGATGCCGGCACGATCAAGCGCGCCATGTTCCGCTATTTCATGGATATCGCGCGGCGCACCGGCATCGCGCTGATGGACAAGGAACCCGTCTCGCTCGCCGACCGTTTCCTCTACGCGCTGGGCGAACGGCTGGTGTATGGGCCGCTCAAGAACGCGCTGGGTTTCGCCAAGATGCGCATCGGCTACACTGCCGGCGAGGCGATCGGTCCCGACATCTTCGATTTCTACCGCTCGCTCGGGCTGAACCTGAAGCAGCTCTACGGCGCCACCGAAACCTCCGTCTTCATCTGCATGCAGAAGGACGGCGAGATCCGCTCCGACACGGTCGGCGTGCCGGCGCCGGAAGTCGAGATCCGAATCGAGGAGAGTGGCGAGGTGCTCGTGCGCTCGCCCGGCATCTTCCAGAGCTACTACAAGAACGACGCGGCGACCGCCTCGGCCAAGACGCCCGACGGCTATTACCGCACGGGCGATGCCGGCTATTTCGACAAGTCGGGCCAGCTCAAGATCATCGACCGCGCGAAGGACGTCGGCAAATTGCGCGACGGCACGCTGTTCGCGCCCAAATATGTCGAGAACAAGCTCAAGTTCTTCAGCTTCATCAAGGAAGCCGTCGCCTTCGGCCACGGGCAGGAGCACGTCGCCTGCTTCGTCAATATCGACCTCGAGGCGGCCGGCAATTGGGCCGAGCGGCGCGGCATCGCGTACGCCTCCTATCAGGAACTTGCCGCCAAGCCCGAGATCCTCGCCCTCGTGCAGGAATGCGTCGAGAAGGTGAACCGCGACCTCGCCGACGATCCCGCACTTGCCGGCTCGCAGATCCGCCGCTTCCTCGTGCTCCACAAGGAACTCGACGCCGACGACGGCGAGCTCACGCGCACGCGCAAGGTGCGCCGCGGCTTCATCGCCGACCGCTACGGCCCGCTCGTCGAGGCACTCTATTCGGGCGCCGAGCGCGCGCACATCTCCACGGTCGTCACCTTCGAGGACGGCCGCAAGGGCAAGATCGAGGCCGATCTCGCCATCCGCGAGGCGGCGCGCGTGCCCGCATCGGCAAAACCCGAACTGCGGCGGGCGAGCTAGGCATGTCGCGTCCGGCCGTCGCGCGGGAAATCGGGGGCACGCTGCTGGAGGTCGAGAACGTCAGCCTCGGCTTCGGCGGCGTACGTGCGCTCAGCGACGTCTCGTTCGACATCCGCAAGGGCGAGATCCGCGCGATCATCGGGCCCAACGGTGCCGGCAAGTCGTCGATGCTGAACTGCATCAACGGCTTTTATCATCCGAGCGAAGGGCGCATCACTTACAAGGGTCTGGCGCGCGGCGCCATGCGCCCGCACGAAGCGGCCAAGAACGGCATCGCACGCACCTTCCAGAACATCGCGCTGTTCCGCGGCATGTCGACGCTCGACAACATCATGACCGGGCGCATGCTCAAGATGAAGCGCGGCTTCTTCTGGCAGTGCCTGCACTGGGGGCCGGCGCAGAAGGAGGAGATCGCGCACCGCGAGGTCGTCGAGCGCGTCATCGACTTTCTGGAAATCCAGGCGATCCGGAAAACGCCTGTCGGCCGCCTGCCCTATGGCCTGCAGAAGCGCGTGGAACTGGGTCGCGCGCTCGCCGCCGAGCCAGAACTGCTGCTGCTCGACGAGCCGATGGCCGGCATGAATCTCGAGGAGAAGGAGGACATGTGCCGCTTCATCCTCGACGTCAACGAGCAGTTCGGCACGACGATCGCGCTGATCGAGCACGACATGGGCGTGGTGATGGACATCTCCGACCGCGTGGTCGTGCTCGAATACGGCCGCAAGATCGCCGACGGCACGCCCGACACGGTGAAGGCGGACCCCAAGGTCATCGACGCCTATCTCGGCACGAGCCACGCATGAGGCGCCGCTAGATGGATTTCCTCCTCGACTTCCTCTTCGGCCCGCTCAAGGAGATCTGGGAATTCCCGACCTTCTTCGTCGAGGTGCTGGTCGGCGGCCTGCTGACGGGCGTCATGTACAGCCTCGTGGCGCTGGGCTTCGTGCTGATCTTCAAGGCCTCGGGCGTGTTCAATTTCGCGCAAGGGGCGATGGTGCTGAGCGCGGCCCTCTCGTTCGTGGGCTTCAACGAACTGGGGGCGCCCCAGTGGCTCGCCTTGCTGCTGGCGCTTGCCACCATGATCGCGCTCGCCTTCGCGATCGAGCGCGTCGTGCTGCGCCCGCTCGTCAACCAGCCGGCGATCATCCTGTTCATGGCGACGATCGGCGTGACCTTCTTCATCGACGGCTTCTTCCAGATGCTGTGGGGCGAGGACGTGAAGCGCCTCGATGTCGGCATCCCGAAGGACCCGATCGAGATCGGCGGCGTGCTGGTCAACACGTTCGACATCGTCGCGGCTCTCGTGGCCGGCACGCTCGTCGCCACGCTCGCCTTCTTCTTCCAGTCGACCCGCATCGGGCGGGCGCTGCGCGCGGTGGCCGACGACCATCAGGCTGCGCAGTCGGTCGGCATCCCGCTGCAGACGATCTGGGTGATCGTCTGGTCGGTCGCCGGCATCGTGGCGCTGGTCGCGGGCATCATGTGGGGCTCGAAGCTCGGCGTGCAGTTCTCGCTGGCGCTGGTCGCGCTGAAGGCGCTGCCCGTGCTGATCCTCGGCGGCTTCACGTCGATCCCCGGCGCCATCATCGGCGGCCTCATCATCGGCGTGGGCGAGAAGGTCGCGGAGGTATTCTGGGCCGCGAAGATCGGCGGCGGCATCGAGGATTGGTTCGCCTATATCCTCGCGCTGTTCTTCCTGATGTTCCGCCCGCAGGGCCTGTTCGGCGAACGCATCATCGAGAGGGTGTGACGACGTGATCTACCGCGAGGCCGGCCAGTACAAGACGAGCTATGCCGCAGACCAGGCGATCTTCCCGATCCTGCAGGACCGGATCGCGCTGGCGCTGCTGCTGCTCGTCGCGTTCGTCGGCGCGCCGATGGTGGCGAGCGACTATTTCCTGTCGACGATCCTGATCCCGTTCCTCGTCTTTTCGGTCGCCGCCCTCGGCCTCAACATCCTGACCGGCTATTGCGGGCAGCTCAGCCTGGGTACGGGCGGCTTCATGGCGTGCGGCGCCTTCGCGGCCTACAAGCTCGCGATCGCGTTCCCCGAACTCAACATCGTGTTCGTGTTCCTGCTGGCGGGCGGCGTCACGGCCGCCGTCGGCGTCGCGTTCGGCATCCCCAGCCTGCGCATCAAGGGCTTCTACCTCGCGGTCGCCACGCTCGCCGCGCAGTTCTTCCTGATCTGGCTGTTCACGAAGGTGCCGTGGTTCGTGAACTATTCGGCCTCCGGCGTCATCTCGGCACCGCCGCGTGCGGTCTTCGGCTTCTACGTCACCGGCATCGAGGCGACCTCGCACGCCAAGTACATTTTCTGCCTCTCGTTCGTGGCGCTGCTGGCGCTCGTCGCAAAGAATCTCGTACGCGGGCGAATCGGGCGCGCGTGGATGGCGATCCGCGACATGGACATCGCGGCCGAGATCATCGGCATCCGCCCGCTGCACACCAAGCTGCTCGCCTTCGCCGTCTCGTCGTTCTACTGCGGCGTTGCGGGAGCGCTGTGGGCCTTCATCTACACGAGCTCGGTCGAGGCCCTCGCCTTCGACATCAACCGCTCGTTCCAGATCCTGTTCATGATCATCATCGGCGGGCTCGGCTCGATCCTCGGCTCGTTCCTGGGGGCGGCGTTCATCGTGCTGCTGCCGATCTTCCTCAACGTGGTGCCCACGGCCATGGGCGTGCCGCTCTCCACCTCCACGATCGCGCATTTCGAGCTGATGATCTTCGGCGCGCTCATCGTGTTCTTCCTGATCGCCGAGCCGCACGGCCTCGCGCGGCTCTGGCAGATCGGCAAGGAAAAGCTGCGGCTCTGGCCGTTCCCGCACTGACGATGCGCGTCCTCGTGCGCGGGATCGGCGATGTCGGCTCGGCCGTCGCCCACGCGCTGCGCATGGCGGAGCACATCGTGCTGATCCACGACGTCGCGCACCCGACCACGCACCGGCGCGGCATGAGCTTCGCCGACGCGATGTTCGACGGGCGCGCGGCACTCGAAGGGCTGGAGTGCAGGCGCGCCGACGATCTTGCGCGTATCGGCGAAGGCCTTGTCGCCACGTCCCTGCCCTACGATGCCGTGCGGGGCGCCTTCCGGCCCGACATGCTGGTCGATGCGCGCCTGCGCAAGCGCGCGGAACCCGAAGACCTGCGCGGGCAGGCGCCGCTCGCCATCGGCCTCGGGCCGGGCTTCGACGCCTGGAGGAACTGCCACGTCGCCGTCGAGACGAGCTGGACCGATCTCGGCCGCATCGTACGCGACGGGGCGACATTGGCGCTTGCGGGCGAGCCGAAGCCGCTGGGCGGCGCCGGGCGCGAGCGGCTTGTCTATTCGCCGGTTTCGGGCACGCTGCGCACGAACGCACGCATCGGCGACAAGGTCGCTGCCGGCGCACCGGTCGCGACGGTCGATGGCGCGCCGATCGCGGCACCGCTTGCGGGCACGATCCGCGGCCTCGTCCATGACGGCGTCGACGTCGTCATCGGGACAAAGCTTCTGGAAATCGACCCGCAGGCCGGCGCCGTCGCGACCGGCATCGGCGAGCGCCCGCGCGCCATCGCGGCTGCCGTGCTGGGCCTGACGTCGGCGTAACATGACTGTAACGCGATGGCCGCATATTCTTGATCCCGTTCCACGAGCGCAGGCCGCGTCATGACCGATACCCGCAAGAATGTCCTGTTTCTCTGCACCCACAATTCCGCGCGTTCGGTGATGGCCGAGGCGCTGCTGAACCGGCACGGCGAAGGGCGCTTCCGCGCCTACAGTGCTGGCAGCCAGCCGTCGGGCCGGATCAATCCGTCCGTCAAATCGCTGCTCGACCGGCTCGGCTTCGACACGTCCGGCTTCCGCTCGAAGGATTGGGGCGAATTCGCGCGACCCGGCGCGCCCGTGATGGATTTCGTCTTCACGGTCTGCGACGACGCGGCCGGCGAGGTCTGCCCGGTCTGGCCGGGCCAGCCGATCACGGCGCACTGGGGCTTTCCCGATCCCTCGTCGTTCGAAGGCACGGATGCGGAAAAGGCCGCCTTCACGGCCGACGTGTTCGCCATGATCGAACGGCGCATCCGCATCTTCGCGAGCCTGCCGATGGCATCGCTCACGACGCTCGAGATCAAGCGCAAGGTCGACGAGATGGGCCGGAAGACCGAACCCGCGTGACCGCCGACCGGACCGCACGCATCTTTGCCGAAGCCGCGGGAAGCGCCCTGCTGCTGGCGGCGATCGTCGGCTCGGGCATCATGGCCGAGCGGCTTTCCGGCGGGAACGTCGCGCTCGCTTTGCTCGCCAACGCGATCGCGACCGCGGGCGTGCTCTACGCGCTGATCGCGGCACTCGGCCCTGTTTCGGGCGCGCATTTCAATCCGCTGGTCACGCTGGCGCTGGCCGCGCGCGGCGACCTGCCGCGCACCGACGTGCTGCCCTATTTCTTGGCGCAGATCGCCGGCGCCGTGCTTGGCGTGCTCGCGGCGCACGGCATGTTCGATGTGGCGCTGTTCCAGGCCGGCACGAAAATCCGCGCCGGATTGCCCCAATGGTTCGCCGAGGCGGTGGCGACCTTCGGGCTTCTGCTGATCGTGCTGCTTGCTTCGAAGCGCAGCGCGCCGAACGTGCCCGCCGCCGTCGCCGGATATATCGCAGGCGCCTACTGGTTCACCGCGTCAACCAGCTTCGCCAATCCGGCCGTGACGCTGGCGCGCGCGCTGACCGATAGCTTCGCCGGCATCCGGCCGGCCGATGCGCCGGGATTCATCGTCGCGCAATGCGCGGGCGCAGCCGTCGCGGCCGTCCTTGCCCGCCGCCTGCTGCGCTAGCTGCAGCCGCAACCGGACTTGCCGGCCGCCTTCGCTTCGGCATCTTTGACGCAGCAGGCATCGGTTTCGGCGGGCGCAGGCCCCCCGCAACAGCCGGCTTGCGCGACGGGTTCCGGTCTCTTCACCTGAACCTCCTTGAAGCAGCATGGTGCCGCTTCGACGGGTGCCGGCGGGCCGCCACAGCAGCCGGCTTCCGCGACCGCCGCTTCGCGCACCGTGACCGAGCAGACGCCTGTCTGCGGCAGGTCGAGTTCGACGCGTGCGGCGGCTTCCATGTCGCCCGCGAGCGCGGCCGCGATGGAGCGCACCTGCTCGTAACCGGTGGCGAGCAGGAAGGTCGGCGCGCGGCCGTAGCTCTTCATGCCGGCGATGTAGAAATCCTTTTCCGGGTGCGCGAGCTGGATCGCGCCGTGCGGGCGCACCGTGCCGCACGAATGGATGTTCGGGTCGATCAGCGGCGCCAGCGCCGGCGTGCATTCGAGTGCCGCATCGAGGTCGACGCGCACCTCGCGCAGCATCGCGAGATCGGGCCGGAAGCCCGTCGCGGCGACGATCCGGTCGACCACGAAATTTATCGGGAACGCGCCCGTGCGCCCGGCGACCGCGATCCCGCCCGCGACCGGCGCAAGCGCGTCGATCGCGAAGGAAGTGACCAGTTCGATATCGCCGGCCGCAAGCGCCGCCTCCAGCCGCGTGCCGAGCGCGCCGCGTTCGGCCAGCGCGTCGGCCGCACCGCCGCCGATGGCGCGTGTCGGGTTCGCGCGCCGGATTCCCCACAGAACGCGCGTGCCCGGATCGGACGCACGCAGCGCGACGAGGTCGAGAAGTGCATTGATCGCCGAGTGGCCGCCGCCGACCACCAGCGTGGTCTTGCCGGCATAGAGCGGCCGGTCGATGCCGCCGACGTCGGGAATGCCATAGCCGATGGCGCGTGCGACCTGCCCTTCGCCGTCGACCGCGAGGCCGTTGGCGCCGAGCGGATTGGGCGACGACCAGGTTCCCGACGCGTCGATGACGGCGCGCGCGCGCAACGAGACGGACTTGCCGTCCTTGCGATAACGCAGCACGAACGGATCGCCGTCGCGGTCATCGCGCAGCTTGTCGCGCGTCGCGCGCGCGACCGCCTCGACCTTCGCGCCATAGACGATGTGAGGCGCAAGCTCTGGCGTCGCCGCCAGCGGCCTCACGTATTGCTCGACGAGTTCGCCGCCGGTCGGCACATCCGTCGCCTTCGGCGCCGTCCATCCGGCCTTGTCGAGAAGCCGGCGCGACACCGCGTCGATGTTGAACGACCAGGGCGAGAACATGTGCACATGCGCCCATTGCGCCACGACGTGCCCGGCCGAAGGGCCGGCCTCCAGCACGACGGGCGTGAAGCCGCGCGCGAGGAGATGGGCGGCGGCGGCGAGGCCCACGGGGCCTGCGCCGATCACGGCGACGGGAAGCTGTTCCATTTGCGGACTCCTTTTTCGGGTTTCAGGCCACGCGCTGCGCCTTGCGGGGCGCACGCACGAAACGGCCGAGATATTCGACGGCTTCGGCGAAGGCCGGGCCGTTCAGGCGGTAATAGATGAAGCGCCCGTCCTTCTCGGACGTGACCAGACCCGCACGCACGAGGATGCGCATGTGATGGCTGGTCGCCGGCTGCGACAGGCCCAGCAGCGGCTCGATGTCGCACGCGCAGACCCGGTCGGCGAACGTGCAGCACTGCGAATCCGGCCGCCGCAGGAATTCGAGGATCTTGAGCCGGGCGGGATCGGCGAGCGCCTTGCAGATTTCGATCATGGTCGATCTATACATCGATAAATTTGAATGTGTCAATATGTACGCATAACCCTGCCGGTCGCGCCGGCCAATCACCGCGATATTTCCGGGCCTTGGCGGCGGACCGGGCTTGTCGTAAGGTCTTGCCCAAGGCCGCAAACGGCCAGCCGGGACCCCCCGGCAACAGACGTCACGTCAACAGGGAGAATGCCCGATGAGCCTTATCCGCTTTGGGTCCGCATTGCTCGGCGCCGCCATCCTGGCAGCCCCGATGGCACTTCCGGCCCCGGCACTGGCGCAAGCCAACGAACAGTTCATTCCGTCCTTCTCGTACCGCACCGGCCCGTTCGGGCCGAACGGCACGCCCTTCGCGGACGGCTTCATCGACTATTTCAAGATGATCAACGCGCGCGACGGCGGCATCAACGGCGTCAAGATCACCTATGAAGAGTGCGAGACGGCCTACAACACCGACCGCGGCGTCGAGTGCTACGAGCGTCTGAAGAGCAAGGGCCCGACGGGTGCCACCGCCATCGTGCCGCTGTCGACCGGCATCACCTACGCCCTGATCGAGCGCACCGCGCAGGACAAGATCCCGATGCTCACCTCGGGCTATGGCCGCTCGGACGGTTCGGACGGCCGGATCTTCCCGTGGATGTTCACGCTGCCCGCCACCTACTATTCGCAGATGGACGCGATCCTTCAGTTCATCAAGTCGAAGGAAGGCACGCTCAAGGGCAAGAAGATTTCGTACATCTATCACGACAGCGCCTTCGGCAAGGAACCGCTGCCGGTCATCCAGCGCCTCGCCAAGGAACAGGGCTTCGAGCTGTCGGAATTCCCGGTGCCGAACCCGGGCGTCGAGCAGAAGGCGATCTGGCTGCGCATCGGCCGCCAGATCCGCCCGAACTACGTGATCATGTGGGGCTGGGGCGTCATGAACCCGACCGCGATCACCGAAGCGGCGGCCGTCGGCTTCCCGCGCGACAAGTTCATCGGCGTGTGGTGGGCCGGTTCCGAGCAGGACGTGACGCCGCCCGGCGACGCGGCCAAGGGCTACATGGCCGCGAATTTCCACGGCACGGGCAAGGACTACAAGTTCATGCGCGACATCGAGAACACCGTGGTCAAGGCGGGCCAGGCGACCGGCGACGGCAAGCATGTCGGCACGGTCCTCTACAACCGCGGGGCGATCAACGCCGCGATGGTGGTCGAGGCGGTGCGCACCGCGCAGGAGCGCTACGGCAACAAGCCGATGACGGGCGAACAGGTTCGCTGGGGCTTCGAGAACCTCAACCTCAACCCCCAGCGTCTCGCCACGATGGGCTTCGAGGGCTTCATGCCGCCGCTGCGTACCTCTTGCGCCGACCACGAAGGCGGCGGCGTCGTGCGCATCCAGCAGTGGAACGGCAAGGCGTGGAACTGGGTCTCGGACTGGATCGAGCCCAACCGCAAGGCGTTGCGCGAGATGTACGAGGCGGCTTCCGCGCAGTACGCCAAGGAAAAGAACGCGCAGCCGCGCGATTGCGCGAAGCAGTCCTGAAGGACCCGTCAGTGGTCCAGGGATTCTAGACTGACGGGGCGGACCGGGAACGGTCCGCCCCTTTTTATTTTCCGGACATCGAACGCATGACCAGCGAAGCCGCCGAACTCGAACGCAAGCTCAAGACCCCGCGCGAGAAGCCGCTGCTGGAGGTCAAGAACGTCGAGGTCATCTACGACCACGTCATCCTCGTGCTGAAGGGCGTGAGCCTGGAAGTGCCCAAGGGCGGCATCGTCGCCCTGCTCGGCGCCAACGGTGCCGGCAAATCCACGACGCTGAAGGCCATCTCGAACCTGCTGCGCGCCGAGCGCGGCGAGGTGACGAAGGGCTCGGTCGAGTACAAGGGCGAGCGCATCGACGGCATGACGCCCAACGACCTCGTGAAGCGCGGCGTGATCCAGGTGATGGAGGGCCGCCACTGCTTCGGCCACCTCACCGTCGAGGAAAACCTGATGACGGGGGCGTACACGCGCACCGAAGGGCGCGCCGCCATCGCGCGCGACCTCGAGATGGTCTACGGCTATTTCCCGCGCCTCAAGGAACGCCGCAAGTCTCAGGCGGGCTATACTTCGGGCGGCGAGCAGCAGATGACCGCCATCGGCCGCGCGCTGATGAGCCGGCCCGACATGATCCTGCTCGACGAACCATCGATGGGCCTCGCCCCGCAACTTGTCGAAGAGATCTTCGAGATCGTCGTGAAGCTCAACCGCGAGCAGGGCGTCTCGTTCCTGCTGGCCGAGCAGAACACGTCGATCGCACTCCGCCACGCGCATTACGGCTACATCCTCGAGAACGGCCGCGTCGTGCTCGACGGCTCGGCCGACACGCTGCGCGGCAACGAGGACGTGAAGGAGTTCTATCTCGGCATCGCCGCCGGCGGACGCAAGTCGTTCCGCGACATCAAGCATTACAAGCGCCGCAAGCGCTGGCTGGCCTGAGGCCGTTTGGCGCTTGAAGACGGCGGCCGGGTCGGACAGGCTCGGCGGATCGATTCGGCATCGCAGGGCGGGCACATGGCTTCGGAATATTTCGACGATCTGGAAACACGCGATCCTTCGTTCCGCGAGGAGCGCCATTTCATCGAGCTGCGCCGCCAGGTCGAGAACGCCCAGGCCCATGCGCCCTATTTCGCCGAGACGCTCAAACACGTGGACGCCGCGGGCGTCGTCGACCGCGCGGCGCTGGCGAAGCTTCCCGTCGTGCGCAAGGGCGAGCTGATCGAGCTGCAGAAGAAGCGCGTCGCCGAGCGCGATCCGTTCGGCGGCCTCACGGCCGAGAAGACGCGCAATCTGGGCCGCATCTTCATGTCGCCGGGGCCGATCTACGATCCCGAGGCGATGCGGCCCGACTATTGGCGCCTCGCGCGCGCGCTGTGGGCCGCGGGCTTCCGGCGCGGCGACGTGGTGCACAACTGCTTCAGCTATCACCTGACGCCGGCAGGCTCGATGCTGGAAATGGGCGCGCACGCCATCGGCTGCCCGGTCGTGCCGGCGGGCACCGGCAACACCGAACAGCAGGTGCGCGCGATCGCCGACATCCGCCCGAAGGGCTATGTCGGCACGCCGTCGTTCCTGAAGATCATCCTGGAAAAGGGCGCCGAGCTTCAGGCCGACATGTCGAGCCTGAAGCTGGCGCTGGTTTCGGGCGAGGCCGTGCCCAAGGCGCTGCGCGGCGAGCTTGCGGCCAAGGGCATCGAGCTTCGCCAGTGCTACGCGTCGGCCGATCTCGGCCTCATCGGCTACGAGAGCGTGCCCGACGAAGGGCTGATCCTCGACGAATGGCTGGTCGTGGAAAT
The DNA here is from genome assembly GCA_044224405.1 of Tagaea sp. Lineage (GTDB taxonomy): Bacteria > Pseudomonadota > Alphaproteobacteria > CACIAM-22H2 > CACIAM-22H2 > Tagaea. The sequence continues at coordinate 414,382 of JBGAKN010000001.1, read as the reverse complement.
CGTGCGGCCGGGAACCGGCGAGGCGCTGCCCGACGGCGAAGTGGGCGAGGTCGTCGTGACGACGCTCAACCCCGACTATCCGCTGATCCGCTTCGGCACGGGCGACCTGTCGATGTTCGTGCCCGGTACGTCGTCGTGCGGGCGCACGAACCGGCGCTTGCGCGGCTGGATGGGGCGTGCGGACCAGACCACCAAGGTCAAGGGCATGTTCGTGCATCCGGGCCAGGTCGCCGAGGCGGCCGGGCGGCACGGGATCGCGAAATACCGTCTTGTCGTGAGCCGCGAGGGCGACAACGACACGATGACGCTGAAGGTCGAGGCTGTTTCGGACGCGGGCCTCGCGGCGAAACTCGCCGAGACGCTGCAATCCGTCACGAAGATGAAGGGCGCTGTCGAGTTTGCCAGCCCCGGCACCCTGCCGAACGACGGCAAGGTGATCGAGGACGTGCGGAAGTTCGACTAGACGCCCGGCAGCTCAGCGGCCGGCGGCCGCCGCCATCAGACCCGGGTTGGTGACGAGGAACGTCTCGTCGACCACGTCGTGGGCCATCGCGAGGAGGGCGATCACGGCGGGAATGGCGGCCAGGGCTGCAAACGCGAACATTTTCATCTCCAAGCAGCGCCGGTCATGTCCGGCGTCTGATGGGGAAGACTATGGACCCCAAAAGTGACCAAACCTTGAATTTCTCGCTGCAGTGCACACAGCCGAGATATGCGGTTTCTGCATTGATATCTGCTTAATTTAGCGTCAATCCGCATGACTGAGGCGATTTCAGGCCGTTACGGACCCCCGACAGATTTCACGGTTCGGCCACAAAGCGGCCCGAATAAAGCCGCGCCCGTCGCGTTTTATTGGACCATCGGCAAGACCACAGCGATCGCGCACGCAATCCGTTGCCGACGATAACCCGGCAGGAGCTCCCCGGACTCCAGCCCCTGCGGGGAACTTGTGCGAAGGCGGATACGGGCCCGGATGTACGGTCCGTATCCGCCACTTTTTTCCGCTAATCTCCGAACGATGAACACGGATTCGACCGTTGGCCTTGCAGGTCATTCGCTCGCCTGCCGGCGCGGCGGGCGGCTGGTGTTCCGCGATCTCGATCTGCGCGTGGCGCCGGGCGACCTGCTGGTGCTGCGCGGCGCGAACGGGGCCGGCAAGTCGAGCCTGCTGCGCGTGATCGCGGGCCTTCTCGCCCCGGCCGGCGGCACGCTCGCGTGGGACGGCGCGGATGTCGGCAGCGATCCGCAGGCACATCGCGCGCGCCTCCACTTCCTTGGCCATGCCGACGCGCTGAAGCCGACGCTGACACTCGCCGAACATCTCGAATTCCATGCGGCGCTGCGCGGCACTGGCGCCTGCGATCCGGCCGCGGCGCTCGACGCGTTCGGGCTCGGCGCGCTTGCGCGCACGCCCGCACGCTTCCTCAGCCAGGGCCAGCGGCGGCGCGCGGCCCTCGCGCGCCTGATCGTGGCACCCGCACCGCTGTGGCTGCTGGACGAGCCCACCAACGGCCTCGACGCGGCGGCGAACGAAGCGCTGGCGCAGGCGGTCGCGCGGCATCGCGCGGGTGGCGGCATGGTCGTGGCGGCGACGCATCTCGATTTCTCGGGCAGCGACGCGCGCACGCTGATGCTGGGGGCGAAGCAATGAACGCCGCCCTCGCGCTGATCGCACGCGACATCAGGCTCGCGCTCCGCACGCCGGCCGAAACGCTGACGATCCTCGCCTTCTTCGTCATCGCCGCCACGCTCTTCGCCTTCGGCATCGGGCCGGAGCCGCAGGTGCTGGCGCGCGTGGCCGTCGGCATCGTGTGGGTCGTGGCACTGCTTGCGGGCCTGCTGTCGCTCGACCGGCTGTTCCAGGCCGAATCCGACGACGGCAGCCTCGAACTCCTCGTGCTCGCCCCCGCCCCGCTGGAGCTGCTGGCGCTCGCCAAGTGCGCGGCGCAGTGGCTGACGACGTTCGTGCCGCTGATCCTCATCTCGCCGCTGGTTGCGACGATGCTTCAGCTTCCAGGCGACGCCTACGTCACGCTGCTCGCGACGCTGCTGATCGGCACGCCGACCCTGTCGCTGCTCGGCGGCATCGGTGCGGCGCTGGCAGTGGGGGCGCGCAAGGGCGGGGCCCTGCTGGCGCTGATCGTGCTGCCGCTTTATGTGCCGGTGTTGATCTTCGCGGTCGCGGCCGTCGAGGCTTCGGTCGCCGGCCTTTCCGCGCGCCCGCACCTGTTCCTGCTTGGCGGGCTTGGATTCTTCGCAGTCACGCTGGCCCCGTTCGCGATGGCGGTGTCGCTGCGCCAGGCCAGCGAATAGAAGGGTCGTGCGCCGTTTTGTCGCCGCGTTTGGGTTGGAAAATCCGGGTGGAAGGGCAATACTCCCGGCCGTCAAAAGGAGGCCTCCGGAGGAGGTCATACGATCGTGAACTGGCACCGCTACGCAAGCCCCGCGAACTTCAAGCGCCTGTCCGACCGCCTGCTCCCGTGGGCGGCCGGCGGAGCGGCCGTGTGTCTCGCGTTCGGGCTGTGGTCGGCGCTGTTCGTGTCGCCGGCCGACTACCAGCAGGGCGAGACGGTGCGCATCATGTACGTGCACGTGCCTGCGGCGTGGATGGCGATGTTCGTCTACGCGAACCTGGCGCTCGCCGGGGCGGCCACGCTGGTGTGGCGCCATCCGCTGGCGGAAGTCGCGGGCCGCGCGATCGCACCCGTGGGTGCCGCATTCACGTTCCTGTGCCTCGTCACCGGCGCGCTGTGGGGCAAGCCGATGTGGGGCACGTGGTGGGTGTGGGACGCGCGCCTCACCTCGGTGCTGATCCTGTTCTTCGTCTATCTCGCCTACATGGCGCTCAATTCCGCGTTCGACGAACCCGAGCGGGGTGCACGCGCGTCGGCCGTGCTCGCCCTTGTGGGTGCGGTCAACCTGCCCGTCATCAAGTTCTCGGTCGACTGGTGGAACACGCTGCACCAGCCCGCGTCGATCTCCCGGCTCGACGCGCCCGCGATCCATCCTTCGATGCTGACGCCGCTGCTGGCGATGGCCGTCGGCTTCTCGCTTTTCTTCGTCGCGGTCGCGCTCGTGCGCGTTCGCACCGGACTGATCGAGCGGCGGCTGGCCGTGCTGCAGCATTCGCGCGCCGCCGACGGCGCGGCGGAACGCGGCTGATGGCGAGCCTCCTCGACATGGGCGGCTACGCCGCCTTCGTGTGGCCCGCCTATGCGCTGGCGGCCGCGGTGCTTGCGGCGATCGGCGTGGGGAGCTGGCGGGCCTTGCGCGCCGCCGAGCGCGAACTCGCCGAATTCGACGACGCCCGGGACACGGCACCATGAAACTGCCCAAGGCCCGCACCGCAAGGCGCCGCCGGATGATGGTGCTGGCGCTCGCCGCACTCGGCCTCGGCACCGCGACCGCGCTGACGCTGACCGCGTTCGACGACCATCTCGTCTTCTTCCACACGCCCAGCGACGTCGCGGCGCACAAGGTGCCGGTCGACCGGCAGATGCGCATCGGCGGGCTGGTCGAGGTCGGCTCGGTCGAGCGCGTGGCCGGCACGGCCGAAGTGCGCTTCAAGGTGACCGATCTCGAACACACCGTGCCCGTCGCCTATGTGGGCGTGCTGCCCGACCTGTTCCGCGAGGGGCAGGGCGTGGTCGCCAACGGAAAGCTCGCGGCCGACGGCACGTTCCGTGCGGGCGAGGTGCTCGCCAAGCACGACGAGAACTATATGCCCGGCGAAGTCGCGGAGGCGCTGAAGCGCTCCGGCCGCTGGCAGGAAACGAAAGGAACAGCGAAGTGATTGCCGAGATCGGCCACTACGCGCTCGTGCTGGCACTCTGCGTGGCGCTCGTGCAGTCGATCCTGCCGCTGGCAGGCGCGCAGACGCGCGATCCCGCCCTAACCGCCACCGCCGTGCCCGCGGCGCTTGTGCAGTTCGCGCTCGTGGCGCTCGCCTTCGGTTGCCTCGTTTACTCCTTCGTCGTGTCGGATTTCACGGTGCGCAACGTCGTGGCCAATTCGCACTCGGCGAAGCCGCTGCTCTACAAGGTGTCGGGTGCGTGGGGGAACCACGAAGGCTCGATGGTGCTGTGGGCGCTGATCCTGGGCCTCTTCGGCGCGCTCGTCGCGGGCTTCGGGCGCAACCTGCCGCCGGGCCTCAAGGCGCGCACGCTGTCGGTGCAGGGCATGATCGGCGTCGCCTTCCTCGCCTTCATCGTCTTCACGTCCAACCCGTTCGAGCGCGTGGTGCCCGCCCCCGCCGACGGCAACGACCTGAACCCGCTGCTGCAGGACCCCGGCCTCGCCTTCCACCCGCCGCTGCTCTATTTCGGATATGTCGGTTTCTCGATCGTCTTCGCCTTCGCGATGGCCGCCCTCATCGAAGGACGCGTCGATGCCGCATGGGCGCGCTGGGTGCGCCCGTGGACGCTGGCGGCGTGGGCGGCGCTGACCGGCGGCATCGCGCTGGGTTCGTGGTGGGCCTATTACGAGCTGGGCTGGGGCGGCTGGTGGTACTGGGACCCGGTCGAGAACGCGAGCTTCATGCCCTGGCTCGTGGGCACCGCCCTGCTCCATTCGGCCATCGTCGCGGAAAAGCGCGACGCGCTGAAGACGTGGACGATCCTGCTCGCCATCCTCGCCTTTGCACTCTCGCTCGTCGGCACGTTCCTCGTGCGCTCGGGCGTCCTCACCTCGGTGCACGCCTTCGCGGTCGATCCCGCGCGCGGCATCTTCATCCTCGCGATCCTCGTCGTGTTCATCGGCGGGTCGCTTGCCCTGTATGCGTGGCGCGCACCTCTGCTGAAGGGCGGCGGCCTGTTCCAGCCGATCAGCCGCGAAGGCGGCCTCGTGCTCAACAACGTGATCCTCGCCACGGCCGCGGCGACCGTGTTCATCGGCACGCTCTATCCGCTGTTCCTCGAAGCGCTGGGCGGCGCAAAGGTTTCCGTCGGCCCGCCTTTCTTCAACGCGACCTTCGTGCCGCTGATGATCCCGCTGCTGCTGGCCCTCGCGGTCGGGCCCATGCTGGGCTGGAAGCGTGGCGATCTCGCCGGCGCGCTCCAGCGCCTGCGCGCGGCGATGCTCGCCTCGCTCGTCATCGTCGGCGCGGTCTACTGGATGGATTCGCGCCGCAGCGTCTACGCGGCGCTGGCGATGGGGCTGGCGGCGTGGCTGATCGTCGGCGCGCTCGTCGAATGGGCCGAGCGCGTGAAGCTCTTCCGTGCCGATGTGGGCACCGTCTGGTCGCGCGCACGCAGCCTGCCGCGCGCGAGCTGGGGTATGACGATCGCGCACGCCGGCATGGGCCTGATCGTGATGGGCATCGCCGGCGTCACCGCGTGGCAGACCGAGGTGATCCGCCTCGCGCGCGCGGGCGACGCGTTCGACGTCGCAGGCTACAACTTCGTCTTCAAGGGCGTGGAGCGCACGCAGGGGCCAAATTTCCACGCCGTGCGCGCGACGTTCGAGGTCTATCGCGGCGAACGGCTCTATGCGGTGATGACGCCCGAGCGGCGCTATTTCCCCGTCGCCGGATCGGCGACGACGGAAACCTCGATCCGCACGAACCTGCTCGCCGACCTCTACGCCACCATCGGTGATCCCGAAGTGCCGCCCCCGCCCGGCAACGCGCCCGCCTTCCTGATGCCCACGCAGCCCGACACGGCATGGACGGTGCGCATCTATCACAACCCGCTCGTGCCGTGGATCTGGCTCGGCGCGATGACGATGGTGATCGGCGGCATCGTCTCGCTGACCGACCGGCGCCACCGCGTGGGCGCACCGCGCCGAGCACCCGCGGGTGCGGCGACGGCGGCCGAATGAAGCGTGCACTTTTCTTCCTGCCGCTGGCGCTGTTCGCGATCCTGGCGGCCTATCTCGGCTTCGGGCTGACGCGCGACCCCCAGCGCGTCCCCAGCGCGCTGATCGACCGCAGCGTGCCTTCGTTCGACCTGCCGGCGGTGGCGGGCGTCGAACGGCCGGGCCTTTCGTCCGCCACGCTCAAGGGCGAGGTCTCGCTCGTCAACGTCTTCGCCTCGTGGTGCCCGCCCTGCCGGATCGAGCATCCGATCCTGATGCGTCTGTCGCGCGAGGGCGACGTGCCGATCTACGGCATCAACTACAAGGACAAGGCCGAAGATGCCCGGCGCTGGCTGGGCGAACTGGGCAATCCCTATCGCGCGATCGGCTGGGATTTCGAGAACCGTGTCGCGGTCGACTGGGGTGTCTACGGCGCGCCGGAGACCTTCGTCGTCGATAGAAGCGGCACGATCCGCTACCGCCATGTGGGCGCGATCACGGCGGACGTTCTCGACAAGACGCTGCTGCCGCTCGTCGTCAGATTGCGGCTGCAGCCTTGAGATACGTCCTCGCCCTCCTCGCCGCGTTGTTCGTCGGGCCCGCGCAGGCCGTGCTCCCGCACGAGATGCTGGCCGATCCGGCGCTGGAGGCGCGCGCGCGCGCGATCAGCCAGGAGCTGCGCTGCCTCGTCTGCCAGAACCAGCCGATCGACGATTCGAACGCGCCGCTCGCCGCCGACCTGCGCCGCCTCGTGCGCGAACGGCTGAAGGCTGGCGATGGCGACGAAGCCGTGCTCGCCTACGTCACGCAGCGCTACGGCGACTACGTTCTGCTGAAGCCGCCGGTGCGCATCGACACCTATGTGCTGTGGTACGGGCCGTTCGCGATCCTCGCTCTCGCCGGTATCGGCGCGCTCGTCTATGTCCGCCGTCGCCGGCCGGTGGCACAGATGGCTCCCGCGCCACTTTCCGCCGACGAGGAAAAGCGCCTCGCGACACTTCTCGATGAGGAGCAGCCGAAATGATCGCGCTGCTGCTCGGAGCCCTCACAATCGCCGCCGTTGCGGCGCTCGTCTGGCCGCTGATGCGCGCGGGCAAGCCTGCGCTGCCGCGCGCGGCCTTCGACATGGAAATCCACCGCGACCAGATCGCCGAGATCGCGCGCGACGTCGAACGCGGCACGATCACGCCGGAAGAAGCGCGCGCCGCGCGCGCCGAGATCGGCCGGCGCATGCTCGCTCTTGCCGAAGCGCAGGAAGCGCCTGCACCGGCACCGCGCAAGCTGCGGCATGTGGCCGCCATCGCGCTTGCCGCCGCCGTGCCGGTGATGGCGCTTGCGATCTACGAACGGCAGGGCTCGCCCGGCCTGCCCGGCGCACCGATCGCCGAGCGCCAGTTCGCCGAGCGCGACGCCGCGGCTGCCGCCGACCGCCAGCTCGCCGCGTTCATGGCCACGATGCGCGAGCGCGTCGAGCGCGACCCGCAGGATCTGGAGGCGTGGGTGCGCATCGCGCAGGCCGCGAACGCACTGCGCCAGCCGGAAGTGGCGCTCGATGCCTGGCGACGCGCCGACGATATTTCGGGCGGCCAGCCGGAGATATCGGGCCTGCATGGAGAGACCGCCGTCGCCGTCGCGGGCGGGCAGATCACGCCGGAGGCCGAAGCCGCGTTCGAGCGCGTGCTGTCGGCCGACCCCGGCGATCCGCGTGCACGCTATTACGCCGGCCTCGCGCGTGCGCAGGCCGGCGACCGCGCGAAGGCCGTACAGATCTGGTTCGACCTGATCGCCGCATCGCCGCCGAACTCGCCCTGGCTTGCCACCGTGCGCGAGGCAATGGACAAGACCGCGCGCGAGGCGCAGATCGACACGCGCCGCCTGCGCGCGTCGGCCGGCAATCCGCCCGCGATGGTCAAGCTCGGCGGCCCGCGCGTGGGCAATGCCGCCGGCGGCGCGCCGGGCCCCGACAGCGCCGCGATCCGCAGCATGGTCGAAGGGCTTGCCGCGCGCCTCGAAACCCAGCCCGACGATCTCGAAGGCTGGCGGCGTCTCGCGCGTTCACGCCAGGTGCTGGGCGAAGCCGACAAGGCGCTGGCCGCGCACGCGCGCGCCGTGGCGATCGCACCCGACAACATGGACGTGCTGCTCGACTACGCCGCCGCCCTGATCGAACTGCACGATCCCGAAAAGCCGCTGGGCGCGCCCGCGCGCGCGGCGATGACGGCGCTGATCGCGAAGGCGCCGAACGAGGGCCGCGCCCTCTGGCTGCTCGGCCAGGACGAGGCGGTTGCCGGCAACGATCTTGCCGCGGTCGCGCTGTGGCAACGGCTGCTGACGCTGCTGCCGACCGACAATCCCGCGCGCGCCGATCTCGCCGCGCGCATCGCGAAGCTGAAGGGCGGCTAACCCCGCTTGTCGACCCGGTACGCGCCCGCGAGGATGAAGGCGATGTCGCCTTTCGTGCCGGCGAGCGGCAGCGACAGGCGCTCCCATGTCTGCGGCTCTTCGCCGGGGCCGAACCAGCCGGCATAGACGCGCCAGTACGGGCGCTGCGTGCGGCGCACGAGCCGGTACTCGGCCGACAGCAGGCTCGCCTGCTCGCTGGGGAGGTCCTCGATCGCCGTTCCCGTCATGTCGACGCCGAACGCCTTGCGGAACGTGGTGCCGTAGAAGCCGTAGCGGAAACGCGCCTGCGCCTTCACCTCGATCACGACCAGATTGGGCGCCCACTCGGCAAGCCCTTCGACCGGGAATCCCTTGGCGGGCGGCGGCCCGCCGGACGCGGGCGACTGGTCGAGCCAGAAGCGGTAGAGCCGCTTGAGCACGTCCAGTTCGATGGTGCGCAGGAGTTCTTCGCTCATCTGCTGCCTTGCTGGACGGCAGGGGCCGGGAATGCGGCCGGATCTGCATGAATTGCGACGGGGTGCGGGATGGTGGAGCCGATCGGGATCGAACCGACGACCTCCTCATTGCGAACGAGGCGCTCTCCCAGCTGAGCTACGGCCCCACACGCCCGTCGAAAGGCGCGCGATAATGCGTTTGGCGTCCCGCCCTGTCAAGCGACGGATTCACGAGACCTTGCAGCGACTTGGGCCCTTCGTGTACGGTTCCCCGCTGATCGGCAACAGGAGCTTTGTGCCGCCATGAACGCGCTGGGTTCGCTGCTCGTCTCCGTGATCCAGATCTATATCTGGCTGCTCGTCGGCTCGGCGCTGCTGTCGTGGCTGCTGGCCTTCAACGTGCTGAACCCGCGCAACCAGGTGGTCTACACGATCGCCGATTTCCTCCACCGGGTGACCGAACCCGCCCTGCGCCCGATCCGCCGGTTCGTGCCCAACCTCGGCGGGATCGACATCTCGCCGGTCGTGCTGATCCTGCTGCTGATCTTCGTCCAGAACCTGATCTTCGAATACTGGCTCTAGGCGCGATGGCGGAGCCGGCGACCACACCGCTGACGCAGGGCACCGACGGCGTCTATCTCGCGGTGCGCGTCACGCCGCGCTCGCGCCGGCCCGGCATCGGCGGCATGGAAGCCGACGGCGCGCTCGCCGTCGCGGTCAGTGCACCACCCGAGGACGGCAAGGCCACGGCCGCCGTCATCGGGCTGCTCGCCGAGCATTTCGGCCTGCCCAAGCGCGCCTTCGTGCTGACGCAAGGGGCGAGCGCGCGGCGCAAGCGTTTCAAGATCGAAGGCGCGCCCGCCGCGCTGTTCGCCGCGATGAGGGCCCGACTGCCATGACCGCGAAACGCATCGACGGAAAGGCCATCGCCGCCGACCTGCGCGCCGCCGTGGCCCTCGGGGTCGACGAGGTCGAGGAGAAGCACCGCTTCACGCCGGGCCTCGCGGTCATCCTCGTGGGCGCGGACCCCGCGAGCCAGGTCTATGTGGGCGCCAAGCACAAGGCGACGCTCGAAGTCGGCATGAAGAGCTTCGAGCACAAGCTGCCGGCCGACACGCCCGAGGCGAAGCTGCTCGAACTCATCCAGCAGCTCAACACGCGCGACGACGTCGACGGCATCCTCGTCCAATTGCCGCTGCCGGCGCACATCGATTCGATGAAGGTGCTCGACACGATCGATCCCAAGAAGGACGTCGACGGATTCCACGCGCTGAACGCCGGCTGGCTCGCGACCGGGCGCGCGGCGCTCGTGCCCTGCACGCCGGTCGGCGCGATGCGCCTGATCCGGCACGCCGCACCCAAGCTCGCGGGCCTGCATGCCGTGATCGTCGGGCGTTCCAACATCGTGGGAAAGCCGATGGCCCAGCTGCTACTCGCCGCCGACTGCACGGTGACCGTGGCACACTCCAAGACGCGTGATCTTGCCGGCATCGTGAAGCAGGCCGACATCGTGGTCGCGGCCGTCGGCCGGGCGGAGATGATCAAGGGCGACTGGATCAAGCCCGGCGCCATCGTGATCGACGTGGGCATCAACCGCCTGCCCGGCACGGATGGCGGCAAGGGCAGGCTCGTCGGCGACGTCGAATTCGCGGCAGCCGAGAAGGTCGCGGGCGCGATCACGCCGGTGCCCGGCGGCGTCGGCCCCATGACCATCGCCTGCCTGCTCGCCAACACGCTGCAGGCGGCGAAGGCGCGGCGGAATATCGCCTAGGCCTTCACCCGCAGCCGGATGACCCCGCGCACGTCCTCGATATCCTCGACGGGCTTGCCCTTGCGCAGGATCTCGATCTTGCCCTCAAGCATCAGCGCCACGGCGCGCGCGCGCACCTTGGTCAGCAGCGACTGCCACTTGCCTTCGGGCATCACCGCGATCGCCACTTCGGACGGGCTGATCGAGCTGCGCGGCCCGCACGCGGCGGTGAGGTCGAGGATCGACCGGTCGATCTCGTCGGCGACGCGGTCGCTCACCCCTTGCGCTTCGCGGCCGACAGGCGCAGGCGCAGCGCGTTGAGCTTGATGAAGCCCTCGGCATCGCGCTGGTTGTACGCGCCCGCGTCTTCCTCGAACGTGACGTGCGCGAGGCTGTAGAGGCTCTTGGGGCTCTTGCGGCCGACGACGCGCACGCTGCCCTTGTAGCATTTGAGGCGCACGGTGCCGGAGACGTTCTCCTGGCTCTTGTCGATCGCGGCCTGCAGCATCTCGCGCTCGGGCGCGAACCAGAAGCCGTAATAGACGAGCTCGGCGTAGCGCGGCATCAGCTCGTCCTTGAGGTGCATGGCACCCCGGTCGAGCGTGATCGATTCGATGCCGCGGTGCGCCGCCTGCCAGATCGTGCCGCCGGGCGTCTCGTAGACGCCGCGGCTCTTCATGCCGACGAACCGGTTCTCGACGAGATCAAGACGGCCGATGCCGTTGCGCCCGCCGATGGCGTTGAGCTCGGCCAGCATCGCGGCCGGCGAGAGCTTCTTGCCGTTGACGGCGACGGGGTCGCCCTTCTCGAACTCGATCTCGACATATTCGGGCTTGTCGGGGGCCGCTTCCGGCGCCACGGAACGCGAATAGACAAATTCCTCGGGCTCCTGCCACGGGTCTTCCAGCACCTTGCCCTCGGCCGAGATGTGCAGGAGGTTCGCATCGACCGAGAACGGCGCCTCGCCGCGCTTGTCCTTGGCGATGGGGATCTGGTTCTTCTCGGCGTATTCGAGCAGCTTCGTGCGGCTGTCGAGCTTCCACTCGCGCCACGGCGCGATCACGCGGATGCCGGGCTCCAGCGCGTAGTAGGTGAGCTCGAAGCGGACCTGGTCGTTGCCCTTGCCGGTGGCGCCGTGGCACACGGCGTCGGCGCCGACCTTGCGGGCGATCTCGATCTGGCGCTTGGCGATCAGCGGGCGCGCGATGGACGTGCCCAGCAGGTACTGGCCCTCGTACAGCGCGTTGGCACGGAACATCGGCATGACGAAGTCGCGCACGAATTCCTCGCGCAGGTCGTCGATGAAGATCTCCTTGATCCCCATCATCTGCGCCTTCTTGCGCGCGGGCTCCAGCTCCTCGCCCTGGCCCAGATCGGCCGTGAAGGTGACGACCTCGCAGCTGTAGGTGTCCTGCAACCATTTCAGGATGATCGAGGTGTCGAGGCCGCCGGAATAGGCGAGCACGACCTTCTTGACTGGCTTTTCCATGTGGATTTCCGTCCGGACCGGGGCGTTGAAAACGCGCGGGAGTATAAGGATTGCGCCGCCGCCTGCAAGCGCTGCTAGACTGGCGCAAATCCGCTCCTGCCCCCCGGAGGAGGCCCCGAAATGCTCGATCTTTACGTCTGGCCGACGCCCAACGCCTACAAGGTCTCGATCCTGCTCGAAGAGCTGGGCCTTGCCTACAACGTCCATGCGGTCGATATCGGCAAGGGCGAGCAGTTCAAGCCCGACTTCCTGAAGATCAGCCCCAACAACAAGATGCCCGCCCTCGTCGACAGCGACGGGCCCGACGGCAAGCCCTATTCGCTTTTCGAATCGGGCGCGATCCTCATGTATCTGTGCGAGCGCAACGGCACTTCCGGCGCGCGGTTCCTCCCCACCGACATGCGCGGGCGCTACGACGTGATCCAGTGGCTGATGTTCCAGATGGCCGGCATCGGCCCGATGTTCGGGCAGGCCCACCATTTCCGCCAGTACGCGCCCGAGCCAATCAAGTACGCGGTCGACCGCTACACGAACGAGACCGCCCGCCTCTACGGCGTGCTCGACCGGCGCCTGAAGGAAATGCTCTATCTCGCCGGCGATTATTCGATCGCCGACATCGCGGTGTTCCCGTGGACGCGCAGCTACGAACGCCAGGGCCAGAAGCTCGAGGATTTCCCGAACGTGAAGCGCTGGTTCGAGGCGATCAACGCGCGCCCCGCGGTGATCGCGGGCCTCAAGCTGCTGGAAGAGCGCCGGCGCGTGGGGCCCATGGACGAGAAGCAGAAGGAAGTTCTTTTCGGCGCGACGCAGTACCAGAAGCGATAGGCGCCGGCGAAACGCTTTCTTAAGGGTAACGCTCCAGAATCCTGAGCGCGGAACCGGAGGCATGTCGTGCTGTTCGTGAAACTCGTCGAACTCTATGCCCGCTACGGCTACCAGATCCGCTCCAGCATGTCGCCGTTCCTGCTGTCGAAGATCTCGAACAGCCCGGCCGAGGACGGCACGTTCACCTATGCCATCAAGGACGGCGTGAATATCGGCCATTCCGGCGGCGGTATCAGCCTGTCGGAAGTGGCGCTGATGGAAGACATCGGGCAGGTCTACGCGCCCAAGCGGATCTTCGCGATCGGCTGCTCGTTCGGCTGGAGCACGCTGGCGCTGGCGATGGCGATGCCCAAGGCGAAGATCGTCGCGATCGACATCGGCCTCGGCATGGGCAAGGAAGGGCTCGCCCTCACCAACCGCATCGCGCAGGAGAATGGCCATAACGTCACCGGCGTTCTGGGCGCCTCACCCGGCGACGTGCCGGCGGCGGTCGGCGCGCATTTCGACGGACCGGTCGACATGGTCTTCATCGATGCCGATCACACGAACGAGGCGCAGTCGGCGGATTTCGCGGGCATCCTGCCCTTCTGCGCGCCCGACGCGGTGTTCGTGTTCCACGACGTGATGGTCTGCCAGATGCTGCCGTCGTTCAAGGAGATCGCGGCAAGGCTGCCCGGCCACAAGCCGCGCATCCTGACGCGCACGGCTTCGGGCATGGGCGTGCTCGTGCCGAAGGAGCGGCAACCCGAGCTGCACCGCATCCTCGATATCTACTGCGATCCGTTCGGCGTGATCCCGGTCTGAACGGGGGCCGCGGCGCTCCGGCGCACGCGCTCGCTGGCACTCTTGAGCTGGCCGCAGGCGGCGAAAATGTCGCTGCCGCGGGGCTTGCGCACGGGGCTTGGATATCCCGCGTCGTTGACGATCTGCGCGAATTTCTCGATCGCGTCGGCGGTCGAGCATTCGAACGGCGCACCCGGCCAGGCGTTGAACGGGATCAGGTTGATCTTGGCCGGGATGCCGGCGATCAGCTTCACCAGTGCGCGTGCATCCACCGGGCTGTCGTTGACGCCCTTCAGCATGACGTACTCGAACGTGATACGCCGCGCGTTCGACAGCGTCGGGTAGGAACGGCACGCATCGAGCAGCTCGGCGATCGGATACTTCTTGTTGAGCGGCACGATCACGTCGCGAAGCTCGTCCGTCACCGCGTGCAGCGAGATCGCCAGCATCACGCGCAGCTCCTCGCCGCAGCGCCTGATCATGGGTGCGACGCCCGAGGTCGACAGCGTGATCTTGCGCCGCGAGACGGCGATGCCGTCGGGGTCCATGATGATCTTCAGCGCCTTCGCCACGTTCTCGTAGTTGAACAGCGGCTCGCCCATTCCCATCATCACGATGTTGGTGAACTTGCGGCCCGTCTCCGGGCCCGGCCATTCGCCGAACGTGTCCTTGGCGAGCATCACCTGCCCGACGATCTCCTCGACCGTCAGGTCGCGCACGAGGCGCTGCGTGCCCGTGTGGCAGAACTTGCAGGTCAGCGTGCAGCCGACCTGGCTTGACACGCACAGCGTCCCGCGATCTTCCTCGGGGATGTGGACGGTCTCGATCTCCTGCCCGTCGGGATAGCGCAGCAGCCACTTCTTCGTGCCGTCGACCGATTCCTGCAGGCGCGAGACCTCGGGCCGGCGCATCGCGTATTTCTCTTCGAGCTTGGCGCGCAGCTTTTTCGACATGTCGGTCATGTCGGAGAAATCGCGTGCACCCTTGCAGTAGATCCAGCCCCAGAGCTGGCGCGCGCGGAAGGCGGGCTCGCCCATGTCGGCGAAGATCTTCGCCAGTTCGTCGCGCGAGACGCCCACGAGATTGGCGCGCCCGTCCGGGCTCTGCGGCAGCGGCAGGGCTTCCTTGAACGGGGCGAGTTCGGGCTTGGGGACGATGGGCTCGAGCATGGCGCCTATATAGGCGCTCGAACCCGGCCTGTCACCGACGGACGGCGCAGGCCTTGTCGATGTCGGCAAGGCCGCGGGCGAAGCCGGCCAGCGCGAAATAATCGGTCGTTTCGGTGCCGCGGCCGGAAATGCCCTTGATCACCGCGTTGCCGTTGGCGGGGGCGGCGCGCATCGCGTCGATCGCCTGGCGGTTGCCGACCTCGTCGCGTGTCCACGCCTTTTCCGAATTGGGCTGGTTGAGGTTCGACAGCGGCACCTTCACCTTGCCGACATCGATCTCCATCGGGCCATTGTCGCGCAGCGGATAGCCTGCCGCCCACGTCAATTCGTTCGTGCGGTTGGCGCCGGGATAATGCGCGACCGTCAGCGAGATCTCGGCGCGGCGCGCGTTGGCGGGCTTGCTTTCCGAGCGCGTCGGCCGGCCGACGAGATAGCACACGCGGTTGGGGCCCGTGCCCGCTTCGACCGCGATCCAGCCGTCATAGGCGCCGAGCTGGCGCGGCATGCCTGCACCGGGAGCCGCCGGTGCGGGCGCCGCGGCCGGGGCGGCGGCGGGAGCCGCCGGCTTGGCCGCCGGCTTCTGCTGCGCAAGTGCTTCGCCCGCAATGGCGCCCGCAAGGAAAGGAGCGACAAGGAACGAAGCGGCAACGACGATGCGGGACCGAGCTTTCATGGCGAATCGTGATCCGTTTTGGATGGGATTGCGTATCGCACCAGACATGCAGAACGTCAACGCCCGACAGACTCGCCCCATTCCCCCCGGTGGCCCCGCAAGCCTTCCGGCCGGCCTGTTCGCGCGCCGCTTGCTTGCGGCTGCGCGCAAGGCCTCTATACAAGGCGCGATGCGTCCCGAATCCGAACTTTCGGCCCTCGATGCCCAGATCCGCGACCTTGCCGCCATCGCGCGCTTCCAGGACCGCGCGGCCTTCGCGCGGCTGTTCGCGCATTTCGGGCCGCGCGTGAAAGCGTATCTGCAGCGGCTGGGTGCGGGCGCGGCCCAGGCCGAGGACCTGACGCAGGACGTGATGCTGACCGTCTGGCGCAAGGCGCCGGCCTACGATCCGAAGCTCGCCGGGCCTTCGACATGGATCTTCACCATCGCGCGCAATCGGCGCATCGACTCCCTTCGGCGCGACAAGCGCCAGCATCTCGATGCGGAAGATCCGGGCCTGCTGCCCGAGGCGCAGGCGCTGCCCGACCGCACGCTCGATGCCGCACGCTGGGAACGCCGCCTTTCCGCCGCGATCGAGGAACTGCCGCCCGAGCAGGCGCAGATGCTGCGCCTTGCCTATTACGAGGACCGTTCGCACGGCGACATCGCGCAGAGCCTGCGCCTGCCGCTGGGCACCGTGAAATCGCGCCTGCGCCTTGCCGTGGCGCGCCTTCGCACCATGTTTGAGAGCGAACGATGATCCAGCCCCGCCCCCTCGCCGACGAATGGCTCGTCGATTACGCCGCCGGTGCGGCGCCCGAGCCCGTGCGCGTCCTCGTCGACGCGCATCTCTCGCTGTGCGCGGACGCGCGCGCGACGCTTGCCCGGCTCGATGCCGTTGGCGGCGCGATGCTCGAGCGCATCGAGCCAGCACCGCTCGCCGCGGGCGCGCTCGACGCGATGCTCGCCCGGCTCGACGCGCCGTTCGCGGCACGCCCGACACCGCCGGCACCGCCCGCGCATCCGGTCCTGCCCGCGGCACTCCTCCCCTATACCGGGCCCGACCTCGACGCGCTGCAATGGTCGAGCGTGGTCAAGGGCGTGGACGAGGCGATGCTGCCCACCGGCGGGCCGGCCACGCACCGGATGAGCCTGCTGCGCATCGTCGGCGGGCGCGCGGTGCCCGCGCACACGCATTACGGCGACGAACTGCTGCTGGTGCTGCAGGGAAGCTTCGCCGACGGGCACGGCCATTACGCGCGCGGCGACGTGTGCGCATCAGACGAGACGGTCGAGCATACGCCGACCGCCGATCGCGGGGCCGACTGCCTGTGCCTTGCCGTGACGACGGGGCCGGTGAAGCTGACGCGCGGCTGGGGCCGCCTGCTCAACCCGCTGCTGCGCCTCGCGCGTCGCTGAGGCGCTAGCTCTTTTTCCGCAGGACCGGGCCGCCCGAGACATGCGGGCGACGCGTCGAATGTTTCGGCCCGCCGGGCAGGATCGGGCGCGCCTCGTGCTGGCCCATCGACAGCACGCGGTCGTACATGACGAGCGCGCCGGCCAGCGACACGTTGATGCAGAACTTGGTCGGGATCTTCACCACATGCTTGCAGCGCGCGGTCGTCTCGGGCGACAGCGAGCCGCGCTCGGGCCCGAGGATGTAGGCCGCCGAACGTGGGTGCCGGAAGCTCGGCAGTTCGACCGCGTCGGGCGTCAGCTCGATCCCGACCAGCACGCAGCCCACCGGCAGGCGCATGTCGTCGAGCGTGGCCCAGTCGTAGATCGGCATGCTCTCGGAGGCATCCGACGTGTCGGCGCGGTTGGCCTCGCTGCGGTCGAACGCGGCCGCCAGCGTGAACGCGAACGACGCGCCGAAGGCGTGCGCCGTGCGCGCCAGCGCCCCCAGATTCATGGGCTTGGAGATGCCCTCCGCACCGATTCCGAAATAGCCGCGCATGTTGGGGCGGAACTTGCCTTGGACGCGCGCAAGAGGCAAGTTTTGGCGACATCAGCAGAAAGACGGACATGAACGAGCCTCTCATCGTCGAAGTCACCCGCGGCGAAATGGTCGAAAGCCGCCACCGCGCCATCGTCGCCGTGGTCTCGGCCGACGGAACCCTGGTCGAGGCGCATGGCGACGTGTCGCACGCCGTGTTCCCGCGCTCGGCGATCAAGCCGATCCAGTCGCTGGGCCTTGTCGAGACCGGGGCCGCCGACGCGTTCGGCTGCTCGGGCGCGGAGATCGCGATCTCGTCGGCAAGTCACGGCGGCGAGCCGATGCACACGAAAACCGTGTCGGCCTGGCTCAACCGCATGGGGCTGGACGTAGGCGATCTCGAATGCGGGGCGCATCTGCCCACGCACGCGCCCAGCGCCAACGAACTGATCCGCGCCTTCGCCGAACCCGACGCCACGCACAACAACTGCTCGGGCAAGCACACCGGCATGCTGGCCGTGTGCAAGCACATGAGCTGGCCGACCAAGGGCTATATCGACGCGGCGCACCCGCTGCAGCAGCGTATCGTGAAGACGTACGAGGAGATGCTGGGCCTGTCGCTGAAAGGTGCGGCGACCGGCCTCGACGGCTGCTCGCTGCCGCAGATCGCCGTGCCCGTGCGCAATCTCGCGCTCGGCATCGCGCGTGTCGGCACACCCGACGGGCTGCCGGCGGCGCGCGCCGCCGCCTGCAAGCGCATGGCCGACGCGATCCGCGCGAACCCGTTCATGATTGCGGGCACGGGGCGCTTCTGCACGCGTGCACTCATCGCCGCGCGCGGCCACGCGGTGCTGAAGACCGGGGCCGAAGGCGTCTACATGGCCGCGATCCCGGCCAAGAAGATCGGCATCGCGCTGAAGATCGAGGACGGCAACGGGCGCGGCGCCGAAGTGGTGATGGCCCGCTTCCTCGAGCGCTTCGGCGGCTTCGCCGAGACGCCGCGCGCCGAGATCGAAGCACTTCTCAATCCCAAGATCACCAATGCGGCCGGTCGCACCGTGGGCGACATCCGCCACGCGCCCAACTGGTGACGGGAATGAGCGGCAAGGACAACGAAGAACGCATCGCGCGCCTGCTGCACGCGCGCGGCGACCTTTCGCCGGGCGAGGCCATCGCACCCCCCATCGTGATGGCGAGTTCCTATCACCTGCCCGGCAATCCGGCCGACGCGGCATTCCAGTATGGCCGCTTCCACAACCCGAGCTGGGATGCGGCCGAACACGCGCTCGCGATCCTCGAGGACGCGCCCGTCGTCGCGTTCCCGTCGGGCATGGCGGCGATCGCCTCGATCCTCTATTCGCAGCTGCGCGCGGGCGACCGCGTGCTGCTGCCTTCCGACGGCTATTACACGACGCGCGCACTCGCGGAAAAATACCTCGGCCCTCTCGGCGTGTCGTTCGACCTGCGCGCGACGGCTTCGTTCCTCGAAGGCGGCTTTGCCGGCTACCGGCTGGTGTGGATCGAAACCCCATCCAATCCCGGGCTCGACGTATGCGACATCGCGGCCGTGTCGGTGGCGGCCCATGCCGCGGGCGCGAAGGTCGTCGTCGACAACACGACGATGACGCCGCTGGGCCAGCGCCCGCTGGATCTGGGTGCCGATTTCGTCGTCGCGGCCGACACCAAGGCGCCGTCGGGCCATGCCGACGTGCTGTTCGGCCATGTGGCGTCGCGCGACAAGGCGCTGCTCGACGCCGTGCGCGACTGGCGGAAATTCTCGGGCGCCATTCCAGGGCCCTTCGAGGCCTGGCTCGTCCATCGCGGGCTGGAGACGCTGGAGCTGCGCTTCGAGCGCATGTGCGCGAGTGCCGTCGAGATCGCGCGGCGACTGGCCGTGCACAAGGCGACGGCCGCCGTGCGCCATCCCGGCCTCGGCAACGATCCCTCGCACGCCATCGCGCGAAAGCAGATGGCGAAGTTCGGCAGCCTCGTCGGCGTGACATTCGCAAGCGAGGCGATCGCCGAGCAATTCATCGCCTGCAAATTCATCCGCCCGAGCACGAGCTTCGGCAGCGTGCACACGAGCGCCGAGCGCCGCGCGCGCTGGGGCGATGCGGTGGCGCCGGGCTATGTGCGCCTGTCGGTCGGCTGCGAGCCGGTCGAGGCGCTGTGGCAGGCGATGGAAGAGGCGCTTTCGCGCAAATAGTCAGGAATCGCCGGTGAATTCCGGCAAATGCGGATCGAGCGTGAAGCCTTTGAGGCGCATCTCGGCCGCATCGTGGCGGCCGGCGCCGAGATCGCCGGGCGAATCAAGCGTGCCGACCGAAATATCGATCCGCGCCGCGCCGTCGCGCAGCCAGAACAGCGTCGAGCCGCACGTGGCGCAGAACGTGCGCGTGGCGAAATCCGAGGCGCGGTATTCGGCGGGCTTGCCCTTCGTCACCGCGAATCCGGCGAGCGGCACCGTCACCCACGTCGCGGCAATGGCGCCGGTCGAACGCCGGCACTGGCTGCAATGGCAGTGATTGACGCGGGAGACCGGCCCGTGCGCGCGATAGCGCACGGCCCCGCAAAGACAGCCCCCGTCGAGCGGCGTCTCGCTCACGCGCGCCAGACCGGCTTCTCGACCTCGTGCGAGACGTCCGCACGGTCGAGGCCCATGTCCTTCAGCGCCGCATCGTCGAGCCGCTCGAGGCGCGTGCGCGACTGCGCGCGTTCCTGCCAGATGACGACCGCCAGCAGGCTTGCCTGGAAGGCGGTGCCGACGGCGGCGAACGCCTCGCGCCAGGCGCCCCGGAAATCGACCTCGCCGTTCGCGGTAAGACAGACCATGACCAAATCTCCTTCATGTCTCGAACTTGGATTAAGCGACAAAATGTACGTAAAATAGGGATCGGACAAACGATCTTCTCTGGGGCGATACATAAGGTATTCTAAGGCATGCCGCTCAACCACCTGCCCCCGCTCAACGGCCTGCGCGCCTTCGAGGCGGCCGCCCGCCACCTGTCGCTGACCAAGGCGGCGGAGGAGCTTGGCGTCACGCAGGCCGCCGTCAGCCATCAGGTGAAGGGGCTGGAGGAGGCGCTGGGCGTGAAACTCTTCAACCGGCTGACGCGCGCGCTGGCGCTGACGCCTGCGGGCGCCGCACTGGCGCCCGAGCTGGAGGGCGCCTTCCTGCGCATGACCACGGCCGTCGAGCGCGCGCGCGAACGCGATGCGAAAGGCACGCTGCGCCTCAGCCTTCTCACCACCATCGCGCTCACGTTCCTCGTGCCGCGGCTGGGGCGCTTCGCGGCGAAGCACCCGGCGATCGAGCTGCGCCTGGAAACCTCGGCGCGGCTTGTCGACTTCAAGCGCGAACCCATCGATGCGGCGATCCGCTACGGCGACGGCAGCTACACCGGCCTGCATGCCGACCGCCTTTTTGACGACGCGCTGACGCCGCTGTGCGCGCCGTCGATCGCCCGGAAGATCCGCAAGCCCGAGGACGTGATGGAGCACGCGTTGCTCGACGACAACATCGTCTTCGACGAATGGCAGACCTGGTGCACAGTCGCCGGCGTGGGCCCGTGCCCGCAGCGCCGGCGCGCGGCGACATTCGATTCGACGCGCGTCGCCGTCGAGGCGGCGATGGAAGGCATGGGGATCGCGATCGGCGCGCCGTTCCTGTTCGCGGCCGAGATCGCGTCGGGCCGCCTTGTCCAGCCGCTGCCGATCGTCGCCCCTTCGGGCCGGTCCTACTGGTTCGTGTGCCGTCCGCACGACGCCGAGCGACCGACGATCAAGGCGCTGCGCGACTGGCTGCTGGAGGAGACCGCCGCGTGGCGCGAGGCGCCCGCTAAGGCGCCAGCCCGGATTCCCGCAGGTAAAGCATCAGGTCGAGCGGAGGCGGCGCCACGCCGGTCTGCGAAAGCAGGCCGTGCGTCTGGCCGCGGTGGTGGGTCTGGTGATTGAACATGTGCATCAGTACCCAGCGGATCGGCGTGGATTTCGGCTCGCCCTCTGTCGTCGTGTAGCGCAGCGTCGTGTTGACGGCCGGCTCGTCGAGCGCGTCGCAATAGGTGACGATCTGCGCGTCTTCGGCCACGCGTGCCACATGCAGGCCGACGAAGTCGCCATAGAGGATCTCGTCCAGACGCGAAATCTTCGCGGGCTGGCCGACTAGCCGGCCCATCCACAGCCGGTCGGCGACCAGCATGTGGTTGAGCGTGGCGTGGATCGAGCCGAAGAAGGACGGGCGCTGCTGGAACAGCTCGTTGTCGTGCAGCTTGCCGCAGGCGGCATAGATCCGCGCGTTGGCCCATTGATTGTAGCGCGCGAAAACGCGGAACTGGTCGGGCTTCATCGGTTCGTCCCCATCTGCGACAATCGGTGACGCCGATCATGCGCCGATTCCCCGGCAAAGGAAATTCCATGCGTGCCCGTCTTGCTCTCGCCGCCCTTCTCCTCGCGTCACCGGCCACGGCCTTTGACCTGCAGGGCCATCGGGGCGCACGGGGCCTGGCACCCGAGAACACGCTGCTCGCCTTCGCGAAGGCGCTGACGCTGGGCGTGTCGACGCTGGAGTTCGATCTCGGCATCACGCGCGACGGCACGGTCATCGTCGCGCACGACCGCCACCTCAACCCCGACATCACGCGCGGCCCCGACGGCAACTGGATCGCCAGTCCCGGCCCGCGCGTGCGCGACCTGACGCTGGCCGAGATCGCTGGCTACGACGTCGGCGCCATCCGGCCCGACACGGCCTATGCCAAGACCTTCGCGACACAAGCCTCCCTTCCCGGCACGCGCATGCCCACGCTCGATTCGGTGTTCGATCTCGTGCGCCGTTCGGGCAATGCTTCGGTGCGTTTCAATGTCGAGACGAAGATCTCGCCGCTCGCGACGGAAGAGACGCTGCCACCCGATGCGTTCGCGCGCACGGTGATCGCGGCGCTGGACCGCAACGGCATGCGCGGCCGCGCGATCCTGCAATCCTTCGACTGGCGCACGCTGGCCGTCGCGGCGCGCGAGGCGCCGGACATGGCGCGCGCGTACCTGACGCTGGAGCGCGGCGGCGGCGACAATGTCTGGAAGGGGCGCGGGCTCAGCCCGTGGACCGGCCTCGATGCCGCCGCCTACGGCAATTCGACGCCGCAGTTGGTCAAGGCGGCCGGCGGCACGCTGTGGTCGCCCTTTTTCCGCGACATGCGCGATGCCGATTTCGCGGAGGCCAAGGCGCTGGGCCTGACCGTGATCCCTTGGACCGTGAACGAGGCGGCCGACATGGCGCGGCTGGTCGATCTCGGCGTCGACGGCCTCATCAGCGACTATCCCGACCGCTTGCGCGCCGTGCTGGCGGAAAAAGGCAAGCCCCTGCCGGCACCCACACCCGTTATGCCCTAGGCGTAATCGCGCCGCGGGCCTTGATTCCGAACGCGGGTCTTGTTGTACTCGCTCCGGCTGAACCAAGCGCATCGAGGGGCACATGAAAAAGGTACATAAGAACGCCGCGCAGGCGCTCGATGGCCTGCTGTTCGACGGAATGAAGATCGCGGCCGGCGGTTTCGGGCTGTGCGGCATTCCCGAACTTCTGATCGCGGCGATCAAGGATGCGGGCACCAAGAACCTGACGGTCGCGTCGAACAACGCGGGCGTCGACGGGTTCGGCCTCGGCATCCTGCTCGGCACGCGCCAGATCAAGAAGATGATCTCGTCCTATGTGGGCGAGAACGCGGAGTTCATGCGCCAGTACCTCTCGGGCGAGCTCGAACTCGAATTCAATCCGCAGGGCACGCTAGCCGAGCGCATGCGCGCCGGCGGGGCGGGCATTCCCGGCTTCTACACGCGCACGGGCGTGGGCACCGTGATCGCGGAGGGCAAGGAGCACAAGGAATTCGACGGCCAGACATACATCCTCGAGCGCGGCTACGTCGCCGATCTCGCCATCGTCAAGGCATGGAAGGCAGACCCCTCGGGCAACCTCGTCTTCCGCAAGGCGGCGCGCAACTTCAACCCGCCGGCCGCGATGTGCGGCAAGGTGTGCGTGGCGGAAGTGGAAGAGATCGTGAAGCTCGGCTCGCTCGACCCCGACCACATCCACCTGCCGGGAATCTACGTCCATCGCATCGTGCAGGGCACGCACGAGAAGCGCATCGAACAGCGCACCGTGCGCAAGCGCGCAGCCTGAGGAGACAGCCAATGGCCTGGAACCGCGATCAGATGGCGGCACGCGCCGCAAAGGAACTGCAGGACGGCTGGTACGTCAATCTCGGGATCGGCATCCCGACGCTGGTGTCCAACTACATCCCCGAAGGCATCGAGGTCACGCTGCAGTCGGAGAACGGCATGCTCGGCATGGGCCCGTTCCCCTTCGAGGGCGAGGAAGACCCCGACCTCATCAATGCCGGCAAGCAGACGATCACCGAACTGCCGCAGACCTCGTTCTTCGATTCCGCCACCAGCTTCGCGATGATCCGCGGCGGCAAGATCGCGATGGCCATCCTCGGCGCCATGGAAGTTTCCGAGAAGGGCGACCTCGCCAACTGGATGATCCCGGGCAAGCTCGTGAAGGGCATGGGCGGTGCCATGGATCTCGTGGCGGGCGTGGGCCGCGTGGTCGTCGTGATGGACCACACCAACAAGGCCGGCGAATCGAAGGTGCTCCAGGCGTGCACGCTGCCGCTGACCGGCAAGGGCGTGGTCAACCGGATCATCACCAATCTCGGCGTGATGGACGTGGTGCCGGGCGGGCTCAAGCTCGTCGAGCTGGCCGACGGCGTGAGCGATGCCGAATTCCGGGCCGCGACCGAGGCCAAGCTCGTCGCATAGGGCAAGTTGTTTCGGATTGTTGCAGCGTCCGGCCGCGCGCGAGACCCGCGCGACGGGTAAGCCTGCCTTGTCCGCAAAAAATCGCACACGCCGCGCGGTGCTGGGCTAACCTCTCTTTGGAGAGGAATTCGCCCGCATGTTCGAGGTGTCCCGCACCCGGTTCCAGGCCCTGTCCGGCCCGGTCCAGGGTGCCATTCTGATGACCGTTGCCGCCGGCGGCTTCGCCGGCATGAACATCCTCATCCGGGCGCTGACCTTCGAACTCCACCCGTTCCAGGTCTCGTTCTTCCGAGTCCTGATCGGCCTCGCCTTCATGATGCCGTGGCTGTTCCGCGTGGGCCTCGGCGGCCTCGCCACGGCCAGCCACAAGCTCTATCTCAGCCGCTCGCTGCTCGGCTACGCGTCGATGCTGTGCTGGTTCACCGGCCTTGCCTCGCTGCAGATCGCGGAAGCGACCGCCCTTTCATTCACTTCGCCGCTCTTCGCCACGGCGGCCGCGGCACTGCTGCTGGGCGAGGTCGTGCGCCTGCGGCGCTGGACGGCCACGCTCGTGGGCCTTTCGGGCGCCATGATCGTCATCCGGCCGGGCTTCGAGACGATCACCTTCGCGCACGTCCTCGTGCTGGTGTCGGCCGCACTCGGCGGCTGGAACGCGATCACGGTCAAGCAGCTCACCAAGACCGACAGCGCCAACGCGATCATCGTCTACATGTCGCTCTACATGGTGCCGTGCGCGCTGGTTCCGGCGCTGTTCGTGTGGCAGTGGCCGTCGCTGCACGCGATGATGCTGGTGTTCATCCTCGGCGCCTGCGCCACGCTCGGCCACCAGTGCTTCACGCGCGCCATCGCCGTGTGCGAGGCCTCGTACGTGCTCCCCTTCGAGTTCGCGCGCCTGCCGCTGTCGGCGACGATGGCGTTCTTCCTGTTCGCCGAAGTGCCCGACATCTGGACCCTGCTGGGCGGCGGCGTGATCATCGGCTCGACCTTCTACATCGTGCGGCGCGAGGCCTATCTCGCGCGCAAGGCGGCCGAACTCGGGCGCACGGCGCCGGTGCGGAAATCCGATCCCCCGGCATGAGCGCGCCGGCATGAGCGAGGCGGCAAGGCGCAATCTCGAGGGCGCGCTGTGGGTGATCGGCTCCGGGATCGTGTTCTCTTTCCAGGGCGTCATCGTCAAGCATCTGGGCACGCGGCTCGACTCCTTCGAGATCGCGTTCTTCCGCTGCCTCTTCGGCTTCCTGGCCGTGCTGCCCTTCGTGTTCCACGGCGGAACCGGCCTGTTCCTCACGGGGCGACCCGGCCTGCACGTCATGCGCGGCGTCGTCGGCGTGTCGGGCATGTTCTGCGGCTTCTACGCGGTCACGCACCTGCCGCTGGCCGACGCGACGGCGATCTCGTTCGCCAAGCCCCTCTTCGCCGTGGTGCTCGCGGCGACGTTCCTGGGCGAGCAGGTCGGCTGGCGGCGCTGGTCGGCGACGGCCGCGGGCTTCGCGGGCGTCGTCATCATCGTGCGGCCGGGATCGGAGATGTTCGATTTCGCGCATGTCGTGGCGCTGCTGGGAGCCTTCCTCGTCGCCGACGTGATCGTGCTGGTGAAGAAGCTGCAGGGCAGCGAGCGCAACGCCACGATCATGGCCTATTTCGGCATCGTCACGACGATCGCCAGTGCCGGGCCCGCCTACGTCGTCTGGATCGCGCCGACATGGTCCGAGCTGGCGCTGATGGCCGGGATCGGTGCTGCCGCCGTCTGCGGCCAGTGGATGACGCTGAAGGCCTTCCGCATCGCGGAAGCCTCTGCCGTCGTGCCGTTCGACTACATGCGGCTGCTCTTCGCGATCTTCTATGGCTGGCTGTTCTTCGCCGAGATGCCCGACCGCTGGACGCTCGCTGGCTCCGCGATCCTGATCGGCGCCACGCTCTATATCGCCTATCGCGAACTGCATCTCGGCAAGGCGCCGAAAATCGGCGACGCCGGCTGATGCGCACGGATCTCCGCGGATGGGCGCAGCGGCTGCCGGCGGGCACGCGGGGATGCCTGTGGGCCGTCGCCTCGACGGTCGTCTTCGGCGTGCTGGATGCCGCGATCAAGGGAATGGGATCGACGATGCATCCCTTCCAGATCGCGTTCTTCCGATGCTTCTTCGGCTTTCTCGTCGTGGCCCCCGTCGTGCTCGCGATGGGCGGTTTCGCACGCGTCGCCACAAAGCGCATCGGCGGGCATTTCGTGCGCACGATGCTGGGTTATTCGGCGATGGCGACGGGCTTCTACGCGCTGACCCACATGCCCATCGCCGACGCGGTGGCGCTTGGCTATGTGCGCCCGCTGTTCCTCGTCGTGCTCGCGGTGTTCCTGCTGGGCGAGAAGGTGCGCTGGCGGCGCTGGACGGCGACCGCCTTCGGCTTCGTGGGCGTGATCGTGATGGTCCGCCCGGGTGCCGGCACGTTCGATCCGGTGGCGCTGGTGGCGCTGCTTTCGGGCTTTCTCGTCGCGTGCGTGACGGTGGCGCTGAAGAAGCTGAGCCGCACGGAAAGTGCCGAGACAACCGTCTTCTGGTTCGGCGCGTTCTCGACGGTCTTCTCCCTCGGCCCCGCGATCGCCGTCTGGCACTGGCCCGCACCCTGGGAATGGGCGGCGAGCGCCGGGCTCGGCGTTCTGGGGGCGCTGGGGCAATACACGATCGTGCGTGCCTACCGCCTCGCCGAGGCGACGGCAGTGGAACCCATCGACTATGCCCGCATGGTGATGGCAGCGGCGTTCGGACTGTTCGTGTTCGGCGAGACGCTCGACGTCTACACGGTCGCGGGTGCCGCGATCATCATCGCCAGCACGCTCTATATCGCAAGGCGCGAAGCCGCCCTCGGCGTCAGACCCACACCGCCAGCAGGCTGATCGCCAGCGCCAGCACGACAAGCGCCGACAGCAGCTTTCGCAAGGCCAGATACCAGCGCGGAAAGCGCCCTTCGGCGACGGCGCGCATGTCCACGACGAACGCCGCCCAGAAGCCCACGATCAGCAGCAGCAGCGCGGGTGCGGCATCCATCCAGCCGGCGGCGAGCCATCCGATCAGGGCCGGCGCCACGCTCCAGCCCAGCACGGACCAGTTCTGCTGCTCGGGGCTGGCGAGCGCGCGCCCCCAATGGACGGCGCCCAGGAACGACAGGATCACGGCGGCGTACGCGAGCAGCGCCGACAGCGCGCTCGCGTCGGGCGGCCCCAGCCACAAGGCGAGGGCGCAGGCATAGAACGGCAGCAGGCCGGCAAGGCCGAGCCAGCGGGCGGCGGGCGGGATGCCGGCAAGCGAGAAAGCGGTCATTGGCGGCCTTCGGGGAATCCGCTAGAGGAGGTGCCAAGCAAACTGGACCGCGAACGACGGGGAATCAAGCCATGGAAATCAGGGGCGAAGCGGCGATCGTGACGGGCGGCGGCTCGGGCCTCGGCGAAGGAACCGCGCGTGCGCTGGCCAAGGCCGGGGCGAAGGTCGCGGTCGTCGACGTCAATCTCGACGCGGCCAAGCGCGTGGCGGCCGAGATCGGCGGCATCGCGCTTTCCTGCGACGTCTCTTCGTCCGACGCCGCGGTGGCGGCCGTGACGGCCGCGCGCGAGGCACATGGGGCCGCGCGCGTGCTGGTGAATTGCGCTGGCATCGCACCTGCCGCGCGCATCGTGGGCAAGGAAGGCCCCATGGCGCTGGACGCGTTCCGCCGCACGATCGAGATCAACCTGATCGGCACGTTCAACATGATGCGCCTCGTCGCGGCCGACATGCAGGCGCTGCCCGCGGACGCCGGGGGCGAGCGCGGCCTCATCGTGATGACGGCGTCGGTCGCCGCGTTCGAAGGGCAGATCGGCCAGGCGGGCTATGCGGCATCCAAGGGCGGCGTCGCCGCGTTGACGCTGCCGGCCGCGCGCGAGTTCGCGAAGTCCGGCATCCGCGTGATGACGATCGCGCCCGGCCTGTTCGGCACGCCGATGCTGCTGGGCATGCCGCAAGGCGTGCAGGACAGCCTTGCCGCACAGGTTCCCTTCCCCTCGCGCTTCGGCCGGGCGGACGAATACGCCTCGCTCGTGCTGCATTTCGTTTCCAACACGATGCTCAACGGCGAGACGGTGCGCCTCGACGGCGCCATCCGCATGGGGCCCAAATGACGCTGCGCAACCGCGTCACGCCGTTCTCGACGATCGAGGCGAACCCGGCGCGCGGCCTGCTGATGGGCAATCGCGGCTGCCTGCACGGCGAGCACCGCAATCTCGAAGTCGAGAACACGCGCGAGAAGCGCTGGCTGATCTGCCAGCTCGGCTTCAAGGGCCGCAAACGGCGCATCATGCAACCCGGGCACTATACCGAGCTGTTCTTCCTCGACGAGGCGACGGCGCTGGCCGCCGGCCACCGCCCGTGCGCGGAATGCCGCCGGCAGGCCTATGACAGTTTCCTCAAATTGTGGCCGGGCAAGAAGGCGGACGCGACCAAGCTCGACAACGCGCTTGCAAGCGAACGCCGCCGCCCGTGGCCCGCGCGCTTCGCCGAACTGCCCGACGGCGCCATGTACGCGCGCGACGACGAGGCGTTCCTCAAATGGAACGGCAAGGCGTGGCGCTGGTCGCACGCCGGCTACACGCCTGCGGAAATTCCCGAAGGCGACGTCGCGGCGCTGACTCCTGAAGGCACGGTCGAAGTGCTGAAGGCCGGCTACAAGCCGCTCGTGCATCCGAGCGCGCGGTTGGCGGTCTAGGCCGCCCCGTCGCAGAACTTCGCCAGCTTCACGTCGCGCATCGTGAGCCCGCCCGCATCGTGCGTGGTCAGCACGATGTCGACCTTGTTGTAGACATTGAACCACTCGGGATGGTGATCCATCTTCTCGGCCATCATCGCCACGCGCGTCATGAAGGCGAAGGCGGCGTTGAAGTCGGCGAACCTGTAGGACCGGGCGATCGCGTCGCGCCCGGGCACTTCGCTCCAGCCTTCGAGTTCCGCGAGCGCCTCGTTGCGCGCGGGTCCGGCGAGTTTTCCGGTCATGCCTGCCCTCCGTTTGCGTCGGCGTCGCTTGGCACGGGCGACGGGCCCGCGCTAGGCTTGAGGCCATCATGTCCGAGCCTTCGCGTCTAGCCCCCGATCTTGCCGAAATCGAACGCCTCGCCGAAAAGGCGCTGACGACGATCCCGGCGGCACTGCGCCGGCACACCGAGAACATTGTGCTGCGCGTCGAGGAATTCTGCGACGAGGAGACCGAGAAGGAAATGGACCTCGACAGCCCCTACGAACTGATGGGGCTCTATCGCGGCATCGACATGATCCGCGATTCGACGTCCGCCGTGCGCACGCAGCCCGACATGATCTTCCTCTACCGCCGCCCGCTGCTCGACTATTGGTGCGAGACGGGCGAGGATCTCTACCGGCTCGTGCGGCACGTGATGATCCACGAGATCGGCCACCATTTCGGCTTCTCGGACGCCGACATGGAATTCCTCGAATCGCAGGCCGGCTAGGAAAGCGCCGACCAAGAAAGCGAGCGCGTACGTGAGCAAGGACAGCGACGACACGCCGAACGGCAACGGCGGCGGCAGGCCGCCAAGTGCGGCAGATCTCGAACTGGTCGAGGCGGCGCGCGGCGCCATCGCCAAGCTCTATACCGAGAACCGCCACCATATCGGCTCTGCCTTGCGCACGCGCTCGGGGCGCATCTACACGGCGGTGCATCTCGACACCTATGTGGGGCGCGCGTCGGTATGCGCCGAGGCCGTGGCGCTGGGCCGCGCCATCGCGGAAGGCGAAAGCGAGATCGACACGATCGTCTCGGTGCGCCATCCGCGCCCGGCCGAGCCCGACCGCACGATCCGGATCGTCAGCCCCTGCGGCATCTGCCGGGAGATGCTGGCCGATTTCGCACCCGACTCGCAGGTGATCGTGCCGGGCGAGGACGGGCCCGTCGGCGTGCCCGTGGGTGAGCTTTTGCCCCGCAAATATTCCGTACCGAAGCGGCGAAATCCCCGCGCGTAAGCAATAACTACTTAATTATCAATATCTTGCCTTCAGTTGGTCAGTTGACCAATTAATGAATCTGGTATAATATTCTTGAAATTCGCTTGCTTGTTGTACCTGACGAGAATCTAGCCTATCTGACTAAAAAGAAAGGCCAGTCCATGTTCGGCCGCCAGAGGAATGCGATGGCACTACCACCTAGACTAGGCATGCCGGGGAAGCCCGGTGCCGCAGCACCGACCAACAAGATGCCGCTCGGCACGCTCGTTGTTACAGGCCAGACCTGCCCCGAAAGCGGCATCTGGGAAAGTCAGGGCACGCCTTCGGGCCGTTCCTCGTTCCCCAAGGGCACGCGCATGCCGGCGTACGACAAGAAGTCGTGCGTGTGGAAGCTCGTTCGTTACCCCTAGGCCGGAAGCACCATCGATGCGTCTTCTCGCGATCGCGATCCTCGCCCTCACGCTTGCCGTTGCCGGTCTCCAGATGATGGCCGAAGACGGTTCCGCCCGCGCCCACGCGCCGGCCCCTGTCGCCGCCGAGTAATCGGCTCAAGCCCCGAACGAAAAACGGGCGGAATCGGAAAAACCGGTCCCGCCCGTTTTCTTTTCGAGTTTCCGCGATTACTTGCGCGCGACCATCAGTTTCTTGATCTCGGCGATCGCCTTCGCGGGGTTGAGGCCCTTGGGGCACGTCTTCGTGCAGTTCATGATCGTGTGGCAGCGATAGAGGCGGAACGGATCCTCGAGATTGTCGAGCCGTTCGCCCGTCGCCTCGTCGCGGCTGTCGGCGATCCACCGATAGGCCTGCAGCAGCACGGCGGGGCCGAGATAGCGGTCGCCATTCCACCAGTAGCTCGGGCAGCTCGTCGAGCAGCAGAAGCACAGGATGCATTCCCACATGCCGTCGAGCTTCTGGCGCTCTTCCGGGCTCTGCGGGCGCTCGCGGTCGGGCGGCGGCGTCTCGCTCTTCAGCCACGGCTCGATCGAACGCAGCTGCGCGTAGGCCTGCGACAGGTCCGGCACCAGGTCCTTGATCACCGGCATGTGCGGCAGCGGATAGATCTTCACGTCGCCTTCGCACTCGTCGATGCCCTTGGTGCAGGCGAGCGTGTTCGTGCCGTCGATGTTCATCGCGCACGAACCGCACACGCCCTCGCGGCACGAGCGGCGGAAGGTGAGCGTGGGGTCCATCTCGTTCTTGATCTTGATCAGCGCGTCGAGAATCATCGGCGCGGTCTTGTCGAGATCGAGCGTGTAGGTGTCGACGCGCGGGTTGGCGCCCGTGTCCGGGTCCCAGCGGTAGATCTTGAACGTCTTGGTCCGCTTGGCGCCGGTGGGCGCGGGCCAGGACTTGCCCGGCTGGACCGTCGAGTTGGCGGGAAGCGTGAATTCGGCCATGGGATCAGCTCAGCCTTTCGGGAACTTCAGTAGACGCGCGCCTTGGGCGGGAAGGACTGCACTTCGTTGGTCAGCGACGTGAGCACGACGGGGCGATAGGCGAAATCCACCTTCCCCTTGGCGTCGAGCCACGCGATCGTGTGCTTCATCCAGTCCTTGTCGTCGCGGTTCGGGTAGTCCTCGCGGGCGTGCGCGCCGCGGCTTTCCTTGCGGTTGAGCGCGCTTTCCAGCGTGACGACCGCCTGCGCGATCAGGTTCTCGTATTCCAGCGATTCGACGAGGTCGGAGTTCCACACCATCGAACGGTCGGAGACGCCGATGTCGCCGCTCTTGGCGAAGGTCTGCGCGATCAGCTTCGAGCCTTCGGCGAGCACGTCGCCCGTGCGGTAGACCGCGCAGTTGTTCTGCATGATGCGCTGCATCTCGGCACGCAGCACGGCCGTCGGCGCCGGGCCCTTGGCATGGCGCATCTTGTCGAGGCGCGCGATGCAGCTGTCGCCCGCACCCTTGGGCAGGGGCTTGTGCGGCGAGCCGGGCTGGACGACTTCCGCCGCGCGGATCGCGGCGGCGCGCCCGAACACGACGAGGTCGAGCAGCGAGTTGGAGCCCAGGCGGTTGGCGCCGTGCACCGAAACGCACGCCGCCTCGCCGATGGCCATCAGGCCCGGCACCACGGTGGCGGAGCCGTTCTTCATCGTCACCACTTCGCAGCGGTGGTTCGTCGGGATGCCGCCCATGTTGTAGTGGACGGTGGGCAGCACCGGGATCGGCTCCTTCGTCACGTCCACGGCCGCGAAGATCTTCGCGGTCTCGGAAATGCCGGGCAGGCGCTCGTGCAGCAGCTTGGCGTCGAGATGCTCGAGAT
Source organism: Tagaea sp. (assembly GCA_044224405.1). Taxonomy (GTDB): domain Bacteria; phylum Pseudomonadota; class Alphaproteobacteria; order CACIAM-22H2; family CACIAM-22H2; genus Tagaea. The sequence goes on along the minus strand of JBGAKN010000001.1, from coordinate 382,098 downwards.
GCAGGTGGATGTGGTCCTTGTGCTGGCCCACGCCGCGCCCTTCGCGGATTTCCATCGTCATCGCGCGGCTGACCACGTCGCGCGAGGCGAGGTCCTTGGCCGACGGCGCGTAGCGCTCCATGAAGCGCTCGCCGTTGGAATTGGTGAGGTAGCCGCCCTCGCCGCGCGAGCCTTCGGTGATCAGGCAGCCCGCCCCGTAGATGCCCGTCGGGTGGAACTGGATGAACTCCATGTCCTGCAGCGGCAGGCCGGCGCGCAGCGCCATCGCGTTGCCGTCGCCCGTGCAGGTGTGCGCCGACGTGGCCGAGAAATACGCGCGCCCGTAGCCGCCCGTGGCGAGCGCCACGATGTGCGCGGTGAAACGGTGCAGCGTGCCGTCGAGCAGGTTCCACGCCATCACGCCGCGGCAGCGGCCCTCGTCGTCCATGATGAGGTCGAGGGCGAAATACTCGATGAAGAACTCGGCGTTGTTCTTGAGGCTCTGCTGGTAGAGCGTGTGCAGGATCGCGTGGCCGGTGCGGTCGGCGGCGGCGCAGGTGCGCTGGGCCACGCCCTTGCCGTACTCGGTCGTCATGCCGCCGAACGGGCGCTGGTAGATCTTGCCCTCGTTCGTGCGGCTGAACGGCACGCCGTAATGCTCGAGCTCGACGATCGCGGGGATCGCTTCCTTGCACATGTACTCGATCGAATCCTGGTCGCCGAGCCAGTCGGAGCCCTTGACCGTGTCGTACATGTGCCAGCGCCAGTCGTCGGCGCCCATATTTCCCAAGGCAGCGGAAATCCCGCCCTGCGCCGCGACCGTGTGGCTGCGCGTGGGGAACACCTTCGAGATGCACGCGGTCTTGAGGCCCTTGGCCGCCATGCCGAACGTGGCGCGAAGGCCCGCACCGCCCGCGCCCACGACGACGACGTCGTAGATGTGGTCGACGACCTTGTAGGCCTGGCCGCCCAGCGAGGGGCTCGAAGCGTCGGGCATTGAACTAGCCTCCGAAAGCGATCTTGAGGACGGCGACGACGCCGAACGCGCCGAACAGCGCCGAGGCGCCGTTGACCGCGAGGAGCGATGCGATCTTCACGGCCTCGTTGTGCACGTAGTCTTCGATGACGACCTGCACGCCGAGGCGCGCATGCTGGAACGTGGCGACGATCAGCGCGATCAGCAGCACGGCGACGACCGGCGAGGCGACCCACGCCTTCAGCGCGGGCAGCGGTGCGCCGGCAAGGCCGATCACCGAGACGACGAACCAGACCGTGAGCGGGACGAGCGCGATCGCGGTGACGCGCTGGCCCCACCAGTGATGCGTGCCGTCCTTGGCGGAACCGAGGCCGCGCACGCGGCCGAGATCCGAGCGCAGCGATTTCTTGCCGGCGGCGTTCATGTTCACTTCCCTCCCAGCAGGCCGAGGCCGATCGACCAGGCGAGCATCGTCGCGGCGATCGTGAAGGCGACCACGAGCCAGCCCGAATTCTCGGCCGACTTGATCTCGAAGCCCTTGCCCGCATCCCAGAACAGGTGCCGGATGCCGTTGGCGAGGTGATAGAAGAGCGACACCGACCAGCCCAGCAGCAGCAGCTGGCCGAACGGCGATCCGATGAACGAATTGACGCGCGCGTAGGCCGCCTCGCCCGTCGCCGCGGAAACCAGCCAGCAGGTCAGCAGCAGCGTGCCGACCGCGAGCGCCACGCCCGTGACGCGATGCAGGATCGACAGGATCGCCAGCATCGGCAGGCGATAGACCTGGAGGTGCGGCGACAGCGGCCGCGGATGGGATGTGACGGACGATTTTGAATCTGCGGCCATGGCCCCTCGGCATTCGGTGAGCGCGGCCGGTCTTGGGGCCGTCGCTTCGTGTCCCCGGCGTGCTTAAGGATTTAGACCCTGCACCCCGAATCGTCAATTGGAGGGTTTGCCTTGGACCGCGAGGCGCTTACCGCAGCTGCTAAGAAATCGCGATGTGGAATCTGTGGACAGAGCTGTGGATGGGCTGTGCGCCGATTGTGATCAAGCCGGACTTCTATCAACAACATTCTGCCGGCCGCGCGGCGATTGCGATTGTTGGCGGGACGCCCTTTTGAGACCCTTCTTGCCGGTAAGCGAGAGCGAGGAGAGACGAAGCAGTCACGATCCTTCCCCGACGCGTCCATAGCTGGGACGCGATCCACTGGCAGGAGCCATCCCCGAAAGGGCGACGGCGCGGGAAGGACGGGGGTGCGGAAGATCTCCGGAGCGGTCGCCGGAAGCCCGGTGCAAATCGGGCGGGTGGCGGCAACTCCAGGCCCTCCGTGGCGGTCATCGGTCCTCCTTGAGGGGCCGGTCACGCCAGCGCGGGGGGACGGCGTCGACGGATCCGCGTTCGTGCGGGGATCCAGGCCGACGGTCGGGGTCGCGAAGGTTCCGCAAGGAACCGACGGGTCCGGCGATGACGGCGGGGCGGGCCTCAGGGGCCCAGGAACCCGCGGTCGACGGACCGGTTGCGAGGGACGCAAGGCAGGTGCGCAAGCGCCGTCGGGCGAGGCTCGCGCGAGGCTTCGGTCAGGTCTGGTTCCGTACAGGCTGGCAAGGGTCGGACGTCTCGGGGTCGGGTTGCGAAGGGCCGCGCGTGGCCGTCGGAACCCTCGTCGGTGGAACGCGCACGGAATCGGGCGGACCAGGGCCTGACCGTGCGTGCGAAGAAGGTCCACCGGGGGAAAACCCGAGTTTTTGGCTGCCATGAGGCGGCCGGTATCCTGCGCAAGCGGGGTGTCGGTGGTGTTGAGGCCGGGCGTGCACGCCTGCTTCGACGGTCCTCGCGAGGCGTCAGGGAGCCCTTTGTCCCGCCCGGACATCGGCCGATCGAAAGATCGCCCCTGGCGCCTCTTCTATTTTCGGCTACTCAAATTTTGAGGTTCGGGGCGGTTCCGGAGCGGAGGTGGTGCCGACGGCCCCTTTCGGGAACCGCCGGCACCCCATCGGCAACGTCGGAGCCTGATGTCCCGCCCGGACAACAACGGCGCGAAGGCGTCGAAGTCTTCGCTTCCTGACGAAATTTGGGTAACACGCCCCCTCCCCCCCGCCAATCGGATTTTGGGATTTTTATAACTACAAGCAAAATCAAATACTTGACCATTTTAACCAAGGATTCGGCCGCCGCGTCGCGGCCCGATTCGGAAAGCCGGCCCGATCGCGTCGGCCATTGATTTAATTGGATAATCCGGACTCGGGCCGATTCCGATCCGACCCCCGATTGTCGCACGCGGGCCCCGTCCCAAAACCTGTCAAGACTTGGGGCCGCCCGAGGTTTCGCTTCGCCGGCAGGGGAAGACCGGGCTACACCTCGCGCCACCATGGACGAAACCCTCGAACTCGACATCCGCAAGCTCGGCGCCGGCGGCGACGGCATCGCCGACGGCCCGACCTTCGTCGCCGGCGCGCTGCCGGGCGAACGCGTGCGCGTGCAACGCTTCGGCAAGGACCGCGCGCGCCTCGTGGAAATCGTCGCACGCTCGCCCGAACGCGTCGCACCGCCCTGCCCGCATTTCGGATCGTGCGGCGGCTGCGCGATCCAGCACTTGGCGGAGCCTGCGTATCTTTCGTGGAAGGCCGGCCTGCTGACGGCCGCCCTTTCCGCGCGCGGGCTGGAAGTCGTGCCAGCACCGATGATGCGCATCGCGCCCGGCACGCGCCGGCGCGCGGAGTTCGCCGCGACACGCACCGTCAACGGCGTGTCGCTCGGCTTCCACGCGGAAGGCACGAACGAACTCGTCGACATCCAGAGCTGCCTTGTCCTGCTGCCGAAGATCGTGGCGCTGCTCCCTGCACTGCGCGCGTTCCTCGCCGATTTCCTGCGTCCGGCCGAGCGCTTCGACATCCACGTGACGGCGGCCGACAACGGCATCGACCTGCTGCTGACCGGCCGCAGCCCGGATGCGCGCAAGCGCGCCTCGCTCGCCGATTTCGCCGCCGCCAACGGCATCGTGCGCATCGCCTGGCGGCGCGAAGCGGGCGAAGAGCCCGAAATTGTCGTCCTGCACGAAAGCCCGCGCGTCGCGTTCGGCACGGTCGAGGTCGTCCCGCCGCCGGGCGCATTCCTGCAGGCGGCGAAACCCGCCGAACTCGCCATCGCGTCCGAGATCGCGGCATCGGTCGGCCGCGCCAAGCGCATCGTCGATCTCTATGCCGGGCTCGGCACGTTCTCGTTCCCGCTGACGGGGCGCGTGCACGCGGTCGAAGGCGACGCCGCGACCAGTGCGGCCATGCAGGCGGGGGCGCGCGCGGGCTTCCGCGCGGGCCGCGTGACGTGCGAGGCGCGCGATCTCGAACGCCGGCCGCTGCTGGCCGAGGAACTTGACGAGTACGACGCCGCCATCTTCGACCCGCCGCGCGAAGGGGCACGCGAACAGGCCGTGCATCTCGCCGCCTCGTCGGTTCCCGTCGTCGTCGCCGTCTCGTGCAATCCCGCCAGTTTCGCACGCGACGCGCGCGTGCTCGTCGACGGCGGCTACACGCTGGCGCGCGTCGTGCCGGTCGACCAGTTCCTGTGGACCGGCCATCTCGAACTGGTGGCGACGTTCACGAAGCCCAAGAAGCCGCGCGTTCCGCGTCGCTGAAGTCCTTTTAGTCCGTCAGTTCCCCATCGCCTTGCGCGCGTCGGCGATCTCGGCGGCCGCGGCGCGGCGCATCAGCGTGTATTCGGTCGACGCGATGATGCAGTCGAAGCCGCGCTTGAACAGCGAGGCCGTGTCGTGGCTGCCGTGCGGCACGGTGGCGACGGGCTTGCCGGCGCGATGGCCGGCGGCGAGGATCGCGTCCATCGCCGCGACGTGCTTGGGGTTCTCGAACTGGCCGGGAATGCCCATCGAGCCCGCGAGATCGTTGGGCCCGACGACCAGCGCGTCCACGCCGTCGACGCGCGCGATCGCCTCGGCATTCGCCGTCGCCTCGACCGATTCGATCTGGCACATCACGTAGAGATTCTCGGCCATGTGGGCCATGTATTCCGCGATCGGCACGCCGTTGGCCATCGCGCGCCACGGGCCCACGCCGCGGCTGCCCTTGGTCGGATAGCGGCAGGCGTCCACGACGGCGCGCGCATGCTCGACCGTGTGGATCATCGGCACCATCACGCTGTCGGCGCCGAGATCGAGAAGCTGCTTGAAATAGACCGGATCGCTGATCGGCACGCGCACGCACATGCCCATGTCGTAGGGCAGGCTCGCCTGCAGCATCGCGCGCGTGGCATCGAGGCTGGCGGGGCCGTGTTCGTTGTCGATGACGAGCGCGTCGTAGCCGACATTGGAAAGCGCCTCGACGGCCATCGGGCTTGCGGTGTGCAGCCACGCGCAGAAGGCCTTGCGACCGCCGGCGAGCCGGCGCTTGAGCTGGTTCGGTTTGAGCATTTCGTTTCTCCCTCGCATGCATCATCGGCGCTTGCGCCGGCTACGGGCAAGCCCCTAAAACGGAATTCGTGGGTCTCCTCGGAATCCTGTTTCCCAAATCGCGCGGCCGCCGCCCGGCTGGCGACGGCCGGACGATGACCGTCGCGGTCGCCGACCTGCTGGCGCCCGGCGTCACGACCGACGTGCGCGTGCGCCGCAATCCGCGCGCGCGGCGCATCAGCGTGCGCGTGGATGCGAGCGACGGGGCCATCGCGCTCACCGTGCCGTGGCACACGCCGGTCGAGGAAGGCCTCAGCTTCGCCCGCCGGCAGGGCGACTGGCTGCGCGCGCGCCTTGCGGCCGTGCCCGCGCGCGTCGAATTCGCCGACGGGGCGGCGTTCGAATTCATGGGGGCCCCGCTCAACGTCCGCCACGCCAAGGGGCGTCTCACGCGGCACGAAGGCGACACGCTGCATGTCGGCGGCGCGCCCGAATTCGTCTCAAGGCGCGTGCGCGACTGGCTGAAGGCGCAGGCCCGCACGATCCTCACCGCCAGGGCGCATGCGCTGGCGGCGCGTGTCGGGCGCAAGGTGAAGGCCGTGCGCATCGCCGATCCGCGCACGCGCTGGGGCAGTGCGGCGAGCGACGCGACGCTCGCCTTCTCGTGGCGCCTCGTGCTCGCCCCGGTCGACGTGCTCGACTATGTCGTCGCGCACGAGGTGGCGCATCTGCGCCACATGAATCACGGACCGCAGTTCTGGGCACTGGTGGACGAGCTTGCGGGCGACGTGAGCAGCCCGCGCGCCTGGCTCGCGGCCAACGGGGCGAAGCTGCTGCGCCATGGCTGAATCTCCGCCGACGGCGCGCGCCACGCCCGGCGCCATTGCGCTCCTCACCTCGATGGTGATGCTCGGGCAGATGACGATCTCGCTCTACATCCCCTCGCTTCCCTCGCTCGCGCAATCGCTCGCCGCGGCGCCCGAGCAGGTGAAGCTGACGATGACGCTCTATCTCGCCAGCTTCGCGGTGGCGCAGCTTTTCTGGGGGCCGCTGTCCGACCGTTTCGGCCGCCGCCCGATCCTGTTCGCCGGGCTCGGCGTCTATCTCGTGGGCACGCTCGCCTGCGCGCTCGCGCCCGGCATCACGACGCTGATCCTCGCGCGCGGCCTGCAGGGGATCGGTGCTTGCGTGGGCTCGACCGTCTCGCGCGCGATCACGCGCGACCGGTTCGAGCGCAACGAGGCCGCACGCACGCTCGCCTTCATCGGCGTGGCGATGGCCGTGGGCCCGGCCCTCGCCCCGATCCTTGGCGGACAGTTGCAGACGCTGTTCGGCTGGCGCGCGGCGTTCGTGGCGCTGCTCGTGTTCGGTGTGTGCATGGGCATCGCCACGTACCTGAAGCTCGACGAGACGAACAAGCACCTCGATCCGCAGGCGACCTCGCCGGTCCGCCTGCTGGGGAGCTTCGCCATGCTGCTGCGCAGCCGCGTCTATCTGGGCTATTCGCTGGCGATCGCGGGCGCATTCACCGGGCTGATGGCCTACACGACCGGCATCCCGTTCGTGTTCATCGACCAGTTCGGCGTCTCGCCCGCGATGTTCGGATTCGTGCCGGCCTTCACGGTGATGGGCTACGTGACGGGTTCCTTCATCGCAGGCCGTCTCGCCCCGCGCGGCCTCGGCGTGCGCCTCGTCGCGACGGGTTCGGCGATCTGCCTCGTCTGCGGGATCGCGTTCGTCGCCATCGTTCTCGGCGGCTATGCCAGCCCGGTCACGGTCGTCGCCCCCATGGTCGTCTTCATGGTCGGCTTCGGCATCCTCACGCCCAACGCGATGGCGCATGCGCTGCAGCCCTTCCCGCGCATCGCGGGTGCCGCGTCCGCCCTGCAGGGCTTCCTGCAGATGACGGTCGCGGCCATCGGCACGGTGGCGGTCGCGGCCCTTTCCGACGGCACGCCGCTTTCCACCGCCATCGGCGTGTGCGCGGGCGGGATCATCGCCGCCTTCGGCTTCCACGTGCTGGCGCGCCCGGCGGAGAAACACGCATGAACCCGCCCGCCCTGCAGAGCCGCCTGCTGTTCGCGCTGATCATCGCGCTTGTCGCGGTCGGGCCACTATCGACCGACCTGTACCTTCCCTCGCTGCCCGCCATCGGGCGCGAGCTTGCGGCCGACGTCGCGCGCACGCAGCTGACGCTGTCGATCTATATGGTGGCGTTCGCCGTCGCGCAGCTCCTCTACGGCCCGCTGTCCGACCGGTTCGGCCGGCGGCCGATCGTCATCGGCGGCATCGCGATCTATGCGATCGCCTGTGTGGCGTGCGCGCTTGCCGCGACGATCGACCAGCTCGTCGCGGCGCGCGCGCTCCAGGCGGCGGGTGCATGCGCGGGCGTCGTGCTCGGCCGCGCCATCGTGCGCGACGTCTACGGGCGCGAGGGCGCCGCGCGCATGCTGGCGCTCGTGGGCTCGGTGATGGCGTTCGCGCCCGCCATCGGCCCCGTGCTCGGCGGCATCGTCGAGATCCATTTCGGCTGGCGCTGGAACTTCGCGCTCCTCGTCGTCTTCGCAAGTGCGCTGCTCGCCCTGCTCGCGACACGACTGGTCGAGACGAACAGATTGCGCGACGCCGCGGCGCTCGACCCGGTGCGCATGCTGCGCAACTACGCCACGCTGGCGCGCGACCGGCGCTATGTCGGCTACGCGCTGTGCGTGACGTTCGGCTATGGCGGACTGTTCGCCTTCATCTCGGGCTCGTCCTTCGTGCTCATCGGCGATCTGGGCCTGGCACCCGACGTCTACAGCTGGTTCTTCGTGATGTGCGTCGTGGGCTATTTCATCGGCGCCCAGATCGCCACGCACTTCACGCTGCGCCTGGGCATCGACCGCATGCTGATGCTGGGGGCGGCGATCAATCTCGTCGGCGGCTCGCTCATGCTGTTCGTGGCGCTGTCGGGCCTCGCCGAGGCGAGCGTCAAGGGCGCCACGCTGCTGGTGCTGCCGATGGCGCTCTACATGACCGGGATGGGCATCAACATGCCCAACGCGCAGGGCGGCGCGATGGGCCCCTATCCGCACATGGCGGGTTCGGCCTCGGCGCTGATGGGCTTCACGCAGATGGCGTGCGCGGCACTCGTGGGCATCGCGTTCGGCCGGCTGCACGACGGAACGCCCGTCGTGCTCGCGGCGCTGGTGCTGTCCTGCGCCCTCGCGCTCGTGGCGAGCCTCGTCTTCCTCGTGCGCCCGCGCTTCAAGCGCTAGGCCGCCTGCACCGCGTCGAGGAACGTGGCGACCGAGCGGGCAAGCTCGCCGTTCTTGTCGGATACCTGGCGCGAGGCGCCGAGCACGGCACCCGAGCTCGACCCCGTGCGTTCAGCGGCGTCCTTCACGCCGTTGATCGCGCGGTTGGTCTCTTCCACGCCCGCGGCTGCCTGCTCGACATTGCGCCCGATCTCCTTGGTGGCGGCGCTCTGCTCCTCGACGGCGGCCGAGATCGCGGCCGTCATCTGCGAGATGTTGCGCACGGCTCCGCCGATCGCGGTCATCGCGTCCACCACGCCGTCGGTACGCTCCTGGATCGTCTGCACCTGCGCGGCAATCTCGCTGGTGGCCTTGGCCGTCTGCGAAGCCAGCGTCTTAACCTCGTTGGCGACGACGGCGAAGCCCTTGCCGGCATCGCCCGCGCGCGCGGCCTCGATCGTGGCGTTGAGGGCTAGCAGGTTCGTCTGCGAAGCGATCGAGTTGATCAGCGTGACGACGCTGTCGATCTTCTTGGCGACCTCGCTGAGCTCGCGCACCCGCTCCTCGCTGTCCTGCGCGAGCTTGGCGGTCTCGCCCGCGGTCTCGGTCGAGTTCGCGAGCTGGCGCGAGATCTCGGCGATGGACGCGGTGAGCTCCTCGGTCGCCGAGGCGACCGTCTGGACGTTGGATGACGCCTCGTTGGCGCCCGACGACGCGGCGACGGCAAGTTCGAGCGCGTCGGACGAGATCTTCGTGAGATCGTCGGCCGTCGTCTGCAGGCTCGATGCCGAATGGCCGGAGGATTCGATCAGGCCCTCGACATCGTGGCGGAAATCCTTCGTCAGGCTCGCGATCCGCGCGGCGCGCTCCAGATCGGCCTTCTGGCGGGCCTGCGCCTGCGCCTCCAGCTCGCGCTGGCGGACCAGATTGTCGCGGAACGCGACGAGGGCGCGCGCCATGTCGGCGACCTCGTCCTTGCCGGTCGCAGCGACCTGGATGTCGGTGTCGCCGCCGCTGAGGCGGGTCATCGCGGCGGTGATGCGCACAAGCGGACGCGCGACCGCGCCGGCGATCAGCATCGAGACCAGCACGACGAAAATCACGACGGCCACGATGGACACGCCGATCGTCGTGCGGAGGCCCGACAGGCGCTGCGCCATCGTCGCCGCCTGCGCGTCGGCCTGCGACTGCTCGATCTTGAGGATCTCCTCGACGACCTTGTCGGCCGCGGCATAGGCGGCGCTCATCTTCGGCACGACTTGCGCGCGATTGCGGATTTCCTGCGCCAGCGCCCCGAATGCGTCGGAATAGCGCTTGATTCCGTCCAGCAGGGCGGCCGCCTGCGCGGACGGCGCCTGGCGCTGGATCGCCGCGACGAGTTTCGCCCCCGACGCCTTGAACAGGTCGAAGTCGGCCGGCTGCTCGCGCAGCATGAAGTCCTTCTCGTTGCGCCGCATCTGGAGAAGTTCGAGCGTCAGCGCATCGACCGCCACGGCCGTGAGCGCTTCCTCGGCTTCCCGCGCGCGCGTGCGCATCTCGTTCCACAGGCCGTCGCTCGGCGTGAGACCGATCGCGGTCTGGACCTTGAAGACGTCGTCGAAGGCCTTCCGGTATGTCTCGAACTCGCGCTCGATCTGCGCGTACTTGGCCTGCAGGTCGCCGGTCGTCCCGTCCTTCAGGAACGCGATGCGTCGCGCCGCCGCCTCCATCGACTTCGCGTGCATGTCGACATAGCGCTTGTCCTTGCGCAGCAGGAAGTCCTTCTCGTTGCGCCGTGTCTGGAGAAGTTCGCTTTCGAAGCGCAGGATCGCTTCCTTGCGCTGTTCGGCGCGTGCTTCGGAATCACGGATCTCGCCAAGCGTGCTCTCCTGCACCAGGAGGAGCGCCGCGATCGCGGCGAACCCGGCGATCGCGATGGCGCAGATGAGACCGAGCTTGCCCTGCATGCGCAGGCGCGTGAGGAAATCGGAGAACGCATTCATCGGCCAGCCCCCCTTTAAAGGTTCGACGCAAGAACATGCGCGTCGTCTGAAGCGGGTATGCGAGCAAGGCGTTCGGCCGTCCGGGATCGAAACCGGGCGGGCGTTACGTTTTCAAAGAATTACATAATTTATACACGGACGCCAACCCTGTCCCGATTACCGCGGCACGCCCGCTCAGCGGGCGTTCTGGTTGCTTTTCAGGATCGGGTCGTTGGCGAAGTCGTAGGTCGACGTCGCGGCCGGCGCATTGGCCGGCACCGGCGCCGGCGTGGCCGCTCCCTGCGGGAAACTGCCGATCAGGCGCGCGAACCAGCCCGGCGCCTCGGGCACGGCCGTGCCGGGAAGGGCGCGCGCCGGCAGGCCCTTGTGCGCCTCGATCATCACGGCCTTCCACAGGCGCGCGGGCAGCGAGCCGCCGGTCGTGCGCTCCATCTCGTCACCGTTGTCGTTGCCGAACCACGCACCCCCGACATAGTCGGCCGTGAAGCCGACGAACCACGCGTCGCGATAGTCGTTTGTCGTGCCCGTCTTGCCGCCGGCCGGCCGGTCGCCAAGGGCAGCACCCCGCCCCGTGCCCTGCTGCATCACCGCCTGGAACAGGTCCGTCATCGTCGCGAGTGCTCCCGGCGTCATCACCTGCCCGGTGCCGGAGCCGGCGCGCCGGTAGAGCTGTTTGCCCGTGGCATCGCGGATCTCGACGATCGCGTAGGGCAGCACGCCGTCGCCGTTGTTGGCGAAGGCGGCGTAGGCGCCGGTCAGCTCGAGCAGGCTCACTTCCGAGGTGCCCAGCGCGATCGAGAGATTGCGCTGGATCGGCGAGGCGATGCCGAGAGCGCGCGCCTCGCGCACGATGCTGTCCACGCCCGCGCGCTGCGCGACGCGCACGGCGGCCGTGTTGACCGAGCGCGCGAAGGCGTCGCGGATCGAGATCTCGCCGAAGACCTTGTTGTCGAAATTGCGCGGCCGCCAGGTGGCGAGCTGGATGGGCGTGTCGGCCACGCTCTCGTCCGGGCGCAGCCCCTGCTCGGCGGCGGCGAGATAGACGAACGCCTTGAAGGCTGAGCCCGGCTGGCGGCGCGCGTCGGTCGCGCGGTTGAACGCGCTCTTGGCGTAGTCGCGCCCGCCGACCATCGCCTGCACGGCACCGTCAGGCTTCATCAGCACGAAGGCGCCCTGCTCGACGTCCACCTTCGGGCCGTCGCGCGCGAGGATGTCCTCCAGCGCCGCTTCGGCCACGCGCTGCAGGCGGGCATCCATCGTCGTGACGACGACGAGATCCTGCGCCTGGTATCCCACATAGCTCTGCACCTGTTCGGCGAGCCAGTCGGTGAAATAGCGGCTGCCGCGCTGGGCGACGGTGGCGCCAGCGCTCGCGATGGGCAGGCGTTCGGCGGCGGCGCGCTGGGCGGGCGTCATGAAGCCCGCCTCGACCATGTTGTCGAGCACGTCAGACGCACGGGTGCGCGCGCGCTCGACGCTGGCGGTGGGGGCGAGGCGCGAAGGCGCCTTCAGCAGGCCTGCGACGATCGCCGCCTCGTGCGCGTTCACGTCGCGCGCCGACTTGCCGAAATAGCGGCGCGCGGCGGCTTCCACGCCGTAGGTGCCCGCACCCAGGTAGACGCGGTTCAGGTAGATGGTGAGGATCTCGTCCTTGGTGAAGGCGCGCTCGAGGCGGAAGGCGAGCAGCATCTCCTGCACCTTGCGCTTGAAGCTGCGGTCGTTCGTGAGGAACACGTTCTTGGCGAGCTGCTGGGTGATCGTGGAGCCGCCCTGCACGACGCGGCCCGCGCGGAAATTGGCAAGCGCGGCGCGCGCGAGGCCCTGCGGATCGATGCCGAAATGCGTGTAGAAGCGCCTGTCCTCGGTCGCGAGCACGGCCATCGGCAGCCAGGGCGGCATCTCGTCAAGGCGCACGAGCCCGCCATAGAGATCGCCGTAGGTCGCGACCGTCTCGCCGCCGTTGCCAACGAAAGTGAGGCTCGGCCGGCGCTCGAACTTGTTGATCATGTCGATCGGCGGCAGCGTGAACCAGAACAGCGCCAGCACGCCCGCACCGGCGATCCCCGCCCAGATGCCCGCGACGATTCCCCACTTCAACAGGAAGACGCCCGCCTTGCGCGCGAGGCCGGGGCCGCGGCCGGCGGATTTCGCCTTCTTCGCCGGCTTGGCCGCGCGCGAGGGGCGCGCGCGCGCGTCGGGATCGGCGCGCAGCGCCTCCTCGGACGCGGTCTCGCCGTCGTCGCGGTCGAAACGTGGTTCGCGGCGCGCGCGGGGGCCTTGGCGACGACTCGTCATGCCGCGGATTCTACACGCGAATGCGGCAACGGTACGGCGGCGGCAAGGCCCCTTTGCGGATCAGGCGGTTAGCCTGGCCCCGGATCAGACGCGCTTGCCGGTCGCCTGGTCGAAGACGTGCAGCAGGCCGGGCTTGGGCGCCAGCGCGATCTTGGCGCCGGGCTTGAAGTCGTGGCGTTCGGTGAACACCGCCGTCGCCTCGACCCCGCCGATATCGACCAGCACCAGCGTTTCCGCACCCGTCGGCTCGATCACCTTGACCGTGGCCGGCAGGCCCTGGCCGTCGGCGGCGAGATCCATGTGCTCGGGACGGATGCCCACGCGCACGGCCGCACCGGCGGCCGCCTTGGTCTTGGCGGCGAGCTTGACGCCGCCGGGCAGCTCGACCATCCCGCCGGCGGCCGCCTTGCCGTCGACGAAGTTCATCGCGGGCGAGCCGATGAAGCCGGCCACGAACACGTTGGCCGGATTGTCATAGAGCTCGAGCGGCGTTCCGATCTGCTCGACGATGCCGTCGTGCATGACGACGATGCGGTCGGCCATCGTCATCGCCTCGATCTGGTCGTGCGTGACGTAGACGGTGGTGGTCTTCAGGCGCTGGTGCAGCGCCTTGATCTCGGCGCGCATCGCGACGCGCAGCTTGGCGTCGAGGTTCGACAGCGGTTCGTCGAACAGGAACACCTGCGGGTCGCGCACGATGGCGCGGCCCATGGCGACGCGCTGGCGCTGGCCGCCGGAGAGCTGCTTGGGGAAGCGCTGCAGGTAGGGCTTGAGGTTGAGGATGTCGGCCGCACGCTGCACGCGCCTGTCGATCTCGGCCTTGTCGGCTTTGCGCAGCAGCAGCGAGAACGCCATGTTGTCGTACACGGTCATGTGCGGATAGAGCGCGTAGTTCTGGAACACCATCGCCACGTCGCGTTCCTTGGGCGGCAGGTCGTTGACGACCCGGCTGCCGATGGCGATGTCGCCGCCCGAAATCTCTTCCAGGCCTGCGATCATGCGCAGCAGCGTGGACTTGCCGCAGCCCGACGGGCCGACCAGAACGACGAACTCGCCGTCCGCGATCTCGACATCGACGCCATGGATCACCGCCGTGGTGCCATACGCCTTCTTCACGCCTCGAATTGATACGCCAGCCATTTTCGTTTCGCTCCCAGGTTTCCACGCCTGCCACTGACGGTCAGGATCGGGGCGCGCGACGGCGGGTTTCGCCCCTGTTGTGCCGCGCGCGGGGTCGAATGTAGTCGGGTTTGCGGGGTGGCTTCAACCCCGCGATGGCGCCGCTCCGGGCCTATTTCAGCCTCGAAAACAGGCACCCGGAACGCGCCGGATTCGCCGCAAGGTCGTGCTTTGAGCGTCGTGCATCCGGAGGGTAATGTCGGGGGATGACGGATCCGCAGATCGCCGGTGTCAGCATCCTCTTCGGGATTTTCGCGCTGATCGGCGTGTCGCTGGCGTTGGCCGCGACGACACTCGGTGCCACGCAGGCGGACCGCGCGAAGCGCTATGGGCGCACCGGCTATCTTGCCCGCATGCTCCTCTACATGGCCGTCGCACATCTTGGCGCACTGGCCGAGTTTGCGGGCGGGCACCATCATTGGGTCTGGTCGAGCCGGACTGGCGGCATCGGCAGCGTCCTGTTCGCGGCGCTCGTCCTGATCGGCTACTGCGCGGCGCGCCGCCTCAACGATGCCGGCATCGAGAAGCGCACGCTCGCGATCCTGACCGGGCTTCCGGTTGTCGGCATCCTGATCGCTTTTTATCTCGCCACACTGCCAAGCGTGCTGCCGCCCGGAGAACCTAGCCCCGGAGCAGCGCAATGACAGGCGGTCAGATCGCAGGCGTCGGCATCGTTGCCGGCATCGTCTACCTCATCTTTACGTCGATGGGATTATCGACGGCCGAACGGGCCTGCCGGCGCGTCGGGCCGGCACGGCGCATATCGCGCGGTGCCTACGCGCTCCGCGTACTGGGCCTGAAACTTGGATTCTACTTCGGAATGGTCCTGGCTTTCGCCGGTGCCGCCAGCGGCGCGCTCGACGGGCTCGGCTCTCTCTGGGGCTACTGCGTCTACCGGACGGCGAAATGGTCGGCCAAGCGGCTCAACGATGCCGGAAGTACAAATCGAAACCTGGCGGCGCTCACGTCGCTGCCGTTCGTCGGCAATCTGTTCGTGCTGTATCTGGCCGTGCTGCCACCCGCAGAACCTAGCCCCTGAACACCGCGCTCAGCTTGTTGCCGTCGCGGTCGCGGGTATAGGCGCAGTACCAGTCGGGGGCGTAGCGTTCGCGGATGCCGGGCGGGCCTTCGTCGCTGCCGCCATGCGCGAGGCACGCGGCGTGGAACGCGTCGACGGCGGCGCGGCTCGGCGCCACGAAGCACGTCATCGAGCCGTTGCCCACATTGTGCGGCTTGCCGTCGAAGGGCTTGCCCACCCAGAATCCGAGCGCGCCGCCCGGCGGGCCGTAGCCGCGCGTGCCGGCCCCTCGCACATAGCCAAGCGTGGCCAGCACCGCGTCGTAGAAAGCGAGTGCCGCATCGGGATCGTTGGTGCCCTGCATCACGTAGCTGATCATTTTTCACCCTCCCCAACGAAGCCCCCCTCAAACGAAGAAGGGCGCGGGATCGAAATCCCGCGCCCCTCGAACGTCGTCGGATCGAAAGAAGCTTAGACGGCTTCCTTCAGGTCCTTCGCGGCGCGGAAGGCAACCTTCTTCGACGCCTTGATCTTGATGGCTTCGCCCGTCGCCGGGTTGCGGCCCATGCGGGCCGGACGCTTGCGGACCTGGAAGATGCCGAGGCCCGGAACGCGGATCTTGGCGCCCTTCTTCAGGCTCTTCGTCAGGGCGGCCACGAAGCCGTCGAGCACTTCGACCGACTGCTTCTTGGAGATTTCGTGCTTCTCGGCGAGCTCGTAAGCGATCGCCTTCAGCGTCACAACTTCTTGCTTCTCGGCCATGTGAGGATAGGCCTCCTCTTGAGGGTTCTTGGTTGTCGACGGTCCTCGCGTCGCGGGCGCGAAGACCCTCGTGTGCGGGGACGTCGCGCGCGCTGTTCGGGGACGTCCCGGCTGGCGTTCGCGTCGCCGCTTGCCGATCTGTCTCGAAGCGCCTTGTCGGCGACTCGATGGCGAATCGGGTTGCGGTTGGGACTCGGTATGCCGCTTCGCCGGATTCTTGGCAAGCAGGAAAATTGTGAAAACGCCGATGGAATCGGCATCGCGTGAAGGTCGGGTTGTAAAAACCGAGGAAATCCGCGCTTTTGCGCGTGCGCTCAGCTGACCGGACGCGCGCAGCGCCGCCAGATCTGCGCTTGGCTTTCGCCGTCGGGCCTGAACTGCACGGCGGTTTCACCCATCAGGCGCATCTCCACGCGCTTGCCCGCCTCGACTTCGCGCGCCGGCGCCACATAGTCGAATGTATGCCGCGTGTAGCTGCCCTCGATGCGTGCACCGCCCGGCGTCATCATCCGCGGCCCGTCGATCGTGAGATGACGCGCACCGTTGGGCGAGCACCAGTCGCCGTCGATCGCGTCGGCCAGCGCCGGCATCGCGGCGAATAGAAGGAACCCCGAAGCACCCAGCAAAACCCGCATCGCGCGCATGTCCGCCTCCCTCGAAGGAAAGCCGATCTTCCGCCCGCAAGGCCGTGCTTGTCTAGAACTCGCGCGTGACGACTTCGCAGTTCTGGAACGGCTGGCCGGTCAAATGGCGCAGGAACGTGCCGTGCCCCACCACCGCGATCTCGCGCTCGGGCCGCGCGGCCAGCCAGCCGCGGAACGCCTCGACGCGGCCGATCAGGATCGTCTCGCTCTCGATCGTGATCGCCTCGGGGCGCGCAGGATCGTGATGCCACCACGGATCGTCGAGATGGTCGAAATCCAGATGCGGGAAATCCGCCTTCAGATGCACGGGCGAACGCCCGATGTCGCCCGAATGCTCGGCGCGCTCGCGATGCAGCGCCTCGATGCGTAGCGGCGCACCGTGCCCGGCGAAGGCAAGCTCGGCGGTCTCGATCGCGCGCGTCAGCGGCGAGGCGAACACCGCCTCGACCCTCTTCCAGCGCGAAGGATCGGCAAGGGCGCCGGCCTGCGAGCGCCCGAGCGCGGTAAGGCGCGGATCGAAGATCATCGGATCGACGCGCTTGATGCTGTCGAACGCGGCGTTGAACTCGGACTGGCCGTGGCGGATGAGATGGACGATTGTGGTCGGCATGATGCCAGCGGGATAGCCGTTCGGGCGCCCCGGCCGCAAGCTGAATTTACCGCGCGGGTGCCGCCGCCCCCATCGCGGCGGCGAAGCCCATGCCGTCGGCGAAGACTTCCGAGAACAGCGACATCGGATCGGGATAGGGCACCGCGAGTTTCGCCCACACCTGCCCGTCCTCGAAATCGAGCTGGCCGTGGAACTTGTCGGCCATGCGGCGCATCGGCTGGTTGTCGAGCAGGCAGATCATGTGCAGCCGGCCGATCATCCGGTTGCGCGCCATCAGGATCGTGCGGCGCAGCAGCTCGCTCCCGATGCCCTTGTTGCGGTGGTCGGGCGCCACCGTCACGGCGAACTCGCCGCCGCGCCCGCCGCCGGCAAGATCACCGACCAGATCGGCATGCAGCTCGCCCACCGCGCACAGCCGGCGCGCTTCGAAGCAGCCGAGCAGGCAGGCGGTGGTCCAGTCGATTTTCCGCACGTATTCGCGCACGACCGCATCCGTCGCGTTGCCCGAGAAACGGGCGCGCCGGTCGGCTTCATCGAGGCTCAGCAAATGCGCTTCGAAATCGATCGCGTCGAAGCGGTTGAGCTTGCGGTAATAAAGCATCTGCACATCTCCTTCGTCCGGGGGACGACTCTGGCGATGCGCTTCTCTCCCCAACTTGGACCCATCCTATCGCAAGATCCGCACCAGATTGTGACGGCATTGCTGCATCATTGCTGCCATGCGAATGATGCGTTTCGAGGCCAACGGGTGGAAACGCAAGGCGTTCCTGCCCAAATTGCAGGCGTGAAACCGCGCCAGAGGACTCAATCCATGACCGACACCGCCCCCAATGTCCGCGAAGCGACTCTTGCGAAAGCCGCCGGAGAGCGCGCGGTCGAGCGCATCGTGCGCGGCCAGCCGACGAGCGACGGTGCCGGCGTGAAGCTCAACCGCGTGATCGGCACGCGCGAACTCCCCGACCTCGATCCGTTCCTGATGCTCGACGAATTCGGCTCGGACGATCCCGACGCCTATATCGCCGGCTTCCCCGACCATCCGCATCGCGGCTTCGAGACGGTGACGTACATGCTCGACGGGCGCATGCGCCACGGCGACAACAAGGGCAACGTGGGCCTGCTTGGCCCCGGCTCGGTGCAGTGGATGACCGCGGGGCGCGGCATCGTGCATTCGGAAATGCCCGAACAGCAGGAAGGTCTGATGCGTGGCTTCCAGCTGTGGGTGAACCTGCCCGCATCCGACAAGATGTGCGCGCCCGCCTATCAGGATCTGCCCGCCGACGCGATGCCGGTCGTCGAGATCGGCGACGGCTCGAGCGTGAAGGTGATCGCCGGGCGCTATGCCGGCGCCACCGGCCCCGTCGCCGCGCGCCCGACCGAGCCGCTCTATCTCGACGTCGTCCTCGCCCCGCAGGCGAGCGTCGCGATCCCGGTGGCCGAAGGCCATCGCGGCTTCGTCTATGTCTATGAAGGTGTCGCCGTCGCGGGCGCCACACCGCTCGCTGCCGGTGAACTCGGGCTTCTGGGTGAAGGCGACCGCGTCACGCTGCGCACCGGCGACGAACCCGCGCGCGCGATCCTCGTCGCGGGCAAGCCCATCGGCGAGCCGGTCGCCAAGTACGGCCCGTTCGTCATGAACACCGAAGCGGAGATCCGCCAGACAATCGCCGATTTCCGGGCGGGGAAGTTCTAGGACCCCTCACCCCGCAACGTATACGTTGCGCCTCTCCCGCAAGGGGAGAGGGAGTCCCACCGTTGGTGTCGATGCACAGTGCGTGCGTCACCAAGACTGGAGTCCCCTCTCCCCTTGCGGGAGAGAGTTAGGGTGAGGGGTTCTCGATCTCCTCGCGCAGCATTTCCAGTTCCAGCCATTCATCTTCGGCCGTCGCCAGATCGCTCTGCGCCTTGGCGAGCGCGGCGGAGTGGCGATCGAACGCGGCGCGGTCGCGGGCGTAGAGGCCGGCATCGGCCAAGGCGGCGGTCGCGGCCGCGATGGCGGCGCGCAGCGCTTCCATCTTCGCGGGCAGCGTTTCCAGCGCGTGCTTCTGCTTGAAGCCGAGGCGCTTCTTGGGTTCCGACGCGGCGCGCGGGGCAGCCGGCGCCTTGGGCGCGGAAGAAGGTGCCGCGACGGGCACCTTCGCCTCCACGCCGCGCCCGCGCTGGGCGAGCATGTCGGTGTAGCCGCCAGCATATTCGCGCCAGAGCCCGCCGCCTTCGGCGACGATGGTGGATGTCGCCACGCGGTCGAGGAAGTCGCGGTCGTGGCTGACGACCAGCACCGTGCCCGTATAGTCGGCGAGCAGTTCCTGCAGCAGGTCCAGCGTCTCGATGTCGAGATCGTTGGTCGGCTCGTCGAGCACGAGGAGGTTCGAAGGTTTCGCCAGCGCGCGCGCCAGCATCGCGCGGCCGCGCTCGCCACCCGAAAGGGCCGCCATCTTCGTGCGCGCCTGCGGCGCCTGGAAGAGGAAGTCCTTCATGTAGGCGTGGACGTGGCGCGTGACGCCGCCGACCGACACGGTCTCGCCGTGGCCGCCGGTCAGCGTGTCGGCGAGCGTCGCCTCCGGGTCGAGCGATTCCCGCCGCTGGTCGAGCGTGACCATCGCGAGGCCCGTCCCGATGCGCGCCTCGCCCGCATCGGGTGCGAGATTGCCCACCAGCATGTTCAGCAGCGTCGTCTTGCCGGCACCGTTCGGGCCGACGATGCCCACACGGTCGCCGCGCAGGATGCGGATCGAGAAATCGCGCACGACAGCGACGCCACCATATTCCTTGGTGATGCCGTCGGCCGCGATGACGAGCGTGCCCGAACCGTCGGCCGTGAACGCGGCCATCTTGGCGGTGCCCGCCGCGCTCACGCGCTCGCGCCGCTGCTTGCGAAGCGCGTGCAGCTCGCCCAGGCGCCGCACGTTGCGCTTGCGCCTTGCGGTCACGCCGTAGCGCAGCCAGTCTTCCTCGCGTGCGATCTTGCGCGTGAGCTTGTGCGCTTCGGTCTCCTCGCGCGCGAGGATGTCGTCGCGCCATTCCTCGAAATCGGCGAAGCCTTTTTCCAGCCGGCGCGTGGCACCGCGATCGAGCCAGACCATCGCGCGCGACAGCGATTCGAGGAACCGCCGGTCGTGGCTGATCGTGACCAGCGCGCCGCGCTGGCCGGAAAGCTCCGCCTCCAGCCACGCGATGGCGGGAAGATCCAGATGGTTGGTCGGCTCGTCCATCAGCAGGATGTCGGGCGACGGCGCCAGCACGCGCGCCAACGCCGCGCGCCGCGCCTCGCCGCCCGACAGGTGGGCGGGGTTTTCCGCCCCGGTCAGACCGAGCTCTCCGAGCAGATATTGCGCACGGTAGGCATCGTGGTCGCCGACCAGCCCGGCTTCCACATAGGCAAGCGTCGTGGCGAAGCCCGACAGGTCCGGCTCCTGCGGCAGGTAGCGCAGGGTGGTACCCGGCTGCAGGAAGCGCGTGCCGCCGTCCGGCACGACCAGCCCGGCCGCGATCTTCAGCAGCGTGGATTTGCCCGAACCGTTGCGCCCGATCAGCGCCAGCCGCTCGCCGGGGGCGACGGACAGCTCGGCACCGTCGAGCAGCGGGAAGTCGCCAAAGGCGACACGGACGTCCTGGAGGGTAAGAATCGGCGGCATTAACAGTTCGGCAACGGGTTTCGCCGACACTTGCATCCGGATCCGGGGGCAATGCAAGAACTCGTTCGAAAATATATCGCCGGCACCTACGTCTTCCGCGAGGGAGAGGCCGGCATCTACGCCTTCATCGTGCGTTCGGGCAAGGTGCGCCTGTTCCGCGTGAAGGGGCCGCGCGAGCTCGTCTATGACGAGCTGATGGAAGGCCGCCTGTTCGGGGCGAGCGCGCTGGTCGAACCGCGCCCCCGCCTCCTCAGCGCCCACACCACCACGGGGTGCGAGTGCTACGCGATCGACCGGCGCGACTACAACGCGCGTCTTTCCCGCATCGACCCGCAGCAGATGCGCGCGCTGCGCAATCTCCACATCTTCGTCGACCGCGTGCCGCTGCACGACGCCGATGGCAAGCGCATCGTCGGGGCCTGCCCGGCCGACGTCGAGCAGAAGATCACGGCGCTGCTCGATTCCGATCTGGGCGTCTCGCTGCTGAAGACCGGCGACGCGCTTGTCGACATGGTCGCCGAGCAGATCCGCTACGAAGCCAAGCGCCGCCTGCCCCAGCCCCCCGAAGACGAAGAAACCACCCGCCAGCGCGAACGCCTGCTGCCGAAGGCAAGGCAGGCGCAGGCTGCAGCCGCGAGCCCGCCCCAATCCGCGCCCGCCGCGCGCGAACCTGCCGCCGAGAAATCCGTCCCCGTCCCGCCAAAGGGCGTCGGCCGGGCACATGTCGGAACCGTCTCCACGCCGTTCAAAGGCGAAGGGTGAGGGGTGTCTTACATATGTATCTATAGTTGTATAAATTCCTTGGGCCGTTTATAATCCGCGCATGGATCGAGACCAGCCGGTCCTGCGCTGTTTGACAGGTGAATAAGGGCCGCAAGACTTGCTTGACCGGTTTCGTTTACGTCAACCGTCAACAAAGGTTTCGCCGCGGAACAAGGGGTTGGCTTGTTGACGGTCAACATCCGTCAACTGCCGTCAACTACCGCAAAAATGACGCGACAGGATGAGGAGACGTCTCCGTCTCCTCGTCATCTCAAGTTGGATCAACGAGATAGGCAGGAGACGGTCTCCTCCCGTCTCCTCCCGTCTCCTCCCGTCTCGCGATTTTTGCGGCGACGGCTAGCGCTTCTTCCAGCCGCCGCCGTAGAGATCGCCGCGCCGGTCGGCGAGGTTGCGCACCGTGCCGCCGCTGCGCGCGGCATCGAGCGCGGCGAGATCGAAGTCGGCGAAGATCACGGTCTCGATTCCCGCCGGCGCGATCTCGAGCACGCCGTCGCGCGCGAAGGGCACGTCGCACGGCGTGAGCAGGCAGCTCTCGGCATATTGTATGTCCATGTTCTCGACATGCGGCAGATTGCCCACGTTGCCGGCGAGCGCCATGTAGCACTGGTTCTCGACCGCGCGGGCCGCCGCACAATGGCGCACGCGCATGTAGCCGCGCCGGTCGTCGGTGCAGAAGGGCACGAGCACGAGACGCGCACCCTCGTCGACGAGGTGGCGCTGCAGTTCGGGGAATTCCACGTCGTAGCAGATGGTCGTGGCGACCGGGCCGAAATCGGTCATGACGGGCATGGCCGCATCGCCGCCGACGATTCCCCAGGTGTCGCGCTCGCTGGGCGTGGCGTGGATCTTCGCCTGCGCGTGCAGCGTGCCGTCCGCCATCGCGAGGAACGAGACGTTGCGCGGGACGCCCTCGCCGTCGCGCAGGAAGTGCGAGCCGCCGCAGATATTGATGCGGTGGCGGCGGGCGAGCTCGGCAAGGCTCGCCTTGAACTTAACAGTGTAACCATCCAGCGCGTCGACCGCGAGCGCCGCCGGCACGCCGCGGTGCGCGGCCGTCAGCAGCTGCAGCGTGAACATCTCGGGGAACACGACGAAGTCGGCGCGGTAGCTCGCCGCGATGCCGGTGAAGAACGCGAGCCGTTCCTCGAACGCGGCGTAGCTGGCGATCGCCCCCTGCCCGTACTGGACGCAGGCGACGCGCACCGACGGGCGGAAAGCGGCCATGCTCAGAACGCCACCTTGTCGCCGCCCTTCAGCGCCAGGATCTCGCGGGCTTCATCCGGTGTCGCAACCGAAAGCCCGAGCCCTTCAAGGATCTGGCGCACGCGCGTGACCTGCTCGGCGTTGGACTTCGCGAACTGCCCCGGCCCGATCCACAGCGAATCCTCGAGGCCGACGCGCACGTTGCCGCCCATCGCGGCCGCCTGCGCGGCGATCGCGAGCTGGTGGCGCCCCGCGCCCAGCACCGACCAGCGATAGGCATCGCCGAACAGCCGGTCGGCCGTGCGCTTCATGTGCATCACGTCTTCGGCATGCGTGCCGATGCCGCCGAGGATGCCGAACACGGATTGGACGAAGAAGGGCGGCTTCACGAGGCCCTTCTCGACGAAGTGGGCGAGCGTATAGAGATGCCCGATGTCGTAGCATTCGATCTCGAAGCGCGTGCCGTTGTCGGCGCAGGTGCGCAGGATCAGCTCGATGTCGGCGAACGTGTTCTTGAAGAAGCCGGTGCGCGAACCTTCCAGATAGGGCCGCTCCCAGTCGTGCTTCAGGTCCTTGAAGCGCTCCAGCATCGGGAACAGCGCGAAGTTCATCGTGCCCATGTTGAGCGAGGCGACTTCGGGCTTGAAGGTGGCGGCGGGCTTCAGGCGCTCCTCCACCAGCATCGTGGGCGAGCCGCCGGTCGTGAGGTTCACGACGCAGTTCGACGCCTGCTTGATGATCTTGAGGAACGGCGCGAACGCCTCGGGCGACTGGTCGGGCTTGCCGGTCCTGGGATCGCGCGCATGCAGGTGGACGATGGCCGCCCCCGCCTCGACCGCACCCAGTGCCGCGTCGGCGATCTGCTGCGGTGTCACCGGCAGATAGGGCGACATCGACGGCGTGTGGATGGCGCCCGTGACCGCGCAGGTGATGATGACCTTGCGGCCGGGCTTCTTCGCTGCTTCTGCCATCAAACGCTCCCGATCAACGCGGCCACGGCCTTGCCGCAGGCTTCCGTGCTGAGATTGCCCCCCAGATCGCGCGTGCGCGTCGAAGGATCGGCCAGCGACTTCTCGACCGCGCGCTCGATCGCCTGCGCCGCTTCGCTCTCGCCCAGATGCTCGAGCATCATCGCGGCCGTCCAGATCTGGCCGACGGGATTGGCGATGCCCTTGCCCGCGATGTCGGGTGCGGAACCGTGCACCGGCTCGAACAGCGAGGGGAACTTGCGTTCGGGATTGATGTTGGCCGACGGCGCGATGCCGATCGTGCCCGTGCAGGCGGGCCCGAGATCCGAGAGGATGTCGCCGAACAGGTTCGACGCCACGACCACGTCGAAGCGGTCGGGGTTGAGCACGAAATGCGCGGTCAGGATGTCGATGTGATACTGGTCGACCGCGATGCCGGGATAGTCCTTCGACATCTCCTTCACGCGGGCGTCCCAGTACGGCATCGAGATCGAGATGCCGTTCGACTTGGTGGCGGAGGTCAGCTTCTTGCGCTTGCGTTTCTTCGCGAGCTCGAAGGCGTAGCGCAGGATGCGGTCGACGCCGATGCGCGTGAACACCGTTTCCTGCACCACCATCTCGCGCTCGGTGCCCGGGAAGATCGTGCCGCCGAGCGAGGTGTACTCGCCCTCGGTGTTCTCGCGCACGACGTAGAAATCGATGTCGCCCGGCTTGCGGTTGGCGAGCGGGCACGGCACGCCCGGCATCAGGCGCACGGGTCGCAGGTTCACGTACTGGTCGAACTCGCGGCGGAACTGCAGCAGCGAGCCCCACAGCGAGACGTGGTCGGGCACGATGGCGGGCCAGCCCACCGCGCCGAAGAACAGCGCGTCGTGCCCACCGATTTGCGCCTTCCAGTCGTCGGGCATCATCTTGCCGTGCCTGGCGTAATAGTCGCAGTTCGCGAAGTCGAAATCGTCGAGCTTGAGTTCGAAGCCGAACTTCTTCGACGCGGCGCGCAGCGCGCGCACGCCTTCGGGCACGACTTCCTTGCCGATCCCGTCGCCGGGAATGATCGCGATGCGGTAGTTGCGGTTCGTCATTTCTCTTCCGGGCTGTCGGTGGGGGCATCGACGCGGACGTGGCACGCGAAGACCATGTCGACGATACGTCCGTCGCGCGCGAGCGGCAAGGCGAGCCGCTGCATGCGGATGTACTGGCGCCCCGCCGTCCACATCTGGTTTTCCCAATAATGCGCGACGCGCATGCGCGCGACCTGCGTGAACGCCGCGTTCACTTGCCGGCGCCGCTCGGGCAGCACGAAGTCGTCGATATAGCGCCCCGCCGGGTTCGAACCCATGATCTCGACGAGAACCTCGCCCGCCACGCGCACGCGGAAGCGCAGCTCGTCGTCCGACGGCACGACGTCGTAGAGCACGAGGCTGGGGATCAGTCGCGGCAGGTCGACCAGCGGATCGATGTGCTGGCGGCCGGGCAAGGCGCCGGCGGGCGCCGCGCGCGACCAGTATTCGTAGAAGCGGAGGAAGTCCTCGTGGACCGCTTCCGGCGGCAGGTCGGGCAGCTTGATCGGCATCTCGGTCAAATTGGTGCCCCAGGTCGGACTTGAACCAACATGCCCTTGCGGGCAACAGATTTTGAGTCTGCCGCGTCTACCGTTTCGCCACTGGGGCACCGATCCGGACGGCGGATCATAGGGGCGAAATCGGCGGGGTCAACTGCCGCAAGGCTTGGGCCGCGGGCGCGGGCATCCTATGTTCGAGGGGCATGACGCTTTCCGACCTCCCGCCCCGCACCCTCGCCCTCGCCGTCGCTCTGGGCGGCGCCGCGATCCTCGGCACCGCGCTTGCCTTCCAGCACATCGGCGGGCTTGCGCCCTGCGTGCTCTGCTACTGGCAGCGCTATCCCTATTGGGCGGCCATCCCGCTCGCGGCTGCCGCCGCGCTCGTGGCGGGCGCAAACCGGCGGCTCGCCGCGGCGCTATTGGCGCTGGCCGCAATCGTGCTCGTCGCCGATGCCGGCATCGCCGCGTTCCATGTCGGCGTCGAGTTCAAATGGTGGGAAGGCACGGCCCAATGCGGCGGCACGAGGGCTCCCTCCGGCAGTCTCGAAGAGCTGCGCGCGCGCCTGCTCGCCGCCCCCATCGTGCGCTGCGACGAGCCGGCCTGGACGCTGTTCGGCGTGTCGATGGCGGGATACAATTTCTTCGCAGCGCTGGCACTCGCCGCGGTCGCGGCACTGGGCGCGAAGCGCCTGCACGACGGAGACGCGCGATGAGCGATGCCAAGACGATGGGGCTGCCGGGCGAACCGGCCGGCGAAAGGCTGATCGACCGCGTGCTGCGCGTCGACCATGCCGGCGAATACGGCGCCGTGCGCATCTATGAAGGCCAGCTCGCCGTGCTGGGGCGCGACAGCGAGGCCGGTGCGGCCGTCGCGCACATGGCCGACCAGGAACGCCGCCATCTCGACGCGTTCGAGAAGCTGCTCCCCGCACGCCGCGCGCGGCCCACGGTGCTGCAGCCGCTATGGCACGTCGCGGGCTTCGCGCTCGGTGCCGCCACCGCGATGCTGGGGCCCAAGGCCGCGATGGCCTGCACGGTCGCGGTCGAGGAAGTGATCGACGAGCATTATCGCGGGCAGATCGAGGCGCTCCCCGAAGAAGAAGCCGAATTGAAAGCCGTTCTGGAGGAATTCCGCCGCGAGGAAGTCGAGCATCGCGACGAGGCCCTATCGCGCGATGCGATGCAGGCGCCCGGCTACGAGATCCTCACCGGCGCCATCAAGGCAGGCTCGCGGCTCGCGATCTGGCTGTCTTCACGAATCTGAAGCAACGTATCGTGACAATATTTCTCGGAACTGCCCCGATTTCGCCACGCTTGCCGGCGATAACGCGGGCATGGCCAAGCCGCACCGACACCTGAAGCTGCGATTCGACGAGGAACCGCGCCTCGACGAGCTGCTCGACGATCCGATGACCCACAAGGTGATGGCGCGCGACCGCGTCACGCGCGAAGAGCTGCTGGCCTGCATCGCCGAAGCGCGCGCGCGGCTGCTGCCCGTCGAGGCATAGACCGCGCCGGGGCGAGGCGCTAACGTCCTCGCCAATGGTCCGGGCATCCGTCATCGCACTCGTTCTCGCAGGCCTTGCAGGCCCGGCGCTCGCCGCGTCGGATGCCGACGGCGTCTATGGCGGGGCGATCACCTGTTCGAAGATCGGCCTTTCGCCCGGCTTCTCGCAGTCGCTCGGCGTCATCGTGCGCGACGGCCGCTTCGCGCGCGTACGCGGCACGCCCGGCGAAATCGGCTACGAGGAACTGAAGGGCGAGATCGACGCGGACGGCACGGTGCGCATCGCCGGCCTCTACATCGCCGAAGAGGAAAAGCAGATCCGGTTCGAGGGGCGCGTCGAAGGCCCGGCCTTGCGCGCCGCCGGCATGCGCGGCCCGCGCAAATGCGAGGTGAAGCTCGACGCCCCCGCCCTTTCGGGCGCCTCCCTACCCTATCGCGTGCCGCCGGAGCCCGAGGCGCGGCGCGCGGCGGTCGGGCGCAACGTGCCGGGCACCTTCAGCTGCCCCGAGCCGCCGACGCCGGTGCGCGACGTGATCGTCGAGCCGTTCTACGAGCGCGGCGATACGACGCACTCGGCAGTCAACGCGCAGGCCTATGCGGCGCGCACCCGCGCGGTCGAACCGCTGAGCGCGCTTGCATCCGGCATCGCGCGGCTGGGCGACCGCTACCTGCAGACGCCCTCGCGCAGCCCCGTCGTCGCGGCGTGCATCGCCGCGTGGCTGGAGCAGTGGGCATCCGCCGACGCGATGCTTGGCCAGGTGACGATGCAGGGCCAGTACGAGCGCAAATGGACGCTCGCCACGCTGGCGCTCAACTACGCGCTGCTGTCCGATGCGCCCGAGATCCCCGACGCGCAGCGCGCGAAGATCGAAGCCTGGCTGCGCGAACTGGCCTGGGCGACCCTGCCGGAATACACGCGCAAGCCTTTCGCCGAACAGAACAACCATCTCTACTGGGCAGCACTCGCCGTGATGGCGACGGCCGCCGTTACAGGTGACCGGCCGCTGTTCGACTGGGCGATCGCCGCGACGCGCGCGGGCCTGCGCCAGATCGGATCGGACGGCGCGCTCGAGCGCGAGCTCGCGCGCAAGTCGAAGGCGCTGCACTATCACCGCTTCTCGGCAGAGCCGCTGGTGCTCGTGGTCGCGATCGCGCAGGCCAACGGCATCGAGCTTGCCGCGACGAACAGCGGCGGGCTCGCGCGGCTCGTCGCGTTCACGCTCGCGGGCTTCGAAGATCCCGAACCCGTCGCGCGGCGCGTGGGTGCCAAACAGGAATTCGTCGGCAGCGACCGCGTCACGCCGTCGATGTACGCGTGGGCGGAGATCTATCTCGCCGGCAATCCCGACGAGGCGCTCGCCGCGACGCTGGAGAAATTGCGCGGCACAGGCGGCCTGTCGCAGACATGGCTCGGCGGGAATCTCACGCTGCGCTTCGCAGTGCCAAAACCCTGATCAGATCGGGTCGAGCTCGGTGTCCCAGTAGAGGAAGTCGCGCCAGCTCTCGTGCAGGTAGTTGGGCGGAAAGGCGCGGCCGTTCTCCTGCAGCTCGGTCGAGGTCGGCTGCACGGCCTTGTTGCGCGGGAACATCTTCGCCTCGTTGGGCAGGCGGCTGCCCTTGACGAGATTGCAGTGCGAGCAGGCGGTGACGACGTTCGTCCAGGTCGTGCGCCCTCCGCGCGAGCGCGGGATCACGTGATCGAACGTCAGCTCGGGTGCAGGCGAGCCTTCGCCGCAATACTGGCATTCGAACCGGTCGCGCAGGAACACGTTGAACCGCGTGAAGGCCGGGCGGCGCGCGGCCGGCACGTATTCCTTGAGCGAGATGACCGACGGCAGCCGGAACGCCTGCGAGGGCGAACGCACGACGCGGTCGTATTCGGAGACGACGTTGACGCGGTCCTGGTAGACGGCCTTGACGGCGTCCTGCCACGACCAGATCGACAGCGGGAAATACGAGAGCGGGCGGAAATCGGCGTTGAGGACGAGAGCGGGGCAGGCTTCGGCATTGACCGCGTGGCTGTTCACCGGGACGAACGGCACGCTTGCCGGATCGATCGGCTCGCTCAGGGAACTGGACGCTTGCAGACTCACGCGCGACCCCTCCGCCTCCATTTCGAGTGCGGCGGCCGCCCTGTCGTTCAAGTCCGGGCGAGCCACGGCACGAGATTCGACGTCAATTCAGCTACCAATTGATATGCGATCCGGGCGTGGAACACAATATCGGGGATGTTGCGGCGCGATGACGGTTTACGTCACGCGGTAAGCGTGGCGCCCAGCCGTTCGATCAGGAATTCTGCACCCGCCTGCAGGCCTGCCTCGTCGATCGAATGCGGCAGGTCGGGGCAGGTCAGCGTCTCGACCGCGATGCCGGCGGCGTCGAGCGCGCTCGCGGCCGCTTCCATGCGTTCATACGGCACGACGGGATCGGCATCGCCGTGCACGAGCAGCACCGGCGGGCGGGCGCGAAGTTCGCCCGGGAGAAGTTCTGCGCCGACAAGTGCGCCCGAATAGCCGACCACGCCTGCGATCGCGACGGGCCGGCGGGGCGCCACGAACAGCGACATCATCGTGCCCTGGCTGAAACCGACCAGAGCGAGCCGTTCGGGCGGCAGTTCGTGGCGCGCGAGTTCGGCATCGAGGAACGCGTCGAGGATCGGGGCGGCTGCCTGCACGCCGGCAAGCACGCGCGCCGGCGTGCGGTCGAGCAGGCTGAACCACTGCCGGCCATAGGGCGCCATGTCGCACGGGAACGGCGCATGCGGCGAGACGAACGCCGTGTTCGGCAGCACGCGCGCCCACAACGGTGCCAGCGAGATGAGGTCGTTGCCGTCCGCACCCAGCCCGTGCAGCAGCACCACCAGGCTCTTGGCCTTGCCGCCGGCCTGCGGGGGCAGGCGCGGCCCGTCGAGCTCGAAAAATCCCATGCCGATCTGGTAGCAGTGCCGCCATGCTACTGTCGAGAACGCAATGACCGTCACGCGCTTCGCACCCTCGCCCACCGGCCGGCTCCACAGCGGCCACGCTTTCTCCGCGCTGTTCGCGCGGCATGCGGCGATGCGCGCCGGCGGCCGCTTCCTGCTGCGCATCGAGGATACCGACCGCACGCGCTGCCGGCCCGAGTTCGAGGCCGGCATCTACGAGGATCTCGCCTGGCTCGGGCTCGAGTGGGAAAGGCCGGTGCGCCGCCAGTCCGACCACATGGCCGAGTATGCGGCCGCGCTTGCAAAGCTTGACGCCAAGGGGCTTCTCTACAAATGCTTCTGCACGCGCGCGAACATCATGCGCGAGATCGAGGCGGCCGGCGGTGCGCCGCACGGCGACGAGGCGATCTATCCCGGCACGTGCCGGCACCGCGCGCCGGACGACGTCGCCGAACGGGCCGCGTCGGGCGCGCCCTTCGCGCTGCGGCTCGACGTGGCGCGCGCGGCGGCGATGGCGGGCAAGCTTGAATGGCACGACCGCGAACTCGGGGTCCAGCGCGCGGAACCCGAACGGCTCGGCGACGTGGTGCTCGCGCGCAAGGAGTTCCCGGCGAGCTATCACCTCGCGGTCGTCCACGACGATCACGTGCAGGGCATCACGCTGGTGACGCGCGGCACCGACCTGCTCGTGGCCACGCACATTCACCGCCTGCTGCAGGCGCTGCTCGGCTACGACGTGCCGGACTATCACCATCACCGCCTGCTGCTCGATGCCGAGGGGCGCAGGCTCGCCAAAAGGGCTGGCTCGGCGAGCCTTGCAGACCTCCGGAGGGCCGGGGCGGATCCCAAGAAGATCGTTTCTGATCTGTTAGTTAGTGTGTAGAATTGCCTTTATTTAAAATTAGAATTAAATTACATCCGTTATGGACAATGTACTTTTCGCGCTCGGGGTCTATTTCGGGCTCCCGTTCCTGCTGGCTGCGCTGGCGAGAGGCCTCGGCTTCCTCGTCGACGCGCTCGCCTGGCTGATCCACGGCCCGCCGCCGGCCGAGGAGCCGCCGCCGGCGTGGGCGCCTGCGCGCGCGTTCGAACCGATCCCCCTCGCCCGCCTCAACTGACCCGCAGGCTCGCCAGCGCCGCGTTCTCGGCGCGGATGCGGATCGTCAGCACGGCCGCGTTCAGCACGGAGAACACGGCCGCGAACACCGGCAGGCCGAGACACAGCGGCAGCACGGCCATCTCGCCGATAACGACGACATAGTTTGGGTGCGAGACGAACCGGTAGGGCCCGCGTGCGACGAGCGTCTCGCCCGGCACGATCAGGATGCGCGTCGTCCAGCGCCGGCCGAGCGTGGCGCGCACCCAAAAGCGCAGTGCCTGCAGCAGCGCGAACGCCGCAAGCCAGCCCAGCTCGACCGGGCGGTCGTAGCCGAGCAGCCAGAGCCCGGCGATCCATGCCGAATGCAACGCCACGAGCAGCGGATAGTGCCCGGCACCGTGCTCGACCGCGCCGACGGCAACCAGTTCGGCCGTGTTGCGCCGGGCGAACCAGAGTTCGATCAGCCGCTCGGCCGTGACGAAGGCGAGAAGGAGGATCGCAGGCGTCATGCCGCGCGCTTCAGCGTGACGCAGCTGGCGCTGAAGCCCGGACCCATCGCCGCCAGCAGCGTGCGCGGCGCAAGGCGTTCGCGGATCGCGCGCTCCAGCACGAACAGCACGGTCGGCGCCGACATGTTGCCGTAGTCGGCGAGGACGGCGCGTTCGTGCTGCAGCGTTCCCTGCGGCAGGGCGAACGCGCGCTCGAGCGCATGGATCACCTTGGCGCCGCCGGGATGAAGTGCGTAACCGTCGATATCGTCAAGCGACAGTCCGGCCCGTTCGAGGATGCCGGCGACGGCCGGCGCCATGCGCGCCTCGGCGAAGGGCGGGATGGCGCGATCGAAGATCACGCCCAGCCCTTCGGGATCGACCGACCAGCCCATCACGCCGAGCGTGTCGGGCCATTGATGCTGGCCGCTCGCTTCGATCTGCGCGATGCCGTCGGCGCCGGCGCGCACGACACAGGCGGCCGCCCCGTCGCCGAACAAAGCGGTCGCCACGATGTTCGCCTTGGTGAGCTTGTCGAGACGGAAGGCGAGCGAGCAGACCTCGACCGCCACCATCAGCACGACGCTGCGGGGCCGCGCGCGCGCAAGACGGGCTGCGATCGCGAGGCCCGATACGCCACCCGCACAGCCCAGCCCGAAGACGGGGATGCGTTCCACGTCCGCGCGGAATCCCATGCGACCCGCGACATGCGCTTCGAGACTCGGCGTGGCGATGCCGGTCGAAGAGATCGTGACGACAGTGTCGACCGCGCTTGCCGGAAGATCCGCCGCCGCCAGCGCTTTCGTGGCCGCCGCGACGAACAGCGCGCCCGCCCCGTCGACGAAGGCGGCACTGCGTTCGGGCCATCCCAGCGCACCGAGATACCAGTCGGCCGGGCGCACCGCGTAACGCCGGCGCACGCCCGACGTTTCAAACACGCGCACGAGACGCTCGAATCCGTCGAAACGGGAGGCGAATCCGCGGCGCACGGCGGCGGCGGCTTCTTCCTGCGTGATCTCATGCGGCGGAACGGCGGTCGCGAGCGAGACAATCCGGACGGGTAATGGCATGGGCGGACGATCCACAATCCGGGCCCGTGCTGGCAAGCATATTCATTTTCCCGGATGCCACAGAAAAGCCGCGAATCCGGGCCTTCAGCGCTTTCAGCCGCGCGCCGGCTCCGGCGCGTGCGGAACGGGGCGATAGAATTCGTGCCCCGCCTGCGTACGCGGCTTCGCGGCACGTACCGCCTCGTCGGGCAGCTTGTCGAGCTTCGTATAAGAAGGGTGATTTCCTTCGCGGTAGGGCGAATTGCGTGCCGCGTTGTAGCAGCACAGCAGCACGTTGCGCGACTTCTCGGACTTGTTCTGCCCCGACGTGTGCAGCGTGTTGGAATGGAAGAACATCGCGTCGCCCGGCGCCTGCTCCACGTAGACGTGATCGAGCACCTTCATCGCCTGCTCGACGCGCTCCATGTCGGCACCCACCTGGCCGCCGACCACGCCGTGCTCGAGACGTCCCAGATGGTGCGAGCCCTTCAGCACCTCGAGGCAGCCGTTCTCGCGCGTCGAAGGATCGACCGAGATGAACACGCTCGCCATCAGCGGGAACAGGCAGGCGTTGCGATACCAGTAGCCGTAATCCTGATGCCAGTCCCACGCCCCGCCGACCTTGGGGCGCTTCATCGTCAGCTTCGAGTGGTAGTGATAGACCTCGCCGCCGAGCAGCTTCTCCATCGAATCGACGATGCGGCGCGAGCGCGCGACGGCACCGAACACGTCGTCGCTGGGATGGTTCCAAAGTGCTAGTTCGGTCGACGCCCCCTTGCTGTCGGGCCGCACATAGGTGTTCCTGGCGATCGCAGGATCGTTGACGATCGCATCGGAGAGCATCGCGACCTCGTCGGGCGCGAACAGGCCGCGCCGCAGCACGTAGCCGTCGCGATGGAACTGGGCGATCTCCGCCTCGGTCAGGCTCATGTCCACAGCCGGCATCGCGCTTCTCCCTTGATGCCGAAAGGCTATCAGCGGCGCAGACCTGCGACAATATCGAGATAGTCCGCGCGATCCGGATCGACGAGGCCGTGGCGGACGAAGAAATCGATCAGCACCAGATTGCAGTTGAACTTGAACTCGCGCGTTTCGGCGACGATCTCCGCCGTCTTGCGCCAGTCCCACTGGAAGAACTCGTCAACTTCGCCGTCAGTGTTGCGCGGCACGAAATCGGCGGGCAGCTCGAGATCGAAGCAGAACTGCACGTCGGGCTTGAGCCCGTCCTCGCCGTCCATGCGGTAGGTGATCGCCCCCGTGCAGAGCGCGCCACGCGCCAGCTCGGCCGGGATGCCCGCCTCCTCCCCGCATTCCTTCACCATGTTCTCGTGCAGGCCGAGCCCGACGGGCTGGCCGCCGGCGACCGTGTTGTCGAGCATGCCGGGATAAGTGGGCTTGTTCTTCGCGCGCCGCGCGATCCAGATTTTCGGGCCATCGGCGGTTCGCACATAGCCGG
Organism: Tagaea sp.; assembly: GCA_044224405.1. Classification (GTDB taxonomy): domain Bacteria; phylum Pseudomonadota; class Alphaproteobacteria; order CACIAM-22H2; family CACIAM-22H2; genus Tagaea. The sequence goes on along the minus strand of JBGAKN010000001.1, from coordinate 348,348 downwards.
TCATGTGAACGCCGTACGAGCGGATGCCGAAATGGGGTGCCGCCGCGCGCTCGATCCGGAAGAGCGGCGCTTCGCCCCAGTTCACCAGCACGGGGTAGGCCTCGTTGCGCCGACCGCGCACGATGCCGTCGGCCTCCAGCACGCGCACGACGCGCTCAACCGCCTGGCTGCGCTCGTCGGCATTCTTGAAGATGTCGAGCAGATGCACCGCGTCGGCCGCGACGGTGAACACGTTGGGGAAGTCGCGCAGGCGCTGGGCGAGCCGGTGGCGCACCGCGCCGATCGTATGGCCCGCGCAGACGAGCGGGCGATAGGCGGAAGGATCGTGGGCGTTGCACTCGGAAATGCGGTCGAGAAACGACATCGGGGGTCCGCTTGTGGCCGGAACGGGAAACGCTCTATAGCATGCGCCCATGGACCGCCGCATCGACGATGCCATTGCCGCCGCGCGCCGCTACGAGGCGGTCGCCCGCGCGCGCTTCGCGGCCCAGCTGCTGCGCGACGGCCGCGTGGACGGCGCGGCGCTGGAAGCGAACCAGAGTGCCGCCCACGGTTTCGCGTGGCTCGCGGCGAGCGTCGCGGGCCTCGACGCGCTGGCCGGATGGGCACGCGAATTGTCCCGGCAGGGGCGCGGCGACGCGCGCGTCCCGCTGATCGTACGGCTCGGATTCGGCGAGTATCTCGCCCGCCTTGCCCATGGCCTGCCGATGTCGCAAGGCGAGACGCTGCGCCCGGCCGAGATGGGCCTCGCGCGCGAAGCGGCGGCATTTGCCGCCGATCCGGCCGTCGCATCGTTCCTTGCGGGCGACGATCTTGCCACGGCGCGCGCGGCCCTCGTCGAACGGATCGGCGAAACGCTCGCCCCCGATGCCGACGAAGCGGACGAAGCGCTCGCCGAGATGCGCCGGCAGCTGCGCCGCTTCGCCGCCGCCGAAATCGATCCGCACGCGCAAAGCTGGCATCGCGAGGACGCGATCATCCCGCTGCCGGTCGTCGAAGGGCTCGCGGCGCTTGGCGTGTTCGGCCTGTGCGTACCGGAAGAATACGGCGGACTGGGCCTCGGCAAGATCGCCATGTGCGTGACAAGTGAAGAGCTTTCGCGCGCGCATCTCGCGACCGGCTCGCTCGCCACGCGTTCGGAGATCGCCGGCGAACTCGTCCGGCTTGCGGGTACCGACGCGCAGCGCAAGCGCTGGCTGCCGAAGATCGCCGATGGTTCCTGCCTGCCGACGGCCGTGTTCACCGAGCCCGACACCGGCTCCGACCTCGGCGCCATCCGCACGCGCGCGGTGCGCGACGGCGACGTGTGGCGCATCACCGGCGCGAAGACCTGGATCACGCACGCTGCACGCGCCGACCTGATGACGGTTCTGGCGCGCACCGATGCGGCATCTGCCGACCATCGCGGCCTGTCGATGTTCCTGGCGCCCAAGCCGCGCGGCACGGATGCCGAACCGTTCCCGGTTGCCGGCCTTTCGGGCAGCGAGATCCGCACGCTCGGCTATCGGGGCATGAAGGAATACGAGCTTTCCTTCGACGGCTTCGCCGTTCCCGCCGACGGACTGCTTGGCGGAAAGGCAGGCGAAGGCTTCCGTCAGCTGATGGCGACGTTCGAATCCGCGCGCATCCAGACGGCCGCGCGCGCCGTCGGCGTGGCCGAAGCCGCGACGTTCGAGGCGCTGGCCTACGCGCGCCAGCGAAAGCAGTTCGGCAAAGCCATCCTCGCCTTCCCGCGCGTGCATGCGAAGATCGCGATGATGGCGGTGGAAACGACGATCGCGCGCGCCCTCACCCGCGCGGCCGCGCGCGCCAAGGACGAAGGACGGCGCTGCGACGTGGAAGCCGGGATGGCCAAGCTGATCGCCGCGCGTGCGGCGTGGGCGGCGGCCGACGATTGCGTGCAGATCCACGGCGGCAACGGCTATGCCGAGGAATACGCCGCCTCGCGCCTGCTCGCCGACGCGCGCATCCTCAATATCTTCGAGGGGGCCGCCGAGATCCAGGCGCAGGTGATCGTGCGTGGGTTGCTGGAGAAGCGGAACTGACGATGATGCGCCGCATTCTTGCATTCGTGCTGCTGGCACTTGTCGCGTTCGGATCGCCCGTGCATGCCGACGAGGTCGACTGGCGGCGTTTCGCGCGCGAGATGCGCCTTGCCGACATCGACGGCTTCGTCGACACGGTGCGCAGCATCCGCACCACCGGCACGCTGCCGGCCAAACGCTATATCGACAAGGGCGATGCCGAGCGGCACGGCTGGCGGCCGGGCGGCGACCTGTGCCGCGTGTCGGGCGGGCGGGCCATCGGCGGCGACCGCTTCTCCAACCGCGAGGGGCGCCTGCCGTCGGCGCCCGGGCGGCGCTGGACCGAAGCCGATCTCGATTTCGACTGCGGCAGGCGCAACGCCAAGCGCCTCGTCTTTTCCAGCGACCGGCTGATCTACGTCACGATCGACCATTACGAAACGTTCCGCGAGGTTCCGCGATGAAATCCGCTCGGCTCGACGAGACGCACGACAGCCTCGCCAAGGTCTATGCGAAGCTCGCTGTCGACCTCTCCTTCCCGCCGCACTTCGCGGGCAATCTCGACGCGCTGTGGGACGCGCTGCTGCGCGAGGTACCGGGTCCGTTCGAGATCGCCTGGCCGGGTGCGGCCAAGGCGGGCAAGAAGATCGGAGCGAAGTACAAGGCACTGGTAACGCTGCTGGAAGAGCTTGAGAAGGCACGCAGCGATTTCCGGTTCAGGCGGCGCTAGACGCGAGCCGCCCCGAGGACTAGGTAATTGGCATGGAAATCGTCCTCAAGGTCCTGCCCTACCTGATCGGCCTCGTCGTGCTCGGCGTCGTCGCCTCGCTCTTCACCGGCCTTGGCGGCGTGGCGCAGGGCGGCGAGTTCAACAAGCGGCACGGCAACCACATGATGCGCTGGCGCGTCGGCCTGCAGGCGCTGGCCCTCGTGCTACTCGCGCTCTATGCGTGGCTGCGCAACATGCATGGTTAAGCTCACGCGCATCTACACCAAGGGCGGTGACAAGGGCGACACGTCGCTGGGCAACGGCGTGCGCGTGCCCAAATACGATCCGCGCGTTGCGGCCTACGGCGCCGTCGACGAAGCGAACGCCTGCATCGGACTTGCGCGCCTCCACACCAAGGGTGCGGTCGACAAGATGCTCGCCGCGATCCAGAACGACCTGTTCGATCTGGGCGCCGACCTCTGCACGCCCGAGGAGCCGAAGCCCCGGCACGAAGCCCTGCGCATCCAGGAATCTCAGGTCGAACGGCTGGAGCGCGAGATCGACGCGATGAACGCCAAGCTCGCCGCGCTGAATTCCTTCATCCTGCCCGGCGGCACGGCGGCGGCGGCACACCTGCATCTGGCGCGCACGGTGGCGCGCCGGGCCGAGCGCGAGATCGTCCGCCTCGCCGCCACCAAGACCGTCAATCCCGCGGCGATCCGCTACGTCAACCGCCTGTCGGATCACCTTTTCGTCCTGTCGCGTCGGGTAAACGACAACGGCGCCAAGGACGTGCTCTGGGTGCCCGGAAAGAACCGTTCCTGAACGGTCCGCCACGTTGACGCAAAGCGGCCCAGCACCTATTGTCCGGCACCTTCTGGCGTCATTCGAAAGGTGCGGAATTTACCGATGAAAGTGCTGGTCGCGGTCAAGCGGGTCGTTGATTACAACGTCAAGATCCGCGTGAAGGCCGACAAGTCGGGCGTCGAGCTCGCCAACGTCAAGATGTCGATGAACCCGTTCGACGAGATCGGGATCGAGGAAGCCGTCCGCCTGAAGGAAAAGGGCGTGGCGACCGAAATCGTCGCCGTCTCGCTGGGCGTGGCCCAGTGCCAGGAGACGCTGCGCACCGCGCTCGCCATGGGCGCCGACCGCGGCATCCTCGTGCAGACTGACGCCGAGCTCCAGCCGCTCGCCGTCGCCAAGTGCCTCAAGGCGCTGGTCGAGAAGGAGCAACCCGCGCTCGTCATCCTCGGCAAGCAGGCGATCGACGACGACTGCAACCAGACGGGCCAGATGCTCGCCGCCCTGTTGGGCTGGCCGCAGGGCACGTTCGCCTCGAAGATCTCGCCCGCCGGCGACACGATGGAAGTGATCCGCGAGGTCGACGGCGGCCTCGAGACGATCACCACGAAGCTGCCGGCGGTCGTCACGACCGACCTGCGCTTGAACGAGCCGCGCTACGCGAGCCTTCCCAACATCATGAAGGCGAAGAAGAAGCCGATCGAGACGGTGGCACCCGACGCGCTCGGCGTCGACGTCGCCCCGCGCCTCGCCACGCTCAAGGTCGAGGAACCGCCCAAGCGCAGCGGCGGCATCAAGGTGCCCGACGTCGCCACGCTTGTGACGAAGCTGCAGACCGAAGCCAAGGTGATCTGACATGTCCGCTCTCGTGATCGCCGAACATGACGGTTCGGTCCTTCGTCCCTCCACGCTCAACGCCGTCGCCGCCGCCCTGAAGCTCGGCGTGCCGGTCGACGTGCTCGTCTTCGGCTCTGGTGCCGGAGCCGCTGCTGCCGAAGCCGCGAAGATCGCCGGTATCGGCAAGGTGCTGCATGCCGACGACGCGTCACTCGCCAACGGCCTGCCGGAGAACGTGGCCCCGCTGCTGGTGAAGCTCGCCGGCGAGCGCACGCATCTGCTGATGGCCGCGACGACACAGGGCAAGAACCTGATGCCGCGCGTGGCCGCCCTGCTCGACGTGATGCAGGTCTCCGACATCATCGCGGTGGAAGGCGCCGACATTTTCGTGCGCCCGATCTATGCCGGCAACGCGCTGGCGACCGTGCAGTCGAAGGACAAGATCAAGGTCGTCACCGTGCGGGTCACGGCCTTCCCCGCCGCTCCGCTCGGCGGCTCGGCCCCGGTCGAGGCCGTTTCGGGTGCGACTGACAGCGGCCTCACGAAGTTCGTGAAGCAGGAACTGTCGAAGTCCGAGCGTCCGGAACTGACGGCCGCCAAGATCGTCGTCTCGGGTGGCCGCGGAATGGCCTCGGGCGAGAACTTCAAGACGTACCTGGAGCCGCTGGCCGACAAGCTGGGCGCCGCCGTTGGCGCAAGCCGCGCGGCGGTCGACGCGGGCTTCGCGCCCAACGACTACCAGGTCGGCCAGACCGGCAAGGTCGTGGCACCGGACCTGTACGTCGCCATCGGCATCTCGGGCGCCATCCAGCATCTCGCCGGCATGTCGGGCTCGAAAGTGATCGTGGCCGTCAACAAGGACGAGGAAGCGCCGATCTTCCAGATCGCGGACTACGGCATCGTCGGCGACCTCTTCAAGCTCGTCCCGGAACTCACCGCCGCATTGCCGGCGCGCAAGTAATCCAATTTCCAAGGAAATCCAGATGATCAAGAAGATCGGCGTGATCGGTGCGGGCCAGATGGGCAATGGCATCGCCCATGTCTGCGCGATGAACGGCTACGACGTGTGCCTCGTCGACGCGAACGCCGAGGCGCTGCCCAAGGCGCTGGCGACGATCGGCGGCAACATGGACCGCCAGATCAAGAAGGGCGCGATGACGCAGGCCGCCAAGGATGCCGCGCTCGCGCATATCGCCACGGGGACCGACTTCGCGGTGTTCTCGGATGCCGATCTCGTCATCGAGGCGGCGACGGAGAACGAGGCGGTAAAGCGCGAGATCTTCAAGAAGCTCTGCCCGCATCTGACGAAGACGGCGCTGATCGCGTCGAACACGTCGTCGATCTCGATCACGCGCCTGGGCGCCTCGACCGACCGGCCCGGGCAGTTCATGGGCATGCATTTCATGAACCCGGTGCCGATCATGCAGCTCGTCGAGCTGATCCGCGGCATCGCGACGTCGAACGAGACCTACGAGCAGGTCAAGGAACTGACCGCCAAGCTCGGCAAGACGTCAGCCACGGCCGAGGATTTTCCGGCGTTCATCGTCAACCGTATCCTGCTGCCGATGATCAACGAGGCCGTCTACACGCTGTACGAAGGTGTTGGCTCGGTCGAATCGATCGACATCGCGATGAAGCTCGGCACCAACCATCCGATGGGCCCGCTGGAGCTCGCCGATTTCATCGGGCTCGATACCTGCCTTGCCGTCATGCACGTGCTTTACGACGGGCTGTCGGATTCGAAATACCGCCCCTGCCCGCTGCTGGTGAAGTATGTCGAGGCCGGCTGGCTCGGCCGCAAGACCAAGCGCGGCTTCTACGACTACTCGGGGCCCAAGCCCGTTCCCACCCGCTGAGATGGTCACCGAAGACGACATCGCCTTCGCCGGCCGGCTCGCCGACGCGGCCGGCAAGATCGCGCTCCAGTACTTCCGCACGGCCGTCGCGGTCGACGACAAGGCCGACGAATCGCCGGTGACGATCGCCGATCGCGGCGCCGAGCAGGCCATGCGCGAGATGATCGCGCGCGAACGTCCGCAGGACGGCATCATTGGCGAGGAATTCGGCAAGGAACGCGCCGGCAACAGCCGCGTGTGGGTGCTCGACCCGATCGACGGCACGAAATCGTTCATTTCCGGCCGGCCGATGTTCGGCACGCTGGTGGCGCTCGCCATCGACGGCGTGCCGGAACTGGGCGTCATCGACTGCTCGGCCGTCGGCGAGCGCTGGGTCGGCGTCAAGGGCCGGCGCACCACGCACCGCCTCAACGACGGCACCACCAAGGACGTGCGCGTGCGCGCGTGCCCGGAGCTGAAGCTCGCGACGCTCTATTGCTCGTCGCCGCTGATGTTCAAGGAACACTTCCCGGCCTTCGAGCGCGTGCGCGAGAAGGTGAAGCTGCCGATGTACGGCGGCGACTGCTACGCCTACGGTCTCGTCGCGTCGGGCTTCGCCGACATGGACATCGAGGCGGGCCTGCAGGTCTACGACTATGCGGCCGTGGCCCCGGTCGTCGAGGGTGCGGGCGGCGTGATGACCGACTGGCGCGGCAAGCCGCTGGATCTTTCCAGCGACGGGCGCGTCATCGCGGCGGGCGACCGCAAGACGCATGCGGCCGCATTGGAATTGCTGCGCGGCTAGACCCAGCCGCCATCCACGATCATCGACTGGTTCGTGATGCCGCCGGCTTCGTCCGAGGCCAGGAAAAGGACCGTGCGCGCGATGTCGTCGGGCACGAGCTTGCGCTTCAGGCACTGGCGCTCGTCGATCAGTTTCTCGCCTTCGGGCGTCAGCCACTTCTCGACCTGGCGCTGGGTCATGATCCAGCCCGGCACAATGCAATTGACGCGGATGTTGTCGGGGCCGAACTCGCGCGCCAGCACGCGCGTCAGCCCGTGCGCAGCCGATTTCGCGGTCGCGTAGGCCGAGAGATCGGCCGAACCCGACATCCACGAGACCGAGCCGAAATTGACGATGGCGCCGCCGCCGGCCGCGCGCATGTCCGGGATCGCGGCCTGTGCCGCGAAATAGGCGTGCTTGAGATTCACGGCGATCCGGTCGTCCCAGTATTCCGGCGTCACCTTCAGGAAATCGTGGCGATCGTCGTGGGCGGCGTTGTTGACGAGGATCGTGATGGGGCCGAATTTCGCGCGCACGGCGACCATCGCCTTGCGCAGCGCCTCGATGTCACGCAGGTCGCATTCCTCGAAATGCACGCTCTGCCCGCGCGCGGCGATTTCCGCCGCCAGCGCCTTCGACGGACCAGGTGCGATGTCGCAGAAGCCGACCTTGGCGCCTTGCGCAGCGAACGCCGAAACGGTGGCGGCACCGATACCGCCGCCGCCGCCGGTGATGAAGACGGTCCGGCCGGCAAGGCTGGGGTAGATCGCGCGTGTCGATTGATTCATGGCTCCGGCGGTTCCTCCCTTTGCCGGAACCTCGCATGGCGGCCGGCAAAAAGGCAATGGTTCCGGGCGAAAATACCCTTTCCTTCCCGCGCGTTCGCGCCATGATACAAGGGTCGTCCCGCGCGCCCGAGGGAGCTTCGCCTTGCCCGTCCGCCTGCCCCTGCTAGCCGCCGCCCTGACCCTTTCGCTGGCCCTGCCGGCCGGCGCCCAGACGCTGGCCCCCGGAACGGGGCCCAGTCACGCGATCGCCATGCACGGCGACATCAAGTATCCGGCCGGCTTCCGGAATTTCGACTACGTGAATCCGGCGGCACCCAAGGGCGGCGACGTGCGCCAGAGCGCGCTTGGCACGTTCGACAGCTTCAATCCCTGGATCATCCGCGGCGTCGCGGCCGGCGTGGTGGGCCTGACGGTCGAGCCGCTGATGACCGGCTCGTCCGACGAACCGTTCACGATGTACTGCCTCGTGTGCGAGACGATCGAAACGCCGGCCGACCGGTCGTGGGCGGAATTCGCGCTGAACCCGAAGGCGAAGTTCCACGATGGCAGCCCGATGGAGCCCGAAGACGTCATCTGGACCTTCGAGACGCTGAAGGCAAAGGGGCGGCCCTTCTATCGTGCCTACTACGCCGATGTCGTGAAGGTGGAGAAGACCGGCCCTCGCAAGGTCCGCTTCGTGTTCGCCAACGGGGAGAACCGCGAGCTCGCGCTGATCGTCGGCCAGCTTCCCGTGCTGTCGCGCAAATGGTGGGCGAGCCGGGATTTCGACCGCCCGCTCAGCGAGCCGCCGCTGGGCTCGGGCGTCTACAGGATCGAAAGCTTCGAGATGGGCCGCACCGTGGCGCTGAAGCGGGTCGAGGACCATTGGGCCCGCGACTTGGCCGTCAATCGCGGCCGCTACAATTTCGATGTCCTGCGCTACGAATGGTTCCGCGATCCGAACATCGTGCTCGAGGCCTTCCTCGCCGGGAACCAGGATTTCCGGCTCGAGAATACCGCGCGTTTCTGGGCGCAGAGCTACGACACGCCCGCCTTTCGCGACGGGCAGTTCAAGAAGATCGAGATTCCCGAGCAACGCGTCGCCGGCATGCAGGCGCTGGTGATGAATTCGCGCCGCAAGCCCTTTGACGACCGGCGCGTGCGCCAGGCGCTGGCCTATGCGTTCGATTTCGAATGGTCGAACAAGAACCTGTTCTTCGACTCCTACACGCGCACGCGCAGCTATTTCGACAATTCCGAGCTAGCCGCGCGCGGGCTGCCGCAGGGCGAGGAAAAGACGATCCTCGAACGCTTCAAGGACAGGCTGCCGGCGGAAGTGTTCACGACCGAATACCAGCCGCCGAAGACCGACGGCTCGGGCAACATCCGTGACGGCATCCGCGATGCCACGCGCCTGCTGCGCGAGGCCGGCTGGCGCATCGTCGACCAGAAGCTCGTCGATGCGTCGGGCAAGCAGTTCGCCTTCGAGATCCTGCTAACGCAGAGCCAGGGCGCCTTCGAGCGCGTGCTGGGCCCGTTCGTGGCGAACCTGAAGCGGATCGGCATCGACGCGCGCATGCGCAACGTGGACGTCGCGCAGTATCAGGCCCGCACCGACGATTTCGACTACGACATGATCGTCGGCGGCTGGGGCCAGTCGGAATCGCCGGGCAACGAGCAGCGTGAATACTGGACCTCCGCGCGCGCCGACCAGAAGGGCTCGCGCAACAGCGCCGGCATCAAGGATCCGGTCATCGACGAACTGGTGGAACTGGTCGTCGCGGCCCCCGACCGCGCCGCACTCGTCCAGCGCACCCGGGCGCTGGACCGCGCGCTGCAGTGGGGCCACTGGGTGATTCCGAACTGGTACCTGGCGTCCGACCGCGTGGCCGCGTGGGACCGCTTCGGCTGGCCGGAGAAATCCGGCAAGGGCGGTTTCGATTGGGCGAACTGGTGGGTCGATCCGGCGAAGGACGCGGCATTGCGCGCGCGCCGGGGCCGCTGAACGCACCCGCATGGCCGGCTATCTCCTCCGACGCCTGCTGCTGATCGTGCCGACGCTGCTCGGCATCATGATCGTCAATTTCGCGATCATCCAGGCCGCACCCGGCGGCCCCATCGATGTCGTGCTCGCCGAACTGCGCGGCGTATCGACCGATCCGACCGCGCGCATTTCCGGCGGGGGAGCGGAAGTGCAGGCGCGCGAGGCGCGCGCGGGCGAACAGGGCTATCGCGGGGCGCGCGGCATCGATCCCGCGCTGATCAAGGAACTCGAGCGCGAGTTCGGCTTCGACAAGCCTCCGCTCGAGCGTTTCGTCGCGATGCTCGGAAAATACGTGACGTTCGATTTCGGCAAGTCGTTCTTCAAGGACCGGCCGGTCGTCGATCTCGTCCTCGACAAGATACCCGTCTCGATCTCGCTCGGCCTGTGGACGACGCTGATCGTCTATCTCGTCTCGATCCCGCTGGGCATCCGCAAGGCGGTGCGCGACGGCTCGCGCTTCGACGTATGGACGTCCGGCGTGATCATCGTCGGTTACGCGATCCCCAGCTTCCTCTTCGCCGTACTGCTGATCGTGGTGTTCGCGGGCGGCCGGTTCTTCGAATGGTTTCCCTTGCGCGGGCTGACTTCGGAGGGGTTCGCCGGAATGGCGTGGTGGCGCCAGGCGCTCGACTATGCTTGGCACATGGTGCTGCCGGTGATCTCGATGGTCGTGGGCGGTTTCGCCAGCCTGACGATGCTGACCAAGAACTCGTTCCTCGACGAGATCGGCAAGCAATACGTCGTCACCGCACGCGCCAAGGGCCTGCCCGAGCGGCGCGTGCTCTACGGCCACGTGTTCCGCAACGCGATGCTGATCGTCATCGCCGGGTTTCCGACCGCGTTCGTGTCGATCTTCTTCACGGGCTCGCTGCTGATCGAGATCATCTTCTCGCTCGACGGACTCGGGTTGCTCGGCTTCGAGGCGGCCATAAACCGCGACTATCCGCTGATGTTCGCCACGCTCTATTTCTTCACGCTGCTGGGCCTCGTGATGAAGATCGTATCGGACGTGACCTATACGCTCATCGATCCGCGCATCGATTTCGAGGGCCGCGGATGAATCTCAGCGAGATCAACCGGCGGCGGCTCGCCAATTTCCGCGCCAACCGGCGGGGTTGGTGGTCGACATGGATATTCCTCGCGCTGTTCGCGCTGTCGCTCGGCTCCGAGTTCGTCGCGAACGACCGGCCGGTGCTCGTGCGCTACGATGGCGCGTTCTATTTTCCTTTCGCCAAGGCGTACCCCGAGACGGCGTTCGGAGGCGAGTTCGAGACCGAGGCCGACTACCGCGATCCGCATGTCGCCGAACTGATTGGCGAAAAAGGCTGGATGGTCTGGCCGCCGATCCGTTTCTCCTACCGGACCGTCAATCTCGACCTGCCGGTTCCCGCCCCGTCGCCGCCGACGGCAGACAACTGGCTGGGCACCGACGACCAGGGGCGCGACGTCGTGGCGCGGCTGCTCTACGGGTTCCGCATTTCGGTCCTATTCGGCCTGACGCTGACGATCCTCTCCTCGATCGTCGGCGTCGCCGCCGGCGCGGTGCAGGGCTATTACGGCGGCTGGGTCGACCTGCTGTTTCAGCGCTTCATCGAGATCTGGGACGGGCTGCCGCAGCTCTACATGCTGATCATCCTGTCCGCCTTCGTGCAGCCGAATTTCTGGTGGCTGCTCGGCCTGCTGCTGCTGTTCCAGTGGATGGGGCTCGTGGGCGTCGTGCGCGCGGAGTTCCTGCGTGCGCGCAATTTCGACTATGTGCGCGCGGCGCGTGCACTGGGCGCACCCGACGCGCTGATCATGTTCCGCCACGTCCTGCCCAACGCGATGGTCGCCACGCTGACCTTCATGCCGTTCATCCTGTCGGGCTCCGTCGTGGCGCTCACGTCGCTCGATTTCCTCGGCTTCGGCCTGCCACCGGGGTCGGCCTCGCTGGGCGAGTTGCTTTCGCAGGGCAAGTCCAACCTGCAGGCGCCATGGCTGGCGCTGACGGCCTTCTTCTCCCTCGCGATCATGCTTTCGCTGCTGGTATTCATCGGCGAAGCGGTGCGCGACGCCTTCGACCCCCGCAAGACCTTCCGGATCGAGATCGACAGATGAGCGACGGACCCGTTCTGAGCGTGCGCGATCTTGGCGTCGAATTCGCCCTGCCCGGCCGCGGGCATGGCGCGGCCGTCTCCGGGGTCTCGTTCGATCTCCATCGCGGCGAGACGCTGGCGCTGGTCGGCGAGTCCGGCTCGGGCAAGTCGGTGACGGCGCTGTCGATCCTGCAGCTCCTGCCCTATCCGCTCGCGCGCCATACGGCAGGCTCGTCGATACGTTTCGGCGGCCGCGAACTGGTCGGCGCGCCGGAATCGGAACTGCGCGCCGTGCGCGGCAACCGCATCGCGATGATCTTCCAGGAGCCGATGACCTCGCTCAATCCGCTCCACACGATCGAGAAGCAGGTCGGAGAAGCGCTGGCGATCCACAAGGGCCTCGGCGCCGAGGCGGCTCGCGCGCGCATCGTCGAGCTGCTGAAGCTCGTCGGGCTCGGCGAGCAGGCCGAGCGGCGGCTCGACGCCTATCCGCACCAGCTTTCCGGCGGCCAGCGCCAGCGCGTGATGATCGCCATGGCGCTCGCCAACGAGCCCGACATCCTGATCGCCGACGAGCCGACGACCGCCGTGGACGTGACGATCCAGGCGCAGTTACTGAAGCTTCTGCGCGAGCTTCAGGAAAAGCTCGGCATGGCGATGCTGTTCATCACCCACGACCTTGGCATCGTGCGCAAGCTCGCGCACCGCGTCTGCGTGATGAGCAAGGGGCGCATCGTCGAAGCCGGCCCCGTCGGCGAGATCTTCGCGCGGCCCTCGCACGAATACACGCGGCACCTGCTGGCGGCCGAACCCAAGGGCAAGCCTTCGCGGCGCATCGACGGCGCCGCGACGATCCTTGAAGGCCGCGACATCAAGGTCTGGTTTCCGATCAAGGGGGGCCTGATGCGGCGCACGACCGGCCACGTCAAGGCGGTGGACGGCGTTTCGGTGGAGCTGAAGGCTGGTCACACGCTGGGCGTGGTCGGCGAGTCCGGTTCGGGCAAGACGACGCTCGGCCTTGCCCTGCTGCGGCTGACGCGCGCGCAGGGCTCGATCCTGTTCGACGGGCGCGACATCGCGGGGCTGGGCACGGCCGCACTGCGGCCGCTGCGCCGCCAGATGCAGATCGTCTTCCAGGACCCCTACGGCTCGCTCAGTCCGCGCATGTCCGTGACCGACATCGTCGCCGAGGGCCTTGGCATCCACGGGATCGGACGAAATGCCGCCGAGCGCGACGCGATCGTCGCGAAGGCACTGGAGGAGGTGCGCATCGATCCGGCGACGCGCCATCGCTACCCACACGAATTCTCCGGCGGGCAGCGCCAGCGCATCGCCATCGCGCGCGCGCTCGTGCTGAAGCCGAAATTCGTCGTGCTGGACGAACCCACTTCGGCGCTCGACATGTCGGTCCAGGCGCAGATCGTCGATCTGCTGCGCGAATTGCAGGACCGGCACGGACTGGCATACCTCTTCATCAGCCACGACCTGCGCGTGGTGCGGGCACTCGCCGACGACGTTCTGGTGATGAAAGACGGGAAGATCGTCGAGCAGGGCCCGGCCCCGCGCGTCTTCGAGACGCCGGAAGCGCCCTATACAAAAGCGCTGATGGCCGCAGCCCTCGCGCATGACGTCGTCGAACATTCGGGGATACGCCAGTGAAGCTGCTTTTCATCTCGTCCACCGACCGGGTCGAACCGTGGCGTTCCGCGTTCAACGAACTGGCGCCTGAAATCGAGTTCGTGCCCTGGCCCGACGTGCCCGATCCGGAATCGATTGAATATGCAGCCGTCTGGAAATACCCGCCTGGCGCGCTCAAGGCATTTCCGAATCTAAAGTTCGTATCTTCGCTCGGCGCCGGCATCGACCATCTGCTCGGTGATCCCGAATTCCCGGCGCACATTCCCTTCGTGCGCCTCGTCGATACGACCCTGACGTCGGGCATGGTCGAGTACGCGCTATGGGCGACGCTGCGCTACCACCGCCAGATGGTCGAATACGAGGCCTTCCAGCGTGCCCGCGAATGGAACCAGCTGACGCCGCCACCGACCTCCAGCCGGCGCGTCGGCATCGCCGGCATCGGCCAGATCGGCGCGGCTATCGCCCGTGCGATGGCCGGCCTCGGGTTCGACGTCGCCGGCTGGTCGCGCAATCCGCATACCGTGCCCGGCGTCGGCGTCTTTGCGGGCGAGACCGGGTGGGAGCCGTTCCTCGCCCGCACCGATATCCTGATCTGCGTCCTGCCGCTGACCGCGAACACGCACGGGATCCTCGATGCCCGGGCGTTCGGCGCGATGCCCAAGGGATCGTATGTCGTGAATATCGCGCGCGGCGGACATGTCGTGGACGCCGACCTGATCGCCGCCCTCGACTGCGGCCAACTGGCGCATGCCACCCTCGACGTGACCACGCCCGAGCCGCTGCCGGCCGAACACCCATTTTGGACACACAAACGGATCACCGTGACCCCCCATATCGCCAGCCTGACTGACCCCAGAACGGCGGCGCCGCAGGTGATCGAGAACATTCGGCGATTCCGTGCCGGCGAACCCCTGCTGAACCGTGTCGACCGGGCGAACGGGTATTGAATGACGCCGGCCGGGACGGCATTGTACGGGGGCCGGAACAGGGCTATACCCTCGTCGCAACGGAGAAATATCGCCTGATCGATGTCTGACGCCGAAACAAAAACGGACGTTCCGAGCGAGCTTCCCCCGCCGAAGAAGGCCGACAAGTCGAAGACGTTCGCCTTCGATCACGCGGTCTTCCAGGTGAAGGGCGCCTATTTCGGATTCGGCAAGGACGGCGATTCGGTCTGCCTGCACGTGCCGCTGGGCGACATCATGGCCGCCCTTCCCATCGAAGCGGTCAAGATCCAGTTCCAGATTCCCAAGGATAGCGAAGACGCCAAGCTTCTCGACATCGCCGAGAAGTCGATGAAGTTCGTCAAGCGCATCCTGCCCGGCGACTGCATCCCGGCCGAGATCCTCGACGGCACGGCGTCGTGGCGCGTCGAGCCGCACCACATCGCACGCGCCAACGCGCGCATCTCGATGCAGATCATCAGCTGGATGTCGGGCAAGCCGGTCGAGGTTTCGGAATCCTCCGAACTCGAAGGGCTCGCCAACAATCCGGAGACGAAGAAGAAGATCCAGGAAGCTTTCGAGCTGTTGGCCGAAAAGCTCGGCCTCGGGCGCGCGAACAAGCACCAGATCGTCGAGATGATCGAACAGCTGGCGCGCGAGACGTCCTATATCGAGGCGCTGCGCGAACGCTTCCAGAAGATCCAGAAGATCTATTCCGGCTTCAACGTGCTGTTCGCGGCCTACAAGCGCGAGCGCGGCGTGCAGGACGAAGTCGGCCGCATCCGCATCCTGATGAAGAAGCCGGTCGAGGATATTTCCGGCATCTTCCTGCAGATTGACGCGAATACCGGCGAAGTCTTCAATGCGCTGAAGCGCCTGCGCGAGACGATCAGCTACATCCGCTCCAAGCGCGATGAGCTGCACCAGCGCTTCATGCTGTGGGACGAGATCCTCGTCGCCTGGGAAGGCATCCCGCTGGAGCGCGACGGGCGCATGGACAAGCTCGTGCGCATCACCTACCGCTTCATCGCACGCCACTTCCCGCAGGATTCGGAGTGGAGCCTGACGCGCTGAAGCGTCAGGCCGTCCCGTAGCGTTCGCGCAACGTCGCGAAGACCGTGCGGATGCTCTGCACAAACGCCCCGTCGGGGCGGCCTGGCCGGGCCCACGGGCTCCAGGCCAGCAGGTCGAGATGGGCCCATTTGGCGCCGGCCGGCACGAATGCCTGCAGGAACAGCGCCGCGATCGAAGCGCCCGCGAACGGCTCGCCGGACACGTTGTTGAGATCGGCGACCTTGCTGTCGATCCGCGCGCGATAGGCCTGCCAGAGCGGCATCAGCCACATCGGATCGTTTTCGGAAAGACCCATGGTCAGCAGCGCGCGCGCCAGATCGTCGTCGTTGCAGAACAGCGCGGGAAGGTCCGGGCCCAGCGCCACGCGCGCGGCACCCGTGAGCGTCGCGAAATCGACCATCAGCTCGGGCTTCTCCTCGCCCGCGCGCGCGAACGCATCGGCCAGGATCAGCCGGCCTTCGGCATCCGTATGGCCGATCTCGACGGTCAGGCCCGCCTTGCTGCGGATCACGTCGAGCGGACGTACGGCATTGCCGGAGATGCTGTTCTCGACCGCGGGGATCAGCACGTGCAGGCGGACCTTGAGCTTCGCCTCGACGATCAGGCGCGTCAGTGCCAGCGCGTGCGCGGCCCCGCCCATGTCCTTCTTCATCAGCTTCATGCCGGTATCGGGCTTGATGCCGAGTCCGCCAGTATCGAAGCACACGCCCTTGCCGACGACGGCGATACGCGGATGCGAAGGATTGCCCCAGGTTAGCTCGATCAGCCGCGGCTCGCGGGCCGCGGCGCGGCCGACCGCATGCACGAGATTGTAGTTATGCTTGAGTAGTGCATCGCCGACGATGACCTTGGCCTGCAGGCCGCACTCAGCCGCCAGAGCCTTCGCCGCCTCGGCAAGTTCGCCCGGCCCCATGTCTTCGGCCGGCGTGTTGATCAGGTCGCGCGCGAGCCCGTCGGCGCGCACCATGCTTTCGACCGCCATGCGGTCGGCCTTCGCCGGCCAGACGAGTTCGGCCGGCAGGCGCGCCGCCTTCTTGTAGCGGTCGAAGGCATAGCTGCCGATGCCCCACGCAATCGCGATACGGGTCGCAAGCTTGCCGTCCTGCGGCTCGGGGTCGATCCGGTAACTGCCCGCCGGCAGGCGCAGCGGCAGGCCGGCCCACGTCCAGAACAGGTTTCCGGCACCGTCGCTCGACTCGCGCTCCGGAATGCCGACGACGATTCGCTCGATGCCGCCATCGCGCCCGGGCAGCGCGAGGAACTCGCCCGTGCCCGCCTTGAAGCCGCTCTGTGCCGCAAACCGGCGATGCGCCGCCGATGCGGATTTCAGGAACTGCGGCCAGCCGGTCTTGGTGACGGGCATGAGCCGGATCGTCGCGGCGAGCTTCTTGGGGCGGAACGCAAGACGGGCTGGCATGGGTTCGGTTTCCTCTTCGGGCGAAGTCGGAATCGAGCTTGCCCCAATCGGGCAGGACTGGAAAGCTGCGCCTTCATTTCGATCGGGAGCCTCGGACAATGCCGGACATCGTGATCTATCTCGGGAACAAGGCGTATTCGTCGTGGTCGCTGCGCGGCTGGCTTGCCTGCAAGCTGACGGGCCTTCCCTTCCGCGAGGAGGTCCATTCCATGGATACGCCGGATTGGAAGGACTGGATCCTCGCGCGCAGCCCGACCGGCAAGGTGCCGTGCGTGAAGATCGACGGCGCGCTGGTCTGGGAATCGCTCGCGATCGGCGAGCAGCTTGGCGAACTCAACCCCGAGGCCTTCTGGCCGAAGGACTTCGCGGCGCGCGCGCAGGCGCGTGCGGTCGCCGCCGAGATGCATGCCGGTTTCGTCGAGCTGCGCAAGGCGATGTGGATGAACGTGCGCCGCCGCTTCCCGGGCAAGGGCCGCACGCAGGGCGCGCTTGCCGACATCGCGCGTATTGAGGCGCTGTGGGGCGACACGCGCCGCCGGTTCGGCGTCGGCGGGCCGTTTCTTTTCGGCAAGCGGTTCGGCTTTGCCGACGCGATGTATGCGCCCGTCGTGGCGCGATTCCACACCTGGGAACCCGAGCTATCCGCGGAAACAAAGGCCTATATCGACGCCGTCTGGAACCATCCATTCATGGTCGAATGGGTGACGGCCGCCGGAGCGGAAACTTGGACGCTGGCCAAATACGAGAACCCGGACCCCTAGGCCGACCGGCCGCGCCGTGCCAGACTGGGGCGTTGGAGCCCGGTTGAAGCCATGATGCAGTCCCCTGAAGCGGCCGCGATCGGACGGGAGCGTCCGCCGCTGGAGTTTGACCTGCCGGAAGACGGCATGCGGATCCGCGTGCGTGCGCCCCGCCGGACGGCCCGTCTAGCCGCGACCTTGGGCGCCCTTGCCGCCCTTGCCGCAGCCGGGCTCTGGTCGGCCAGCGGGTCGGCAGCGCCACCGGGCCTGCTGGCGGGTCTGCTCGCCGGTGCCGCTGTCGGCATGTTCTGGTGCTATTTCAGCCTCGCGCGCGCCTATATCGCGTTCGACCGGCACGGCATCCACGATGCGGCGGCCGGGCTGCCGCCACTGCCGTGGACGTCCATCGAACGGCTGGAAATCCTGCAGCTGCCGGCCGGCGGCAAAGCCGAGTCCGGCCGCGCCAGCATGCTTTTCGTCCACCTGACGCCCGAAGCATCCGAATGGCGCATCGGGCGGTGGGGCGGGCTCGCAGGCCTGTTGGCATCGGTCGGCACGCGACCGGGCATCTACCTGCCCGGCACACGGGAATCGGGCTTGCCGGTCCCGTTCGAATACCTGGTCCTCCAACTCTACCGGCGCGGCGCGCCGATCCGCCCGCCAATCCCGGAATTCGACCTGTTCGACAGCGATGCACGCTGGTTGCCCGCCCGGCGAGCCGCCCGGCATCTGGCCGACAGTCTTGGCCCGCGGGCACGGCCCTATGTCGGCCAGCACATGGATATCGCCGAGACGCGCGGCGACCGTGCGGCCGTCGTCCATTGGCGGGCCGTTCTGGCTGCCTTGCGCGAACGTGCGGGCCGGATCGAAGTCGAGGACTAGGCCCGCCTCAGCGGACGAGACCGCTTTCCGTGTAGTAGAGCGCGGCACCGGGATGGATCTGGAATCCCAGCCCGTCGACGGCCGATTCCGGCCGCAGGAACCGGCCGAATCCGGCATTGGCGTCGAGCGCCCGGCGGTTGTTCGGATGCCAGAGTGCGCGGGTGAGGCCATAGACGACCTGCTCGTCGGCCTGCTCGGAGACGATCCAGACGATCCCGATCGACAGGGAGACGGTCTCCGGTACGCCGCGATAGGCCGATGCCGGGATCACCGTTTCGGTCAAGAAGGGTTGCGTGGCACGCAGGCGCGCGGTGTAGGCGCCAAGCGGCAGGATCGCGATCTCGTACTGCTGGGCGAGGTCGGCGACGACCTGCGAAGGAACACCGGCCGTCAGGAAGAACGCGTCGAGCTTGCCCTCGCCCAGTGCTTCGACCGCCTGGGCGCCGGTCACGTACTGGGCCCGGACGTCGCGCTCGCCAAGCCCGGCGGCCTGCAGGACGGCTCGTGCGGCGATGGCCGTCCCGGATTCGCGTTCGCCCAGCGCAACGGACTTGCCGCGCAAGGCCCGCACGTCGCCGATTCCCGAGCCACGCCGGACCACCAGATGCAGCGTCTCGGGATAGAGGTTGGCAATCGCGCGCAGGCCCCGCACCGCCTCGCGCTTCGCCCAGGGGCCCGACCCGTGAAACGCCCAATAGGCAAGATCGGCCTGCGACAGTGCGGATTCGATGCGACCGCCGGCAACGAGATCGATGTTGGCAAGCGAGCCGGCCGTCGTCTGGTTGACGACGATCAGGCCCGGCACGCCGCAGGAGCCGCCGCGTGCGCAGTCGCGCGCACCGGGCGGCGAGCTGACGACCTGCCCGATCAGCGTGGCGACCTGGAACATGCTGGATTCGGTCGGACCGGACGCGATCCGGAAGAACTGGGCATCCTGGGCGGCCGCCGGACGCACGCCTCCCGCCAGCGCCGCAGCGCTACCGAGACCGGCCAGGAAGCTTCGTCGACCCAAGGGCGCCATTGCGCACGCCTACCACCGAGTATGCCTCGGTTTTAACGCGCCTGTGCCGATCCGTCATCCGCCGAATCGGCATGGCGGCTGCCCGCTAGATCATTTTCTTCGGTAGCCAGAGCGCCAGGTCAGGCACGAAGAACAGCAGGGTCACCATCAGGCACATGAGCAAGAAGAACGGAAAGGCGACCCAGCCGATATAGGTGATCTGGTGCCCGGTCATTCCCTGCAGCACGAAAAGGTTAAAGCCGACCGGGGGCGTGATCTGGGCCATTTCGACGACGATGACGATGAAAATCCCGAACCAGACGAGATCGAAGCCGGCCCGTTCGATGGTCGGCATCACAACGGCCATGGTCAGCACGACCATCGAGATGCCGTCGAGGAAGCACCCCAGAATCGCATAGAAGACCGTCAGGATCATGATCAGCATGCCCGGCCCGAGATTGAGCTGGTCGATCCATTCCGCGAGCGCCCGCGGCAACCCGGTGAAGCCCATCGCCAGCGTCAGGAACGAAGCGCCGGCGAGGATCAGCGCGATCATGCACGACAGGCGCGTCGCGCCCATCAGGCTTTCCCGGAAGACTGTCCAGCTCATGTCACCCTGCGCAGTCGCCACGATCAGCGCACCGGCCACGCCCACGGCCGCAGCCTCGGTCGCGGTCGCGAGACCGGCATAGATCGAGCCCAGCACCATCACGATCAAGCTGACCGACGGCAGCAGGAAGCGCGCGGCGTAGATCTTCTCGAGGAAGGTCATCCGCATGTCGGCCGCCGGGATCTTTTCGGCGTTGAACAGCGACCAGCAGATCACCCACGCCATGAACATGCCGGCAAGCGCCATTCCCGGAACGACGCCAGCGATGAAAAGCTGGGCGATCGACGTATTGGTCTGCACGCCGTAGACGATCATGATCAGCGACGGCGGGATCAGCAGGCCGAGCGTGCCGGAACCGGCGAGCGAACCCACGATCATGCTTTCCGGGTAGCCACGCTTGCGCAGCTCGGGGATCGACATCTTGCCGATCGTGGCGCAGGTCGCCGCAGAGGAACCGGAGATCGCCGCAAAGATCGTGCAGCCGATCACGTTGGTGTGCAGAAGGCGCCCCGGCAGCCCCTGCATCCAGGGCGCGAGGCCGCGGAACATGTCTTGCGAAAGGCGCGTGCGGAACAGGATCTCGCCCATCCAGATGAACATCGGCAGCGCCGTGAGCGTCCAGGACGACGACGCGCCCCAGATCGTCGTCACCATCGCGGGGCCGACCGGCCGGCTGGTGAACATCTCCATCGCGAGGTAGCCGGTCCCCAGCAGGGCAAGGCCGATCCACACGCCGGAACCGAGGATCACGAACATCAGGAAAATCAGCAGGCCGGCAATTTCAAGACTGAGCATCGCTACCCCTGCGTTCCTATTCGGTGTGCTGCATTTCGGCCGACAGATCGCTTTCCGCCGGATCGCGCCCCTGCAACACCTGCACGAGTTCGTCGATGAACGCGACGAGCAGGACGCTGACGCCAAGCGCCATCGCGCATTGCGGGATCCACAGCGGCGAAGCGTCCATCGCATCGGACCGCGAGTCGAACTCCCACGACCAGTAGACCATGTCCCACGAATACCAGGCGAAGAAGCCGGTCAGCAGGATCGCCACGCCGAGACACCAGAATTCGATCCAGCGCCGGGGCGCGCCCTTGAAGCGCTGGATAATGAGCGTGACGCGGATATGCTCGCCGCGCTTAAGCGTGCTGGCGAGCGCGAAGAACGACGAGGCCGCCATCGCGTAGCCCGCGTAGGCGTCCGTGCCGCGTACGTAAATGTCGGAGATGCCGCCGAGAATCTGGAGGAGCGTCACCACCAGGATCAAAAGCATGCCCAGGCCTGCCGCCCAGGCGCTCGCTTCGTAAAGTCCGTCGAGATACCGTCGCATCTGCCCGTTCACCCGATGAAAGAGGGCCGGCCCCGCCGCTTCAGGCGAAACCGGCCCCGGACTTCAAGCCCCCTCGCTCCAAGCAAGGTTCGAGCCGCGGATCAGGCACTCGCCTTGTAGGCAGCGACGAGCGCCTGACCGTCGGCGCCCGCGCGCGAAAGCCAGTCTTTCGTCAACTCCTCGCCCCAGCGCTGGAAGCCGCCCTTGAGGGCGGCCGACGGTGGCGCGACGGTCATGCCGTTCTTCTTGAACTCGTCGAGATAGAAATTGGCCAGACGTTCCGATTCCGCCCAGCCGCGCGCCTCAGCCACTTCGGACGCCTTGGTGACGGCCGCGCGAGTCGCATCATCGAGCGAAGCCCATGCACGCTGGTTGACCATCGTGAGGTTCTTCGGCAGCCAGGCCTGCACGTCGTAGAAGAACTTGATGTGTTCCCAGATCTTGGAATCATAGCCCGTGGCACCCGACGAGATCATCGAGTTGACGCGGCCGGCGGCCAGCGCCTGCACGAGTTCGGCAGCCTGGATGGTGGTAACACGCATGCCCGCGAGTTCGGCGAAACGGCCGGCCGAGGCGCCATAGGAACGGAACGATAGGCCCTTGAGGTCATCGGGCACGTTGAGCGCCTTCGGGCTGTAGAAGCCTTGCGGCGGCCACGGCACCTGGAAGAGCTGGCGCACGCCGCGGCTCTGCAGGCGCTTGTCGATAAGAGGGCGCTGCGCAGTGGCGAGCCGTTTGGCCTCGCGGAACGACGTCGCGAGGAACGGCACGTTGTCCGCGCCGAACAGCGGATCCTCGTTCTCCAGCACGACCATCAGAAGCTCGCCCATCTGGGCCTGATTGGTCTGCACGGCACGCATGATCTCAGGGACCTTGAACAGCGATGCGCCGGGGTGGACCGTGATCTCGAGCTTGCCGCCGGAAGCGTCCTTCACATCCTTGGCGAACTGGATCAGGTTCGCCGAATGGAAATTGGTCGCCGGGTAGCCGGCCGGCAGGTCCCACTTCCACTTGGCTTGCGCGGCGGCGGGGCGGACGATCGCGGCGGCGGCAAGGCCGGCGGCAACGCCGCCTGCGAACTGGCGGCGGGATATCTTCTTCATGATTCGTGTCCCCTGTCGGATTTGTGAATCTGCCGTTCTCCCGGTTTTCCGGGCATGGGACGAGGTTAGGCCGTCCTTCGCCGGACGGTCAAGAAATCGCCGAATCCGGCGCTATTCGACGACCCGGATCGGGCGCTTCTCGACCAGCGTGCCCTTGGCGAACAGCCTGTCGACGTCCGTTTCCCCATAGCCGAGCTCGGCGAGGATGTCGCGCCCGTCCGCCCCCATCGCCGGTGGATCGCGGCGGACCGGGAGGCGCTCGCCGTCGAAGCTCATCGGCAGGCCGGGAATACGCAGATTCTTGCCGTCGGGACTCGCGATATCGACAAGACCCTGACTGGCGTTGAGATGCGGGTCTTCGAGCAGCTCGATAGGGCGGACGATCGGCGCGAAGGGAATGCCAAGCGTCTCGCATCTGGCGATCAGCTCGGTCTTGGTGAATTTCCCCAGCACGGCCGCGACGGCCGGCAGCATCGTGTCGCGCGCGGCATAGCGAAGCGCGTTGCTGGAAAGCTTCGGATCGTCCTTCATCGTGCCGAGGCCGAACATGTCGCAGAACGGGCCCCATTGCGTGTCGCTGACGACGGCGACGAAAAGCTGTTCGCGGTCGGACGTGTCGAAGATGTCGTAGATGGCCCAGGCACCGCGGCGAACGGGCATGGGTGGCGGCTCTTCGCCGGTGACGCCGAACTGCGCGATGTGCTGTGCGGACAGGAAGGCGCAGTTCTCGTAGAGCGCCGACTTGACGTAGCGCCCCTGACCCGTGCGGTGCCGCTCCTCAAGTGCCGCGAGGATCGCGATGACCGCGAACATGCCGCCCATGATGTCGTTTACCGACGTGCCGGCACGCAAGGGCCGGCCGGCCGGCCCGGTCATGTAAGCGAGGCCCGCCATCATCTGCACGACCTCGTCGAGCGCCGTGCGGTGCTCGTAGGGCCCGTCGAGAAAGCCCTTCAACGAACAGTAAATGATCTTCGGATCAAGCTTCTGCACGTCGGCATAGCCGAGCCCCAGCTTGTCCATGGCACCGGGGCGGAAATTCTCGGTCACGATGTCTGCAGTCGCGAGAAGCTTGCGTGCGACTGCAAGCCCCTCGGGATCCTTCATGTCGAGAGCGAGCGAGCGTTTGTTGCGGTTGAACGCGACGAAGAATCCGGCGCCCGACGACGTGAGGCGTCGCGTGTTGTCGCCGTCGGGAACGGGCTCGATCTTGATGACGTCTGCGCCGAGGTCGGCGAGGATGAGCCCGCAGCTCGGCCCCATGACCATATGGACGAACTCGACGACGCGCAGGCCCGCGAGCGGCAGCGCGCCCATCAGGCCGCCTCCGCGCGCGCGAAGCCCTTGGGCACGCCGGCCTTGGCGAGATGGCCGTAGAACTCGGCGCCCGGCAATGCCGCTTCGAGGATGCGACGCGCTTCGAGCAATCGATCGATGTCCACACCCGTGCGCAATCCCATCGATTCGAGCATGAAAACGAGATCCTCGGTGATGACATTGCCCGACGCGCCCGGCGCATAGGGGCAGCCGCCCAGACCCGCCATCGAGCTGTCGAGCGAACGCACGCCCGCCTCGATCGCGGCGACGCAGTTGGCAAGGCCGAGGCCGCGCGTGTTGTGGAAATGGGCCGCTTCCAGCCGCGCGCCGATCTCGGTGCGTGCGGCCGACAGCAGGCGACGCACCTGCGTGGGGTTGGCGTACCCGACAGTATCGGCGAGCGAGACCGAGTCCGCGTCCAGCTCGGCGGCGCGCGTGCAGATCTTCAGTACGTCGGCTTCCGGAACCTCGCCCTGCAACGTACAGCCGAATGCGGTCGAGACGCCCGCGACGATCCGGAAGCGCCGATCGGCGGGGAGCGAGTTGCGAAGCGCCACGATGCGCGCCAGTTCTTCGAGCTGTTCGTCGACCGACTTGCGCACGTTCGAGCGCGAATGGGCTTCGCTCGCCGAAATCGGCAGCGTGATCCGACGCAGGCCCGTTTCGGCTGCGCGCTCGGCACCTTTCAGATTCGGGACGAGCGCCACGATCGAGACGCCGGGCAGCGCCAGCGCGAACGTCGCGATTTCGGTCGCGTCGGCAAACTGCGGGATGAGCTTGGGCGGAACGAAAGAGCAGACCTCGATCTCGGGCAGGCCGGATGCCGCGAGCGCCGCGATCCATGCCTTCTTGGCCTCGGTCGGCATGAATATCCGGGTGTTCTGCAGGCCGTCGCGCGGGCCCACTTCGCAGAGATGGATGTCGATGGCGGACATGGATAGGGCTCTCGCTGTTTGGGCCGCAAGGATAGGCCCGGACCGTCCCCTTGGGAATGCCGGTCAGAGCGCCTTGGTCCAGAAGACCATCGGCTTGGCGGTCGGCCCGGCATCGCCGACGTCGCGCCAGCCGAACGAGGCCGTCAGGCCCGGGACCCTCGCGTAACCGCGCTTCGTCCAGAATGCGTCGAGCGGCACGTAGTCGGCCGGACGTGCCGGATGGTTGTCCGGCCGGACGACCGCGCAGAACGTACCCATGCGGTAACCCAGTTCGCGCGCCCGCGCCTCGCGCGCCTGGAAGAATGCGACACCGATACCGCGTCGACGCCACGGTGCCAGCAGGACCGATTCACCGTAATAGTAGAAATCCGCCGGATCGTGGCCGGCCGCAACGAAGGGTGCCTGCAGTTCGGCCTCGGCACTGGCCAGCGGCAAAGCGGTCGATGCGCCGACGATCTCGCCATCCGCACGCGCGATGACGATCGTCGAGCGTTCCAGGCCGACATATTTGGCGAGGTAACGCCGTTCGTAGTCGAGACTGCCTTCGTAGAGATAGGGCCATTCGCGGAAGACGGTCACGCGCAAGCGCGCCAGATCCTCGATGACCTTCGCCGCCTCCGGACCTGCGAGCGTTTCGACCGCGACGCCGGTCATCGGACCTGCGCCAGCCAATCCGCGACGTTGTAGTGGTTGGCCACGCGCAGGATGAATCCGTCCTTCAGGTCGAAGAAAGCACCCACACGCAGCGTGTAGATCTGGCCGCGCGCCGGCGGATGCGGCGCATTGGTCGCGATGTAGGTGCCGTCGAGATCGAATTCGGCAGCGGCGCGCAGCCCCGTAGAATCGAGCATCACGACGAGGTTGCGCGTGCGCTCACGATAGCAGCGCTCCATGTGGCCGAGAAATTCGCGAAATGCCGCACGACCGGTCTGACGCCCACCCTGGCAGATGTCGTGCACGACATCTTCAGCCAACATCGCGCACATGCCGTCCCAATCGCCTGCATCGAAGGCCGCGTAGTATTTGCGGATCGTCGCTTCGCTCATTTCCACACCTTCCAGGGCGCCTTTCCGGTCGCCCACATCTCGTTCAGCAGCGTCATGTCGCGGAACGTGTCCATGCACTGCCAGAATCCGCCGTGGCGATGGACGGCGAGCTGCCCCGAATGGGCCAGCTGCGGCAGCACGTCGACCTCGAGGCTGTTGCGCACCTCGTCTAGAGGGATGCCTTCGACCGCCCGCTTGTCCAGCACCATGAAGCCGCCATTGATCCAGCCTTCGTCGATCTGCGGCTTCTCGCGAAACGTGCGAACCTCGCTGCCGGCGATATCGATCTCGCCGAAACGCGACGGCGGATGGACGGCCGTAACTGTTCCGAGCTTTCCGGATTTCATGTGGGTTTCGAGCAATCCGGCGACATCGACATTCGCCACGCCGTCGCCATAGGTCGCAAAAAAAGTCTGGCCACGGACATGTTTGAGTGCGCGCCGGATCCGGCTGCCGGTCTGCGATTCCGCACCCGTCTCGACCAATGTGACCGACCAGTCGAGCGGCGCTACATCCCCCAGCACCCGAACCGCATTCGTCGACAGATCGACTTCGAGATCGGCATTGTGGAGGCGATAGTTGATGAAATAATCGCGGATGAAGTTGCCCTTGTAGCCAAGGCAGACGATGAACCGGCGCACGCCGAAGTGCCGGTAGATCCGCATGATGTGGACGAGAATCGGCACACCGCCGATCTCCACCATCGGCTTCGGGCGAAGTTCGGTTTCTTCGCGCAGGCGCGTACCCATGCCCCCGGCGAGGATGACGGCTTCCATGTCGTTTGCGCGCATCGGATTTCCTCTGGATATGCCGGCTTCGATTCGCTGGACCGGTCAGATAGTATCGCGCGTCTCTTCCGCCCGCACCCGTTCCATGAAACGCACCTACGCCCTGCATCTGCTCGCAGCAATCGCCGTGTCCGGATATGCGAATTCGTTCGAGATCTGGCGCTGGCTCGCCGCTTTCGTCGGGCCGGCGGCGATCTATCTCCCGTTCGCCCTGGCTGCGGTTGCGGGCGTCACTCTGATTTGCGCGGCGGCGGCTCGCCGAGGCGCCGGCAGTTCAATCGGTATGCGCTGGGTGGCGACGGCGCTGGCTTTGGCACTTGCCGGCTTCTGGCTAGCCGATCCACAATTTCCGGCAAAGCGGATCCACGTCCCACAATACTTCCTCATCGGCCTGCTGATGCGGGTCGCACTCGCGTCGGCCGGGGGCGGATGGCAGCGCACGCTGGGCGCAATCCTGCTCGGCACGCTCTACGGGATTCACGACGAATTCCTGCAGGGCCTGCTGCCGGAGCGGACCTATGGACTTGTCGACATTGCGACGAACGCGCTGGGCGCCGCGGCGGGTGCGCTGGCAGGCCACGCTCTGGCCTTCGATCGGGCGACACCTGCCCCGCGTCCGGCGCCCGGGGATATCGTCGCGCTTGTCCTGCCAGTCACGGTTCTGGCGACAACCCTTCCCCGTCTGGTGGATTTCCGAGGAACGGTCCTCGACCCGCTCTGGATGCTCCCGTTCCTTGCCGCAAGCACGGCGGCGTTCGCCGGACGGAACTGGCGGAAGGTGTTCGTGCCGGCAGGCTGGCTTTGCGCGGCACTTTGCGTCCAAATCGGTATCGGTCATGTCCTCGCGCTGGCGTTCAACTAGCCTCTTCCTCGTCGTGCTTGCGCTGCTTGTCGGCGTGTGGCTGCGGCTATTCGTGCTGACGCCCGATCCCGCGCGCCGGCTCAATGTGCTCGTCGTCACGATGGAAAGCGCGCGCTTCGCGATGCTTGGACCCGCAACGATGCCGCGCACCTGGGCGTGGGCCGCCGGCGGAACGCGCTTCGAGCAGCATCGTGCGGTTTCCGCGTGGACAGGCGCGAACATCGTTTCTCTCCTGACCGGCGAATCGCCCCTCCGGCATGGCGTGCATACGCGCGGACAGGAAATCCCGCGCGCGTGGCACAAGCCGCTCGACGAGTTGCGGCGCGCGGGCTACGCCGTCGCGGGCCTGCAGGGATTCATGATCGTGGCGGGCTTCCACGCGACCGGGATCGAGGTTGACACGCGCCTCGGCCCGTTCGACTGGCTCGCCGCACGCGCGAAAGACGGGCGACCGTTCTTCCTCTGGCATCACTATCTCGAAACGCACCTGCCCTATCACCCCGATCCGGCCTACATGCCCGACTGGGAAACGCTGTTGCCGCCGGGCGACGAGGCGGCGCGCGCGCGCATAGCGGCCGTGATGCGCGAGCCCGCGATCCCCGCCGGCGGCGTCGATTTCCGCGAAAGCGATGTGCCGGCGATTCGCGCACTCTACGAGGCGAATTTCCGCGCGTTCGACGACTGGTTCATGCGGCTGATCGCGCATCTCCATTCGACGGGGCTCGACCGGAACACGATCGTCGTCCTCACGGCCGATCACGGCGAGGAGCATCTCGACCATGGCGCGCGCGTCGGCCACGCGTCGACCACGCGCGACGGCCACCTGCACGAGGAACTGGTGCATGTCCCGATGGTCCTGCATCTGCCGCCGGATATTGCCCTGAGCGCGAGCCCGCCGAGAGTCGTGTCCGGCCTGACGGACCATCTCGACGTGATGCCGACCCTGTTCCGTCTGCTCGGCCGCGTTCCTGGCCGTCCGCTCGGCGGCCACGACATGCTGCGCGAAACGCATGCGACACGCTGGTCCGGCGTCACCTCGCGCGCCGGCTTCGCCGAACCCGACCCGGCGGACATGCCGGTCTGGCATCACGCACGCATCGCCTGGCCGTGGAAGCTCCATCTCGTCGCTGAGCGCGGCCGGATCGTCGCGCGCAAGCTCTACGACCTCGCGGCCGATCCGGCGGAGCGTGACGACAAGGCGGCAGCACGTCCCGATATCGTCGCGCAGCTGGAGCCGGAACTCGCCGCGTCGATCGGCTCGGTGCGGCTCGATGCGTACCGGCCGGAACGTCTCGTCGAAGCGCCTGCTCCGAGCTGGCGCTGGCCCAATCGCGGCGGCACGTGGCATCACGCCGATCTCGATGGCCGTTTCGCGCTCGAGTGGGACGGCGCGTCGCACGTGCCGCATGTCGTCCAGTATGTCGCCGGATCGGGAGCGACTTCGCTTGCCGGCGAGATCAGAGTCGACGGCACGCGGCTGGGGCTCGAGCCGGTCGATGTGGCCTACTGGAACACCTGGGTCGTGCCTTACGGCACGCTGAAGCTGCGCGTCGGGGTCGCCGGCCGCGACGATCGGTGGAGCGATTGGCTTCAAATCGAGCTGGCGAAGTAGTTCAGGCTGGGCTTAGAACGTGGATCGTGCGCTGTGCGATCCAGTCGCGGACCTTGCCGACATAGGCCGCCATGTGCGGTGCCGCCGCGTGTGCGGCAAGCGCTTCGGCGCTTTCCCACTTTTCGATCACGATGAACGTGTCCGGGCCGCATTTCGTCTGGATCGGCCCGATGCCGTCGGCGTCGACAACCGGCTGGTATTCGATGCAGCCTTTTTCGGCATGTACGGCAGGCATGTTCGCGCGGAATTCCTTCAGGATATTCGCCCGCAGGCCGGGCTTCGCAGTGATGACGGCGACGACGTGAATCATGGTGTTTTTCCTCCTGTCCTTGCCTGTAGCATATCCGCGCGTCGGGAGGAGGACCGCACATGCTCTGGGCTCGGATCGAGATTGGTGGCCGGAATCTGGCGGGCTGCATCGAAGGCGACAGGCTCGCCGTGCACGATGGCGATCCGTTAGCGGAGCCGGAACCGACCGGCGAGAGCGTCGCGCTTGCCGAAGCACGCTGGCTTGTGCCCTGCCAGCCCAGCAAGATCGTGGCCTTGTGGAACAACTTCCACGCGGCGGCGGCGAAGAACGGCTGGGCCATTCCCGCGGAGCCGCTCTACTTCTTGAAATCGACCGGCGCGCTCAATGCCCATTTGTCGCCAATCCGCAAGCCCGCAAGCTATGACGGCCGCGTGGTCTATGAGGGCGAACTCGGCATCCTCATCGGGAAGACCTGCCGGAACGTCGCTGTTGCCGACGCGCCCGGTCACATCTTCGGTTACACCTGCATTAATGACGTCACGGCGCTCGACCTGCTGTCGGCAGATCCCAGCTTTCCGCAGTGGACGCGTGCCAAGGGTTTCGACGGCTTCGCCTGTATCGGCCCGGCGATCGCGACCGGCATCGATCCGGCGGGCCTTGCGGTGCGCACGCTCGTCAACGGCCGCGAGCGGCAGAACTATCCGGTTGCCGACATGATCTTCCCGCCGGCCGAGCTCGTCAGCCGCATCAGCCGGGATCTGACCCTTGAACCCGGCGATATCATCGCCTGCGGCACTTCGCTGGGCGTCTTGCCGATGCGACCCGATACGACGATCGAGATCGCCATCGGCGGCATCGGCACGCTGCGCAACGTCTATGGATGATGGCCGGAATTCATTGACAGGCCGGGTGCGAATCCCGACAAAGGGCCGTCTTTCCGTCCATTTCCCAAAGAGTCGTCCATGCATTTCTACCGTCACGGCCTGACCGGTGCCGACGCCAAGGCGATCGCCGACGTGCTCGATACGCCCTTCCTGACGTCCGGCGGCGTCGGCAAGAAGGTCGAAGGCATGCTGTGCGATTTCTTCGGCACCCCGCATGCGCTGCTCGTCAATTCCTGGACGAATGGCGCGCTTGCCGCCCTGCTCGCCCTCGATATCGGGCCGGGCGACGAGGTGATCATCCCCGCCCAGACCTTTATCGCGACGGCAAACATGGTCGAGCTGGTGGGCGCCAAGCCCGTGTTCGCCGACGTCGATCCCGACACGCTGCTGCTGACACCCGAACTTGCTGCCGCCGCGGTGACCGAGCGCACCAAGGCCTGCATTCCGGTCCACATGTACGGGCTGATGTGCGACATGAAGGGGCTTCGCGCAGCACTGCCCGCGCACGTCACGTTGATCGAGGACTGCGCGCACTGCTTCGAAGGCACGCGCGACGGCGAGCTGCCCGGCCGCCATTCGGAAATGGCGATCTTCTCGTTCTACGCGACGAAGAACGTTACCTGCGGCGAAGGCGGCGCCATCGTGCTGAAGGATGCCGGGCTGTTCGGCAAGCTTCAGCAGACGCGCCTGCACGGCATGAGCGCCATCGCCGCCGACCGCTTCAAGGCTGGCCAGTACAAGCACTGGGACATGGGCCGCCTCGGCGTGAAGGCGAACCTGCCGGACCTGCTGGCGGCCCTGTTGCCGCCGCAGATCGAGACGATCCGCGCGCGCCTGCCCGCGCGCATCGCCCTTGCCGACCGTTATCGCGACCAGTTCGCCAACCTGCCGATCCGCCTGCAGCGCCTCGACCCGGGCTGCGTGTCGGCCGAGCACCTGTTCCCGATCCACGTGAAGCCTGCCGTGCGCGATGCGGCCATCGCCGCCCTGAACGCGGCGGGCGTGCCGGTCACGGTCAATTACCGTTCGGTGCCGACGCTCACCTACTATCGGGAGAAATACGGTTTCGGGCCGAAGGATTTCCCCCACTCCTACGAATGGGGCGAAGGCGAGATCTCGCTGCCGATGTGGCCCGGCATGCCCGAGGAAGATCAGGCCAAGGTCATCGAAACGGTCAAGGC
This sequence comes from Tagaea sp., assembly GCA_044224405.1. Classification (GTDB taxonomy): domain Bacteria; phylum Pseudomonadota; class Alphaproteobacteria; order CACIAM-22H2; family CACIAM-22H2; genus Tagaea. The sequence goes on along the minus strand of JBGAKN010000001.1, from coordinate 316,859 downwards.
GGCCGTCGTCCCACTCTGCCGCTGAAGCGTCAGTCGCGCTTGGGTGTTTTCGGCGTGACGACCGGCGCGCTCGCGAACTCGCTGCCCGCATAGATCGCGCGGATGCGCGCGAAATCGGCGGCGGGCAACGGGCCGAAGCCCGATGCCGCTGAATTCTCGTCCACTTCGGCCGGCGTCAGCATGCCCGGGATCGTTGTCGAGACCGCCGGATGCGACAGACAGAATCGCAGCGCTACCTGCGCGAGAGTCTGGCCGTCGCGCGCGGCGATGTCGCCCGCGAGCGTGCGGCTTGCGCGTGCCCATTGGGCGATACGATCCTTCGACCAGTTGCGCCGATGGTCGCCTTCCGGAAACTGCGCATCGGCGCCGAGCTTGCCCGACAGGAAACCAAATGCGAGCGGCGTCCGCGCGATAAGTCCCGTACCCGTCGCTTGCGCGAGATCGAGCAGACCGTCTTCGAGCGCGCGCTGGTCGGCAAGATTGAAATTCGCCTGAACGCACGAGGCACCGAACTCGCGGATCGCCATCGCGGCCTCGGCCGGCGTCTTCGTCGAGATTGCCCAGGCAGCGACCTTGCCCGCGCGGCACAACTCGTCGAGAGCGCCGAAGATTTCGGGTCGCGCGCGCAGCAGGTCGAGCGGCGGGCTGTGGAGCTGCAGCAGTTCGACGCGCTCGCGTCGCAGCCGGCGCAACGATCCTTCGACCGACGCGGTGAGATGTGCCGGCGTGAAGTCCTGTGGCCCGCCGAATCGCGGATGACCCGCCTTGCTTGCGATGACGACGGAGTCGTTCCCCACGCCGGAACCCTTGCCGAAGCATTCGCCGAGCAGCGTTTCGGCCCGGCCGTCGCCGTAGGAATCGGCCGTGTCGAAAAAATTGATGCCGCGCTCGAGCGCGCGGCGTAGGGCGGAACGCGAGACGCCATCGTCCGTCTCGCCATAGGACGCGCCTGCGACGAAGCCGCCGATACCCCAGGTGCCGTAGCCGATCTCGGAAACGGCGAAGCCGGTCCGGCCGAGCTGGCGGATACGCATACGAAGCCCCCCTCGAACGGCGCCACAGTAAGGCCGCACCGCCGCCCTTGCCAAGAAATCACGGGCGGCGATTCGCCCTTTCTTTCCGCCGCTTGCGCCGGACCCTCAAGGCCGCTACGAAAGGCTCCTGCGCACCCGGGAACATGACATGAATCCTATCTCTCGTATTACCGTCGTCGGCCTCGGCTATGTCGGGTTGCCGCTCGCGGTCGGTCTTGCCAAGAGCTTTCAGGTCACAGGCTTCGACCTCGACCGCAACCGCATCGACGAGCTTGTCGCCGGCAAGGACCGTACCGGGGAGATCGAAGGGTCCGCATTGACGGCTGCAAAGCTGAACATGACTTCCGATCCCGGATCGATCGGTGGCGCCGACGTCTACATCATCACCGTTCCCACGCCCGTCGATGCCGCGAACCGGCCGGACCTCGGTGCCGTCACCGCCGCCAGCCGCACGGTCGGCAAGGCGATCGGCCGGGGCGCGGTCGTCGTGCTCGAAAGCACGGTCTATCCGGGCGTGACCGAAGACATCGTCGGCCCGGAAGTCGCCAAGGCATCCGGGCTCGTCTGCGGGCGCGACTTCTTCCTTGGCTACAGCCCCGAGCGCATCAATCCCGGCGACAAGACCCACACGGTTGCGCATATCACCAAGGTGGTTTCGGGCCAGACGGAAGCCGTGACCAAAGCACTGGGCGACATGTACGGCACGCTCAACGGCGGCAACGTCTTCCTCGCACGCGACATCCGCACGGCCGAGGCGGCCAAAGTAATCGAGAACGCGCAACGCGACATCAACATCGCCTTCATCAACGAAGTGACGATGATCTTCAATAAGATGGGGCTGTCGGTGCACGACGTGCTTGCCGCCGCGCGCACGAAATGGAATTTCCTGCCCTTCACGCCGGGCCTCGTCGGCGGCCACTGCATCAGCGTCGACCCTTACTATCTCGCCGAAGCGGCGATGCGCCTGCGCCATCATCCCGAGGTGATCCTCGCGGGCCGGCGCATCAACGACGGCATGGCCGGCTACATCGCCGAACAGATCGGCCATGCGCTGGCGACGCGCCGGCCGGGTACGGCCGATATCCTCGTCCTCGGGCTCGCGTTCAAGGAGAACGTGCCGGACCTGCGCAACACGAAGGTCATCGATGTCGTGCGCGGTCTCGAATCGCTCGGCCATCGCGTCGACGTGCACGACCCCGTGATCGATCCGGTGTCGGCACAGCACGAATATGGACAGGTGGTGCTGCCGGCGCTTCCCGCCGGCAAGCGCTATGATGCGGTGGTGATGGCGGTTTCGCACGAGGCGTTTGCCGAACTGCCCGCGAAAAACCTCGCCGGCATGCTCGCGCCGGCCGCCATCGTGTTCGACGTGAAGGGCATGTGGCGCGCAGCGTCCCTGCCCGCCGACTGCGCCTACATGACGCTCTGAGGCAGCAAGCCCGAACCATGGCCAGCAACGGAACCAGCAGCCTGATCCAGCGGTTCGATCGCGTCACGCTGTCGATGGTCCACGACATCACGATGGCCGTTCTCTCGTTCCAGATTTCCCTCTATCTACGGGTTGGCGACGGGCTGACGCAGTATTCGAACGACCTGCTGATCGGCGGCACTGTCCTTTTCGCCGTCGCATCGGCGATCGCCTTCCACTGGACGGGACTGCCTCGCGGCGTGTGGCGCTACGTCGCCATCGACGACATGATGCTCGTCGCGCGCGCGGTCACGTTTGCGATCCTGCTCTTTCTGCCTGCGATGTTCCTTTGGTCGCGGCTGGCCGACATGCCGCGCGCCACCCTTCTGATCAACTGGTTCGTCCTGTTCGCGTTGCTCATCGGGCCCCGCCTTCTCTATCGCAGCGTGCGCGAAGGACGGCTCGATCTCACGCTCGGCGGGCCGCGCGAGGACCAGGTCCAGGTACTGATCGTTGGCGCGAACGATGGCGCCGAGCTGTTCCTGCAGGCCAACCGCCGCCGCCGGCGGGCGCCCTATTATGTCGTCGGGATTCTCGACGACGCGGAGCGCCGGCAGGGGCGACGCATGGGAAGCGTCGAGGTGCTGGGCGCGCCTCAGGCGCTCGAGACGATCGTCGCAGACCTCAAGCGCCGCGGTCTTCGTCCGCAGCGGCTCGTCATCGCCACGCCGCAGCTCGATGGCGAGGCATTGAGCGCGCTCGTCGATCTCGCCGATCGCTGCGGCATGACCGCCGTGCGGCTTCCGCGGATCAACGCCCTGTCCGACGGGAATGCATCCGATGCGGCACTCGAGGTCAACCCGATCGCGATCGAGGATCTCCTCGGCCGACCGCAGACCGTCCTCGACCGCGAGGCGATGGATCGTCTCGTGCGCGGACGTCGCGTCCTGGTGACGGGTGCCGGCGGCAGCATCGGCAGCGAACTCGTTCGGCAGATTTCCGCGCGCATGCCCGCGAAGCTCGTCCTCGTCGAAAATTCGGAATTCCAGCTCTACGCCATTGACCGCGAGGTCGAAGAGACCTGGCCGCGGCTTGCGCGGAACGCGGCGATCGCCGATATCCGCGATGCCGAACGCCTGCGCCGGCTCATGCACACGCACCGGCCCGAGATCGTCTTCCATGCGGCGGCGCTCAAGCACGTGCCTTTACTGGAAGCGAATCCGTCGGAAGGTGCGCTGACCAACGCGATAGGCACGCGCAATGTCGCCGATGCCGCGATCGATGCGGGCGTGCAGGCCGTCGTCATGATCTCGACCGACAAGGCCGTCAACCCGACGAACGTGCTTGGTGCCAGCAAGCGCATCGCCGAAATGCTGTGCCAGACACTCGACGCGGCGGCCGGCGATACGCGCTTCGTCACCGTGCGCTTCGGCAACGTCCTCGGCTCGTCCGGATCGGTGGTACCGCTGTTCCAACGGCAGCTCGCCGCCGGAGGGCCGCTCACCGTCACGCACCCCGACGTCGAGCGCTACTTCATGACGATCCGCGAGGCGGTCGAACTCGTGCTGCAGGCGAGCGTGCTGGCAACTTCAGACGAAGCATCCGCACGGGGCGGCATTCTGGTCCTAGAAATGGGCGAGCCGGTCCGCATCCAGGATCTAGCACGGCGCATGATCCGGCTGGCTGGCAAACGCCCTGATATCGACGTCACCGTCGAATTCACCGGTCTTCGGCCCGGTGAAAAGCTTTTCGAAGAACTGTTCCATGCCGAAGAACAGGCAACGCCGACGGCGGTTACGGGCATCAAGCTCGCACGGTCGCGTGCCGCCGACCTTGCGAAGCTGCGCCAGATGATTGATCGCCTGGAAGCGCTTGCACGGGCGGGCGACGCCGAGGCGACGCTCGCCACGATGCGCGAACTCGTGCCGGAATACCGGCCCGACTGACGCCTAGGCCGGCTTCGCTTCCGAGAGGATTTCGCGCACCGCGCGGGCAAGGGCGGGCCGCCAGTCCGGCGGTGTGATGTCGTAGTCGCGCGAGATGCGTGCGCAATCGAGCACGCCGTTCGCCGGACGAGCGGCCGCCGTCGGATACTCGGCCGTCGATATCCGGACGACCGGCGGACGGGGATGGCCGAGAAGCGCTCCTTCGTCGAGAATCGCATCCGCAAATGCGGCCCACGTAACCGGCGGGCGGCCCTGGTAATGGAACAGGCCCGTCTTCCCGGCACCTTCCGGTTCGGCCAGTCGCGGCACGATCTTGAGGATCGTCGCCGCGATCTCTGTTGCCGGCGTCGGCGCGCCGCGCTGGTCGTCGACGACGCGAAGCTCGGGTTTGTCGGCGGCATGGCGCAGCATCGTGCGGACGAAATTGGCGCCCCACGGCGCAAATATCCACGACGTGCGCAGGATCACGCAGCGCCCGCCGGCCTTGTAGGCCGCGATCTCGCCCGCCCGCTTCGTTCGTCCGTAGACGCCGAGGGGTGCCGTCGGATCGGCTTCCTTGTACGGGACACGGGATTCGCCGTCGAAGACATAGTCCGTCGACAGATGGACGAACGGGATACCGGCTGCCGCCGCTGCTGCGCCGATCAGGCCGGGTGCTGTGCCATTGACCTTCTGCGCCACGTCGCCGTCACTCTCGGCGCGATCGACGGCGGTGTAGGCGGCGGCATTGACGACAGCGTCGGGGCCGACGTTCTTCACCGCACGGGCGAGCGCATCGGCATCGGCAATGTCCACATCGTCGCGCGCCAGGCCGCGCACCGTCCAATCCAGCGCCGGGCCGGCTTCAGCAAGGGCCCGGCCGACCTGGCCACGCGCACCGAAGACAAGCAGGGTCGGCATCAGCCCGTGCCGAGCCGCTCGAGCGCATAGCGGCGATCGCGGATCGATTCGACCCATGTCTCGTTCGCGAGGTACCAATCGATGGTCTTCGCGAGGCCCGGTCCGAACGCATTCACCGGCTTCCAGCCGAGCGCATCACGCGCGTGGGCCGAATCGATCGCATAGCGGAAATCGTGGCCAGGCCGATCGGCGACATGCTCGATCAGGGTGCGCCGAAGGCCGACCGGCAACCGGCCAAGCTTCGCATCGAGCGCATCGCAGATCGCGTGAACGACATCGATGTTGGCGAGCTCCGCACCGCCGCCGAAACCATAGCTGGCGCCCGGCGCCCCGCGTTCTAGCGCGAGCCAGAGGCCCGCCGCATGATCTTCGACATGCAGCCAGTCACGCACGTTGCGTCCCGCCCCATAGACAGGAAGTTTTTCTCCTACCCGCGCCCGGGCGATCATCAACGGGATCAGCTTCTCGGGGAACTGCCATGGCCCGTAGTTGTTCGAGCAATTGGTGACCAGCACAGGTAAGCCATATGTCCGGCTCCAAGCGCGCACGAGATGATCCGATGCGGCCTTGGTCGCGGCATAAGGCGAGTTCGGCGAATATGCGGTGGATTCGTCGAACGGCGGATCGTCGGCCTCGAGGGAGCCGAAAACCTCGTCGGTCGAGACATGCAGGAAACGGAATTCGTCGCGGGTCGTTGTATCGAGCCCGCGCCAGTAGGCCAGCGCTTCAACGAGCAGGCGCGCAGTTGCCGCAACATTGGTTTCGACAAAAGCAAGTGGCCCGTCAATCGAACGATCGACATGGGTCTCGGCGGCAAAATTAACGATTGCGGCGGGACGATATTTTTCCAGGGTCGCGCGCATCGCGTCCCGATCGCCGATATCGGCCTGCACGAACGAATAGTTCGGGCCGGACGCGATTTCGGCCACGGCATCGGGATTGGCGGCATAGGTGAGCTTGTCGACGTTCACCACCCGGACAAGCCCCTGCCCGACCGTGCGACGCAGAAACGCCGAACCGATGAACCCGCATCCGCCTGTCACAAGAAGCGTGCGCATGCCTAGCGCCTGCCGATCAGCCGGAGCAGGTATTCGCCATATCCGCTCTTGCGCAACGGCTCGGCGAGACGCGCGAGCGCCGAATCGTCGATCCAGCCTTGGCGCCAGGCGATCTCTTCCGGGCAACCGACTTTCAGACCTTGCCGGCGCTCGACGGCGGCAATGAAATTCGACGCATCGAGAAGCGAGTCCTGCGTTCCCGTATCGAGCCAGGCGTTGCCGCGACGGAGCGTTTCAACCGTCAGCATGCCGTCCGCAAGATATGCGCGGTTCAGATCCGTGATCTCCAACTCGCCGCGCGAACTTGGTTGCAGGCGTTTTGCGCGACGCGAAGCCTCGCCGTCGTAGAAGTAGAGACCGGTTACCGCGAGATCCGAACGCGGACTGCTCGGCTTCTCGACGAGATCGATCGGCTTGCCGGCCGCATCGAGCTCGATGACGCCATAACGTTCGGGATCCGACACGGTATAGGCGAATACGGTTGCTCCCGCGCCGGAATGTCCTGCAACGGCCTGAAGGCGTCGGGAAAGACCCTCGCCGTAGAAGATGTTGTCGCCGAGAATGAGGGCGGAAGGACGACCGGCAAGGAAATGCTCGGCGATCAGGTATGCCTGCGCGATGCCTTCGGGCTTCGGCTGCTCGGCATATTCGATCTCGATGCCCCACTGCCGTCCGTCGCCGAACAGGCGCCTGAATCCGGGCAGGTCGACCAGTGTGGAAATCAGCAGGATGCGACGGATCCCTGCCAGCATCAGCGTGGAAAGCGGGTAGTAGACCATCGGCTTGTCGTAGACGGGCAGCAGCTGCTTGGATGTCGCGACGGTCGAGGGATGCAGGCGCGTCCCTGCTCCGCCTGCCAGTACGATGCCCAATCGCTCGCTCATTCGTAAAGCCTATCCGGTTTGCGCCCGCCGGGCAGTGTTATTCGAGCCGCCAGCCAACATCAAGGTTGGATTTCAAGACGATAGACACGCACGCCAAAAGGCTCGAACGTATCATAGAAAGCCCCGCCGACCCGCTTGGGCGGCGGCACATCGTCGAACATCCGCGCGACACGGGCGAGCGATCTGCCGAACTCATATCTGGCGGCGACCGGGCGTGCTTCGACATTCACCGCCATCAGCACGGCATCGCCATCGGGAAAGCGCTTAAGCAGCGTCCGGATCGGCGTCCCGCTCGCTGGCGCGCCCGAGACGGCAACGCGATATTCCAGTGCGGGTCCCGGCCCAAGGAGGCCGGGCGAGAGCGCGCGAATTTCCGACGCTAACGCCGGCAACCTGTTCCAAAGTTCCCGGGCAGCCGCCCTCTCGGCACTTGTCGCGGCGAGCGGCGGCCTGCCTTCCGAAAGATCGGGGTATGCCGGATCGTACGATTCAGGTATGTCCGGCCCGATGCCGACAACGTCGCCGGCCCGTGTGACGAAGCTGTCTTGCGCGAATATGAAAATCCCGGTCGCGCCATGGATAAGGCCGGCATAGATCATTGCACGGAGTTCGCTCGGTGTCGGCATCAGCCATTGCTGCCGCGGCATGTGCATCGGGCTCGCAAATGCCTGAACGAACAGCCAGACCGGCCGTGACGGTGCGTTTGCGGATCTGGCGGCCGCGATCGTTTCCGGAATTCCCCGCGGGTAGGAGATCGACATCCGGCGACCGGCGCTTCCGGCATTCTCGACGATCGGATAGACCGTCAAACCGAAGATGTCTGCGCTTCGTACCCATGCGTCGAACGCGCTGCGGAGTGGCGGCAGGGTCAGCGACGTCTCGACGACAAGTTGCGCTCTTTTGCCATCGATTGCAGAAAATTCGCTGCTTCGTCGCTCGAACTCCCGCCTTCGCGCCGCCGCGTCGCCGGCACGCGAAGCCGGCTCCTCCTCGAGATACCACGCCAAGATTGCCGGGTCGGCCGCGAGTGTCGGCGCCTCCGGCCGCACGGCGGCATTCGGGAGCACCTGCAGGCCTGCCGCGCGTGCCTTCGGCACGAAATCGCGCAGATCGAGTCCTTCCCAGGGATGGACCGTGTTGAAGCCTTGCGCCGCCAGCGTCGAGAGTTCGTAGTTTCGCCCGGCATACCGACCGGTGAGCGCATGGTAGATCCCGATCGGGAAGAACGACTGCGCCGGATCGTAGCTTTCGCGCAACCGTCCCGTCCGGTCGATATGCGGGACATTTCCATCCCCGGCGGATTGGACTGCGTCCGGCGTCTCGACATAGGTCGAGTGCGCACATCCGCCGAGAATCGCTAGAAGAAGAAAGACGATCGCGCGAAGGCGCATCGAAGCCTCAGCGCGCGGCCTGCGCGAGCCACGGCCCGACGTCGCGAACGAGGAGATCCCGCCACGATCCGGCCCAGCAGCAATCGTGCGTCTGACCGGGTACGAGTACGATGCGGCTTCTGCGGCCATCGGGCAGGCGCGCCACGTAGCTGTCCACGGGCGCCCGAGGCACGACATCGTCGCGCGCACCGACAAGATGCATCTGGGGGATGGTTGCAAGGCGCGTCACGAAATCGACCGGACTGAGCGATCCGCGCAGCGGCGTGATCGAATGCAGGCTTGTCCAGCGCGCATGATCGAGCGGCGAGGCAACGGTGACGAGTCCGACGACGTCGTTCCGGCGGGCGGCGACAAGAGCAGCGAGGACACCGCCGCCGGAGTATCCGACGAGTACGATTTCCCGGGCTCGTGCGGCACTCGCAAGCGAGTCGACGGCCGCGTTCATCGCGTCGACGACCTCGGGGGCGAAGCGCCCGTTCGTCCAGAATGCGGGATGGCAGGCGGCTGGCATGGAGCCGCGCTGGTACTGGCAGGGACGCGCGATATAGGCGACCGCGGGTGCCGGGTCGGCCGCCGCCATTTCGAGCGTGATTGGGCGCAACGGTGTGGGGTCTGCGGTCATCCGGCCGTTGCCGTCCCAGGCATGGCCGTCGCTCTCCAGATAGATCACCAGGCGCGCGGCAGGTACCGCCGGCGCGCGCCGGTAGGCCTGAAGGTCAAAGGGGCCTGCGGCAATCCGCAAGGGCATCAGGGCTGCTGCTGCCGCGGTACGGTCCGCCTGAGCCTGCGCGCCGATCAGAATGCGTTCGGCGTCCTGACAGCCGACGAGCAACAAACCGAGAGCCAAAAGCAAAGCCGGCCTCCTTGCGGAGGCCGGCTTCATTTGGTTGGACCTATATCCGGAAATCAGAAGGCGATGCGGAGCGTGCCGCCGACTCCATATTCCTTGTAGTCGTCCTTACCCAGCATCGTGTTCGCCGACACATCGCCGGACACGGCGGACGAGACGTTGAACCGCAGGCCGGCGCCGAGGCGATAGCCCGTACGCGCTTCCGGCGGCTGGCCGCCGACACCCGAGTTCAGCGATACCTTCGGCTGTTCGAAGTTGTGCTCGATGCGGGCCATGCCGTACGGCGTGATGTTACCGAACGAGTATCCGAGTGAACCGCCGAGGCGTCCCTGACCGAGCTTTGTGATCTGCGACGCCTGAATGGCCGCAGCCGCAGCCGAGCCCGTTTCGCGGAACGAGTCATCGGTTGCCTTGACGTACAGGTACCCGACCGCAGCAGACGCCTGCCAACGATTGATTGTCCAGGCTCCGTTCAGGTTACCGCCCACACTCCAGCGTTCGCCGTCATAGTTGGCGCGCGCCGTGTTCGAGTTGCGCATCATCTCGTTGTCGAGCCAGTAATAGCCGCCCGAAACGTCGATGAAATAGGTCTGGTTCAGCGCAAAGACGGCATATGGCGTGACGCCCCAACCGGTCTGCTTCAATTTGCCCGAATTGAACGTCGTATTGACGTCAACATACTGGTAGCCGACGGCGGCACCGAGAACGATACGCTGCGTAACGCGATAGTCAGCGCCGACCGAGCCAGCCCAGATATCGCCCTTGAAGCGCATATCGTTGTTGGTGCCCTTGTTGAAGGTACTCTCGGCATTCGTGTAGGCGCCCTGCACCCACAGACCGATGCCGCGCGATGCCGCTGCAGCCGCCAAGCCGGTCTGGTCGATCGACCAGAGTGCGCGCGTTGCGTCCGAACCTTGGGCCGGCGCCCCACCACCGACACCCGGTGCCCCGCCACCGACGCCCGGCGCTCCACCGCCGAGTGCGCCACCACCGACACCGACCGATGCCGCTGCCGTGCTGACACCCGCCGAGACGACCGAAGCGACGGCCGACGATGCCGCCTGCGTCACTGCACCTGCGACAACCTGATTGGCCGGCGCGTTGGACGTCGCGGTCGCATTCGCAGGTCCCGCAAATCCGAGCGCGAAAATCGACGACAATGCCGCAAATTTAAGAAGGCTCTTCATGGCTAATACCGGTCCCTTATCTGGCGAGGCGAGCCACCACTTTGCGGCTCGTGCGGTTTCTGCTCTGGCGCAGCTTCTGATTCTCTGTACTACCGGCTACCTGTCTACACAACAGCGCGACCGAACTCCACACTAAAGCAAAGCACGTACTACGTATTTTGGCGACTTCTGAACTGGATGTTGCGTCAAAGCAACAACAGGCCGTCAAAGTTTTCCGTCTCGAATGGACTGGATTTGACGAAGTGTTTCCTCGGTGACGGGCAGGATTCGACCAAAATGCCTATCGACCGCCGAAAGCATCCGGGCCGCTCCGCTTCGGCGCTCGGTCGGCACGCTCGATTCGATTAGAGCGAGCCCGGAAAACCAAAGCCCGACAGCATCATAAGGGGAGTCATGCAATATCGCCTCAGTCACGGTACTCAGTTCCGTCAACTTTCCGGTCTGCGCCAGCCACGCAAGATAGGGAACCGCAAGATCAGTCCGTCGGGGCGCCAAGGCCAGGAGAGCTTCGACCGATTTCGACCAGATCCGGACGGATTCCTCGGAGATTGGTCGCCCGCCACCGATGTTCGGGTCGAAGACAAACTCAGATCGGTATAAAGATACCGCAAGCGCCAAATGCAATGACGGAGAAGCGGCAAAGCGGCGATCGACTTCGCAACTGATCGCCGCTGCCCGCCGATACATGTCGGGCGCGTCTCCGGCGCCGCGCAACGAACTGGTCGCCCCGTAAAGCGCATATCGCAGGCCCATGTCGCCGCGCGCGGGATCCGCCGGGAATCCGTCGAGGCATTCGGCCGAGCCAGCTTGCGCGAGGGACCGGCGCGCACGCACGCCATAGTCGGAAAGCCAAATGGCCCCGAAGAAAAGACCTGCTGCGGCGAGACCAGCAACCAGCCTGAAACCGGCACGGGTCCCACGGATCTGGCCGCGCGAAAGCGAACACGGCCGAGACAACAGAAGCGCGCACCCGACGACGGTCGGCCCTAGATTAAACGATTGCTGGTGCCAGACGACCGAAAGCGCAGCAAGACTGATCGAAAATCCGACGGCCGCCGCGAGATTCCGCCGGGGGGCAAACCGAATGACGGTTGCCGGCAGCGCGACCGCCACTGCGAGGCCGGGCAATCCGGCAGAAACGAAAAACTCCAAGGCTAGATTGTGGGCGCTGTGGAAGTCGCGCACCGGCACATCCCACGAATCTCCATAGAGCAGTTCGGCGCCCGACGGAAGGTGCCGGAAAAACGCCTCGATCACGCCGCCCCAGCCGAACCCGAAGATCAGCGCCTGCGGCCGGTCGGCAAAGGCCGCCGCGAGGACATCGTATATTCTGGCACGGGCGACGATGGACGCACCCAAGCCGGCTTCGCCGGCGATCCAGACTCCCAGCGACACGGCAAACGGAAGGGCGATCGCCGCAGTCGTCGCGACCCGACGCACCAGGCCCGCATTTCCAAGTACAATCGCCCTGTCGGCGCTCCATACGGCCGGAACGCCAAGCGCCAGAATCACGATTGCCGCGGTCCGGTTTTCGGAAATCGCCATGGTCACGGCAATGACCGCACCGGCCAACAGATAGCGCCGCCGGCGATCGAGAGGCAGTGTCGCGAGCGCCGCCGATGCGGCCAACCCCAGCAAAACGAAATACCCCGGCACTTCGAACGGACGCAGGGCCGATGGGCCCACATGTGTCAACGCGGCAACGACCGCACCGCCCGCGCTCGCGGCCGCGAGCGCAATTCGCACGCGCCTGTCCGCACCGAACGCGGCGACCGTGCCCGCGACGGCAGCCAAAGCCGCGAGGGCGAGAATCCCCTGCCCGGTCTGGGGCGGCCCGAGAAAACTGCGCCACGGATACTCGGTCCAGGGCGCAACGGCCGAACTCCAGACTGCCAGGCCCGCAAGCATCAGGGCGACCGGCGACCCGGTTGCACGGCGAATCGCACCTCGCTTGCCGTCGACTGCGGACATGCAGGCGGCGCACATGGCGCCTGAAAGAAACAGCCCCACGACGACGATTTCCAGTCGATTGAAGATTCCGAACTTCGCGATCGGAAGCGCGAAAAAAAACGAGCCAGCAGCTCCGACCGCGCCCAAGACGGCGCCGATTCCGAATCCGGTACGGACTCGCGCGTGCATGCGCTCGGAAATTTCCCAGAACATGAATCGAGATTGGCGTCCGCCCGGCGACTTGGCAAGCCGACAGTAAGCGATGCCCGATCACGGTATACGTCGATGCGCGCAACGCACTATGATGCGGGTACGCCGCATGGATCGGCGCAAGAGCAATCCTTCTTTTGCCTTTCCGGTCGAGCGGTCCGTTTGCCTTCAATCTCGCAAGAATCCGTCCCGGTCACGGTAATCGTGATCAACTTCAATTCCGGCGAGTGCCTGGCGCGCTGCCTGCAGGCGCTGGTCGCCCAGACCTTTCGGCAATTCGAGGTTCTGGTCGTCGACAATGCTTCGACCGACGGGTCCCTGGAACGTGCCAGAGAATCGGTGATGGACGGGCGGATCGGCTTTCACCTGCTCGGCTCGAATACCGGATTTGCCTACGCGAACAACTGGGCCGCCGCGCGGGCGCGCGGGCGCTGGCTGGCGCTCCTGAATCCGGATGCATTCGCGGCACCCGACTGGCTGTCCGAACTGCTCGCGGCCGCCGCGCGGAATCCGGATATACGGATTTTCGGGTCGCTCCAGCTCATGGACGAGGCCGGTTCGCCCGTGGACGGATTTGGCGACGAGTATCTGGCATATGGATTCCCTTACCGGACTGATCATGGACGAAAGCTTGATATCGGCCGGCTCGCGGACCGGACGGCCTTCAGCGCGTGTGCGGCGGCCTGCCTCTATCGCGCCGATCTTTTTTCGCTACTCGGTGGGTTCGACGCCGATTTCTTCTGCTACTGCGAGGATGTCGATTTCGGATTCCGCGCGCGCCTTGCCGGAGAAGAATGCCTGCAGGTTGCGAAGGCCCGGGTAATCCATGCCGGCGGCCGCAGCGGTGCAGGAAAAATGGCGATCGAATGGGGTACGCGAAACCTCGTCTGGACTTTCTTCAAGAACATGCCGATGCGCTTCCTCGTCCCGCTGCTGCCGATTCACGCGGCCGCGATGATGGTCTATCTATGCATTGCGGCTTCGCGCGGAAATTTCGGCCCGGCAATCCGCGGTCTTTGCGAAGGCCTGCGGCAACTGCCTTCCGTCTGGAGAAAGAGGAAGGCAGCACCGAAGCCGATGCGCAGTGCGCTTCAGGTCATCTCGCGTATGAAATGGCTTCCGTCCCGCAAACCGTCCTAGCCGCGAATGGCCCCACGTGCGGTAGCGTGCGTCCTTGCGCGCGCACGCCGGGCCATCAGGCTGCCGGGAACGCGGAACAAGGACGTGATCTTGCCAACGGACAGAAGCCGCGTGTGTCGGGCATAGCGCCGCCAGAGATCCCAATCCTCAAGCGCCGAAAGCGAAGAATCGAACCCGCCGTAATTCTCGTAGAGGTGCTTTCGGAAAAGCACCGACTGGATCGGGAACGGATTCGACGCTTCGATCGTCACCGCGGCATCATCGCTTCCCACGATCCTGAAGCCGCTGCCCGACCCAAGCGGCCAGGAAAGATCGGCCGAGAACTCAAGCGATAGTGCGTATGCGAGGCCCGCCTCCGGCGTCGCAGCAAGCGCACGGACCAGCGTTTCGACATGATCCGGCCAAAGTCCATCGTCATCATCGAGAAATCCGACAAGCGCGCCGCCGGCCGCAGCAAGCCCGGCATTCCCTGCCGCCGATCGCCCGACATGCGCAAGCTGCATGTGCCGGAGGTGATGAGGACCGCCTGCGCCGGTAACAACGGCAGCCGCGCCGCTCGAACCATCCTCGACGATGATCGCCTCGAGGCGTGGATAGGTTTGGCGCTGAATACAGGCAAGCGCGTTGCCCAGCGCGCGTGTGCGCCCGGCGATCGTACGCACGATAATGGACACGAGCGGCACTTCGCCGCCGAACGAATCGCCGGGATGCCGATACCCGTTCGCGACGGCAAACGGCGCGTCCCGGATATCCTGGCCTCGGAGCGCGGCTGTCAGGCGACGGCCCCAGCTGCGGACATCCGGCGAGATCCGGGCGCAGGCTTCGGGAACTGGTCGAGCGGGATATGCGTCCATCCTGCGGACACGCGCGCTCTGCACGTACACGCAGCATCCACCCGCCCTGCGCACGGCGCGTGCAAGGCCTTCCCACGACCGAACGCCGCCGATCCGATCGCGCATCGAAGATGCGATCAGAAGCTCCGGTCCGCCGAGCGGACGGCACACCCCGGTCATCGGATCGGAATACCTGGGCGAATCGAATGGATCCCCTTGCGGCTCCCAGACCAGTTCGCCGGGGCGGGCGGCGCGCGCGCGCGACATCAGTTCCGATACCGCGTTGGAATGGAAGCGGGTCCCGGCATCGGCGGTCAGAAGGTGGGCGGCCGCACAATCCCCGAGAGCGCCGAGTTGCGGCGCGTCGCCGGGCATGGGCGCATAGCCGGAAATCTGCGGCCAGCGAATCGCGGGCGTGCCATCCGGAACCCTGAGCATCACGCCGTCGAGCGTCGGGATTTTCGAAATATGTGCGACGAATTCGTCGAGCCGCGCCTTCGGGGCGGGGCCGACGGCAATCTGCAGGAACTCGTCCGGACGCGTTGGCATCAATCGGCCGCGCGTACCCGGGCCCCGTCGATCAGGTTGCCGATTTCCGATGCGCTCGCCGCTTCGACGACGCCGCCGCGTTCGCGCGCCGCCGGATCATGCAGCCGATGCAAATCGAATTCCGGACGCACGGCAAAGAAGCGGTTGCCTGCCCGGACAATCTCGAAACCGCGATAGCTCGACTCACGTACCGGAATGAGGCTGATCAAATCGGCCGCGTCGATCTGCCGCTTTACGCCACGTGCGCTCTTCGCGCGCGGGATGGCGGGATGCGATACCGCGACCGGATCGTTCGGATCGATCGCTCCCATTACCTGCGGAAACCCGAACACGACGCCGTTGTGCGCGACCAGATTGAAGCCCTTGTGCGATCCGATCAGCTTCGTCCCGAAAGTACCTGGCCGCAACCGTTCGGCGAGCGCCTGCCGAAATTTGTCATAGACCTTCGATCCAAGGAGCACGCGCAGCGAACGCGAGAGCAACGGCCGCAGCGCCGAGCTTGCGACCGTCAGGTAGATGTCCCGGCGCTGTTCGCGCTTCATCCGCATCGCGAGCCAATTTGGCAGACCGCGCTCGTCCGTAAGGCGCGCGTATTTTTCCTCGAACGGCGTGCCTATCTTCCGATCCGCCATCCGCAGTTCCCAGATGCGCCGGTTTTCCTGCAGGGGCTGGAACCGGCCCGCTGAAAATGCATCGACCGCGAGCCATGCATGCATGTCGACATGCGGATAGGTGTTTTCCTTGAGCAGATGCAGTTTGGGTCCGAATCCGTTCGCGCCGACGGGATCGGGATGGGCGAAATGCCAGAGCACGCAGGATTCGTCGTGCCAGATCTCCGGCAGGCCAGCGTTCACGAGGCGCCAGCCGAGTTCGTACGGTCCGCAAAGATATCCGCGCAACGCTTCATGCTCGTCGAACCCGCCGAACCGGATCGCATCGGAACGGCGGACCGTCATGCAGGCGCCGGCATTCGGCACGACCGGCCACCATTTCCAACGCGCCGCGTCCTTGAAGCTCTCCGCATCCTCGTGGCCGTCCGGATAGAGGAACGACGTGCGCAGTTCGTGATGCATGAGCACGAGAGGCCGGGCCTCACGGGACGTCCCTTCCGGCCAGAAGCTGCGGATGACCGACTCGACCCAGTCGGCGGGAAAGACCGCATCGCTATCGCAAACGCAAATCAGATCGCCTTTGGCGGCAAGCAGGCCGGCATTGTAGCCCTTGTGCTTGTGGTACATGCCCGACTGGTTGAGCGTCATGACGACGTCAGCCTTTTCGAGCACCTCGGGTACGCAGCGGCCGTAGAGATCGATCCAGATGAGTTCGTATTGGTCGCGCGGAACATTCTGGCGAGCGAGCCAGTCGAGCGTCACGAATCTTTCCCGGCAGTTCCAGTCGAGCAAGATCACGGACAGGCGAGGCTTGTCCGATCGTCGCTGATCTTTGTGAATCTTCATTGCGGGATCTTGCGTCGCCGCAGGCGGAGATCCGAGTACCGCGAGAACTTCATTGTAGTTGTTGGTTTTCATCGCGCACCCGTAACACCATCAATGCGCCTGCGTGTCAACGCCATACATAGACGCATCCCGGGCCGCTTCAGAAACGCAACAACCGGCGCAGCAGCGACCGGACGGAGCTGAGTTCGACGATTTCCCTTTCCAGTCGGTCGCGTATGTCGACGAGGGAGAGATTGTCCCGTTCGGCAACAACAAGTTGCTCGGCGAGAACAGCGCGCTGCTGCGACAATTCGGCCGCGCGAGACTCCGCCGCCTGCGCGCGGAACTCGAGCTGGCGAAGCGGCGCCACAAGGCGGCCGACATCTTCGGAAAGTTTGGAATTCTGTGCGCGCAGGCTTTCCAGCTCGGCCTGGGCTGCATTCGCACGGCTTTCCGCCGCATTCAACCGGGCGGATAGCGCCGCACGTTCCGCAGCAAATTCTTCTTTCAAGGCGTCCATCGCCATTGCATCGGATTCAAGCTTTCGGCTCCCATCACTCATGGCAACGATCATCTTCACCTTCAGACCGACCAGCGAGTCCGACTGCGGCAACGCGGCAAGGGCCGCAGCGTCGAGCGTGCCGAGATCGATCGCCCCCAGACTCTGACTCAGGCCGAAATACCGGTTCCGGAATCGGACGATATTTGAATCGAGAAAGGCCGATTCGACGAGGATCGGCGTATCGAAAAACGCGGGAGGCGCAACGATCAGGTTCCGGCGTCGGAACTCGTCCGCCCGCTTCGGGAATTCCGGCGTCGCACCGCTCTCGGCGTTTTCGTATCCGAACGCATCGAAGAGATCGTCGGGCAATTTTGCGAGCTGGCTGCGGACGTCGGCCGGCAGGCGCTTGCGCCAGGTTCCGATCCGTCCTTCGGAAAAAGTCGGGCTGTCGCGGTCATAGAGCCGGCCGGCAATCTCCGATGGGCTTCCATCCACATGGAGCTTGAGCTGCAGCGACCAGACGAGGGCGGTCTGGCGCGCGTCGTCGCCGCCGCCTTTTGCGCCCACCAGATCCTCGAATGCTAGCGGCGCGACATTCGGGAAATTGAGCCAGGGCACGAAAGCGCCCATCCGGTCGCGCAAAGATCCGAGCAGCCAGGGATCGTTCAGCAGACGTTGCGCGCGGGCATTTTCGTCGAAGGCGCCGAGATAACCAGCGAGCGGGCTGTTACCATGGCGATGGAACCAGTTCGCTTCGGAGGCCAGAACGTCCTTGGGGTTCCGGTAGATGAACAGCGCCGGCGCCGAAAAGAACGGATGCGCCCGATTGCCGAAAGGAGAATGCTTGGTCCGTTCGATCAGAAAATCGCGCGCGGACGTGTGGGAGTTCGAACCTTCAAGGCAGTACCAGACGCCGGGCTCCGGATTGTCTGGGCAGATCACGCCATCGCGATAACCGAGCGCCGCCGCCAGGCGATAGAGCAGATGCGTTCCCGCCTTCGGTATCGAGATGAGGAACAGCGGCCGGCACGACCAATGGCGCGACGTCCGCGGCGCAACGATCGAGGACGAGAGATCGTCGATGCACGCCATGAGCCGTGCGGAAAGGCGATCCTCGTCGGAACCGACAAAGACGCGGATCCGTGCGTCGCCGACGGCGTCACCGGGCACTTCGGATGCCTGGCGGATCCGAAGGCCGGACATCGACGAACCGATCGCGTCCGCGACGGCGCCGGTCTCGTCGGGTGCGCCGACGATCTCCACCTGTGTCAACCCGCGATCCGTCAGCTCCGCCACCGCAGAGACATAGGCGTCGAGAGTCGGCTCGACGAATCTGATCGACGCTCCTGCTGTCTCTGGAAATTCCTGGACCATGCCCTGACGAAGAATCCCTTCCGAATCGACGGCGCCGGGCGTCATCATGCCGTCGAGAAACCCGAAATGCATCGATCATGGAGGCGCTCGAAACCCGGACCCGCGACCGACTTTAGTCGCTCGGCCTGCCGGGAAAAAGCCCCCCGCACGGCTGCCTCGGGAGCCGTCGCCGTCGCCAGCTCGGGAAGGACGTCGCCGAGAAAGGCGTTGATCGCATCCATTGCCGCCTCGACTTCGTCCCAAATGGCGGACTCGACGAACGGATCGGAAAAGCACGAACGTTCGATCCGCGTGTGGCGTCGCCAGGCAAACTGCCGGAATCCGAAGGCGCCGAAGTCGATGTTGGTCTTGTTGAATGCGAAGACAAACAGGTCCCGATCCCACTCCGCCTCGGCCGGCTCGCCCTTCGCGAGCGCGTCGGCAAGACGATGCTGGAACGGTGTATGCGCTGCGGGGTCGATGCGCGCATCGGCATCGTAGCCGAGGGCGCGAATGGCCGGCGCCAGACCGGCATCGCGCATGAAATCGAGATGCCAGTTCACCAACCAGTTGCGCCAATCGCCCACGATGCCATACCCGGTCCGGAAGTTGTGCCGGTGGGCGCCCGTCAGGTTGCGATGGCCGAGGCGATCCCAGATCCCGGCGGCGACCGACGGATCCATCTCGACGCCGATGCGCCCGGCCAGCGCGAGGATGGTCGGCACCGGCTCGTCGATCAGACTTTCCCAGCGCATTTCGGTGTACCGGGAGCGGTGCGGGAGATAGGCATCCAGTTCGCGCTTGAGATGCGCGACGAGGCTGCCGAAGAAGCGCGGGTCCGAAAGCTTGTAGAGCGCTAGCGTCTGGCGACTTGCCTCGTCCTCTTCGGGCGTCGATCCGATCGACTGGAGATAGGCGCTGGCGAGCGCATTGATCGAGAAGCACGCAGAATTCACGATCGCGAAGGGATTGCGGATCGAGGCGAACCGCGCATGCCCGCGAAACGGGCCGAACCCGGGCCATGTCCCCGCGCCGGAATGGGAATGCACCACGCGGTCGCCGAGCAGGAGTTCCGGCGGATGCCGCGTGACGATCGTGAAATCGCCCATTCCGCGCGCGCCGACATACTTGCGAAAATTGGCCGTCGGCGCCTCCGCCACATCGATCCAGCGCGGGCCGCCGGCGAGAGGCCGGAAATTCTCGTTGAAGAGCAGCCTGTCGGAAATATCGGCGCGCTCGAACTGCCGGCCGAGACCGCCGAACGCAACCGAACCGAGCTCGCGACTGAGCGTCTCGATGCAGCGGCGCTTTTGCGATCCGCTGAACCCGGTCGCTTCGCAGATCTCGATCAGGACGCTGATGAGAAGTGAGAATCCGCTCCGGGGAATGCCGATCGCGAGCAGCGGAGGTTCGATCGGCACGCGGTCGTGCCCGTCAGCGCGATTCGATCGCGGTCGCAATCTGGCCGATCCGGTCGGCCGAGAACAGCCTCCGCGGCAACGGCTTGCTCACCATGTCTTCGATGTGCCGCCGGGTTTCCCAGCCGAACTTCTGCGTGATCGCGCTGAGATAGCGCGAATCGCCGAAATATTCCTGGAAGGCGCGGTCGCGGAACAGGAGGATTTCCGCCGACGAGAGTTTCTCGGTCGGCAGCGGCGTGCAGTCGTAGCTGTGCTGGGAATAGCCGCTCCACGATTCCGGCAAAGCCCATCCGTTCTCGATCGCCATGCCGTAAAGCGGCGAACCGGGATACGCCATCGCCGAATAGAAGTTCGCGAACTCGCAATTCAGTTCGCGCGCCATCTTCAGCGTGGCTGTCATCGATTCCATGTCGTCGTCCGGCAGGCCGAATATGAAATTGCCGATGACGTTGATGTCGGCATCCTGGATCTGCCGGACGATCGCGTAGATCTCGCTCTGGTCGAACGATTTCTCGGCGCCGTCGCGCACATGCGCGCTGCCCGACTCGATTCCAAGCGCCAGCCAGCGGATTCCAGCCGACCGCAGCAGCGGCAGCATGCCGGCCTTGACGGTGTCGACCCGGGCATATGCCCAGATATTGAGGCCCTCGAGCTTGCGCGCGGCGATGTTCTCGCATATCGCCGTGACGTGCCTGTCGTTCAGCACGAACATCTCGTCGACGATCTTGAAGGTCTTGACGCCATAGGTCCGGTACAGCTTCTCGATCTCGTCGCCGACGGCTCGCGCACTGCGCATCCGGTACCGGTTCACGCCGAATGGTGCGTTGATGCAGCAGAAGCTGCATTTGAACGGACAGCCGAGTGACGTGTAGATCGACGCATAGGGCTGGCGCGTCTTGAGATCGCCGAAGCACTGCCAGTTGTGTGCGCGATATTTCTCGACCGGCAGGAGATCCCAGACGTCGCCATGCAGATCCGCATCCAGCTCCTTGATGAGCGCCGGCGCCGGATTGTTGACGATCTCGCCGCGGTCGTTGCGCCACACGAGCCCTTCAACCTTGGCGAAATCGGGGGTCGGTGACGCAATCTGCGCCATCAGCTGGTGCAGGGTGACCGGCCCTTCGCTGTTGCATGCGAAATCGACGGGCTCGTCCTCGAGCGTGCGCAACGGCAGCGCCGCGATATGCCCGCCGACGATCAGGATCGGCACGTCCGGAAGCCGCGCCTTGAGCGCGACGGCGGCAAAGCGCGCGCCGACCATGCGTTGGGTCGAAGCCGACGGCTGGTGTCCGTAGACGACGAGAACGATGAGCCGCGGTTCGGCCAGCGCCGAACGTTCGGCAAGCGCCACGGTATCGATATTCTCCGCTTCGGCATCGAGGATCGCGGTCGACCAGCCGCGGTCGCGGACATAGCCGCCGAGGATCCGGCACCAGAGCGGCGGCTCGATCGCGGTCAGGTCGGCGCCCAGATCCTGATAGATTTTTCCCCGTTCACCGGGATTTATCAGCAGTATATCGAGCTTCGACATGCACTGCGCTTTCCGAGAACACGAGGATCGCCGACGAATCTGGCTGCTGGCCTGCCGGCGAATTGACAGGTCTGGTTCGACAGCGTTGGGATATCAGGTATTTTTATGTCTATCAATATCTTGCACGGCGGGCCGACGCATCATGGTTGTACGGTGCCCGCGCCCCGGCGCCAGGCGACAGATGTAGTCGTTCCGGACGCCGGG
Source organism: Tagaea sp. (assembly GCA_044224405.1). GTDB lineage: Bacteria > Pseudomonadota > Alphaproteobacteria > CACIAM-22H2 > CACIAM-22H2 > Tagaea. The sequence continues at coordinate 295,072 of JBGAKN010000001.1, read as the reverse complement.
CGCATGCCGGCAATCACCGTCGTGACGCCCGCGCTCAATGCCGCGCGCCACATGCGCGCGGCCATCGAAAGCATCGCCGGAGCGACAGCTCGCGCCTTCGAGCATCTGATCGTCGATGGCGGATCGACCGACGGGACCCGCGCCATCGCCGGCGGCGGGGCGTCGCGTCTCATCGACATGCCGGGCTCGGATTCCCACGAGGCCATCAATGCCGGCTTTGCCGCCGCGCGCGGCGACTACGTTGCGGTATTGAACGCCGACGACAGGTTCCTGCCCGGCGCGCTCGACCGCCAGATCGCATGGATCGAACGCGATGGCGGCGCGTTTTCCGCCTGTCGCAGTCTGCTCGACAACGCGGACGGTTCGCCGCCGGCCCTGCTCGATCCCGTCGGCCCGGCCGACTGGAGCGACGTGCTCTGCTACGGCGCGCCTGGATTCAACGGGTTCGTTTTTTCGCGCGGTCTGCTGGCGCGATTCGGCCCGCTCGATCCGAGCTATCGCATGGCGGCCGATCGCGAATTCCTGCTGCGCCTGCGTGCCGCCGGGCTAAGGCCCGCCACGGGGCCGGAGCCCGGATACGTCTATCTGCGCCACGATGCGTCGCGCACGCTCGATCCGGCCGCGCGCAACCGGACGCCGATCCTGCACGATCACATCCGCCTGTCCGCCGCATATGCCACCCGACCGGAAATCGATCCCGCGCTGCGGGCCCGGATGCGTCGCTGGCATTCGTTCGAGGTCGCCGTCGCCGCAAAGTGTGGCGCGCTTTCCGTCCGGGAACTGATCGGCGCGTTCTTGACCGACCCGGCATGGCCGGCGCGCGCCTTCGCCGGCCGGCGCGAGCGGCAGCGGATTGCGGATGCGTTCGCGCGCGGCGCCTAGAAATAATAGATGATGTCCCGGTCGAATTTCCGATAGGCCGCCACACCGAGACAGATCGATGCCGCCGCGATCGAATAGGCGGCTGCCAGCAGGGACAGCGACGGCGCCACGGCCCCGTGAATGAGGACCTGGATCGGCGATATCAGCAGCGACAGGGGATTGTAGCGCACGAGAGCCCCGAACGGCTCCGGCACCGCCCCCCAATGATAGACGATGGGCGTCAGCCAGAATGAAAGGCTGAAGAAGATGCCGAGCAGATAGCCCGTATCGCGCAGCCGGACGGCCAGATAGGCGAAGGCGACCGCGAAACCGTAGGTGGACAGCACCAGCGGCGCCGCGACGACCGGCAGCCAGAGAAGCTCGAGGCCCGGTACCCGCGTCGTGACCGCGGCGACGACAATCAGCACCACGAACGCGATCAGCAGATGGAGAAGCTCGACCGACACGTCGGCAAGGACGAAGGTCAGCTTGTTCACCGTCGTGGCCTGGATGATCCCTTCGCGGATCAGGAACGAGTTGATCGCCGTGTTGCACGACGTTGTCAGGAATGTCCAAGGCAGCAGCCCGCTGACCAGCCACAGGAAGTAGTTGTCGATCGAGACCCTGAGGAAAATCGAGAACGCGAGCCAGTAGATCAGGATCATCGACAGCGGATTGAGCAGCGACCACAGCATTCCGCCGACCGAGCCGAGATACCGACGCAGGAGCGCGCTGACGGCAAGGAACTTGACGGCCTTGAACAGATGCACGGCCTTCACGAGAGATTCGGCCGGGCTGCCCGATTCGGTTTTCATATCCTGTGTTCCCGCACGGCGGCCTCGTACTGGCCGACGACCGAATCGACGTCGCCGTCGGCGAGGATCTTCCCGCCGCTGACCCAGACGGCGCGCGTCGCAAGGCGCGAAGCGCGGCCGAGTTCGTGGCTGACCATGATGACGATGGCGGTTTCGGCGATCTTGCGGAACATCGCTTCCTGCGCCTTTTCGAGAAACCCGACATCGCCGGTCGTGAGAACTTCGTCGAGGATCAGGATGTCGGCAGGCGCGTGGAGCACGATCGAGAACGCGAGGCGCGCCTGCTGCCCCGACGACAGCTTCTTGATCGGCGTGCCTTCGCGCCCGGTCAGCTCGGCGAACTCGATGATCCGGGCGGCGAGCTCCGGCGTGAATTCCTCGAACCGGTCCATGTGCGCCATCGTAAGCGCGACGTTGGCGACCGCGCCCAGCTCGTAGTCGAACCCGAGCTGGGTCGAGACGATCGGCGCGATCCGCCCGCTGATCTCGCGTTCTCCCGACGTCGGGGGATAGATCCCCGAGATCGCCTTGACGAGACTCGTCTTTCCCGCCCCGTTCCGCCCGACGATCAGCAGACGTTCACCGTTCCGGATCTCCAGCGATATGCCGTCGAGCACGCGGATCGGCGGCGGCAATTTCGACTCCCGCCCGAGCAGTAGTTGCTTCCACGTGCTCGACCGCGAAATCGGCGACACCTCGACCGACAGATCGCGGAGCCTGACGAAGGATTCGCCTTCGGGTGCATTCGTCATGGCGTCACGCGGCATCGTTCGTCGGCCTTCTTGCCGAAGGCTTCCCGTGGCGCGAACAGTGCCACATTGCCGATCCGCACGATTCCGGCGCTTCCGGCGTCCCGGACCAGAATCCGGTATTGCCGGAAGGCGTGCGCGCCCTCGATCAGATAGGTGCGGCTCTCGCCGTTCTGCCATGCGGCTTCGGCCTGCCGGCGGTCGAGCAGCGTCCATCTCGACCCGTCCTCGGAGCCGAACAGGTCCCAGCTCACGGGCATGCGGTCGCGCCCGTCGCTGCCGTGCACGTCAGATGTAAGTCGATAGGACATCACGGGCACAGATGACGGCAACTCCAGTTCGATTGCAATCGGCAGCGATCCGGCGATCTCGTAGAATCCGTCGACGGGGAGTTTCGAACGCCGATAGCGCCGTTCTTCGGCAGGCGGCCGGACCACATCGACGCCGAAGCCGTATATGCGGACGATGCGCGGGTCCGCCCCTTCGTTCACGACCAGACGCAGCATCCGGGCGTCGGTCGGACCGGCAAGTCGATATGATCGCGATTCGTCCGGGAGCCAGGCCGGCTCGCCGGTCCGCTCGTCCAGTCGGCGCCAATCCCGGCCATCGAGCGAAACTTCGAGCCGCCAGCCGCGCGGCATCCGCCCCACGGCCTCGTCCGTCCGCTCGCCTTCGCTGCCCGTCGAAAGGCTGTAACCCGAGATCCGGACGACCGAATCCAGCTCGGCAGCCAGCGTGACCGGTTCGGACGCGAGCGCAGAAGCCGAAACGCGCTCGAAGAACCGTCCTTCGACGAGGGCACGTTCGGCCCCCTTCGCCCGGAGATTTTCGGCACGCAGCATTTCCATGCGGGTCGGTATCGCGATCAGGCCGTCCGCACAACCACCGCGAGAAAGAAGTTGGATACGTCCCGGCCATGTCGCCGCGGCGACGCCGGCCGCGCGCATGCGAAGCTTTATGAAAGGATGGAAAGCGTCATTGTCGATATCGAACACTCGGTTCGCGCGTTCCGGACGCCACGTTGGTTCAAGCGCCCAAGGGCGCCGATCTCTGTGGCGGCCGAGCAGCGTCCATTTCACGCCATCTTGAGATCCGTACACCTCAAACAGCTCGGGCATGCGCGAGACCTGATCCGGCGCGTCGGCGAAGAGGCGGACATGGGACAGCGGCTGATGGAGCGGATTGTTGATCCGCGCGACGAGGCAGAGCCATCCCGTATCGCACGGCTCCACGTGCCAGCCGCGAGTCGAGAGCGCTTCGGAAGTTTCACGTTCGTCGTACGGCGGCAGCATGCCCAGCGCGGTGATCCGCCCGGCGATCTCGGACTGGATGGCGTTCATCCATCCTTCTTCGCGCAGCAGCCCCTGCATCCGGTCCTGGCCATTCCAATAGTTCCCGACAGTCGTCCAGAAAAAGACCGCGTCGAATCGCTCGACAAGCTCGTCAATCCGAAGATTGTAACGCTGGCCGTTCCATACATGCACACCGTCGCCTGCAAAGCTGAAATGGGTCGATGGGGTGACGGCCGCTACTTCTGGCGCTAGCATGAAGCGCGACGTCTGGACCGCATGTTCATATGCAGTCGGCGGATTCGATGCCTGTATCCGCGTTATAGTCGCGCTGTCACCGCCAGCATTCAGCGTCAGGTCCATATACATCAACGCCCGCCGCCGGACACCGTCGACATAGGAAAGCCCGGCGGCCGGATAGAAGATGCTGCCGAACATCGCGGCAGCCGCGAGCGACGCCGAGACGAATCCTGTGGCAAACCACTCGTTCCGCAAGCAGGTCGGCGACGCGCCAGCCGTTTCCCTTCGCGCTCTCGCCAGCAGATACAGTGCAACGGCGAGCGCGGCGATCTGCGCTTCGGCGAATGGCGTGAGATAGTGGACCTTCGGCCGCAGGATTACGAAGGCAAAACCGAGGAACGTGCCGACCTGCAGGACGAAATAGGCGCGCAAGGCGTACGGAATGGTCGGGTCGTCTTTCAGTCGAAGACGGTTTGAACCCACCAGCAGAACGACGAAGCTGATCGCGCCGATTGCGAGCAACGGGATAGCCGCGGGAAACTTGTAGTAGGCGCTGATCAGGGAATCGGGTGGATAGGCAGGAGAACGCCAGCCTTTTCCATTGGCACTTTCCTGCGCCGCGCGCGCCGCGACCGCTTCCCGTTCGGCCGCTTCCGCGCGCATCGTCCGAATCAGTTCGACAGCATCGACCTTCGCCTGTGCAAGATTTTCCGGAATGAGGAAGATGGGGCTCAGAAGGCCCAAGCTTAGAATGCCGAAGATCGCGCCCATCTGGAATCGGCGCCGGAAAGTCGGAAGCATCATCGCCGGGATCGCGAGAATCGGGATGGCGTGCAGCTTTGTCGCGACGATCGCGGCGCAGATGATCGCGGACTGGATCGCGAAAATCCATCTGCCGGTATCCGTCGAAAGGCGGCCATCCAGCGCCCGGACGACGAGGCCGATCTGGATCATCGCGAGACAGAGCACGAGGCTTTCCGGTCCGCCATAGCCGTTCAGGATCATCACGACCGGCGGGAAGAAAAACGGTGTCGTCTGCACAAGCATTGCGAGGCGGACGCTTTTCAGGCCACGCCAGCACAGCAGGCCCATCGCAAACGAACTCAATCCCAATAGCGCCGTATGCGCGTGCGCAATGACCTCGAAATACTTCTCCGGATTAGCGACGACCGCGCGCGCGATATCACCGGTACCGTAAAACGCGTGCGTCCCGAAAATCAGAGCCGCGTAGAAATAGATGGTCGTGATCGCCGGGTGGATGAGCGAGCCGATCGCGTCCCCGTTGAGCACGTTCACGGCATTGAAGAGGTAGTTGTAGCTGAGGTCCTGCGGGACCATGATCCAGTTCGGGCCGCGGACATGGTCGAGATACAAAAGCCAACCGACGAGCACGAACGGCAGCACGGCAAGCCAGCCCGCGATGCGGAGCGCTCTCCCCCAGAAGCCGGCTTGTCCGATCGGCGCCATTTCCAATGCCCTATCGCCGCACGAGCCAGTGCTCGCCCAGCAGCATCCGCAGTTCGGCAAGTCCGTTCCGGATCGGGTTCATCTTGCGGATGCCGCCGATCCGCGGCGGTTCGATGCCGGGCACTTCGCCGATCTTCTTGCCGGCGCGCGCCGCGCGCACCATCAGCTGCGTCTGCCACGAGATCGCCCGGTGACTGACGTCGAGCTCGGCGATCAGCGACCGGCGGAACGCCCGGTACATGACCAGCAGGTCGGTGACCTTTTGCCGGTAGAGCACGTTGTACATGAGCGTGAACATGCGGTTGCCGAAGCCCGTTACAAAATCGTCGTCGTCGCTGCGCGCCCAGTCGAGATAGCGCGACACTGTAACGACATCGTAACCCTCCCGCATCTTGTCGACGAGAGCCGGAAGGCGGGCCGCATCCGAATTTCCGTCCGGGCTGAACGTCACCACGATGTCGCCGGTCGCCTGCGCGAGGCCCTCGATGTAGGCGACACCCAGTCCGCGCGCGGACTGGACGATGACCTTGTACCCCATCGACCTCGCGTACTCGATCGTGCCGTCGGTTGATCCGCCATCGACGATGATGAGCTCGTCGTACCAGCGCGGATCGATCTGCGGCATGACGGCCTTCATCCCTTCGATCTCGTTGAAGGTCAGCATCAGCAGGGTCGTCTTCACGGCAGGGCTCGCTCCATCAGGCTTGCGGACTGTTCTTCACTTCGCGCCGAGAATCTCGGCACGGTACCATTCGATGGTCCGCCGCACGCCCTCTTCGAGAGAGACGGACGGCGTCCAGCCGAATATCTCGCGCGCGCGCGCGCAATCCAGGCTGAGGCGCGTCGGGATTGTCGGCTTGCTGAGATCGTGCTCGACCTCCACCGCGCGGCCGGAAAGCCGGATGATCGTCTCGACGAGCTTGCGGATTTCGATCGCGTGCCCGCACCCGACATTGACCAGCTCGAACGGCGCGGTCTGCCGCGCCAGGGCCGCCTCGACGAACCGGACGAGATCGTCGACATGCAGGAGATCGCGCGCTTCCCTTCCCTCGCCCCAGACAGTGATCCTGCCCGTATCCGTCGTCATCACCTTGGTCATCGTCGCGCCAAAGACGTGCGAACGCTCGAGATCGAACTTGTCGTGCGGCCCGTAGATGTTGGAATGGCGGATCGCGGTATGCCGGGTCCGGCCGAGCCGGCTGTAGAACTCGCACATCTTCTCGACATAGACCTTCGTCCACCCGATTCCGAAATAGCGCGGGTGGATGCCCGAATCGCCCGTGAACTGCGATTCCTCGAGCGGCAGGTCCGAGGACGGGTACATCACGCTGCAGCTGAAGAAGATGAAATGCCCGACATTGTGGTCGAAGGCGGCCTGCAGCAGATGCGAGTTCATCACGGCATTGTCGGTGACGTGGATGTAAGGGCGCTCGACGATGTCCTTGGCGCCCGAAGTCGTCGCGGCCGCCTGGATCACGACATCCATTCCGGCGACGACGCGGCGGACCTGCCCGGGATCGGTCAGATCCGCCGACACGGGAACGACCCGCGGATCGGCAAGCGGCGGACGCCGGTGATGATGCGCGTAGACCGTCACGTCGTCGCGGCCCGCCAGGCGCTCGGCGACATTCCGGCCGATGAAACCGGTGGAACCGCACACGAGAATTTTCGTCTTAGCCATCAGTCACCGGCCGGCCGGGGTGGGAGCTGAATCGAGCAGCTTGCGCACCGCATCCAGCGACGTGCCCGAGAACGCGGGGCAGATCGCCGCAACCTTGGCGTTCGGCACGGTCCGTCCACCGTATCTGAATTTCCCGAAAGCTGGCACCGCGCCGGACAACCGCGCAAGATCCGCCATCGCCGCAGGTGCGCTGCGCACGCAGTTGAAGATCCCGGAAACACCCGACGCGAGCGCCCGTTCGACGACTGCAAGGATATCGTCGTAGTGCGCGCACCAGAACTCGGAGTCCGCCGTCAGGGTCAGCGCACCCGGCGAGAGGCCGACGGCGCGCGTCAGATTGTTCGGGCGCATGTAAGGTCCGAGAAGCAGGCCCGGCCGCAGGATCAGTGGCGCGCGCGCCGACCGCGCGACGAGCGACTCCGCGGCGAGCTTCGTCTGCCCGTAGAAATTCGCGAGGTCGAAAGGCGAAAGCGCACGGTCTTCGGTACACGATGCATCGCCTTCGGGATAGACGTCGATCGACGACAGGTAGACGAAGCGTCTGTGCGGCAGATCAAGAAGGCGCTGCGTCAGCAGGATGCCGTCGTCCAGATAGCCGGCGATCGCGGCATGCCCCGCGATGTCGCGCCGCATGTTGAACGCGCAATGGACGATCGCGTCGTAGATGCCACCAGGCGCGGATTCCGGCACCGACGAGCGGAGAAACGGCATCCCCCCGAGCTTCTCGCACAGATGGCGCCCGAGGCCGGAACTGGCACCGGTGACGAGAATGTGCCGCGGCCCGCTCACGGCAGCGGGCCCACGCGCGACTCAGACCACCGACGGGATGAGCGAAGCATGCAGCGCACCAGGCGCGGTCTTCGGCGCGCGGCCGCCGCCGATCAGGCCGCCGGCCGGATAGTAGCTGTTCGGATCGGCATCGGCCTCGAGGATCCGCCGCTGCAGCGGAATACGCACCATGTCCTCGACGTGCCGGCGCGTCGGGGTGCCGAACTTCCGCTCGAGCATGTTCAGGATGCCTGGGTCCTTGTAATAGTCCGAGAAGATCGTGTCGCGCGTGCGCAGCACGTCGGCCGAACTCATGTGCTTGGTCGGCATCGGCACGCAGTTGGCGCTGTAGAGACCGTAGATGTCCCAGTTCGTCGGCGGCTCGATGATGCCGCCCGCCACGGCCTTGTCGTAGAGCGGCGTGCCCGGATAGGCGAAGGTCGGGTAGATGTTCAGCCACTCGAACTCGTATTTCAGTAGGAAATCGCGCGTCTTCAGGATCGCGTCGCGGTCGTCTTCCCAGAGACCCGCGATCACGTCGGCGCAGATATACATGCCGGCATCGCGGGTCATCTTGATCGTGTCGTGGACGTTACTCTTGACCCGCTTGTTCAGCGTCTTGAGCGTTGCCTCGTCGAAAGTTTCGATGCCGTACGCCACCCAGTTCACGCCGACCTTTTTCAGGCGTTCAAGAAGTTTCGGCGAAACCGAATCGGTCCGCGCGAAGCACCACATGTTCAGGTCGTAGTTGCGCTCGCCCAGCAGATCGCAGAATTCCTCGATCCGGGGATGCTTGATGATGAAGAGCTCGTCGAGGATCTTCAGGTTCTTCACGCCGTGGCGCTCGACCAGGACGCCGATCTCGTCGACGACATCCTTCATCGGACGGAACCGGTATCGGCGTGCGCCGAACACGTTGTTGATGCAGCAGAACTCGCAGGGATAGGGGCAGCCCTGGTTCGTCCAGATGATCGCGTAGGGCGAGCGGTTCTCGATGTCGCCGAAGCTGTGCCAGTTGTGCGCGCGGTATTTGCGCGGATCGATCTTCGACCAGTTCAGCGCCGGAAACGTATCGAGCGCGATGAGGGCCGGCGCCGCCTGCGACACGAACCGGCCGTCGTCGTTGTAGGCGAGCCCCGCGATCGACGTGACGCTATCGCCCTTGGAAAAATGGCCGTAGAGGCCGTGGACCGATTCGTAGCCTTCGCCCATGACGACGAAATCTGCGCCGGTCTCGCGCAGCGTGCGCTCCGGCAGGACCGTGGGGTGCCCGCCCCAGACGAAGGTGGAAAACGAGCGGCCCCTCATCTTGCCGAGCGATTCGAAGAACTGCAGGACGCCGACCATGCTCATCGTCGATGCCGACGGATTGGCGCCGCAGGCCAGCACGCCGACCATGATCGGATCTTCGGCTTCGATGCGAGCGATCAGTTCGGGGATCGTCAGGCGTTCGGCATCGGAATCGATCATCACGACCGGGATGTCGAAAGCCGTCAGGTATGCGTCCATCATGCCGAGCGGAACGTTCGGCGCGATCGCGGAGAACACGTCCGATGTCGGGCCGTAATTCGCCTTCTTCGCGTTGACGGTCACAAGGCAGACTTTGCGCATCGACGAGTACCCTCTACGTGGAGTGGCGGACCGGGTGCCGTCTTTTCGTGACAGGCCTGAGCTTTATTGTCGAATCGTCGGGAGGACTGATTAAATTCTTGAGTACACAGATATCGCGATGAAGTCTAGCGTCGATGTGCGTGCATGCAGTCCGCATTTCCCATACACGCCGGGCACTTGCCGCCTGTCGCGCCGCACGGATCGAGGGGGCATCGGGCGAATGCCCCAGAATTGTATTCCGGGAAGTCGGGTCGCGCTTTCCAACTTCCGGACGTCGGCATGCTAAGGATACCTTGCCGCCGGCAGAAAGCGACGCGGCGCAGACGACCCTATCAAAAGCCATGGACTTCCGGAAAATGACACCGCGCACCTACGACATTTTTATCACCCACGCCTGGCGCTATCACGACGATTGGACGAAGGCGGGCGAATTGCTCGATTCCTGGCGCGAGCTTTCGTGGCGGAATTTCAGCGTTCCCTGGCACGATCCGGCAATGGATCCGAATACCGAGATCGGCGGAAAATTTGTGTCGAACTGGCTCGAATCACAGATCATTCCGGTCCATGCGGTACTCGCGCTCGACAGCGTCTTTGCCGTCCGCAGCGCAAGGCGATGGATCGAACTGGAGATCGAGTTTGCCCGGCGCCACGCCAAACCGGTTTTCGCGCTGCCTGCCCATGGGCATACGGAAATCTCGACCGAACTTGCCGGCCTTGTCGATGAAACCGTTGCCTGGGATGCGCATTCAATCATCGGCCAGATCGATGCCGCCCTGCGCCGGGCCGCCGGCGCATAGATGGCTGGCGGGTTGCCTCGCGTATGCCCGAATTTGCATGTAGCATTGGCCGCGGATGGCGGCGTGCGTGCGGCGAGTCGCCGGGTTGTCTGCGGGCCATAGGATGCTATATTCGGGGCCAGATAACGTGTGGACTTTCATCGGCTTAGTCGCCGCCGATCTGCTGTCCGTGTTTCGCGTTGCGCATTAAGGACCCGTGATGACCGAGCGTGTCGAAATTGCAGTGGCGAGCGGTGCGACGACGCGCAGCGTCCCCGGACTGCGCGTGGTTTTCAGCCCCTATCGCCTGTTCGCCGATTTCGGCCGCGCGCGATCGCGCGCGGCCCTGGCACAACTCGCGCGAACATTGTCGAGCATCCCCGGCCTTGCGATGTGCGGCGAACCCGAGTTCGCGCAGGCGCTATTCGATGCGGATGCCTCCCTTCGGCAATCCGTCGTCGGCTGGATCGATACCGGCATCGGGCCGGCGGCGACCCCGGCGGGAATGCGCCAGCTTTCGCTCGACGGACCTCTCGAAGGCGTCCAATGCGTGTTTGTCGCGCATCGCGAGGAACTCGCCCGCCAACGCTGCGAACGTGCGCTGCCGGACGAAGTCGAAATCCTCGGCCCCGGAATGCTCGTCGACATCGCGCCGGGCTCGATCCCGGCTCATGCGTGGGTGCCGATCGCCAAGAACATCTATCCCATCGACATCCCAGAGATCGAGATCCGCTCCGGCCTCGACATGCTGCTGATGGATTGCCCGGCGCGCAATCTGGCGCTGATGCCGAACGGACTCGCCTACGTCCACAACGCGCTCCGGCGGACCAAGCTCGATTTCCAGACCTTCGATCTCGATATCGTCAGCTACCACCGCTATCACGTGCATCGCCTTTACGATCTCGGCGGCCGCGTGATCCTGCCGAGCGGGCGGGAAATGCCGACCGATCCTTGGCAGGCGGAACACTACGATCTATGGGCAATGCCCGAAGTGATCGAGCATTTCATGCCGATCATCGACGAGGCGGCCGCGCGGATCGTCGCCGCGAAGCCCAAGGTGCTCGGCCTGTCGGTGCAGCAATGCAGCGAGGCTTTCAGCCGCGCGCTGATCGAACGGGTCCGCAGGGGGCATCCGGACGTCGTCGTCGTCGTGGGCGGATTCAGCTGCTACAACCCGGAAATCGGACTGCGCGGATTTCCCGAAGCCGACTATATGTGCATCGGCGAGTCCGATCTTACGGTCGGCCCGCTTGCCGAAGCGCTTGCGCGGGGCGAACGGCCGCGCAACATGGCCGGCATCCTCTCCCGCTACGACACGCCGGACTACCGATACCTGCCGGCGCCGATGCCGCACAACCTCAGCCAACTCGAGCCGCCGCGCTACGACTGGTTCTCGCTCGATCTCTACAAGAACTACAACGACTATCAGCTGGTCCCGATCATCGCTAGCCGGGGCTGTCGCTGGTCGCGCTGCACGTTCTGTGCCGAGCGCTTCTACTGGCGCATCCGCGAGGCCAAGGAATTTGTCGACGAGCTCGAATATCTCGTGGAGCGCGGCTGCAATCTCTACATGTTCAACGAGAGCGACCTCAACGGGATGCCGGAAAAGCTTCTCGACATCTGCGCCGAAATCGTCCGCCGGGAAATCAAGGTCAAGCTGACCGGGCAGCTGCGCATTCACAAGAAGAGCGACAAGGCGTTCTTCCAGGCCCTCGCGAAAGCCGGCTTCGTGGCATTGCGCTTCGGTGTCGACGCCTTCTCGGACAGCACGATGCGCCTGCAGAAGAAGGGCTATACCTCCGAGATGGTGACCCAGAATCTCAAGGATTGCTGGGAATCGGGCATCTACACGGAAGTCAACTGGGTGATCGGCGTTCCCGGAGAGACCGAGCAGGATGTCGACGAGGGCATCGAGCTCATCCTGCGCAACCAGCCCTATATCGGCCGCCTGGCGAACATAAATCCGCTCATTCTCGTGAACGGCTCGGTCTACTGGATCGATCCGGAATCGCACGGGATCCGGTTCCGGGTTCCGAAGGAAGAACTCTACGCCAATCATCCGCGCGTCATTCCCGCGGATCTCTGGTACAGCGTCGAACCGTTCATCGACGCGCAGGTCCGCAAGGACAGGTTCGAGAGGATCGTGCGGACGCTTTACGAGCGCGGCTTCCCGGTCGGGGCGTGGGCTTCGCGCGTGATCGACGACGTCAAGACGTCGCGCGACCGCAATCGGGCGGGCGGGACGCGTGTCAACGCCGATGCCGCCGAGTGATGCCCGAACGTCGCGGACACAAGAATCGAAATGACTGAACCGACCACAACTTCCGGAACGCGCGGAAAATCGGCCGACGCCGGCGAAACTGCGACGCACAGGCTCTGGGCACGGGACGGCCGCCACTTCGCGATCGACAAGGCCGCGGAAATGGCGTCGCCGGACGATATCGATCTGGACGCGCCGCCCGAGGGTGTTCTCGTCGCCAGAAGCGAGGTCGAACTTCGCCAGCGGCTCGATAGCGCAAGCGCCTGGGCCAATTCGCGCGGACATTTCGACGAGCGCGAGCACCAGCGGGCCTCCGGTTCCTACCTGCGCGCGAACAGCGCCTTGGGCGAGAATGAGCAGGAGGACACGTCGAACGACTCGGTCATCATCCGGATCGGCAACGAGCATTTCGCGATCGAGCGCCAGAAGATTGAAAGCTCGCTCGGGGTCGGCGTCTCGTGGGCAGAGGTCAAGCGCGGCGCGAAGCGAATCGTGAAGCGGGCGCTACGCGGGAAAATCGGCCCGCGGCAGGGCCTCGACTATCGGGTCGTTTCCGCCTCCGGCCGCGTGCCCGGACTGACGATCCTCGATGTCGTATCAGAAGGTTCGGTCGCCGAACTCGTCCGCACGATCAAGAATTACAACATCGTGCGTTACGACTGGATCTACTACGGCGTGCCGCACGGCCTTCCGATCGATTGGCGCGATCCCGAACGGGCGTCGCTGCCCGGCGTGCTGACGAGCCACAGCCTCACCGAAATTACCAAGCGGATCTACGCCATCACCGGCTACGAGACCCGCAAGGCGGACACGACAGAGGTCAGGCGCGGCCTGGGTGCGGCGGAAGTGACCAACCTGACCCCTACCCTCGTCGGTGCGCTGAATGGCTACAACATCGTCAGTTATGAAGGCTGGTTCTACGGAATTCCGCAGGCGCTCGGTCCGCTCGACCTGACGGAAGTCGACATCATCAGCTACCCCGGCATCGTGCGCGACGTGTCGCGGGATGTCGTGGAGGGCGAAATCGCCGACCGGGTCCGGAATTCCGGGGCAGCCTGACGATGGCAGTGCGGGTCCTGCGTTTCGAAGCGCGGCCGACGCGGATGTTCGGTGCCTATACGTTGTGGGAGATCGGCGAGAATGGCAGCGAGCGCCAAATCGCGCACGGAGAGCCACACTGGTGCATAGCAGAAGCTACGCGGCGCAATCGCGAAATCGGGTACGTCGCATCTCCGGGCCACGTTGCCGCTCCACCCCGACCCGCTGACGAACCATGACCGTCTCGACACCCGGAATCCGGCAGGATCTCGATCCCTCCGACTGGTCGCACCATCGCTTCGGCCTTTCCGAAGCCGGCTGGCGGCGCCTGTCCGGCAGGCGGTTCGTCGTCACCGGTGCGGGGACAGGCTTCGGCCGGGCGTTCGCTACGGCGATCGGCCTTGCGGATGCCAAGGTCGTTCTGGCCGGCCGTCGGCTCGAACCGCTCCGGGAATCGCGCGAGGCCGGCCAGGCGCTCGGGGCGAAGCCCGGCCGGTTCGAATGCGAACCGATGGACATCAACGATCCGGCCGATGTCGTCGAAGTGATGGGCCGGATCGCGGCCGCAGGCCCCCTTCACGGTATCGTCGCCAACGCCGCCGTTCCCCAGGGCAATGGCGGACCGACGCCGCTTCTTTCTTCCGACGAGAGCGAATGGCAGCGCATCGTGGGAACAAACCTGACCGCACAGTGGCGGGTCGCTCGGTCGGCGATCAATCTCGCGGCACCGGACGGTCACGTTCGCGCGATTTTCGTGACTTCGGAGGCGGGCTGGGCCGATACACCCGGCGTCGGACTATACAATGTGAGCAAGGCCGCGCTGAACGGGCTGACGATGTCGCTGGCCGCCGAAGCCGGCCACGCCTTTCCGGACGCGGACGTGCAGATCAACGGGCTGATTCCGGGCGAGGCGCGAACCGAGATGAACCGCGGCTCGACGGAAAGCCCCTGGAGTGCCGTCCCCATGCTCCTCCATCTGCTTTCCCACCCGGAAGGCGGCCCGAACGGGCGCTTCTTCCATCGGGACGGTCGACACTTCGATTTTGCGTATGCGCGCGCCTGGCCAAAAAGCCTCGCGCAGGCCGCACGCACGGCGGTATAGCTTTCCGACATGGAGCACTCCGCAACAATCGACGTGTCGGCGGATTACCGGACGACCACTCCGCTCGACCAGCTGGGGCCGCCCGAGTTCATCGAGATCGAGCCGATCCATTCCTGCAACCTGCGTTGCGTGATGTGCCACGTCAGCTATGAAGTGCTGTCGAAAACCCGGCTCGATCCGTCGTTCGTCGAACGCCTCGACGGTCTCGCCGGAAAATGGGCCGTCGTCGGCGGCGAGTACGAGCCGATGGTCCATCCCGACATCGTGCCGATCCTGCGTGGTCTTTCGGATCGCGGCCTGAAAATCGACCTGACGACAAATGGCACCATGTTCAGCCCCGAGATCGTTGCAGCGCTAGCCGATGCCGATTTCCGGCGCGTGACGATTTCTTTCGACGGCATATCGAAGGCCGCCTACGAAGGCGTCCGGCGACGCGCCGATCACAAGGCGGCGCTCGACGGAATCCTGCGCTTCAAGAAGGCGGTGCAGGCGCACAATCCGTCGTGCCGGTTCATCGTCAATTATACGGTCCTGCGGGCGAACATCGCCGAAATGGCAGAGGCCGTCGATTTCTGGGAATCGCAGGGCTTCGATCATATCGGCTTCATCGGAATGGTGCAGCGCGACGAGAATGCGCTGCTTGCGGCGGAATCGATCCAGGGCGAAATGGAAGCCTTCCGCGACCAGATCGACCGGATCGCCGCGAACATGGCCCGCACGCAGATGCGCATCAGCACCAGCAACTCGTTCGGCATCGGGCCGCGGGAAACGGCCGCGGGTCTGCGCGTTCTCGGCGGCGTGCTTCTCGCAGAGCGGGGCGACGCCTGGTGGCCCGAGAATCCCCGGCCCCTGTTCCAGGCGCGGCGATTCCCGGGCATGCCCGTGCCGTGCAGTTCTCCCTTCAAGGCGCTGCGGCTTTCCTACGACGGATCGTTGACGCTCTGCACGCAGTTCCGGATCGGGAACATCTACGAGGCGGACAGCCTTCTCGACCTCTGGTATGGCGCGAAAGCGAAACGGGTCCGGGAGGCATTGCCGCAGCGTCCGGCAGTGTGCCGAGCATGCGACTATTTCAGGCTCTGTGTGAACGCCGGAAACATCGATCCTGCGGACGAAAGCAGCTTCGTGCTCGATCCGATGCCCTATACGCGACCGCTCGGAACGCTCTGCGGCATGTCGCTCGTCGTTCACGGCACCCGGATATATGCGTTTCCGAAGGACGACGAGATGATCGCCATCGCCCTCCAGGATCCGGACCCGACACGCCTCGTCCTCGACGAGGCCGACCCGGCTTCGGCGTTCCGGCGTCTGTGCGACTGGATCGGCACCCATGCGGGATCGCCGCAGGTGCGCGAGGGCGACGATATCGCCCTGTGGATGCACGACCGGCGATGGTTCGGGGTGGCGTTTGTCGCGGGCCAACGTTTACTCGAACGTGCGCTCCGGATCCGGCATGCCGATTCCGAATCCGCATTGCGCCGGCAGCTTGCGGACGACCGTTCGATCGATCCTTCAGACGGACTCCCAGTCCATGTCCTGACTTTCGGCCAATACAATGTCGTCCGGTTCCGGCAGACGTATTTCGGGCTTCCGCAGTTCCTCGGCAAGGTCGATCTCGATCGGGCGAGGCCGGACCAGAGCCGCTATTTCTTGCAGGAGCGACGCCTCGATCGCCTGATCGCCGCGATGCGCAAGGCGCCGAATCCGCGGCCGGAGCTCAGATTCGCCGGGCGCCTCGTGCGCCGCTTCGGCGGCCGCTGGCTGCGCAGCCGGCTGGGGCTGGACGATTGACGGCGAGTGCCGGAACGAACGCTGAAGGTGGCCCCTATCGAGCGTCGAATCCGGCCGCCGAACGGTCCTTTTCCGAGACGATCGCCGCAGACGGCGCCACGCGCCAGTCGATCGCGAGCGCGGGATCGTTCCAGCGGATCGTCTTCTCGTCGGCGGGGCTGTAGTCGGCCGTCACCTTGTAGGCGAAATCCGCATATTCGCTGAGCACGGCAAAGCCGTGCGCGAAACCCGGCGGAACCCAGAGCTGGCGGCGGTTGTCGGCGCTCAGTTCGACCCCGATCCACCGCCCGAACGCCGGACTGTCGCGACGGATGTCGAGGACGATGTCCCAGACCGCGCCGGCCACGACCGACACAAGCTTTCCCTGCGGATTCGGCTCCTGATAGTGCAGCCCGCGGACCACATTGCGGACAGAGCGCGACAGATTGTCTTGGATGAACGGCCCCGGAATCCCTGCGGCGGCGTAGCGCCGCGCATTCCAGGATTCCAGGAAATGGCCACGCAGGTCGCCGAAAACCTTGGGCTCGATCAGCTTGATGCCCGGCAGATCGAGTTCGACGACGTTCATACGTTCCCGTAGACCGAGTTTCGGATCATGCGGAAGCCCTTGATCAGTTCGACGATGCCGTCGTCGAGCGAATGTTTCGGCATGAAGCCGGTCGCCTCGATGCGCGCGTTCGACACGATGTAGTCGCGCTTGTCCGGGTCCTCGCCGATCGGCGCTTCCATGAAAACGAATCCCGGCACGTGCTTGCGGATCCTCTCGCACAGTTCCCATTTGGAAAGATTGGCATCCGACAAACCGACATTGTACGGCCGATTCTTCATCGAATCGAATTTCGACAGACCGTGCAGGAAGGCGTTCGCGACGTCGCGCACATGGATGTAGTTGCGCTTGAAATGCGGCTCAAACAGGACGACCGCCCGGTCCGTCACAGCCCGATGCACGAAGTCATTGACCAGAAGATCGATCCGCATGCGCGGACTCATCCCGAAAACCGTCGCGAGACGGAACGAAATCGCGTTGCCGCGCCCAAGAACGGCTTCCTCCGCCTCGACCTTCGTCCGCCCGTAGAGTGATAACGGCCTCAGCGGACTGTCCTCGGTGCACTCCTTGCCCTTCTCGCCGACGCCGTAGCCGGAATTCGTGACCGGCATCAGGACGCGCTGGTCCTTCGATGCCAGGCGCAGCAGCGTGGCGACCGCGTCGCGATTGATCGACGTGGCGCCGATCTGGTCGGCATTGCAGAGCGGCGCGCCGACCAGCGCGGCCAGCGGTATCGCAACGTCGGCCTTCGCCAGCAACGGCTTCAGCGTCGCCTCGTCGCGGGCATCGCCGCGTACGACGTCGAAATCGGGGTTGCTGCAGACATGCGCTAGGGGAACCTGGCGGAACATCAGATTGTCGAGCGCGGTCACGGCATATCCAGCGTCGAGCAATGCGGGAATCATCGTCGAGCCGAGATAGCCGGCGCCGCCGGTAACCAGAATTCTTGTCTTCGCCGCCATATTCTTTCCGATCCTTGTCGCGGCGCGTACCAAGACTGGCAACGCCCTGATTCAGGTGATATTTTCGATTCGCCTGATTGTCCCCAAGCTGCTCTCGAGGAGTCAAGTCCCCTTGATCGTTTCGCGAACGCCCTATCGCCTTTCCCTTTTCGGCGGAGGCACGGACTATCCGAAATGGTACCTCAAGAACGGCGGTGCGGTGATCGGCACCGCCATCGACAAGTACTGCTACATTTCGATCCGGCATCTGCCGCCGTTCTTCGAGCACCGTTACCGCATCGTCTGGTCGCGGATCGAGCTGGTGAAGGATGTACTCGAGATCGATCACCCGGCCGTCCGGGCCGTGCTGCTCGACCAGAAGGAGCGCGGCGGCCTCGAAATCCATCACGACGGCGACCTCCCAGCCCGCTCGGGGCTCGGCTCGTCCTCCGCATTCACCGTCGGCCTGCTCAATGCCCTCAAGGCGCTGCACGGCAAGATGACGTCGAAAGACGAACTGGCGCGTGAAGCCATCCGCATCGAACAGGAAGTGATCCGCGAGCCGGTCGGCAGCCAGGACCAGATCTGGGCCGCCTATGGCGGCCTCAACCGCATGGATTTCAGGACCGACGGCACCTTCGAGGTCACGCCCCTGATCCTTTCGCGCGCGCGCCGCGAGGAGCTCGAAGGCTCGCTGATGTTGTTCTTCACCGGCCTTTCGCGCTTTTCGAGTTCCATGGCGAGCCGGCAGATCGCCAACATGGATGCCAAGGAGCGCAATCTGCGGCGCATGCGCGAGATGGTCGATGAAGCGCAGGCGATCATCACGAGTCCGGCGCGCCCCATGCTCGAGATCGGCACGCTGATGCGGGACGCGTGGCAGCTCAAGCGCGATCTGGCCGACGGCGTATCGACGTCCGAGATCGATACGATCTTCGAGGCCGGCCTCGCCGCCGGTGCGGTCGGCGGCAAGCTGCTGGGCGCGGGCGGCGGCGGCTTCATCGCCTTCGTCGTGCCGCCCGAACGGCGCCAGGCCGTCCGCGAGCGTCTTCACGACCTGACCGAGGTCGATGTGAAGATCAATGCGCCCGGAAGCCGGATCGTCGTCTACGAACCGGACCGCTACGCCAGCGACTGAGACGTCGCCCTATCCGCGCCGGAACAGGATCAGCAGCATCGAGCCGGCAAGATGCAGGTTGATGGCAAGATTGATCAGGCGCAGTGCCCACCCGGGATAGATGCCCGAGAAGTTCTTCCGCATATAGTACCGGGCACCGCGCGCCTTGTGCCATGCGAGGCGCAGGGGACTGACCCGGCTGCTGCTGCGATGATGCGTGGCGACGATTTCGGGCATGTAGGCGATCGTGCCGCCGCGCCGCGCGAGTGCGAGGCAGAAATCGAGATCCTCGACATGGAGGAAATACCGTTCGTCGAACCCGCCGACATCGGCGAACCGTCCGGCCGGCAGCATCATGAAGGCACCCGAAATCGCCGGAACGGGGCCGCCCCTCCAGTATGCGTCGGTCGAATAGAGATTGAGACGCTGGAATGTCGGATGGCGCGGCGCAAGCCGCCAAAGCTGTAGAAGCTCGACCAGCGCAACCCAGGGCGTCAGGATCGCGCGCGGCGTGCCGCGCTCCGGCGAACCGTCGGGCCCGACGAGGCGGGGTGTCACCATCCAGATGTCCGGCGTCGCCCTGAGCACGTCGCGAAGGCGCGCAAGGCTGCCGCGCGAAACGATGCAGTCGGGATTGACGAACGCCAGATAGGGCGCATCGGCCTGCGCCGCCCCGAGATTGCAGCCGGCGGCGAAACCGATATTGCCCTGCCCTTCGACGATCTTCAGGCGGGGCTCGGCGGCGGCCATAGATGCGAGACGCCGGCGCGTGGTTGGATCGTTGCCGTTGTCGACGAGAACCAGCCGGCACAGCGAGGGCTCGGCGAGCGCGGCCGCGAGCGACTCCTGGAGGACGTCGCCCGTCCGGTAGCTCACCATGACGACCGCGATGTCGGCGGGCCCGTCGCCAGGCAGTTCGGCGAACAGCTGGGCCTGTTCGCTCACTTGACCGCTTTGTCGAGGACCCGGCGCAGCGTTTCGATCTGAGCGGTCAGGTCGTGCGGATGGTTGCCGACGAAGAAGCCGCGGTCGTGCGCGAGCTCGGCATTCGGCACGCCGTTGCCGACGATGTCGTAGTCGTAATACTTGATCGTGTCGTGACGCAGGAAGCAGCCACCGGTGATGATCCGGAAACCGATATCGGCCTGCTTGAGCGCCGTGAAGATCTTCTCGCGATCCAGATCCTTCTTGGGATTGAGGATCAGCGTGAAGCAGAAGGACGAGCTCTTGCCGTGCTCCTTCTGGATGATGAAGTTCGGATCGCCGTCGAAATGCTTCTGGAAGGTCGCGAGGTTCTTGCGGCGCGCGACCGTCATCGCCGGCAGCTTCTTGAGCTGCTCGATGCCGACGGCGGCCTCCATCTCCAGCGGGCGGACGTTGTAGCCCGGGAAGAGGAAGCGGTACGCCTCGAAATGGTCGCTCGCCGTGCGCTTGAACAGCGGCGAATCGGGCGGAATGTCGCGCGTCCAGCCGTGCGCGCGCATGCATTTCAGCAGATGGTAGAGCTCGAGATCGTCCGTCAGCACCATCCCGCCTTCCATCGTAGAGATGTGGTGCGAGAAGAAGAAGCTGAACGTGTTGAGATCGCCGAGCGTGCCGGCCATACGGCCCGAGGGCAGCACCGCATCCATCGATTCGCAGTTGTCCTCGATGAACCAGAGGCCGTGCCTGTCGCAGAAGGCGCGCATCTCGTCGAGGCGCGCGGGATTGCCGAGGATCGAGACCGCGAGCAGCGCCTTCGTCTTCGGCGTCAGCGCCTGCTCGAGCTTCGCGACATCCATGTTGAGCGTTTCGAGCTCGACGTCCACGAACCGGCACTTTAGCCCGTACTGCTGCAGCGGATGGTAGGTGGTGCTCCACGAGATCGCGGGCACGATGACCTCGTCGCCGCGCGCGAGCGGGCGCGAGGAATGATAGGCGAGGGCCGCGACCGCGATCAGATTCGCCGACGAACCCGAATTGACCATCACGCCGTGCTTCTTGCCGTGATAGGCGGCGAACGCGGCTTCCATCGCCGCGACGCGCTTGCCCATCGTGAACTGGCCCGACGCGATGACGGACTGCAGGGCGTCGAGTTCTTCCTGGCCCCAGGACGGGGCCGCGAGTTCGTAGAACATCAGAAGGGGCCCTTGAACTGGAGCTGGTAGGCGAGTTGCGCGCTCGACGGATCTGGCGCCCAGGCGGCCGCATCCGGTCGCGCGAGCGAATAGATCTCGGCGGCGATGGTCGCGGGATTGGGATAGAACGCGGCTTCGAGAAGCGGCGAAGGCGGGCACGGCGTGGGCGAGAAGCCCATCCGCCGGATCGCGACGGGCCCGTCGGCACCGCACGCTTCCGCGACGCGCGCGGCGATCTCGGCGCCCGCACCGCACATGTTCCAGCCGTTGTCGACGATCAGCAGTTTGCGCGTGCGCTTCACGCTGTCGACGATCGTGTCGCTGTCGAGCGGTGAGAGCCAGATCGGATCGATCACCTCGGCCGACACGCCGGCTTCCTTGACGAGTTCGGCGGCGCGCAGTGCCTCGACGACCATGTTGGAAATGCCCACGACCGTCACGTCGCGGCCCAGCCGGCACACGCGCGCCCGGCCCGGCGGGACGACATAGGCCGCCTCGGCGACGACGGCCTCGGTGCCGTAGAGCAGCCGGTGCTCGACGAACATCACCGGGTTGTCGTCGCGGATCGCGGCGATCATGGCGCCCTTGGCGTCGTGCGCGTTGGACGGCGCGCAGACCTTGAGGCCCGGCACGTGCATGAACATCGAGTGCAGGCCCTGGCTGTGCTGGGCGCCCTGCCCCCACGACTTCCCGATGATCGAACGCACGACCAGCGGAACCTTCACCTGCCCGCCGTACATGTAGCGGGCCTTGGCGGCGATGTTCACGAGCTGGTTCATGCACAGCATCAGAAAGTCCATGCGGATATGCACATGGATGGGCCGCATGCCCGCCATCGCCGCGCCGATCGCCACGCCCGTCATCGCGTCTTCTGACAGCGGCGTGGTGAAGACGCGCTTGGGGCCGAACTTCTCGAGCAGGCCGCGGGTCGACCCCTGGATCGCCTTGTGGTCGTCGACGTCGAGACCGAACACGAACACCTTGGGGTCACGCGCCATCTCGAGCGCCACGGCCTCCGACAGCGCGTCGACATAGCGCAGCACGCGCCGCCCGTCTTCCATCCGTCCCGGCCAGGAAAGCTTAGGCGAAGACATCGGTCACCAGCTCCTCGACCGCCGGGAACGGCGATTCCTCGGCGAAGCGCACCGCGGCGGCGATCTCCGCCTCGATCGCGGCATCGATCTTCGCGCGCGCGGCCGCGGGAAGCGCGCGCCCGGCCACGGCGACCGGATCCTTCTTCTGCCACTTGAGTAGCGTGGAACGGCTGCGGAAGCCGGCATCGTAGTCCTCGCCCGGCCCGACATGTTCGCGCCATCGCCAGGTCATGCATTCGAGGAAGATCGGGCCGCCGCCCTTGCGCATCTTCGGCAGGGCCTTGGCGACATGTGCGCGGATCGCCTTGGTGTCGGAGTCGGCGAAGCGCTTCGCCGGAATCCCGTAGGTCGCCACGCGCGCACAGATCCTGTCGGTCGCCTGGCGCTTGGCGATGGGTTCGTGGATCGCGAATCCGTTGTTCTCGCAAACGAAGATCACCGGCAGCTTGTGGAGCGCCGCGAAATTCAGGCTCTCCGGGAAGCAGCCTTCCTCGGTCGCGCCATCGCCGAGGAAACAGGCCACGACCGCGCCGGTCCCGAGCTGCTTCTGCGCCAGCGCATAACCCACGGCGACCGGCACCGTCGTGCCGACGACGGCCGACGTGCCGAGGACGTTGACCTTCATGTCGACAAGATGCATCGAGCCGCCCTTGCCGCGCGCGCAGCCCGTGTCCTTGCCATAGAGCTCGGCCATCATGCCGGGCAGCGAACCGCCCTTGGCGAGATATGTCGCGTGGCCGCGATAGGTGCCCGACACGGCGTCGCGCGGCTCGAGCGGATCGCACACGCCGACGGCAACGCCTTCCTGGCCGATGGAGAGATGGACCGGGCTCTTGATCTTGTCGGACGGATAGATGCGCGCGATCTCTTCCTCGACGCGCCGGATGCGTCGCAGCGCGGCATAGAGCCTTTCGGCGTCTATACCGGCGCCGCGCGGTTTGTTCGATTTCTTGGCCGCCATGGAATCCGGTCTGTCCTGCGGAGATTCGGGCCCGACTCGAGAGTCGAAAGCCGATATTGGCGGCACGACTGACCCAAGATCAAGTGCAGTTGGGTAATGCCGTCTCACCCCCGGTGGTACGGGTGCCCGGCGAGGATCGAGGCGGCTCGCCAGAGCTGTTCGGCCAGCATCGCGCGGGCCATCATGTGCGGCCACGTCATGGCGCCGAGCGAAAGCCGGAAGCGCGCCTGCGCCACCAGCGCCTCGTCGAGCCCGTCCGCGCCGCCGATCGCGAAGGCGACAGCGCCGGTCGATTCGTCGCGCCAGCGCGCGAGCTGCCTGGCGAAATCCTCGGTCGACAGCGGCTTGCCGCGCGGGTCGAGGACGACGAGCAGCGCGCCCTCCGGGATCTGGCCGCGCAGCTTCTCGGCCTCTTCGGCCTTTCGCGCGGCGGCGATTTTCGATTTCGTTTCGATCTCGCGGCATTCGAGCGGGCCGATGCCCGCCGGCGACGTTTTCAGCCGTTTGGCGTACTCGGCGAACAGCGCATCTTCCGGCGTGCCGCGCGCGCGTCCCGCCGCGACCACAAAAATCCGCATCCGTTTCGCCGGCGCCCGCCTTTTTGCGGATGCCGCCTTTCTTCAGGCCTGCGCGACCGCCGGCTCGTCCCAGCTGTCGGCCCACATCTTCTCGAGGCCGTAGAGGGCGCGCACTTCGGGTCGGAACAGGTGGACGACGATGTCACCGCCGTCGATGAGAACCCAGTCGCCCTGATCGGCACCCTCGATGCGGATGCTTTTCAGGCCCTTGGCTTCCAGCTTCTCGACGACGTGCTGGGCCATGGACTGGATGTGGCGGCTGGAGAGGCCGCTGGCGACGATCATGTAGTCGGCCATCGAGCTCTTGCCGGCGAGATCGATGACGACCGGATCGGTCGCCTTGTCGTCGTCGAGAGTCTTTTCGACGAGTTTGAGGACCGTTTTCGGCGCGGATACGGTCTTGCGCTTTGCTGTGGCGATCGCGTGTCTCCCGGGGCTGGAATATGTCGGTAAACGGAGCGAACTCACTTGGTGCTGCTTGGCTTGGTGCTGGACCTGGAACCCGGCGCGCCGCCGTGCCAGTCCTTGCGGCCGGCGCGGATGCGCGTCGCAGAGGCCGGGTGCAGCCGGACGGGAAAGAACGTCCAGGCCGGCGGTTCGAGGTCTGCCAGGCGTCGGACCCGTCGGGATCCGACCCGGGCTGTGGAAAACGCCCGCGCCGCCTTTCCGGCCAATGCTTTGATAGAGTACGCCGGTCTTGCGAACACGGCAATGACCATCGTGCGGAAGATCGATGACCATCGCCCCCATCGATGGATCTGGCCGAGATTGTCGGCCCCCATGATCCACACGAAGCGCGTGCGGGGAAAGCGGCGACGGCAGGCGCCCAGCGTGTCGGCCGTGTAGCGCGTGCCCAGCCACGATTCGAGGGCGACGGCCTTCAGGCGCGGATCGCCGCCGCACACGCCGGCGGCACTGGCGAGCCTTGCGCCGAACGGCGCCATGCCGTCGATTCCCTTGAGCGGGTTCTGGGGGCTGACCAGCAGCCAGACTTCGTCGAGGTCGAGCCGCTTCAGCGCTTCGCGCGCGATATGCGCGTGCCCTTCATGCGCGGGATTGAACGAGCCGCCGAACAGGCCGATGCGGCGCTTCGGCACCGCGCCCAGGCGCGCCAACGGTGGTGGCGGCGGAAAGACGCGCACGCTCAGGGCCGCGCCTGCCCGGAACCGCGCACGACGTATTTATAGGTCGTGAGCTGTTCAGCACCCACCGGCCCGCGCGGCGGCAGGCGCCCCGTCGAGATGCCGATCTCGGCCCCGAAACCGAATTCGGCCCCGTCGGCATACTGCGTCGACGCGTTGTGCAGCACGATCGCGGAATCGACGCGCGCGAGGAACGCGGAAGCCGCATCGGCATCGCCCGCGATGATCGCGTCGGTATGGTGCGAGCCGTAGGTGTTGACGTGCGCGATTGCCGCGTCGAGGCCGTCGACGATCTTCACCGCGAGAATCGCGTCGAGATATTCGGTCGTCCAGTCGGCCTCGACGGCCGGGATCACGCGCCGGTCGAGTTTCTGCACGTCGCCGTCGCCGCGGATCTCGCAGCCGGCCGAGAACAGGTCATCGAGGATCGCGGGCAGGTGCGTAGGCGCGGCCGCGCGGTCGATCAGCAGTGTCTCGGTCGCGCCGCACACCGACACGCGACGCATCTTGGCGTTCATCGTGACCTTGCGCGCCATCTCGATGTCGGCCGATTCGTGGACGTAGGTGTGACAGAGCCCTTCGAGATGCGCGATCACCGGAATGCGCGATTCCTTCATCACGCGCTCGATCAGCGAACGCCCGCCGCGCGGCACGATCGTGTCGACATGCTGGTGCAGCGACAGGAGATGGCCGACCGCTGCGCGCTCGCGCGTCGGGATCAGCTGGATCGCGTCTTCCGGCAGATCGTGCGCCGCCAGCGCGCCGCGCAGCGCCGAAACGATGACCTGCGAGGACAGGAAGCTCTCCTGCCCGCCGCGCAGGATCGCGGCATTGCCGGATTTGAGGCACAGCGCGCCCGCGTCCGCCGTCACGTTGGGCCGGGCCTCGTAGATGATGCCGATCACGCCGATCGGCACGGCCACGCGGCTGATCAGCAGGCCGTTGGGCCGCGTCCATCCCTGCAGGATCGAGCCAACCGGATCGGGCAGTGCCGCGACGTCCTCGAGACCGCGCGCGATCGCGTCGATGCGCTTGGGATCGAGACGCGTGCGATCGACCATCGCGGCCGAGTTGCCCGCATCGACCGCGAAGGCGACGTCGGCCGCATTCGCGTCGAGAAGATCCTGCGTCGCCGCGCGGAGCCGATCCGCGGCTGCCCGCAGGGCCGCACTCTTGCGTTTGGCCGGCGCGACCGCGAGCAGACGCGCGGCGGCACGCGCCCGCACGCCCATCGCTTCGATCGCGGCCTTCAGCTCGGTATCGGCGGACGTGTCCGTCATGGCGGCGGAAGCTTTCATTGCGGGCGATCCATTCTATCGTGTCCGGCGTTCACGTCACGCTTCCCATCGCGAGGTCGTCGCGGTGGATGATCTCGTCGCGGCCGCGATAGCCGAGGATCTCTTCGATCTCCGACGAGCGGCGCCCCATGATCCGGGCGATGTCGGCAGAGCCGTACGCGCTCAGGCCCCGCGCCACTTCGTTGCCCGCCTTGTCGCGCACGCGGATCGCGTCGCCGCGCTCGAAGCTGCCTTCGATGCCGACCACGCCGGCGGGCAGCAGGCTCTTGCCCTGGCCGAGCGCACGCCGCGCCCCGTCGTCGATGATCACGGCGCCGGCGGGCGCCACCGTACCGGCGATCCAGCGCTTGCGCGCCGAGGCGGGGCTGCCCTGCGGCACGAACCACGTGCAGCGCGCGCCCGCCTCGATGGCGCTGAGCGGACGGGCAACCTTGCCCGACGCGATCGCCATGCGGCAGCCGGCACCCAGCGCGATGCGCGCCGCGCCAAGCTTCGTCACCATGCCGCCCGACGAATAGCCGGGCCTCGCCTCGCCCGCCATCGCGAGGATCTCGGAGTTAAGTTCCTTCACTTCCGGCAAGTGACGCGCCGCCGGATCGCTATGCGGATCGGCCGTGTAGAGGCCGTCGATGTCGGAGAGGAGGACCAGCGTATCGGCCGACGCCATCTGCGCCACCCGCGCCGCAAGTCGATCGTTGTCGCCGAAGCGGATTTCCTCGGTCGCGACTGTGTCGTTCTCGTTGATGACAGGAACCGCACCCGTCTCGAGCAGGGCGGCGACGGTCGCGCGCGCATTGAGGTGGCGGCGGCGCGCTTCGGTGTCGTCGGGCGTCAGCAGCACCTGCGCGCCAACGACGCCGTGTGCGGCGAGCGCCTGGATCCACGCGTGTGCAAGCCAGACCTGCCCGGTTGCGGCGGCGGCCTGCTTTTCCTCGATCTTCAGCGTGCGCGTGCCGTAGCCGAGCTTCCAGCGCCCGACCGCGACCGCGCCCGACGTGACGACGACCATGTCGAGCCCACGCGCCTTCAGCATCGCGACGTCCTCGACGAGACCACCCAGCCATTCCGAACGGATGCCGCCCGCCTCGTCGACGACCAGCGCCGAGCCCGTCTTCACGACAAGACGCTTCGTGGCCGCGAAGACGCCGGAAGCGCGCGGCGCGTTCATCGGTTGTCGTCGGTGCGCATCGCGTCGCGCTCGGCCTTGTCGATCGCACGCCGTTCGCGCACGGGCACGGCAAGCGCACGCAGCACTTCCTGCACGCCGATGCCGGCGGCACCCGAAAGGGCCAGCACGCTTGCGTGCGGCGAGCGCTTCTTGGCCGCGCGCTTCAGCGCGGCAAGCTTCTTCTTGATCGCGTCGGCGTCCAGCGCATCGGTCTTGTTGAGGCCGACGATCTCGGGCTTTTCGGCAACGCCATGGCCGTAGGTCTCGAGCTCGTCTCGGATCTGGTTATAGGCGGCGACGACTTTCTCGTCGGTGCCGTCGATCAGATGCAGGATTGCACCACACCGCTCGACATGGCCGAGGAAGCGGTGGCCGAGCCCCTTGCCTTCCGCGGCGCCGGCGATCAGGCCGGGCAGGTCGGCGACGACAAGCTCGTCATCGTCGATGCGCACGACGCCCAGCTGCGGCTTCAGCGTCGTGAAGGGATAGTCGGCGATCTTGGGCTTGGCCGACGTCGTCGCCGCGAGGAACGTCGACTTGCCCGCGTTCGGCAGGCCGACGAGACCCACGTCGGCGATCAGCTTCAGACGCAGCCAGATCCAGCGCTCCTGGCCGGGCCAGCCCTTGCCCGCCGTGCGCGGCGCCTGGTTGGTCGAGGATTTGTAGTGCGTGTTGCCGAAACCGCCGTCGCCGCCCTTGCACAGGCGATAACGCTGGCCGGCCTCGCGCATGTCGAGGATCAGCGTTTCCTGATCGTCGTCGAGGATGGCGGTACCGACCGGCACCTTCAGCACGATGTCCTTGCCGCCGGCACCGGACTTCTGCCGGCCTTCGCCGTGATGACCCTTCTGCGCCTTGAAATGCTGCGTGTAGCGATAGTCGATCAGCGTGTTGAGATTGGCGACCGCCTCGATCCAGATGTCGCCGCCCCGCCCGCCGTCGCCGCCGTCGGGCCCGCCATATTCGATGAATTTCTCGCGCCGGAAACTGACGGCGCCCGCACCGCCGTCGCCGGACTTCACGAAGATCTTGCACTGGTCGAGGAACTTCATCGGGGGCCCATAAACGAAGAAAGGGAACGGTTGGGACCGTTCCCTTTCATATGCTTTCCGCTTTTCGCGGCGCGTCTCGGAACGGCTTACTCGGCGGCGGCGGCCACCGGTGCCGGCACGATCGACACGATCGTCTTGCCGCCGGCCTTGTGGAACTTCACCGTGCCCGCCTTCAGCGCGAACAGCGTGTGGTCGCGGCCCATGCCCACTTCCTTGCCCGGCACGTAGACCGTGCCGCGCTGGCGGATGAGGATGTTGCCGGCGAGGACTTCCTGGCCGCCCGCGCGCTTGAGGCCGAGGCGGCGGCCCGCTGTGTCGCGCCCGTTGCGCGAAGAGCCGCCTGCTTTCTTATGTGCCATCCTGCAATCTCCTCAGGCGACCTTGATGTCGACGATGCGCAGCGTCGTCTCGGGCTGACGGTGCCCGTTGCGACGGCGGTAGTTCTGGCGGCGGCGCTTCTTGAAGACGATGACCTTCTCGCCCTTGCCCTGCGCCAGCACGGTCGCGGTGACCTTGGCGCCCTTGACCGTCGGGCTGCCCAGCGTGGCCTTGTCGCCATCGGTGACCATCAGCACGTCGCCGAGTTCGACCGTCTTGCCGGCCTCGGCTTCGAGCTTCTCGACGACGATGACGTCGTTCTTGGCGACCTTGTACTGCTTGCCGCCCGTGCGAATGACTGCGTACATGTTCTGGTACCCCCGGGTCTCTTTCGGCCTCAACCCTTTGAAAAGCCGATAAAACCCGCAAATGAGGATCGCCACGGCAGCCAATCCGGCCCCCGGACGAAGAGCGCGCAATATACTTACGGCCGTCGCCCTGTCAAGCGGCGCTCCACGGGCGCGAAAATGCCGGAATTTCACGGAAATTCCAGTGGCTTTGGGGTGACGGGGCGGAAGCCCCCTGCTAAACCGCCCGCACCATGAGCCAATCCGCCGATTCGACACCCCGAAGCTGGTCCCGGACCGCCCTGCGCTGGGCCTGGGTCCCGGTCACCGCGGCCGTCATCGGGATCCTGCTGCAACTCGTCGATCTCGACCGCGTCGGCCATGAACTTGCGACGGCCGATCCCTGGCGGATCGGCGCGATGCTCGCCACCTGGCTGTGCTGGCTGGCGCTCCGCCCGGTGCGCATGCGCATGCTGCTGGCCGCGACCGCGCCGAATTCGCCACTCGGCTACAACGACACTTTTGGCGCACATGCGCTGGGCAATGCGCTCAATGGCCTGCTGCCGATGCGCGCGGGCGAGTTCGCGATGCTGTGGGTACTCAGCCGGCGCGCGCATGTTCCGGTTGCGAGCGCGCTTTCCGCCATCGTGCTCGACCGGCTGTGCGATCTTGCGGGAGCGATCTGCCTGCTTGGAATCGCGATCTGGGCATTGCCAGATCGTCCGCAAGCCGTCGCCGACGGGCTTGCCGCCATTGCGGCGACGATGCTGGTCGCGGTTGCGGGCGTGGCACTTGCCGTACGCCTGCGCAGATTTGCGGTAGCCCTGCTCGCGCGGCTCCTGCCGGAAAAATGGCACACCAAGGTTCTGCCGCGCGTTGAAGCGCTACTCGCTGGATTGGCCGTCCTCGCCCGCCCGGCCGTTTTCATCCGCGCCGTCCTGCTGTCGGCCGCGATCTGGTCGGTGACCGCGACATCCTTCACGCTGGGAATCGGCGCGGTTTGGCCGGAAGTGGGGCTGGTGACCGGTGCATTTACGGTTGGCGTGACCGCCCTTGCCTTCCTCGTCCCGGCGGCGCCAGGCGGGGTTGGCATCTTCCATGCGGCGATCGTTTTCGCCCTGTCGTTCTTCGGCGTGCCGGCCGAGGCGGCACTCGCCTTCGCCCTGCTGACCCACGCGCTGACGCTGGTCACCGGCCTCGCCGTCGCCGGCCTATGGACACTGCATAACGGCCTCGATCCGCGCCGGATCGCTCGCGAAGCAGTCGAAGAGGACGCCTAACCGGCGGTTCCCGCAAGGGTTCCGGGCAAGTCTTGCGCTAGGTCCCGTTTGGCGATAGTTTCCGCGCCCTTCGACAGCCAAATCGTGCGGACAGGTGGCCGAGTGGCTGAAGGCGTCAGTCTCGAAAACTGAAATACCGGCAACGGTATCGTGAGTTCGAATCTCACCCTGTCCGCCATCTCTCCGCTAATATCCTGATCGCAACGGGACTTTGGGCCGGAGTAGCCAGCCGCGATGCAATCAGGGAACGAACGCCTCGACCGGCTGGAAGCACAGTCGATCTTCGTGATTCGCGAAGCGTACGCGCGGTTGAAGCCGCTGGCGATGCTGTGGTCGGCGGGCAAGGATTCCAATGTTCTCCTCTGGCTCGCCCGCAAGGCATTCCTCGGGCAGGTACCGTTCGCGTGCGCGCTGCTCGATACCGGCGACGAATTCGACGAAGTCTACGCTTTCCGTGACCGGTACGCGCGGGAATGGGCGCTCGACATGCGCAACATTTCCTGTCCGCCGCTCGCCGATACCGATCCGGCCTTGCCGCCAGCCGCACGTGCGGCCCAGCGCAAGACGCTCGGGCTCAAGGAATTCATCAAGGCCGACAGGTTAGCGGGCCTGCTTGTCGGCATCCGCGCGGACGAGCAGGCGGTTCGCGCCAAGGAACCCTATGCAAGCCCGCGCGGCGCGCTCGGCGATTGGAGTCCGGCGGACCAGCCGCCCGAGCTCTGGGAACATCTGGCGATGGACCGGCCGGCCGGCGGCCATGTCCGCGTACATCCGCTGATCGACTGGACCGAACTCGACATCTGGCTCTATACGCGGCGCGAGGGCGTGCCTGTCCTGCCGCTCTATTTCGCGAAGGACGGCTTGCGCTTCCGCACCGTCGGCGAGAAGTCGATCACGCGTCCGTTCGCCTCGTCGGCTGCGAATCTCGATGAAGTTATCGACGAGGTCGCCCGCCTGCGCACGCCCGAACGGGCCGGCCGCACGATGGACCACGAGCGCGAGGACGCCTTCGAGCGCCTGCGCGCCGACGGCTATATGTGAGCGACGCGATGGATACGCTCGACATCGCGGTTCTCGGTCATGTCGATCACGGCAAGTCGACGCTGCTGGGCCGGCTGCTGCACGAGACCGGCACGCTGACGGACGAGCGTGTAGCGGCCCTGCGCGCTGCCGCCCAGGCGCGCGGCGTGCCGTTTGAATGGTCTTTCGCACTCGATTCGCTCCAGGCCGAACGCGATCAGGCCGTGACCATCGGCAGCGCACGCTGCCGCATGCTCGTCGACGGGCGCGAAGTGCGCTTCCGCGATGCGCCCGGGCATGCGCGCTTCGCCGCAGCCGCCGCGACGGCCGCCGCCGCCTGCGGCTTCGGCCTGATCCTCGTCGATGCGCGCGAAGGCTGGGGCGCGCAGACCGACCGCCATATCGAGACGGCGACGCTGCTCGGCATCGACAACTGGATTCTCGTCGCCAACAAGATGGATCTCGCGGGATTCGATCCCGTTATTTTCGAAACGATCCGGTCGGCGGCACTTGCGACCTGTGCACGATCCGGCGCGCGGCTTGTCGCCGCGATTCCCGTCTGTGCCGTCGATGGTGACAATCTCGTGAAGCACTCGGCGAGGGCAGGCTGGTATCGCGGCCCGACATTGACCGAAGCGTTGGGAGTCTTCGAAGCCCTGCACGCCGATCCTGCCAGCGCGATGCGGTTGCCAGTACAGGATGTCTATCGCCGCGGCGACGTGCGCTTCCTCGTCGGCAGAGTCTCGGCCGGCACGCTGAGGACAGGCGACGAAATCATCTTCATGCCTTCCGACCAGACCGCGCGCGTCGCTACGGTCGAACCTGCCGAAACGGCAGGGCGGAGCGTGGCGATATCGATCGACCGACCGGTCTATGTCGCGCGCGGCGAAGTGGCCTGTGCGACCGGCCAGCCGGCGATCGGCGCGACGGCCATGCAGGTCCGCGCCGTCTGGCTCGGCAGCCGCGTCGAGACGCGTACCCGGCTCCTCAAGGTCCGTGTCGGGACCGGCGAGACGGCGGCCCGCGCGACGTTCGAAACGTTGCCCCAAGGTCCCGGCGAACTCGTGACGATCCGTCTCGAATTGTCGGGGCTGCTGGCCGTCGACCCGCCGGGCACGGCAGGCGGCCTGGATCGCGGCGTCCTTGTCGACAATGGCCGGATCGTCGCCGGCTTCAGGATCGGGCCGCAGGCGCTGGCCTTGGGCTCGGCACGACGCCACGAACTTCTCGGCGACACGATGCAGAGCGTGAGCGCGGACGAACGCGCGCGGTCGGCCGGACATCGCGGCGGGGTTATCTGGCTTACGGGATTGTCCGGGGCGGGCAAGTCGACGCTTGCGATGAACCTGCAACGCCGGCTCTTCGAGCTTGGCTGGCGCGCCTACGTGCTCGACGGCGACAATGTGCGCCACGGCCTCAACCGCGACCTCGGGTTTTCGGCCGTGGACCGCGCCGAGAACATCCGCCGGGTCGGCGAAGTGGCGGCCCTGTTCGCCGACGCAGGCGTCATCTGCATCACGGCCTTCATCTCGCCCTATCGCGCCGACCGAGCGCATGCCCGCAGCGCCGCGGCCGGAAGCCTGCGCGAGATCTACGTCGAAGCCTCGCTGGAAATCTGCGAGCGGCGCGACCCCAAGGGCCTCTACGCGAAGGCGCGCAGCGGGAAGCTCGCGGACTTCACGGGCATCGACGCGCCGTACGAAGATCCGGTAGCGCCGGATCTGGTTCTCGAAGCCGGGCGCATGTCGATCGACGCCTGCGTCGAAGCGCTAACGCGCTTCGTCGTCGAGGAGTTCGGCGTCGATAGCGGTCCGGCCTAGCGGACGGTCGGCAGACCGAGCTTGCGCCACTCTTCCATGCCCAGCGCATAGTAGTGGACCTTGGCATAGCCGAGCTTGACCGCGACTTCGGCAGCCTTCGCGGCACGGCCGCACTTCAGGCCATTGCAGTAGAAGAGCACGGCCGCATCCTTCGACTTCACATGCTTGGCCAGTGTCTCGGCATTCGTGTCGGTATCGAGCAGGCGCACCGCGCCCTCGATATGGCCGGCATCGAAATCGGCAGGCTGGCGATTGTCGAGGATCACCAGATCCGGATTTTTCGTGACCAGGTCGATGACCTGCTGGCCGGTTACGGTCGTGGCGCCCGCGATCGTCATCGGTGCGTCCTGCGCAATCGCCGGTCCGACAGAAACAAATGCGAAGGCGAAAGCGGCGAGCAGTGTACGGAACGTCGTCATGGGGGTTCTCCTTCGGGTTTCGGTTTCCGGTTGGGGGTCAGGCGGAACGGATCGTCGCGAGGAAGCGGCCGACGGCGTCGCGCAGGGCGCTGCCCTGGTCCGATAGCGACCGGGTGGCGCCTTGCACTTCGTCTGCCGCCGATCCGGTCACGGCGGCGGCCGAACTCACTTCGCCGATCGAGCGGGTGACTTCGGCCGTGACGGCGGATGCCTCCTGCACGTTGCGCGCGATTTCCTGCGTGGCCGCGCCCTGTTCTTCCACCGCCGAGGCGACGGCGGTCGCGATTTCCTGCATGCGACGGACGGTAGAACCGATTTCGGCGATCGCCTCGACG
Source organism: Tagaea sp. (assembly GCA_044224405.1). Lineage (GTDB taxonomy): Bacteria > Pseudomonadota > Alphaproteobacteria > CACIAM-22H2 > CACIAM-22H2 > Tagaea. Next base: position 261,070 of record JBGAKN010000001.1, on the reverse strand, counting down.
GCCGCACCGGTGGCGCCCTGGATGGCGCCGATCTGCTCGCGGATCTCGTCGGTCGCCCGCGCAGTCTGGGAGGCGAGGATCTTCACTTCGCCGGCAACCACCGCGAAACCCTTGCCCGCATCGCCGGCGCGGGCAGCCTCTATCGTCGCGTTGAGCGCCAGCAGATTGGTCTGGCTTGCCACGTCATTGATCAGCTTCACGCCGTCTCCGATCTTGCGCGAGGCCGCCAGCAGGCTCTGGATGCGGCCGTTCGTGGTGTCGATCTGGCCGACGGCCTGGTCTGCGATCCGGCTCGTCTCGATGACCTGACGGGAGATCTCCGTCACCGAAGCGGAAAGCTCCTCGGTCGCGGCCGCCACGGTATTGACGTTCGAAGCGGCCTCGCCCGAAGCGCCGGCCACTCGATCGGCCTCCTCGCGCGTGCGCCTTGCGCTGGAATTGAGTGATTGCGACGACGATTCGAGCCGGCCTGCGGCCGCGCTCACGCCCGACACCACCGAGCCGACCGCGCGCTCGAACTCGGCGGCCAGATCCTGCATCTGCGCCTTACGTGTCGTTTCGGCCGCGAGTTCCGCCCGCGCGCGTGCGCCGTCGGCCTCCTCCTTCTCGCGGGCGCGACGCTCGATTTCGGCACGCGCCTCGTCCTCCCTGCGCCGGACATCGCGTAGAAAGCGAGAGACGAGGACAAGTCCGCCCAGTGCCAGCCCTCCGCTGACGGCCAGGAATATCCCGAACGAGGCGGTGGCCACGCTTTTGAGATCGTCCTCGAGGCTCGTGATGTCCTGTACGGCATCAAGCGCTGCGATCGCGCGGCCATCGGGATCGCGCACCCAGAGGCGGGCCGCATGCGTCCGCGCACCTTCGGCGACGCGGTAGTTGGTTGGCGTCAGCAGCACGCGCGCGCCGTCGACCGTCGCGATCCGGATCGACATGCCGATGCGTTCGTCGAGTGTGGCAAGCGAATGCAGCGGGTCGGCGTGGACGCCGACATAGCCCGAGAGGCGTAGGCCGCCGACCGGGACAAACGCGGAGATGCGCGGCAGGTCGCCTTCCATCCAGACCCGCCAGATCACTTTCAGCCGCTCCGTGCCTTCCCGCTTGGCGACGACATCGCGAAGCGAATCGGGCAGCACCGCGATCCCGTCCCGGCGCGCGATCCCGATATCGGCCATCTGTGCGTCGTGCAGGCTGAACGCGAGGACGCGAACCCGGCCACCGGAGATCGCTTCGCGGCCGAATTCGTTGTTCAGCGCCGTTTGGGCTGCGGCCGCATCGCGCTGGGAGATCGCGCCGCGCGCGGCATCGCCCTGTGCAACCTGTCGCGCGATCTCGACGACCTGCGCGACATAGTCGCGCCAGGCCAGTTGCGTGACGCCGACATCCGCGATGTCTTGCGCCTTCTGGGCGTTGAACCGGAAGACGAGGTCGGAGTAGCGCCGCGTCGCGTCCCAGCCCACCGCGATCGTCGCGAGGAGGATGAGCAGGTTCGTCGCCGCGAGCAGGTGGAGAAGCTTCAGTTTGCGTAGCACTGCGATTTCCGTTCTTGGCGATCCGCAACGGAAAAATAGCGCAGGACGCATTGATAGAAGATTAATACGAATACCCGTTTAGCGTGCTACAATTGTCTCAGCTACATTTTGAGCTCGCTACAAATTTTTCTCTCGCCAATGCCGCCCGAAGCGGACGTAATGCAGATTGCGAAATCAAACGGAGGTCAGAAAATGCGCCGCCCAATCCTCGCTGCCGTCGCCGGGACGGCGTTGCTTCTCGGCGGCTGCGGGGGACTCACAAGGCAACAAACGTATGTTGGCAGTGGCGCTGCAATCGGCGCGACGGTCGGCGCCCTCGTGACAGGCGGAACCGGGACGCTGACGGGTGCCGCTGCCGGCGCGGCAGTGGGTGCGGCCGGCGGCTACGTCGTCGAGAAGCTGAAGCGGCGTTAGACGATCACGCCTTCTTGAGGGCTTCCACGCGCGCCACGCGCAGTTCGCCCGAGTCGATCGCGGCAATGCGGCGCGCCCATAATTCCGCTTCCTTCATCAGCGCCTTGCCTTCGGCAACATTGAGCATGCCCTTGGCGACGATCGTGTCGATGCGCCGCCAGCCTTCGAGCACGACGGGGCGGAACTCCTTCGTATAGTCTTCGCTGCGCCGCACGGTGTAGCCGAGGCTTTCGACAAGGAATGTGAGCTGCGCGACCGTGCCGAGATAGGGCGGGCGCGGCTCGCCTTCGATATAACTCGCGAAGGCGGCGCCTTGCGTCTCGTCCTCGCTCAGCGCCCAGTCGATCAGCAGCAGCCGGCCGCCAGGCTTCAGCGATTCGCCCACGCGGCGCAGCAGCGCCGACTTGTCGGCCACCAGCGAGACCACGTTGCGCAGCATCGCCGCGTCGTAGGCGCGCGGCTTCCAGTCGGGATTGGCGAGGTCGAGGGCCGCGATCGGCGCTCGCATGTCGAGCCCTTCTTTGGCCGACAGCGCGTCGCCCGCCTTCGCCTGCTCGGGCGAAAGATCGAAGCCGTGGGCGGTCGAGCCGTAGCGCTGGACGATCGCGCGCGTCCCGCCGCCGAGCCCGCAGCCCAGATCCATGACGGTCGAGCGCTTGTCGACGATCAGCGACGCGGCAAGGTCGGCCGCGAACTCGCCGCCGCCAGGAAAGGAGAAGCCGTCGCCCCAGATGAGCTGGGCGACGAGGATGCGCTCGGGGCTCCAGAAATCCTTTGGCGGCACAGGCTTCGCGGCCTCGGCAACGGCCGGCCGGGTGCTCGCGCCGGCAGCGGCAGGCGCCGGCGCCTTGGGGCGCGTCTGCGCAGGCAGCCGATATCCCTCCCACCACGCATGCAGGCGCGTGCGGAGATCCTGCTTGCCGCCTTTCCACCAGGGCTGCGGCGCGGGCTTGTCGGCCGGGGTGGCGGCCGCGGATCGATCGTCGGGGGTACTCATCGCGCCCGATGTTTAGGCAATGGTGTGTCTGAATCCAAGCCCGGCGATGGGCAAAGTTATCCACAGGCCGCGCGCTTGGCGCCCGTTCCTGTTTCGGGCAAGCTCGACGGCGTCGCCAAGCCGCTCCAGCGCGAGGGACGCCCGATGCCGCGGACTTCCAGACGACGCAGGTTCCTTGCCGGTCTCGGTGCCGGGATCGCCGTGGCGGCCCTGCCCGCCCGCGCGGCGGAGGCGGTCGATCTCCAGCTCGTCCTCGCCGCCGACGTCTCGCGCAGCATCGACAACTACCGCTTCCAGCTCCAGCGCCAGGGCTATGCGACCGCGATCGCCGATCCGCGCGTCGTGCGCGCGATGACCGGCGGGCGGCTGAAGCGCCTCGCGCTGACCTACTGCGAATGGTCGGGGCCGGGCGCGCAGCGCACGATGGTTGACTGGGCGGTGATCGACGGCATGGACAGCGCCGAGGATTTCGCCGCGCGCCTGCTCGCCCCGCCACGCCCCTTCGCCGGTTCGACGGCGGTGGGCGAGGCGATCATGTTCGCGATGGACGAACTCAAGCGCTGCCCCTTCCCGGCCGAGCGGCGCACGATCGACGTGTCGGGCGACGGCACCAACACCAGCGGCGTGCCGGCGGGAACGGCGCGCGACGTAGCGGTCGAAGCCGGCATCACGATCAACGGCCTCGCGATCCTCTCCGACACGCCGAGCCCGTGGAACCCGCAGCACACCCATCCGCCGGGCGGGCTTGACGAATGGTATCGCGCCAACGTGATCGGCGGGACCGGCTCGTTCATGCTGTCGGTGATGGGCTTCGACACGTTCGCCTACGCGATGGTCAACAAGCTGTCGCGCGAGACGACCTGAAGCGGGGAAACGACGACCCGGACGCCGGCGTGGCCTCGGCGTTGCATATTGCGATGCCCCGGTCTTTACTTGCCGGGTCCGGCGCCAAGTTCCGGACGGAACCATCGAGGCCTTCGCATGACCTGGTCCGTCGTCGCACGCGATCCCGCAACGGGCGAGATCGGCATTGCCGTGGCCACGCGCTTCTTCGCGGTCGGTGCGCTGTGCCCGCATGTGCGGCCCGGTGCCGGCGCCGTCGCGACGCAGGCGCTGATAAATCCCTATCACGGCATCGACGGGATCGAACTGATGGGGCGCGGCGTGCCGGCGGCCGAGACGCTGGCCGCGCTGCTGGCGCGCGACGCCGGCCGCGAATCGCGCCAAGTGCATCTGATGGATGCGGCCGGACGCTTCGCCGCGCACACGGGCAAGAACTGCGTGGACTGGGCGGGCCATCTGCTGTTCGAGGATTTCTCGGTCGCCGGCAACATGCTCGCCGGCGCGGGCGTGATCGAGGCGACCGCGAAGGCGTTCGCCGCTTCGCGGGGCAAGCCACTCGCCGAACGCTTCCTTGATGCGATGGATGCGGGCGATGCCGCCGGCGGCGACAAGCGCGGCCGGCAATCCGCCGCCATCCGCGTGCATTCGGGCGAGGAGTATCCCGATCTCGACATGCGCGTGGACGATCACGAATTTCCGCTGGTCGAGCTGCGCAGGCTCCATGCCAAAAGCAAGGAGCGCTACGCGATCTTCCGCCAGTTCCTCGCCACGCGTGCCGACATCGCGGGCACCTACGACCGCGCGAAGATCGACGCGGCCCTTGCCGCCGCCGGCGCGAAATGAGCGCGCTGCTCGAAGTCGAGGACCTGAAGACGTACTTCGCCACCGATGCGGGCGAGTTCCGCGCGGTCGACGGCGTGTCTTTCTCGATCGCCGAAGGCCGCACGCTCGGCATCGTGGGCGAGAGCGGCTGCGGCAAGTCGGTCACGTCGCTGTCGGTCATGGGGCTCGTGCCCCGGCCCGGCGGGCGCATCGCGGGCGGCGCGATCCGATTCCGCGGGCGGGATCTCACGAAGCTGCCCGCGGACGAGATGCGCGCGCTGCGCGGTTCCGAGATCGCGATGATCTTCCAGGAGCCGATGACCTCGCTCAACCCCGCCTTCACGATCGGCAACCAGCTGGTCGAGGGGATCGTGCGCCACCGCAGGCTCGACGCGCAAGCCGCCAAGGCGCACGCGATCGAGATGCTGCGCCGCGTACGCATCCCGGCACCCGAACAGCGCTTCGACGAATATCCGCACAAGCTTTCCGGCGGCATGCGCCAGCGCGTGATGATCGCGATGGCGCTTGCGTGCGATCCAGCACTGCTGATCGCCGACGAGCCGACGACCGCGCTGGACGTGACGATCCAGGCGCAGATCCTGGACCTGCTGCGCCGGCTGCGCGACGAGACCGGCACGGCCATCGTGCTGATCACGCACGATCTGGGCGTCATCGCCGAACTCGCGCACGACGTCGTCGTCATGTACGCCGGCAAGATCGTCGAACGCGGGCCGGTCAGGCGGGTGTTCGCGTGGCCGCAGCACCCGTACACGATCGGCCTGCTGGGCGCGATCCCGCAACTGCATCGCACGCGTGCGCGCCTTGCCACCATCGACGGCACGGTGCCGAGCCTCGCGGACTTGCCCGATGGCTGCCGCTTTGCCGCGCGCTGCCCCTTCGCCGACGCGAAGTGCCGCAGCAGCGAACCGCCGATGCGCGAGATGGAAGACGGCCAGGCGGTCGCGTGCTGGCGCGCCCCGCTGGAGGAGATCGCGGCATGACGCGCCCGCTGCTCCGCGCCTTCGATCTCGTGAAGCACTTTCCGGTGCGCAAGGGCCTGTTCGGCGGCGTCACGGCCAAGGTCCGCGCGGTCGACGGCGTGTCGCTGGAAGTGGCGGCAGGCGAGACGCTGGGCCTCGTGGGCGAGAGCGGCTGCGGCAAGTCCACCGTCGGGCGCATGCTGTTGCGCCTGATCGAGCCGACCTCGGGCCAGATCGAATTCGACGGCGCCGACCTGACCGCATTGGGCGAAGCCGAGATGCGCGCGAAGCGCCGGCATCTGCAGATCGTCTTCCAGGACCCCTACGCCTCGCTCAACCCGCGCATGACGGTGGGCGAGATCGTCGGCGAGCCCTTGATGCTGCATGGCGTGGCGCAAGGCACCGCGCGCGCGGAGAAAGTGCGCGAGCTGCTGTCGGTCGTCGGCCTCCGGCCCGAGCACGACCGGCGCTATCCGCACGAATTCTCCGGCGGCCAGCGCCAGCGCATCGGCATCGCGCGCGCGCTCGCCGCCGGGCCCAAGCTGATCGTGGGCGACGAGCCCGTGTCCGCGCTCGACGTTTCGGTGCAGGCGCAGGTGCTGAACCTGCTGAAGGACCTTCAGGCGAAGTTCGGCATGGCGCTGGTTCTGATCGCGCACGATCTTGCCGTGGTGAAGCACGCGGCCGACCGCGTGGCGGTGATGTATCTCGGGCGCATCGTCGAGATCGCGGACAAGGCCGAACTCTATTCGCAGCCCCGCCATCCCTATACGCAGGCGCTGCTCGCCGCGATTCCCGTTCCCGATCCTTCCGTCGCGCGCAACCGCACACTGCTGGAAGGCGACGTGCCGAGCCCGCTTGCACCGCCGCCAGGCTGCCATTTCCACACGCGCTGCGCGTTCGCGAAAGACCGCTGCCGCAGGGAAAGCCCGCAGCTCGCCCTCGCCGGCAAGGGCCATTCGGTCGCCTGCCATTTCTGGCGCGAGATCCCCGATTTCGCGCTTGCCGCGCCGCCGCCGGCGGGCGCGGCGCAGGCACGCCTCGAACGCCTGCAATCCCGCTTCGTCGAATCCGTGCATCAATCCTGATCCCCACGAGGAGAATCGCCATGCGAACTTCCAGAACCTTGATGGCCGGCCTTGCCGCACTTGCGCTCGCCACCGGTGCGGCCAACGCGCAGACCACGCTGCGCATCGGCCTTGCCGAGGACCCAGACGCCCTCGACCCGACCTTCGCGCGCACGTTCGTGGGCCGCATCGTGTTCGCGAGCCTGTGCGACAAGCTGTTCGACATCGACAAGGACCTGAAGATCGTCCCGCAGCTCGCGACCGGATACGAATGGAGCGACGCCGGCAAGACGCTGACGATCAAGCTGCGTCCCAACGTGACGTTCCACGATGGCGAGAAGATGGATGCTGAAGCGGTGCGCTTCAGCCTCGACCGGCACCTGAACGCGCCGCGCTCGGGCCGGCGCGCGGAAATCTCGGTCGTGCAGACGATCGCGGTCGTCGATCCGCTCACCGTGAAGCTCTCGCTGTCGACCGCCTTCGCACCCCTGGTCGCACAGTTCACCGACCGCGCCGGTATGATCGTGAGCCCCAAGGCGGCGGTCGCGGCCGGCGAGCAGTTCGGCACCAGGCCGGTCTGCGCGGGCCCGTTCAAGTTCGTCGAGCGCATCGCGCAGGACCGCATCGTGGTGGAGAAGTTTGCGCAGTACTGGAACGCGGCGAATATCCATGTCGACCGCGTCGTCTACCAGCCGATCTCCGACAGTTCGGTTCGCTTCGCCAACCTGCAGGCGGGCGCGCTCGACATGATCGAGCGCCTGCAGCCGACGGACCTTCCGGCCGCCAAGCGCAACACGCGCATCAAGGTCGTGCCGGTGAACGAGCTGGGCTATCAGGGCATCACGATCAATACCGGCAACGGCGAGCGCGCCAAGTCCCCGATCGGCTCCGACAAGCGCGTGCGCGAGGCGTTCGAGCTTTCCCTCGACCGCACGGTGCTGAACCAGGTCATCTACAACGGCGAGTACACGCCGACCATCCAGGCGGTGCCGCCGTCGAGCCCATTCCACAACAAGGACCTGAAGGTGCCCGCGCGCAACGTCGCGCGCGCCAAGGCGCTGCTTGCCGAAGCGGGCGTGAAGACGCCCGTCACCGTCAACCTCACCGTCACGCCCAACCCGGACATCCGCCAGATGGGCGAGGTGATCCAGTCGATGGCCAAGGAAGCGGGCTTCGACGTGAAGATCAACGTGATGGAGTTCGCAAGCTCGCTCAACGCCGCCGAGAAGGGCGACTTCGAGGCGTACATCCTCGCGTGGAGCGGCCGGCCCGATCCGGACGGCAACCTCTACGTCTTCGTCACCAAGAACGGGCCGCAGAACTACGGCAAGTACAATAACCCCGAGGTCGACAAGCTGATGGACGAGCAGCGTGCGGTGGCCGATCCGGTCCAGCGCGCGGCCCTGCTGGCCAAGATCATGGCGATCACGGCGGCGGACCGGCCCATCCTCTATATGTGGCACCGCACGAACTTCCTCGCCCACGGCACGCGCCTCACCGGCTTCAGCCCGGTGCCCGACGCGCTGATCCGCCTGCAGGGCGTCAAGCTCGCCGCGAACTGAGGAAGACCCCGCTTGTTCGCGTTTCTCGCCCGCCGGCTGGCGATGGTCGTCCCGACGCTGTTCGTCGTGTCGATCATCGTCTTCAGCCTGCAGCTTCTGCTGCCCGGCGATCCCGCTTCGGTGCTGGCGGGCGACAGCGTGGACGAGCAGTCGCTGATCGAGATCCGCCAGCGCTACGGGCTCGACCGGCCGATCCATGTCCAGTACCTGCACTGGATCTGGAACGCGCTGCACGGGGATCTTGGCGAATCGATGCGCATCGGCCTGCCGGTGGGCGAGCTGGTGATGTCGAAGCTGCCGGTCACGCTGCAGCTCGGCGCCATGGCGTTCGTCATCGCGTGCCTGATCGGCATTCCGATGGGCGTCGTCTCGGCCGTGAAGAAGGATACGGCGTGGGACTATGCCGCCAACGCGGTGGCGCTGTGGGGCCTGTCGACGCCGAATTTCTGGCTCGGCATCATGCTGATCCTGCTGATATCCGTGCAGCTCGGCTGGCTGCCGCCGTCGGGCTTCGTCAGCCCGTTCGAGGACTGGCGCCAGAGTCTCGCCACCACGATCATGCCGGCCTTCGTGCTCGGCAATTCCATCGCGGCCGTGCTGATGCGCCACACGCGCGCGGCGATGCTGCAGGCGCTCGAACAGGATTACGTGCGCACCGCGCGCGCCAAGGGGCTGGGCGAAGGCGTCGTCGTCAACAAGCACGCACTGCGCAACGCCCTGATTCCGGTCGTGACACTCGGCGCGCTGGAGCTGGGCGCGCTGTTCTCGGGCGCGGTCTTGACCGAGCAGGTCTTCACGATCCCGGGCTTCGGCAAGCTCGTTGTCGATGCGGTGTTCAACCGCGACTATCTGGTCGTGCAGGGCGTGGTGCTCGTCACGGCCACGGCCTACGTGATGCTGAACCTTCTCGCCGACATCGCGTACTTCCTCATCAATCCGCGGCTGCGCCAGCAATGAGCATGGCTGAAGACAGTCCCGGACGGCGCGCGCTCCGCCGCCTCCTGCGCCGGCCGGCGGCGCTGTTCGGGCTCGCGGTCGTGCTGGTGCTGGTCGCGGTCGCATTATTGGCCCCGGCAATCGTGCCGTACGATCCCGTCGCGACGGACTGGGGCGCCATCCGCAAGGCGCCGAGCGCCGCGCACTGGTTCGGCACCGACGAGAACGGGCGCGACCTGTTGGCGCGCGTGATCTACGGGGCGCGCGCCTCGCTCGCGGCGGGCGTGATCTCGGTTTCGATCTCCATCGCCGTCGGCCTGCCGCTGGGGCTGCTCGCAGGCTATGTCGGCGGCTGGATCGACGCGTTGATCAGCCGCGTCGCCGACGCGATGCTCGCCTGCCCGTTCCTGATCCTCGCCATCGCACTCTCGGCATTCCTGGGGCCGAGCCTGTCGAACGCGATGATCGCCATCGGCATCTCGGCCACGCCCGCCTTCATCCGCCTGACGCGCGGGGCCACGCTGAACGCCGCGGTCGAGGACTATGTCGAGGCGGCGCGCGCGGTCGGCAATCCGCGCTGGCGCATCGCGGTGTGCCACGTTCTGCCCAACATCCTGCCCGCGGTCATGGTGCAGGCCACGCTCGCCGTGGCGCTTGCGATCATCGCGGAGGCGAGCCTGTCGTTTCTCGGCCTCGGCCAGCAGCCACCCACACCAAGCTGGGGCTCGATGCTGAACGCCGCCCAGCGTTTCCTCGAGCAGGCGCCGTGGATGGCGCTGTTCCCCGGCGCCGCTATTTTCCTCGCCGTGCTGGCCTTCAACCTGCTGGGCGACGGGCTGCGCGACGCCCTCGACCCGCGCCACCGCTAGAAAATCTAACGACCGGGACGAGAAGTTCTCGATTGCCGGCGATGGCTTCTCCCGCCAGATTCCGACCGACGGCGGCGTTCCGCTGCCGTCCGCGGCGATTTGATCGAGCAGCTTGCGCCCGCGAAACAAAGCGCTAAAGCGCCACGACGGATGTCGTGGGCTCAAGGTTGGAGACCGACATGCCGGACACGAAGACGCACCGCCGACGCTGTCGAAGCGCCTAGATCCGAAGATCGAATCCGCTGACGACACGCACGCCCGCATCCCCTGCGGGCGACAGGAAAGGTGCATCCGATGAACGACGCTTACGTGATCGAGGTCGACGGCGACGCTGCCGGTCTCGCCCTTGCCGAACGCGGGGGCTGGCGCTTCGCCGCCACCGCGACCCCCTACTGGCCGCTGGACGGACGCCGCTTCCGCGCCGTGAGTCAGGCCGAACACGCGGCGCGCGAACTGCGCCGCACCCGACAAGCCGCCTGAGGAGCAACGACGATGAATAAGGTCTACGTCATCCACGAGAACGATGCCTGGGTCGAGCCGCTGCGCGCGGAATTCGACAGGCTCGGCACGCCGTTCGCCGAATGGTTCCTCGACGAGGGCAGCATCGACCTGCGCGGCGAGCCGCCCGAGGGCGTCTTCTACAACCGCATGAGCGCGTCCTCGCACACGCGCGACCACCGCTATGCGGCCGAGTACACCGGCCATGTGCTGGAGTGGCTCGCAAGGCACAACCGCCCGGTCGTCAACGGACGCCGCGCGCTGGCACTCGAGATCAGCAAGGTCGCGCAGTATCAGGCGCTCGCCACGCACGACATCGCCGTGCCCGACACGATCGCGGCGATCGGTCGGCGGCAGATCGCCGCGGCCGCCGAGACGCTGGGCTATCCGCTGATCGTCAAGCACAACCGCGCGGGCAAGGGGCTCGGCGTGAAGCTGATCCTCAGCGCCGCGGCGCTGAAGGAATATCTCGCCGACGAGGAAGCCATCGGCCCGGTCGACGGCACGTGGCTCGTGCAGCGATACATCGCCGCGCCCGAACCGTTCATCACGCGCGTCGAGTTCGTCGGCGGCAAGTTCCTCTATGCCGTGCGCGTCGATACGTCCGCGGGCTTCGAGCTGTGCCCGGCCGACCAGTGCCAGGTCGACCTCGCGGCCGCGTGCCCGGCCGTGGCGCCGAGCGAGCGGTTCAACATCGTGCCGAATTTCCGCCATCCGCTGATCAAGCGCTACGAGCGGTTCCTCGCGGCGAACGACATCGGCATCGCGGGCATCGAGTTCATCGTCGACCGCGAGGGCAACGCCTTCACCTACGACGTCAACACCAACACCAATTACAATCCCGACGCCGAAGCGCGCGCGGGCAAGTCGGGCATGGGCGCGATCGCGGGCTATCTCGACGGGCGGCTCGCGCGGACCATCGAGAATCCGCTGTGGCTCGCCACGCTGGGGTCCGCGCATTAGCGCGGGCCCCCGGTTGCGGCAAGTATGGGTTACCACAGGCGACGTAACCTATTTAAGCCATTGAAATTAATGGCTGGTAACCTGGATCGCGTGTTTCTTGTTTGTAGTGCAGACATAAGCTATTTTTCTCCTAATATACTTATATAGGCTTATATTCTATATCAGCGAATCCACGCCGGCAAGCTGGATATTTTTTGGCCATCGACGAACTGATAAGCTCCGAACGTCGCTTCTTGCGGCCGGGGGAACGGGGAATGTCCAAATCGAATCGTGTGGCGCTTGCCGCGACGGCAGGCGTTTGCGTGCTTGCCCTTGCCCTGCTGGCGGGCTGCCAGCCCGACGGCAGGCCGGCCGTGAGCCTCACGCAGGCGAGGCAGATCACCGCCGAGTTCCAGGGCCAGGGCTTCCGCCCGCCGCCGCGCACGATCTCGGACATCACCGCCATCCTCGACCAGCAGAAGCCCGATCCCGCCAAGGTCGCCGCGGCGCTCGCGAAGGCGGATGCGCAACCGGCCGCGAATCTCGCCCCGGCCGATCTCGCCAACTTCCTGTTCGAACGCGGGATCGCGGCCGACGAACTCGGGCGCGCCAACCAGCGCATCGCCGATTACAAGCGCGCCTACGAGATTGGCGTCGCCTCGGGTGTCAGCCAGCTTCTGGTCGCGCGCTATCTCCAGCAATGGGCGCTGGGCGAACAGCAGTCGGGAAACGCGCGCGCCGCCCTGTCGATGCACCAGCGCCGCGTCGCGGCCGCGCCCAACGTGCCTTCGCGCGTGGCGGCCCACCAGAGCGTCGTCGCCACGGCCCTGCAGCTTGGCGATTTCGAGACCGCGAAGGCCGAGCTTCCCAAGATGGAATCCGCCCTCACCGAGATCCGCAACAGCCCGCGCCTGCCGCAGGCGTCGCTGTGGAGCTCCGAAACCTTCCTCGCGCGCGTGACGGCGAGCATCGCCATGGAGGAAGGCCGCTTCGCCGAAGCCGAACGCCGCATCCGCGCGGCCCTTGCCAGCAACGAGCGCCTGATCCGCGACGAACTCAACATCACGCGCCAGCAGAACCAGCCGCCCAACTCCTATACCAATATCGGCCATTTGATCCGCGGCGACCTGGCGCGCGTGCTCGCCCGCCAGGGCCGGCTCATGGAAGCCGAAGTCGAGATGCGCGCCGTCCTCCTCGGCCGCCTGTCGATGCAGGGGCGCTATGCGACCGGATCGCTGCAAGCCCTCGTCGGGCTGGGCGACATCCTGATCGAGCAGGGCCGCTATGCCGAAGCCATGAAGATCGGGCGCGTGGCGATCGAATCGCTCGACCAGATGAAGATCGAGCCGACTTCCGGCACCTTCGCGCGCGCGCTGCGGCAGGTCGCGCGCGCGCAGAGCCAGCTCGGCGACTGGGCCGCCGCCGCGGCGACCTACGAAGACCTGCGCAAGCGCATGGCCGCGAATCCCGACGCACTCCGCCAGACCTTCGACAACAACCCGCATTGGGGCATGGTGGCGCTGCGCGCAGGAAACGCCGGGGAGGCGCGCCGCGTGCTCACCAACGTCGTCGCGCGCAACGTGCAGACGCTGGGCGAACGCCACTGGGACACCGCGATCAGCCGGGGCATGCTGGGGGCCGCCAAGGGCCGCCTCAACGACACGGCCGGCGCGCTCGCCGACTTCGACGCCGCGATCCCCATCCTGATGCAGTCCTCGCGCCAGGCCGACGACGAGGAAGGCGGCTCCGCGTTCCGCGACAACCAGCTCAAGGTCGTCCTCGAAGCCGCGATCCGCACGCTGGCGGCGTCGAACCGCGCAGGTGCTGGCGAGGAATCGTTCCGCCTTGCCGACGCGATCCGCGGGCAGGGCGTGCAGCGGGCGCTCGCGCAGAGTTCAGCGCGCGCGGCCGCGAGCGATCCCGCCCTCGCCGAATTCGTGCGCCAGGAACAGGACACGCAGAAGCAGGTCGGCGCGTTGCAGGGCCTGCTGACCAATGTGCTCGCCGCGCCCGAACGCGACGATACGGCCGTGCGCGCGCTGCGCACGCAGATCGACCAGCTTCGCGGCGCGCGCGCGGCGATCCGCCAGGAGATCGAGCGGCGTTTCCCGGACTATGTGAACCTGATCGATCCGCGCCCCGCGACGGTCGAACTCGCGCGCAAGGCGCTGCGCCCCGGCGAAGCGCTGATCGCCACCTATGTGGGCATGGACCAGAGCTTCGTGTGGGCCGTCCCGCAGGCCGGCGCCGTCGCCTTCGCCGCCGTGCCCGCCGGGCACAAGGCGATGGCCGAAACGGTGACGGAGCTGCGCAAGTCGCTCGACCCCAACGCAGGCACGCTGGGCGACATCCCCGCCTTCGACGTCGCGCGCGCGGCGAAGCTCTATGCCGACCTGCTGAAGCCGGTGGAAGCCGGCTTCGCGGGCGCGACCTCGCTGCTGGTCGTGCCGCACGACGTGCTGGGCCAGCTCCCCTTCGGCGTGCTGGTGACGGAAGCGGCCACGCTCGCGCCCGAGCGCGAGGGCGAGGCGCTGTTCTCGGCGTACAAGAAAATCCCCTTCCTGATCCGCAAGGCCGGCATCACGCAGTTGCCGTCCGTCGCCTCGCTCGCCACGCTGCGCAGCCTTCCGCCGGCCCCGGCCAACCGTAAGGCGTTCGCCGGCTTCGGCGATCCGTGGTTCAGCGCAGAGCAGATGGCCGAGGCGAAGACCGAGCAGGCGACGCAGGTCGCGAGCCTCGTCACGCGCGGCCTCCAGACGCGCGGCGTGAAGCTCGTGCGCCGCTCGGCACCCGCGACGGCGAACGTGGACAGCGCGGAACTCGCCATGCTGCCGCGCCTGCCCGACACGGCCGACGAGGTGAAGGGCATCGCGCTCGCCCTCAAGGCGGACGCGGGCGACGTGTTCCTGGGCGCGGCCGCCAACGAGAAGACCGTCAAGTCGATGGATCTTTCCAACCGCCGCGTCGTGATGTTCGCCACGCACGGCCTGATCCCCGGCGACCTCAACGGGCTTCTGCAGCCGGCGCTGGCGCTGTCGGCCCCCAACGTCGCCGATGTCGACGGCGACGGGCTGCTGACGCTCGACGAGGTGCTGGGCCTGAAGCTCAACGCCGACTGGGTCGTGCTGTCGGCCTGCAATACCGCGACCGGCGACGGGGCGGGTGCCGAAGCCGTCTCGGGCCTCGGCCGCGCGTTCTTCTATGCGGGCACGCGCGCGCTGCTGGTGACGAACTGGCCCGTCGAGACGACGAGCGCGCGCCTTCTCACGACCGACCTGTTCGCCCGGCAGGCCGCCGATCCCGGCCTTGCCCGCGCGGCCGCCCTGCAGCAGGCGATGGCCGGTCTGATCGACGGACCCGGGTACGTCGATCCGGCGAGCCGGCAGACCGTCTTCGCCTACAGCCACCCGATCTTCTGGGCGCCGTTCGCGCTTGTCGGCGATGGCGGCGGGAGTTCGAGGAGTGTGGCCGAGGTCCCCGGCCCGGCCGCCCGCTGAACGACACATCCTGTGATACGGGTCACTTCGCCGGGACGGTGCGTGCGATAGGCTTGCGACAAAGGTAAGATGATCGGACTGAAAATCGCGCCGGGGAGGTTCAGTTGATCGGATTCGTGCGGACGATCGCCGTCCTTGCCGTCCTGCTGCTGGCGACGACGCCGGCCGCCGCAAGCAAGAAGGTGGCGCTGGTCATCGGCAACGGCGCCTATACCGAAGCGCCGCTGAAGAACCCGCCCAGCGACGCGCGCGCCATCGCCGCGACGCTGCGCAAGCAGGGCTTCGAGGTTCTGCTGAAAGAGAACGCCACCAAGGCCCAGATGAACGAGATCGTCGCCGATTTCGGCGAGAAGCTGGGCGAAGGCGATACCGCGCTGTTCTTCTACGCGGGCCACGGCATGCAGGTGCAGGGCCGCAACTACCTGATCCCGACCGACGCGAAGATCTCGTCCGAGCAGCGCGTGCGGCTGGAGACGCTCGACGTGGAGGCGGTGCTCGACCAGATGGCCGCGGCGCGCGCGCGCGTCAGCATGGTCATCCTCGACGCCTGCCGGAACAACCCGTTCGAGCGCCGCTTCCGTTCGGTCGGCGGCGGTCTCGCTCAGATCAACGCGCCGGAAGGCACGATGATCGCGTACGCGACCTCGCCCGGAAAGGTCGCGGCCGACGGCGAAGGCGCCAACGGCCTCTATACGCAGGAACTGCTGAAGGCGTTGGCGCAGCCGGGGCTGAAGGTCGAGGACGTGTTCAAGCAGGTGCGCATCGGCGTGGCGCGCGCGTCCAACGGTGCGCAGGTGCCGTGGGAAGCCTCGTCGCTGACCGGCGACTTCTACTTCCAGCCGGCGACGGCTTCGGCGGCCGTGGCTCCGACGGCGGCACCGGCCGCGATTGCGGCACCCGCGCCGGCCATCGACCGCGAGGGCATGTTCTGGGACTCCGTGAAAGGTTCGAGCGATCCGGCCGAGCTGCGCGCCTATCTCGACACCTACCCGAACGGCATCTTCGCGCCGATCGCGCGCGCGCGCGTGGCGAACCTCGAAGCCGCGCGTCAGCAGCAGATGGCGAGCCGCGCGGCACCCGCGCCGGCCGCGGCACCGACGCAGGCCGCGACGCCGACACCGCCGCAGCAGGTCGCCGCCGCACCGCCGGCCGCGCGCGCCGGAGCGAACTTCAACGGCACGTACTCGGCGACGGTCCCGAGCGGCATGTTGCTGCAGAATCAGCAAGCCTTTGCGTTCGTCACGATCGAGCGTGGAACCATTCGGATCGTGACGAATCTTACCGGCAATCGCGCCATGGACTTCGCGCAATGCTCCGGCACGGGCGATATCGACGAGGGCGGAAGTTTTGCGAATGTCGAGGTCACTTGCCGGGAATCCAATGCCCGGCGGATCGTCGGCGCATCTGGCAAGGCGGCGGCCGGCGGCCCGGTCCGCGTCACGTTCGAGGCGCCGGATGGCAAGAAATCGGAGATTTCGTTCAAATGAACCGGAAGAAGGACTTCATGCGCCACGCCCTCGTCCTCGTCCTCGCACTGGCCGCAACCCCCGCCTTCGCGGCCGATCCCGTCGCCATCGTCGAGGACGCCAAGGGCAAGCTCGACGTCGACTTCATGGACTATGTCGAGGCGGGCCGCGTGGTGAAGCTCGCGGCCGGCGACGAACTGGTGCTGGGCTATCTGCGCTCGTGCTGGCGCGAGACGATCAAGGGCGGCACCGTCACGATAGGCACCGATCAGTCGAGCGTCGCCGGCGGCACGGTGCGGCGCGAGAAGATGCCGTGCGATGCCGGCAAGATGCGCCTTTCTTCCGACCAGGCCGCGAAGTCCGGCGTGATGGTGTTCCGTGCGCCCCCCAAGCCGGGTGCGGCCGCGGGCGCGCCGGAGATGACCATCTACGGCGTCTCGCCCGTGCTCGACATCAAGGGTGGCGGCAAGGTGACGATCGCGCGCATCGACCAGCCGGGCTCGCCGATGGTGTTCGACGTGCCCGCCGTGCAGCTGACGCGCGGCAGCTTCTACGATCTCGCCAAGACCGACCGCGCGCTTGTCGCGGGCGGCACCTACCGGCTTTCGGTCGGCGAGAAGAACATCGTGTTCAAGGTCGATAGCGAGGCGCGCGCCGGGCAGGCGCCGCTGTTGAGCCGTCTCATCCGGCTCTAGGCGCATGAAGCGGCGCGACATCGGCGCGGCGATCGCCGCCGTCGCGCTCGGCGCGCTGTTCGTCGCCTCGCCGCTGGCCGACGGCCTGCGCGGCCTGTCGCTCGACGTCGCCTTCGCGCTGCGCCATTTCGCCTTCGGGCCGCGGCACGACGCGGGCCATTCGCCCAGCGTCGTCGTGGCGCTGGACGAGGAGACATACCGCACGCCGCCCTTCGAAGGCGTGCCGCAGGCCTTCTGGCCGCGCGAGATGGCGCCGGTGCTGGGTGCAGTGCTGGACGCGGGCGCCTCGGTCGTCGCGTTCGACGTGATCTTCCCCACCTCGGTCGAGCGTTTCATCCCCGGCTTCGAGCGCGACTGGCTGCGCAGCCTTCGCGCCGGATCGCGCGAGGGCCGCGTGATCCTCGGCAAGGTGCAGCACGGCGCCTCGCCCATCGTGCCGTTCCAGGGACAGGCGATCGCGGTGGGGCACGACGCCAACATCCGCACGACGAACCTTTTCCGCGATCCCGACGAGGTGATAAGGCGGGCACCGCTGTTCCTCGACATCGACGACAAGGCGGCACCGGGCGGCGTGGGCAAGCAGGCGTCGCTGGGGCTCGAAGCCGCGGCGCGCGCGGCGAAGACCGCGCCCGAACTTCGTGCCGATGGCGTGTGGTTCGCCGGACGCCGCCTGCCCGGATCGGCCGGCAACGCCATGCCGCTCGATTTCGACGGCGGCGGGGCCGACATCCCGGCCTTCTCGCTGGCCGACCTGCGCGCCTGCGCGGAAAAGGGCGACACGGAGTTCTTCGCGAAGCATTTCAAGGACCGCGTCGTGTTCTTCGGTGCCGTGCTGGACGTGGAGGACCGCAAGCTCACCTCGCGCCGCTTCATGACGGGGCCCGAAGGCGCGGCCTACGGCGCGCGCTGCGCGCTGCCCGCGCGCACCGACATCGTGCGCGAGGACGTGGTCCGCGACGCGATCCCCGGCGTGTTCATCCATGCGACATTCGCCAACAACCTTCTGCGCGGCGGCGGACTGCACGAACTGGGCGATGCCGGCGAGGGGCTGGCCGCCGGCCTGCTGGTCGCGGCCACGGCGATCGCCGCGCTGACCCTGCCCGCGGGCGGCACGGCCGTCGCGTTCCTGTGCCTTGCAGCGGCGTGGACAGCGGCGAGCGTGGTGGCCCTGCTCTTCGCGTTCGTGTGGCCGTTCCTGACCGCGCTTGTCGCGGCCGGCGTGGCGGGTGCCGCCCTGCAGGGCTATCGCTTCGCGGTCGCCGACAAGGACAAGCGGCTGCTGCGCAAGAGCTTCGGGCTCTACCTCGCCCCGGCGATGGTCGACCGGCTGATGGCGGCGCAGGCCCCGCCGGAACTGGGCGGGGAAGAACGCGAGATCACCGTGATGTTCTCCGACGTCGCGGGTTTCACGGGCCTTTCCGAGGGCCTGACGCCGCAGCAGCTCGTCCAGGTGATGAATGTCTATCTCTCGGCGATGACCGATATCGTCGAGGCGCAGGGCGGCTTCGTCGACAAGTATATCGGCGACGCCATCGTCGCCGTGTTCGGCGCCCCCATGGACGACCCCACGCACGCGCGCCGCGCGGTGACGGCAGCGCTCGCCTGCAACGCGAAACTCGCCGAAATGAACGCCGATCCGGCGAAGCCTTTCCTCGGGTACCGGCTCAAGGCGCGCATCGGCCTCAACAGCGGGCGGGCGCTGGTGGGCAATATCGGCTCGAAGCGGCGCTTCAACTACACGGTCATGGGCGACACGGTGAACCTCGCCTCGCGGCTGGAAGGCGCGAACAAGTATTTCGGCACGGACGTGATGTGCGCGGAATCGGTCCGCGACCTTGCCGACGCCGCACCCGGCCCGGCGATCGCCTGGCGCGAACTCGACCGCATCCAGGTCAAGGGGCGCAGCGCGCCGGTCACGATCTACGAGCCGCTCGGGACCGGGGTTCCGGATGCCGGCACCGCCGCGCGCGCGGGCGCTTTCGCCGCTGCCCTCGCCCTTTACCGGGCGGGCGATTTCGGCGCGGCGCATGCTCGGCTCGTCGCCCCGCCGCTGGCCGGCGACGGGGCCGCGGAAAGCCTCGCGGCGCGGGCGGCGGCCTTGCGCGACAGCCCGCCGGGGCCGGGCTGGAAGGCCGTTACGGCGCTCGACGCAAAGTAAGCCCGGGCGAAGTGAAACGCGGGCGGGTTTGGTGCATACTCCTGCACCGGAGGAGTCCCGCGATGAAAGTGTCCCTGATCCAGATGAACTCGGTCGACGACAAGGCGAAGAACCTCGCCGAAGCGCGCCGCCTGATCGACGAAGCCGTGCGGGTGGAAAAGCCCGACTGGATCCTGCTGCCCGAGACGTTCGACTATATCGGCGGGACGACCGCCGAGAAGCTCGCCAACGCCGAGGCGATCCCCGGCGGGCCCACCTACAGGATGATGCAGGAAGCCGCGCGCGCGCATCGCGTGTTCCTGCATGCGGGCTCGATCAGCGAGAAGATCGAAGGCGAGAGCCGCATCCACAACACCACGCTGGTCTTCGACCGCGACGGTAAGGAAATCGCACGCTATCGCAAGATCCACCTGTTCGATGTCGTGACACCCGACGGCACCGAGTACAAGGAATCCGCGTCGGTGGCGCCGGGCGATGCCGTCGTCACCTACGACTGCGAGGGCGTCACGGTCGGCTGCGCGATCTGCTACGACCTGCGCTTCCCCGACCTGTTCCAGGCGTTGGCCGCGAAGGGTGCGGCCGTCATCGCCCTTCCCGCCGCCTTCACGATGCAGACCGGCAAGGACCATTGGGAAGTGCTGTGCCGGGCGCGCGCGATCGAGACCGAGACGTATTTCTGCGCGGCCGGGCAGACCGGCAGCTTCCGCGCGGGCAACGGCATGCGCCAGACCTACGGCCATTCGATGGTCGTCGATCCGTGGGGCCACGTGGTGGCGCGCGCCTCCGACGGCGTGGGCATCGTCACCTCGCGCATCGAGCCTGCGCGCGTGGCGGCCGTGCGCGAGATGATCCCGGTCGCCAGGCATCGCGTGAAGGTCGGCTGACCATGAGTCTCGATATCGTCGCCATCGGGGAGCCGATGGTGGAGTTCAACCAGACGGGTGCGGACGGCGGGCGCAGCTATCTGCAGGGTTTCGGCGGCGATTCGTCGAACTTCGCGATCGCGGCGGCCCGCCAGGGGGCCAAGGCCGGCTATCTCACGTCGCTGGGCGCGGACGTCTATGGCCGGATGTTCCGCGATCTCTGGCGCGCCGAGGGCGTCGACGCCCATCACGTGCGCGAGGATGCCGACGCGTTTACGGCCGTCTATTTCGTCACGCACGATGCCGGCGGGCACCATTTCTCGTTTTTCCGCAAGGGATCGGCGGCCAGCCGCTTCGGCCGGCGCGACCTGCCGGAGACCTATCTGGCCACGGCGCGCTACGTGCACCTGTCCGGCATCTCGCTGGCGATTTCGGACACCGCGTGCGATGCGGGCTTTGCCGCCATCGCGGCCGCGCGCAGGGGCGGGGCGAAGATCACCTTCGACACGAACCTGCGCCTGAAGCTGTGGCCGATCGACCGCGCGCGCGCCGTCACGAGCGAGGCGATCGCGCAGTGCGACGTGTGCCTGCCCTCGCTCGAGGACGTCGTCACGCTCTACGGCACGTCCGAGCCCAACAGGATCCTCGACCGCATCCTCGCGATGGGGCCCAAGATCGTGGTGCTGAAGATGGGCGACAAGGGCTGCATGGTCGCCGACACGATGACGCGCACGCTCGTGCGTCCGCATCCGTGCAGGCCGGTCGATGCGACGGGTGCCGGCGACACGTTCGGCGGCGCCTTCGTGGCGCGCCTTGCGGCCGGCGACGATCCGATCGCGGCCGCCCGCTATGCCAACGTCGCCGCGGCGCTGTCGACGCAGGGTTACGGGGCCGTCGCACCCATTCCGCGCGCGGCCGAGGTGCGCGCGGCGCTGGCCGCCAACGCGGCATGAAACGTCACGTCCTCGTCACCGGCGGCACGAGCGGCATCGGCGAAGGGATCGCGCGCCATCTCGCGGCGGATGGCTGGCGCGTCACCGTCACGGGCCTGACGCCGGATGAGGCCGCCGCCTTCGCGCCCGATCCGGCGATCTCCGCGCGCAGCCTCGACGTCACCGACGATGCGGCAGTCGCGGCGCTGTTCGCAGGGATTCCAGCGCTCGACGGGCTGGTCAATTGCGCAGGGACCATCCAGCGTGCGGGCGCGGAATTCACGGTCGAGGGGTTCCGGCGCACGATCGAGGTCAATCTCGTCGGCACGATGCGCATGTGCCTGGCGGCGAAGGCGCTGCTGTCCGCCTCCGGGGGCGCCATCGTCAACACCGCCTCGATGCTGTCCTATTTCGGCTCGCCGTTCGTGCCCGGCTATTCGGCCTCGAAGGGCGGCGTCGTGCAGCTCACGAAGAGTCTCGCCGGCGCCTGGGCAGCCGAGGGCATCCGCGTCAACGCCATCGCACCCGGCTGGATCGACACTGCGCTGACGAAGCCGCTGGTGGACGATCCCGCGCGCTCGGCCGCGATCCTCGCGCGCACGCCGATGGACCGCTGGGGCAAGCCCGCCGATCTCGGCGGCGCGGTCGCGTTCCTGCTGTCGGACGCGGCGAAATTCGTCACGGGCACGACGCTGCCGGTCGACGGCGGCTATTCCAGCATCTGAGGGGCGCGCGCATGGACGACAAGTGGATTCCCTACCGCCATCCGCAGCCGAAGGAATCGCCGCCCGAGCTGGTCGTGTCGCCCGCGATCCCGACCGACGAGCGCGTGTGGGTGCCCGTCGAGCCGAACGTGTGGTTCCGTCCGCTGATGCTGTCGGCCTCGGGCGGCTACTGGATGAACCTGCTGCGCGTGCGCAAGGCGGGCGTCCTTTCGCGCCACCGCCATCCGCTGCCCGTGCACGGTTTCGTGCTGAAGGGCGAATGGCGCTATCTCGAACACGACTGGATCGCGCGCGAGGGCGGCTATGTCTACGAGGCGCCCGGCGAGACGCACACGCTGGTCGTCGACCCGCACGTGGAGGAGATGATCACGTTCTTCCAGGTCAATGGCGCGATGATCTATGTCGATCCGGATGGAAAGACGACCGGCTTCGACGACGTCTTCACGCGCATCGCCAAATGCCGCGCACACTATGCGGCGATCGGCCTCGGCGAAGGATATGTCGACCAGTTCATCCGCTGAATAGCCCGGCGCTGAAAAGCCGGGCTAGAAGTTGCCGGTTCCCGGGAAATTCGTCGTGATGCCTGCCGTGCCGCCCGGCGGCGGGCCACCCGGGACCGGTGCCGGATTCGCGACGAGCACACCCGGCACGAGCGTGACCGGGCCGGGCTGAGGTGCTGGGCCGGTTCGCACGTCGTTCGTCGAAGTCGTGCTGCCGCTGTCGCTGGTGACGATCGCCGGCGGGGTGGTGCCGCCCGTCGTGCCGGTCGGGCCGGCGTTCGTCGTTGTCGTCGTGCCGCCGCCCTGACCCGTCGGCGTGGTGCCGCCGGTCGTCGTCGTCGTGCCGCCCGACGATTCTTCCGAGCTGGCCGTGCCGCCGGTGCCGCCCGTGCCACCGGTGCTGCCGCCGCCGGAAAGATCGCTTGTCGATGCCGACAGAACCGAACTGGTCGCCGCCGAACTGCCGACGCTGTCGACCGTCGGCACCGTGACGCGCGTGGCGCTGTCGATCGGCGCCACCGAGGAAATCTCGTTGAGCGTCTGCTGCGTCGTCTGCGTGGTCGTCGTCACGACCGCCGGCGTGCCGGCCGCGACGCCGTTGAACGTGAAGTTGGAATTCGACGCGGTGACGAAGGCGGCCGCCGCCGCGCCCGTGGCGCCATTGACGGTGCCGGTGAGCGCGCCGCTCGCACCCGACAGCGACATGCTGCTGCCGAACACGTTCGTCGCCTCGCCCAGCACGATCGTGCCGGACCCGCCGGCGAGCGTGACCGCGCCCGTCCCGGTCTGGAGCATGCTGCCGCCGCTCTGCGAGATGCCGTTCGTCGCGGTGACCGACAGCGTGGTGGCGCCGGTCATATTGACGTCGCCGAGCAGGATCGCGCCGGTGGCCGCGACGGCGACATTGCCGGTGGCATCGAGGAAGAGCGGCCCGCCGAACGCGTTGCTGGCGTTCGTCCAGGTGATCGCGGCGTCCGACTGCAGCGTGGTGATGCTGCCCGTCGAGATCGCGCCGAGCTGGCTGAGCGAGCCGCTGGTGACGGCGACATCGAGCGTGCCGAAGGCGCTGGAGGCACCGAAGACCGTGTTGCCCGTGTTGTTGATGACCACGTTGCCGGCCGACGAGGTGAAGGAGATGGTGCCGCTCATCGCGTTGGCGAGTTCGCTCAGCATGATGCCGTTGTCGGCGTTGAGCATCGTGGTGCCGCCGACCGTGATCGGGGCGATCTGGACGATCGAGTCGCTCGTGTGGACGGCGAGATTGCCCGTCGTCGTCAACGCGTCTGCGATGAAGACGCCGTTGGAGCTCGCGCCGGCGCTGTAGAGGCCGAGATTGCCGGTCACCGTGACCGCGCCGTCGGTGCCCACCGTGACCGCACCGGTCTGGCCCGCGCCACCGATCTCGAGCGTGGCGGCCGAGATGTTCGCGAGCGCGGCATTGGTTACGTTGATCGTGCTGGTCGAGTCGTTGAGACCCAGCGTCATCGCCGGCGACGTCGCCGTGACCGAAACGGTGCCAGATGTCTGGATCGCGACGGCCGTGTCGATATCGAGCCCGTTCGAGGCGAGCTCGATGTTGCCCGTCGCCGAGCCGCCGCCGACGATCGAAGTCGATCCGGACGACGAGATGCCCATGCTGGTGCCCGTCCCGATGCCGGTGACGGAAACCGCACCGCCGCCGATCGAGACGATGCCCCCCGTCCCGCCGCCGAGGGCGAGACGCACGCCGTAGCCGCTGGCGCCCGTTCCGGTGCCGGTCACCGTCAGCGCGCCGCCGGCCGTCGTGCCGATATAGGCGCCGTTGGAGATCTGGGTTCCGTAGTTGCCGGCGCCGCTCGACGTGCCACCCGTGCCGGTGAGCGTCAAGCTGCCGGAGGCCGTCTCGATCTTCGAGCCGGACCCGTCCACGACCACGCCGGCGTTGCTGTTGCCCGAACCGCCGCCGGCCGAGCCGGTGCCAGTGACCAAGATGGCGCCCGTCCCCGTCGCCGAGATCTGGCCGCCCGTCTGCACCGAAACGCCGTAGTTCGTACCCGACGAGGCCGTGAGGCCGCCGCCCGTGCCGGTGACGGTGAGCAGGCCCGAGCCGGTCGTCTGCACCGTGCCGCCATAGACGAACACGCCGACATTGCCGCTGCCCGTCGTGGCGCCGCCCGTGCCGTCCAGCGTGATGGTGCCGGCACCCGACGCGGTGACGGTCGTGCCCGAACCGACCCAGATGCCGGCCTGGTTGTTGCCGACGGAACCGCCATGCCCCTGCATGAAGATGTTGCCGGCGCCCGAATTGATGTTCGAGAACAGCAGCTCGATGCCGATATAGGTGCTCGATCCGTCGATCAGGTTGATGTTGCCGCCGTTCGAGGCGAGGGAGCCGGTGCTGAAGGCGATGTTCTGCGTGGTGGTGAGCCCGATGGCGCCGCCCGACGTGGCGACACCGCCGCCGCTGTTGACGTTGATCGTGTCGCCCGCATTCGCGACGAAGCTGCCGGCCGACACCGTCTGCAGCGCCGTGATGTCGAGGCCGGCGGCCGCCGTGATCGTGGCGGTCCCGCCGAAGCTGTTGGCCTCGGAAAGCGTGATGGCACCGCCGGTCGTCGCGGTGAGGTCGGTCGTGCCGGTGACGTTCAGCGAGCCGCCGGCCGCCTGGGAGAGGCTGCCGCTGTCGGCCATGACCGTGAGATTGCCCGCGACGGTGACGTTCTTGAGGACGGTGGCGCCGACTTCGTAATAGGTCGCGCTGCCGCCGCCGGTCGTGGTCAGCGACACGTCGCCGGCGAAGTTTGACGGATCGTTCATCGTGATGCTGCCGGCCGCCGTCAGGGTCAGGTCGCCGACATTGACGCCGCCGGTCTGCGAGATCGCCCCACCCGAAACGAGCGTGTAGGTGCCGCCGGCCGTCTGCGCGCCGCCGATGACCGTGGCGGTGGTATTGAAAAGGTTGGCGTCGCCGCCATTCGTGCCGACGACGGTGATCGGGCCCGAGAAATAGTTGCCCACATCGGAAAGCGTGATGTTGCCGTCCGCCTGCAGCGAAACCGCGCCGGCGCCGGCCGCCTGGACGATCGCGCCGGTCTGCGTGATCGTGCCGGGACCGACGGTGCCTGCCTGCAGGGTCAGGATACCCGAGCCGACATTGGCAGTTCCCACGATCAGGTTGCCGACCGTGACGACGGTCGCGTTGTTGCTGCCGGTGTTCGAGAGCGTCACCGCGCCGGTGAAGTCGTTGCCCACGTCGTCGAGTAGGATCTGGCCGGCGCCCGCCGTGAAGCTGGACGTGCCGCCGACGGCGAGCGCGTCGATCTGCGTGATGGCGCCGGCGGTCGTGACCGAAAGGTTGCCCGCGATGCTCGAGAGGCCGAGGAGCTGCGGGCCGGACGATACATACGTGACGTTACCCGTGCCGGTCGTGAACGCGACGGATCCCGTGACGTTGTTCGGGCCGGTCATCGTGATGTTGCCGGTCGTCGCGGTCAGGTCGGCGTCGCCGCCGACGGATATCCCGCCGCTCTGGCTGATGCCGCCGCCCGACGTGACGAAGAACGTGCCGCTGATGTTCGTGGCGCCCAGCGACGTAGCAAGGGTGTTGGACAGATCGGCGTCGCCGCCACCCGACGCCGTAAGCGTGATCGTCCCGCCGATCGCGTTCCCCGGCCCGCGCAGCTCCACGTTGGCGAAGCTCGAGGTGACGGTGAGGGCGCCGGGCGTGACGATATCGACCGTGTCGAACGCGATGCCGTTGTTGGAAACCAGCGTCACGGTCCCGCCGGCGGTGATCGAGTTCGAGGCATTGCCGACCAAGCCGAGGTTGGTGGTTCCCGTGCCGTCGAGCGTCATGCTGCCGGCACCCGTCGTCGTGAGCGAGGCGCCCGACTGCAGCACGATGCCCGATGCGTTTCCGCCGCCGCCCGCATCGCCATCGAGCGTCAGGAAGCCGCCCGCGGTCGACGCCGCGCCGCCGTTGAGAAGCACGATGCCGTTGTTGAAATTGCCCGCACCCGAGCCGCCGTCGCCGTTCAACGCGAGCGCGCCGCTGATGGTGGAGACCGACGAGCCGGCGCCCTCCACCCGGATTCCGGTGTTGCCGTCGCCGGTCGAGCTGCCGCCGGTTCCCGTCAGCGTCACCTGGCCCGTACCGGTGGAAGCGATGGTACCGCCGCCGGATATGTTCGTGACCAGGACGCCGACGATGTCGTTCGCACTGCCGCCACCGCCCGTGCCGGTGACGGTGACGTTGCCGTTCGTCGTGCGGATCGTGCCCGTCGTGCCGCTGACGACAACGCCGGATCCCTCGAGCCCGCCCACACCGGTCACGTTGACGGCGCCGGTGCCGGTCGTCTGCACCTGGCCCAGTTCCACCGCCACGCCGACATTGTTGGCGGCCGTCACGCCGCCGGTCCCGTTGATCGTGATCGTGCCGTTGACGGCCGTCACGCTGGCGCTGCCACCATAGACATAGACGCCGACATTGGTGTTGCCGGTCGTCGCGCCGCCGGTGCCGCTCATCGTGATCGTGCCGGCGCCCGACGTCTGGGCCACCGAATTGTTGAGGACGATGCCGTGCTGGTTGCCGCCCGCGTTGTCGCCGCCGTGGCCGGACATCGTGATGTTGCCGCCGCCGGCGTCCAGGCTCGACGTCACGAGATTGACGCCCGAGAAGTTGCCGCCCGACGTCGTGGACGGGTTGCCGGTCAGCGAGATGTTGCCGCCGGCGGTGGTGAAGGTGGCGCCGGTCGCCGTGACCGACACGTCGGCAGTGGCCGCGAGCGCGCCGCCCGTTGACGTATAGGTACCGGCGTTCATGTCGATCCAGAGGCCGCTCAGCGTGAGGGTGCCCGTCGTCCAGCTGGCGCCCGCCATCGTCATCGTGGCGGCCGACGTCAGGACGAGGCTGCCCGTGGTGCTGATGGCCGAACCGAAATCCATCGAACCGACGGCCGTCGTCACGTCGCCGCCCAGCGTGATGCCGCCGGTCGAACCTGTCGTCGTGAGGCTGCCCAACGTGACGGCGCCGCCGAGCGTAAGCGTGCCCGCACCCGCGGCAAGGGCCACGGTCGCCGAGGAATCGCTAATCGGGCCGCTGAACGTGAGCCCGTTTCCGGTGATGACCGGCACCCCGCCGCCGAACCCGATCGTCGCGCCGGCGTAGCTCTGCGCGCCGGTCGTCGTGACGTCATCCAAGATCGTGACATTGGTACCGGCCGTCGCGTTGATGCTCGTGAGTGGAGTCGTTCCGCCGACGACGTCGTAGAACGTGATCCCGCCTGTCGTCGTCGCCGCCAGCGCGTGCGCCCCGTCGACCCAGTTGTTGAAACTGATGTCGGCCGAACCGGCATTCAGCGTGACGTTGCCGGTCAGCGTCGTGTCCGTTACGAAGTTGATCTGGCCGTTGTTGGTCGTGATGTTGGCGCCGATCGAGCCGGACGTTGTCGGACCGAAGTTGAAATACTTGCCCGCACCGGTGACGGTCTGGTTCGCCGTGATCGACGCCGTAAGGCCCGCGATCGTCACGTCGCCCGAGAAGCTGTTGGCCTGGCTTAGCGCCGCGTCGCCGGTGATGGCATTGATCGTCGCCGCACCGCCGCCGGCCGCCTGCGTGATCGAACCTGTCTGGGTGATGGACGCGCCACCCGACATCTTCACCATCAGCGCGCCGCCGGCAACGTTGAGTGTGCCGAGAACCAGGTTCGATCCGGCCCACAGGTCGGTGGTGGCGCTGCCGCCGCTGTTGGAAAGGCTGACCGCGCCCGTGAAATTGTTGGAGAAGCTGTCGAGCGTGATGTTGCTGGCGCCGGTCGTGAAGCTCGACGTGCCGCCGACGGTCTGCGCGCCCGTCTGCGTGATTGCGCCGCCCGCTGTCACGCTAAAGGCGCCGCCGACAGTCGACGTGCCGAGCGAGACCGCCGCCAGCTCGTTCCACGAAACCGCGTTGGCGCCGGTGTTGGCGAAGCTCGCGTCGCCGGCAACCGCGTTGGACGCGTGCGTCAGCGTGATCGCGAAGCCGCCGGTCACGAAGCTCGCGTTGCCGCCGACGATCAGGGCGCCGCTTTGCGTCATCGCACCGCCCGACGTGACTGTCAGGTCGCCGCCCACGCTGGAGGCAGCCAGCGAGACCGCCCCCGATTCCTGCCACGATACGGCGTTGGCGCCCGTGTTGTTCAACGAGACGCTGCCGCCCACCGCGTTCGACGCGTTGTTGAGCAGGATCGAATAGCCGCCCGTGGTGAAGGTGGCGCTGCCGCCGGTCGTGATCACGCCGCTCTGCGTGATGGCGCCCGAGTTCGCGGTCGCATCGAGGCTGCCGGTCAGGGCCACCGTGCCGAAATCGATCGGACCGCCGTTCTGGAACTGGTGGGTACCGGCGTTCGTGCTGCTGAGCAGCACTGGCCCGGCGATCGAGTTGGCGCCCTGGTTGAGCGTGATCAGGCCGGAACCTGCGTCGACCGTCAGCATGCCGCCGACGGTCAGCGGCACGCTCTGCGATATGTTCCCGGTAGTGGTCACCGCGAGGTCGCCGCCCACACTGCTCGACCCGAGCGTGACGGCACCTGAGGCGGAAAGCTGGACGTTGTTGGCACCGGTATTGATGAGCGTGACGTCGCCGGAGAACACGTTTGACCCGTTGCTCAGCGTTATCGCGTTGGCGCCGGCACTGAACGACGCGACGCCCGTGACGCCCAGCGTGCCGGACTGCGTGATCGCGCCGCCGGCCTGGACCGTCAGGCTGGCGACGGTCGATGTTCCCAGCGACACGCCCGCCGCCTCGCGCCAGGACACGCTGTCGCCTGCGTTGGTGAACAGGACGTTGCCGGTGACGGCGTTGGAGGCGTTCGTCAGCGTGATCGTGTTGGCGCCGGCATCGAAGGTCGCGTTGCCGCCGACCGTCAGCGCGCTCGACTGCGTGAGGCCGCCGGCCGTGGTGATGCTGAGATTGCCGCCGACGCTGGTGGCACCGCCGGCGAGGTTCGTCGCCGCGGTATTGGTGAAGTTGACGTCGTTGGCGCCGGTATTCGTGAAACGGACATTGCCCGAAACGGCGTTGCCAGCGTTCGTCATCGAGATCGCGTTGGCGCCGCCGTCGAGCAGGAAGCCGCCCGACGTCGTCAGCGCGCCTGACTGCGAGATTCCCCCGGCCGCCAGCCACAGCAGGCCCGAGCCGAGCGAGCTTGTGCCGAGCGTCGCCGCACCGGTCGTCGTGATCGAGACGTTGGCCGAACCCGTCTTCGATATGGCAAGGTTGGTGAACGTATTGCCGCCGTTCTGCGCCGTCACGGCACCGGCGCCGCTGAATGTGACGAGCCCGGAGCCGGTGATGCCGCCGGTCTGGGTATAGGCGCCGCCGTTGTCGATCGTCAGCGCGTTCGCGCCCATCGTCAGCGCGGCGGTGGCGATGGCGCCCGAGGTCTGCAGATACGCGTTGGCCGTCGGCGTCCAGGCGGCCGCCGTGATGGCGCCGGACTGCGTCGCCGAGCCGATCTTCGTCGTCGCGAAGTTGGCGATGCCGCCGAGCAGCCCGGAATCGACCTGAAGCGTGCCGGCGCCGCCGTTCACGCCGATCGTCGTCGCGTCGTTCTCGGTGCGGAACGTGATCGTGCCGGAAGCCGCCGCATGCGTGAGGACGAGCGACGTGGCCGACGTAACCATCGCGTCGGCGCGCAGCACCGTGTCGCCGGTCATCGTCGTTTCACCGACCTGGGCGAGCGCGCCCAGGAACCGGATTCCGGTACCCCCGGTGCCATAGCTCGCCGCACGCAGCGTGATGTTGGCCGCGCCGGTCGAGCGGACGGACGAATTGTCGATGCTGATCGCGTCGTTGTTGCCCGTTCCGCTCGCGTTCGCCGCCAGCGAGATGTTGCCGCTGGCCGATGCGATGTCGGCGGACGCCGACATGTTTATGCCGTGATTCCCGTTGCCGGTGCTGCCGCCGCCGGTGCCGACGATCGTGATGGCGCCCGATGTCGAGGTGAGCGTGGTGCCCGTGTCGATCATCATGCCGTAGTTGGAGCCCGTCGTGCCGTCGCCCCCGCCCGTGCCGTCGAGCGTGAGGCCGCCGTCGTAGGACGCGATCGCCACGTTGGTGTCGAGATAGATGCCCGCGTTGCTTCCGCCGTCCAGCCCGCCCACGCCGGTGATGGAGACCTGCCCGGCGCCCGTGCCCGTCTTGCCGACATTGGTGCCGGTGCCGGAGATCGCGACGCCGTGGCTGAGGCCACCGGCCGCGCTGCCGCCGTAGCCGGCGATGGTGATCGAGCCCGCGCCCGTCGTCTGCACGTCGGCACCGCCCGAGATCGAGACGCCGAAATTGGTGCCTCCCGACGAATCGCTGCCCGTTCCGGTCAGCGTGATGTCGCCGGACGTCGTCTGGATCTGGCCGAGCACCTGGATGCCGTAATTGGTGTTTCCGGAGCCGGACATGCTTCCGCCGGTTCCGGTCAGCGTCACGTCCGCGCCGCCGCCGCCGACCGAACCCGTCGCCAGGATGTTGATGCCGTAGGACTGGTTGCTGGCGCCGGTCGCCGCACCGCCCACGCCGGTCAGCTTGATCGTGCCGGTTCCCGTCGTGAGAACCGAGCCGCCGATCTCGAAGCCGGTGTGGCCGTTGCCGCCGGCCGGCGCGCCGCCCGTACCCGCGATCGTGATCTTGCCGGTTCCCGAGGTCTGGATGACGGAGCTGGCCGCCAGCTGCACGCCGTATTGGCTCGCACCCGAGTCGCCGCCCTTGCCGGCGATCGAGATGTCGCCGCCGCCGGCGTCGACGGTGATGCCGCCCGCGAGACTGACGCCCGCGAACGAGCCTGACGTGCTGCCGAAGACGGGTGCATTGACATCGTACGCCGGCGTCCACGACGCGACATTGCCCTCGATCAGGATGCCGCCGCCGGCCGTCGTGATGTTGGCCGCGGCCGAAATGCTTGTCGAGGAATGCAGCGTGATGCCGCCGGTCCCAGAGGCCGCCAGCGCGTTGCCGACAGTCATGGCGCCGCCGGAAAGCAGCGTCAGGTTCGTGTTGGTGGGCGCGGTGAAGTTGTTGGCAACGCTGAGCGTGCCGGCGGTGAGCGAACCCACCGTCATCGACGTGTAGCCGGCGAAGTTCGTCAGCGTCGCGTTGCTGAGCTGCAGTCCGCCGCCCGCGCCGTTGAAGACGATGTTGGTGCTGGCCGTGCCGGGCGCCAGCGTCAGCGACGAGGACAGCGTCTGCGCGCCGGTTACCGTGATCGAGTCGGAATTGACGGTGAGCGCGCCGGTGAAGGTGTTGGCGCTCGACAGCGTGACGCCGCCCGTTCCGCCATCGATCGTGACGGCGCCGCCACCGACATCCTGGACGATCGAACCGCTCTGCGTGAAGCCGATGCCGGTCAGACTGAACGTGCCGGTGCCCAGCGTCGACGCCTGCACGGTCGGGGAGACCGACGTGACGAGAGCGACGTTCGACGACGTGCCGGTACGGTTCAGCGTGATGTTCGAGATCGAATTCGCGCCATTCGTCAGCGTGACCGCGCCGGTCCCGTCGATCACGAGATTCGTCGGACCCGCGAAGTAGCCGCCGGACTGCGTCGTCGCACCCGTCGCGTTCAGCGTGATGTTGCCGGTCGACGTGACGTTCGCGCCGAAATCGATCGTGCCGGTCTGGGCGAGGGTGATGTTGCCCGAACCGGTGCCGATCGTGCCGGTATTGTAGAAGTTGCCGACGGCACTGCCCGTACCGCCTGTTCCGGCCGTGACGATATTGCCGCCGTTCGTCGAGATGTTGCCGGCTATGTTGATGTTCGCGCCGGCGTTGAGCTGGAGGTTCAGCGCATAGCCGCCGGTCGAAATGTCGGCGGCGATCTCGATTCCGCCGACCGCGTTGAGCGTCAGCGTGCGGGCGACGCCGGCCGAATTCGTCAGCGCGTTGTTGAGATAGATCGTTCCGGTCGTGCCGCCGCCGCCCGACGTCGACTGGATCGTGGCGTCGCCGCCCGTGAGCAGACCAGCGAGCACGGCGGGTGTCATGTCGCCGCCCGACCCCGCGATGACGAAATCCGTCGGGTCGATCAGGATCGAACCGTCGTGGCCCATCGGAGCGCGCGCGTCGAAAGTGAACGTGTCGCCGAACGAGATGTGATTCTTGCCCGAAGTCTCGACGAAGCCGCCGTTGCCGCCGAGCGCGCCGCCGCGCACCGTGACGCTGCCCGCCACGCGCGTCGTGTCGTCGGACCAGATGATGATCTTGCCGCCATTGCCGCTCGTTATGGCATTCGCGTCGATGACGGCGGCCGCGTCCATGTAGGCGAACTTCGCGTTCGGCTCCGGCCCCAGGCCTTGCGCGTTGCCGCCGACCAGTGCCGTGCCGCCGCCCGCATCGCCCGCCACGTCGATGCGCGCGCCGGCATTGAGATTGACGGTCTCGCCGAGCACCTTGACCGTACCGCCGGTCTGTCCCGCACCCTTGCCCGACGCATCGACGAGGCCGCTGACGTTGACCGCGCCGGTGTCGCCGCCGTCGATGACGATCTCGCCGTTCACGAGCTGCGCGGTCTGCGCGACGACGATTCCGGTCGTGTTGATGACGTTGTCGAGCACGTTGCGCGCCGCGCGCGCGGTCATCAGAACGCGTCCGCCGTTCGCCTCGATGACGCCGGAGTTCTCGACCAGCGCCGAAGCACCCGACGGCGCCTGCTCGACGAGGCCGGTCGCGGCGAAGCTGAGCAGCCCGTCGCCGTGGAAATCGACCGTGAACGTCTTCGTGCCCGCGAGCACGACCGTGCCGCCGTTGGCGACGATGCGGCCGGTGTTCTGCACGGATGCTGCGGCAAGCACGGCGAAGCCGCCCTGCGCGACCGAGATCAGGCCTTCATTGACGACGCGCGCGTTGGCGTCGCCTGACGCCTCGTCGAAGCGCAGGCGGCCGGCCATGAAATCGTCGTTGCGGATGTTCGCGGTCGTGGCGACCAGCGCATTGACGTCGACGCTGCTGTTGGGACCGAAATAGATGCCGCGCGGGTTGAGCAGGATCACCTGCCCGTTCGCCTGGATCTGGCCGTAGATCATCGACGGGTCGTTGCCGATGACCCGGTTGAGCGCGATGGCGCTCGAGCTTGGCTGCAGGAAGCGCACGATGCTGCCCGCGCCGACATTGAAGCTCTGCCAGTCGATCGAGAGGTTCTGCGAGTTCTGCTGGATCTGCAGCAGGTTCGGATTGACCTGCTGGATCGTGCCCGACCCGCCGGTGACGTTGCCGCCCTGCGGCAGGGTCTGCGCGAAGGCCGGCACGGCGAGACCGCCACCGAGCGCGATGGCGAGCGGCAATCCGAAACGCGCGCGCAGGAGGCGCCGGCGCCCCCAGCGCGTCGCGCGGCGGTCAACGGCTCTTCGCTTCTGTTCGCGCCGTTGCGGGATCGTCGGTTCGGCCATTGCTCGCTGCGTTTCTCGGGAGCAAAAAGTGGGTAGATTGCGAACAGAAATTCTAATCGTTAACCGTGTGTTTTCCAAATCGAGAAGTCTCAAAGTTACTCAATAATTATTTGATTTATATGGCCGCTCGGGTGTCTGGATACCCAATTGGCGAATGAAACGTAGGCTATAATTCTTATATAATTCGGCAATTACCCAGTAAACAATTGATTATGTTCATTTAATGGAGATTGCACGCCCGCCCGCCGTCGGACTTTCGACCGTAAAGCCGGCAAGTTCGAGCGGCCTGCGGCCGGACTGGCGCTCGGCCGAGATGCGGATCCCGGCGCCATCCCAGGCAACGGCGATCCGGCCCGCGAAATGGTCGCCGCTCGCAAGGCTCCAGCTTTCGCCGTCGTCCTCGAAATGCGCGCTGGCACCACTGCCCGACGCCTTGCCCGGCACGACATAGAGCGTGCGCGCGGGCGCATCGTGCGGACGCACGAGCGGAATTTCGCGCCCCGCGAGCACGAGTGCCGCACCGACGCGCACGAACAGCGGCGGCCGTCCGAGTGGCGCGTCCACTTCGACTTCAGCGCCGGCCGCGTGCGCCTTGCCGGTGTGGAAATCGATCCAGCCTTCCGGGCCTGCCGGAAGATACACGCGCCTGGTGCGCGCACCCGGCACCACGACCGGTGCCGCAAGCAGATCGGGCCCGATCAGGAAGGCGTCATGCTCGTCGAAGCACGCCGGATCGGAATCGTAGTGATAGAACAGTGGTGCGATCGGCGGCGTGCCGTGCGCGTGCGCGCGCCAGGCGTGCGTGTACATGACCGGCAGCAGCCGGTAGCGCAGCTCCAGCGCCGCGCGCACCGCGTCGAGCACCGAAGGATGCGTCCACGGCTCGGTCGCGGCACCCACGTCGGGCTTCCACGAATTCATCACGGCGCGCGGATGCAGCGCCATCATCTCGACCCAGCGGCACAGCAGCTCGGGATCGGGCTGGGGCCCTGCGAAGCCGCCGATGTCGTGGCCGACCTTCGCCATGCCCGACAGCGCCATCGACAGGCCGTTGCGGATGTTCCATTTCAGCGTATGCCAGGACGTGTAGTTGTCGCCCGACCACGTCTCGGCATAGCGCTGGATGCCCGGCGGGCCCGCGCGCGTGATCGTGAAGGGGCGCTTGTCGGGCGTGCGGCGCTTCGTCTCCTCGAAGGTCGCGCGTGTCATCAGCAGCGCGTGCAGCGGGCGCGAGGCCGAGACCGGCATCGCGCGCCCGTAGCCGTGCGAGCGCGCGCCGTCGCGCCAGGCCTCGTATTCATTGTTGTCGTTCCAGCCGCCGTCGAAGCCGAAATCGAGGATCTGGCGCGACAGCCCTTCCTTCCACCACGCGACCGTGCCGGCATTCGTGAAATCGAGGAAGCTGCCGTGCCCGTCCCAGAACTGCTCGACGACCGGGCCGCCATCGCGCCGCTCGAGAAAACCGTTCTGCGCGGCGATGCCGGCATAGGCGGGATGGTCGTCGATCAGCACCGGCTTCAGGTTCGCGACCGTCTTCAGCTCCATGCCCTTGAGCTTGGCGAACAGCGCCTTCGGATCGGGGAACTTGTCCCGGTTCCACGTGTAGACATAGCGCCGCTTGCCGCGGCTCGAATAGCCCGAGCCGAAATGGATCGCGCTGATCGGGATGCGCTCCGCGCGGCAACGGTCGGCGAATCCGGAAATGACCGACTGCGCCTGCGGATGGTCGGCATGGTGCATCGTCGTGAAGGCGAAGCCGAAGCTCCAGCGCGGCGGCAGATAGGGCAGCCCCGTCAGACGCGCGAAGCCTTCCACGATGTCGGCGATTCGGCTGCCGAACAGCACGTAATAGTCGAGGGCGGGCTCCTCGACCTCCACATGCCGGTAGATGCCGTGATAGTTCGAGCGCTCGCATCCGAGATCGACCGTGACCGGCGAAAGCGTGTCGTAGAACAGCCCCGCGACGCTGGCATCCGCATTGCGCACGACGAAGAACGGCACGTGCTTGTAGAGCGGGTCGCCCTTCTCGGCGTCGTAGCCCAGCGCGTCGAGCTGCAGGCAGCGGAAGCGCCGGCCGGCGCGGTCGAGCGGGCCGGTCTTGTCGCCGAGGCCGAAATAGCGCTCTTCGATGTCGCGCGCCTGATAGTGGCGCAGGCGACGCCCCTCGTCAGCGCGCACATAGGCGGCACTCTCGCGATCGGAAAGCACGCTGCGGAACGCGCCATCCGCGCCGCGCCGTTCGAAGACGAGACGCAGCGGATCGCCGACGACGCGCACGCGGATGTCGCCGGCGGCCACGCGATGCTCACCCCCGTCCGATTCGAGCGTCGCGGCCGGACACGCGAACCCGGCATCGCCGACGCGCGAGCGGCCTTCGTGCGGCGTATCGCCTTCGGGCGCCACCATCCAGGTGCGGTCCACCGGAAAGCCCGACTTGGGCAGCAGCGTGACGCGCGCCAGATCGCCCGAAAGCAGGGCGACGCGCAGCACGTGCCCGTCCTCCAGCGCAAACTCCGCCGCATGGCCGGCGGACTTCGCCGACCCGATCTTCATGAATTCGATCATCTTACGCTCCGATGCCGCGCTTCAGGGCCTTGCCGTCCGCAGCGAAAAGATAGGTGGCTGACGAAGTGCCAAGCGACAGCCCGACCTTCTCGCCGCGCTTGACCTGCGTCTGCCCGGGCAGGCGCGCGGTCAGCTTCGTGCCGTCGGCGAGCGCACCGTACACATAGGATTCACCGCCGAGCTGCTCGGTGAGCTCGACCGCAAGCTCCGCCTCGCCGTCGCCCGCCGCGACAAGCTTCATGTGCTCGGGCCGCACGCCGAAGGTGATCTCGGCGCCTTCGGGCGCGTCGCCCTCGATCCCGTCGATCCACACGACGGCACCCGACGCGAGCCGCAACGTGGCGGCCGTGCCGTCGCGCGCCTCGATCCGGCCGGGCAGGAAATTCATGCGGGGGCTGCCGATGAAGCCGGCGACGAACAGGTTGGCCGGCGCGTTGTAGAGATCGAGTGGCCGGGCGAACTGCTCGCAGCGCCCGTCCTTCAGCACCGCGATGCGATCGGCAAGCGTCATCGCCTCGACCTGGTCGTGCGTGACGTAGATCATCGTGTTGCCGATGCGGTCGTGCAGCGCGCCCAGCTCCGCGCGCATGCGCACGCGCAGTTCCGCGTCGAGGTTCGACAGCGGCTCGTCGAACAGGAAGATGCGCGGCTCGCGCACGACGGCGCGACCGATCGCCACGCGCTGGCGCTGGCCGCCGGAAAGCGCGCCCGGCCGGCGCTCGAGATAGGGCTCCAGGCGCAGCATGCGCGCGGCCTCGGCCACGCGCTTGTCGATCTCGGCGCGCGCCACATGCATGTTCTCGAGCCCGAACGACAGGTTCTGGCGCACGCTCATGTGCGGATAGAGCGCGTAGGACTGGAACACCATCGCAAGGCCGCGCTCGGCGGCGCCCAGCTCGTTGACGCGCGTGCCGTCGATGCGCACTTCGCCGGCCGACACGCTTTCAAGGCCGGCGATCATGCGCAGCAGCGTGGATTTGCCGCAGCCCGACGGCCCGACGAACACGCAGAACTCGCCGTGCGCGATGGCGAGATCGATGCCGTGGATGACATCGGTTTCGCCGAACGATTTCTTGACCTGGGCGAGTTCGAGTGTGGCCATGGCGCTATTTCATGCCCGTGTTGGCGATGCCGGTGGTGATGTATTTCTGCAGGAAGGCGAAGACGAGCGTGACGGGCAGCAGCGTCAGGATCGTCATCGCCAGCAGATAGTGCGTGGCGTCGTTCATCTCACCCTTGAAGGACGACAGGCCGAGCTGCAGCGTGAACGTCTCCGAGCGCGTCAGCACGATCAGCGGCCACAGGAAGTCGTTCCAGCGCCAGATGATCGACAGGATCGCCAGCACGGCGAGGGCCGGCAGCGCCAGCGGCAGGATGATGCGGTAGTAGATCTTCCATTCCGACGCCGCATCCATGCGCGCCGCCTCGATCAGCTCGTCCGGGATCGTCAGCATGTACTGGCGCAGCAGGAACACGCCGGTCGGCGTCGCGGCCCCCGGGATGATCACGCCCCAGAGCGAATCGAGCATGCCGAACTCCTTCACCACGATGAAGAGCGGCACGAGGATGACGGTCGCCGGCATCAGCAGCGTGGCAACGATCAGGAACATGAACGTGTCGCGCCCGGCGAAGCGGTATTTCGACAGCGCGAACGCCGCCATCGAACTGATCGTCAGCGTGATCAGCGTGGCGACGGCCGTGACGAAGGTCGAATTCGCGAAATAGCGCGGGAACTGGAACGAACCGGTACGCCCGCCCTGCATCGTCGGCTCGGTATAGTTCTCGATGCGCGCGCGCACCTGCTCGTGGGGCTTCGTCTCGCGCCGCGGCACGGTGAAGGTCGGCTCGGGCTTTTCGGGATCGGCGACGACCAGATCCGTGCCCGACGGGCGGATCTGCGCGAGGATGCGCTTCGTGCCGTCCGGTGCCGTCCATTCGACGAGGCCGACGGGGCGCGTGGAGCCCGGCAGCGTCACCATCACCTGCTCGTAGGGCAGGAAACGCGGGTCGCTTTCGATGAGGGCACGCTGCGACTTGAAGGACGAGACGAACAGCCACACGACGGGGGCAAGGATCAGCACCACGCCGAGAACGAGATAGGCGTAGGCGAGGATGTCGGTCCAGTCGGGGCCGTTCTTGCCGCGCCGGCGGCCGAGGAAAGCGATCACCTGGCCCATGTCAGCCCCCCGCCTGGCGGCGCGACAGCGCCAGTTGCACAAGGGTGAGCACGAGGATTACGCCGGCGAGCAGCACCGAGGATGCCGCCGCGATGCCGAAGAGCTTGGCGTCGCTGACGAAGGCCGTCTCGTAGATGTGCTGGATGACCATGCGCGTCGCCGTGCCCGGCCCGCCACCGGTGAGAACGTAGACTTCGTCGAACACCTGGAAGGCGCGGATCAGCGACAGCACGAGCACGACGAGCAGCGTGGGCATCAGCAGCGGCACCGTGATGCGCGCGAACACGCGCCAGGCCGGCGTGCCGTCCATCTCGGCGGCCTCGTAGAGATCCCTGGGGATCGCCTGCAATCCGGCAAGCAGGATCAGCATGTAGAAGCCCAGATGCGACCACGAATAGACGAACACGACCCAGAAGAACGGCCAGCTCGTGTTCGCATCGCCCAGCCAGTTGATCGCGCGGAACGGTGCCGTTGGTTCCACATGGAACGGCAGCCAGGCGAGGAAGGAATTGTAGGCGCCGACGAGGTCGGTCAGCAACGCGTTGAGGATGCCGCGGCGCTTCAGCACCCAGTCCCACACCACCGCGACGACGACGGGCGAGAGCATCACCGGATAGAAGAAAAGCGCGCGCCAGAAACCGCGCGCGCGGATGCGGCGGTTGAGCACGATGGCGGTGGCGAGCGCCACGGCCGTCATCACCGGCACCTGCACGACCGCGAAGGTCAGCGTGTTCCACATGCCGGTCCAGAACGCGAAGCCGGAGACCGGGCAGCTCTTCGGCACGAAGATCGATTCGCACGCGAGCAGCGCTTCGTAGTTCTGCAGGCCCACGAAGGGCCGCTGGCCCACCAGCGTGGAACTGCCGCCGGTGAACGAGATCCAGATATTGAGCAGTGCCGGCAGGAAACTGAACAGGCCGAAGATGACCATCGTCGGCAGCAGGAACACGTAGGGCAGCCGCGCGATGCCGATCCGCCGCTGGAGCCAGCGCATCGGCGGATCGATCGCCGCCAGCAGCGGCAGCACGACCCAGCGCATTGCCGGCCCTCCGTCGGCACCGAATGCCGAAGGAGAGCCGGAATCCTGCGATGCGCTCACGTCGCCTGCCGCGCCCTACGTCAGTTGCCGATCGCCTGCTTCACCTCTTCGTCGACCTTCTTGTAGGCCTCGTCGAGCGTGAGGCCGCCGGTGATCGCCTGCGAGATGTTGTTGGCCGTCGCGTTGAAGATCGCCACGTTGCGCTGGTAGCCCTGCAGCTGGTGGGCCTGCGGCGGGATCTTGTCGTAGTTGGCCGTGAAGGCCTTCAGCGCCGCGATCGCCTGCGGCGAGACGTCCTTGCCGTAGTCGAGGCCCTTCTGCGCCAGACCCTTGTGCGCCGGGATCTGGAGCGTGCGCTCGTAATATTCCTTGAGCACGGGTTCGGAAGCCATGAACGCCATCACCTTGGCGACGGCCTGCGGGTTCTTGGTCTGCTTGAAGCCGACCATCGCCGCACCGCCCGGCATCGCCGCGCAGCCGGCGGGGCCGCAAGGCTGCGGAATGGCGACCCAGTCGAAGCGGTCACCGATCGTCTCGGAATAGCGCTGGATCATCCACGACCCCGCGACGTGCATCACAGTGTCCTTGTTGATGAACTGGTCGGCGCCGTTCTTCCAGCGCGCACCCGAAGCGCCCGGCCAGATTTCCTTCATCAGGCCTTCCTTGTGCCACTTCACCATGCGCTCGGAGAACGCCTTGAAGCCGGCATCGACGACGGCGGGCTTGCCCGACGCGTCGAAATACTTGGCGCCGTACGACATCGCGGGGCCCGCGAAGCGGTGGCCGGTGCGGTCCATCTCGATGCCCGAATAGACGCCGAGCTTCTTCTGCACCTGGCCGATCGCCGCCGCCCAGTCGTCCCACGTCGCGCCGGCCTTCGGCATCTCGACGCCCGCTTCGGCGAACATCGTCTTGTTGACGAAGGGGCCCGTGATCGTCAGCTGCGTGAGGAAGCCATAGATGCCCTTGTCGGCGGCACCCACGCGCATCCAGTTCAGCGTCTGGCCGAAATTGTCGTTCCAGTACTTCGCGTCGACCATCGGCGCGAGGTCGAGATAGTACTTGTTGAGGCCGCCGAGGTTGGTCACGCGCGCCATGTCGGGGCCCTGCCCGGCTTCGAGGCGCGTTTCCAGCTGCTCGCGGATGACGTTGAAGCCGACCTTGTCGATGACGACCTTGATGCCGGCATTGGCCTTCTCGAACCGGTCGAGAAGCTCGCGCGACACGTCGCACTCGTTCGCGTCAGCATAGCACATGTACCGCAGCTCGACCGGCGCCTGCGCAAGGGCGGCGCCCGTCCAGACGGTCAGCGCGCACGCAGCCGCAAAAGTTCCATTGATACGCATCGTTTCCCCCGTTCTATTCTTGGCGGCGCCGGATCGATTCCGTGCCGTTTGAAGATGGCGGTATCTGAGCCATGCCCCGTCGCGCTGTCAATCGCAGGTCGGAAAAAAACGCATGTCACGCGTAACATGAAATCCCGGTTACCCGATCCGTCCGCCGGCGCCAGTCGCGACGACTGGGAAACGCATCTCCGGCCGGGGCTGATCGCACAATATGCCCGTACGATGTATGGCCCGGCGCCGGCAGCGGCACGCGTTACCGCCCGGATCGACCGGCGGGCTGCATCCCGGACGGTCGCGCGGGCCGAACGCCTGGAAATCCGGCTTGAAGTCGAGGCCGGCGCGTACCGGCACGACATCCCCGTCACGTTATATATGCCGCCCGCCGCCGGGCGACCGCCGGCCCTTTTCCTTGGGCCCAACTATGCCGGCAACATATCGGTCGATCCCGATCCCGCCATTCCGCTCGACACGAGCTGGATGCGGGCCGAACCGGACTGGGGGATCGTCGCCAACCGCGCCACGCAAGCGACGCGCGGCGTGCATGCGGGGCGTTGGCCGCTGGCCGACATCATTTCGCGCGGCTATGCGGTCGCGACGTGGCACGACGGCGCGGTATGCCCCGACGATCCGGGCGCATGCGGGCCAGTGCTCGCCGCCGGATTTGGCGGCGCCATCGCGGCTTGGGCCTGGGGCTTCTCGCGCGTGCTCGACGGATTGCTGTCGCTGGGGCTGGTCGACGCGGCGCGCGTCGCGGCCATCGGCCATTCGCGCCACGGCAAGGCGGCCTTGTGGGCGGGTGCCTGCGATCCGCGCCTCGGCATCGTCATCGCGAACAACTCGGGCACGGGCGGCGCCAAGATCTTCCGTCGCGCGTCGGGCGAAACCATCGCCGACCTGTTCGCCCGCTTTCCGCACTGGTTCGCCGAGCCGCTGCTGGCCTATGCGGGCCGCGAGGGCGAGCTGCCATTCGACCAGAATCTGCTGATCGGGCTTGCGGCACCGCGCGCGGTCTATGTCGCCAGTGCGAGCGAGGATGCATGGGCCGACCCGGCCGGCGAATACGAGGGCGCCTGCGCGGCCGCACCTATATATGCGCTCTACGGTGCCGGCGTTCCTTCAGGCCCCTTTCCGGCGCCGGGCGGGCCGACGCTGGGCGAGCGCGTCGGCTATCACCTGCGCGCCGGCGGCCACGGCGTGACAGCGCATGACTGGGCGCGCTATCTCGATTTCGCCGACCGGATCTTCGCCGGGCGCTAGGCCGCCTCGAACGGCCAGAGCGGCCGGCGCACATGCTTGAAATCCTTCGTGTGGCGCGCGGGCGAACACAGCGCGCCGCTGTCGACGACCAGGATCTCGCGCGCGATGGGCGCGAAGGCCGCGCGGAAATGCTGCATCGACTTCACGCCCAGCGTCTTCGCCGCGCGCGGATCGATGCCCATCGCGCCGAACTGCTCGAGCTCCTTGGTCTGCGTCGGGCTGCTGACGACGACGATGTCGACGCCGCCGACGCGTAAGACCATCGACGGCCCGTGGCTGTACGAAACGCCGCCGCCCATCGGCCCGCGCGCCACGAACGTGCCGTCGGTCAGGCACGTCACGCGCCCGCGCAGCTTGAGCGGCCCGCCGCCGCGCGCCGCATCGGTGTGTCCGCCGAGCTCGACGGCGATCTCCGCGCCCGGCCCCGCGGCGATGCCGAGCTTCACGGCGGCCGGATCGAGGATCGCGTGGAACGCCGCGTTCTCGAGATCGGCGTCGATCATCGCGCGCAGCAGCACGGTCGAATCCATGTAGGCGCCGCCGCCGGGATTGTCGGCATAGTCGGCGATGACCAGTGGCTTCGCGGCACCCGCTTCGCCCGCCTTGGCACGCGCGGCCGCCTCAGCGACTGGCACCATGCGCTTTTTCAGCGAATCGTATTCGCGCGTGTCCCAGATCGCCTGCGCGAAACGCTCGGCGACCTTGAGGCCCGCCTTGCGGTCGCCATCGACCGTGACGGCGACGGACGGGCCCACGTCGGCGATGTCGGCCATGCTGAATCCCGCCTGCAGTGACACGACGAGCGCTTCGCCCGAGGCTTCCGCCTTGTCGGCCTCGGCGAGCAGTTTCAGCATCGGGCTGTCGGCTGGCACGTCGGCCGTGCGGCCGTGATCGATGCCTTCGAGCTGCGGACGCTGGATGCGCACGCACACCGGCTTCACCTCGCCGCGCATCGCGCGGTCGAGCAGGGCGGCCCCTTGGGTCATCCGCTCGTAGGCGTCGACATGCGGATAGGTGCGGAACGAGATCAGCGAATTGGCGTTGTCGACCATCATGTCGGTGACGTTGGCATGCAGGTCGAGGATCGCGACGATGGGGGCGGCCCCCATCTTCTTGCGCAGGCGCATGAGCAGTTCGCCCTCGCCGTCCTCCTGGTCCTCGAGGACCATGGCGCCGTGCAGGAACAGCAGCGCGCCGTCGCAGCCGGCGGCGGCATCGAGGATGGGGGCAAGGATCGTCTCGAACGCCGCGCGCGTGACCACGCCGGACGGCGTCGCCGACGCCGCGATGGGATGGCGCAGCGTCCATCCATACCGCGCGGCCGCATCGAACGAGGCGCCGAGCCCCGTGCGCGTACCCTTGAACGAGGCCGCGACGCCATTGTCGCGCGTCAGCTTGTAGGCCTCGAAGGCTTCGATCGGCGTCTTGCGCACGCTGAACGTGTTGGTTTCGTGCATCACCATCGCAGTCAGTACCGTGGCCGGCATCGTCTCGCTCCCATGGATCGTGCGTGTCGTCGTCGCGAGCCCCAACATATCCGAGTCCTGCCCTTCAGGAAGCAGTCGCGTCGGCGATCTGGCTATTTCGACTCCGTTCAGCCTGTTTATTAGGCGGACTGCAGCGTCGCCGCGCAGTCGCTGCAGGCATTTTCAGCAGGGCGCCGGTCGAATCCCCCGTAGAGCCATGCTCCTTCTGGAGTCGGCCTTGAACTTGCATTCGCACCTGCGGGATCAACCGCGGTCGCATCTGCGACACGCATAAGTGGGGGGTTTATATGCAGTTTTCACGTCGTCACTTCCTGGGTACCACGGCGGCCGCGGCCAGCCTGACGCTCGCCGCTCCCGCCGTCCGTGCCCAGGGCGCGCCGGTCAAGGTCGGCATCCTCCACTCGCTGTCGGGCACGATGGCGATCTCGGAGACGACCCTCAAGGACGTCATGCTGATGCTCATCGAAGAGCAGAACAAGAAGGGCGGCATCCTCGGCCGCAAGCTCGAAGCCGCCGTCGTCGATCCGGCCTCGAACTGGCCGCTGTTCGCCGAGAAGGCGCGCGAGCTCATCACCGGCCAGAAGTGCGCCGCCACGTTCGGCTGCTGGACGTCGGTGTCGCGCAAGTCGGTGCTGCCGGTGTTCGAGGAACTCAACTCGATCCTCTTCTACCCCGTCCAGTACGAGGGCGAGGAAAGCTCGAAGAACGTGTTCTACACGGGTGCGGCGCCCAACCAGCAGGCGATCCCGGCCGTCGACTACCTGATGGCGTCGGAAAAGGTGCAGCGCTGGGTGCTCGCGGGCACGGACTATGTCTACCCGCGCACGACCAACCGTATCCTCGAGGCGTACCTGAAGCTCAAGGGTGTCAAGCAGGAAGACATCCTGATCAACTACACGCCGTTCGGCCACTCGGACTGGCAGACGATCGTCCGCCAGATCAAGGCCTTCGGCAGCGCCG
This sequence comes from Tagaea sp., assembly GCA_044224405.1. Lineage (GTDB taxonomy): Bacteria > Pseudomonadota > Alphaproteobacteria > CACIAM-22H2 > CACIAM-22H2 > Tagaea. The sequence goes on along the minus strand of JBGAKN010000001.1, from coordinate 216,553 downwards.
GCAAGAAGACGGCCGTCGTGTCGACGATCAACGGCGACGCGAACGTTCCCTTCTACAAGGAACTCGGCAACCAGGGCGTGGCCGCGAAGGACATCCCCGTCGTCGCGTTCTCGGTCGGCGAAGAAGAACTCGCCGGCATCGACACGAAGCCGCTGGTCGGCCATCTCGCCGCCTGGAACTACTTCATGTCGGTCGACGCGCCCGAGAACAAGGACTTCATCAAGAAGTGGCAGGCCTTCATCAAGAACCCGAAGCGCGTGACCAACGACCCGATGGAAGCCCACGTCATCGGCTTCAACATGTGGGTCAAGGCGGTCGAGAAGGCCGGCACGTTCGACGCCGAAGCCGTCATCGACGCGATGGTCGGCGTCTCGGTGCCGAACCTCACGGGCGGCCTCTCCACGATGATGCCGAACCACCACATCACGAAGCCCGTCCTCATCGGCGAGATCCAGGCCGACGGCCAGATCAACACCGTGTGGCAGACCTCGGGTCTCGTGGTCGGCGACGAATGGTCCGACTACCTCGAAGGCTCGAAGGACCTGATCTCCGATTGGCGCAAGCCGATGTCGTGCGGCAACTTCAACATCAAGGCGGGCAAGTGCGGCGGCAAGGCATAAGCCGGCGCAACCCGACAACAACAGCCTGACTGGAGCGACCGGGGGCCGGGAGGCACCCGGTCGACCCTCGGTTTGAAACGCTTTCTCCCCCCTTTCTCCGCGACTCTGGCCATTCTGGCTCTCGCTTTCCTGTGCGTCGCTGCGCCTGCCGCGCGCGCGCAGACGCTCGAAGAGACCATCGCCAAATTCGCCACCGACCGCTTCCCGGACACCGCCGCCGCCGTCGAGGAGATCGCGCGCAGCGGCAATCCGATGGCGCTCGACATCGTCGATGCGCTCGACAAGGGCCGCCTCGCCTGGCGCCAGGGCGACCGCCGCGTCTTCGTCATCGGCGCCGACAACGGCGTGCGCGCGGCCGACACGGGCAAGCCCGAAGCCGAAATCACGCCCGAGCAGCTTCGCCGCGTGCGAGTCAACAATCCCGTCCGCCAGACGATCGCCGCCGCGCTCGGCGTGCTGCGCCTCGGCGCGGCCGATCCCGGCCAGCGGCGTGTGGCAGCCGAGGCGATCATGCAGTCGCGCGACGCCGCACAGGCCCCCGCCCTCGAAGCGGCACTGGGGCGCGAGAAGGACCCGCGCGTGGCACGCGCCATCTCCGACGCGCTCGCCGCCCTTCGCGTCGTCGACCAGAGCCAGCCCGAATCCGTGCGCCTTGCCGCCATCGACACGCTGGCCGAACGCGCCGACCGCGAATCGCTGGTCCTGCTGCGTGCCATCCCGGCCGAGGCGCCCGCCGCGATCAAGGCGCGCGCGGAACGCGCCGTCGCCGCCATCGAACGCCGCCTGTCGATCCTCGGCGGCATCCAGAACGTCTTCTTCGGCCTGTCGCTGGGATCCGTGCTGCTGCTTGCCGCCATCGGCCTTGCCATCACCTTCGGCGTGATGGGCATCATCAACATGGCGCATGGCGAGATGGTCATGCTCGGCGCCTACACCACTTTCGTCGTGCAAGAAGCGCTGCGCGCCCACGCACCAAGCCTGTTCGACTGGTCGCTGCTGTTTGCACTTCCCCTCGCCTTCCTCGTCTCCGGTGGCGTCGGCATCGCCATCGAGCGCACGATCATCCGCTACCTCTATGGCCGCCCGCTGGAAACGCTGCTCGCCACCTGGGGCGTATCGCTCGCCCTGCAGCAGGCGGTGCGCACGATCTTCGGCTCGTCGAACCGCGAGGTCGGCAATCCTTCGTTCATGACAGGCTCGTTCGACCTGTTCGGCATCGCGCTGACCTGGAGCCGGCTTTGGATCGTTGTGTTCACGGTCGCGGTGTTCGCGTTCCTGCTGTTCGTCATCCGCTACACCGATTTCGGCCTGCGCATGCGCGCGGTCGTGCAGAACCGCCAGATGGCGGGCTCGGTCGGCATCCGCACGAACTGGGTCGACGCGATGACCTTCGGCCTCGGCTCGGGCATCGCGGGCATCGCGGGCGTGGCACTCTCGCAGATCGACAACGTGTCGCCCAATCTGGGCCAAGGCTACATCATCGACAGCTTCATGGTCGTCGTATTCGGTGGCGTGGGCAGCCTGTGGGGCACGCTCGTCGCGGCGCTGTCGCTGGGCATCGCCAACAAGCTGCTGGAGCCGCTCGCCGGCGCCGTGCTCGGCAAGATCGCCATCCTCGTCTTCATCATCCTGTTCATCCAGAAGCGCCCGCGCGGCCTGTTCGCGCAAAAGGGCCGGACGGCCGAATCGTGATCGCGCAACGCCTCGCCGGCCGCCTCGGCATCTCCGAGCGGATCTTCGTCGCCGTCGTGGTGGCGCTGTGCGTGCTCGTGCCGTTCTGCAACCTCGTCTTCGAACCGGGCTCGATCCTGCACGTCTCGAACGCCAGCGTCGTGCTCTACGGCAAGTGGATGACCTACGCGCTGCTGGCGCTCTCGCTCGATCTCGTCTGGGGCTATTGCGGCATCCTGTCGCTGGGCCACGGCGCGTTCTTCGCGCTGGGCGGGTATGCCATGGGCATGTACCTGATGCGCACGATCGGCACGCGCGGTGTCTACGGGCACCCGGTCCTTCCCGATTTCATGGTGTTCCTGAACTGGAAGGAACTGCCCTTCGCCTGGTATTTCTTCGACTGGTTCGGCTACGCCATGCTGATGGCGATGTTCGTGCCCGGCCTGCTCGCCTTCGTGCTCGGCTGGTTCGCCTTCCGCAGCCGCGTGACGGGCGTCTATCTCTCGATCATCACGCAGGCCGTCACCTACGCGCTGCAGCTCTCGTTCTTCCGCAACGACATGGGCTTCGGCGGCAACAACGGCCTGACCGATTTCAAGGACCTGCTCGGCTTCTCGGTTCAGGCGCAGTCGACGCGCGCCGTCCTATTCGCGCTCTCGGCGCTCGCCCTGCTCGGCGGGTTCGCCGCCGCAAAGGCGATCGTCTCGTCCAAGCTCGGCCTCGTGCTGGTCGCGATCCGCGACGCCGAGACGCGCACGCGCTTCCTCGGTTTCAAGGTCGAACGCTTCAAGCTCTTCGTCTTCGTCGTCTCGGCCGTGATGGCCGGCATCGCGGGTGCCCTCTACGTGCCGCAGGTCGGCATCATCAATCCTTCGGAATTCTCGCCCGCCAACTCGATCGAGGCGGTGATCTGGGTCGCCGTCGGCGGCCGCGGCACGCTGACGGGTGCGGCCCTGGGCGCCGTCCTCGTCAACGCCTCGAAGACGTGGCTCACGGCGGCCCTGCCCACGCTGTGGCTGTTCGTGCTGGGCGCGCTCTTCATCTTCGTCACGCTGTTCCTGCCCAAAGGCATCGTCGGAACGTTCGGCGGCCTGTTCTCCCGCAAGGAGGGCAAGTGATGGTGGCCGGTCTCAAGACAACCGACGCGCTTCTCTATCTCGACGGCGTCACAGTCTCGTTCGACGGGTTCAAGGCGCTGAACAAGCTGGCGCTGCTGATCGCACCCGGCGAGATGCGCGCCATCGTCGGCCCGAACGGTGCCGGCAAGACGACGATGATGGACGTCATCACCGGCAAGACGCGCCCCAACGACGGCGACGTGCTGTTCGACGGCGGGCGTTACGATCTCACCCGCCTCGACGAGGCGGCGATCGCGGAGCTGGGCATCGGCCGCAAGTTCCAGAAGCCGACGGTGTTCGAGAGCCACACGGTCGAGGACAATCTGCGCCTGGCGCTCAAGGCGCCGCGCTCGGTGCTGCCCGTGCTGACCGCGCGACGCACGGCGGAAGAGAAGGCACAACTCGACGAGCTGCTCGCCACGATCAAGCTGGACGCGCAGCGCCGCGCACCGGCCGGCGGCCTGTCGCACGGCCAGAAGCAGTGGCTGGAAATCGGCATGCTGCTGGCGCAAGACCCGGCGCTGCTGCTCGTCGACGAACCCGTCGCCGGCATGACCGACGCCGAGACGTTCGAGACGGCCGAGCTTCTGAAACGCATCAATCGTACGCATTCGGTCGTCGTCGTCGAGCACGACATGGCGTTCGTGCGCGAACTGGGCGTGAAGGTGACGGTGCTGCACGAAGGCTCCGTGTTGGCCGAAGGCTCGATCGACCAGGTCAGCGCCGACGAGCGCGTCGTCGAAGTCTATCTGGGGCGCTAGGCCATGCTGAATGTCGAAAAGATCGACCTTTACTACGGCGCCTCGCAGGCCTTGCGCGGCGTGTCGCTGAAGGCCGTGCCGGGGCGCATCACCTGCGTGCTGGGGCGCAACGGCGTGGGCAAGACCTCGCTGATGCGCGCCATCGTCGGCCGCAGCCCCATCGCCAGCGGCAGCATCAGTTTCGACGGCGCCAGCATCGCAGGCCAACCCGCGTTCGAACGCGCGCGCCGCGGCATCGCCTATGTGCCGCAGGGGCGCGAGATCTTCTCGCTGCTCACCGTCGAGGAGAACCTGCGCACCGGCATGGCCGCCCTGCCGCGCAAGACGCGCGCGATGAACGCGGAAGTCTACGACCTGTTCCCGGTGCTCAAGACCATGCTCGGCCGGCGCGGCGGCGATCTTTCCGGCGGCCAGCAGCAGCAGCTTGCCATCGCGCGCGCGCTGACGATGCGCCCGCGCCTGCTCGTGCTCGACGAGCCGACCGAAGGCATCCAGCCGTCGATCATCAAGGATATCGGCCGCACGATCGCGCTGCTGCGCGACCGCGGCGACATGGCGATCGTGCTGGTCGAACAGTATTTTGATTTCGCCCGCGAACTGGCCGACGACATGGTCGTGCTCGACCGCGGCGAAGTCGTGATGTCGGGCGCATCGGCCGACCTCGACCACGAGACCGTCCGCCGCCACATGACGATCTGAGCGGCTGCGCCTTGCGCAGCGGGGTTCGGACGCCTAATTCTATTGCATGTCCACACGAACGGCGATCCGCGCGGCCCTGAAGCGCGCCGGCATCGGGCTTGCCCTGCTGCTGGCGGGGCCAGCGGCGATCCTTGCCGGCGTGCAGGGTGCGCGCGCCGACTGGCGCACGGCCAGCCGAGAACCCGTCGGCCTGGCCCCCGACCCCGCGACGACGCCACAGGCGGTCGTGCAGGTCTACGGTGCCAGGGCCGTCAGCTGGCGGGGTGCCTTCGGCGTGCATACCTGGATCGCGGTCAAGCCATCCAATGCGCAGAACTGGACCAGCTACGAGATCATCGGCTGGCGGGCCCGCTGGGGCGGTGACGCGCTTGTCACCAACAACAGCCAGCCCGACCGGCGCTGGTTCGGTGCGGAACCCGAGCTTTACGCGCATCTCGAAGGTGAAGGCGTGGATGCCGTCATCGCGCGCATCGTGCGCGCGGCCGAAGCCTATCCGTACCGGACCACCTACACGCTGTGGCCGGGGCCGAACTCGAACACCTTCACCGCGATGGTCGCGCGCGCGGTGCCGGAACTGCGGCTCGATCTGCCTTCGACGGCGATCGGCAAGGACTATCTAGGCGGCGGCACGTTCGCCGATGCCACGCCCAGCGGAACCGGCTTCCAGCTTTCGCTATGGGGCCTCCTCGGCGTGACGCTCGCCCGCCAGGAAGGGCTCGAGATCAATCTGGCCGGCCTCACGTTCGGCATCGATCCGCTCGGCCTCGCGATCAAGGCGCCGGGCATCGGGCGGATCGGCGCGTCGGGCGATCCGCGCCGCGAGCTTCCCTGATCAGATCCGCTGGCCGCGCAGCCAGACCGACTTGATCGCTTCCAGCACGACGACCATCGCGATGCCGGCTGCGAGCGTCACCGCCAGATCGTCCGCGTGCAGCGGGCCGAAGCGGAACAGCTCGCTTGCCTGGGGCCACATCAGGCTGACCGCGAGGATCGCCGCGACCGTCGCCAGCACGACGGCCAGCGTCGGATTGGGCCGACGCAGCAGGCCCAGCAGCGAGGTGCCGAACGACCGGTTGACCAGAATGAGGCCGACAACGCTCATGACCAGCGAGAAGAACGCGAGTGCGCGGACTTCGGCTTCCGGCATGCCGCCTGCCAGCGCGGCGAGATAGATCGCGGCGACGATGCAGAAGGCGCATGCGCCTTGCGCGAGTCCCCAGCCGACCAGCAGGGGCGAGAAGAGCGGCTCCTCCGGCGGACGCGGCTTGCGGCGCATCACGTCGGCTTCGTCAGTCTCCGCCTCGAACACCAGCGAGCAGACCGGGTCGATGACCATTTCGAGGAACGCGATATGGACGGGCCCGAACAGGACGGGCAGCCCGAAAAGCAGCGGCAGGAGTGCCAGCCCCGCGATCGGCACATGCACCGATATGATGAATCCCATCGCCTTGCGCAGATTGTCGTAGATGCGCCGGCCGAGCCGCACGGCGGCGACCACCGACGCGAAATCGTCGTCGAGCAGGACGATCGACGACGCCTCGCGCGCCACGTCGGTGCCGCGGCCGCCCATCGCGATGCCGATATGCGCCGCCTTCAGCGAAGGCGCATCGTTGACGCCATCGCCGGTCATCGCGACGACTTCGCCCTTGGCCTTGAACGCCTCGACGATGCGCAGCTTCTGTTCGGGCATGATGCGCGCGAAGACGGTCGCGTCAGCGATGCGCCGGGCGAGCGCCGCATCGTCCATAACCGCCAGCTCGTCGCCGGTCACGACGTCGCTCGCGTCGATTCCCGCCTGCCGCGCGATCGCGACGGCGGTCTGCGGATAGTCGCCCGTGATCATCGCCACGCGGATGCCTGCGGACCGGCAGTCGCGCACCGCGGCCGGCACGTTCGCGCGCAACGGGTCAGCGAGCCCCACCAGGCCCGCATACACGAAGCGGAATCCGGTCTGTGCATCCGGCAGCTCGCCGACCGGATGCGATGCCCGCGCGATGCCCAGCACGCGCAGCCCCTCGGCAGCCATCGCGTCGACGGCCGCCGTGAGTTCCGCGGCTTCCGCCGCATCGAGTCGGCAGAGCCGCGCGATCGCTTCGGGCGCGCCTTTTGCGGCGACTTCCAGTGCACCATCCGATCCGGAACCGCGCCAGACATTCGACATCGCCAGCAACCCGGTGCGCAGCCCGTATGTGCGAACGACGGTACCGGAGGTTTCGGCCGGCGCCGCCGCATGCAGCGCCTTCTCCATCGGATCGCCGGGATCGCGCGCGCTCGCGCGACGGCCGAGCGCCGCAAGGTCGGCGAATGCCGCCGGCATCGCGCCTGCCCCGTGCGGACGGAACACCGATCCGTCGGCCAGACGGAACTCGGCGACTGCCATCCGGTTCTCCGTCAGCGTGCCGGTCTTGTCCGTGCACAGCACCGTCGCGGCACCCAGCGTTTCGATCGCGGCCGCACGCCGCGTGAGCACGCGCGCCTGCGAGATCCGCCAGGCGCCCATCGCCATGAAGACCGTCAGTACGACCGGAAACTCCTCGGGCAGCATCGACATGCCGATCGCGATGCCGGCGAGCACGGCGTCGAGCCAACCGCCGCGAAGCGTGCCATACAGCAGGACGGCGACCAGACTGACCGCACCGCCGACGATCGCGAACGTGCGGACCGCGCGCCGCGTCTGTGCCTGCAGCCGCGGCGGCTCGGTCTCCAGCGAAGCGAGCGACGCGCCGATCCGGCCGATCTCGCTTCGGGCGCCGGTCGCACGCACCTCGCAAAGCGCCGTACCGCGCACGACAAGCGTGCCGGAAAACACCTCGCCGAGATCGTCGCCGCCGGGACGCGACCGGACATCCCCGTCATCCGCAGCGTGCGCACGCTTGCGCACGGGCACCGATTCGCCCGTCAGCAGCGATTCGTCCGCCTGCAGGTCGCCGCATTCGAGCACGATCGCGTCGGCGGGCACGCGGTCGCCTTCCGCCAGCACGACGAGATCGCCGCGCACGACTTCGCGGCCGGCGATGCGCCTGCGCTCGCCATCGCGGATCACGAGGGCGCGCGGACTGGTCAGGTCGCGCAGCGCCTCGAGCACGCGCTCGGTCCGGATTTCCTGCACGACCGTTATCGACACGGAAAGGATCGCGAAGGTCAGCAGGATCACCGCCTCCCGGAGATCGCCGAGCAGGAGATAGACCCCGCCGCCGCCGAGCAGCAGCACGAGCATCGGTTCGCGCAGGACCTCGGAGACGATCCGAAACGGCGTCCGTCGATCGGAGCGCGGCAGCTCGTTGGGCCCTTCGGCTGCCAACCGGGCTGCCACCTCCGCGGATGCCAAGCCTCGATAGCCGCCTTCCGATTTCGCCTGATTCGACATTTAGATGCGTTCTCCATCGATCGCGAAGGCGAAGGTGGCATGCCGGCGCGCGGGATTCCCGGCTTTGATGTGCCGCCTTACCGCCACCGTGAACAATATGGTCTTTAACCCATATAATTCAATTGGATAGATTGATTATGCTGCACGGCACACAGCGTGCAAGTCATCCTCGAAATGTCGGTTCCAGGCCCCGAAATCCCGATCGTTCTGGTCGATGCGGATGAAGCGCGCGCCGCGATGCTGCGCGAAGCGCTGGCCGGATCCGGCTATCGCATCGACGCGGTCGTAGGCCCGCGCGACGATCTCGTGGCCGCGATGCGCCATCACAAGCCCGGCCTCGTGATCGTCGACATCGAATCGCCGGACCGCGACACGCTCGAATCCATGCGCGTGCTTGCCGGCGACGGCACGCAGCCCATCGTCATGTTCGTCGACGAGTCCGACGAGACGGCAACTGTGGAAGCCATACGGGCCGGGGTTTCGGCGTATATCGTCGACGGCCTCGCCCCCAACCGCGTGAAGCCGATCCTCGACGTCGCCGTCGCGCGCTTTCGCGAGCACGAACGGCTCAAGCGCGAATTGCTGGAGGCGCGCACGAGTCTCGAAGAGCGCAAGCTCATCGACCGCGCGAAGGGCATCCTGATGGATAGCCGCGGTCTCGGCGAAGACGCGGCTTACAAGGCGTTGCGCAAGCTCGCGATGGATCGCAAACAGCGTCTGGCGGACGTCGCGCGCGAGCTGATTTCGTTTGCCCAGGTGCTGAAGCGCTAACTGCCCGACTTTTGTGCGCTGCACACTAAAGCATCGCCATCCCCGGTTCCGGCGCATCGAAGATTTGATCTGGAATCGTGGTAACTATCTGATTTTTAAATAAATATCCCGCCGCTCCGGCACTGGCATGACGGTTGCTGAGTAAGGGACGCGCGGCTTCGCGCCACCGGCAACGGCGCCGGCGGACGAGCAGCGCTTCATTCAGGGCGAAAGCCCTCGGGACAACGGCGTCCTGCAGATCTGGCGAACCCGTCTCCGGACGGCGTGCGCACAGGGTTCTGCAGGGCGCCGTTTTCGTTTTGGGGAACGGCATGGCGGACGGCACGGGCCAGGGAATCGAAAAGCGGCACCTCACGCTGGGCTTCGTGCCGCTGACCGACTGCGCGCCACTGGTCGTCGCGCGTGAGAAGGGGTTTTTCGAACGCTACGGGCTCGATGTGGAGCTGTCGCGCGAGGGCTCGTGGGCGACCGTGCGCGACAAGATCGCGGTCGAGGCGCTCGACGCCGGCCAGATGCTTGCCGCGATGCCGCTCGCCGCCACGCTCGGCCTCGGCGGATTCCGCACGCCAATGGTCGTGTGCATGAACCTCAATCTCAACGGCAACGCGGTCACGATGACGACCGGGCTGTGGAGCGAACTCGAAGCGCAAGCCCAGGGTCCCATCCTTGGCCCGCGCGCGACCGGCGCGGCGCTGCGCAAGGCAATCGCCGCACGCGCCGCGCGCGGCCTGCCCAAGCTGCGCTTCGCGGCCACCTTCCCGTTCTCGAGCCACAACTACCTGCTGCGCTACTGGCTGGCGTCGGCCGGGATCGATCCCGACAGCGACGTGCGCCTCGTCATCGTGCCCCCGCCGCGCATGGTCGAGCACATGCTCGACGGCGCCATCGACGGCTGTTGCGTGGGCGCCCCGTGGGGCCAGCGCGCGGTGGATCTGGGTGTGGCGCGCGTCGTGATGTCGACTTACGACATCTGGAACAACCATCCCGAAAAGGTGCTCGGCACGACGCGTAGCTGGGCCGAGCGCCATCCCAACACGCTGCAGGCGCTCGTCATGGCGCTGATCGAGGCGTGCCGCTGGCTCGACGAGCCGGGCAACCGCACCGGTGCCGCACGCCTGATCGCCACGCCGGCCTATGTCGATGCGCCGGTGGAACTTGTTGCCGCCACGCTGAACGGCCGCATGCTGACGGCACCGGGCGCACCCTTGCGCATCCATCCGGATTTTCATGTGTTCCACCGCTACGCGGCGGCATTCCCGTGGCGCAGCCATGCGCTGTGGACTCTCGCGCAGATGCGCCGCTGGGGGCAGCTCGACGCGAACTGCGATCTCGCCGCAACGGCGGACGCCGTCTACCGGCCCGACATTTACCGCGCGGCGGCGAGCCGTCTCGGCATCGCGACTCCCATCCTCGATTTCAAGACCGAAGGTACGCATGCCGGCCCGCATGTCCTCGCCGAGGGCGGCAGGGAAATCGCGCTTGGCCCCGACCTCTTCTGCGACGGCGGCGTGTTCGAGCCGACCGCCGATTTCATGAAATTCGCCGCGCCCGCGGCAGCCCGCACCCTGAAGGAGATCGACCGATGAAGAACCGGATCAACCGCCGCACGCTTCTGAAAGGTACGGCCGCGACGGCCGCCCTCTTCGCCGCCGCGCGTACCGCCTTCCCGGCCGGCGCGTTCGCGCAGGGTGCGGGCCCCGAGACCAAGAAGGCCGTGCTCGGTTACATCGCGCTCACTGATTCCGCGCCGCTCATCATCGCCAAGGAGCAGGGCCTGTTCGCCAAATACGGCGTGCCGGACGTGGACGTCTCCAAGCAGGCCTCGTGGGGCGCCACGCGCGACAACATCGTGCTGGGCGCGGAAAGAAATGGCATCGACGGTGCGCATATCCTGCGTTCGTTCGTCCAGCTGATCACGACCGGCGCCGTCACGCAGAACAACGTGCCTGTCCCGCTCTATACGCTGCTGAACCTGAACCAGGATGGCCAGGCGATCTCGGTTTCCAACGAATACAAGGACCTCAAGGTCGGCAAAGACTCCTCGCCGTTGAAGGCGGCGTTCGAGCGCAAGAAGGCGCGCGGCGGCGAACTTACCGCCGCGATGACCTTCCCCGGCGGCACGCACGATCTTTGGCTGCGCTACTGGCTCGCCGCAGGCGGCATCGACCCGGACAACGACATCCGCGTCATCGTCGTGCCGCCGCCGCAGATGGTCGCCAACATGCGCGTGGGCACCATGGACGTGTTCTGCGTGGGCGAGCCGTGGAACGAGCAGCTCGTCAACCAGGACATCGGCTACACCGCGCTGACGACCGGCGAACTCTGGTTCAAGCATCCCGAAAAGGTGCTCGGTATGCGCGCCGAGTGGGTCGACAAGAACCCGCGCGCCACGCAGGCGATCATGATGGCGGTGATGGAAGCCCAGCAATGGTGCGACAAGCCGGGCAACAAGGACGAGCTTGCCAACACGGTCGGACGCCGCCAGTGGTTCAACGTGCCGCCGGCCGACATCGTCAACCGCCTGAAGGGCGACATCAATTACGGCCTCGGCCGCAAGGCGACGGGCACGAACCTCTACATGAAATTCTGGGGCGAAGGCGGCACGGTCTCGTATCCGTGGAAGAGCCTCGATGCTTGGTTCGTCACCGAGAACATCCGCTGGGGAAAGTACAAGCCCGACACCGACATCAAGGCGCTGGTCGACAAGGTCAACCGCGCTGATTTGTGGCGTCAGGCCGCCAAGTCGCTGGGTATCGCCGGCACGCCGACATCGGACTCGCGCGGCGTCGAGACGTTCTTCGATGGCATCAAGTTCGATCCGGCGGATCCGATGGCCTACCTCAAGGCCCAGCGCATCAAGCGCGTCGCCGTCTGAGCAAGGAGCAGGAAATGTCCGCAACGGTCCGCAAGCTCGCTCCCGCCGAAGCACCCGTTCCCGCGGGGACCGCGAAGGTGCTTCCGCTCAAGCGGGCCGCGCCCGGAATCGCGACACGCATCCTGCCTGCCTTCAAGGCGGTGTGCGTCGCGGTGCTGCCGCCGCTCCTCACCACGCTGGTGCTCCTCGCGATCTGGCAGATCGCGTTCGACCGGCCGGGCTCTACACTTCCCGCTCCGTCCGTCGTGTGGCGCGAGGCGAGCGACCTGATCCTCGACCCGTTCTTCGTCGCGGGTTCGCAGGACATGGGGCTGGGCTGGCGCGTGCTCACCTCGCTACAGCGCGTGGCGATCGGCTTCGGGCTTGCGGCGGTCGTCGGCATCCTCGTCGGCACGATCGTCGGCCAGTCGATCTGGGCGATGCGCGGGCTCGATCCGGTGTTCCAGATCCTGCGCACCGTCCCGCCGCTGGCCTGGCTGCCGATCTCGCTGGCCGCGTTCCGCGACGCCAACCCGTCCGCGATCTTCGTGATCTTCATCACCGCGATCTGGCCGGTGCTGATCAACACGGCCGTCGGCGTGCGCAACATTCCGCAGGACTACCGCAATGTCGCGCAGGTGCTGCGACTCAACCACTTCGAGTTCTTCTACAAGATCATGGTGCCGTCGGCCGCGCCCTACATCTTCACGGGGCTTCGCATCGGCATCGGCCTCGCGTGGCTCGCCATCGTCGCGGCGGAAATGCTGACCGGCGGCATCGGCATCGGCTTCTTCATCTGGGACGCGTGGAACTCCTCGCGCATCCCCGACATCGTCGTGGCCCTCGTCTATATCGGCGTCGTCGGCTTCATGCTCGACCGCCTCGTCGCCTTCGTCGCCACGCGCATCACGCGCGGCACGGCGGCCAACTGAACGCGAAGCATCGGAGACCGACATGGGAATCCAGGACGCCTTCCTGCGCATCGACCGCCTCGACAAGACCTTCCGCCGCGGCGACGCGGTCAGCGACGTGCTGCACGACGTCAATCTCGAGATCGCGAAAGGCGAGTTCGTCTCGATCATCGGCCATTCGGGCTGCGGCAAGTCGACGCTGCTCAACATCGTCGCGGGCCTGACCGACGTCACGCGCGGCGTGGTGTTCCTCGAAGGCCTCGCCGTCGAGGAACCGGGACCCGACCGGGCCGTCGTGTTCCAGAACCATTCGCTGCTGCCGTGGCTGACCGTCTACGACAATGTCTGCCTTGCGGTGGACAAGGTGTTCGGCGGCACAAAGAACAAGGCCGAGCGCGATCAATGGACGATGCACAATCTCGAGCTCGTCCACATGGCGCATGCGCGCGACAAGCGGCCGGGCGAGATTTCCGGCGGCATGAAGCAGCGCGTGGGCATCGCCCGGGCGCTTGCCATGCAGCCCAAGGTGCTGCTGCTCGACGAGCCTTTCGGCGCGCTCGACGCGCTGACGCGCGCGCACCTGCAGGACTCGGTCATGGAGATCCATGCGCGCCTCGGCAATACCGTGCTGATGGTCACGCACGACGTGGACGAGGCCGTGCTGCTTTCCGACAGGATCGTGATGATGACCAACGGCCCCGCCGCGACAATCGGCGAGGTGCTGACCGTCGACCTGCCGCGGCCGCGCAAGCGGCTGGAACTGGTGGCGCATCCGACCTATCTCGCCGCGCGCACATCCGTCTTGGAATTCCTCTATGCGCGCCACAAGGCGCCCACGCTCGCCGCATGACGCTGGCGACGCCCCCGCGCATCGTCGTCGTCGGCAATGGCATGGCCGGACAGCGCCTGCTGTCCGAGCTGGTCGCGCGCGGGCGCAGCGGCGGGATGTGCGCGATCGGGGCTGAGCCGCAGGAGGCCTATAACCGCATCCTGCTGTCGTCGGTGCTGGCCGGCGACAAGTCGTTCGCGGATATCGCGCTTGCCGGACGGCCCTGGTACGCCGCCAACGGGATCGAACTCATTTCCGGCGACGCGGTCGAAGCCATCGACAGGTCAGCGAAGACGGTCCGCACGGCGTCGGGCCGCGTCGTCTCCTACGACCGGCTCGTGCTGGCGACCGGCTCGCGGCCGATCCGCCTAAAGCTGCCGGGCATCGATCTCGACGGCGTGGCGACGTTCCGCGACCTTGCCGACGTCACGCGGATGTGCACCCTTTCCGCCGGCGCGCGCGCCGTCGTGATCGGCGGCGGGCTTCTCGGCCTCGAAGCCGCGGCGGGGCTCTTACGGCGCGGCGTTTCGGTTTCCGTCGTCCATCTCGCGAGCGACCTGATGGAGCGCCAGCTCGACGCGCCGGCCGCTTCGCTGCTCGCCGAAGCGCTTGCCACACGCGGCATCAAGCTGCACCTCGGCGCGCAGACACAAGCCATTCTCGGCACGGGCGGGCGCGTCGCGGGCGTGCGGCTCGTCGGCGGCGAGACGATTCCGGCCGACCTCGTCGTGCTCGCCGTCGGCATCGCACCCGAGACGGCACTCGCATGCGCCGCCGGGCTCGCCTGCGGACGCGGGCTTCTCGTCGACGATGCGATGCGCACCAGCGACCCGGACATCTTCGCACTGGGCGAATGCGTCGAGCATCGCGGACATGTCTTCGGCCTCGTCGGGCCGATCTGGGAACAGGCGCGCGTGCTCGCGGAGACGCTGTGCGACCGACCCGCTTCCTATGAAGGCAGCGCGCCTGCCACAAGCTTGAAGGTCTCGGGCATCGATCTTTTCTCCGCCGGCACGGTGCGCGAAGGGCCGGACGCCGAAACGCTGGTCTTCGCCGATCCGGCGATCCCGGCCTATCGCAAGCTCGTGCTGCGCGAAGGACGGCTCGAAGGCGCGCTTCTCTACGGGGATATCGAGGATGCGTCCTGGTACGCCGAACTGATCGCGTCGGCCCGCAGCGTCGAAGCCCTGCGCGACCGCCTCGTGTTCGGCCGCGCACATGCCGAAGCCGCCGAATCCATGCCCCACGCCGCCGATTGAGGACGACGATGGATCCCGCCCAGGATTTCAGCGACGAGCAGAAGCAGTATCTGGCCGGCTTCGCCAGCGGCATCGCCGCCAAGCGCGCGGCACTGGGCATGCCCCCGCTGCTTGGCGGCGCGGCAAGCGCAGCCCCTGCCGCGACCGGTCCGGATGCGGCGCTGCTTGCCGCACAGGATCGCGCGACGGCCGCGGGCGGCAAGCTGACGGCCGAGGAGCAGGCTAAACGCGCCAAGCCACCGCTCGACCGCTGGGACGAGCTTGTCGCGGCTTCCGAGAAGGGCGTAGCGCCCAAGGGAACCGACGTGTTCCTGACCAAGTATTTCGGCCTGTTCTTCGTGGCACCGGCGCAGGATTCGTTCATGTGCCGCCTGCGAATCCACCACGGCGTGCTCGACGCCCGCCAGATGCGCGGCCTTGCCGATCTCGCCGAGACGATGGGCGGCGGTTATTCGCATGTGACGACGCGCAACAATCTGCAGATCCGCGAGATCGCGCCCGCGAACGCGCCGGATTTCCTGATTGCACTTCAGGAGCTCGGCCTCACCAGCCGCGGGACGGGCGCCGACAACGTGCGCAACATCACCGGCAGCCCGGCGGCCGGCATCGATCCGCAGGAGCTGATCGACACGCGCCCGATCGCGCGGCGCCTCCAGCATCACATCCTCAACCATCGCGATCTCTACGCGCTGCCGCGCAAGTTCAACATCGCCTTCGACGGTGGCGGGAAGATCGCGGTGCTCGAAGACACGAACGATGTCGGCTTCGCGGCCGTGCGCGTGGGCGAAGGCAAGGCGGTGGCATCGGGAATCTGGTTCCGCCTTCAGCTCGGCGGCATCACCGGTCACGGCGACTTCGCACGCGACACTGGAATTGTCGTTGCCCCCGACAAGTGCGTCGCGGTCAGCGACGCGATCCTGCGCGTGTTCGTCGATCACGGTGACCGCACCGACCGCAAGAAGGCGCGGCTCAAGTACCTGCTCGATTCCTGGGGTTTCGAGAAATTCATCGCCGAGGTCGAGAAGAAGCTGTCGTTCCCGCTCGACCGGCTTGCACTCGATCAGTGCGAGCCGCGGGCATCCATCGACCGCGCCGGCCATCTCGGCGTGCACACGCAGGCACAGGCCGGGCGAAACTGGATCGGGGTCGTCATGTCGGCAGGCCGTATGGAGGCCGCGCAGATGCGCGGGCTTGCCGACATCGCCGAGAAGTTCGGCAGCGGCACGCTGCGCCTGACCGTGTGGCAGAACCTGCTGATCTCCGACGTTCCCGATGCATCGCTGGTTGCAGCGAAGGCGGCAATCGAAGCGCTTGGACTTGACTGGCGCGCCGGGAACCCGCGCGGCGGCCTTATCGCCTGCACGGGCAATGCCGGCTGCAAATTCGCGGCCGCCGACACGAAGGGCCATGCCAAAGCGATCGCGCATTATCTCGACGGGCGCATCGCGCTCGACCGGCCGGTCAACATCCACCTGACCGGCTGCCACCATTCCTGCGCACAGCACTATGTCGGCGATATCGGCCTGATCGCGACGAAGATCGAGCGCGGCGAGGGGAGCATCGAGGGCTATCACCTGCATCTGGGTGGCGGTTACGGCGCCGGGCAGAAGATCGCGCGCGAGATCCTGCGCGACGTGCCGGCCGACGAGTTGCCGCAACAGGTCGAGCGGATCCTTTCCGCATGGCTTGCCGGCCGCCGGGCGGACGAAAGCTTCCAGGACTGGACGAGCCGGCAGGATGCTGCCGCCCTTGCCGCCGTCTTCTCGGCCGCGCGTGAGCTTGCCGCATGACGCAGTACATCCCCTCGATGCCCGAAGAAGCGCCGTTCAACCCCGAACAGCGGGCGTGGCTCAACGGATTCTTCGCCGGCCTGATGGGCGGCGAGGTGGTCGAGTCTTCCCCGTCCGTCGTTGCGCCGGCTGCCGAGGATTTTCCGTGGCACGATCCGGCATTGACGGTCGACGAACGTCTTGCGCTGGCCAAGGATCGACCCGCCCCGCGCCGCCTGATGGCGGCGATGGCACAGCTCGATTGCGGGCAATGCGGCTATCTCTGTCAGACCTATGCCGAAGCCATCGCAGCCGGCAACGAGAAATCGCTCGGCAAATGCGTGCCGGGCGGCAAGGAAACGTCGAAGGCGCTGCGCGCACTGCTGGCGGAGACGCCCGCCGCCGCACCCGCGATCAAGGCAGAGGCGGCCCATCCGCCGGGCCGGCTCGTCGCCGAAGCCGTCTTCCGCGGCGCGCGCCCGCTCAATGGTCCAGGTTCGGCCAAGGACACGCGCCATGTCGTGTTCGATCTTTCCGGTTCCGGTCTCGAATACCAGGTCGGCGATGCGTTCGGGCTTTTCGTCGATGTCGATCCCATCCTCGTCGCGGACACGATCGCGGCGCTCGGCGCCGATCCCGAACGGACCGTCGAACTCGAAGGCCAGCGTGCCACGCTGCGCGAGACGCTGACGCGCCGCCTCGACATCGCGCGGCCAGGCGACAGCGTGGTCGAACTTTTCATGAAGCACGCGCGCGACGCCGGGGAACGCGCAGCATTGTCGAAGATCCTCGACGGTGCTGCGGATGCGCCGCTGGCCGACCCCGATCTGCTCGACCTGTTGCGCGCCTTCCCGCACATCCGGCCGGAGATCGACGCCCTGCTGGGCGCGCTCGAACTGCTGCAGCCACGCCTCTATTCCATCGCCTCCTCGCCCAAGGCGCATCCGGGCGAGGTGCATCTCACGGTCGGCGTCGTGCGCTATTCGCGCAACGGGCGCGACCGTCTCGGGGTGGCCTCGACCTTCCTTTCCGGACGGCTTGCCGACGGCAGCGGGCTCAAGGCCTTCGTGCAGCCCGCGCACGGCTTCCGCCTGCCGACCGACGGTGGCAAACCCGTCATCATGATCGGGCCGGGCACGGGCATCGCTCCTTTCCGCGCCTTCCTCGAGGAGCGCCGCGCGAACGGGTCCTACGGGCGGAACTGGCTGTTCTTCGGCGATCAGCGCGCGGCGACCGACTTCATCTATCGCGACGAGATCGAGGGCTTCCAGGCCGACGGTACGCTGACGCGCCTCGATCTCGCCTTCTCACGCGACCAGACGCAGAAGATCTACGTGCAGGACCGCATGCGCGCGGCGGGTGCGGAACTCTGGGCGTGGCTGCGGGAAGGCGCGCATGTCTATGTGTGCGGCGACGCAAGCCGCATGGCGCGCGATGTCGATGCGGCGCTGCAGGCCGTCGTCGCCGAGCACGGCCGGATGGACGCGGTCGCCGCCAAGGCGTTCGTGCAGAAGCTTGCCGCTGACAAGCGCTACCAGCGGGACGTCTATTGATGGACCGCGGCGTGCGCACCACCTGCCCCTATTGCGGCGTGGGCTGCGGCATCGTCGCGGCGACGGACGGCAACGGCGGCGCCGCCATCTCGGGCGACAAGGAACACCCGGCCAATTTCGGGCGCCTCTGCTCGAAGGGCTCGGCGCTGGGCGAGACATTGTCGCTCGACGGGCGGCTTCTCCATCCCGAGATCGAGGGGCACCGCGCAAGCTGGGACGAAGCGTTCGATCACGTCGCCGCGAAGTTCGCCGACGTGATCCGCCGGCGCGGACCCGATGCGGTCGCGTTCTATGTCTCGGGCCAGCTTCTGACCGAGGATTATTACGCGGCAAACAAGCTGATGAAGGGTTGGCTCGGCTCGGCCAATATCGATACGAACTCACGCCTATGCATGGCGTCGTCCGTCGCCGGGCACAAGCGTGCCTTCGGCGCCGATACCGTTCCGGGCAACTACGAGGATCTCGAAGAAGCCGACCTGATCGTCCTGGTCGGCTCCAATCTCGCCTGGTGCCATCCCGTGCTTTACCAGCGCATCCTTGCCGCACGCGCGCGACGCAATGGCAAGCCGCGCCTGATCGTCGTCGACCCGCGCCGCACGGCCACCTGCGAAGGGGCCGACATGCACCTGTCGCTCGCGGCTGGTTCGGACGCGGCACTCTTCGGCGGCCTGCTCGCGCATCTGGCGCGCACGGGCGCCGTCGACGCCGACTATGTCGCCGCGCACACGCGCGATGCCGCCGCGGCATTCGCCGCGGCCGAGAACTTCGCGATGGCGGAAAGCGTGGCGGATGCCTGTCGCCTGCCGGTCGCCGACATCGCCCGGTTCTATTCCGAGTTCGCTTCGACGGCGCGCGTCGTGACCGTCTACTCGCAGGGCGTGAACCAGTCGTCCGCCGGTGTCGACAAGGTCAATGCGATCATCAACTGCCATCTGGCGACAGGTCGCATCGGGAAGCCCGGCATGGGTCCCTTCTCCGTGACTGGCCAGCCCAACGCGATGGGCGGGCGCGAGGTGGGCGCGCTCGCCAACCAGCTTGCCGCGCACATGGATTTCAACGACGCCGATGTGGACCGCGTCACGCGCTTCTGGAACGCGCCGCGCATCGCGCGCCGGCCGGGCCTGAAGGCCGTCGACCTGTTCGAGGCGGTCGGGCGCGGCGAGATCGAAGCGATCTGGATCATGGCGACCAATCCGGCCGCGAGCATGCCGGACGCCGACCGTGTGACGGCGGCACTTGCCAAGTGCCCCTTCGTGGTCGTTTCGGACTGCGTCGCTGACACCGATACGCTGCGCCTTGCTCACGTGAAACTTCCGGCGCTCGCCTGGGGTGAGAAGGATGGAACCGTCACCAATTCCGAGCGCCGCATCTCGCGCCAGCGCGCGTTCCTGCACGCGCCGGGCGAGGCGCTGGCCGACTGGCGAATCGTCGCGGGCGTCGCAAGGCGCATGGGCGCCGCCGACGAATTCGCCTGGCGCGATGCCGCGGAGATCTTCGCCGAGCACGCCGCGCTGTCGGCGTTCGAGAACGACGGAACACGGGCCTTCGATCTTTCGGGGCTCGAAGGCACGGATTTCGATGCGCTCCGGCCGACCCAGTGGCCGGTTCGAGCCGACGGGCCGACGGCGCGGAACTTCGTCGAAGGTGGATTCTTCACTGCCGACCGGCGGGCCCGGTTCCTGCCCGTAGGCCATCGCATGCCGGCCAACGCACCCGGCACCGAGTTTCCGTTCGTCCTGAACACCGGCCGCGTGCGCGATCACTGGCACACGATGACACGCACGGGAAAATCCCCGCGCCTTGCCCGCCATGCGAGCGAACCGACCATCGCACTGTCGCTGGCCGATGCTGCCGGCATGCAGATTGGCGACGGCGATCTGGCGCGCGTGGAGAGCATCTGGGGCGCGGCCGTGCTGCGCGTGCGGCTGGAGGCGGGTCAGGTCGATGGCACGCTCTTCGCGCCGATGCACTGGACCGCCACCCATTCGGGCACGGGCCGCATCAATGCACTGGTAAATCCGGCAGTCGATCCGCTATCGGGCCAGCCCGAGCTCAAGCACACGCCCGCGCGCCTTTCGCGCTGGAAGCCGCTATGGCAGGGCTTCCTGCTCGCGCGCACGCCGGTCGATCTGTCCGGGCTCGACTATTGGGTTGCAAGCGCCGGCGACGGCCATGTCCGCTACGACATCGCGCACGGCGCAGCACTCGACCGCCGCCTTCTCGACCTCCTCGTCGGCGCCGGCGACGACCGGCTTTCCTATTCCGACATCGCCGGCGGGCGCCGCCGCATCGCATCTTTCGCCGCGGGCAGGCTCTCTGCCTGCCTGTTCGTCGGGCCGTACGGCACGCTGCCCGACAGCACGTGGCTTGGCGAGCTCTTTGCCAAGGCCGACATGCCAGCCCACCTGCGGCGTGCGATCCTGGCCGGCCGGCCGGCCGCCGTCGTCGATCTCGGCCCCGTCGTCTGCGCCTGCCATGGCGTGCGCCGAGTCACGATCGACGACGCGATCCGCAATGGATGCGACACGCCCGACGCCGTCGGTGCCGCCACGCACGCGGGCACGAACTGCGGATCGTGCATTCCCGAGCTGGTTGCCGCTCTCGCCGCCTGCATGCGGAGTGCAGCTTGATGCGCCATTTCCCGATCTTCCTCGACCTCAAGGACCGCCCGGTGCTCGTCGTGGGAACGGCCGCGGCGGCCGAAGTGAAGGCCGGGCAACTTGCTTGTGCCGGTGCGATTGTCCGCCGGACAGCGACCTTCGAAGGAATCGGCGATGCCGTCCTCGTCGTGTGTGCCGATCCCGATCCGGAATTGGGTACGGCCGTCGCGACGGCCGCACGCGCGCGCGGCATTCCGGTCAATGTCGTCGATCGGCCCGCGCTGTGCGACTTCATCTGGCCTGCCATCGTCGAGCGCGACCCGGTTACCATCGCGATCTCGACGGCGGGGACATCGCCCGTTCTCGCGCGCCGGCTGCGCATGCGTATCGAGACTCTGATTCCGCAGTCCTTCGGGCGGCTCGCGGCATTCGCCGGTTCGGTTCGTGCACGTATCGCGCGCGCCATTCCCGAATCGTCCGCGCGCCGGCGCTTCTGGGAGAGCGTGCTCGACGGACGTGTCGGCGAGCTTGTCCTTGCCGGACACGAAGCCGAAGCCGCGATCGAATTGAACCGCGCTCTACTCGGCTCGCGCGATTCTTGCGGCCATGTAAGCTTCGTGAATGCCGGCTCCGGCGATCCCGAACTGCTGACGCTGAAGGCACTACGCCGGTTGCAGGAGGCCGACACGATTGTCGGCGACCGCGCGGTCGATCCCCGCATTGTCGATCTTGCACGGCGCGACTCCGAAAGGATCTTCATTGCCGGAGCGCACGACGCTTGCGCGTTGCTGGCAAGGCTTGCGCGGGAAGGCAAGCGTATCGTGCGGTTGAAGGGGGGCGAACCTGGGTATGGCGAGCGCGAGATGCTGGCGGCTACCGGCATTCCGTTCGATGTCGTGCCGGGAATCGCGACCAATCCCGCAAATTTTTCCGCATGCGAAACGGGCGCTGCCTAGTTCAGCGACAGCGGGATGGCAGGACGCTGTGATAGGCTCGGCAAGCCGAAACGACGGGGGTCCCGATGCCGGACAAGAAGAACGCCCTGCCACAGGCCTATAGGCCGCTGGCGCGAGCACTGCATTGGATCATGGCGGTCCTGATCGTCGTCCAGATCGCGTTCGGGAAAATCATGACCTTCGACGGGCCGGAACCGAATCTCTGGGCGACGCTGGCCGAGAATTTCGGGCTCTACGATCTGCACAAGCTGCTTGGCATGATCCTTTTCGGGCTCGCGGCACTGCGATTCGCCAACCGCATCGTGCGCGACGTTCCGCCGGAAGACCCGTCCCTCGAGCCCTGGCAGCGTGCGGCGGCGACGCTCGTCCATGCGTGGATCTACCTGCTGCTGATCGTCGTTCCGCTGCTGGGTTGGATCGGGATCTCGCTCTATCCGGCACTGACGCTTTTCGACCTGTTCGATCTTCCCGCCTTGACCGGCACCAATCGCGCGGCATCGGAATCGGTCCTCGCCGCGCATGCCTTCGGCGCATATATCCTGATCGCCCTCATATTCGCGCATGTGGGCGCGGCCCTGTTCCACCATTTCGTCCGTCGTGATGGAACGCTGCGGCGGATGCTTCCGGGCCTGCGCTAGCGGTGGAGGCAGGCGTGGCGACGGATCAGTTCCCGGGCCGATTGCGGGATTGCCGTTCCGCTCGCGGCACTGCGCGTCGCCGTTTCGCACGATAGCCAGAAATATTCCGAAGTCGGATCGACGACGAGCCGCGCGGGCGCCAGATCCGGCGTCACGAGGATCGACAGGTACGGCGTCGTCGAATGCCAGGTGAGCCTGTTCGTCGCCTCGGACAGGCGCCGGACCGAGACGAACCGCGGATCGCCGAGATCGGGATCGGTCGATGGCCCGGCCGCCAGCGCGCGCAGTTCTCCCTTGTAATCCAGCCACGCCGCAACGAACTTCGCCGTCTCGCCGGCAAGGACGAGGAGTGCCACCGAAAGGGCGCCGGCCAGCAGGCCGCTGTTGAGCCGGCCGAGCATGTCACGCAGAGGGCGCAGGACAAATGCGAACGGCGATACCTTGACGCCGCTCTCGCCGAGCTTCGCGAGCGCCGCCAAAAGCCCGAGAATCGGAACGGCAAGCAGCAGGATGGTGCGCAGCATATAGCGCGCTTCGGCAAGCAGGGCCGTGTCGAACAGCAGCCAGTATGCCGCCACGCCAATCCCGACGAGACCAGCGGCGAGGCCCGGATCGCGCACCGCAGGAACCAGAAGAAGGTAGGCGCCGATTGCCGCGGCCATCAGCAAGACGGCCGGATCGGCAAGGTTCCCGAGATCGATGAACTTATAGGCTGCGGCACCGAGAACGCCGGCGACATGTGCGTCGGGCGGCAACGCGATCTTGACGATCATCCAGACGACCATCGAGGCGAGGAACGCGACGAGCCCGCAGTGAAAGGAATACGCGCGGAACCCCCGAAGTGCGCCGGCGAACACGACGGCCGCACCAAGCACGACGCCGCCTTCGTGCGTGAGCACGAGCGCCTGGAACAGACCATATAGAAGCGGGAATGGCGCTGCCGAAAGCGTTGCCGCCAATGCCGGCCAGAACAACGCGTGCGTCATCCACATTTCGGTCGGGAATCCGAAAACGAACGGCAACACGAGAGCCGTCGAGAGACACGCGAAGACGAAGACAGGCTTGGCTTCCGTGCGGTCGAAGGCCCTTGTCGCCAGCAGTGACAGCGCCGGTGCGGCATAGTGCAACAGGCCATAGACGAACAGGCCTGCACGGGCGTCGCCCGTGAGCGCCACCACCACCTCGGCCGGAGCATGCACGAAGGCATAGCTGAAGATCCGGCCGGAGATGTTGTGCCAGTGGAATGCCCACGCGTCGCGGACCGCGATCGCATAGGAGAAGATCGACCCGTCGCCGAACATCTCGAGGCCCGCGGCCGGACCAATCAGGAGCGATAGCAACGCGCATCCGCAGCCCGCGCCGACGACGAGCCGGATCAGCAGCGTTCCGGATTTCTCAGCGTGCATCGCCGGTACGACCGCGCGCCGAAGCGGCGCGGTCGTCGGGGAACCCCAGCGTGTCGCTTTCCACGAACAGCGGCCGCCCCTTCACTTCCTCGAACACGCGGCCGAGATAGGCGCCGAACAGGCCGAGCGTGAGAAGCTGGATGCTGCCGAGCATCAGCACGGCAACGATGACAGAGGCATAGCCCGGCACGTCGACTCCGGAGATCATCGTGCGCACGACGAAGAAGATGCTGAGAACCAACGACGGCACCGCAAGGAACAGGCCGAGATAGCCGCTCGCGACCAGCGGCACGGTACTGAAGCTCGCCAGCGCGTCGACGGCGAACCGGAACAGCCGGTGCGGCGAGAAGGAACTGTGGCCGGTCCGGCGTACCGGCGGCTCGAACGGCACGCCGCCATGCCGGAACCCGACCCACGCATAGAGCCCCTTCATGAAGCGCGCGCGCTCGGGCATGTCGCGCAGCACGTCCGCCACACGCCGGTCGAGGAGCCGGAAATCGCCCGCGCCGTCCGGCATGTGGATGTCGGACAGGCTCGCGAACAGCCGGTAGAAGGCCCGGCTCGACCAGCGCCGGAGCGTCGAATCGCCCGCCCGCGACGTTCGCACGGCGTAGACCATGTCGAGTCCCTCGCGCCAGCGCGCGACAAGTGCAGGAATCAGCTCGGGCGGATGCTGGAGGTCCGCGTCCATCATCACCACGGCCCGGCCCGCCGCGCGGCGCAGGCCGGCAGTCAGCGCGATGTCCTTGCCGAAATTGCGCGACAGTCGGACGAGTTTCAGCCGCGGGTCGCGGTCGTGGGCGGCGCGGAGGGCGGACCAGGTGTCGTCGCGACTGCCATCGTCGATACAGATGATCTCCGAGGTCATCCCGAGACCGTCGAGGACGGCGCCCAGCCGCGCAAAAAGTTCCGGCAGGGCCTGGCTTTCGTTGAAGACAGGCACGATTACCGATAGATCGGGTGCTTCGACCGGGACAGTATTGGTCATCCGCCATCCTCCGCCGGGCCTTGCCCGAGCGTCAAGGATGGCGCGCGATGGAGAGCAGGCGGTTGGACCATATTTTCGTATGTGCCGACGATTATGCAATGGCCCCCGGTGTCGGCCGGGCGATCCGTCGTCTGGCATCGGCCGGGCGCATCGACGGAACGTCCTGCATGGCAACCTCGCCGTTCTGGCCGGAAGAAGGTGCTGCCCTGCGTGCGCTTGGCGCCCCCATCGAAACCGGCCTGCATCTGACCTTCACCGGGACCGGCCACCCGACGCTCGGCGAGCTGGCGGCGCGCGCGTTTTCCGGAAGGCTGGACGCCGCGGCGATCACCGCGCAGCTTGACCGGCAGCTCGATGCGTTCGAACGCGTCTGGGGTGGACCACCCGATTTCATCGACGGGCACCAACACGTGCATCAGTTCCCGACGATCCGCTCGGCGGTGCTTGCGCTGTGGGATCGCCGCCTCGACCGGGCGCGGACATGGCTGCGCGTGACCGACAGCCAGATCGGCACGATCCTGCGGATCGGCGCCGCTCCGGTGAAGGCGCTGGCGATCGCGGCACTCGGGCGGGCGATGCGACTTGCCGCAAGCAATGCCGGCATCCGAATGAACGACAGCTTCGTTGGCGTTTACGATTTCTCGGCACAGATCCCCTATCCCACCCTGTTCGCGCGCATGGCTGCTGAGGCACATGGCCGCACCGTCGTGATGTGCCATCCCGGCGAGGTCGACGACGCGCTGCGCGCGGCAGACCCGCTCGTCGAGATGCGGGCGTTCGAATGCGCCTATTTCGAAGGGCCGGATTACGCCGCCTTGCGCGCCAGATAGGTCTGGCGCGCCGGGTTTTCGCCGAGGTTCCGGTGGTGCACGTGCGCGTCGAATCCCGCTTCTGCGAGCAGTGCGATCAGCGTCCCCGCATCGTAGGTCGAAAGGCCCAGCCGACCGCGCAGGCGGCGATAGTCCGAAAACAGCGTCGCGACGAGACCAATAAGCGCATCCGCAAGGAACCCCTCGCGCCAGCCCAACGCCAGCAGGGAGCGGATATCGGCCGCCACGCCGGTGTCGGGCGCGATCACGTCGGCGATGGCCAGCATGCCGCCGGGCGCGAGCAGGCGCCGTGCCGTCGCCAGCAGGACCGCAAGGCCGTCGCGATCCAGATACTGGAGAACCGAACTGACGAAGATCACGTCGAGCGAACCGTCGGCAAGCCGGGCCAGGCCGTCCTCGTCGACGACCGATATCCGCGTTTCGCCGGCGAACCGTGCCGCCAGCCGCGCGCGCACGGAAGGCGCGGCATCGTAGAGAAACAGCCGGTCTGTCCGGTTGGCGACGCGGGCCGCTTCCAGCGATTCACCGCAGCCGAAATCGAGAACACGGAGACCTGGACGTGCCGGAAGAATCGACAGGATCGCATTCGCAAGGATGCGAAAATGCGCAGCGAGATGACGGTCGTTCACGTAGATCCGGTTAGGCCGGTCCCAGAACTCGATCCAGGCGCTCGACAAGGCTTGCTCCTTCGCCGACATTGCGCGGCGGCGATCCACAGAGTATTCGACTCCGGCGCGAACGCGCAATCGACGGGAGGAAACGACATGGCGTTGGCCGGCGGCGGAGCCATCTGCATCTGGAACGACATCACCGAAGAAGGCCGGGCCGAATTCTACGCGTGGCACCTCCACGAACACATGCCCGAACGCGTCGCGGTCCCGGGCTTCCGGCGCGGGCGGCGCTATGTGGCGCTCGATGCAGGCTCACGACCCGAGTTCTTCACGCTTTACGAGACGGCCGACGCAGGCGTGATGACAAGTGCGCCCTATCTCGCGCGCCTCAACGCCCCGACGCCCTGGACGAAGAAGGCGACACAGGGCTTCCGCAGCACCTCGCGTGCCCTCACCCGGGTGCATGCCAGCCTCGGCCCCGGCGCCGGCGGCATTCTCGCCACGCTGCGCTTCGCCGTGACGGCCGGCCGAGAGAAGGACGCGACGGACCTGATCGCGACGAAGATCCTGCCGGCCGTTGCCGCCCGCGCGCAGGTCTCCGGTGCCCATCTGTGCGTCACCGACCGCGATGCCAGCGCCGAGAAAACCGCCGAAAGCCGCGGCCGCCCCGACATCCTCGCCGCGCCTGAATGGGTCGCATTGATCGAAGGCTGCAACGAGCAGCCCGTGCGCGAGGCGGCGGCGGAATTCGCGTCCGGTATCGCGGGGCTGCTCGACGGCCGGCCGGAACTGGGGCTCTACCGGGTCGAGCACCAGTGCGATCCTGCATAGTGGCAATCGACAGGCGGGCGGGCTAAGAGGGACGAATGAGCGATTGCGATCTTGGCCTGATCGGCCTCGGCACCATGGGTGCCAATCTCGCGCGGAATCTGGCCGATCACGGCACGCGTGTCGCGCTGTTCGATCCGGCGGCGGGAACGGCTGCGCGCCTTGCGGACGAACTCGGCCGGCACGGACGCGCGGCGGACGGCCTGCCACAGCTCGTCGGCGCGTTGAAGGCGCCGCGCGCGGTCTTCCTGATGGTGCCGGCCGGTGAAGCGGTCGATCAGAGCATCGCCGACCTGCTGCCGCTGCTCGGTCGCGACGATGCGGTCATCGACGGCGGAAACTCCCTCTACGAAGACACCGAACGCCGCGTCGCGCACTGCGCGCCGCACGGCGTGAATTTCCTGGGCTTCGGCCTGTCCGGTGGGTCGGAGGGTGCGCGTCGCGGGCCGTCGATCATGGCCGGCGGCGGAGATGCCGTCGTGCGCGTGGCGCCGCTGTTCCGCGCCATCGCCGCGAAAGCCGATGGTGAAGCTTGCTTCGCGCATATCGGGCCGGGCGGTGCGGGCCATTTCGTCAAGATGATGCATAACGGCATCGAATACGCGCTGATGCAGCTGATCGCCGAGGCCTACCAGCTGATGCATGGCGCACTCGGCATGAGTGCCGCCGAGATTCTGCCGGTCTTCCGCGGCTGGGCCGCCGGCGAGCAGGGCGGCTTCCTGATCGAATGCGCGGCCCGCGTGCTGGCGACAGACGACCCGGAATCGGGCCAGCCGCTGATCGACCTGATCGAGGACCGTGCCGGCCAGAAGGGCACCGGCCGTTGGGCCACGAACGCGACGCTCGAATACGGCGTGGCGGCACCCACGCTTGCCGAAGCCGTGCACGCGCGCTGCATTTCGGGTCTTCGGCCCGAACGGCTCGCCGCCCAGGAGGCGCTCGGCCACCCGATGAAGCGCTTCACCGGCGACCGCGCGGCGTTCCTTGCCGATCTCGGCGCCGGACTTCTCGCCGCGAACATCTCGGTCCATGCGCAGGGTTTCGCGACGATGGCCGCGGCGGCGGCCGAGAAGGGCTGGCCGCTGGATCTCAACGCCATCGCGCGCATCTGGCGGGGCGGATGCATCATCCGCTCGCGCCTGCTCAACGACATCGCTGCCGCCTATGCGCGCGAGCCCGCACCCGTCAGCCTGCTGCGCGATCCGGCGATCTGGTCGCTGCTTTCGGCGCGCGACGCGGCGTGGCGGCGCGTCGTCGTCGCGGCGGTTACGCACGGCGTGCCGGCGCCGGCCTTTGCGTCGGCGCTTGCCTACGCTGACGCCTACCGGACCGGGCGGCTGTGGGCCAACATGATCGACGGCCAGCGCGATCTTTTCGGCGCACACGGCTTCGGACGGATCGACCGGCCCGGACGCTTTCACGCGGACTGGGCAAAGGCATGATGGTCGTCGTCGTGATGGGCGTGGCCGGCTGCGGCAAAAGCACCGTCGGCCCGATGATCGCCGAGGCCCTGGGCGGCGCGTTCGCCGAGGGCGACCAGTTCCATCCACCCGCGAATGTCGCGAAGATGAGCAGCGGCCAGCCGCTCGACGATTCCGATCGCATGCCTTGGCTTGCCGCCATGGCGGAGGCGATTCGCGGGTGGCGCCGCCAACCGCAACCGACCGTGCTGGCCTGCTCGGCCCTGCGCCAGCGTTACCGCGAGATTCTTGCGGATGGCTCGGACGAAGTGCGGTTCGTCTATCTGCGCGGCACGCAGGACGTCATCGCCGACCGGATGGCGCGTCGGCGCAACCACTTCATGCCGCCGTCGCTGCTGACCAGCCAGTTCGCGACGCTGGAAGAGCCCGCCGACGCGATCGTGGTGGATGTCGGCGGCGAGCCGTCAGCCATTGCCGCCGCGGCCTTGGCGCGGCTTCGCGCCTGATCGTGCGGCTGTCAGCAGGCACGCTCGCTTCGCTTCCGGCCGCCGTCGGCCGGCCGAAATACGACCGCACCGCGGTCACTGCCGGCATCGTGCATCTGGGGATCGGCGCTTTTCATCG
This sequence comes from Tagaea sp., assembly GCA_044224405.1. GTDB lineage: Bacteria > Pseudomonadota > Alphaproteobacteria > CACIAM-22H2 > CACIAM-22H2 > Tagaea. The sequence goes on along the minus strand of JBGAKN010000001.1, from coordinate 187,469 downwards.
CGCACACCAGGCGGCCGTGATCGACGAGCGGCTTGCCGCCGGGGAGCACGGATGGGGGATCGTCGGCGCCTCGCTGCGCGCCGCTGACACGCGCGACGCGCTGGCTCCGCAGGACGGACTCTATACGCTCGCGGTCCGTTCGGGCGTGCGCACGGATCTTCGGGTCGTCGGCTCGGTGTCGGACGTCCTGGTGGCGCCGGAAAATCCGGCGGCACTGCTGCGCCGTCTTGCTGACCCGGCGGTGCGGATCGTGTCGCTGACCGTCACAGAGAAAGGCTATTGCCGCGATCCGGCAAGCGACACGCTCGCCGAAGACCATCCCGACATCCGGCACGATCTCGCTTCGGATCAACCGCGCTCGGCGCTCGGCTTTCTGGCCGCCGCCCTCGCCCGACGCCGGGCGGACGCGACCGCACCCTTCACGATCCTGTCGTGCGACAACCTGCCGGCCAACGGCGCCACGCTCAAGCGGCTGCTCGTGCGATACGCCGCATTGCGCGGCGGCGATCTTGCGCGGTGGATCGAAGGCGAAGTCGCCTGCCCCTCGACGATGGTCGATCGAATCGTGCCGTCGACGACAGATGCGGATCGCGCGACGATCGACGCCGCCCTCGGCATGCGCGATGCCTGGCCGGTCATGGCAGAGCCGTTCTGGCAGTGGGTCGTCGAAGACGATTTTCCCGCCGGCCGGCCTGATCTTGCCGCATCGGGCGTCGAACTCGTGCGCGACGTGGCACCCTACGAGCTCATGAAGCTTCGTCTGCTGAACGGCTCGCACTCGACGCTCGCCTATCTCGGCTATCTTGCCGGGTTCAAGACCATCGCCGAAGCGATTGCCGAACCGGGGCTCGCGAAGCTCGTCCGCCGCCTGATGGACGAGTCGCAGGCGACGTTGCATCCGGTACCCGGCTTCGATCTCGATGCCTACAAGAGCGACCTTCTGGCGCGCTTCTCGAATAGCGCGCTGAAGCATGCGACATGGCAGATCGCCATGGACGGCTCGCAAAAACTGCCGCAGCGACTGCTCGCACCGGTGCGCGAGCGGCTGGCACGCGGCCTTCCGGTCGGAGCCGCGGCATATGGAATCGCAGGCTGGATGCGCTATGTGGCGGGCATCGACGAGGCCGGAGCCGCCATCGACGTGCGCGACCCGCTCGCGACGCGCCTGAAGGCTGCCGCCGCCGGGAGGCCGCCGGCCAGACTTGCAGAGGCACTGCTCGGCATCTCCGACATATTCGATCCGGCACTCGCCGCCGATCCGCGGTTCCGCGAGCCGGTTGTCGCCGCCTTGGTTGACATCATACAAAACGGTGTATGTCGGGCTTTGCGGGCGTTCTGATTCTGCGGCAGCGAACGCGGTAGGCCACTCGTTTCGATTGCGCTATGCTCCGGCCGGTTCGGCGACCCCCCCAACCACGCCGATCAGACCCGGCAGCATGCTCAATCTCGAACAGGCCACGCCCAAGCTGCAGTTGGGCTATCGCTACTGGGAAGCCAAGCGCGCGGGACGCAGGATGCCGGCCCGCGCCGACATCGACCCCGCCGAAATGGTGCCGTTCCTTTCGCATGTCGTGCTTGTCGACGTGCTGACAGATCCGCCGGATTTCCGCTATCGGCTGATGGGAACGACCGTCGACCTGCATATGCTGCGTCCCTATACCGGGATTCGGATCAGCGATATTCCCCACCAGCGCCCGCCGAGCCGCATGTGGGACAATTTCACGTCGGTCGTCGTGAACCGCGAGCCGATCGTCACGAACGTGCCCTATGTCGGGCCGCACAAGGAATTCCTGCAGGTCCAGGACATCATCATGCCGCTGTCGGCCGACGGCACGAACGTCAACATGCTGTTCGCGATCGTCGATTTCGTCAGCCGGGCTTAGGATCGTCGTCGCGCCCGGCGACCGGATTCCGGTATGCGTCGCCGTCGCCATAGTCGGCGAATTTCGGATAGAGATCGTGGGTACCGATCGCGCGGCGCGCATGCTTGATCGGACACCAATACTGCTCCGTCCGGGCCGCGATCTCGCGCGCATAGGCGATCACGCCGTTGCCGTAGGAGCAATAGGCGCAGTTCAGCTTCTCGATCGCGTTGAGATAGGCCAGATGCTGCCGGTCGAAGATCAGGTAGTCCGAGCGCCGGACGCGCGCGATGCCGTATGCCGGAAAACAGACGAATTGATAGACCGTGACGAACAGGTCAAGCAGCGCGAACGGCACGATCCCGGCATAGATCACCGGCGCGGTAAGCACGATCATCGGGTTGGCGCGGAGTACATAGGTGGAAAGCCGCGTCTTCAGCTCGCGGTGCCTGCGGAGTATCTCCTGCTCGAAAACGATACGGCCGCGTTCAAGTCCGACGCGCAGCTCGGCGCGGCGGCGGGCCATCTCCGCCTCGAGCTCCACTTCAAGCGCACGGATACGATCGAGCAGGCTCGCGATTTCAGGGGACATCTCGCTCTCCGGACAAGGTTCGCGACCGCGATTGACGCACGGCACATCTGCGGGGACAAGCTCGTTCCGGATGCCGTCGAGAAAAGGCTGGCGATTGCCCCGTCGCGGTACGCTATTCTTGGCCGATCGTCCCGAGAAGCGGAATCAATGGGCATGCGATACGCCGCATCACTGGCATCGCGGATCTTCGCGATCCTTTTCCTTGCGACACCGTTCGTGGCGGCCGGCGCGCCACTCGAGATTCCTTTCACGGTCACCAAGCCCGCCGGCGACGGTCCGTTCCCGGCCGTCGTGATCCTCCATGACTGTTCCGGACTCGGTCCCCGGTCGAGCGGTGCGCCCTGGCGATGGGCGACGCGCCTGACGGCGATGGGCTATGTCACGATCTGGCCCGACAGCTTTTCGGGCCGCAGGCACCCGGACGGCGTGTGCACCGACGGCTCCGAGCCCATCGTCGGGCCGCAGATTCGCGCCGGCGATGCCTATGCCGCGCTCGCCCATCTGCGCGGCCTTTCTTTCGTCGATGCCGGGCGGATCGCCGTGATGGGCGGATCGCACGGCGGCAGCGCGACCCTTTCGACCATTCTGGCCGAGGGCAACGAGCGGCAGGGCGGCTTCGCCGCGGCGGTCGCACTCTATCCGGGCTGTGCCGGCCCATTCGGCGAATGGTCGGCGATCCGCGACCGCGTGGCCGGCAGTCCGATCACCGGGTACCGCGGCACGTTCAAGCCGGCTGCCCCGCTGTTGATCCTGATCGGCGAGCTCGACGACTGGACGCCGGCTGAACCCTGCCGGCAGCTCGCCGCACGCGCAACGGCGGCGGGATATCCGGTCGAGATCGTGGTCTATCCCGGCGCGCACCATTCCTTCGACAGTTCGGCACCGCTCATCTTCAACGCCGAGCGGCGTAACGCCAACGTCGTCGGCGGGCGTGGCGCGACGACGGCGGGAAACCCGCGCGCGTGGGCCGACGCGATCGCGCAGGTCGATGCGTTCCTCACGCGCACGCTGCGCGTCGTGAAGACCCCGCCATGACAACCGCATTGCGGCCGACAACCTGCCTTTTCGTCGCGCGGTCCTTGCGCGACTTCGGCGACGGCTTCGCATCGATCCTGCTGCCGGTGCACCTGCTCGCGCTCGGCTTCAGCCCGCTCGATGTCGGCGTGATTTCGACCGTTTCCCTTCTCGGCTCGGCGGTCCTCACATTCGGGGTCGGATTTCTTGGCGCACGCCACGGATACCGACGTCTCCTGCTGGGTGCCGCCAGCCTCATGGTCGCGACGGGGGTCGCGTTCGCCGCCGTCGATTCCTACGCGCTTCTCCTCGTCGTCGCGTTCTCCGGCACGATCAATCCGTCCTCGGGCAGCAGCAGCGTGTTCGCGCCGCTCGAGCATGCGGCATTGTCGGCCGCCGCGAGCGATGCCGAGCGGACGACCGTCTTTGCGCGGTACAGCCTATTCGGATCGCTTGCGGCGGCGACCGGCGCGCTGGGAGCGGCCGCACCGGACCTGTTCGTGTCATCCGGCATCGGCGAAGGGACGGCGATCAAGGCGATGTTCGTGCTCTATGCGGCACTCGGCCTGATCGGCGGCATCTTCTATTCAATGATCCCGAAGGCGCGGGAAACGGATAACGCCGGCGCCCGGTCCGCGCTCGGCCCGTCCCGCTCGATCGTGCTCAGGCTCGCGGTCCTTTTCAGTCTCGATTCCTTCGCCGGCGGCTTCGTGGTCCAGTCGCTGCTCGCGCTCTGGCTGTTCGAACGGTTCGACATGTCGCTTGCCGCGGCCGGCGCCTTCTTCTTCTGGTCGGGCGTCCTCTCGGCCTTTTCGTTCCCCGTCGCGGCGTGGCTCGCCCGGCGGATCGGTCTCGTCAATACGATGGTTTTCACCCATATCCCCGCCAGCATCGCGCTGATGCTGGCGGCGGTCGCGCCGTCGCTGACGGCCGCACTTATCCTGCTGTCGATCCGGGCGGCACTGTCGCAGATGGACGTGCCGACGCGCTCATCCTACGTGATGGCGGTCGTCACGCCGGTCGAGCGCGCGGCGGCGGCAAGCTTCACCGCCGTACCGCGCAGCCTTGCCGCCGCCGCAAGCCCGGCGCTTGCGGGTGCGCTTTTCGCCGCATCGCTTCAGGCCTTGCCGCTGCTGATCTGCGGCGGCTTGAAGATTGTCTACGATCTTCTGCTGCTACGGCAGTTCCGGCACGTCAAGCCACCCGAAGAGACTTAACCCCGCCGGCTCAGGCGAGGTTCTTCTTGAAGAAGGCGATCGTCCGCTCCCACGCGAGCTTGGCCGCCGCTTCCTGGTAGCGCGGCGTCGAGTTGTTGTGGAAGCCGTGCATCGTGCCGGGATAGACGTGCCGTTCGTGCGGCACGCCCGCCGCCTTGAGGCCCGCCTCGTAGGCCGGCCACATCTCGTTGATGCGTGCGTCGTCGGCGGCATACTGGGCCATGATCGGCGCCTTGATCGACGGGATGCCGGCGGTCTCGGGAGCGGCACCGTAAAACGGCACGCCCGCGTTCATGTCGGCACCCAGCATCACGGCCAGCGCATTGGTCGCACCCCCGCCCCAGCAGAAGCCGGTGACGCCGAGCTTGCGCGTGGAGAGCGCATGCGTCTTCAGGAACCGCGCGCTGTTGAGCATGTCGGTGCGAAGCTTGCCCTGGTCGAGCTTCGCCTGCAGATCGCGCCCGTCATCGTCGTTGCCCGGATAACCGCCGACCGGCGAGAGGCCGTCCGGCGCAAGCGCCAGGAAGCCTTCGGCGGCAGCGCGTCGCGCGACGTCCTCGATATAGGGATTGAGGCCGCGATTCTCGTGGATCACGAGCACGGCGGGGAACGGCCCGGCCCCAGTCGGCTGCACGAGATAACCGCGCATCGTGCCCGACGAGCCGCCCGGCGAGGGATAGGTCACGTACGACGCCTTGATCCGCGGATCGGTGAACGAGATCGTCTGCGCCTTTGCATAGTGGGGCAGCAAGGCCTGCGCCATAGCAAGGCCGCCGACCACCATCACCGAAGCGCGCTGCAGGAACTCGCGGCGCTTCATCGTGCCGTGGCAGTATTCGTCGTAGAGTTCGAAGATGCGCTTGTCGATTTCGATCTGCGTGACCGCGCCGGGCGCGGCTGCCGCGTCATTCGACGAATTGCCGATCATGTGTCCGTCCATCTCCGGCGTTCCTCCGTTTGGGGGTTTCTTGTTCTAGGTTGGCATAAGACTAGCGTATCGGGCGATCGCGCGCCAAGGGCCGCCCGGGCAGCAGCCGGCGATGCCGGCATTACGGCACGTCGAGGAAGCGGTACCAGTCTTGCCGGTCGAACGCGATCGCGCCTGCCCGCACGGCCTTGCTTACATGCGCGATCCGCGTCGATCCGATCACCGGAAAGGGCGCCGACGGATGCGCCATCAGCCAGGCCAGTGCCAGCGCGCCGATATCGTCCGTCCCGTAGCGCACGCCAATCTCGGCAAGAATCGTCCGGATGCGGACAATCGCCGGATCTTCGGATGCAAACAGCGCACCGCCGCCCAGCGGCGACCAGATCATCGGGCTCGCCCGCATCTCCTGCGCCTGGCTGAGCGTACCGTCATAGAGCGCGCCCGTGCGCAGGATCGAGCACTCGACCTGATTGGTGACGAGGGGAATGGAGAGCCGGGACTGGAGCAGCGACAGCTGATGCGGCAGATGGTTCGACACGCCCACCGCGCGCACCTTGCCGGCCGCGACGACATCTTCGAGGCCACGCGCCGTGTCGTCGGCGGGCGTGAAGATGTCGGGTCGGTGGACGAGCAGGAGATCGACATAGTCGATGCCGAAATTGGCAAGCGATCGGTCGACCGAGTCCCGGATATGCGCGGCGCTCGCGTTGTAGTGTTTCGCACGATGCGCCGGCCGTGCGGGCGTGACGTTGCACACGCCGCACTTGGTGACGATCTCGTAGGTCGATCTGTCGATCTTCAGTTCGGCCACCGCCCGACCGAACAAGGCCTCGTTCGCGAAGCCGCCATAGATGTCGGCATGGTCGAAGGTCGTGATGCCGAGCGACAGGCAGGATTCAACGAACTTCGCCAGTGCCTTGGGCGAATTCGTTTCCTCGCCGCGGTTGGCGCGCCACGCGCCCCAGGCAAGACGCGAGAACTCCGGGCCATTCGGATGCAGCCGCCGGCGTGAAACCGTCATCGATTCACTCGTGAAAAGAGATTGGCGTCCGCGAGAGGAAGCGAACCTCCGACCTACAGTTTAGGAAACTGATGGCCGATAACGCAAACATTGGATTCATTGAAGTTTAAAAGGTCCCGTGTCGCACAGTATCGCTTACTGCCGCTGGGTGTTCCCACTAAAAATCCCACTGGGTACGAGCGACTGGGATTGCATGCTGCGTCACGCCGAAAATCAAATCAAGTATACATGCGATTCGATGTAGGCGCCTTCTGGGGTTCCTTTCCGTACCGATTGTCATCATCGATATGGATCCAGAAGGCTCGGGCAGGTCAGCGGTTTGCCTGACTACATCTCCACAAGAGCTCCATCTATTTTGGCGATTTGCTGCATTGAATTGATGGTTCGAGGCTGCAGTGTGGAGACTTAGGAAAGTTCCACACATGAGGGGAGCTCGAGAAAATCAATACAGATGCACGCGCCTCCTCGTCGCGCCAACAATCGACGCATGAGGCGATAGAGTCCTTAAAGAGCTCGACGAGAACTCTCATAAGGACCCCTCCGGAATACACATCATCGCTACACTCCGATCTCGATCGATCCGCTGCTTTCGCTCATCGATAGTCTCGACAGGCTTGGCATTCAGGTGCCGAGCTTGAGCTGGTCGGCAATGATGCGGTCGGTCAAAGCATCGGTATCGGTGCTGTAGGGAGTCTTCGCGGCGAGGCGCATCTTGAAATAGCGGACGGGCTCGCTCAGGATCTTGCCCAGATCCGTTTCGCAGGCGAAGTCGCCGACGACGCTCTTGAGCTTGGAATTGTCGTACACCACGACCCCGGTCTTATCGCCCAGCAGCGGACCGGCCCAGTCTGGCCTGTAGCGGATCATCGTGTCGGTGGGGACATGGACGATCTTGGCCTCGACCCCCAGACCTCTCGCAAGCGTCTGGTAGATCGCGTCCCAGGTAAAGCCGATGTCGCCAGTAATATGAAAATCCTCTCGCAGCGCCGCCTTGTTCCCGAAAAGCCTGACGAAAGGTTTGGCAAAATCCTCTGCGCGCGTGAGCGTCCAGAGACTGTTGCCGTCGCCGAAGACGAGGACGGGCTTGCCGGCTAGCATGCGATAGGCGACCGCGTCGCCCTCATTGGCCACCGTGGGGAGCGTGGTACGGACGGTCTGGCTCGGACGCACATTGGTCCAGGGCAGCCTCGAACCCTTCATCAGCTTCTCGCAGGCGATCTTGGCCTGCGAATAGGGCCAGTACGGGTTCTCGACCGGCGTCCGGGCCTCGGTCGTGACGTATTCGTGGACGCTCCTTTTGTAGACCGAGGCCGAGGAGATGTAGATGTATTGCCCGGTCCTGCCGGTGAACACGTCAATGTCCTGCTGCATCTGGTCCGGCGTAAACACGATGAACTGGGCAACGACATCCCAGTGGCGCTCGCCGAGCTTGCGATAGCTGGCCGCGTCCTTCATGTCGCCGACGATGCATTCGGCGCCGGCGGGCATCGATTCGGGGCGCTGGCCGCGGTTGAAGATCGCGACCTTGTGGCCGGCCGCGAGCGCGACTTCGACGCACGGCAACGAGACCTTCCCCGTGCCGCCGATAAAAAGGATGTTCATCTCTGCCTCCCGAATTTCCGTCGGCCCGGCCGAAGCGCGCCGTCCCTGACCGCAATTTCAGTCCGATCGTCCGGATTTCCCCTCGCGGGAGGGTCGACGCAGAGCGTGTGCCGTTGCATCTGCGTCGACTCTCGCGGGGTGATCCCGCCCGGCCTCCAGGCTGCGAGCTCTCACTTCGCCGGCAGATACTTGCTCAACGTAAACCCGGCCAGCCGGATGTGCCGGCGCGCGACGGTATAGGACATGTAGAGTTCGTTTCCGGGACCGTACTGGACGAACGGATAGAAGCAACTGGAGTGCATCTTGGCCTGCAGCACCACGCTGCTGTTCGCCAGATTCTTGGTGTCCACCCGGACGATACCGATATGTTCGCGGTCCTTGGGGGCGTGGAAAAGATAGAGCTGATCCCGATAGACGATGAAGTCCGACCGGGACTGGCAGTCCGCGATCAGCACCGGGGCCGCCCACGTGTCGTTGCGCAGATCATAGGACGTGAGGAAGCCGTACGGGCTTTCCTGCTGGCGGACGAAGTAGTAGCAAATGTCTCCGATGACGTAGACGGCATTCTCCCACTTCGATTGGGTCAGGAAGCTCGGCTGCGAAACGTACTTCCACGTGATCAGGTCTTTGCTTTTGATGATGCAGGTGAAGTCCCCGGTGTACGCGCCCGAGTAGTAGTAGCGCTCGCCGTTCTCGATGCGGGACGTCAGCTTCTGCATGATGCCGATGTCGATATACATGCTCTTGTAGCCGATGCCGTTTTCGGTCAGCGCGGCTTTCATGCCGGTCGTGCTGAAATCGTTCACGACGTTGCCGACCTGGAATCGATTGACCTGAACCGGCCCCAAGGTTTTCGTCGAGATCGTGAACGACCGATACAGGCGATAGTAATTTCCGGACATCTGGGCCGTCCAAAGGACGTACAGGGTGTCCTCATCCTTCTGCATGAGGATGGTGTCATACAGCTTCTCGACGACGTTGCCGTAGCAGTCATCGCCCACGGTCTGCATGTCGAGGAAGGTTTTGTCCGAGGGATTCGAGATGGGGCAGTAGACGAGGCGCGCCGTCTGGTTGTTCGGGTCTTCCTTGTGCTCCTTGGTATTGGCGTAATACGTCACGTAAATCGTGTCGCGCGTGAACACGAACGTCGATACGTGGGTCATGTGGTCGCGCTCCGCAACCTTGCCCGCCTGAAGAAGCGCCTCAGTTTTCTCAAAATCCGATACAAAGCGATCTTCGATTTCCTTGGCAAACGCATTGCCCCTGGCCAATGCCTCGGCGGACACCTCGTCAGAGATGATCAGGGCGGGCTTTTCGATCGGCTGCCCCGGAATCAGGATCGGCTCTTTGGAAGTGGGATGATCTGGGCTGAAAATGCTTGCGGGCGAAGTAGCGTTGCGGGTCATCAGGCTCTCTCTTTTGCAGGTCTACGGTGACGATGTTGGCTGAATGCAGGCGCGGGCCTCGACGACGCGAGGGTGCTTTGCTGCTCGTTCAGGTGTGAACGAGCGTCCATAAAATGGACTCTTGCACCACAATGCGAACAAACTAAATGGAAAATTCCTGCATTGCAAGTGCCGCCTACGAGGTCACCCAGCTCTCCCGCCGCAGATCTCGCGCCTCCACAAAATACCAATGGATATCTGAATTATGTGGAACATGCGCGTCTATAGCAGGCCCATTTTGTACGCGCGCAGCTAAGTCAGGCACCCGTCGGTCGAGCCCTCTCGGCCGCCATAATACGAACAATCTAATTTATAAATTGGGCAATGCTTCCGATCAATGCCGATAGACCCGCGGCGACGGATTATCGCCTCGGGCGAGCCCTGACCTTATGGGCTAACGGGATTTTTGTGTTGCAGACTGGGGCGCTTCGGAGCGACGACGGGAGGAGCCCTTCGGCTTTTTCGTTTCATGTTCCAGCGGCCAATAGCCAAGTTGTGCCGAAATAGCTTCGGCGTAATGCTTCACAAAATCGGAAAATGTCCCGACACGTTCAGGCGTAAACCGACGCGCAGGCCCACTGACACTGATGGCGGCAAAAACCCTGCCCGACGCGTTGCGAATCGGGGCACCGACACACTTGGTTCCGGGCGTCAGCTCCTCGTTGTCGATCGCGTATCCGTTCGCACGAACTGTCTCCAGCTCGGCCAGTAGAACCTTGGGGTCTGTAATGGTGTTGGGTGATATCCGCCGAAGGCCAAGCGACAGAAACTTGTCGATCGCGGGTTGCGTCTGAAATGCCAGGGCGGCCTTTCCCGACGATGTCGCGTGGGCCGGAGACGATTCCAGAACGAAGACCGTATTTACGCGCTTGCCATCGGGGTCGGTACGGTTGATGACCGTCGAATTGATACCGTCAAAGACCGACAGATGCACGGTCTCGCCACTGACCCGCGACAGTGATTCGACGCTGCTTTGGGCCTCACGGTGCAGATCCATGTTGGCAAGGACGGTCGTGCCCAACTCGAACAACTTCATGCCCAGCCGGTACTGGTCTCGCTGACGTTCCTGTTCCATCAGCCCGAGGTCACGCATCGTTCGGATGATTCGATGCGCGGTGCCGCGCGGCATGTTGGTTCTCTTGGCGATCTCGGCAACAGACAGCTTGCGATCCAGCGTCGAAAAACAATCGAGAATCGACATCATCTTGACGACGCTTTTCAGATTGTCCTGACTCATTGGTGCGGTGTGTCCATGTTTGGATACTTAAGGATTGACGCCCCGACTCGAATGCAGCCGTTGGGGCCATCGATATCTCCCATTTATCTCCTCGGGTCACGGCGCCGCAAGCGTTGGCCCGGATTTGATAGGTTCGGTTGCCACGCAGCTCTGCACGCCCTGCGATACGTTGGAACTATAGCATTGCCCGCAATATGATCAATATGAACCGTTGGAAATTCGACCTATTCAGCGGTCTGCATGCGTGCTGTCAGGTTCGCGACAGCACACCCTTGAGACGATATGACTTGCATTGAACCCATTTAAAACTGAGAAAAATGACGATAAATCAAGTTTCGGTCGAAATTTCACTTCGCCGTGAGGCAGAAATATATTGCGCCATTCATTCCAGTCTTGCGCCTCGAAAAATGCTTCGATATCGTATCGAAAATTGGTCTATATGTCCGTATAGTGGTCAAAAATGACTGTATGAAGGTGCCGAAATGAAGAAACTTCGAGTGGGTCTGGTGGGTCTGGGATTGGTCGCCCAAGTGGTGCACCTGCCGGTGCTACACGCAATGCCGGAACACTTCGAGGTCGTCGCGGGCTGCGACATCTCGCTCTCACTTGCCGAGGCGGTCGCCGCCCGTCACGCCATTCCCCGCGTCTATTCTTCGCTTCAGGCGATGCTGGCCGCCGAGCAACTCGATATCGTCGCCGTGCTCAACAGCGACGAGCACCATACCGATACAGCGGTCGCTGCACTGGAAGCCGGATGCCATGTGCTACTCGAGAAGCCGATCTGCCTGAATCTTGCGGACGCAGCTACGATGATCGCCGCGCGCGACGCGGCCCAACGCAAGGTCATGGTGGGTTACATGCGCCGCCATGCGGACGCCTATCGCAAGCTCAAGGCCGAGCTCGGACCGGAGCCCGATATCCATCACGTGGCCATGCGCGCCATCGTCGGGCCTCACCCCTACTTCGTCGACCGGAAGAAAGCCCTTCTCGTCGCCGGCGACATCCCCGAAGCCGCAGTGCGTGACCGCTCGGAACGTGCTGCACGTCAGGTGCGCGCCGCCATTGGCGAGGCGCCCGAAGCCAGCATCAACGCCTTCCGCCTCCTGAACAGGCTGTCGAGCCACGACCTTTCCGCCTTGCGCGGCCTGGTCGGTAGCCCCAAACGCGTGATCGCCGCGAGCTGCAAGCGCAACGGCCGCTACGTCTCGACGCTCCTCGACTACGGCAGCTTCACCGCTACCTACGAGACCGGCTCCGATCAGGTGGGTCGATTCGATGCGCATATCGAGATCTTCACCGGCAATCGACGCTGGCGCATCGAATACGACACGCCCTATGTCCACCATCTACCGACCAGACTCCTGTGCTACGGCACCGGCGACGAGCCGTTCAGCCTCATCGAGACGGCCCGGAATCCCTACACCATCGAGTGGCTATCGTTTTGGCGGGCGCTCGTGAACGACGAACAGATCGAGGCTTCGCTCGAGGACGCGGCGGAAGACGTACGGCTGGCGATCGAGATCGTTTCCCACTTCGCGCCGGAATCCGCCGTGGCCCGCGGCTGACACCGGTTCGATTTGAAATGATCCTGGAGTAAGGCCGATGCCGACCAAGCTGAACTGGGGAATATTGGGAAGCGGTAGGATCGCCCGGGCATTTGCGGACGCCATCGAGCACAGTAGCCGCGCCAATCTCGTCGCCGTCTCCAGCCGGACGCCGGATCGCGCCGATATCGCGGAACGCTTCGGCAAATTGCCGGTCGTGTCCTATGACGCGTTGATCGCATCCCCCGACATCGACGCCGTCTACATCGCGGTCAACCATGCCGACCATGTCGGCCTTGCCAAGCGGGCAGCGCGAGCGGGCAAGCACATCGTCTGCGAGAAGCCGGTCGGCGTATCGCTCGCCGAAGTCGAGGAGATGTTCGCAGTCGTCGCGGCGAACAAGGTCTTTTTCATGGAGGCGTTCATGTATCGCTTCCATCCCCAGATCCGGCGGGCCATCGACATCGTCAGGGGCGGCATCCTCGGCGAAGTCCGGTTTATCCAGGCGGAGTACGGCTTCTACCGGCCGTTCAGCGGACACCGGCTGTACAGGCCCGACGAGTACGGCGGCGGCGTTCTGGACGCTGGCGGCTATCCGATGTCGATGGCACGTCTCTTCGCCGGCGTCGCCCGGGGCGCGCCGTTCGCCAATCCGGAATCGCTACAGGCCACGGCCACTTTCCACGAAGTCGGCGTCGACATCCTGGCGCTCGCGACGCTGCGGTTTCCCGGCGACGTCCTCGCGCAGATCTCGACCGGCATCAACATGAAGCACGGCCAGATCGCCCGACTCTATGGTACGCGGGGAAATCTGATTATCCGCTCGCCGTGGTTCGGTGGTGGTGTCCACGGCGGCCGCTGCGAACTGACGCTGACGCTCGATGCGGAAGAGCCCCAGACGATCGTCATCGAAGACGATGTCTGGCTATACGAGCACGAGGTCAATGCGCTGACCGATGGCGTCGCGGCCGGCAAGACCGAGCCCGAAGCACCGGCAATGACCTGGGCGGACACGCTGGGCAACATGGCTGCGCTCGAACAGTGGTACCGCGCCAGCCGCAACCGGCGTCCACTCGGCGCATGAGCCGTTGGAGATTCCCATGAGCGCCATTACCGAAGTCGACGTCCTGCCATTCACCTTCGAAGTCGACGACCTGTCTCTGGTCGTCAACAAGGCGTCGGGTGTCAGCAGCACGGTCTTTGCCAAAGGCGAGAAGCGTCGTGTGATGCGCTACGCGGTCGCCCTGCGCACCGATGACGGTCTCGAGGGACGCTATGTCACGCACTGGGTCGGCACACAGTCAGCGCTCGGTCAGACGGTCATGCTTGCGCCGCGACTGCTGGGGTGCAATCCGGAGCACCGAGAAGCCATATACGACGACCTGAAGCGCGAGGCGCGCGCCTATGACCACATGGGGCATGGGCCGCTCGACATCGCCTTGTGGGATCTCGTCGGCCGCAAATATGGCGCATCCATCGCCAGTCTTCTCGGGGCAAGCCGTGAGAGGCTGCCGACCTATGCGAGCACCCATCATGGCCAGGAGGTTCCCGGTGGCCTGGACAGCATTGGGGCTTTTGCCGACTTCGCGATCGCCTGCAAGGAGCAGGGCGTGCCGGCCTTCAAGATCCATGGCTGGCATGACGGCGACCGCAAGCGCGAGGCCCGCGTGATTGGAGCCGTGCGCAAAGCGGTCGGCGCCGACATGGAAATCATGGCGGACCCGAGCTGCAAGCTGAAGACCTATGCGGACGCGCTATATGTCGGGAGGGCGTGCGACGACAATTCCTGCTTCTGGTACGAGGATCCATACCGCGACTCCGGCAATTCGGTCATTGGCCAGAAGATGCTGCGGGAGAACCTCAAGACTCCCCTTCTTGTTTCCAAGCATATCCGCGGCCTCGAGCAGAAGGCAGCCTTCGCCCTGGCTGGTGGCTGCGACATGATTCATACCGATCCGGAGTACGATATGGGGATCACGGGCATGATGAAGATCGCCCATTTCGCCGAGTCCATCGGAATGGATCTTCAGGTGCATGCATGCGGCCCGGCGCATCGGGCTTGCGTCGCCGCGATACGCAACACCCACTTCTACGAAATGGCATTGGTCGGCCCCGGAATGCCGAATGTCGTCCCGCCGGTCTATCGATGCGGCTACAGCGATCAACTGGCCGCGATCTCCGGTGACGGAACCGTGCCTGTCCCCTCTGGTCCGGGTCTGGGAGTCGACTACGACTGGCCATATATCGAAGCTCACAAAATCGGCGAGCATCGCTTCCGGCTTCACTCTTGAAAGCCTCAAGTCAATCGCCCATTGGCAACTGAACTCCGGCCGATCAGATCTTTCGGTAGTGACCGAATATCGAGAAATCGTAGGCGTTACTTGAAAAAGAATGGAGCGGAGATTGCAACGGCCTAATTCTGCACAACGACCTCTGCGCATCGGCGTCTGTGGCAACGGTCACTGGGCGAAGATCGTGCATCTGACGGGACTCGCGGCAATGCCAGAGGTTGAGCTTGTCGGTGTCTGGGGACGAACCCAGGAGCGGAGCAAGGCGTTGGCGGAACAGTTCGCCATCTCGGTCTTTGCCGATTTCGATGCGCTCCTCGAACAGGTCGATGCCGTGAGCTTCGCAGTGCCGCCCGAAATTCAGGCGGGCTTGGCGCTGAAGGCGGCAAATGCCGGCAAGCATCTGCTCTTGGAGAAGCCGGTGGCCACTACCCTCGTGGAGGCCGAGCGCCTCGTTGAGGCGGTGGAGCGGAAGCGAGTGTCGACTGTCACCTTCCTGATGCGCCTTTTCGTCGATGGCGCCAACGATCTGGTCGCTCGCGCCAAAGCAGGCAAGCACAATCGCGGTGAAGCGAGTTGGAGCTCGAAAGCGCTGCTTCCGGGAACTCCGTTCACAAACTCGGTCTGGCGCAACGGCGACTACGGGACGCTATGGGACCTCGGCCCGCATGTCCTATCCATGCTCGTTCCGGTCCTCGGCCCCGTGATCCAGCTTGAGGCGAGCCGACTACGCAAGGCGAAATTCGTGTGTCGTCTTTTGCATGCCAGAGGCGCCGAATCGAAAGTCACGCTTGACCAGATGGACGAGTCTCTCGCCGGAAAAAGTCTTGAGCAGTACGTCTTTTCGGGCGGCGACGGAACGGTCCGGGGCGGCTCCTTCACGTACGAGGCCGTGCGCTGCTATGCCGCCGCGGTCCGCCTGATGATCGACGGCATCGGGTCGGTGCGCAAACCTTCCGGACCCGGCATCCACTTCAACCGCGATATCGTCGCCGTGCTCGAGGCCGCGTGCGCCAGCATCGATTCCGGCAATACACCGGTCGACGTGCATCCATAGCGATCCGGTGTCAGCAGCGCAGAGGGCCTGCGGAAAATTGATCAATTATCGGTCTATGGTTTCCACATAATGGGCAAGTTTTTTGGACTGGCGTATCTGCCCTTCGAACGGTCTGGGCATAAGGGGGTCAAACATCGTTGCAGCGGCGTCCGCCTCCGTTTTGTGCCCACATCGCCCAAGAAATCGTAGCCGGCAACACTCAATCGTGGCCTATTTGTCTGGAAATATGGAGCTTCAAACAGCGACACGGCCGAGTTTTGCGGACTTGCCACGGCAGGCGGACCCGGCACGCATGCCGGGGCAGAATATCGGGCGGGCGGCTGTCAATTGTGGATTGACTATTTGTCCGAAATGCGGACAAAGTCGCTAAATCTAGACGGTACACAAATAAGCCCGCCAAGCGGCGACACCGAGATAAGGGAGAAGAATATGGGAAGGATGAATATGGGGGGAAGCGTACGCGCGAAGATCGCCACCGCATTGTTCCTCGCGGCGGCACTGGCCGGATCGTTGGCCAGGCCCTCCGCCGCGCAGCAACCGGTCTTCACGATTCAGGGAGGGGCGGTCCAGTCCTTCAGCGCCAACATCGCGCAGGAGTGGGCAGACTCGCGCAACGTGAAGCTCGTGTACATCACGGGTTCGGTCGATCCACACCATACGCGGCTGTTCCAGGAAGCCAGCCTCTCCAAGACATCAGTGGACGTTTCCGTAATCCTCAACCGCTTCCTCACCGACAACATCACCAAACTGTTCGAGCCGCTCGACGCCTTCCAAGCCAAGGCCCCGATCGAGAATTTCGAGGACATCAGTGCCGGCTTGCGGCAGGCCATGACCTATAACGGCAAGATCTACGGAATTCCGTGGCGCCACGCGACGGAAGCGCTCCACATGAACACAGCGCTGATGAAAGAGCGCGGCATCACCGAGCCTCCCAAGACATTCGAAGATGTGCTGAAATACGCGGAGAAGCTCACCTACAAACGGCAGGACGGCTCGCAGGTGCACGGGCTGATCTTCGAAGGCCCGACGGTCGCCTCTCTGGCCCAGTACTATCGCAACTTCGGCGCCGACTTCATGACGCCGGACATGCAGGTCGTGGTGGATAGCCCGGAAATGATTGCAGCGATGACCGAGCTGCGCAAGCTGTACCGGGCCAACGTAATCCCCCGTGGCTTCCTAAACTTCGTCCCGCCCGAGGATTCCACGGCCCTGATGCAACAGGGGCGCGCTGCGATGGTTATTTCTCCGTTCGGTCGTACCTTTCCGTACTCCAAGCCCGACTCGTCGAAGTTTCCGAATGACATGGTCGCTATCGCCGTCCCACCGCGCGCGGGACATACGGCACCCTCGACCAAAACCGAGTTCTGGGCTTACGTGATCCCGGCGAATTCCACCAGAAAGGAACTCGCTTGGGATTTCATCCGGTATATGTCGTCCGTCGAAAGCACGGTGCGGATGGCCGTGGAATACGGGAACGGACCGGTGCGCAAGGCCGCCTATGACGATCCGCGGGTGCAGAAGAAGTTCACCTATGCCCAAGCCGAAGCATCGGCAATCGCCGGCGCGACCCCGCCCCTCCCCGGGTTTGCCAAGTCCGCCCAGGCCGCCGACTTCTTCACCGAGGCAGTTCAGTCCGTGCTGATCGGCGACCGGACCCCGGAGAAGGCCATGAAGGACCTGGCGGTTCAGACCCGCGCACTGCTCAAGAAATAAATCGCCTCTGTTGATGTGAATATGCCGGTCGGGCCTTCGGCTCGACCGGCCTCTGGTGTGAGGTTTCTATGCGTTCCAGCGGGCTAATTCCGTACTTACTGACCGCCCCAGTCATGCTCATGCTGGTTTGCATACTGTTCGTACCTTCGCTCTACGTCGTTTGGATGAGCTTCCATTCGTCGACCTTCGGTGTCGAGGCGGAATGGGTGGGGTTTGCCAATTACGTCCGCATCCTCTCCGATCCGGTGTTCTGGCGGTCGACGCTGAACACGCTCGTCGTGGTCAATATCGTTGTCTATGTGGAAATCGTCGCCGCGATCGGCGTCTCTCTCGCACTCGCCCGCAATGTGTTCGGCAAAGGGATCATCATCTCGATCATCCTGATGCCCTACGCCGTCAGCGAGGTCACGGCGATCGTCATGTGGCGATACATGTTCGAGCCCGATGTTGGCATCATGAACTACGGGCTGGAGTGGCTTGGACTCGATCAATTAAATTGGGTTGTTGATCGTTGGCATGCACTGCTTCTCGTGTCTCTGCTGACCATCTGGCTGAGCTTTCCGTTCACCTTCCTGATCATCTACGCCGCGGTGAAGAACCAGCCCCGCGAGCCGATCGAAGCGGCGTTTGTCGACGGAGCCAGTAGGTTCCAAGCATTCCGCCATGTCACGCTGCCCACCATCATGCCGGTCGTGCTCGTCGCGGTGATATTCCGCTATATCTTCGGTCTGCGGCTTTTCTCGGAAGTGTGGCTTCTGACTCAGGGCGGGCCGGCGCGGCTCACCGAGGTTCTGGCCACCTATCTCTACCGGAACGGCTTCCGGTATCAGGAATTCGGCGTCGCCGCCGCGACAGCCATGATCATGCTGGTCATTTCCCTAGCGATTGCGGCGGTTTATGTCCGCTGGCTGCATCTGAGGTCGTCTCAAAATGGATAAGGACCCCCTCCACATAAAGGTGATCCGGTACAGCGTCGCGTTGGCCGTGACGATCTGGTCGGCGATCCCCGTCTTTTTTGTGGTTTCGTCGTCGTTCAAACCGCCTCGCGAGATCTTCAGCGTACCGCCGACCTTCATCTTCGAGCCGACGCTGGAGAGCTACGAGCAGCTCTTCCGAGTTTGGCCGACATTCATCTGGACGATCGTCAACAGCCTGATCATCGCGGTCGGAACGACGCTGCTGACGGTAATATGCGCATCTATGGCGGGCTATGTTTTCTCACGGTACCGGGGGCGCGTGCTGGCCGGAAAGGCGATATTTACGCTGCTCATCCGCATGCTGCCACCGATCGTCATCACGCTTCCCCTATTTCCCGTCGTCAACGCGCTGAGACTCAACGATACCCACATCCTGCTTATCCTCATCTACGCCACGCTTCAGGTAAGTTTCGCGACCTGGATCATGAAGGCCTTCATCGATGCGGTTCCCAAAGAGCTCGAGGAAGCTGCCCTGATCGATGGGGCCGGCACCGCTTCCATCCTGTTCCGCGTGATTTTGCCGCTCGCCACGCACGGCATGATCGTGGCAGCGACTTTTGCGTTTATCGCCTCGTGGAACGAGTTTCTTTTCGCGTTCATCTTTACGTCCACGCAAACCAAGACGGCACCCGCGATCCTCAGCGAAATGCTCGACACGTCGACCAACGTCGAGTGGGGCGTGCTGTTCGCCGGCACGACGGTCCAGCTCGTCCCTGCGGTCGTGCTGGTGCTCACCTTGCAGCGGTTCATCATTGCCGGCCTAGCCGCCGGTAGCGTGAAGGGGTGATTATGCAACGCCGTTCAGTACTCGTCGTCGTGATACCGGCCGCCTTCTAATCCGCGATAGGTGGCAAAAGCTTCCCCGGGTTCATGATGTTCTTCGGATCGAGCGCACGCTTGATCGACCACATCGTCAGCAACGCCGTGTCATGCTCGATGGCAGCAAGATCGAGCTTGTGCATTCCAATCCCATGCTCCCCGGAGCATGTCCCTCCGAGCCTGATCGCACGCAGCCCGGTCCGTCTCGCGAGATTTTCAGCGGCGTTGCGTTCGGTTCTGTCATTCGGGTCGAAGAGAATTCCCAGATGGAAATTTCCATCCCCGACATGCCCGGTCAGGGCGGCGATCAGACCGCTCGCCGCGATGTCCGCTTCGGTTTCGGAAATGCACTCCGCGAGGGCCGAGATCGGAATGCATGCATCCGTGCCCATGACGCTTTTGCCGGGGATATAGTGGAGGTTTGCATAGTATCCGGTGTGTCGCGCCTTCCAGAGTTTGGCACGCGCTTCCGGCGTTTCGGCCCATGCGAATTCGCTGCCGCCGCAATCCCTCGTAAATTCCTCAACTTGTCCGACCTGTTCGCGAACGGCAGCAGGGCCGCCCTGAAACTCAAAAAACAATGTCGGCAACTCGCGAAGATTCTCAAGCCGGGAATACCGGATCGACATGCGCATCTGAAGCGCATTGAGAAGCTCCATCCGCGCGACCGGAATGCCAGACTGAAGTGTCGAGATCACGACGGACAATGCCGCATCGATCGACGGAAACTGACATATCGCCGCCATTACGGTCTCCGGCAGGCCGTAAAGGCGCAATTGGACCTCGGTTATGATTCCGAGCGTTCCTTCGCTCCCGACGAACAGCCGGGTCAGGTCGTAGCCACTCGCACTCTTCCGAGCCCGGTTACCGGTCCTTATGCAGTTGCCATCGGCCGTCACGACCGTCAAACCCAAGACATTTTCGCGCATTGTGCCGTAGCGAACAGCCGCCGTACCCGATGCACGGGTTGCGGCCATTCCGCCCAGCGTGGCATCTGCACCCGGATCGACCGGAAAAACCAGTCCGTGCGAACGGATATCCGTGTTCAGTTGTTCGCGCGTGACGCCTGCCTGCACGCGGCAATCCAGCGCATCGGGAGCGACGTCTAGAATCCCGTTCATGCGAGACAGGTCGACGGTCACCCCGCCCCGGGTTGCCGCGATATGCCCTTCCAGCGAGGTGCCGGCACCGAAGGGAATGATCGGTACGCATCCTTCGGCACAGAGCCTGACGACGGCCGCCACATCTTCGTTGCTCGACGGAAAGACGACAGCATCCGGAAGTGCCGAATCCGGAATCCCCTCGCCCCGGCTGTGATGCTCCCGAATCGCCTGGCTCGTCGCGACAGCATCAATGCCGCTCAAGGCGGCCCGGAACCTGGGGATAAGTCCGAGAACGGCCGCCGTAACGTCGGAGCGAGACAGCGACCTATCCATGCCGGTTTCATGCCTCGTCTGCGAGTGCGGCCAACATTCCTTCGAATGCTTTCATCCCCGGATCGTCGAGACCAGCGCTCTTTTCGGCGAAGATCCGGGCTCGCCCGATCTGGGCCGGTTTGCCCCTGAGCGCGGCGATCGATTCACGGACGCCGATCAGGCCGGATTTGAGCATGGCATCCGGATCGGCGTCTTGACGCATCGACCGAGAGGCGGCTTCGATGGCATCGACGACGGTCTTCTGCCCGAGTTGTGATTTCCCTCGCAGCGAAATCGTATCGCGGGCGACATCCAGAAGCGTCGGCACTTCCGTCCATGGAATATCGGTACGTCCGGCCAACTTCTTCGAAACCGCCAGACACGCGACGGCCATCAGGGTCCCGAAGCTGGACGATGACACCTTGGAGATGGCCTGGGCGATTGCGGTAAGCGCGGCGCCAAGATCGTCCGGGAAATCCGGTGCGATCTCACTCAGACGCGAGAACGCCTTCGAGAGCGTGATGCCGAGATCTCCGTCCCCGAGCTGGCCGTCGAGTTCGCAGAGCGCCGGCGAAAGCTCGGCCATTCGGCCGTTGATCCGGCCGATGCCGAGCCGCAGCGATTGAACGGTCAGTCCCATCTCAAACCTGCCAGAAGGCGCACTTTGCGGGAGCGGAAAGCAGGCTTTCCAACTCCGCATCGAGGCGCATCAGGGTCACCGATGCGCCGGTCATCTCCATCGAGGTCGCATACCGCCCGACGAGCGGGCGCGCGATGGTTATCGATAAGGCCGCCAGCCGATCGGCGATTCGGCGGTAGAGGATGTAGAGCTCCTCGACGGGTGTGGCACCAAGGCTGTTGACCAGCAGGAAAACACGCTCCCCGCGCGCGATCTGCGAATCCGCCAGGAGCCGGTCGAGCATGTCGTCGGCGATGGTATCGGCAGTCGCGAGCTTCCCCCGCTTCACGCCCGGCTCGCCATGGATGCCCATTCCGATCTCCATCTCGTCGGAGCCGAGATTGAACGTTGGCTTCCCGGCCTGCGGCACCGTGCAGGGCGTGAGCGCGACGCCGATCGTGCGGCACGCGTCCGAGGCGCGCGTGGCGATCGCCGTCACCTGATTGAGGGACTTTCCGGCTTCGGCAGCGGCGCCGGCAATCTTGAATACGGGAACCATTCCCGCGACACCACGGCGCTTTTCGCGCTCGGCTGGCAAGGCACTTGCGACGTCATCGGCCAGAAGGACCGTCGTCGTCTTGATGCCTTCGATTTCCACCAAGTCTCCGGCCATATCGAAGTTCATGATATCGCCGCCGTAGTTTCCGTAGAGCCGGAGCACGCCTGCGCCCGCGTCGGCGATGCGGATAGCCTCCGCCATCTGTTCGGCCGACGGCGACGCGAAGACATCCCCGACCGCGCAGGCGTCAAGCAGGCCTGCCCCGACATAGCCGGCGAAGACGGGCAAATGGCCCGACCCGCCCCCGGAGACGATTCCGACCTTTCCCTTGGAGCCCTTCTTCGCACGGGCAATCACGCGATTTTCCGGTCCGGTCACGCGATAGATTTCCGGATGTGCCTTGCACATTCCCTCAAGCGTCTCGTCCGCATACTTGCTCGGGTCGTTCAGAATCTTCTTCATTTTCTTCACCTCGTGGACAGATTGGCCGCTACCCCTTGACCGCACCGGCGGTCATGCCCTGCACCAGGAATTTCCGCATGAGCATGGAGAAGACGAAGACGGATGGCAGGATAGGCTTGTGGTTTTCGGCGAACTTTCCCCGCTCCCGTCCTTGACGGTTCGTGAAGCCAACGACTTAGACCAGAACTGTCATAGGCCTGGTGCAGGTTGATTTCGGTGCGACGGAAAATCATTCTGGGAATGGAGGTGGCGTTTCTCCGTTTCCCAATTGTGACTGTTGTGAAGCATCGACGAGATGCAGACCGCAACCGGACACCGCGCCGCCGGCTCCGTGGCGGCGCGGTGCTCTTTTCGTCAGGCGGCCGAAGCCAGCGTCTTCAGGTTGACGCTGTTGGCCCGCTTGAGCGCCGCCTTGATGCGTTCTTCCTGCTCCGGCGGCACCGTGGTGAACGGGCGCCGGCAGGGGCCGACCTTGCGTCCCTGCAGGTTGATCGCGAGCTTCGTTCCGGCAGGCCAGTTGTACTTGCTGATCTCGCGGGTCACGTCCGTGATGATGAAATGCAGCTTCTGCGCGGTCCGGATATCACCACGCTGGAGCGCGTCCCACATTACGAGGCAATGCTTCGGCAGGATCGCCGCCGCGCCGGAGATCGAGCCGGTCGCGCCGAGCGCGAGTCCGGGGTAAAGGAGCCAGTCGTGGGCCCACGTCACCGAGATCTTGTCGCCGACGGTTTCAAGCAACTCAGTGAGCGTCTCGAGCGATCCGCCGATGCTTTCCTTCGTGCCAATGATGCCGGGATTGTCCGCCAGCCGCTTGAAGAGCGTCGGCGTTACGGGGCAGTGGGGCAACACGTTGTAGACGACGATCGGCAGGCCCGTCTCGCGGTAGATGCCGTCGTAATAGTCGTAGATGCCTTGGTCGGACGGAAGCTGGTAGATCGGCGGTGTCACCATGAGCGCCTGCGCGCCAGCGTCGCGCGCCGCCTTGCCCCGGCGCACCGCTTCGCGGACCGAGGTGGAGATGATTCCGGCCATGACCGGCACGCGGCCCTTGACCTCTTCGACCGCCGTCTTGATCAGGATGCCCAGATCGTTAGCGTCGAGCGCGTGTCCCTCGCCCGTACTTCCGCCTAGGCACACGCCTGTGACGTCGAGCGACAGGTTGAACTTGAGTTCTTCGCGCAGCGCCGCGACGTCCACTTCCTCATCCGCCGTAAACGGCGAAGCCATCGGCGGGAAGATCCCGACGATGTCTTTTTTGGTCAGAATCCGGGTCATTTGCTCTCCTCGTGATGCTCGATAAATGGTCAGATCGAGCAACTGTTTGTTCCAGTATACGGGCATGACTCTACAAATCAGGCTAAGTTACGCAAGGAAAATATGAGGTCAATATCCCATAATGTGGGCATTTAAATTGTCAGAATTTTAACTGAATAGCTTTAAAATATTGATATTAAACGAAATAACTTAAAACTTAGATCATCCCGCCTATTGAACGATCCATTATTGTTCGTATACCGGTCTTATGAAGTTGAACGATCTCCAGATATTGGGCAAAAATATTCCTCAAGCAACTATGACAAGCGAGATGGATACGGGCGTGCTGGGGAAGCGATTTGGCCTCGGCAGCAATGGACTGCTGAAGCGCGTGTTTGAGTCGGCCGACACCATGCCGATCCCCTGAGACGGGAACCATCGGTAAGATCAGGAAGCCAAAGAGGATCCAGTAGATGTCTAAGAAGAGTTACATGCCCGAGGAAGTTGGGACGAAGCTACGCATCGGGCTCGTCGGCATTGGCGACATGGGTGCCGCTGTCGCGGCCCGGCTGTCGGCGCATGGCGTCGAAGTCCGCACGATCTTCGACGGCCGCAGCGACGCGTCCGTCGCCCGCGGCCGGGCGGCCGGGATGTCCGGGCACGACGAAGTGGGATTGGCGGAGTCTGATTTCATCCTATCGATCCTGCCTTCGCACGCCGCCACCGAGTTCGCGTGCCGGATGGCGCCGGCACTGGCGGCGGCGAGCCGCAAGCCGCGCTTCGTCGACTGCAACGCCATCTCCCCCAAGGCCGTGCGCGCCGTCGCGGAAGCCGTGGAAGCGACCGGCACCGGCTTCATCGATGCATGTATCGTCGGCGCACCGCCGCAGATCGACGGAGAAGGGCCGGCAATTTTCGCGTCGGGACCGCTCGGCCGGGAGCTACTTCGCCTTGCGTCGGTCGGGCTCGATGTACGCGATATGGGCGGCAAGATTGGCGACGCTTCTGCGTTGAAGCTGGGTCTCAGCGGGATCACGAAGGGGATTCTGGTGCTTGCAGCCGCAGTTCTCGAACGGGCGCACGCGAGCGGAGTTTCGTCGGCGCTGGTTGCCGCACTGAACGAAACAACGCCGGATGTCTGGAAGAAGGTCGAGCCCGGGCTTCGTCAGGCACTCGCAAAGGGACAGCGCTGGTCGAGCGAGATGGAAGAAATTCAAGACTTCCTGCAGGAACTGGATCCGCAGACGAAAATATTCGAGGAATTCGCGCAACGATTCCGCGACGCTCGAGTCAAGAATTTCTAAGGATGACCTGAGTCGGTGAATTCTTCCCGACGAGCCAATGCCAAGCGCGCTTGTAGAGAGTGTGTACAAAGACGTTGCTGCTTACGCCACCAGATTGGCGACTGGGTCTCACAAGCGGTGGCGAACCAGTGACCTAGTGCGGCTCGGAACCAGCCAGCACACGCTGTTTTAGCCAGCCAAGCCAACTCGCACATCGCTGACGACAGCGCTCAACTATGTCAATGGGCGGATGGATCGGAGAACATTGATGCAGCTCGGTACTGGCGTTCGACCGGCTTGGACGACGAGACTCGTAAACGGCTCCAGATTGCGGATCGACGCACGGCCAACTGCCGCTGTCAGACGGGTGCGCTTCAATGACTCAACCTGATCGCGGATGAAGGCGGCCGTTTCTCGTTGTAGTACTTGCGCCACCGCTCGATGACGATCATTGCCTCCTTCAAACTGTAGAAGATCTCGCCGTTGAAGCTCTCGCAGCAGCCGTTCTCCCAGGGACTGACCTGACCTGCCCCCATTGAAGTGGTCCTCCCTGAAGTATGATTTTGGAGGAGGAGGATTGGGCAACAGCAAGGAAAAGGCATGCGGCAGAAGAGATCGTCATGAAGCTGCGGCAGGTCGATGTGCTGATGGCCCAAGCATTGCCATATCGCAATGTGACTAGGATGGATTTTTAAACCACAGCTATTAATAATTGATTTTAAATGAAAATTGGCGTCCCCGAGAGGAATCGAACCTCCGACCTACAGTTTAGGAAACTGCCGCTCTATCCTGCTGAGCTACGGGGACGCACGCGGGCGGCAGAATAGCCGTGCCGTCCCTGCAGCACCAGTGGTTCAGGCGCGTGCCGGAGCGGGCGAATTGGCCTGCGCGAAGCCGTTGACGATGCGGATAACCACCACCGTCGAGGCCAGGACAAGCGCAATTCCGTAGACCGTGCCGTCGGGGCGGCCATGATCGAGGAACCAGCCGAAAGCCAGCGGCGCCAGCATCGAGCCGATGTCGAGCCCCGAGTAGACGAGGCCGAACGTGCGGCCCGTGGCACCGCGCGGGGCGAGCTTCTTGATCAGGATGTCGCGTGCGGCCGACGTCACGCCGACCGACATGCCGGCGGCGGCGAACAGGGCCATCGCGACGGCGAAGGTGGGCGCGAGGGCGGCCGATGCCGCGAGGAGAAGCCCGGCACCGAACAGCCCGAAGGCCGCTACGCGCTCGTGCCGATCGGTCGCATCGGCGACGAAGCCGCCCGCGAGAATGCCGCACGCATTGCCGACGAGATACGCCGTCACCGCGTTCGTCGCGGTCCGGAAGTCGACCGAATTGAGGATCGAAAGGCTTGCGGCGCCGAAAGACTGGATGCCCGCACCCGCCATCGCCGTCATCGTCAGATAGACGAACGCGACGAGCATCGAGGGCATCACGAACATGCGCGCGAAGCTGGCGACGACTTCCGAAACACTTTCCTTGGCGGCAGCGGCCGAAGCGGCGCCCTCGCCCAGAAGATCGCGCGCAAGAAACACGAAGCTTGCCTGAACGAGGCCATAGAGCCCGGCGACGACCAGCGCCACGCGCCAGCCGATCCAGAAGCCCAGCAGCGACAGCAGCAGCGGCGAGACGACATAGCCGAGCGTGCCGCCGAACGCGTGGATCGAGAAGGCGCGACCGGTGCGGCTGGGATGAACGCGCGAGGCGAGGATCGCGAAATCGGCCGGATGGAAAACCGAGTTGCCGAGCCCGGCGACAACCGCCAGCGGCAGGAACATCCAGAAGGATGGCACAAAGGCGAGCGCGCCCGTTGCCGCCGCGAGCGAGGCCATGCCGAGCGCCAGCACGCGCCGCCCGCCCCAGCGATCGACGGCGACGCCGACGAAGGTCTGGCCGATGCCGGACGCGAGGAAAAATGCCGCCACGATGCTGCCGAGAGCCGCGAAGCTGATGCCGAATTCCGCCTGCAGCAGCGGAAACATCGGCGGCAGGCAGTACTGAAAGAGATGGCTTGTCGAATGGACAAGGCCGACCGTGCCGATCACGGCGACGTCGCGCCGACGGATCTCCGGACTGTCGGGAATGGCGGCAGCAGCGGCCGGTGCGGGAGTCATGGCGTTTCCTGTCCGGCGCCTGAAGGCGCGCTAGAGGCGCTTGGCGCGTTCCATCGCGCCGACGAGCTGGGAGCGGATGCCCGGCTCCATCGCCGAATGGCCGGCATCGGGAATCACGAAATAGCGCGCCTCGCGCCATTTCGCGGCAAGACGGTCGGCGGTGAGGACCGGGCAGACCATGTCGTAGCGACCCTGCACGATCGTCGTCGGGATGTGTCGCACGCGATCGACACCATCGAGCAGCGCGTTCTCGCCAAGGAAGATCGCGTTGCGGAAGTAGTGCGCCTCGATCCGCGCGAGACCCAGCGCCATGCGGTCTTCCGAGAAGGCCGAGACCGTCTCGGGGCTGGGCATCAGCGTCGAGCAGGAACCTTCATAGGCGCTCCATGCGCGCGCGGCCGGCAGATGGATCGCCGGATCGGGGTCGACCAGGCGTTGCCAGTAGCTTTCGAGAATGTCGCCGCGCTCGGCTTCCGGCAGGAATCCGGAGAAGGCGTGCCAAGCTTCGGGAAACACGTGCGCGATGCCGTAGAGGAACCAGTCGATCTCGACCTTCCGGCCGAGAAAGATGCCGCGCAGCGCCAGCGAGCGCACGCGCTCGGGATGCGCCTGGGCGTAGGCAAGGGCGAGCGTCGAACCCCAAGAGCCGCCGAACACGTGCCAGGCCTCGATGCCCAGATGCACGCGCAGCCGCTCCATGTCGTCGACGAGGTGCGGGGTCGTGTTGTCGCGCGTCTCGCCGTGCGGCGTCGAACGGCCCGAACCGCGCTGGTCGAAGATGACGATGCGGTAGTGCTGCGGATCGAAAAAGCGCCGGTGCGCGGGCGTCGCCCCCGCGCCCGGGCCGCCATGCAGGAAGACGACGGGAGCACCGCGCGGATTGCCGCTCTGCTCCCAATACATGCGGTGGACGCCGTCGAGCGTCAGCATGCCGGAGCCATAGGGCTCGATCGGCGGATAGAGGTCGGTGCGCGGGGCGGCGTCGGGGGCTGGCATGGGGGGACAATCGCGTAGGGCCGGGCGCCGCGTCAATGGCGCCGGATGCATGGCCGCTCCGCCGCCTTGACCCGCCGGGGCGACCACGCGAAAGTCCGGTCCATGACCTTCCCGCGGCACCTCCGGAACCTCTCGCTCGCGGCCCTGCTCGCCCTTTCGGCGGCCGGGGGCCTCGCGGGCTGCGCCCAGAATGCCGCCACCGGGCGCAGCCAGTTCACGGCCTTCGTCAGCCCCGAGGAAGAGGCCAAGATCGGCCGCGAGCAGCATCCGCAGGTGCTGGCCGAGTTCGGCGGCGCCTACGACAACCCCCGGCTCAAGGCCTACGTCCAGAAGCTGGGCGAATCGCTGGTGGCGAAAAGCGAGTTGGCCGGGCAGCCTTTCACCTTCACGGTCATCAACAGCGACATCTACAACGCCTTCGCGCTTCCCGGCGGCTATGTCTATGTCACGCGCGGGCTTCTGGCGTTGATGTCGAGCGAAGCCGAACTTGCCTCCGTCCTCGGCCACGAGATCGGGCACGTCACGGCCCGCCACACAGCCGAGCGCGTGAGCCGGGCGACGGCCGCGAACATATTCACGAATATCCTCGGAATCGGCGTGGCGGTCCTCACCGGCTCGGGCGACGCGGGCAATCTCGCCGGGCAGGCTGCCGGCGGCGGGGCGGCCGTGTGGCTTGCAGGCTTCTCGCGCGAACAGGAATTCGAGGCCGACAAGCTCGGCGTGCGCTACATGGCATCCGACGGCTACGACCCGCGCGAGGCGGCCGACATGCTGGCGAAGCTCGGCGAGGGCACCAAACTGACCCTGAAGGCGCTCGGCCGGCCGCCGGGATCGGCCGACGAGTTCTCGATCCTGCAGTCGCACCCACGCACCGCCGACCGTGTCGTTGCCGCGACCGACGCCGCGCGCGCGCGGGGGATGGTCGTGGCGCCCAATCCGCGCATCGGCGAGAACGAATATTTCAACGCGATTGACGGAATGGCCTATGGCGGCGATGCCGAATCCGGCTTCGTGCGCGGAAAGGTCTTCGTACATCCCAAGCTGCGGTTCCGCTTCGAAGCACCGCCCGGCTTCCGCCTCGTGAATGGCGAAGACGCGGTGCGCGCGACGGGGCCGGACGGCGCGTCGATCACGCTCGACGGGAAGCCTGCACCGCGCGGGGTGGAGCCGGTCGACTATCTGGTGGGCGTCTGGGCCAAGGGCGTCCGCGTCCAGGGCGTCGAGCGCATCGAAGTCAACGGCCTGCCGGCGGCGACCGGCTACGTGCGCGGCAACGGACAGAAGGGACCGATCGAGCTGCGTCTCGTCGCAATCCGGCATCCGGACGGTTCCTACTACAGGATTCTGTTTTCCGCGCCTTCGTCCGCCGTGGCGAAGCTCGCCGATCCTTTTCGGCGGGCAACCTATTCGTTCCGGGCATTGACGGATGCCGAAGCGCGCAATGCCCAACCGCTGCGAATTCGCATCGTCACGGTACGCCCCGGCGACACGCACGAGACGCTCGCGCGGCAGATGGCGACGCAGGACGGTCTCGAGCTCGAGCAGTTCAGGGTCTATAACGGCCTGCAGCCGGGCGAGGCGCTCGCTCCGGGGCGGCGCCTCAAGGTCATCGCCGACAGATAGGCGTCAGGCGACCTTCGCCGCGCTCTTCTTGGCGATGGCCTCGGCCATCGCGACAGTACGCTTGGCGCTGTCGACATGCAGTTGCTCGACGAGCTTGCCGTCAACGACGATGACGCCTTCCTTTTTCGACGAGGCCGCTTCGAACGCCGCGATCACCTTGCGCGACCATTCTATGTCTTCCGCCGACGGCCCGAAGGCCGCGTTGCAGGCGGCGATGGTTTTCGGATGGATCAGGGTCTTGCCGTCGAAGCCCATGTCGGCGCCTTGGCGGCAGGCCGCGAGATATCCCGCTTCGTCGTTGAGATCGAGATGGACGCCGTCGAGGATCGGCAGGCCCGCCGCGCGCGCGGCAAGCAGGCACAGGCCGAGCGACGGCATGATCGCCAGTCGCGATTCCGAATGGCGCGCGCGCAGGTCCTTGACCAGATCCGAGGTACCCATGACGAGACATCCCAGATGCGGGCTCGACAGCGCGATCTCCTGCGCACGCAACACGCCCAGCGGCGTCTCGATCATCGCCCACAGCATGACGTTTTCCGGCGCGCCGGCCGCGGCAAGGCGCAGGGCGGCGTCGCGCACTTCCTTGGCGCTCTCGACCTTCGGCAGCAGCACAGCCTGGCAGCCCGAACGGGCAGCCGCCTTGATGTCGGCAGCACCCAGCTTGTCGGACAGCGGATTGACGCGCACGACGGTCTCCGCCTTGTAACCGCCCTGACGCAATGCCGCCATCGTCTGGTCGCGTGCGGCATCCTTGCGGTCCGGGTGGACGGCATCCTCGAGATCGAAGATCAGCACGTCGGCATCGAGAGTGCGGCCCTTTTCGAGCGCCCGCGCGTTCGACCCCGGAATGTAGAGCGCCGAGCGGCGCGCGACGGTGCGGAATTCGGCCATTCGTTTCGACTGCCTCCCCTGGAACGCCTATCCTGTCAGCCTGCCGGGCGGTTTGCCAAGGGATTCGGTGCGATCCCGGTACGCCGAAACCCTATCGCCAGCAGGCGATTCCCGATATGAGGGGCGACATGCGCGTGCTGTCGATCCAATCGTCCGTTGCCGCCGGCGCGGTCGGGAATTCCGCGGCGACCTTCTGCCTCCAGCGTCTCGGCCTCGACGTCGTGCGGCTTGATACCGTGCGTTTCTCGAACCATCCCGGCCACGGCAGCTTCACTGGCGGCGCGGCACCGGCCGAGGAGTTGGCCCGGCTGGTCGACGGGCTCGACCGTCGCGGCCTGCTGGGTGGCTGCGACTGCGCCCTCTCGGGCTATCTGGGCACCGGCGATCAGGGGGCGGTCGTCGCCGATGCGGTCGCGCGCACGCGCCGCGCCAATCCTGCCGGTCTCTATGCGCTTGATCCGGTGATGGGTGACCGCGGCCGGATCTTCGTGCGTCCCGATGTCGTCGATGCGATCCGCTCCCTCGCCCCGCTTGCCGACATCCTGTTCCCGAACGTCTTCGAACTCGGCATGCTTACCGGCATGCCGACCGGCACGCTTGCAGAAGTCCGCATGGCGGCCGAATCGCTTCGCGCGAGCGGTCGGGCGGACCGGCTCGTCGTCGTCACGTCGGTTCCCGACGGCAATCGCCTGGGTACGCTTGCATGCGGCTCGGGCGGTTCGTTCATCGTGCGCGTCCCGACGATCGATCATCCGGCCTACGGGGCGGGCGACAGTTTCGCGGCACTCTTCGTGGCTCGCTTTCTCGGCTCGCGCGATACGGCGGATTCGCTGTCGCTCGCGACGTCCTCGGTGCACGCGGCGGTCGTCGCGACTGCCGCCAAAGGCGCCATCGATCTTGCCCTCGTCGAATGCCAGGCGGACCTGGTGGCGCCGTCGACGATCTTCCCGGCCGAGCAGCTCGGGGCCTGAGCCCATGATGCTCGACTGGATCTTTTTCAAAGGCGCCATTGTCGGCCTGCTGATCGCCGCCCCCGTCGGTCCGATCAACGTGCTGGTGATCCGCCGCACGCTGGTCCGCGGACGGCTGGCCGGACTCGCCTCGGGCCTCGGCGCCGCCCTCGCAGACACCCTGTTCGGCGCCGTAGCAGCCTTCGGCATCTCGATGCTGCGGACGTTTCTCGAGGAAGCGCATGTGGCGATCTCCCTCGTCGGAGCCGCGATCCTCGTCGGAATGGGCATCAAGCTGCTGCGCCAGCCGCGACCCGAAATCTCGGCTGGAACCGATCCGACCGACCTGCTTGGCGATTTCACGTCGGCGCTTTTCCTGACACTGACCAACCCGATCACCGTCCTGTCCTTCATGGCCGTCTTCGCCGCGTTTGGGGTGCGCCCCGACGGGCGAATCGGTTTGGATGACTGGTTGCTGCTGGCCGGCGTGGCGGCAGGTGCCACGATCTGGTGGGTGCTCGTCGTCGAAGCCGTGAGCCTGTTCCGTGACCGGTTCACGACGACGGGCCTTACCTGGGCCAACCGTATCGCGGCGGTCGTGATTCTCGCCTTCGCCGCCGCAGTCGTCGGCGACGTCGTGCTGCACAAGCTGGGGCTGCTCTAGCCCGGGACGAGCTGGTCGAGAAGGCGTGCGAAGCGTGCGCGCACCTCGCTCTGGCGCGGATGCCATTGTTCGGGCGAAAGAAACCGCGGCCGGTAGGTCGGCCCCGGTTCGATATCGACCGTGCGCCGGAGCTCGCCGGGGCGCAACGGCTGTTCGCGCGTGACCGTGCCGGGCGTCTCGAGCTGGCGCGCGATCTCCTCGGAACCGGCCGAGCAGATGTCGCGATCTTCCGGGCGTCTTGCCGCGGTCGATTGCTCGAGCGCCAGCGCCGAGTTCCGGATCTGCATACGCCTTTCGACCGGGCGGCCGCGCGCGAATTCGAGCCGCGGCTGGCGCGTCGACAGGATCTGGCGCACACGCGCGTCCGCCGCGCCCGTATCGGCACATTTGGCGCCGTCCACGCCGACGGCCAGGATCGAATAGACGAGAACCAGCGCGGATTCGCCACGCAGATCGTCACTCCCCTGCCCTTCGCCGATCTGCCAGAGAAGATCGGAATAGGCGACCGCGATCACGTGCGGGGCGGCGGCCTGTACGCGCGCCTGCGCCCAGCCGAGGATCGCGCGCGCTTCGGCATTGTCGCGGGTCGCGAACATGCGCTGAGTGACGTCGCGATACTGGCCGGCGGCATAGAGACGGTCGAGTTCGGCGAGCGCCGGTGCCTGCGCGTATGCGACAGGCGCCGACAGAAAAACCGCGATAGCGAGCGCGGCGGCCCGCAATCAGCGCTCCGCCAGTTCGAGGGCGAGCGCCACGATCGGCACCGACAGGGCCGTGCGAAGATTGTCTGCCGCGATCCACATCGCGAGCCCGTTGGGTACCGACGGATCGTCGCGCAGGCGGCTGACATAGATCTTCTGCTCGCCCTGCGTTTCCAGTGGCGTGACGAAGCCTTCGTCCCCCCGGTGATCGACGACCGCGAGGCCATCGACGCGCATCAGCATGGAACGGGCCTGCGCGATGCCCATCGGTTCGGCGAATTCCACGACCGCCGCGATCCCATGCCCGACGAACGTGGGGACGCGCACGCAGGTCGCGACCGTGCCGATGTCGCCGGCCAGCACCTTGCGCGTTTCCATCGCAAGCGCGCGTTCCTCGGTCGTCCGTCCGTCATTGTCGAATCCGCCGCATTGCGGGATCACGTTGAACGCGATCTGCTTGGCGAAGTTCACGCGTTCCATCGGCTGGTTCACGAAGACATTGCGCGTCTGGCCAAAGAGCTCGTCCATCGCCGGCTTGCCGGCTTCCGAAACGCACTGGTAGGTCGAGACGATCACGCGCTTGGCGGTTGCCGCACGATGCAGCGGGGCAAGCGCCGTCGCCAACATCGTCACGCAAGCGCCCGGAACCGCGACGATGCGGCGCTTCGCGCGCGCCAGCGTGGCGTCGTCGTCGTTGACGCCCGCGACGACCAGCGGCACGTCCGCATCCAGGCGGAAATGCGACGACGTATCGACGGCCCACGCACCCACCTTCGTCGCGCGGACGACATTGGCCGCCGAGACGGCAGGCGCCGTGCAGAATATCGCGACTTTCGTTTCCGAGAAATCGTACCCGGCCAGATCGTCGGTGCGGATATCGCCTTCTTCGCCGAAAGAAAGGGTGACGCCGACCGAACGTTCGGACGCCAGTGCCGCCACTTCGCCCGCATCGATTCCGCGTGCGGCGAGTTCCTGCAGCACCTCGCGCCCGATTGTTCCCGTCGCCCCGACAACCGCAATCCGCTTGACCATTTTCGCCCCGTTCCGTCGCCGATCATGTGGCGACTGCGGTTCCGGCGGCAAGCCGGAACCCAAATGCACGCATCGGTCGGACCGGGACCCGCAGGCCCCCGTCTTACGCCGCCAGCTTGTCGAGTTCCTTCAGCAGCGCGTCGCCCATCTGCGTGGTCGACACGACGTTGCTGCCCGCCGAGGCGATGTCGCGCGTGCGCATGCCGCTGGCGAGAACATTCTTCGCCGCCTGCTCGACCAGATCGGCATCGGCCGCGAGGTCGAACGAATAGCGCAGCATCATCGCGAACGACAGCAGCGTCGCCAGCGGATTCGCCATGTCCTTGCCGGCGATGTCGGGCGCCGAGCCGTGCACCGGCTCGTACAGCGCCTTGCGGCGGCCCGTCGGATCGGGCGCGCCCAGCGAGGCCGACGGCAGCATGCCGAGCGAACCGGTGAGCATCGCCGCGCAATCCGACAGCATGTCGCCAAACAGGTTGTCGGTGACGATCACGTCGAACTGCTTGGGAAAGCGCACGAGCTGCATGGCGCAGTTGTCGGCGTACATGTGCTCGAGCTTCACGTCCGAATACTCGGCCTTGTGCAGTTCGGTCACGACCTCGCGCCACAGCACGCCGGTGTGCATGACATTGGCCTTCTCGACCGAATGCACCTTGTTGCCGCGCTTGCGGGCGAGCTCGAAGGCCACGCGCGCGATGCGCTGGATTTCGGAAGTCGTATAGACCTGCGTGTCGACCGCCCTCTTCTGGCCGTCGGGCAGCGTGGAAACGCCGCGCGGCTCGCCGAAATAGACGCCGCCCGTGAGTTCTCGCAGGATCAGGATGTCCAGACCCGCGACCAGTTCGCGCTTCAGCGATGAAGCATCGGCCAACGCGTCGAACACCAGCGCCGGGCGAAGGTTGGCGAAAAGATCCATCTCCTTGCGCAGGCGCAGCAGGCCGCGTTCGGGCTTCTTGTCGAAGGGCAGGTTGTCCCACTGCGGGCCGCCGACGGCGCCGAACAGCGTGGCGTCACATTCCTGCGCCAGCGCCATGGTCGCGTCGGTCAGCGGCGTGCCGTGCTTCTCGTAGGAAATGCCGCCGACGAGGCCTTCCTTCACGTCGAACGAGACAGTCCGGCGCTTGTCGAACCAGTCGACGACACGACGCACCTGCTTCATCGCCTCGGGGCCGATGCCGTCGCCCGGCAGAACGAGGAGCTTGCGGTTGGATGCCATTTCTTCGTCTCTCCGATATGTGACTTCAGCGTGCGGCGGCGAGCCAGGGCTGTGTCGTACGTTGCTTGGCTTCATATGCGTCGATGTGCGCGCCCTTCTCGAGCGTGAGGGCGATGTCGTCGAGGCCGTTGACGAGGCAGTGTTTGCGGAAGGGATCGATGTCGAACTTCACCGTGCCGCCATCCGGCCCCTTGATTTCCTGCTTCGTGAGATCGACCGTCAGCGTCGCGTTGGAGCCGCGCTGCGCGTCGTCCATCAGCTTGGCGAGGTCTTCCTTCGACACCTTGATGGGCAGGATGCCGTTCTTGAAGCAGTTGTTGTAGAAGATGTCGGCGAACGAGGTGCTGATCACGCAGCGGATGCCGAAATCGAGCAGCGCCCACGGCGCATGTTCGCGCGAGGAGCCGCAGCCGAAATTGTCGCCGGCGACAAGGATCTGCGCCTTGCGGTAGGCCGGCTTGTTGAGGACGAAATCCGGCTTTTCCTTGCCGTCGGTCGTGTAGCGCATCTCCTCGAACAGCGCCGTGCCGAGGCCGGTGCGCTTGATCGTCTTCAGATGCTGCTTGGGAATGATCATGTCGGTATCGACATTGATCATCGGCAGCGGCGCCGCCACACCCGTGAGAACCGTGAACTTATCCATGTCGTTCTCCCTCTGGAAGACTATGCCTTTGCCCGCACGCAGCGCGTGCCGACGAGAATGTCGTGGAATGCCTGGCCTGTGCCGTTGAACGCGGCGAGCGCATACCCGAGACCGGTCGCGCCGACTTCGCACACCTTCATGAGCTGGCGCATCACCGATCGGCCGAATCCGATGCGCCGGCCTTCGAGATCGACGATGCGCACACCGAAGACCCGTTTGCCAGGAGAACCCTGCCAGCGCGAGCTTTCGAACAACGCGAAATACACAAATGGAAGAAGGGTGACGAGTACCTGTGTCGCGACGAGGCGTGCAAGGCCGCGCAGGTTGCGCGCGATCAGCAATTCGGAGCGCACGGGCTCGATCCGGCCGTCGTCGTACCGGATCTCGCCTTGCGCGACTGCCCAGACGCGCACCGTGTCGTCCGCATGCGCGCGCGTCTCGCGGAAAATGTCGATCGTCCGCCGGCCGCTGCCATCGGGCAGGCGTTCGTCCTCGCGCGCGGCGTCCGTGCGCTCGGCCGAGATGACCGGGCTTTCACGCCAGAACGGATGGAAGATGTCACCCATGCTCGATTGGCTCGTGAGGTTGGCGGTCGAAATCAACGCGAAAGCGAGTGCCGCGAGAATTGCGGTGTCGAGGAACAGGGCTGCCAACCGCCGGCCGAACGGGGCGACGTCTTCCGTCGCCCGCGCCGGCTGGACGGCCAGCAGAAAGTTCAACGCGCGAACTCGCGCACGTCGGCAAGACGACCGGCGACCGCGGCAGCGGCGGCCATGCCCGGCGAGACGAGATGCGTACGCCCGCCGCGGCCCTGCCGGCCCTCGAAATTGCGGTTCGAGGTCGATGCGCAGCGTTCACCCGGCTCGAGCTTGTCGGCATTCATCGCGAGGCACATCGAGCAGCCCGGCTCGCGCCACTCGAATCCCGCTTCGATCAGGACCTTGTCGAGGCCTTCGCGTTCGGCCTGTTCCTTGACGAGGCCCGAGCCCGGCACGACCATCGCCTGCACGTGGGCGGCGACTTTGCGGCCCCTGGCGATCTCGACGACCGCGCGCAGATCCTCGATGCGGCCGTTCGTGCAGCTGCCGATGAAGACCTTGTCGATCTTCACGTCGGCGAGCTTCGTGCCCGGCTTGAGACCCATGTATTCGAGCGAGCGCGAGACGGCCGCGCGCTTGCCTTCGTCCTTCACGTCGGCCGGATTCGGCACGACGGCGCCGATCGGCAGCACGTCCTCGGGCGAGGTGCCCCAGGTGACCATCGGCTGGATGTCCTTGGCGTCGAGGAAGATCTCGGTGTCGTACTTGGCGCCCGGGTCGGAGGGGAGCGTCTTCCAGTAGGCGACGGCCGCTTCCCATGCGGCGCCCTTCGGCGCCTGCGGGCGGCCCTTCACGTACTCGAAGGTCTTCTCGTCGGGCGCCACGAGGCCGGCGCGCGCACCGCCTTCGATCGTCATGTTGCAGACCGTCATGCGGCCTTCCATCGACATGTCGCGGATGACCGAGCCTGCGAACTCGACGACGTGGCCGGTGCCGCCGGCCGTGCCGATCTTGCCGATGATCGCGAGGATCACGTCCTTCGGCGTCACGCCCGGACCGACCTTGCCGTCGACGGTGATGCGCATGTTCTTGGCCGGACGCTGCACCAGCGTCTGCGTGGCGAGCACGTGCTCGACCTCCGACGTGCCGATGCCGAAGGCGAGCGAGCCGAATGCGCCGTGCGTGGCGGTGTGGCTGTCGCCGCAAACGATCGTCATGCCCGGCTGCGTCAGACCCTGCTCGGGCCCGATGATATGGACGATCCCCTGCCGGATGTCGTCCATGCCATAGTACGGCACGCCGAAGTCCTTTGCGTTCTTCTCCAGCGTCTCGACCTGGATGCGGCTTTCCGGATCGGCGATGCCCTTCGAGCGGTCGGTCGTCGGCACGTTGTGGTCGGCGACCGCAATGGTCGCGTCGGGGCGGCGGACCTTGCGGCCCGTCATGCGCAGGCCTTCGAAGGCCTGCGGGCTCGTCACTTCATGGACGAGGTGGCGATCGATGTAAATCACGCAGGTGCCGTCGTCCTGCTTGTGGACGACGTGGTTGTCCCAGATCTTGTCGAACAACGTGCGTGGCTTGGTCATCGATGCTTCTCCCGACAGGCTGATTCCCGTCGCGGGACGGCCGGCCGGGCGATCCCGGTCCGGCGATACCCCGCGACCCGTCTTACTTCTTCTCGGCCGGCACTTCCGTCGCGGCAGCTTCGAGATCGGCGGCCGACAGGTCGGCCGCCGATGCGGCGATGCCGCCCGTCTTCTCGAGAATGCGGGCCGACTTGCCCGTGCGGCCGCGCAGGTAATAGAGCTTGGCGCGACGCACGTCGCCACGGCGCACGACCTCGATCCCGCCCAGACGCGGCGAGTAGAGCGGGAACACGCGCTCGACGCCTTCGCCGAACGAGATCTTGCGCACCGTGAAGTTCGAGCTGATGCCCGAGTTCTTGCGGGCGATGCACACGCCCTCGAAGGTCTGCAGACGCTCGCGCGTCCCTTCCAGCACCTTCACCATCACGCGCAGCGTGTCGCCAGGGCCGAATTCCGGCACCTTGCGGGCCGTCACGAGCTTGCCGATGTGCTCTTTCTCGAGCTGTTCGATGATATGCGACATGGTCTTCTCCTCTTGGATCTTCAGTGTTGCGTGCGTGCCTGGCGCTTGGCCCACATATCGGGGCGTCGCTCGGCGGTGAGGCGCTCTGCCTCTGCCCGCCGCCAGGCGCGGATTTTTGCGTGGTTGCCGGAGGTGAGCACCGCCGGCACTTCGCGGTCCTGCCAGATGGCGGGGCGCGTGTAGTGGGGATATTCGAGCAGTCCGTCCTCGAAACTCTCTTCGCCGAGCGATTCGGCCGCACCCAGCACGCCGGGCAGAAGCCGTACGCAGGCGTCGATCAGGCACATCGCCGCGGGCTCGCCGCCCGACAGCACGAAGTCGCCGACCGAGATCTCTTCCAGGTCGCGCGCCTCGAGCACGCGCGCGTCGATGCCTTCGAAGCGGCCGCAGAGCAGAATCACGCCCGGGCCGGCCGCAAGTTCGCGCGCGCGGTCCTGCGTGAAGGGTTTGCCGCGGGGCGACAGACAGATCGCGACCGCACCTTCAGGCGCGCGCGCGATCGCGACGGCTAGGGCCGCATCGACGACGTCGGGCTTCATCACCATGCCGGGCCCGCCGCCGAAGGGCAGGTCGTCCACGGTGCGGTGCTTGTCGGCTGCGAAGTCTCGGATGTCGACGGTCTCGAGCGACCAGGCGCCATCTTCGACGGCGCGGCCCGGAATCGAAGCACCCAGCGGCCCCGGGAACATGCCCGGATAGAGCGTGAGCACGAACGCACGCCACGGCGCCTTCGCGCCGCCCGTCCCGCCGTTCCCCGCCATGTCAGCCGCAGTACTCATTCGTCCTTACCGTCGTCCTTCGCTTCCACCTCGACCGGCGGATCGACCACGATCCGCCCGCCTTCGACATCGACCGTCGGCACCACCCGTTTGGTGAACGGGAGAAGCAGGCTCTGCCCGCTTCCGGTGTCGATCTCCACGATGTCGCCCGCACCGTAGTTCGCGAGCCCCTTCACCGTTCCGAGCCTGGTGCCCCCGGTGTCTTCCACCGAAAGGCCGATCAGGTCGGCATGGAACCAGGCCTCGCTTCCCTTGGTCCGCTTGGGCTTGGCCCCGAGGGCGCTGCGCTCGACATAGAGACGCAGACCTTTCAGTGCCTCGGCCGCGTTCCGGTCCTCGATACCTTCGAGCCGGGCCACGACCAGTCCGCGAACCTCGCCCCGCACCCGGATCGCGAAACGGCGCTTGCCGCTCTCGTCCGAAACGGGGCCGTAGGCCGCGACGTCCTTCGCGCGTTCGGTGAAGCTCTTGATCTTGACCTCGCCGCGCACGCCGTGGGGACCCACGACGGCACCAACCAGGATCGGCTTCGCCTCCGCGCCGGACGTCATGGCCTCAGGCCGCCGGCGCCGCCTCGGCGGGCTTCGCCGCCGCTTCCTCGGCCGCCTTCAGACGCTCCTGCGCCTTCTTCTTCGGCGCGGACTTCTTCGGCGTCTCGCGGATCACGGGCTTGGGGCCCAACGACAGCGCGAAGAAGAAGTGCGCGACGCGGTCGGAAGGCTGCGCGCCCTTCGACAGCCAGTACTTGGCGCGCTCGACGTCAATGACGACGCGCTTGGGGTCCGCCTTGTCGAGCATCGGGTCGTAGTACCCGATCTTCTCGATGAAGCGGCCGTCGCGGGCCATGCGGCTGTCGGCGACGACGATCTTGTAGTGCGGGCGGTTCTTGGCACCGCCGCGGCTCATGCGAATCTTGACGGACATTGTCGGTTCGATCCTTTCGTTTCGATAATCGTTCGGTTCGTTCGTGTTACCTGCGGAAGAGGTTTGCGATCCCCGTCCGCATCATTCCCTTTTGGCCGAGCTTGCCCATCTGCTTCATGACGCGGCTCATTTCCATGAACTGCTTCACGAGGCGGTTGACCTCCTCGACCGTCGTTCCAGATCCCGACGCGATGCGCCGCTTGCGGCTGCCGTTGAGCAGCTTGGCGTCACGCCGTTCCTTCTTCGTCATCGAGCGGATGATCGCCGACTGCCGGCCGACCACCTTCTCGTCCACATTCGCGTTGGCGAGTTGCGCCTTCATCTTCTGCACGCCGGGCAGCATGTTCATCACGCCGCCGAGCCCGCCCATCTTCTTCAGCTGGTCGAGCTGTGAGAGCATGTCGTTGAAGTCGAAATCGCCCTTCTTGATCTTGGCAGCGAGCTTTTCGGCGTCCTCGATCTGGACGTTTTCCTGCGCCTTCTCGACCAGGCCAACGATGTCGCCCATGCCGAGGATGCGGCCGGCGATGCGCTCGGGATGGAACGGCTCGAAAGCGTCCATCTTTTCGCCAAGACCGATGAACTTGATCGGCCGGCCGGTGACGGCGCGCATCGACAGCGCGGCACCGCCGCGCTGGTCGCCGTCCACGCGGGTCATCACGATGCCCGTGACACCGAGGCGCGTGTTGAACTGGGTGGCGGTGTTTACCGCGTCCTGGCCCGTCAGCGAGTCGACGACCAGCAGCGATTCCGTGGGCGAGACCGCGTCGCGCACGGCGGCGGCCTCGTTCATCAGCTCGTCGTCGATGGAAAGACGGCCGGCGGTGTCGAGGATGACGACGTCGTAGCCTTCGGTGCGCCCCGTCTCCATCGCGCGCTTCGCGATCGAAACCGGATCTTGTCCGGCGACGATGGGCAGCGTGGGCACGGAAACCTGCGCGCCCAGTACGGCGAGCTGTTCTTGTGCAGCCGGGCGGCGCACGTCGAGCGAGGCGAGCAGGACCTTCTTGCGGTCCTTCTCGACCAGACGCTTGGCGAGCTTGGCCGACGTCGTCGTCTTGCCCGAGCCCTGCAGGCCCAGCATCAGGACCGCGACAGGCGGATTGGCGCGCAGGTTGATGTCGCTGGCCGTGGCGCCGAGCGTCTCGACGAGCTTGTCGTTGACGATCTTGACGACCATCTGGCCGGGCGTGACCGAGCGGACGACCTGCTGCCCGATCGCCTCGAGTTTCACGCCGGCGACGAAATCCTTGACGACGGAGAGCGCCACGTCGGCTTCGAGCAGCGCCACGCGCACTTCGCGCAGGGCCGCATCGACATCGGCTTCGCTGAGCGCACCGCGCCCGCGCAGCTTGTCGAAGACCGACCCCAGCTTGGTGGAAAGCGACTCGAACATCCCGACCGGCAAACCTTCCGAAGGCACAAAACACGACGGCCGCCGTGCGCGACACTCGCGGACGGCGGGAGACCCGAAGGCCCAGAGGCGCAGATTTCCCCTGAACGGCGGCGGTTCTAGGCCCAAAGGGCGGGAGCGTCAAGACGGCCGGGCGGACACGTATATAAGAGAGGTTGTCGGTCGATCCGGTTAGAGCGTTAAGCAATTGAAATAATTATATTTTGAGGACGTTCATCGACGAACATTTCAAGATAGGCCAGAATTCCTCAAAACTGCCCTCCCGGACCCGGCTTGCTAGACAAGCCGGGCGGCCGGGTCCTATATGCCCGGCCATGAGCGGACTGCCCTTCCTGAAGATGCATGGCCTCGGCAACGACTTCGTTGTCATCGATTCGCGCGCCAAAAAAATCGCGCTCGACGACGCCCGCGTGAAGGCCATCGCCGACCGGCACAAGGGCGTGGGCTTCGATCAGCTCATCGTGCTCGAACCCGCACCCGACAAATCGGCCGACGTGTTCTTCCGCTTTCTCAATTCCGACGGATCAGAAGCCGGCGCATGCGGCAACGGCACGCGCTGCGTGGCCGATCTCGTCCTACGCGAGAAGAACGCCGCCGAGCTGACGATCCAGACCCGCGCCGGACTGCTGCATGCCAAACGCGACGATGGCGGCACCGTGAGCGTCGACATGGGACCCGCGCGCCTCGACTGGCGCGAGGTTCCGCTCGCACAGGCCTGCGACACGCTGCATGTGCCGCTGTCGTTGGGACCACTCGCCGATCCGGTCGCGACCGGCATGGGCAACCCGCATGCGACGTTCTTCGTGCCTGATGCCGAGGCAATCGATCTCGCCACGCTAGGGCCCAAGCTCGAGCATCATCCGATCTTTCCCGAACGCGCCAATATCGGAATTGCGCAGATCCTCGACGCCACGACACTGCGCCTGCGGGTGTGGGAGCGCGGGGCCGGCATCACGCTCGCCTGCGGGTCCGGCGCGTGCGCGGCCACCGTCGCCGCCATCCGCCGCGACCTGATCCCCGGACGACGCGCGCGCATCGTGGTCGACGGCGGCGCGAACGGCGGCGGTTCGCTCGATATCGAATGGCGTGCCGACGGCCGCGTCCAGATGGCAGGCCCGGTCGCCCTTTCCTTCTCCGGTGTCTGGCCGGAATGACCGCGCCGCGCGTCGTCAATTTCGGCTGCCGGCTCAACGCCGCCGAGGCCGCGACGATCGAAGCGCTGCTCGTGCAGGCCGGCGATGCCGACACGCTCGTCGTCAATACCTGTGCGGTGACGCAGGAAGCCGAGCGCGATGCGCTGGCCGCGATCCGCCGGCTGCGGCGCGAGAATCCGGCCGCGCGCATCGTCGTGACCGGCTGCGCCGTCCAGCTCGACCCAAACCGCTACGAAGCACTTGGCGAGGTCGATGCGGTCGTCGGCAACCGCGACAAGCTCGACCCGGCCACGTGGGCAGCGCGCACGAGTTCCGTGTCCGACATCATGGCCGGCCAGAATTTCGTCGCCGGCGATATCGGCCTTGCCGAAGGGCGTACGCGCGCCTTCATCGAGGTGCAGCAGGGTTGCGACCATCGTTGCACCTTCTGCGTCATCCCCTATGCGCGCGGACCCTCGCGCTCGCTGGCGACCGGCGCCGTGATCGCGCGCGTGGCACAGGCGGTCGCCGCCGGTCGGCGCGAGGTCGTGTTGACCGGCGTGGACCTCACCGCCTGGGGCGACGACATGCCCGGCCACCCACGGCTCGGCGACCTGTGTGCGGCGATTCTCGATGCCGTGCCCGGTCTGGCGCGCCTGCGCCTGTCGTCGGTCGATCCCGCCGAGCTCGATGCCGGAATCTTCAATCTTTTGAAGCAGGAATCGCGTTTCGCGCCCTTCCTGCACCTGTCGATTCAGGCGGGCGACGACCTGATCCTCAAGCGCATGAAGCGACGCCATGACCGAGCGCAGGTTCTCGACACGGTCGCGAAAGCACGCGCCGCGCGACCCGACATCGCCATCGCGGCTGACCTGATCGCGGGCTTCCCGACAGAGTCGGACGTCGCGTTCGCGAACACGCTCGCTTTGGTCGATGAGGCGATGCTGTCGAACGCGCATGTCTTCGCCTATTCGACGCGTCCGGGCACGCCGGCCGCCCGGATGCGCCCGCTGGCAGAGGCGACCGTCCGGAATCGGGCGCGGCAATTGCGTGCCGCCGTTGCCACGGCGCGATCACGCTATCTCGCCGGCCGCGTCGGGACGCAGGCGGAAATTCTCGTCGAGAAATCGGGCAACGACGGGCTGGATGCGCAAGGTATTCGCGTGCGGCTCGACGGCACGCATCCACGCGGCACCATGGTGCGCGCGCGGATCGTCGGTCACGACGCGAACGGCCTTGCCGGAGTCTCGGCATG
The DNA here is from genome assembly GCA_044224405.1 of Tagaea sp. GTDB lineage: Bacteria > Pseudomonadota > Alphaproteobacteria > CACIAM-22H2 > CACIAM-22H2 > Tagaea. The sequence goes on along the minus strand of JBGAKN010000001.1, from coordinate 143,572 downwards.
AGCTGGCTCGGCCGCCTCAAGGAAGGCCTGAGGAAATCGTCGAGCAAGCTCGTCGACGGGATCGGCCGGGCGTTAAATCTCGGGCGGCTCGACTCGGCGTCCCTCGACGCGCTCGAAGAAGCGCTGATCGAAGCCGATCTCGGACCGGCGGTCGCGGCAAAGCTCGTCGAGCGCATCCGCGCACGCAAGCTGCCCTCCGATACGCCCGCCATCGAAGTTCGCCGCCTGCTTGCGGCCGAAATCGCGACGATCCTCGCACCCGTCGCGCGCACCTGGTCGCCCGATCCGGCCCGCCGGCCGCATGTCGTGCTGGTCGTCGGGGTCAACGGCAGCGGCAAGACGACAACGATCGGCAAGATCGCGTCGGCCCTGCGCGCCGAGGGCAAGTCGGTCATGCTCGCCGCCGGCGACACGTTCCGCGCGGCCGCCGTGCGCCAGCTCGAGATCTGGGGCGAGCGCGCGGGTGTGGCCGTCGTCACCGCGCGCGAGGGCAGCGATCCCGCCGCACTCGCGTTCGAGGCGCTGGAGAAGGCGCGCGCGGCGAATGTCGACGTGCTGCTCGTCGATACCGCAGGGCGGTTGCACAACAAGGCCGACCTGATGGACGAACTGAAGAAGGTCGTGCGCGTCATCAAGAAGCTGGATGCGAGCGCGCCGCACGACACGATGCTCGTCCTCGACGCGACGATCGGTCAGAACGCGCTGACGCAGGTCGAGACGTTCAAGAGCATGGTTGCGGTCGACTCGCTGGTCGTCACCAAGCTCGACGGCAGCGCCAAGGGTGGCGTTCTGGTCGCGATCGCGAATCGATTCGCGACTCCGACGGTGCTAATCGGTGTCGGAGAGGGCGTCGACGACCTCAAAGCGTTCGACGCGGAAAGTTTTTCAAAGAGCCTTCTCGACCTCGATGCGTGACGAAATCGCGTGCGGATTTTCATCGCGCGCAAAAAATCACGACATGCAAATAGTCTCGATTTTATTTGGGTTATTTCGCTGTCGCTCACTAGGTCTAGCGCGTGGAATTGCGACTCCCGCAACAGCATGGGCAGACCGCTAACGATAGTGGGATCGGGGATGTCAACCCCCCTCATATTGAATTTCCTTGACATGCCCTTGTTCAAAATGATGTTCTAGCGACGTTCGGATCGTATCAAAGGGGGGCTCCAACTCCGTCAGTGGTCAAAAGGGCAGGGATTAAACACCCAGCTCCGCTCAGATCGCCGGCGTGCCTTTCCCGGTCCGACACCATCGGAAACAAGGAGTCACATCATGGCTGCGAAGAAGAAGGCTAAGAAGAAGGCCGCTAAGAAGAAGAAGTAAGCGGTTTTCGCTCGGTGCATTTGGGGGCGTGGGGGTTATTCTCCCGCGCCCCTTCTGCATTCTGGGACCCCGAAAGAGGGAACGTTGGAAAAGATAGATCCGTCGGTCGCGGGACTGGTTCTGGTCGCGGCCCTGATGCACGCATCCTGGAACGCCGTCGTCAAATCCGACACCGACCGGCTCGCCTCCTTCGGTCTGGTCATGCTCGCCGGCTGCTTCTTCGGTGTCGCGATGCTGCCGTTCGTGTCATTGCCGGCCCGGGAAGCGTGGCCTTACCTGATCGGCTCGGTGATCATCCATAATTTCTATTATTACTTCCTGCTGCGCGCATACGCGCACGGCGACTTGTCGCTCGTCTATCCGATCGCGCGCGGACTCGGGCCCACGCTGGTCGCGGTCATATCGGGCACGGTCATCGGCGAGTTTCTGAATTTCCGCGAATCGGTCGGCGTCGTGCTGGTGTCGCTCGGCATCGCGGGCCTTGCCTTCGCGCGCGGGATTCCGAATCTCGGCGAACGCCGCGCGATCACGCTTGCCGTCTGCACCGGATTCACGATCGCCGGCTACACGGTGGTGGACGGGCTCGGCGCACGCGCGTCGGGCGACGCGCTTGGCTATATCGCCTGGCTCAACATCCTCGAAGGACCGTGGGTCTTCTTCGTCGCGATGTGGCGCCGCGGCCCCGCTCTCTTCACCTATGTACGGAAATTCTGGTGGCGCGGCACTGCCGGCGGCACGGTCGCGGCGATCGGCTACGGCATCGCGATCTGGGCTTCGAGCCTCGGCTCGATCGCGCATGTTTCGGCCTTGCGCGAAACGTCGGTGCTGTTCGCCTCGCTGATGGGCACGTTCCTGCTGCACGAGCCGTTCGGCCGCTTCCGGATCGTCGCCGCGATCGTCCTGGTCGCCGGATTGCTGGCGATGAACTTCAAACTCGTCTGACGCCGTCGGGCTCAGTGGTCGCCGGTTTCACCCGGCGGATTGGTCCGGACGGCAAAGGCCGCGGCATCACCGACCTCCCGCCAGTGCGCCAGCGCCCAGCGGACGGACGGGAAGGCCAGATCGTTCCACGGGATCTCATCCCACCCATAGAGGCTGACTTCCTGGCTTTCGGGGCCGGCAGAAAATTCGGCGTCGATCAGGCGTGCCCGATAGATGAGCTGCACCTGGCTGATGCGCGGCACTGAGTAGACGCCGAGAAGCGCGTCGATCGCGATTCGGGCATTTGCTTCCTCCATCGCCTCGCGCGCGGCACCAGCTTCGGGGGTCTCGCCAAGCTCCAGATACCCTGCCGGCAGTGTCCAGAAGCCGATCCGCGGGGCGATCGCCCGCCGGCACAGCAGCACCTTGCCTTCCCAGACGGGAACGGCACCGACGACGATCTTGGGATTTTCGTACTGGATGAAGCCGCAATCGGCACAGACGAGGCGTTCGCGCGTATCCCCTTCGGGAACCGCGCGCACCGACGGACCGGCGGGCTTCGGGGCGTTCATGGCGCGAAAGTGTGACGCCGGTTATCCGGCGCAGGCAAGCCTGCCTTCAGATTACGAGATCGACCAGCGATCCGCGCGGCAAGGTACGCTCGGGGCGGGCTTCCTCGGCGAAATTGGCGGCGACGGCGACCAGGGCTTCGGGGATTCCGGCACCTCGCGCGGTCACCGACAGGCCAGTTCCGGTCTCGGATGGCGATCCGCCGCGGGCCGTGAAGGTCGGACGGCCCGAAATACGACCGTTGTCGGGTCGAATCAGTCCGTTTGCAATCGAGGGGGTGCCAGCTTGAATCTGCATGATCGGCAATAGAACCAAATTTTATTTAATTCTCCGTTAATTTCGCGAATGTGCGCATAACCTGCCGTGCGCTGACGCAAGCGCGATGAAAATGCCACGCGCAATGCAACGCGAAGCGTTTCGAATCGCATTTGATTTCTGCATCTTTGGCAAAATGCAAACGGCCACACAAAGATGTCACGGTGGCATGGCGATTCAACAAACTGTAACGGCGCATATCTGGATTTGTATGATGATCAGATTTAGACTTACTAATAGAAGACGCGCCGACAACGCGCGGCGAAGAATTCGGTGACGCTGGTTCTATGACGGTCCCATTCGATAGCGAACAGTTGCGCGGGTTGCTCGTTCTTGCCCAGGACAAGCGGCCGGACGCGCGCGCGCATCTGGCGGTCCGCATGGGCGATATGATTCTGGGCACGGATCTCGGATCGATGAGCGCGCGCGAGCGTGAACTCGCCGAGGAAATCCTCCAGCGCCTGCTTCACGAACTCGAGATGCCGATCCGCAGGGCGCTCGCCGAACGGCTCGCGGCCGAAGGCGTGGCCCCGCGCCGGCTGATCGTCCAGCTCGCCAACGACCGCATCGAAGTCGCCTGGCCCGTCCTGCTCAAGTCGGAGCTGCTCGACGACGGCGAACTCCTCAACGTCATCCGTACGCGCACGTTCCAGCATCGCCTCGCCATCGCGCGCCGCGATCACATTTCAGCACCTGTCAGCGACGCACTCGTGCGCCCCGGCGAACAGGACGTCGTGCGCGCCGTCCTCGAGAATCCGGGCGCCGCCATCGCGACCGACACGTTCGAGACGCTGGTCGAGCATTCGCAATCGGATTCCGACCTGCAGGAGATGATCCTGCGGCGCGAAGATCTCGATCCGAAGCTCGCGGGGCGCATGTATGGCTGGGTTTCGGAAGCGCTGCGCCGGCACATCATCGAGAATTTCGAGATCGACCACTACCTGCTCGACAAGGCGATCGGCGACGCGCTTGCCGAAGTCCTGGCCGATCACGCGCGCGCGGCGGCCCTGAACGGCGCGCTTGTCCGGATCCGGACGGCCCTCGACCGCGACGACGTCGACGACCTGCACCTGCTGCTTCCGCTGGTGCGCGCGGGCGAACGATCGCTGCTCGAAACGCTGTTCGCGAAGTTCGCGCGCGTCTCGGTCGCCACCGCGCGCCGCTGCCTCTACGAGCAGGGCGGCCGCGCGCTTGCCGTGGCCTGCAAGGGCTGCCACGTCGACAAGGCGCTCTTCACCGAATTCTTCATCGCGATGCGCCAACTCGGCGGGCCGACCGGCGGGCTCGTCGATCCGGGCGAACTGTTCGACGCGCTGTCGTTCTACGATCTCGTCTCAGACGAAGTCGCCGAGTCGCGCGTTTCGGCCTGGCGGCGCGGCGAAACCCGCGGACCACTCGTCGACGACAGCATTGTTCCCGCCGATCAGGCGCGCGAAGTCCTGACACCGGCGCCGACCCGCAAGATGCACGCCGGCGGCACGCCGCGCCGCCGTCCGCTCAAGCGCCTGAACTAGCTTCTCGGCTCAGCGTGGCGCGAGGGCGGCGACGCCCGGAAGCTCCTTGCCCTCGAGCCATTCCAGAAACGCCCCGCCCGCGGTGGAGACGTAACTGAATGCGTCGACGGCGCCTGCTTTCGCCAGGGCCGCGACGGTGTCGCCGCCGCCGGCAACCGACATGAGCTTGCCTGCCTTCGTGCGCTCGGCGACGCCGCGCGCAAGGGCGGTAGTGCCGGCATCGAAAGGCGCATGCTCGAAGGCGCCGACCGGCCCATTCCACACCAACGTGAGCGCCCCGTCGAAGATCCGCAGCGTCTCGGCAACTGACAGCGGACCGATATCGAGGACCATCTTGTCAGGCGGGATGCGCCCGATCGGCACGGTCTGGGCGCCGGCCGAATCGGTCAGTGCGCCCGCGACAACCGCGTCGACCGGCAGCACGATCTGCTTACCCGCCGTTTCGGCGTCCGCCATGATCCGACGTGCGGTTTCCGCCATGTCGGATTCGCACAGCGAGCGGCCGACAGAAATGCCCTTGGCGAACAGGAAGGTGTTCGCCATGCCGCCACCGATGGCGAGGATATCGACGCGCGACACAAGATTGCCGATCAGGTCGAGCTTGGTGGAGATCTTCGAACCGCCGATAACGGCCGCGACCGGCCGCTTGGGCCGGTCCAGCGCCTTGGAAAGCGCGTCAAGCTCGGCCTGCATGGAAAGGCCCGCCGCACTGGGAAGCACGTGCGCGATCCCCTCGGTCGAGGCATGCGCGCGATGCGCGCAGGAGAACGCGTCGTTCACGTAGATGTCGCCGAGCGCGGCAAGCGCCTTGACGAACGCGGCTTCGTTCTTCTCTTCGCCCTTGTGGAAACGCAGATTCTCGAGCAGCGCGACGTCACCGTTCTTCATTTTTTCGATGAGCGCCTGCGCGACCGGACCGATGCAGTCGTCCGCGAAGGCGACGGGCTTGCCGACGGCCTTGGCGAGCGGGGCGACGAGCGGAGCCAGCGACTGGCTGGCATCGCGCCCCTTGGGACGGCCGAAATGCGACAGGACGATCACTTTTGCGCCCTTGGCCGCAAGAGCAGCCGCCGTCGGGGCGAAGCGCTCGATCCGCGTGGCGTCGCTGACGGCGCCGTCCTGCATGGGAACGTTGAGATCGGCGCGCACGAGCACGCGCTTTCCGGAAAAATCATAGTCGCCGAGAGTCTTAAAACGGTTCATGGTGCGCTCGTTCCTGGCTGGCCGAGTCGGGGTCGGATTCCCCCGCCGTCTGGCGCCTCTATCGCCCAACGGAGAGAAGTTCGCAATGTCCCAGCCGTCCACCCCCGCCCTGCCCCGGATTTTCGTCGCGATCGACCGTTTGCGGGCCGAAGAGGCGACGGCGGACCTCGCCCGGCTGGGCACCGACGGGTTCGCGCTGAAGCTCGGGCTCGAATTCTTCCTCGCGAACGGACCCGAGGGCGTGCGCAAGGTCGCCGGCACGCGTCCGCTTTTTCTTGACCTGAAGCTCCACGACATTCCCAACACGGTGGCCGGCGGGGTGCGTGCGGCAGCCTTGTGTCGGCCGCGCTTCCTGACCATCCATGCGGGCGGCGGCCGGGCGATGCTCAAGGCCGCGCGCGACGCAGCACAGGAATCCGGTGCCGACCGGCCACTGCTGCTTGCGGTTACGGTCCTCACAAGCCTCGACGACGGCGATCTCGAATCGGTCGGCCAGCGCGGCCCGTCGGGCGAACAGGCGCTGCGTCTGGCGATGCTGGCGCGCGAAGCGGGTGCGGATGGTGCGATCTGCTCGCCGCACGAGATCGCGCGCTTGCGCAAGGCCGTGGGACCGGATTTCAAGCTCGTCGTCCCCGGCATCCGCCCCGAATGGGCGGCAGCAGGCGACCAGAAGCGGGTGATGACGCCGCGCGAGGCGGTGGATCTGGGGGCCGACCATCTCGTCATCGGCCGCCCGATCACGCAGGCGACCGATCCCAAGGCGGCGCTGGCGCGCATCCTTGCCGAAATCGCCCGATGACGGTTCTGGCGAAGATCTGCGGCATCAACTCGATCCCGGCGGTCGAAGCGGCTTCACGTGCCGATTTCGTCGGTTTCAATTTCTTCGCACGCAGCCCGCGATGCGTAACGCGCGAGCAGGCGCGGTTCCTTGCGGCCCGGCTGCCGCGCCGCGTCAAACGCGTGGCACTGGTCGTCGATTTCGACGATGCCGCGATCGATGCGATCCTTTCGGTCTTCCGGCCCGACATCCTCCAGCTCCACGGCGCCGAGGCACCCGCGCGCGTGGCCGAGCTTCGCCGACGGACAGGACTCGCCGTGATGAAGGTGATCGGCGTTTCCGAAAAAGCCGACCTCGATGCCGCCAATGCCTATCTCGATGTCGCTGACCGGCTGATGTTCGACGCCAAACCACCCAAGCGCGAGGGCGCCCTGCCGGGCGGCAATGCCGTAAGCTTCGACTGGGCACTGCTGGTGGATCGCAAATGGAAGCTGCCCTGGATGCTGGCGGGCGGCCTGACGCCGCAGAACGTCGCGACGGCGATCCGCGAAGCCGGGGCGCCGGCCGTGGATGTCGCTTCGGGCGTGGAAACCCGGCCGGGGCGCAAATCCCCGCGCCTGATCCGGCGGTTTCTGGCGGCCGTCCGGTCGGCCTGAGGTCGCTTGGCCCGGACGGGCGGCTCGGCTATAACCGCGCGGCCATGAACAAGCTCAATTCCTTCCGCGCCGGACCCGACGAGAGCGGGCATTTCGGCATTTTCGGGGGCCGCTACGTCTCCGAAACCCTGATGCCCCTGATCCTCGAGGTCGAGCGCGCCTATGCCGCCGCCCGCAAGGACCCGGCATTCCAGAAAGAACTCGACTATTACCTGGCCCATTACGTGGGCCGGCCCTCGCCGCTATGGCTGGCCGAGCGCCTGACAAAGGCGCTGGGCGGAGCGAAGATCTACCTGAAGCGCGACGAGCTGAACCACACGGGCGCCCACAAGATCAACAGCTGCATGGGCCAGATCCTGCTGGCCCAGCGCATGGGCAAGAAGCGCATCATCGCCGAGACCGGGGCAGGCCAGCACGGCGTCGCCACGGCGACGGTCTGCGCGCTGTTCGGCATGTCGTGCACGGTCTACATGGGCGAGACCGACATCGCGCGCCAGGCACCCAACGTCTTCCGCATGAAGCTGCTGGGCGCCGAGGTGAAGCCGGTGACCTCCGGTACGGGCACGCTCAAGGACGCGATGAACGAGGCGCTGCGCGACTGGGTCGCCAATGTCGAGGACACCTACTACATCATCGGCACGGTCGCGGGCCCGCATCCCTATCCGATGATGGTGCGCGACTTCCAGAGCGTGATCGGCCGCGAGACGCGCGAACAGTTCATGGGCTTCGAAGGCCGCCTGCCCGACCTGCTGGTCGCGTGCATCGGCGGCGGTTCGAACGCGATGGGACTTTTCCATCCGTTCCTCGACGACAAGGAAGTGGCAATGGACGCGGTCGAGGCGGCCGGTCTCGGCCTCGACAGCGGCAAGCATGCGGCCTCGCTGCAGGGTGGCCGGCCGGGCGTGCTGCACGGCAACCGCACTTTCCTGCTGATGAACGACGACGGCCAGATCGACGAGGCGCATTCGATCTCGGCGGGACTCGACTATCCCGGCATCGGCCCCGAGCATTCGTGGCTGCACGACATCAAGCGCGTCAACTACGTGGCCGCGACCGACGACGAGGCGATCGAGGCTTTCAAGCTGCTGTCGCGCACGGAAGGCATCCTGCCGGCACTGGAACCGGCACACGCCCTTGCCCATGTCGCGCGCATCGCGCCCAAACTGCCCAAGGATTATCTGATCGTCATGAATCTCTGCGGACGCGGCGACAAGGACATCTTCACGATCGGCGAACGCCTCGGGGTGAAGCTGTGAGCCGCCTCGCCGGACGTTTCGCCGAGCTCGCCAAGGAAGGCCGCGCGGGCCTCGTCACCTACGTGATGGCGGGCGACCCCGACCCCGCGCAGGCACAGGCGATCCTCGACGGCCTGCCGGCCGCGGGCGCCGACGTGATCGAGCTGGGCCTGCCCTTTTCCGACCCGATGGCCGACGGCCCGGCGATCCAGGCGGCGGCTTTGCGTGCGCTCAAGACCGGCGCATCGACGCGCGGCGTGCTCGCCCAGCTCAAGAAATTCCGCACGAAGGACACGACCACGCCGATCGTGCTGATGGGCTACTACAACCCGATCTACATCTATGGCCCGGAGAAGTTCTGCAAGGATGCGGCCGCCGCCGGCGCGGACGGCCTCATCGTCGTCGACCTGCCACCCGAAGAGGACGCGGAGCTGCGCCCCTACGCGAAGGCCGCCGGCCTCGATCTCGTGCGCCTCGCCACGCCGACGACCGACGACAAGCGCCTGCCCATCGTGCTCGAAGGCGCGTCCGGGTTTCTCTACTACGTCGCCGTTCTCGGCGTGACTGGCACCAAGTCGGTCGTCAGCACGAAAGTGGCCGAAGCTGTCGCGCGTATCCGCCGCTCGACGAAGCTGCCCGTCGCGGTCGGTTTCGGCATCAAGACACCGGCGGACGCGTCGGCGATCGCGCGCGATGCGGATGCGGCCGTCGTCGGCTCGGCCCTCGTCCAGAAGGTCGTCGAGGCCGGACCCGGCGATGCGGCCTCGCGCGTGCACGGCCTCGTGCGTGATCTCGCCGCGGCCGTTCGTTCGGCCCGCCAGAAGAAGAGTGCTTGAGGAGCAGGCGATGAGCTGGCTTACCAACTTCGTTCGCCCCAAGCTGCGCGCCCTCGTGCGCAAGACGGACGTGCCCGACAATCTGTGGGACACGTGCCCGGCCTGCAGCAAGATGATCTTCCACCGCGATCTGGAGGCGAACCAGCGCGTCTGCCCGCATTGCGGCCACCATATGCGCCTGCCGGCCAAGCGCCGGCTCGAATCGCTGTTCGACGAAGGCGCCTATGCGCGCATCGAATTGTCGAAGGTCGCCGTCGATCCGCTCAAATTCCGCGACCAGAAGAAGTATACCGACCGCCTGAAGGCCGCGCGCGAAAAGACCGGCGAGCAGGATGCGATCCTCGTGGCGCACGGGCGCATCGGCGGCATGGGCGCTGTCGTCGCCGTTTTCGATTTCGAATTCCAGGGCGGCTCGATGGGCCTTGCCGTCGGCGAAGGCCTCGTCGCGGCTTCCAAGCTCGCCGTGCTGCAACAGGTGCCGCTGATCGTCATTCCCGCTTCGGGCGGTGCGCGCATGCAGGAAGGCATCCTGTCGCTGATGCAGATGCCGCGCAGCGTGATCGCGGCCGAGGACGTCAAGGAAGCCGGGCTTCCCTACATCGTCATACTGACCGATCCCACGACCGGCGGCGTATCGGCTTCCTTCGCGATGCTGGGCGACATCGCCATTTCCGAACCGGGCGCCACGATCGGCTTCGCCGGGGCGCGCGTGATCGAAGAGACGCTGCGCGAAAAGCTGCCGCCCGGCTTCCAGAAGGCCGAATACCTGCTCGAGCACGGCATGGTCGACATGGTCGTCCACCGGCACGAGCTGCGCGCCATGCTGATCCGCCTGATCGGCCTGCTGACCGAACGCCAGCCCCGCGCCGACGTCGTGAAGCTGCCCCAGCCGCAGCTCGAGATCCCGTCCGCCAAGGCGTGAACGCCGATCCGATCCTGGAGCGCCTGAAGACGCTCCATCCCAAGGCGATCGACATGTCGCTCGACCGGCTGATCCGGTTGATGGCGGCGCTCGGCAATCCGCAGGACGCGCTCGCCCCCGTCGTCCACGTGGCGGGCACGAACGGCAAGGGTTCCACGATCGCCTATGTCCGCGCGATGCTGGAAGCCGCCGGCAAGCGCGTGCATGTCTATACCTCGCCCCATCTCGTGCGGTTCAACGAACGCATCCGCCTTGCAGGCGCGCTGATCGGCGAGGACGCACTTGCCGCGATCCTCGAGGAGATCGAGCGCGTCAATGCGGGCGCACCCATCACGTTCTTCGAGGTAACGACGGCCGCAGCCTTCCTCGCCTTCGCGCGCCAGCCGGCCGACTACGTGCTGCTCGAGACAGGAATGGGCGGCCGGCTCGACGCAACGAACCTCGTCCGCCAGCCCGCCGTCATCGCGCAGACGCCGATCTCGTTCGACCACATGCAGTATCTGGGCGACACGCTCGCCCTGATCGCCGGCGAGAAGGCCGGGATCATGAAGCCGGGCGTGCCGACCGCCATCGGCGTGCAGCCGCCGGAAGCCGTCGCCGTGTTCGACGCGCGCGGCGCGGCACTGGGCGTTCCGCTCTTCCGGCACGGCCGCGAATGGCGTTTCACGAAGCGCGCCGACGGCCTGCGCTATTCGGGCCGCACGGAGATGGATCTTCCCGCGCCCGCCTTGCCCGGCCCGCACCAGTTCGACAATGCCGGCCTCGCGATCGCCTGCGCCGAATTGCTGGGGATCGATCCGACGGCCATCGCGGCAGGCCTGCGCGGCGCGCAGTGGCCGGCACGTCTGCAGCGCCTGACAAAAGGCCCGCTGCCCGCCCTGCTGCCGGCCGGAACCGTGCTCCATCTCGACGGCGGCCACAACGAGGCGGCGGGGGAAGCGCTCGCCGGATGGATCGCCGGCCGGCCGATCGATCTCGTGTTCGGCATGCTGTCGACGAAGGAGCCGGCAAGCTTCCTGCGTCATGTGGCGCCTTTCGTACGTCGCCTGCGGGCCATCCCGATCGTCGGCGAACCCTTGTCGCGACCGGCTTCGGAGATTGCCGCGGCTGCGCGCGAGGTCGGCATTGCCGATGTCGTCGAATGCGCGGACGAGCGCGCGGCTGTCGCATCGCTCTCCGCCGATGCCTCGACGGATGTTCCGGTACTGGTTTGCGGCTCGCTCTATCTCTGCGGCCGCGTGCTCGCCGAAAACGGCTGAGCCAAGCGACGCTCGCCACCTGCGGGCCGCGCCTGCTAGTCTCGCGCGCATGGTCTTCGGAAAGCTCTTCGGAACGGGCGCAAAAAGTCCCGACGTCGCGCTCGACAAGGGGGCAGGCGCCTTTCTGGCGGCCGCCCCAGTCGGCTTCTACGCGCTAGATACCGGGGGCAAGTTCGTTTTCGCCAATTCGGCCTTCGCCGAAATGCTCGGCCGGCCGCTGGCCGAGATCGTCGGTGGCCTGCGCCTGCACGACGTGCTGGCCGAGACCATTCCCGTCGGCACCGCGCCCTATGATCCGTTCGGCGGACTGGGGATTTCCAAAGGTGATGTCCGGTTTCGCCATCTGGCCGGGGCGCCGGCCCTGCTCTCGATCGTCCAGACCGTCGATCCGGCCGCCGTCGACGGCATCGCGGTTCGGGCGATGGCACGCGATGCCGAGCCCGAACGCGAGATGGCGACGGCCCTTGCGCGCAGCGAACTCGGCTTCCGCCGCTTTTTCGAGAACGCGCCTGTCGGCATCGCGCTCGTCGATCCCGACGGGCGGCTGACCGAGACGAACCGTGCCTTCCAGCGGCTCGCGGGCACGGACCGTGAGGGAGCCGCCGGACGGAACCTGACGATGTTCGTCGTGCCGGAGGAGCGCGCCGAACTGATCGGCAAGCTGCGCAGGCTCGCGGTCGCGTCGAGTGGCAAGGGCGCCAGCGACCGCGCGCCCGAGCACATCAACGTGCGGCTGGTCGGATCCGACGGCAAGGAGCGCATCGTCGCCACCTTCGCGCGTGCGCTCGACGAGCTGGCTGGGACCGACGGCGCCACGATCCTGCATTTCCTCGACATCAGCGAACAGCGCCGGCTCGAACAGCAGTTCGCCCAGTCGCAGAAGATGCAGGCCGTTGGCCAGCTTGCCGGCGGCGTGGCGCACGACTTCAACAACCTGCTGACCGCAATGATCGGATTCTGCGACCTGCTGCTGCTGCGCCACCAGCCGGGCGACGCGTCCTTCGCCGACATCATGCAAATCCGGCAGAACGCCAATCGTGCGGCTAACCTTGTTCGCCAGCTCCTCGCCTTCTCGCGCCAGCAGACGCTGCAGCCCAAGGTGCTCGACGTCACCGACGCGCTGACCGAGCTCTCGCACCTGCTGCGCCGGCTCATCGGCGCCGCCATCGAGCTGAAGGTCGTGCATGCACGCGACTTGTGGCTCGTGCGCGTCGACCAGGGCCAGCTCGAACAGGTCATCATCAATCTTGCTGTCAACGCGCGCGATGCGATGCACAACGGCGGCACACTGACGATCCGCACGTCGAATTCGACACGAACGGTACCCGAGCGCCACGGCGACGAGGAAATCCCGCCCGGCGAATATGTGCGCGTCGATGTCGCGGATACGGGTACGGGCATCCCGGCTGACATCATCGGCCGCATCTTCGAACCATTCTTCTCGACCAAGGCGATCGGCTCGGGTACGGGGCTGGGTCTCTCCACCGTCTACGGCATCGTGCGGCAGACCGGCGGGTTCGTGCAGGTCGACAGCGCGCCCGGCCGCGGCTCGACATTCACGCTGCTGCTTCCCCGCTGGACGGGTCCGGCGCAGGAAGAGAGCGCGGATGCGCCCGCGGCGCGGCGGCGCGACCTGACCGGTGCCGGCACGGTCCTGCTCGTCGAGGATGAGGATGCCGTGCGGCTGTTCGGTGCGCGTGCATTACGCAACAAGGGCTACAAGGTCGTCGAGGCGAAGACGGGCGACGCTGCGCTCGACATCGTGCGCGAGATCGGCGCGACCATCGACCTGATGATCACCGACGTCGTGATGCCGCAGATGGACGGCACGACGCTGATCCGCGAATCGCGCAAGCTGTTCCCTGCATTGCGGATCGTCTGCATTTCCGGTTATGCCGAGGAGCAGTTCCGCCAGACGCTGGAAGGCTTCGACAACGTGCACTTCCTGCCCAAGCCCTTCAGCCTCGACCAGCTGGCGTCCAAGGCCAAGGAAGCGATGCGCCCACCGGCCTAGAGCTTGGCGAGGCTCCAGCGCCCGTCGTGCGGCAGCAGATAGACCGGGACGGCGTTGGCAAGCAGCGTCTCGGGCGCAAGGCCGAAGGCGACGCGCAGGGCGGTGAACACGCCGCCATGCGCCACGATCAGGACTGGTGCCGGCCGGGCGAGGGACCGGATGATCCCCGTCCGCGCGCGCCTGCAGAAATCGACGAAGCTTTCGGCCCCTTCCGGGGTCTCGCCGCGATGCCAGCGGCCGAGAAGGCCGTCTTCCGGCGTGCCCTCGCGCACGCCGAGCGCGCATTCGGCAAGGGCCGGATCGATTTCGACCGGCAGGCTCTTGGCCGTCGCGACGAACTCGGCCGTGCGGCGCGCGCGCGACAGGGGGCTTGCGACGATGGTGGCGATTTCGATTTCGGCGAGCTGTTCGGCGGCGGCCTGCGCCTGCGCAAGGCCTGTCGCGTTGAGCGGCACGTCAATATTGCCCTGGAGCCGGTGTTCGCGGTTCCAGTCCGTCTCGCCGTGGCGCAGGAAATAAAAGGGGACGGACGGGATCACGCCCGCACCGTCCCCGGTATCGTTGGCGGCATCGAACATCAGATCGTGCGCGCGACTTCCTCGACCTCGAAGCACTCGATCAGATCGCCTTCGCGGATGTCCTCGTAGTTCTCGAAGGCCATGCCGCACTCGTAGCCGTCCTGGACTTCGCGCACTTCTTCCTTGAAGCGGCGCAGCGTCTTGAGCGTGCCTTCGTGGATGACGGTCTGGTCGCGCAGCAGGCGCACCTTGGCGCCGCGCTTGACCAGGCCTTCGACCACGCGGCAGCCGGCGACCTTGCCGACCTTCGTGATGTTGAAGATCTGGCGGATCTCCGCATTGCCGAGGAACTTCTCCTTCAGCGTCGGCGAGAGCATGCCCGACAGGGCCGCCTTGATCTCGTCGATGACGGCATAGATGATCGAGTAGTAGCGGATCTCGATGCCGTCGCGTTTGGCCATCTCGCGGGCCTGCGGGTTGGCGCGCACATTGAAGCCGATGATCAGGCCCTGGCTCGCCTTGGCGAGCGCGATGTCGCCTTCGGTGATGCCGCCGACGGCGCCGTGCAGGATGCGCACGGCGACTTCGTCGGTGCGCAGCTTTGTGAGCGCACCCACGATCGCCTCGAGCGAGCCCTGCACGTCGGTCTTGATGACGACCGACAGCTCCTTGGCCTCGCCCTGCTGGATCTTGTCGAACATCTGCTCGAGCGTGCCGCGTGCCCGGGCGGTGGCCGTTGCTTCGCGCGTGCGGCGCTGGCGGAATTCGGTCACCTCGCGCGCGCGCGCATCGTTGTCGACGACCTGGAAGTCGTCGCCTGCCTGCGGCGTGCCATTGAGACCGATGACCTCGACCGGCGTCGAAGGGCCCGCGGACTGGATCTGGCGGCCATGGTCATCGACCAGTGCGCGTACGCGACCCCACTCTTCGCCGGCGACGAAGATGTCGCCGACCTTGAGCGTGCCCTTCTGGACGAGCACCGTCGCGACCGGACCGCGGCCGCGTTCGAGCTTGGCTTCGACGATGGCACCCTGCGCGGCACGTTCCGGGTTGGCGCGAAGCTCCAGGATTTCAGCCTGCAGCAGGATCGCTTCCTCGAGCTTGTCGAGACCGGTACGCGCCTTGGCGGAAACGTCGATGCCCAGCGTATCGCCACCATAGCCTTCGATTGCGACGTCGTGCTGCAGCAGGTCGCGTCGCACGCGATCGGAGTCGGCACCCGGTTTGTCGACCTTGTTGATCGCCACGATCATCGGCACGCCCGCCGCCTTGGCGTGGGCAATGGCCTCGATCGTCTGCGGCTGGATGCCGTCGTCGGCGGCCACGACCAGCACGACAATGTCGGTGACCTTGGCACCGCGCGCACGCATGGCGGTGAACGCCTCGTGGCCCGGCGTGTCGAGGAACGTGATCGCCTGGCCGCCCTTCAGCGTCACCTTGTAGGCACCGATGTGCTGGGTGATGCCGCCGGCTTCGTGCTTGGCGACGTCCGTTTCGCGCAGCGCGTCGAGCAGCGATGTCTTGCCGTGGTCGACGTGACCCATGATCGTGACAACCGGGGCACGCGGCTGCAGCGCCACGTCGGTGTCGCTGTCACCCTCGAGACCGATTTCGACGTCGGCTTCGGCCACGCGCTTAACCTTGTGGCCGAATTCGGCGACGATAAGTTCGGCCGTGTCGGCATCGATCGGCTGGTTGATGGTCGCCATGACGCCCATCTTCATCAGCGACTTGATGACGTCCACGCCGCGCTCGGCCATGCGGTTGGCGAGTTCCTGCACCGTGATCGCTTCCGGGATCACGACGTCGCGCACGACCTTCGCAGCCGGGCCCTGCTGGAACATGCGCGCGCGTTCCTTTTCGCGCGCACGCTTCATCGCGGCGAGCGAGCGCACGCGGATCGTCTCTTCGTTGTCGAGCGCCTGGGTGACCGAGATCTTGCCCTGACGGCGTTCCTTGAGATCGCGGCCGCCTTCGGGCGCGGCCTTGCTGGGCGGACGGAACGCGCCGGGACGGCCCGGACCCTGGCCGGGACGGAACGCGCCGGGGCGGCGCGGGCGCTCTTCGTCGTCAGCCGTCGCGGCAACCGCCGCCTTGACGACCGGCGGAAGTGTCGCGGTACGAGTGAGTTCGGCAGCCTGGCGGCGCTTGTTCTCTTCTTCGTTGAGACGCAGCGTCTCTTCCTCAGCGCGCTTCTTCTGCTCCTCGTCGACCTTCTTCGCGACGACGGTATCAACCTTCTTCTGCGCGACTTCCTCGGTCTTGCGCTTGGCCTCGTCTTCGGCCTTGCGCTTCATTTCCTCTTCGAACTTGCGCGCTTCGTCTTCGTTGCGGCGCTTTGCCTCGACGTCGGCTCGGATGGCGCTCTGGATCGCGCGCTGGCGCGCGGTGCGCTCCTCGTCGGTCAGCGTGCGCAGGACCTGCGGCTTGGCAGCCGCCTTTGCCGCCGCGGTTTCGGCAGCGGCGGCCTTCGCCGTCGCGGCTTCGGCTGCGGGTGCGGGGCCTGCAGAGGGTGCGGGTGCCGCGCCCGGTACGCGCTTCTTGCGAACCTCGACCTGCACGGTCTTGGAACGGCCGTGCGGGAAGCTCTGGCGCACCTGGCCGGCATCGCCGCCGGCACCGCCGGGCGAACGCAGTTCGAGCCGCCCGCCGGATTTGCCGGCAAGTGCGAGCTTCTTCTTCGCGTCCTGGGGAGTTTCCTGATCCTTGGTGTCCGTCATGTCCGACCGTCGTTCGCTTTCATCCGTTGCCTGCGTTCGTGCGGTAGCCCGCCAAACGCGCCAAGTCGTCGCACAGCCGCTGTGCGAGCGCACCCGGTGCGATCGCCGCGTGCACCGCGTGGTCCCGCCCGAAGGCTTCGCCCATTTCGTTCGCCGTCAGCCCTGTGGCCACGGGAATGTCCGATCCGCCCAGTCGCGCGCGCTCTGCGTGCGAACCGTCGGATGCCGCCACGAGCAGGCCGCAACGGCCCGACTCGATCTTTTCCTTCACCTTCGCGAAGCCCTGCGCCGCCTGACCGGCACGCCGGCACATCGCCAGCGTCTCGATCGCGCGGCGCGTCAGCAAGTGGCCGACGCGATCCGGCAGGTCCACAGCCGCCTTGACCGAGGCGCGCGCCGCCTTGGCGAACGCGTTCTTCGACACCGCCTGGCGCACGCTTGCCTCGTCGGCCGACACCCACAGGCCGCGGCCGGGCAGTTTGCCCGCAACGTCCGGCACGATCTCCGCGTCCGGACCCACGACGAAACGCACGAACGACTCGCGCGCGCCCGTGCGTCCGCTGACGATGCAGCGGCGCAGAGGCCCGTCGGTATCGGGCAGATCGTCGGCCGGAGCGGCCGGATCGAGTGCGAGAGCCTGGCTCACGTGCTTTTCGCGTTCCTTACTTCTGCTTCTCTTCGGCGAACCAGTGCTCGCGCGCCTTCATGATGATCGCATTGGCCGATTCTTCGTCCAGCACGTCCTTGCCGACGATCTCGATCAGCTCGTCGCCGGCGAGATCGCCCAGATCGTCGAGCGTCTTCACGCCCTTCTCGCCAAGCTGGACCAGCATGGCCGGCGTGAACGTGTCGAACGCCGCGATTTCGTCGACGACACCGAGGCGCTTGCGCTCGGCTTCGAGGCGCTCGTGTTCCTTCTCGACGAACGTCTCGGCGCGCGACTTGAGTTCGGCTGCGACGCCTTCGTCAAAACCTTCGATGCCGGCCAGTTCGTCGGCATCCACGGCGGCGACTTCCTCGACCGACGTGAAGCCTTCGGTGACGAGCAGGCCCGCGATGACGTCGTCGACGTCGAGCGCCTCGACGAACACCTGCGAGCGCTCCTTGAATTCCTGCTGGCGGCGTTCGGATTCCTCGGCCTCGGTCAGGATGTCGATCGCCCAGCCGGTCAGCATCGAGGCCAGACGCACGTTCTGGCCGCGGCGGCCGATGGCGAGCGAAAGCTGCTCGTCGGGAACGACCACCTCGATACGGCGGGCTTCCTCGTCGAGCACCACCTTGGTGACTTCGGCCGGTGCAAGCGCGTTGACGACGAACGTCGCCGGGTCATTCGACCACGGGATGATGTCGATCTTCTCACCCTGCTGTTCGGCGACGACGGCCTGAACGCGGCTGCCGCGCATGCCCACGCACGCACCGACCGGATCGATCGAGCTGTCGTGGCTGACCACGGCGATCTTGCCGCGGCTGCCGGGATCGCGGGCGACGGCCTTGATCTCGATGATGCCGTCGTAGATTTCCGGAACTTCTTGCGCGAACAGCTTGGCCGTGAACTGCGGATGCGTGCGCGAGAGGAAGATCTGAGGCCCGCGCGCTTCCTGGCGGACGTCGTAGATATAGGCGCGCACGCGTTCCTGCGCCTTGAAGTTCTCGCGCGGGATCGTCTCGTCGCGACGCAGGATCGCCTCGGCGCGGCCGAGATCGACCGTGACGTTTCCGAACTCGACGCGCTTGACCAGGCCGTTGACGATCTCGCCCACGCGATCCTTGTACTCGTCGAACTGGCGCTGGCGCTCGGCCTCGCGCACGCGCTGGACGATGACCTGCTTGGCCGTCTGGGCCGCGATGCGGCCGAAATCGATCGGCGGCAGCGGATCGGTCAGGAAGTCGCCGACCTTCGCGTCGGGATTCTTGCGCTGGGCTTCCTCGATCGACATCTCGGTCGCTTCGTTCGTCACCGGATCGGCGACGAGGCGGTAGCGCAGCAGCTGCATCTCGCCGTTGTCGCGGTCGATATGCGCGCGGATGTCGTGCTCGATGCCGTACTTCGCGCGGCCGGCCTTCTGGATGGCCTGCTCCATCGCTTCCAGTACCTGCTCGCGCTCGATGCCCTTCTCGCGGGCAACCGTGTCGGCAACCTGGAGCATCTCGATGCGGTTATAGGCGGTCGTGCGTTCCATTGTTCGGTCTCTCTCGGTCTCGAATCCTGGTTACCGGTTGGCGGCGGCTTTCTCTTCCGCTTGCGTCGCCTTGATGAGTTCGTCGGTCAGCAGAAGCTTCGCGCGCGCGATTTCGGCGAGCGGGACTTCGGCCGGACCTTCGTTCGTTTCGATGCGCACGCGCTGCTCGGCAACGCCCAGCAGGCGGCCGGAGAAACGCTTGCGCCCGTCGAGGGGTGCGCGGGTCTCGACCTTCGCGACATGGCCCGCGAAACGTTCGAAATCGGCCGGGCGGACCAGCGGGCGGTCGATGCCGGGCGAACTGACCTCGAGCACGTACTGCGAGGCGATCGGATCCTCGACATCGAGCTTCGCCGACAGCGCGCGCGACAGGTTCTCGCAATCCTCGACGCGCATGGACTTGCGGTCCTTGCGCTCTGCCATGATCTGCAAAGTCGGACGGTCGCGCCCGGTCACGACGACGCGCACGAGCTCGTAACCCAGACCGTCGATGGTCGGGCTGACGATGTCTTCCAAGGCGCGCGCGCGTTCCATGGTGTTTCGGGCGAACTCTTCGGTTGTCGTGTGGGCGGTTGTCGTGCAGCAGGCCCGCGGCACAGCCGGGCGGGCAATAAAAAAGTGCGCCGGTTTGGGCGCACTTCCTATTGATGCCCGAGCCAAACCTCGGGAGTTATGACGGGCCGGAATATACGCTTTTCCGCGTCCGAATCAAGTCTTCAAGACAAGGGATTAACTATTTGGATTTTCGAGGCGAAATCGGCCTGCCAGGTGCCCGTCCGGAACCTTGCCCGGCAGCCGCGACGGCCATTGGAAGCCTGCCTATGCTGGGCTAAGTTCAATCGAATGGTCGAGTCGCCCGCGCGCGTCTTCGCGCACGGTGCCAGATGGATATGCGCAGAAATGTCAAAAAGGTCGGTGATCGGTACCCTTAAGGCAGCGGCACTGGCGGCGGCCTTGCTGGGTGGCTGCACCATGCCGCCGGTATCGCAGGGGCCGGCGGCCGATGCGCCCGACCGCTCGCCGCCGACGGCGTCGGGCAGTTTCCTCGCCGCCCTTCACGCCCAGCGCGAGCGCGACGTCACGGCTGCCGCCCAATACAGCGCCCGCGCGCTCGAGGCGGATCCGGATAGCTTCGATTTCCTGCTGCGCGCGCATTCGAGCATGATCGAGGCGGGTCGCATCGACGAAGCGGCCGCACTCGCTGCCCGCATCGTGCGCGTGAATTCGAGCTTCGCGCCCGCCCACCTCACGCTCGCGGTCTCCGAACTCAAGTCCGGTTACAATGAACTCGCGCGGAACCGGCTCGCCGGGCTTCCGATTCAGGGCATCAACCGGATCGTCCATCCGCTGCTGCAGGGCTGGATCGAGATGGCACTTGACCGGCCGGCCGCCGCGATCATCGCCCTTCGCCCGGTGCAGGAAGTCCAGGGATTCCGTTCGCTGCACGACTACCATGTCGGACTCGTGAACGAGCTTGCGGGGCGCTTTGCGGATGCCGAGGAAGCATATCGGCGCGCACTGGACGGCGACGGCGGCGCGCCGCCGCGGCTGATCGAGGCTTTCGGCGGCTTCCTGGAGCGCCGCGGCCGGACGGCCGACGCACGAAATCTCTATCTCCGCTTCCGCGCGCAGAACCCGGAATCGCCGGTCATTCGCCAGGGCCTCCAGCGCACCGCCGCCGGCGGGCCGCCGGGGCCGGCGCCCGCGTTTCCGACGCCTAACGCGATCGCGGGCGCCAGCGAAGCGCTCGCCAACCTCGCTGCCGCCTTCCGACAGGACAACACGGTCACGCTTGCGCTCGGCTACGGGCAGCTTGCGCTCTATCTGAAGGCGGACGAGCCGGCATCACTGTCGACGGTTGCCGACATCCTCGACCAGCTGGGCCAGCGCGCCGAAGCCGACCGTCTCTATTCGCGCGTCGATCCTGCTTCGGCACACGGCTTCGCCGCCCGCCTGCGCATGGCGGAAAATCTGCACGAGACCGGCGACACGAGCGGTGCCGTGCGCGCACTCGAACGGCTCGCCGCCGATCGGCCGGATCGCATCGAACCGCTGATGACGATGGGCAATGCACTACGCGAGAAAGAACGTTTCGCGGAAGCCGCCGCCGCCTACGGGCGTGCGATCGAGCGGCTGGGCACGCCCGAGTCACGGCACTGGGCGCTCTACTACATGCGCGGCATCGCCTTCGAGCGCGCGAAGAACTGGCCGGCCGCCGAGCAGCATTTCAAGCGGGCGCTCGAACTGCAGCCAGACCAGCCCGATGTGCTGAATTATTTGGCTTATACGTGGGTCGACAAGGGGCAGAACATCGACGAAGCCGAGCGCATGCTGCGCAAGGCCGTCGAGCAGCGTCCGAATTCGGGGCAGATCGTCGACTCGCTCGGCTGGGCGTTTTTCCGGCTGGGACGCTTCGCGGAGGCCGTGCCGCTGCTCGAGCGCGCGGTCGAGCTTCTGCCCGAAGATGCCGTGATCCTCGATCATCTGGGCGACGCTCTGTGGCGCGTCGGCCGGCAGCTCGAGGCGGCGTTCCAGTGGCAGCGCTCGCTGCGCAACAAGCCGGATGCCGAGCTCAAGGCGGATCTCGAGAGAAAGCTACGCGACGGCCTGCGGCCCGTCGCTACGCGCTGAGCAGCAGGATCGCCACACCGGCCAGCACGAGCGCAAGGCCGACGAGCTCGTTGGCTTTCGCGGTCTGCTTGAACAGCCGCCGCCCGACGACGAACGAGAAAAGAACTTCGACAAGCGCGAGTGTGCGCACGGCTGCCGCCGTCGCGAGCGAAAAGGCTGTGAACCAGCCGGCCGACGCGGCTGCCCCCATGGCACCGGCGAACAGGGAAGGTCGCCAGGCAGCGAGCACGCGTCGCAACGCTGCAGGATCGCGGATTGAAAGATAGGCGCTGAGCGCGGCCGCCTGCATGCCGAGCGCAAGTGCCAGCGCCGTCAGCGCCGCGAGCCAGAACACCGGCTCGCCGAGTTTGAGAATTCCGCCGCGATAGAAAACCGCCGACAGAGCGAACAGCCCGCCCGAGGCGATGCCAAGGGCGGTCGCGCGCCAGTCATGGCCACCCGCACGCCAGGGATTGCCCGAGATCGTCACGACGCCGGTGCAGGCAAGCGCAATCGCGACCGCACCGCCGACCGTCACCGGTTCGGAAAGCACGAACATCGCGAAGATCGCGACCTGGATCGGCTCGGTCTTCGTATAGGCCACGGCGAGCGCGAAGGATTGCGTGCGCATCGCGGCCAGCATCGACGCCGTCGCGAGAATCTGCGTCAGCGCCCCCGTCGCGATCCAGCCGAGCGTGATGGCATCCGGCATCGGCGGCAGATGCCCTGCAACGGTGCATGCGATTGTGAAAAAGACGAGCGCGAACGGAAACCCGTAGAGAAAGCGGACATGCGTGGCGCCGACCGTGCCGAGCGTTTCGGTTAGATGCCGCTGCATGGCGTTGCGCGCCGTCTGCGCGGCCGCCGCCAGCAATGTGGCGGGGATCCAGAGCCAGTACCATTCCTGCATTGGGTTACCTTAATGGGGTATCCGGGGAGCGCAAGCGCTCCCAATGCCGGCCATTTAAGTTGGTTTACGGTTCGATTAACCAAAAATTATTGCGCGACGCTCATTTTGCTCCCAATTCGGCTGCGTCGCCCCCCGACCCGAGCAAAGGCAATCAAATGAATTCCTTTATCAATCTTCGGATCGCCACGAAGATCGCCATCGTCGCGAGTTTTCTTGCGCTGGTCAGCCTCGGCATCACGCTGTTCGCGATCGACACGATGCGCTCCTACAACGATTTCAACGACGCGACGGTGTCGGCATCGCGCCGCGCCACCAGCGCCGAGAAGGTGAATGGGCTTATCAACGCGGTCGTGATGGATTCGCGCGGCGTCTACATGTCGCTGTCGACCGACGAAGCGACACGCTACGGCAACGGGATACTCGCCACGCTCAAGCAGCTCGATGCCGAGATGGCGAAGTGGGCCACCTCCGTCACGCCGGCCCAACGCGAGACTTTCGCGAAAGCCCAGGCAGAAACCAAACGCTTCATCGAGTTCCGGTCCGAGTTGGCGCGTCTCGGCCGCGAGGTCAGCCCCGCCAAGGGTCGCGAGTTCGGCGACAACGACGCCAACCGTTCCAATCGCCAGCAGCTCAATACCTTCATCCAGCAGGTCGCAGGCGCTGACATGGCCGAGATCGCGCATCTCGACACGCAACTTGCGGCCTTTTACCAGACTCGCCTGCCGCTTCTCGTCGGTGGCTCTCTTGGCGCCATCGCTCTGGGTCTTGCCGTGGCTCTGCTTGTCGCGAACAAGCTGATCGCAGGGCCGCTCGTCAAGCTGGGCGCCACCATCGAGAAGCTGGCCGCCGGAAACACCGACATCGTCGCCGAAGGTGCTGACCGCAAGGACGAAGTCGGCCGCATCGCCAAGACCCTCGAAGTTTTCAAGGCAGGCCTGATCGCCCAGCGCGAAGCACAGGAAAAAGAGCGTGCCGATCTGGCGGCGCGCGAAAAGCGCGCCAAGCAGATGATGGAATTGATCGCCACGTTCAATACCGACGTGACCCAGCGGCTTGCCGTCGTCGGCACCTCGGTCGACGGCCTCAACGAATCCGCCACGACAATGAGCACGACTGCCGAAGAGACCGCGCGTCAGGCGAACGCGGTGGCCGCGGCGGCCGAAGAAGCCTCGACGAACGTGCAGACGGTCGCTTCGGCGACCGAAGAGCTGACGTCGTCGATCCGCGAGATCTCCTCGCAGGTGAGCTCGTCGTCGGAGATCGCGCGCCGCGCCGTCGACCAGTCGACGCAGACGAATGCCAAGGTAAAGGGGCTCGCCGAGGCCGCACAGCGCATCGGCGCGGTGGTCAAGCTCATCAGCGACATCGCGAGCCAGACCAACCTGCTCGCTCTCAACGCAACGATCGAGGCCGCGCGCGCCGGTGATGCCGGCAAGGGCTTCGCGGTCGTCGCCTCGGAAGTGAAGAGCCTCGCCAACCAGACCGCCAAGGCGACCGAGGAAATCAGCCAGCAGATCTCGGAGATCCAGGCCGAAACGGGCGCGTCTGTCGAGGCGATCGAATCGATCGGCGGCACGATCCGCGAAATCGACCAGATCACGGCCGCGATCGCGGCGGCGATCGAGGAGCAGGCGGCCGCCACGCAGGAAATCTCGCGCAACGTCCAGCAGGCTTCGGCCGGCACGCAGGAAGTGTCGTCGAACATCGTGGGCGTCCACCAGGCGGCCGACCAGAGCGGCCGCGTGGCCGGCAGCGTGCGCAGCTCGGCGGATACGCTGTCGACGGAAGCGCGCGCCCTGCGCGCCCGCATCGACGGATTCCTCGGGGACGTGGCCGCGGCCTGATACCCCGGCGCGTCAGCCCTCGCGCTTCAGCACGAACAGGCCCTGCTCGCCGAGCAGGTTGGCGAGCCGGCCGGGTGCGCGCAGCCCCTTGGGCCTGCCGGCCGCGTCGAGCACCATCGCGCTCTCGATTTTGGTCAAGTGCACTAAAGCTGAAGATAGCAATCAAGTTTAAATCGGGACTAATTCGAGATTGGGGATAGATCTCAATTTTGATTGGAATTTCTCAATATTAATCATACATGGGGTCAGTCTAGTAACCCCACCGAGTCGTACGAGCTTTAATTGTGTCTGCGGAAAAAAGCAATTCACCTGAAGTTCCCGAGCCTACTCGCAAACGAGGGCGGCTTTGGGGGATAATTGTTGCAGTTTTTGCAGCAATTACCGCTTTTTTTAGTTGGGTAGACGTTGGAATTATAAAAGCCAATCAGGCTCTTGACGTAGTTGAACGAGCGACTGGGCTTGCTAAGCCAATTTTTGGTGCCGACACGTCGGGCACAAAATCAAACAATCCAATTTCTGCAGAGGCTCAAAACTCCGTTCCGGTTGATCCTACTTTAGTTGCGATTAGCGGCCTACTAACAGTCGACTCCAAAGGCACCCATTCAATGCCCATCAATGGGCGCGAGGTTAGGGTTCGATTTCGATTAGAGAATGCAACTGGCCCAAGTCAATTGAGTACTATGGGTCAAACGTGGCAAGCGGAGTTTCGCCTCGATGCTGTGGGAGTATCCGCGCGAATTAGTTTTGATGCCGAGAGTATCGATGGACAATTCCTGTCTGTCGGACGTGAGTATTTAAGAATAGGCATGGGTGGACGTTTGATGGCACCCAGTCTAGTGGTTGTGCCACTAGAGCACCTTCCAAATGCCTTACGAGATAGAATTGATCTTTATCAGCACAGGCTTTCTGGCCTTGAGTGCTTTCAATCTGCAATGTTGAATCGCGTGCCGCTAATTAAAACTGTAGCTGATTGCTGGAGAGCGGCTGATGCAATGTCGCGCGAAGTAGCACGAGACGATGGTGAAATTATTGTCGAAATGCAGCGGCAACTATTGAGGCTTGTCACTAGACGCAGCATTACTGATGTCGTCGCCGGGCAAAATGAAATTGCGCAGACTTTACTTGCAGTAGGACAAATTTGTGGGGCAGCAAAGGTCTATCGCGATATTCCGCACAATGGCGATAGATCTAGTGAAGGAAAGCTCTTGATCTCACAAGCTGAAGCCCAGGCATTTGCGGCCTCAGTTCATTGCGCTCGCGCGCTGCGGTATCCAAATGAGAGAACTGAGGCATGTCTTGCTGAGGCAAATTTTCTACGTGAATTACTTCCAAATCGCGCCGCCGGCCGCGCTGATTTGCGCGGGCATTTCGTACAAGCAATTCGTGCGTGGCTCGACGCGATTCACTGCGCTGGCGGCAGCCTTGACAAGAGAATTGCCATTGAAGCCGTTTCCACGTACGGCGAGATTGAAAACGTACGCGCGTTGATTTTGTCGGCGGGCCGCCAATATCCGAAGTTACGACAACTAAAAACTTCTACGCTTGAACAGCTGGTAAATGCTCTTCAAAAAGTTGACTTAGCGCTTAAGGGTTAGCGCGCTTCAGCACGAACAGGCCCTGCTCGCCGAGCAGGTTGGCGAGCCGGCCGGGTGCGCGCAGCCCCTTGGGCCTGCCGGCCGCGTCGAGTACCATCGCGCTTTCGATCGTCACGCCCAACGCCTCGCACAACTCGACGAAATCGTCGATCGTGCACAGATGGATATTGGGCGTTTCGTACCAGGCGGCGCTCAGCGAATCCGTGACCGGCATGCGCCCGCCGACCAGCAGGCGAAGGCGCACGTGCCAGACGCCGAAATTCGGAAACGAAACGACGGCACGTCGCGCGATGCGCACGAGCTGCCCGAGGACGGCCTTGGGATCCCACGTCGCCTGCAGCGTCTGCGACAGGATCGCGTAGTCGAAGCCCCCGGTCGGATAGTCCTTGAGATCAGTATCGGCGTCGCCCTGCACGACCGACAGGCCCTGCGCCACGCACGCGTTGACACCGGCCTGGCTGATCTCGATGCCGCGCGCGTCGACGCGCTTTTCGTGCGCGAGATAGTCGAGAAGCGCGCCGTCGCCACAGCCGATGTCGAGCACGCGCGTTCCGGGCTCGATCATCTCGGCGATCGCCTGCAGATCGACGCGGATGGAAGCGCGCGGCCGGCCCTGGGCCGCCGCCGGCGGGACGGGCGTGCCGGTCATCGGAATTTAAGGCCGCGATGCTCGGCAGCCCCGTTGAGGAAGCCGCCGAGGACGGAGTGGAACTCGGGCTCGTCGAGCAGGAAGGCGTCGTGCCCCTTGTCCGACACAATCTCGACGAACGACACGTTGGCCGCCGCCGCGTTGAGCGCATGGACAAGCGCGCGGCTTTCTGACGTGGGAAACAGCCAGTCGGACGTGAAGCTGACGACGCAGAAGCGCGTGCGCGTTCCGGTGAACGCCTCGGCGAGCACGCCGCCATGCTCGGCCTGCAGGTCGAAATAGTCCATCGCGCGCGTGATGTAGAGGTACGAGTTGGAATCGAACCGGTCGACGAAGATCGACCCCTGGTGGCGAAGATAGCTCTCGACCTGGAAGTCCGCATCGAAGCCGTAGGAGAGCTGCTGGCGGTTCTGCAGGCGGCGGCCGAACTTGCGATGCAGCGCCGTTTCGGAAAGATACGTGATGTGCGCGGCCATGCGCGCGACGGCGAGCCCGCGATGCGGGCTGATGCCGGCGAGCTGGTAGGCGCCGCCGCTCCAGTCGGGGTCGGCCATGATCGCCTGGCGGCCGACCTCGTTGAACGCGATGTTCTGCGCCGAATGGCGATAGGACGTGGCGACCGGAATGGCGGCGAACACGCGCTCGGGATAGGCCGATGCCCATTCCAGCACCTGCATGCCGCCCATCGAACCGCCAATCACGCAGAACAGCTTGTCGATGCCGAGATGATCGATCAGGCGCGCCTGCGCCTTGACCATGTCGCCGATGGTGAAGACCGGAAAATCGAGGCCCCACGGCTTGCCCGTCGCCGGGTTCGTGTCTTTGGGGCCGCTCGTGCCCATGCAGCCGCCCAGCACGTTCGTGCACAGGACGAAATATTTGTCGGTATCGAGCAGCTTGCCGGGGCCGACGATCGTCTGCCACCAGCCGGGCTTGCCGGTAATCGGGTGGGTGTCGGCGACGAACTGGTCGCCGGTCAGCGCATGACAGACGAGGATGGCGTTCGAGCGCTCGGCGTTGAGCGTGCCGTAGCTCTGGTAAGCAATCGTCACCGGGCCGAGTTCGACGCCCGAATCCAGCCGCAGCGGGGCCGCGGCGGGTATTTCGAAGCGTTTTCCGGGAAAGTCCGGTGCGGTCGTGTCGACCGCCGCGATGCGGGGATTGGCGCTCAAGGGCTCGGACGGGGCTGGTTGCGGGTTGCGGCGAAACATGGGCCAAGCCTGCATCCGTTTCAAGCATCGCCTTTCCCGCCCGGAAGCCATGCCGAGGGGCATTGCGCGGGCGGCGCGCGCTGCGCTATGCCTGCGAACCCGATGCCCCAGACGCCCCCGACCAGCCAAGCGCTCGCCGATCTCCGGCGCCGCCTCGATTCGATCGACGACCGCATGCTCGACCTGCTGGCCGAGCGCGCGCGCGCGATGGATGACGTGCGCGCGGCCAAGGCGGCCGAGGGCGGCGCCGATCCCAAGCTGGTCCGGCCGGGCCGCGAACTGACGATCCTGCGCCGCCTGATCGGCCGCATCAAAGGCCCCCTCCCGGCCGATCTGGTCGTGCGCCTCTGGCGCGACATCATGACGAGCTTCACGCGCCTGCAGGGCCCCCTTTCGGTCGCGGTGCTCAAGAACGATTCCGAGCCTTCCGTGATGGCGCTGGCCCGCCAGCACTACGGCCAGTCGATGCCGCTGATGGCGGCAAGCTCCCCCGCTCAGGTTTTCGCGCGCCTAGATGACGGGCGTGCCCAGCTCGCATTGCTGCCGGCGCCCGAAGACGCGCCCGAACTGGATTGGTGGCGCAACCTGGATCCGACCGGGCTGCAGGTCATCGCGCGACTGCCCATCGACGGAACGGAAACCCAGCCCGGCGCCCTCGTCGTCGGCCGCCAGGCTTTCGAAGAATCGGGAATCGACCGCGGCCTGCTGGTCGTCGTGGCCGAAACGGAAACAAGCCGGGCGAAGCTGGGGCGCGCCTTCGCGCAGGCCGGCATCGGCCTTGCCGGAATAATCGCGGAGACCGCGCGCGGCGGCCGGCAGAGCTTCCTCGTCGTCAGCGAAGCCTATGTCGGACCCGGCGACGGGCGCCTGGCGGCACTTGCCGCAGCAGGACTCATGACCAAGGTTGCGGGCGGCTATGCCATCCCGCTCGGCCTCGTCGCGGCAAAGCCTGCCCGACGTTCCTCTGCCTCAAAGGAAGACTGACGATGAGCGTGCCCGTACCACGGCCCGGCATTCTCGAGATTTCGCCCTATGTCGGCGGCAAGTCAGCCGTGCCGGGCGGAAAGAAGCCGATCAAGCTTTCGTCGAACGAAGGCGCGCTCGGCCCCTCGCCCAAGGCCATAGAGGCAGCCGCACGCGCGGCGACCGAAATGCACCGCTATCCCGACGGCGGCGCCGCGGCCTTGCGCGCCGCCATCGGCAAGCGCTTCTCGCTCGATCCCGAGCGGATCGTCTGCGGTGCGGGCTCCGACGAACTGATCGCGCTGCTGGTCAAGTCCTATGCCGGACCGGGCGACGAAGTGCTCTACAGCCAGTATGGCTTCGTCATGTACCCGATCGCCGCGCATACGGCCGGTGCCACGCCGGTGCAGGCGCTGGAAAAGGGCTACCGGACCGACATCGACGCGATGATCGCCAAGGCAGGGCCCAAGACGAAGATCTGCTTCGTCGCGAATCCGAACAACCCGACCGGCTCGTACGTCACGGGACCGGAGCTCAAGCGCCTGCGCGACGGCCTGCCGCCGCACACGCTGCTGATCGTCGATGCAGCCTATGCCGAATATGTCAGCCGCAACGACTATACGAACGGGGCCGAACTCGTCGATGCCGGCGAGAACACGGTAATGCTGCGCACCTTCTCGAAGATGTTCGCGCTGGGCGGCATGCGTCTGGGCTGGGCCTATGCGCCGGCAAAGATCGTCGACGTGCTGAACCGCGTGCGCGGGCCGTTCAATGTCGGCGCGAGCGCACAAGCTGCCGGCGTCGCGGCCCTCGAGGATCTCGCATTCCAGGATAGATGCCGCGCGAACAACGACCGCGTGCTGCCCTGGTTCGTTGCGGAAGTCGGCAAGCTCGGCCTGAAGACGCTTCCGTCAGTCGGGAACTTCGTGATGGTCGAGTTCGCCGAGAACGGCCCGCACACGGCGGCGGCGGCCAACGAGTTCCTGATGTCGCGCGCGATCATCCCGCGCGCCGTCGCAAACTACGGGCTGCCGAATTTCCTGCGCGTGACGATCGGAACGGACGAGGACATGCGCGCCGTCGTCGTCGCCCTTGCGGAATTCTTGAAATGAAGCCCGTCGTCGGCACCCTCGCCATCATCGGGTTCGGGCTGATCGGCTCGTCGGTCGCGCGCGCGGCGCGCAAGTCGGGTGCCGCGCGACGCATCGTCGCGTGCGATGCCAGCGCGGCCGCGCGCCGGACGATCAAGCGTCTGAAGCTCGCCGACCGCATCGTCTCGGATCCCGCACAAGCCGCCGCGATCGCGGATGTCGTGATGATCTGCACGCCGATGTCGGCCTATGCGCGCATCGCGCGCATCGTGGGACCGAAGTTGAAGAAGGGCGCGATCCTGACCGACGTCGGATCGGTCAAACGCGCGGCCGTCGTCGATCTCGCGCCGCATGTGCGTGCGGGCGCGCATCTGGTGCCCGCGCACCCGGTCGCCGGCACCGAGAATTCGGGGCCCCAGTCCGGCTTTGCCGAACTCTTCGACGGACGGTGGGCGATTGTCACGCCGATGGCGCGCACGCCCAAGGCGGCGAGTGCACGAATCGAGGCGTTGTGGAAGCGCATGGGCAGTCGCGTGGCGCGCATGACGCCGCAGCATCACGACCGCGTGCTGGCGATCACCAGCCATGTTCCGCACCTGATCGCCTACACCATCGTCAATACGGCGAGCGATCTGGAATCCACGCTGCGCGCCGAGGTGATCCGCTATTCGGCCTCGGGCTTCCGCGACTTCACGCGCGTGGCGGCCTCGCATCCGGTGATGTGGCGCGACATCTTCCTCGCCAACAAGGACGCCGTGCTCGAGATGCTGGGCCGTCTCTACGAGGACATCGCGTTGATGCAGAAGGCGATCCGCCACGACGAAGGCGACACGCTGGAGCGCCTGTTCACCAAGGCCCGCCGGATCCGCCGCAGCGTCGTCGCCGCCAAGCAGGACTGATTCCATTCGCTGATTCGCGATTGCGGCGCGCATGTGGCGCGCGCGCCGGGCATTTCCCCATTCTGGCCACATTCCTCCGGCACCAAAGGCTCCGCCCGCGGATCCAACCGGAGGCAACTATGGACGCAACGCGCCACGACGCGTTCTTTCTCGATCTCGACGGAACGCTGATCGAAACCACCCCGACACCCGATGAAGCCCGCGCCGATCCGCGTGTCCGCGACGTGCTGCGCCGCCTTTCGGCTGCGACCGATGGCGCGACGATGATCGTCAGCGGCCGGCCGATCGCCAAGGTCGACGAGCTGCTGGAGATGCGCCTGCCGGTGGCTGGCCAGCACGGAGCGGAAATCCGCTTCCTCAATCCGGTCTTCGACGATATCCGCATCGATTTGCCGGACTATCGGGCCATCGTCTCGCGCTGCGTGGAGCTGGCACTGCGTTGCGGCAACGCGATGGTCGAGGCAAAGAACCCGGCTATCGCGGTGCATTTGTCCCGCCTCCATCCGGACTTCCCCGAACTCGTCAACGGCATGCGCCAGATCGAAGCGGACTACGGCGGCTGCCTTTCCTGCATCATCGCGCATAACGTCGCCGAACTTCTGCCCGCCGACATCGACAAAGGCAAGGTGCTGGCGGGTGCTGCGCTGTTCGAGCCGTTCAGAGGCCGTCGCCCGATCTTTATCGGCAACGACACGCCCGACATCGACGGATTCCGCGCCGCCGAGGCAGGCGGCGGGTTCGGCATATCGATTGGCGTCCCGCGGATCGGTGCGCGCTATCGGCTTGATTCGCCCGCATCGCTTCTCGACGCGCTCCATGCGGTCGTCGAGGCCGCATGAGCGCGGAGCGCGAACCGGGATCGCTCGATCTGGGCGTAGTTGGCAATTCGCAGATCGCCGCGCTAATCGATCGCAAGGGGCGCATCGTATGGATGTGTTTTCCACGCCTTGATTCCGACCCTGTCTTCGGTGCGCTCGTCGACAACAATGCCGATGACGGCGCATGGGCGATCGAGATCGTCGATCTCGTATCCAGCGAGCAGCGATACCTACGCAACACGGCGATTCTCGAAACGATCTTGCACGATCTGCGTGGCGGTGCCGTGCGCATCGTCGATTTCTGTCCGCGTTTCAAGCGCCACGGCAGGATATTCCGCCCGCCCGTGCTGGTGCGGCGGATCGAGCCTCTGCGCGGCGCGCCGCGCGTGCGTGTGCGCATCCGGCCACGCGCGCTGCGGGACGACGCGACGCCGGCAATCGCACAAGGCAGCCACCATGTCCGCTTCAGCTTCCCGACCAGTACCGTTCGGATCACCACCGATGCACCACTTGCCTATGTGCTCGACGAAACGGCCTTCGTGCTCGACCGGTCCTACAGCTTCGTTCTCAGCGGCGACGAGCCGCTCGCCGAGGAGCCCGACCGGCTCGTCACCTGGTGGCTCGCCGAAAGCGAGGCCTATTGGCTCGAATGGGTGCGCTATCTCTCGCTGCCGTTCGAATGGCAGGGCCCCGTGCTGCGAGCGGCGATCACGCTGAAACTATGCCAGTTCGAGGATACGGGCGCTCTGGTCGCCGCCCTGACGACGTCGATCCCGGAAGCGCCGGGTAGCGTGCGAAACTGGGACTACCGGTTTTGCTGGCTGCGCGATGCGTTTCACGTCGTTTACGCGCTCAACCAGCTCGGCGCCACGCGCACGATGGAGGAGTTCATCGTTTTTGCCACCAATGCGGCGGCCGCGGCCGGTACGGGTGATCTTGGCCCGCTCCATCCGATCGCGCGCACGTCGACACCGCCTGAAGAGGAGATCGTCGCGGCGCGCGGCTACAGAGGGAACCGGCCGGTGCGCTTCGGGAATGCGGCCAGCGACCAAATTCAGAACGATGTCTACGGATCCGTCGTTGTCGGCGCAGCGCAGATGTTCTTCGACGAGCGCCTGCCGGCAATGGGCGATGGCGCGCTCTATGAAAGGCTGGTGCCGCTGGGTGTGCGGGCTCGCGCCGTGGCGCTGACACCGGACGCGGGCATCTGGGAGTATCGCGGGCGGACAGGCATCCACACGCATTCGGCCGTCATGTCTTGGGCGGCACTCGACAGGCTGGCGCGCATCGCGGGCCGCCTCGAGCGTCCTGTCGAGGCGGCCGCCTGGCGACGTGACGCGGACAAGCTGCATGCCGATATCCTCGCGCGGGCATGGGACAAGTCGCGCAACGCGTTCGTCGGTACGCTGGACGGCGGCGAGATGGACGGCAGCGTACTGATCATGCCGATGGTCGGCTTTCTTGCGGGCACTGACCAACGCTTCCTTTCCACGCTCGATGCCGTCGGACGCGAGCTCGATTCGGGCGGCTTCATCGCGCGCTATGCGCATGCGGATGATTTCGGAACGCCCGAGACTGCGTTTGTCGTCTGCTCGCTCTGGTATGCAGAGGCGCTCGCCACGGCAGGACGCCACGAGGAGGGACGCGCGATGTTCGAACGCGTGCTCGCGAGCGCCAACCATCTCGGTCTCCTGTCGGAAGACCTCATGCCCGGCAGCGGCGAGCTGTGGGGGAATTTTCCGCAAACCTACTGCATGGCCGGACTGGTCAGCGCCGCAATGCGTCTCAGTCGTGGCTGGAAGGAGGGCATATGGGACGCCTCGTCGTAGTTTCCAACCGCATACCGGTTGCGAATGCGCGCGTGGGCAGCACCGGCGGCCTTGCCGTCGCGCTTGCCGATGTACTTGCCAAGCGCGATTCGCTCTGGATCGGCTGGAACGGCATGATCGCCGACGAGCCGGGCGAAGCCACCCGCCGGCGCGTGCGGCGCACCGAGATCGTCGGCTTTGGCCTGACGCCGCAGATGCATGCGGGCTTCTACACGGGCTTCGCGAACGGCACATTGTGGCCGCTGTTCCACTACCGGCTCGGCCTCGTCGAATTCAAGCGTTCCGACTACCAGGCGTATCTGGAGACGAGCGCTAGAATTGCCGAGCTCGTCCGGCGAAACCTGCAGCCGGGCGATACGCTGTGGGTTCACGACTTCCACCTGCTGCCGCTGGCGCGCGAACTGCGCAAGCTTGGCGTCATCCAGCAGATCGGGTTCTTCCTGCATATCCCCTTCCCGCCGGCCGAGTTCTTCCGCAGCCTGCCGGTGCATCGCGATCTTGCCGAAGCGATGTCGCATTTCGACCTCGTCGGCTTCCAGACCCAGACCTGCCGCAAACAGTTCGCGGATTATGCGGGATCGAACGATCCGTCGTTCGCCGAAATCGGCGGCCGGCGCGTCGAGTTGGGCGCATTCCCGATCGGAATCGACACGCAGCGCTTCGTCGCCTTCGCGTCCGAGGGCGACGGCAGCCCGGAGACGACGCGGCTGGCTGACAGCGTCGGCGCGCGCGCGCTCGTGATCGGCGTGGACAGGCTCGACTATTCCAAGGGTCTGCCGAACCGCATCGAGGGATACGGCGAATTTCTCGCACGCAGCCCCGAATGGCACGGGAAAGTGCAATATCTGCAGATCGCGCCGATCTCGCGCGGCGAGGTTGCGAACTATCGGTCGATGCGCCGCGAACTGGACGGGCTCGCGGGCCGGCTGAACGGCAAGTACGCCGAGTTTGACTGGACGCCGCTGCGCTATCTCAATCGTGGCTATCCGCGCCGATCGCTGGCTGGTTTCTACCGACAGGCACGTGTCGGGCTCGTGACGCCGCTGCGCGACGGCATGAACCTGGTTGCCAAGGAATTCGTCGCCGCACAGCGGGCCGGTGATCCCGGCGTGCTGATCCTGTCGGAGTTCGCGGGTGCCGCCGCCGAGCTCGGCGGCGCACTGAAGATCAACCCCTACGACGTCGATGCGATCGCCGACGCGCTTGCAAAGGCGCTCTCGATGCCGCTCGACGAACGCGTGTCGCGCTGGAAGGCGGATTTCGACTGCGTATCGACGAATACCGCGACGGCGTGGGCCGAGTCGTTCTTGGCGACACTCGCCGGGACACAAAGACCGCCGGTATCTAGCGCCGCCTGAAGCGCAGGATCGTCGCCTTGCGGCCCTCGCGCCGGGCCTTGGCTGCATAGCGCGTCTCGATCGCGTCGGGCGGATAGAGGCGCCAGTCGTCGGCCGCGCGCGCTGTCCATTCGAAGGCGGGATGAAGCGGCACGCGCTCGAGCATCCATACCAGATAGGGCTCGTCGTCGGTCGCCATGCGCAGCTCGCCGCCGGAAACCAGCAGCCGGGCGGCCTCGTCGAGGAACGGCTTCTGGATCAGGCGGCGCTTGTGATGGCGCTGCTTGGGCCAGGGATCGGGATGCAGCACGAACAGCTTCTCGAGCGATCCATCGGCGAACGCGGACAGGATCTCGCGCGCATCGCCCTGGTAGAGGCGCACGTTCTTGAGGCCATGCTGCTCGATGTGCTGGAGAGCCGAGACCACGCCGTTGACGAACGGTTCGGCGCCGATCAACGCCACGTCCGGATTG
The DNA here is from genome assembly GCA_044224405.1 of Tagaea sp. Classification (GTDB taxonomy): domain Bacteria; phylum Pseudomonadota; class Alphaproteobacteria; order CACIAM-22H2; family CACIAM-22H2; genus Tagaea. Next base: position 108,382 of record JBGAKN010000001.1, on the reverse strand, counting down.
TTTATGGCCTGGTGCGCCAGATGCTCGCCACCGCCGAAGCCGATCTCCAGCCATAGCGCGCGCGGGACGAACCCGAATAAAGCGGGAATATCGAAGCGTTCGCCCGGTACGGGTCGCGCCAGCGACACCTGCGGCAACGCACCTTCGATCAGGTTCTTCTGGTTCGGCTTGAGCTTGCGCCCGCGTCGCCGTCCGTTGTATTGGAGACGGCGCGGGGCTGTGCCCGGCGCCTCGCCATGTCCGTCCTTCTCGTCCGAAGCGCTCAACGCGCGCCGAAGGCCGAGCGCAGGTCCTTCACCAGATCCGTGCGCTCCCACGAAAAGCCGCCGTCCTTCTCCGGCTTGCGGCCGAAATGGCCGTAGCTGGAGGTGCGGCGGTAGATCGGCTTGTTGAGGCCCAGATGCTCGCGGATGCCGCGCGGCGTCAGGTTGACGAGTTCCTGCAGGACCTTCGAGAGCTTGTTCTCGTCGGCCTGGCCGGTGCCGTCGGTGTTCACGTAGACCGACAGGGGCTTCGCCACGCCGATGGCGTAGGAAAGCTGGATCGTGCAGCGGTCGGCAAGGCCGGCGGCCACGACGTTCTTGGCGAGATAGCGAGCGACGTAAGCGGCCGAACGGTCGACCTTCGTCGGATCCTTGCCCGAGAACGCGCCGCCGCCGTGCGGCGAAGCGCCGCCGTAAGTGTCGACGATGATCTTGCGGCCCGTGAGGCCGCAGTCGCCGTCCGGACCGCCGATGACGAAGTTGCCAGTCGGGTTCACGTAGAACTCGGTCTCGGGAATGCGCCAGCCCTTGGGCAGCACCTTCTGGACATAGGGGCGCACGATTTCGCGCACGTCGTCCTGGTCGACCTTCGCCGAATGTTGCGTCGAGACGACGATCGCGGTCGCTTCGACCGGCTTGCCGTTGACATAGCGCAGCGACACCTGGCTCTTGGCGTCTGGCTCGAGATACTTCTCCTTGCCCGAATGGCGCGCCTCGGCCATCAGCTTCAGGATGTTGTGCGAATACTGGAGCGGCGCCGGCATCAGCTCTTCGGTCTCGTTCGTCGCGTAGCCGAACATGATGCCCTGGTCGCCGGCACCCTCGTCCTTGTTGCCCTTGGCATCGACGCCCATCGCGATGTCGGCCGACTGGCCGTGCAGCAACACCTCGACCTTGGCCTTCTTCCAGTGGAAGCCCTTCTGCTCGTAGCCGATCTCGCGCACGGCGCCGCGCGCGAGCGCTTCGACGACCTTTGCGTTGACCTTGCCGCCCTTGAGCATCGGCGCCTTGGGGCCGCACTTGCGCGCGTCGAGGCGGACCTCGCCGGCGATCACGATGCGGTTGGTCGTCACCAGCGTTTCGCAGGCGACGCGGGCATACGGATCGAGGCCGAGGAAGGCGTCGACGACGGCGTCGGAAATGCGGTCCGACACCTTGTCGGGATGGCCTTCGGACACGGATTCGCTGGTGAAGACGTACTCGCCCTTGCGCATGGGCTTACCTCCGGAAATGGATCATCGTGACGGGGCGGGACGCGGAAAGATGTCGCCGCCGGTGGGCCTTTCCAAACGCGCCGGCCCGGCCCGCCATTCCCTGGCGGCCGGAGCAGGCCTGAATGCGGGGGTCTTGTGGCAAGGTTCGCCCCTGCCGTCAATATCGAAGGGTTAAAGGCCCCATTTAGGACTTCGCCTTGGGGGGCCGGCCGCGCCGCGGACGCAAGGCCGCCCCCGGCCCTGCATGGACCTGCGCCACCGCCCGGATGGTGTTGACCATCTGGAGGCGGATCTTGCGCTCCGGGATCTCGTAGTAGGCCCGCACAAGCTCGATCGTCTCGCGCCTGGCCATCGCGTCGGGGCGGTAGGCGGGGATCGGGCCTTCGGCCACGCCCTGCATGTGCTTGCGGCCATAGGACGAGACGTCGGACGGCATGTCGTCGAAGAAATACTGGACACTGGTATCCAGCACGCGCGCCGCTTCGTAGAGGCGCGAGGCTGACATGCGATTCGTGCCGCGCTCGTTCTTCTGGATCTGCTGGAAAGTCACGCCCAGCAGCCGGCCGATATCCTGCTGCGACAGCCCGAGCATCGTACGTCGCTCGCGAAGCCGCTTGCCGACATGGATGTCGATCGGATTGGGTCCCGGCGACGCGCGCCCTTTCGGGCCGAACTTGCGCAACGTATTAGTTCTTTTCTTGTTTACCATCGAAAATGGTCTGTTGTTCACGCATGGTATTTTGACTTGTACGTTTCTAGCGCGAAACGCAGTCTTTGGGAACGCCGACGATGGGCAAGACTACATACTATTGAAGTGGAAGCCGGTCAGAGGGAGGTCAGCCAGCCAGCGGCCGCCATCGCCAGAATCAGAATTGCAAATGCCAACTCGCCAAGCTGCGCAAAAATGGTGGGCGGATTTGCCTTCGGGAGTTCGGCGTCGAGGATCCCTGTCGTCCCGAGACCGAGGAGCGCGCGCGTCCGGCCATGGGCATCGATGATCCCGGAGATTCCGCCGCCAGCCGATCGGACAAGCGGCAATCCCTGCTCTACCGCGCGCAGCCGGGCGGCGGCAAAATGCTGGTAAGGACCGGCCGAATGGCCGAACCACGAATCGTTAGTGAGATTCAACAGCATTTCGGGCCGACTCGCCGGTACCGCCTGATCCGGAAAGATGACCTCGTAGCAGATCAGCGGACTTGCAAGCGGCAGACCACGGATTGCGAGGAGCTGCGGACCGGGCCCGGCGCTGAAATCCATGCCGCCCGGCACGACCCGGTCAATCGGCAGGATGGCGCGCAGCGGCACGTACTCGCCGAACGGCACGAGATGGAACTTGTCGAAGGTCGCCAGGATCGAGCCGTCGCCATCCAGCGCATGCAGCGAGTTCCAGACGCGCACCGTGCCGTCCGCCTCGCGCGCGAAGCGCGGCGCGCCCGTGACCAGCACGCCGCCCGGCGGCACGGCGGCGGCAACCTGCTGGCGCCGCTGCGCGAGCGGCTCAATTTCGCCCCAGATCGGGAAGGCCGTAGCCGTCTCCGACCAGATCACATGCGTGCGCGTCTCAAATCCGGGCAACCGCGAAAGCTCGATCGACCGGCGCAGGTTGGCCTCGCGCGCTTCGGGGTCCCATTTGAGCGCCTGGGGCACGTTGGGTTGCACGAGACGCAGCCTTACGCCCTCGACCATTCCCATTTCGGCATTCGCAAGCCGCAGCGTGCCGACGCCCCAGGCGCCCGCAAGGAGCAGCAACATCGCAAGCGTCGGGCGCAGGCGCGCAGGTCCGCCCGGGCCGTCGGCAAGGGTGGCCGGCATCGCGCATGCGAGTACCGTCAATGCCGAAAGTCCGTAAGCGCCGAAGATCGAGGCACCCTGCAGCATCGGCAAATTTCCGTCCCAGACCGTCGCGAGAAGATTCCACGGAAAGCCGGTCAGCACGTGGCCGCGCAACACCTCGCCCAGCGCCCACGCGACCGCGAGCGCGAAAATGCCGGAAACTCCGCGCGAACGGCTTACATGCACGCCCAGAGTCGCCAACCCCGTGAACACGCCGAGCAGCGCCGAGATGCCGAAAACGGCGAAAGGGATCATCCAGCCGACGCGCTCCCATTCGATCAGCAGCGCGTTCGCGATCCAGTAGAGCCCGATCGTGAAATGGCCGAATCCGAACCACCAGCCGACGAGAAAAGTCGCGCGGACAGGCCGGACCGCCGATGCGCCTGCCCCTTCGACAAGCCAGACGAGTCCCGAAAAGCCGACGAGTGCCAGCGGCAGGATATGGAGCGGTGGCAGTGCGAGGGCGGCAAGCGCGCCGAGCAGGAACGCCGCGGCCGCACGGCGGCGGCCCGTGGCTCCGCGCAGGAAACCGGCCCACGCCGACGGCCACGCGGCAATCCTGTGCGCCGGAAATCCGGTTTCGGACATGGAAAGCGGGCGCCTAGCCGGACGGGTCTTCGGCCGAGCGGCGCGGATCGACCCGACGTGCCTTCAGCTTCTTGAGCCGGCGCGGATCGGCGTCGATCACCTCGAACTCGCAGCCCGCCGGATGCGTGACGATCTCGCCGCGCCCAGGCACGCGGCCGGACAGCGCAACGACCGCGCCGCCGACCGTGTCGATATCGGCGTCGCGCGCGGCGTCCTCTAGCGAGATGCCGGTCTGGGCGACGAATTCCTCGATCGGCACGCGCGCGTCGATCTGGAAGCTGCCGTCGGGAAGCTTCTGCAGGCGCGGACGGTCATCGACATCGTGCTCGTCCTCGATGTCGCCGACGATGGCCTCGACGACGTCCTCAATGGTCACGAGGCCGTCGATGCCGCCGTATTCGTCGACGACGAGAGCGAGGTGCGTGCGGCTCTTGCGCATCTCGAGCAGCAGGTCGAGAACGCGCATCGAGGGCGCCACGAACAGCACCTTGCGCAGGATGTCGGCGAGCCGGAACGGCACGCCCGACTGCTGGATGCGCAGCACGTCCTTCACATGGACGAAGCCCTGGACTTCGTCGAGCGTGCCGCGATAGATCGGCACGCGGCTGTGCGCCTCGCGCACGAGGAACGCGACGAGCGCCTCGAGCCCGATCTCCTGGTCGATCGCGACGATGTCGGCGCGCGGCACCATCACGTCGGCGGCGGAAACCTCGCGCAGGCGCAGCACGTTGGCGAGGATCGTGCGTTCGGCCGCTCCCATCGGTTCGGCGGGCGCCTCGCCTTCCTCGATGATCTCTTCGATCGTGTCGCGCAGCTGCTCTTCCGCCGCGCGCCCCTTCGGGCGCAGCATGTCGCGCAGGCGGCCGCGCAGCTTGTCGGTGAATGTCGATTCCGAGTCGTTCATGCGGCCCCGCGCACGCGGTAAGGATCGGCCACGCCCAGCCGACGCAGCACGCGCCGCTCGCGCGCTTCCATGGCGAAGGCGTCTTCGTCGGTCTCGTGGTCGAATCCCAGCAGATGCAGCGTCCCGTGCACGACGAGATGGCGTACATGGGCGCCGAGTGCCTTGCGCTGGACGCGCGCCTCGCGCGCGCAGGTCTCGAAGGCGAGCGCCACGTCGCCGAGCGCGCCCGCTTCGCCGCCGGGGAAGGAGAGCACGTTCGTCGCCTTGTCGCGGCCGCGGAAATCCCGGTTGAGCTGGCGCAGCAGCGCGTCGTCGCCGAGCGCGAAGGTCACCGTGCCCGCGTCGCCGCGCCCTTCGAGGGCCGCGCGTGCACCTGCGCGCACCAACGCTTCGGCTTTCGGCAGGCGCCGGCGCCATCGCGGATCGAGGATGTCGATGCGGATGTTCGCGTTCATGACTTGCGCGGGCCCGTCCCGGCACCGTCGCGCGCGTCGTAGGCATCGACGATCTTTGCGACGAGCGGATGGCGCACGACGTCCACGCTGGCGAAGCGCACGAGCCCGATCCCGCGCACGCCGTCGAGCGCCTCGAGCGCGTCGGCAAGGCCCGAGCGCGTTCCCGGCGGCAGGTCGATCTGGCTCAGATCGCCCGTGACAACCATGCGACTGCCCTCGCCTAGGCGCGTCAGAAACATCTTCATCTGCATGGGCGTGGTGTTCTGCGCCTCGTCGAGAATCGCGAAGGCGTTGGCAAGCGTGCGACCGCGCATGAAAGCGAGCGGCGCGATCTCGATCTCGCCGGTGGCGAGCCGCTTGGTCACCTGCTCGCCCGGCAGCATGTCGTAGAGCGCGTCGTAGAGCGGACGCAGATAGGGATCGACCTTCTCGCGCAGGTCGCCGGGCAGGAAGCCGAGCCGTTCGCCCGCCTCGACAGCCGGGCGCGACAGGATGATGCGGTCGACCTTGCCCGACGTGAGCGCGTCGACCGCCATCGCGACGGCGAGATACGTCTTGCCCGTGCCGGCCGGGCCGATACCGAAAACGAGCTCGTTCTGCTTGAGCGCCTTGAGGTAGGCCCCCTGGTTGGCCGTGCGCGGTGCCACGCGCCGCTTGCGCGTCGTGATGGCGAGATCTTCGGCGCCGAAGAGATCAAGCCCGGTCTCCCCGCTTGTCGGCGTGCACAGGCGCACGGCTGCCTCGACCTCACCGAGATCGAGCGTCATCCCCTTGCGGAGTTTCCCGTAGAGCGCGGTCAGCGCGTCGCGCGCCGACTCGGCCGCCGAATGCGGCCCCTGGATCCGGACCTGGTTTCCCCGCGAGGTGATGTTGACGCCGAGCAGCTGCTCGATGCGCACGAGATGCCTGTCGTGCTCGCCGTAGAGCGGGGAGAGAAGCGTGGTGTCATCGAAGGCCAGGAGTATGGGACCGCTCAAGCCGACCGCCTTTCGCCGCCGTCGAGTTGCGAATCGACGATCGTGCCCGACAGCGAATTGGGCGCGAGCGCCGTGATCTTGGTATCGAGAACCCGTCCGGCGAAAACCGCCGGCGCGAGGGAATGCACCGCCTGCAGCCATGGCGTCTTGCCGACGATCTGGCCGGGATTGCGCCCCGTCCGTTCGTAGAGGACGGGCACCGTGCGCCCGACCGTGGCGGCGTTGAATTCGTCCTGCTGGATCTTCAGCAGCGCCTGCAATGCAGCGAGGCGCACATCCTTCACGTCTTCGGGAACTTGCCGCTCGATCAGCGCGGCCGGCGTGCCGGGGCGTGGGGAATATTTGAACGAGAAGGCCTGCGCGAACTTCACCTCGCGCACGAGATCCAGCGTCCTGTCGAAATCCGCGTCGCTCTCGCCCGGAAAGCCGACGATGAAATCGCTCGACAGCGCGAGGTCGGGCCGCGCCGCGCGCAATTTGGCGACGATGGCTAGGAACCGGTCCGCCGTGTGGCCGCGGTTCATCGCATCGAGGATCGCGTCCGAACCCGACTGCACCGGCAGATGCAGGAACGGCATCAGCTTGGATTCCTCGGCGTGTGCGGCCACCAGATCGTCCGACATGTCGCGCGGATGCGATGTCGTGTAGCGGATGCGCGCGAGCCCGTCGATGCGCGCGAGCTGGCGCACGAGCGTGCCGAGACCTTCGCGTTCGGCGCCATGCCATGCATTCACGTTCTGGCCGAGCAGCGTGATCTCGCGTGCCCCGCCCTCGACGAGGACACGCGCCTCGCGCTCGATCGCCGCCGCATCGCGCGAATATTCGGCGCCGCGCGTATAAGGCACCACGCAGAACGTGCAGAACTTGTCGCAGCCTTCCTGCACCGTGAGGAACGCCGACGGCCCCTGATTGGCGGACGGCGCCGGCAGGTGGTCGAACTTCACGTCGACCGGAAAATCGGTGTCGAGCGCCGCCCCCGCGCCGCGCGCGGCGCGCGCCACGAGTTCCGGCAGGCGGTGATAGGCCTGCGGTCCGAGCACGACATCGACGAAAGGTGCGCGCGCGAGAATTTCGGCACCTTCAGCCTGCGCGACGCATCCGGCAACCGCCAGCATCGTGCCGTCGCGCTCCTTGAGCGGTTTCAGGCGGCCAAGCTCGGAAAACACCTTTTCCGAAGCCTTTTCGCGGATATGGCAGGTATTGAGAATGACGAGATCGGCGCCCTCGGGCGCATCGACCGGCGCATAGCCCAGCGGCGCCAGGACATCCGCCATCCGGGCGGAGTCGTAGACGTTCATCTGGCAGCCATATGTCTTGATATGGAGCTTCTTCACGCGGTTCGGCGACCCATGGTCGAATCTATCACCCCGGCCCCACGCGCTTCAAGCCGCCGCGGCCGGCGCAAGATCCCGCCCGGCATTGGCCGCGGCCAGCGAATCGGCGATCACCTGTTCGCAGTGCTGTGCCAGATGCTTGCGCGAACCGGCCTGCGCCAGCGAAGTGGGCGCATGGAAGATGACTTCCACGCCGATCCGCCCGAGGCCGATCACGGCCCACAGATGCGGCAGCAGCTCCATGTCGCCATACCAGGCGATGGCCGGGCGCAAGGCCCGGCACAGTGGCATGCCGTCGAGCCGCGTATAGGCGATCGTCACCGGCTGCACCGCCACGGACGGGCCGCCTTCGACCGGTTCGGCGGCGGCGAAAAGCGCGCTTTTGAACCGACCGGCCCGGTTACCGTCGCCGGTCGTGCCTTCCGCGAACAGCACGACGTTCTCGCCCCCGGCAAGGCGGCGCTGGAGCGCGTCGGCTTCCTTGCCGACCGCGCGCGGACGCCGTTCGACGAAAACGGTGCGCTGAAGGCGCGCGAGCCATCCGAAAAACGGCCATGCGGCAACCTCGCGCTTTGCCACGAAGCTCATCTCTGCAAGCGACGAGAACACAACGATGTCGAGATAGCTGACGTGATTGGCGATGATCAGCGTGGGTGACTCGGGCACGGGCGCGCCCGTCACGCGGATGTCGAGCCCGAACAGCCGCGCGCAGCGCGCATGGTACCAGCGCGGCAGCGCGCGGGCGGCCCGCAGATCGAGCGCCACGAACAGCGCCTGCACCGGCATCAGCGGCAGCGTCAGCGTGACGTACAGGCAGGCCCGGAAGAAGGCCAATGCGCTCGACCCGATGTCGCCCAACGTTCAGTCCGCGGTCGGGCCGCCGACCTGGCGGCTGTAATGCTTGAAGTACTTGTCGGTCACCGCATCGGTCACCACGAGGATGCAGACATCGACCGTGTTGAACTCGCGATCGACAACCGCGCCGTCGCCGACGAAGCCGCCGAGACGCAGATACCCCTTGATCAGCGGCGGCAGCGCCGCGATCACGGTGCGCGCGTCGAACGCCGCCATCGCGTCTTCGTGCCCGGCGGCGCCGGCCGGCAGCAGGTCCATCGCGACGTAATGCTGCGCCAGTGCGCGCGCGCGGATGCTTTCGGGCGCCAGATGATTGTGGTGCAGGTAGGAGAGTGCCGCCGCATGCGCTGCCGGATCGGTTCCCGGCAGACTCGCGCAGCCGAACATCAGCTTGATGTCGTGCGCGAAGACGTAGGCCGCGATGCCCTTCCACAGCAGCTGCATGGTCGGCCGGTTGCGGTGCTGCGCGTCGACGCAGCTGCGGCCAAGCTCGAGCAGTTCGCCCTTCATCGCGAGCAGGGCCGAAATGTCGAATTCCGTCGCGGTATAGAATCCGTCGTGCTTTTCGGCGACCGATCGGCGCAGCAGGCGGTAGGTGCCCACGATCGAATCCGGCCCTTCGCCCTTGGCGTGGTCGATGACCAGGAGATGGTCGCAATATCCGTCGAACTTGTCGGCGTCGCGGCGCGTTGCGCGCGCGGATTCCGAGGGACGCGCGCCGAGCTCGTCGACGAACACGCGATAGCGCAGCGCCTGCGCCGCCTCGATGTCCGCCTGCCCGTGCGCGAGGCGCACTTCGAGGGAGCCCGAACGCAGCGTATCGCCGAAGCCGAGGAGATCCTGGGCCTGTGTTTTGGGAAGTGCCTGTGCGGTCATTGCGATCGTTCCTTCTTATCTGGAGGATCGGACTCGCGTGCACCCAGCGGAACACCGAACAGCTCGAGGCGGTGGCCGACGAGCTCGTAACCGAGCCGGCGGGCCACCTCGCGCTGGAGGTGTTCGATTTCTTCGTTGTGGAATTCGATCACCACGCCGCTCTTCACGTCGATCAGGTGATCGTGATGCTCTTCGGGCGCCTCTTCGTAGCGTGCGCGCCCGTCGCCGAAATCGAGGCGGGCCAGGATGTTGGCTTCCTCAAACAGCTTGACCGTCCGGTAGACCGTTGCGATGGAGATGCGCGGATCGATCGCAGCGGCGCGGCGATAGACCTGCTCGACATCCGGATGGTCGGTTGATTCGGAAAGCACCCGCGCGATGACCCGGCGCTGGCCGGTCATCTTCAGGCCCTTTTCGACGCAAAGCTGTTCGATTCGCTGCGGCATCGACATAACGCTCCCTAACCCCTCCGGCATGTCGACCGCCCTCCCGGTACCGGAACAAGATTTCGCCACATGCGAATCGGGTCCGCGAACCGATGGAACGGTGTACGCTTATTATATTGCGGTGCGATGACGGGGCCAGTTCCGAATTGCCATCCCCGGTCGCGCCGCGGCTCAGTCGTTTCCGCGCTTGCGCTTCGACTTGGTTCCAAGGCCGAGATCGCGGGCCAGCTGGCTGCGCTTCTTGGCGTAGTTGGGTGCCACCATCGGATAGTCCGCCGGCAGCCCCCAGCGTTCACGATACTGTTCGGGCGACATGTTGTAGGCCGCCTTGAGATGACGCTTCAGCATCTTCAGTTTCTTGCCGTCTTCGAGGCACACGATGAAGTCGTTCGTCACCGAACGCTTGACCGGGATGGCCGGCTGCGGCCGCTCGACCGGCGTCGTGACGGTGCCGACCGTCGACAGCGTCTGGTAGACCTGCCGGATCAGGCCGGGCAGGTCTTCGGTCGATAGCGAATTCTTCGACACATGGGCCGCGACAATATTCGCGGTCAATGCGAGGATATCTGATGACTTCAATTCGGACATTTTTATGTTCCCGGGCAAAGGAGGCCTGACCCCGGCCTCGCGCAGGCTGTATAGGAAGATGGGATTTACTGGGCAAGTATCAAGATCGAGGAATCAGTTGGAAAATTTTATTTTCCAATATTAGCAGGTATTGCCGACATTGTCAGGGCCGCGACGCGGCGCGCACCTTCGCGCTGGTAATAGTCGGCCCGCCGGCCCACCACCACAAAACCCATCCCCGCATAAAGCGCGCGGGCCGTAGGGTTGTCTTCGCCGACCTCGAGGAACAGCGCACGCGCGCGCGGCACGCAGGCGGCGATGGCGACAATCAGCGCGTGTCCGATGCCGAGCCGGCGTGATCCGGACAGGACCCCGATCGTCAAGAGTTCGGCCTCGTCCGCCGCAAGCCGGCCGAGCGCGAACCCGACGGGCACATCGCCGATCGAGGCGAGCAGCGCGAACACGCCGGGCGAGCGCAGGACCTCGCGCATGGCATCGATCGACCAGCCATCTGCGAACGTTTCGCGATGGAGGGCCGACAGGAGTTCGGCATAGGCACGGTCAACCGGATGGATTTCGATCATGGCCGCTTTGGCGTCGTGATCGCAGGCGGGTGGATATAGAGCGGCAGCAATCGCGCGCTGGGTTCGGCCGTCGCGGCAAGGCGTGCGAGCGCGCGCGCATCGGGCAGCATCGGCCCTTTCGCCACGCGTGCCGCCTTGCCGGCTTTTTCGAGAGCGGCGGCGAATTCGGCCGCACGGTCGCCTGCGACGAGAAAGCGCTCGCCGGCCGGCGCGAAACCTTCAGGCAATGCCGCGAAAGGCGGTTCGTCGTCGAGTGCCACGAACGCTTCCGCGCGTTTGGAATCGAACGCGATCACGCGCCGCTCGCCCGGCTGCGGCGGTTCGAGATCCGCCTCCAGCACCGCAAAGCTCGTGAGCCCGACGAGGGCGGCGCCGGTCGCGAGGCCCAGCCCCTGCGCCGCCGCAAGGCCCGCACGCAGGCCCGTGAAATGGCCAGGGCCCAGCGTCGTGGCAATGCGCGCCATGTCCTGCGCGGCGAGGCCCGCCTCGGCGAGAACCTCGCCGATCATCGGCAGCAGGATCTCGGCATGGCCGCGCGCAAGCTCGACCCGCCGCGCCGCGAGCACGGCGCCGTTTTGCGTCACGCAGGCCGAAACGGCGGCAAAGGCGGTGTCGAAGGCGAGAATTTTCATGCTAAACAGGCCGAATGACGCTGACTGCCATCGCCCCGCCCCAGTACGACGTGACGATCGACCTGCGCTATGCGACGCCGGCGAACTTCACCGGCAAGCCGGTCTATGCGCGCGCCGAAGCCTTCCTGCACGCGGATGCCGCGCGCCATCTTGGCCGCGCCATCGAACAGGCGGCCGCTCTCGGCCTGCGCCTGAAGATCTTCGACGCGTTCCGCCCATCGGAAGCGCAATGGAAACTTTGGGACTTCAACCCCGATCCCGATTTCATCGCCGACCCGCGGCGCGGCTCGCCGCATTCGCGAGGCGTCGCGGTCGATCTCACGCTGGTCGACTCGATCAGCGGCGCAGAGATCGAAATGGGGACCGAGTTCGACGCCTTCACGCCACTGTCCTATCACGGCAGCCTCGAGGTCAGCCGCGAGGCGCAGCGCAACCGGCACATGCTGCTCGGGCTGATGTCGGCGGCCGGATGGGATTTCTACACGCGCGAATGGTGGCACTATCAACTCTTCGAATCGAAGCGCTATCCGGTGCTGTCCGACAGCGTGCTGTCGGCGGGCCTGATGGGTGCTGCCTGAAGCCGTTCGTCCGGGGCGCGAATCGGGAGGCCCAAGCTTGACCCGCCTTGCCGCAATCGTCAAAGGCTGGCCCCGTCTTTCCGAAACGTTCATCGCCCAGGAACTCGTCGGGCTCGAGGAAAAGGGCATCGAGCTCGAACTCTGGTCGCTGCGCCATCCCACCGACACGCGCCGGCATGCGCTGCATGGCGCGCTGAGAGCGAAGGTCAATTACCTGCCCGAGTATCTGTGGCGCGAGCCGATGCGCGTGCTTGCGGGCTGGTGGCGCGCGCGCCGGCTGCCCGGCTACGCAGCCGCTTTCGCCACGTTCCTTCGCGACTGGCCGCGCGACCCCACGCCCAACCGCGGCCGGCGTTTCGGCCAGGCTTGCGTGCTTGCGGCCGAGATGGGGCCGGAAACGGCGCATCTCTACGCCCACTTCATCCATACGCCCGGATCGGTCGCGCGCTATGCCGCGACGATGCGCGGGCTCGGCTGGTCGGCTTCGGCGCACGCCAAGGACATCTGGACCACGCCCGACTGGGAAAAACGCGAGAAGCTCGCCGACATGAAATGGTGCACGACCTGCACGAAGGCCGGGCGCGATCATCTCGAGACGCTCGGGCCCGGCAAGGTGCGTCTCGTCTATCACGGGCTCGATTTCGCGCGCTGGCCGGCAGCGCCATCGCGGCCGCCGCGCGACGGCAACGACGCGAACGACCCTGTGACGATCGTCTCGGTCGGAAGGCTCGTCGCCAAGAAAGGCTATGACGACCTGATCGCGGCGCTTGCGCGCATGGGGACCGCGCGCGCCTGGCGCTTCGTGCATGTCGGCGGCGGGCCTCTGAAGGCTCAGTTGCAGGCGCAGGCGCAGGCGGCCGGCATCGCCGAGCGCATCGAATGGCGCGGCGCGCGCGACCATGCCGACGTATTGGCCACACTGCGTGCCGGCGACCTGTTCGTGCTGGCCAGCCGAATCGCCGCCGACGGCGACCGCGACGGCCTGCCCAACGTGCTGATGGAAGCGGCGAGCCAGGGACTCGCCCTCGTCGCGACCGACGTGGCGGCGATCCCGGAACTCGTCGGGCCGCAAAGCGGTGTACTTGTACCGCCGGGCGATGTGCCGGCGCTGGCCGAAGCGCTCGCCGCCCTGATCGCCGATCCGGCGCGGCGCGCTGCATTGGGCACGGCCGCCGACACGCGCGTGCGCAGCGACTTTCCCTTCGCGCGGGGATTGGAGACGCTGTACGACTTGCTCGACGCATGCGTATCGCCGCCTACGCCCCGCTGAAGCCGCCCGACCATCCGGTGCCCTCCGGCGACCGGCGCGTGGCGCGGTTGCTCGACGGTGCGCTGACCCATTCCGGGCACCATATCGAATGGCCATCGCGCTTCCGCAGCCGCGACGGCAGCGGCGACGCCCGCCGGCAGGCGCGGCTGGCGCGGATCGGCGGCTGGCTCGCCGCGCGCCTCGTCCGGCGCTGGCAGGCGGCGGCACCGAGCGAACGCCCGCAGCTCTGGCTCACATATCATGTCTACTACAAGGCACCCGACCATCTGGGCCCCGCGGTGGCGCGCGCGCTCGGCATTCCTTATGTCGTCGTGGAAGCCTCTCTCGCGATGAAGCGCGCGGGCGGTCCGTGGGATGCGGGCCATCGCGCCACGCTGGCCGCACTCGCGGCGGCGCACGCGGTCGTGTCGCTCAATCCGGGCGACACGCCTGCACTCGAAGAGGCGTTGCGCCCTGAAACGCACCGCACGATCCTGCCGCCATTCCTCGACGCGCGACCCTATGAAGACGCGGCGCGCAACCGCGACATGCATCGCGATGCCTGGGCGCGGCGCCTGAAGATCGACATCGCGAAACCGTGGCTGATCGCCGTCGCCATGCAACGGCCCGGCGACAAGATGCGTTCGCACGAAATTCTCGCGCAGGCCCTGGGCCGCATTGCCGAACGCGGCTGGCAGCTGATCCTCGTCGGCGACGGGCCGGCGCGCGCGCAAGTCGATGCGGCATTCGCCCCGTTGGCATCGCGCGTCGTGCGCGCGGGCCAGCTCGACGAGGCTTCGCTGCCGGGCCTGCTGGCGGCTTGCGACCTGTTCGTCTGGCCGGCGATTTCGGAGGCCTATGGCATGGCGATCCTCGAGGCGCAGGCAAGCGGCCTGCCCGCCGTCGCGGGGGCGAGTCCCGGCGTCGCCGCCATCGTAGCGGATGGCGAGAGCGGGCTGCTCGCGCCCGAAGGGAATGTCGCGGCATTCGCCGACGCCGTCGCCGCATTGCTCGACGATGCCGACCGGCGCGCGCTGTTCGGAAAGCAGGCGACGGAAAAAGTCCGACAGGCACATGCGCTGCGCGGGGCCGCCGCCCGGCTCGACGCCATTATCGCCGCGTGCCGCCGATGACCGTGCATGTCGCGTTCATGCGCCACGGCCCGACCGCGTGGAACGCGGCCAAGCGCCTGCAGGGGCGCGCCGACATCGAGATCACGCCGCGCACGCGCGACTTCCTCAAGGCGCGCCGCCTGCCGCGCGAGTTCGCCGATTGGCGTGTGCTGTGCTCGCCGCTGCAGCGCTGCCGGCAGACGGCCGAAACGCTGGGTCTCGCCGCCGAGCCCGACGCGCGCCTCATCGAGACGGACTGGGGTGAATATGAAGGGCGCACGGTCGCGCAGCTGCGCCAGGAACTTGGCGACGCCTTCGCCGACAACGAGAGCCGCGGGCTCGACTTCCTGCCGCCACGCGGGGAATCGCCGCGCATGGTGCAGGCCCGGGTGATGCCGCTGCTGGCCGAGATCGCAGCCACCGGGCGCGACACGCTGTGCGTCACGCATCGCGGCGTGTTCCGGACCGTCTACGCCGCCGCGCGCGGCTGGGACATGACGGGCGACCCGCCGGACGAGCTCGAGCTCTACGCCTTGCACGTCTTCGCGCTCGACGCGGCCGGCACGCCGCACGTCAAAGCCCTGAACCTCGCGCTGAAACGTCGATGAGCCGGATCCTGATCCACGTCCAGCACCTACTGGGAACCGGCCATGCGCGGCGCATGGCGGCCATCGCCGCGGCCTGCGCCAACGCGGGCCACGAGGTCGTTCTCGCCTCGGGCGGACTGCCGCTCGGGCTCGGGGCGGGCCGGGCGCGGCTCGTCCAATTGCCAGCGATGCGTGCGACCGACGCAAGCTTCGCCACGCTTGTCGACGATGCCGGAAGGCCCGTCGACGAATCCTGGCGGCACGCCCGCCGCGCGGCCACGCTCGAGCTGTTCGATTCCTTCAGGCCCGACATGCTGATCGTCGAGCTCTACCCGTTCGGCCGCTCGATGCTGCGATTCGAGTTGGAGCCGCTGGTCGAGCGGGCACGGAACATCGTGCGCCTGTGTTCGGTGCGCGACGTGCTCCAGCGCCCCGATCCGCCCAAGGCGACGGCTCGCGTGGCCGCGGCTGGCGCTTTCGACGCCGTGCTCGTGCATGCCGATCCGACCCTGCTGGCGTTGCCCGAGAGCTGGCCGGAATGCGCCACGCTGGGCGAGCGGCTCCAGTACACGGGCTATGTTCCCGGCGATCCGGGCGTACCGACGACGGCCCGAGACGAGATTGTCGTGTCGGTCGGCGGCGGGGCGGCCGGGGCACGCCTTCTCGAAGCGGCCCGCGCGCTTGCCGCGACGCGCGCGCATGCGGGCGAGCGCTGGCGTATCCGCACCGGCGACGGGCGCGACGCAACTGGCATCGCCAATCCGCATGTCGTCGTCGAGCCCAATGCACCCGATTTCCCCGACCTGCTCGCCCACGCGCGCGTTTCGGTGAGCCAGGCCGGCTACAACACCTGCGTCGACCTGCTGCGCGCGCGCTGCCGTTCGGTGCTCGTTCCCTTCGCGCAAGGCAAGGAACGCGAGCAGACGATCCGGGCCGAAGCCTTTGTCCGGCACGGCTGGTCGACGGTCGCGTTCGAGGATGCGCTGACGCCCGAGCTTCTCGCCGCCGCGATCGATTCGGCCCCCGTCCCGCCGGCGCACCGGATCTCTTGCGATGGAGCGGTGCAAACGGCCAAACTCGTCGCACGATGGCTGTAACCCCGCCCCCGGCCGACTGGGCCGATCTCGACCGCGCGCTCGACGCATTTGCCGCCGCCGGAAAACCCGCGACCTGGTGGTGGCGCGACGACGATGCGACCGTGCCGTCGCCCGCTCTCGACCGCCTGCTCGCCCTCGCGCCCGACGTGCCCATCGCGATCGCCGTGATCCCGGCGCGCGCGCAAGCCTCACTCGCGGAGCGGCTCGCAGGCGAGAAAGCCGCGCGCGTGTGCCAGCACGGCTGGAACCACTGGAACCACGCGCCGCTTGGCGAATCCAAGGCCGAGCTCGGCGCGCATCGCCCCACGGCCTATGTGCTGGGCGAACTGGCGCGCGGCTGGATGGCGCTGACGCGGCTGTTTCCCGATGCCCTGCCGATGCTCGTCCCGCCGCACAACCGCATCGCCCCCGCCGTCGCGGCTGGCCTGCGCGGCGCCGGGCTTGCCGGCCTTTCGACCTATGCCGGGCGCCGGAACGTGCCGCCCGGAATCGCGCAGACGAACACCCACGCCGATTTCATGGACTGGAACACGCGCGCTTTCGCGGGCGAAGGCATCTCGCTGGGGCTGTTCGTGGCGCATCTGCGCGACCGGCTTGCCGGCAAGTGCGATGCGGACGAGCCGACCGGCGTGCTGAGCCATCATCTGGCGCACGACGAGGCGGCGTGGGCCTTCCTCGGCAAGCTTCTGGCACGGCTCAAGGCGCATCCGGCAGCCCGCGCGTGCGATCCCCGCGACATGTTCCCGGCGCGCGCATGAACCGCCTCACGTACCCAGCACGCGCGGTCTACGGCGACTACGCGCGGGCGGCGATCGGGCTCGCCTTCACGCTGTTTCCGGCCGTCGCGATCGGCCAGTGGAGCTACGCGCACTGGCTGCTGCTGCCGCTTGCCGCCCTGTTCGCCGTCTTCGCGTTCCGCACCTGGACTCGCGGCCGGACGACGATCGACTGGGACGACACGGGTCTCTCGATTTCGGGATCGGGGCGGGCTAGTCTGCCGTGGACGGGCGTGGCATCGATGAAGCTCGCATTCTATGCGACGAGCCGCGACCGCACGGGGGGCTGGATGCAGTTGACGCTACGGGGAACCGGAACGACGGTCCGTGCGGATTCGGGCGCGGAGAATTTTCCCGCCTTCGCCGCGCGCTGTGTCGAGGCCGCCGTCGCCAACGGCATTTCGCTTGATGCGCCGACTCGCGCGAATCTCACCGCACTCGGCATCCGCGTGCCCGAGGACCTGGCATGAACCTGCTCGAGGTCCGCGATCTGGCGATCGATTTCCGCGTCCACAACACGCACGTGAAGGCGGTGGATGGCGTCGATTTCCGGGTCCGGCCGGGCAGCACCGTTGCCATCGTCGGCGAATCAGGTTCGGGCAAGACGGTCATCAGCCAGTCGGCGCTCGGCATCCTGCCCAAAGTGGGGCGCATCAGTCGCGGCTCGATGCTGTTCCGCGACCAGGGCAACGTGATTGACCTCGCCAAGCTGGACCCGGACGGCGCGGAGTTCCGCCGTTTACGCGGCGGGCGCATCTCGATCATCTTCCAGGAGCCGATGACCTCGCTGTCGCCGCTGCACACGGTGGGCGACCAGATTTCGGAAGCCGTGCGCCTGCACCAGTCGCGCGATCCCCTGCTCGCGCTGGAACTCGCCGAGGACATGCTGCGCCGCGTGGGCTTCCCCGATCCCAAGAAGGCGCTGCAGACCTATCCGTTCGAGCTGTCGGGGGGCCTGCGCCAGCGCGCGATGATCGCGATGGCGCTGGTCTGCCGCCCGGCCCTGCTGATCGCCGACGAGCCGACCACGGCGCTCGACGTGACGATCCAGGCGCAGATCCTGAAACTGCTGAAGGACCTGCAGGGCGAACTCGGCATGGCGATCCTGCTGATCACGCACGATCTGGGTGTCGTCGCCAACATGGCCGACGAGGTCGTCGTCATGTATCGCGGCCGCGTCATGGAATCGGGCACGCGCGAGGACATTTTCCGCAAGCCCGAGCATCCCTACCTCAAGGCCCTGCTGCACGCAGTTCCCCGCTTCGACATGAAGCCGGGCGAGAAGCTGGTGCCGCTGCGCGAGATCAAGACCGATCTCGGCAACATGATGCGCAGGGGCACGGGCGAGGCCAACGCGCGCGTGGCCAACAAGGGGCCCGCACCGGGCGGCATCGACCGGCGGGCGCCCGTCCTGTCGGTGCGCAACCTGCGCAAGACCTACGCGATCCGCAAATCGGGTTTCCTGGGTGCCGGCAAGCCGCAGTCGGTTCTGGCAGTGGACGACATCAGCTTCGACGTGTTCCGCGGCGAATGCCTCGGCCTCGTGGGCGAATCGGGCTGCGGCAAGACGACTGTCTCGAAGATGGTGATGCGCGCGCTGACGCCGGATACGGGCAAGGTGGTATTCGAAGGGCGCGACGTGCACACGCTGGAAGGCAGCGACCTGTTCGAGTATCGCCGGCAGGTGCAGTTCGTTTTCCAGGACCCGTTCGGCTCGCTCAATCCACGCATGACGGTGTTCGACATCGTGTCGGAACCGCTGGTCATCCACGAGATCGGCGACGCCGCCACGCGGCGCGCGACGGTGAGCGAACTGATGCGCGTCGTGGGTCTCGACGACCGCGCGCTCAACCGCTACCCCCATTCCTTCTCCGGCGGCCAGCGCCAGCGCATCGGCATCGCGCGCGCGCTGGCGCTGGGGCCCGAACTGCTGCTGCTCGACGAGCCAGTCTCTGCGCTCGACGTTTCGATCCAGGCGCAGGTGCTGAACCTGCTCAAGGATCTCAAAAAGGCGCTCGGCCTCACCTATGTGTTCGTCAGCCACAATCTCGCGGTCGTCGACTACATGGCCGATCGCATCGCCGTCATGTGCGCGGGCCGCCTTGTCGAGGTCGCCCCGCGCGAGGCGCTGTTCAAGGCCCCCATCCATCCCTACACGCAGGCCCTGCTCGCGGCCGTGCCTGAACCCGACATCGCGCGCCCGCTCGACCTGACCGCGCTCATGGAAGGGCGCGCCTCGCAGCCGCGCGCCTGGCCCGCCCCCTTCACGATCGACGAGACCGCCGATGTCGGCTTCATCGATCTCGGGCAGGGACACTATGTGCGCGCGGCCATCGGCACCGCGCCGTCGGCGCTACGCGCCTTCGCAAGACCGAGGGAGATCGCATGATCGCGCCCGTCCGCCTTCTTGCCGCCCTGCTGCTCGCCTGCGCGAGCAGCGCTGCATCCGCGGCGAGCTACCAGGAGACGCCGTGGCTGGCCGCCGACGTCGCCGCCGGCCGCTTTCCGAGCGTCGAGAAGCGCCTGCCGGCCGTGCCGCTGGTCGTGGCGCCCAAGCGTGCCGACTGGACGCCGGGCCGGCATGGCGGGGAGCTGCGCATGCTCGCCGGCCGCGCGCAGGACGTGCGGATGATGTCGGTCTTCAGCTACGCGCGGCTCGTGGGCTTCGATGCCGACCTGAAGCTCAAGCCCGATATCCTCGAATCGATCGAGATCGAGGGCGACCGCGTCTTCACGATGCACTTGCGCGCCGGGCACCGCTGGTCCGACGGGCGGCCGTTCACGACCGAGGATTTCCGCTACTTCTGGGAAGACGTCGCGAACAACAAGGAGCTGTCGCCCGGCGGCCCGGTCAAGTCACTGCTGGTCGACGGCAAGCCGCCGCAGGTCACCTATATCGACGCGCGTACGGTGCGCTATGCGTGGGCCGCGCCCAATCCGGGCTTCCTTTCAGCACTCGCGGGCCCGGTCCCGCTCGTGCTCTACCGCCCGGCGCACTATCTCAAGAAATTCCACGCTCGCTACGCCGAGCGCGACGCGCTGACGCGCGCGGCGCGCGCGGCAAACGCGCGCAACTGGGCGCAGCTCCACAACCGCCTCGACAACCTCAACCGCAACGACAACCCCGACCTGCCCATGCTCGATCCGTGGATCGTACGCACCAAGGCGCCGTCGGAGCGTTTCGTGTTCGAACGCAATCCCTATTACCACCGCGTCGACGCGGAAGGACGCCAGCTTCCCTATATCGACCGCGTGATCATGAACGTCGCCGACGGCAAGATCCTGTCGGCCAAGACCGGCTCGGGCGAGGCCGACCTGCAGGCGCGCGGCCTTTCCTTCGCGAACTACACGTTCCTGCGCCAGGCCGGCAAGCGCAACGACTTCGAGACCGTGCTGTGGGATACGGCCAAGGGCGCGCATATCGCGCTCTATCCCAACCTCAACGTCAACGATCCGGTCTGGCGCGAGCTGATGCGCGACGTGCGCTTCCGCCGCGCGCTTTCGCTGGCGATCAACCGCAAGGAAGTGAACCAGGTCGTCTATTTCGGCCTTGCGGTCGAAGGGGCGAACACGTTGCTGCCCGGCAGCCCACTCTACGAGGCGGGCTACCGCAACGCCTGGCACCGCTTCGACGTCAAGGAAGCCAACAGGCTGCTTGACGAGCTGGGCCTCACGAAACGCGACGGGCGCGGCGTGCGCCTGCTGCCCGACGGCCGGCCTCTGGAAATCGTCGTCGAGACGGCCGGCGAGGACAGCGAGCAGGTGGACGTGCTCGAGCTCATCCACGATTCCTGGATGCAGGCCGGCGTGAAACTGTTCTCGCGCCCCCAGCAGCGCGAGATCTTCCGCAACCGCATCTTCGCGGGCGAGACCAAGATGAGCGTGTGGTTCGGTCTCGAAAACGCGCTCGCCACGCCCGATTTCTCGCCCGAGGAACTCGCCCCCGTCCTTCAGAACGGGCTGCAATGGCCGAAATGGGGCCAATTCTACGAAACGAACGGCACAGCGGGCGAAGCAGTCGACATGGCACCGGGCAAGGCGCTGATGGAACTCAACGACGCGTGGCGGACCAGCGGCAGCGCCGACGAACGCGCCGCAATCTGGCGCAAGATGCTGGCGATCCATGCCGAGAACGTGTTCACGATTGGCGTCGTGGCGAACGTGCGCCAGCCGGTCGTGATCTCGAACAAACTGCGCAACGTGCCCCGCCAGGGCGTGTGGAACTGGGATCCGGGGGCCTTCTTCGGAATCCACAACATGGACACGTTCTGGTTCGACGAGAAGCAGCCGCCGCGCACCGCCGCGGCCCCGCAGAACTGACGCGAAGCCGGAGAGCGGTAAAAAGAATGTTCGCCTATCTCGTCCGCCGCGTCCTCGTCATGGTGCCAACGCTGCTCGCCATCAGCGCCATCGTGTTCACGATCATCCAGCTTCCGCCGGGCGACTACCTGTCGACGCTGATCGCCGAACTGCAGTCGCAGGGCGAGGGTGCGAACCTCGAACGCATCGAGTTCCTGCGTCAGCAATACGGTCTCGACCGCACGCCGGTCGAACAGTATTTCCACTGGCTGTTCGGCCTCTTGCACGGCGATCTCGGCTGGTCGTTCGAATATAACCTGCCGGTCTCGCACGTGATCGGCGACCGGCTGCTGCTGTCGTTTCTCGTGGCGTTCGTGACGGTGATCTTCACCTACGCGGTCGCCTTCCCGATCGGCATCTACTCGGCCACGCACCAGTATTCGTGGGGCGATTACGGGCTCACCTTGCTGGGCTTCCTCGGCCTCGCCACGCCGTCGTTCCTGCTGGCGCTCGTCATGCTCTATCTGGCAAACGCCTGGTTCGGCACGTCGATCGGCGGCTTGATGGATCCCGAATACATCGACCAGCCGCTCACCTGGGGCAAGTTCCTTTCCGTGCTCGAGCATCTGTGGATACCTGTCATCGTCATCGGCACGTCGGGTACTGCCGCGATGATCCGTCGCCTGCGCGCCAACCTGCTCGACGAATTGCAGAAGCAGTATGTCGTCACCGCACGCGCAAAGGGCCTGCCGCCGCGCAAGGTGCTGCTCAAATATCCGCTGCGCATGTCGCTCAACCCTTTCATCTCCGACATCGGCGATCTGCTGCCACACATGATCTCGGGTGCGGCCATCGTGTCGGTCGTCATGTCGCTGCCGACCAACGGGCCGATGCTGCTGTCGGCACTTCGCAGCCAGGACATGTATCTGGCCGGCTCGTTCCTGATGATCGAAGCCGTGCTGATCGTCGTGGGCGTGTTCCTGTCGGATCTGGCGCTTGCCGCCCTCGACCCCCGAATCCGCCTGCACGGGGGAGCGACGAAATGACCGACCTGCCCGCCAGCGGCGACAGGCTCGCGCACTATGTGCGCCGCGAACCCTTCAACGCCTACGACGGCGAGAAGACGGATCCGGCGCTCGAGAGCTACTACATGGCCACGCAATGGCGGCTGATGTGGTGGAAGCTCAAGCGCCACAAGCTCGCGGTCTGGTCGGGCCTGTTCCTGATCTGCATGTACGTTTCGATCTTCCTGAGCGAGATGATCGCGCCCTACGCGCTCGGCTCGCGCAATACCGATTTCATCTACGCGCCGCCGCAATCCGTGCATCTGTGGCACGAGGGGAAGTTCGTCGGGCCGTTCGTCTACGGCTTCGACTATTCGCTCGACATGGACACGCTCAAGCGCAACTACGCGCCGAACACCGACAAGGTCCAGCCGATCCGCTTCCTTTGCTACGGCGAGACCTACGAGTGGATGGGGCTCGTGCCGGGTAGCCTGCACCTGATCTGCCCGGCCGAAGGCGGCACGCTGTTCCTGCTCGGCACCGACCGGCTGGGCCGCGACATGTTCAGCCGGCTTGCCTATGGCACGCGCATATCGCTGACGATCGGGCTGATCGGCGTGACGATCAAATTCGTGCTGGGCATCGTGCTCGGCGGCATGGCCGGCTATTACGGCGGCTGGGTCGATATGACGATCCAGCGCATCATCGAGATCATCCGCTCGTTCCCCGAGCTGCCGCTGTGGATGGCGCTGTCGGCCTCCCTGCCCGTCTCGTGGAGCCCGATCTACATCTATTTCGGCATCACGCTGATCCTCGGGCTGATCGGCTGGACGGGGCTGGGCCGGGCCGTGCGCTCGAAGCTGCTCAGCCTGCGCGAAGAGGATTTCTGCACGGCCGCGAACCTGATGGGCGCCAGTCCGCGCCGCATCATCTTCCGCCACCTGATTCCGAGCTTCATGAGCCACCTGATCGCCTCGGCGACGCTGGCGATCCCGACGATGATCCTGGGCGAGACGGCGCTGTCGTTCCTCGGCCTCGGCCTGCGTCCGCCGATCACGTCGTGGGGCGTGCTGCTGACCGAGGCGCAGAACATCAACGTCGTGGCGCTCTATCCGTGGCTGCTGCTGCCGGTGCTGCCGGTCATCGCGACCGTGCTGGCGTTCAACTTCCTCGGCGACGGGCTGCGCGACGCGGCCGACCCTTACAAGTAACCGCTAGAGCGAGCCAGCCTTAGAGGGAAATCGTCTCGCCTTCGCGCGCGACGATGGTTCCGGGCCGCATCGCGGCGGCTTCCGCGGCGATCCTGTCCATGAACTGATCGTCGTGCGAAGGATCGTGGTGGAAGATCACCAGGCGCTTGGCGCCGGCCTGCGTGACGAGACGCACGCCTTCCTGCCACGTCGAATGCCCCCAGCCGACATGGCCGGAGAATTCGGCGTCGGTATAGGTGCTGTCGTAGATGACGAGATCGGCATCCTTGATCAGGCCGAGAATGTTCGCATCGGGCTTGCCCGGCACGTGCTCGGTGTCGGTGACGTAGCACAGCGACTTGCCGGCGACCTCGACGCGATAGCCCGTCGCGCGGTTGGGATGGTTGAGGGCGGCCGTGCGGATCGTGACGCCCGGCGCCGGGTTCAGCGTCTTGCCGAGCGCGAAGTCGGTATACGAGACATCGGCGCCGAAGATCTCGATCGGGATCGGGAACAAGGGTGCCTGCATCATGTTCGACAGGACGTCCTTGAGATTCATCTCGGGCGCGAGGTGTCCCGCCCACAGACGGAAGCGGTTGTTCTTGTCGTAGAACGGGCTGAAGAACGGAATGCCCTGGATATGGTCGAAATGCGTGTGCGTGAAGTACCAGTCCGCCTCGATCGGCGTGCCGGGTGCGGCGAGCGCGCGGCCCAGCGGCAGCAGTCCCGTTCCGGCGTCGAAGATCATCAGCCGGTCGGCCGCGCGCACTTCCAGGCACGGCGTGTTGCCGCCGTAACGCACGGTCGTGGGGCCGGGACACGGGATCGAGCCGCGTACGCCCCAGAAGGTCACCGACAGGCGTTGCGACGTCACCGGAGCTGATCCTTTCCGCGCGGCACCAAGCGATACCCCCCCGGCACCGTCAGCAACAGACGTGCGCGGGCCGGATCGCGCTCGATCTTCTGGCGCAGGCGGTAGACATGCGTCTCCAGCGTGCGGGTCGATACCTCCGAATTATAGCCCCAGACGGCGCGGAGCAAGTCTTCGCGCGAAATCGGCCGACCCGCCGCCTTGTGCAGGCTGCCGAGCAGGGCCGTTTCGGTCTCCGTCAGGCGGACTTCCTTTTTCTTCGCCGGATCGTGCAGGGCGCGCGTCGCGGGTCGGAACACGAAGCTGCCGATTCGCACGTTTCCCGCGTTTCCGGTGAGTTCACGTACGATTCCCGCCAGAACGGGGACGCGGACGGGCTTTTCGACGACCGCGTCGGCGGCCAGCCGCCCGGCCGACCGGCCCGCGACGAGCAGGCACAAGGGTGCCTCGAGGACCCTGCGGAGCCGGGCAATGACCGCCGTGGCGCGTTTTCCGAGGATCGAGCGGTCGACGACGGCGACATCGAAGCCGATGCCGCTGGCCAGCGCCAAGGCCGCATCGACCGCCGAAGTGGCCTCGACGCCGAATCCATGGCTCCGCAGCGCGTCGCCCATTGCCGGACCCAAGGCCGTATCAGCCAGAATTAGGACACGAATCCCGCTCATCGCGGCGCGAGTTTACCAACTCGCCTTTCAAAAACAAAATGGGCCGCCGGAAAATTTCCGGCGGCCCATCTTCAGAAAATCCCGAAATCAGAACTTCTTGGTCAGCGTGAACGAAACCTGACCCTTGGTCTGTTCGTACGTGTCAGGCTGCAGCGCGCCTGTGCCGCCGGCGACCTTGTCGGTACCGAGCGAGGCGCCCTTCTTGATGTTGGTATCCGAATACACCAGCGATGCCGTAAACGCGATCGGCCATTCCATATCGCGCGACAGGCCGACGTTCCATGTCGTGTAGTCCGGCGTGCCCCAGGTCGCATTCACGTCGATGTTCTGGCGGCCGAGGCGGGCTGAACCGAGGAGCGAGAATGGCAGCGGCACGTCGAAGCCGCCTTCGTAGTACCAGGCCTTGCCGGCGCCGTAGGAGAAGTCGTTGGCGTAATAAGCCGAGCCGACCGCCGTCGCGAGACCGAAATCATAGGCGAACTTGCCGTAGAACTCGTTCCACTGCGGATTGCCGTACGTGTTCGGGCCGCCCGACTTGTTCTGGTCGGCCGTGTTGCCCGGATACATGTAGCTGATGAAGCCGAAATCGACGGTCATGCCGTCGAGCGGGGTCTTGTAACGGACACCGCCATAGAGGTCGAACTCGCGCGGTTGGCGGATATCCGTCGAACCGGCCGGCGAGTTGTTCGAGGGGAACTTCGTCGTCGAGGCGAACATGCCGAGATATGGCGTGAAGGCGCCGACCTCGTAGGTGTATTCGAGGCCCGCCTGGATCGCCGGCTTCTTGCGCGACTGGGAAAGGCCGCGGAAGATGTAGTTGCTGGTCACGGCCACCGTCGGCGCGAACGTGCCGACCGGCGTTTCGATCTGTGCTTGCGCGGGAGCGCTGGCGGCCGCGATGCCGAAAAGCGCGGCAATTGCACCGAAACACGTCGCAATTCTAGACACTTGAAGCATTTTAACCCTCGTTTGGCCAAGTTTCGGGGTACCGCAGCAAACCGCGTTCCAGAGTCGGCGATTCGCATCGGGAAAACGAGGTGCACAAACGTAGTCGGCATGAATCGTCGAGTGTGTTGCCGATTTGGTACAGCTTTAGGCTTTCAGCGGCGCTCGATCATGGCGAGAGCGGCTCTTCCGATCGGATGCCGGAAATCGGCGACCTTTTCGACGATCGTGAAATGGTTGAGGCCGGCCGCCGGCACTGTCGTGACCTTCGCCCCTGCCCGCCGCCAGTTGGCGACGAGGTCGGCCTGCTGGCCGAGGAAGGCGCCGAGCTCGTCGCTGCCGACCGTGGCCCAGATCGGAGTTCCAGGCAGCGGACGCAGCGACAGCGGCGAATTGGCCGCGACTTCGCGCGGCGTCAGCTGCAGGACCGCTTGCTGATAGCTGCGCTTCAGGGGTTCAAGATCGTAGACGCCCGATACCGACAGGCAGCCTGCCGGACGCGCCGGGAGATCCGCCATCGTGCACAGCATCGTCGCGAGATGGCCGCCGGCCGAATGCCCGCCGACATGGATGCGCTGCGGATCGCAGCCCAGGCGCGGCGCCTCGCGCCAGAGGAACGCGAACGCCGCCTGGATCTGGCGCACGATCGCTTCGACGCGCACGTCCGGGCAGAGCGCGTACTCGATCGAAGCGAACGCGATGCCGCGCGCGGCGAACGCGCCTGCGAGGCCGCGCATGTGCCGCTTCTCCAGCGCCTGCCAATAGCCGCCGTGGATGAAGGCAAAGAGCGGCGCGCGGCGCGCGTCCTTGCGGGCCGGCACGAGGATATCGAACGTCTGGCGCGGACCTGGGCCGTAAGGCACGTCGCAGCGCCAGCCGGGCAGACGCAGGGCCGCCTCGCCCGCATCCGCCCAAGCCTCGACGACCGTCGCGGCATCCTTCGGCCAGCGGGCGCGATTGTTGAAAAGCGCGTCCAGGGCGGCCTGATCGGCCGGATAGCTGTAGGGCTTGTGCATGTTGCGCATGTGCCTTGTTCGGGCCCCAATTCTGCGGCATGAACCGCGGGTGGAATTCGATCGCATGATCTCGCGCCGCGCGCTCGTCGGCGGCACACTGGCATTGCTTCTAGCGCAACCGGACGCGCATGCGCAAAGCGCGGGTGCGCGCGCGCCGGCCGACGCCGCCGATATCGAACGCGCCGAAACCTATCTCGATGCGATCCGCACGCTTGAATCGCGCTTCCTGCAGATCGGTCCCGACGGATCGGTCGCCGAAGGCGTCTTCTATCTCGCGCGCCCGGGCCGCCTGCGGCTCGATTACGACGCGCCGAATCCCAACCTGCTCGTGTCGAACGGTCGCGCATTCGTCCATATCGACCGGTATCTCCAGACGATCGCGTATCTTCCGATCGACTCGACGCCGGCGGGCCTTCTCGTACGCGAGCGCATCCGGCTTTCGGGCGACGTGCGGGTGGTCGGGATCGAGCGGGGGCCGGCCGTGTTGCGCATCGCGCTGGTGCAGGCCGAAGACCCGCGCGCGGGGCGTCTGGTACTGACCTTCAGCGAGCGGCCTTTCGCGCTGACCAGCTGGTCGTTCGTCGACGCCCAGGGCCTGACGACCCGGCTGACATTGCTGGACCCCAAGCTCGGACAGCCGATCGACCCCAAGCATTTCACCTTCGTCGATCCCAACCAGCTGCGCGGCAACACGCAAAATTAGCCTCCCGGCGGCAATCCTGGCCCGGCAGAATCTGCCGGAAGACGAGGGTTATCCTTTTCAAGTTATTGATAATAAATGAATTTATATTGGTTTGAGGCTTGCATGGTCTGTTCGCGATGAGCGAATCGATCACCACGCCCCCGGCGACCCCGGCCCCGCGCTACGAGTTGCGGCCCAATCCGCTGCGCCCCTGGGACAGCGAGGCGATGCCGGAATACGTCAATCTCGACGCCAAGCCGCTGACCTTCGGCGACGCATTGCAGGCGATCAATCCGCTGCAGCAGCTCCCGATCATCGGGGACATCTATCGCGCCGTCACGGGCGCCACGATCGAGCCGGCCGCGCGTGTCGTTGGCGGCATCCTTTTCGGCGGGATTTTCGGCGGGATTTCGGCTGTCGCCAACGCGGTTATCGAGGCGACCAGCGGCAAGGATCTCGGCGGGCAGCTGATCGCGATGGTCGCGCCCGACAAGAACGCACCCCCTGCCCCGCCGACGGTCCCGGCCGATGGCGGTCCGCTTGCGCCCGAAAATCCGGGCGCGATCCATCTTGCGGCCTATAACCCGACTCTTGCACCGGCATCTGCACCCGCCGGCACGCTCGAGCGCAACGGCCTGCTCTCGACCTGGATTGCCGCTGGCGCACCGCGCGGCATCGAAGACGTGGCGCCGGCGCCCGCCGCACCACGACCGGAAATCCGCTCGGCCGCGATCACCCCCATGGCTGCGCCGACGGCCGCGCCGATCCAGACCGCCAGCGCCGTTCCGCCGGTCCAGGCGCCATCCAGGCTTCCCGAAACCGCGGCCGCCCCTTCGGGCGAAGTCCGTGCCATGTCGCTCGAAAATTATCGCGCGCGCGCGGTGGCAAATCCCGGCATGACCGCGCGTGCGCCGGCAATCAACGACTCGCTGGGGCTCGCCCAGAAGGGCGAAGCCACGCGCGCACTTGCCGCCTATCGCAGCCAGCCCGGCGCCAATCTGCTGCCCGCCGCGTTGCAGGCGCAGCAGGTCTACGAGAATGCCGGCGACACGCCGCAGACCTTCTTCAGTGCGTCGATGGCACTGGGACTCGAGCGCTATCGCCAGATGCAGCAGCAGCGCGAAGCGGCGGCAAAAGACGGGATCTAGGCGCGGACCATTGGGTCGCGCGCGCCGAAGATCGCGCTGCCTACGCGCACATGCGTGGCGCCGAGTGCGACGGCCGTTTCGAAATCCGCGCTCATCCCCATCGAAAGCGCTTCGAGCGCATTGCGCCGCGCGATCTCGCGCAGCAGCGCGAAATGCGGGGCCGGAGGCTCGTCGGCCGGCGGAATGCACATCAGCCCGTCGATCGCGAGGCCATGGGTGCGGCGGCATTCTTCGATGAAGGCATCCGTCGCCTCGGGCGCGACACCCGCTTTCTGCGGTTCAGCACCGGTATTGACCTGGACGAACAGGCGCGGGCGGCGGCCGCTGCGCGTGATTTCGGCGGCGAGGGCGGCGGCGAGTTTCGGCCGGTCGAGCGTCTGGATCGCGTCGAACGTCGCGACGGCCTCGCGCACCTTGTTGGTTTGCAGCGGGCCGATCAGGTGCAGTTCGAGCGGCACGCCGGCGGCGCGCAACGGCGCGTATTTCGCCATCGCTTCCTGCACGCGGTTCTCGCCGAACACGCGCTGTCCGGCCGCGATCGCGGCTTCGACATCGGCAGTCGGATAGGTCTTCGCCACGGCGACGAGCGTGACGGAACCGCTCGCGCGTCCGGCATTGCGGGCGGCATCGGCAATGCGGCCCCGGATGGTGTCGAGCTGGTCGGCGATCATGGACACGGCAAGTAAAGCATGTGCCGGAAAAGAAAAAGGGGCAGCTTGCGCTGCCCCTTTCCCCACCATCGAGTTTTGAGGCTCGATTAGAACACGAGGGTCAGACCGGAGACGACACCCGTCGCGCGCGACGACTGCGCCGTACCGAAGAGACCCGACGTCGCACCAGCGGTGTGCGTCGTGCCTTCCGTGTACTTGGCCGTGTAGACGCCGAGGTTCACGTTCACGCCCGGAGCGACCGTGTAGCGGCCCGAAGCGCCGAGGACGTCGATCTTGTCCTTGCCGAGAGCCTGCTGCGTCTCGACGCCGTTCGTGATCGTCGAGCCGTCGTTACGCGAAGAGGCGTAGTTGACCGACACCATCGCCGCGCCGAACGTGTAGCCGATACCGAGGTCGTACGCGTAGCCGTTGAAGTTCGTGAAACCGTCCGTGAGCGCCGCCGCGACCGTGCTGGTCGTGTTGAGCGTCCCGATGCTGCGCCAGTTGTTGGTGCGCTGGTAGCTGCCGCCGAAGTCGAAGCCCATATAGTTCAGGACCAGGCCGGCATCCCACGAGTTCGGGTTCTTGAGGCTGTTCTGCACGGCGGTGCTGTTGCCAGCGCCCGACGGCTTTTCGAACGTGACGTAACCGACCGCCGCCTTGATGCCGACGTCGCCGATCTTGTTGGTGTAGTTCAGGTTGCCGGCGAAGCCGTTCTGGTAGCTGACGTTGTTGTTGTCGAGGCCACCGTTGCGGTACTGCATCGTCGGCGTGTAGTTGACGCCAGCCTGGAAGCCCTCGATACGCGGCGTGTAATACACGATCTTGTTCGAGATGCCGTCGATATCCATACCCGTCGACGGGTTGCCAGCCTGGTTCGACTGCGCGCTGGTCGTCTTGTTGACGTTGATGCCGAGCGCGTTGTTATCACCAACGATGAAGCCGCCGGTGAAGGCTTCCGGAGCGCTGACCGCGGACTGCGCGGCAACGTTATCGGCGCCGCCGACCTGGACCTGACCGAAGCCGCCTTCGAGGAACGACCACATGCGACGGGTGATCGAGTTGCCCGACGACGTGTTGGCGTTCGGGTTGATCTGCCACACCGCGCCGGCCGACATGCCGGACGGCAGGGCCGCACGGAAGGTCAGGATGAGGCGGTTGTCCGACGTCTGGTCGACGCCCTTCGAGCGGACCGCAGCGGTCAGGTTGTCCTGGCTGCCATACGTGACGTACTGACGAGCATAGCCGCCGATCGTGACGCCGATGCCGGACGAAGTCGCCAGACCCGCGGGAGCCTGGGCGAACGCCGGCGTCGCGAGCGCTGCGACGACGAGCGCCGAGGTGCCGAGAAGAATCTTCTTCATACTTTTCTCTCCATGTTGAGGCCAGATAACGGCCAGCGCGGTCGTTATCCGCCCGCTGGGGAACGTTTTCGCCCAGCCCGGCGCAGACGGTCAACCGCAATGACAACTGCAAAATGGTTTCCGAAACCCCCTGTGGCGTGAATGTCACAGCTGCCTTTGGCCCTGATTTGACGGACCCTGGGGTACGAGCGGGGGTATCTATATGAATTTCAATGGTTTAGTAGGGCCCATTGCACCAACCTCCGGAATCCACTAAATATCGGGAACTCAACCCAAACCTACCTCTCAGGTAGCCTCAAAGGCAGCGCGCGATGCGGGCTTCAACGCAGGTTCTGTTCCTCACTCTGACCGGCATCTTGCTGGGTGCCTGCAGCAGTGGCCTGAAGATAGAGGACAACTATCCTGTTCTTGTGCCCGGCACGGACAATAAGTACACAACACGCGATCAGGTCAACAATCAGGGCATCTTCGGCGACGACGGGCTCTTCTCGTTCGGCGGAAAAAAGAAGACGGACGAAGGCGGCGGCATCGGCGTGAACGCGCTGCTGTGGCGCGCGTCGCTCGACACGATCAATTTCATGCCGGTCGTTTCGGCCGATCCGTTCGGCGGCGTCATCATCACCGACTGGTTCGCGCCGGCAGAGACGCCGAACGAACGCTTCAAGATGAACATCTACATCCTCGGCCGCGACCTGCGGGCCGACGGAATCAAGGTTGCGGTCTTCCGTCAGCGCCGCGATACGGCCGGCGGCTGGACCGACGCGGCCGTCGAATCGCGCACGCCGATCGATGTCGAGAACGCGATCTTGACGCGCGCGCGCCAGATCCGGCAGACCGCGGGCCGCTAGAGCACTCTTCACAGAGTCTTTCGCTTCGCCTATTCATGGCGGCCCTTTCCCGAAGGTCCGTCGGCATCCATGGCACGCTATAATTTCCGCGAAACCGAAACCGCCTGGCAGAAGCGCTGGGAAGAGACCCGCGCCTTCGAGGCGCAGGTCGATCCCAAGCGCCCGAAATACTACGTCCTGGAGATGTTCCCGTATCCGTCGGGACGCATCCACATGGGCCACGTGCGCAACTACACGCTGGGCGACGTCGTGGCGCGCCATCGCCGGGCGCTGGGCTACAACGTGCTGCATCCGATGGGCTGGGACGCGTTCGGGCTGCCGGCGGAGAACGCCGCGCGCGACATGAAGATCCACCCGGCGAAGTGGACCTACGACAACATCGCCACGATGCGCGGCGAGCTGAAGCGCATGGGCCTGTCGATCGACTGGTCGAAGGAGCTGGCGACATGCCATCCGGGCTACTACGCGGCCCAGCAGAAGCTGTTCCTCGATTTCTTCGCCGCCGGCCTCGTCCACCGCAAGGAAGCCTTCGTCAACTGGGACCCGGTCGACCACACCGTGCTCGCCAACGAGCAGGTGATCGACGGCAAGGGCTGGCGCTCGGGCGCACCGGTCGAAAAGAAGAAGCTCTCGCAGTGGTTCTTCAAGATCACCGAGTATGCGGAGCCGCTGCTGGAAGCGCTCGGCACGCTTGATCGCTGGCCGGAGAAGGTCCGGCTGATGCAGGACAACTGGATCGGCAAATCGTCGGGTGCCTATGTGCGCTTCGCGCTTAAGGACCGCGCCGATCGCGTGGAAGTCTTCACGACGCGCCCGGACACGCTGTTCGGCGCCTCGTTCCTTGCGCTCTCGCCCGACCATCCGCTGACGGCGGAGGCCGCCAAGGGAAATCCGGCACTGGCCGCGTTCGTCGCCGAATGCCAGCGCGCGGGCACGTCGGCTGCCGTCATCGAACAGCTTGAAAAGAAAGGCTTCGACACGGGCCTGAAAGCGAAGCATCCCTTCATCGATGGGCTCGAACTGCCGGTGTGGGTCGCCAATTTCGTGCTGATCGACTACGGCACGGGCGCCATCTTCGGCTGCCCCGCGCACGACCAGCGCGACTTTGATTTCGCCACCAAATACGCCCTGCCGATCCGCACGGTCGTGTCGCCCGACGGGGACGCGTCGTTCAAGGTCGGGGCGGAGCCCTATGTCGGCCCCGGAAAGATCGTCAATTCGGGCTTCCTCGACGGGCTCGATGTCGAGGACGCGAAGAAGAAGGTCGGCGAGCGCCTGAAGGCCGACGGCAACGGCGAATCCACGACGATCTGGCGCCTGCGCGACTGGCTGATCAGCCGCCAGCGCTATTGGGGCTGCCCGATTCCGGTCGTGCATTGCGATTCGTGCGGCGTGGTGCCGGTGAAGGCCGAGGATCTTCCCGTGAAGCTCCCCGACGATGTCAGCTTCGACAAGCCGGGAAATCCGCTCGATCACCATCCGACGTGGAAGCATGTCGGCTGTCCGACATGCGGCAAGCCGGCGCGCCGCGAGACCGACACCTGCGACACGTTCGTCGACTCGTCGTGGTATTTCGCGCGCTTCTGCAGCCCGCGCGCCGCCGAACCCGTCGCACGCGAGGCGGGCGACTACTGGATGCCGGTCGACCAGTATGTCGGCGGCGTCGAGCATGCGATCCTGCATCTGCTCTATTCGCGCTTCTTCACGCGCGCGATGAAGAAGACCGGCCACGCCAATCTCGACGAGCCGTTCGCCGGCCTGTTCACGCAAGGCATGGTCTGCCACGAGAGCTACAAGAGCGCCGCCGGCAAGTGGCTCTATCCCGAAGAGATCGAGCGCAAGCAAGACGGCAGCGTCGTCGAGACCGCGACGGGCCAGCCCGTGACGGTCGGCAGGCGCGAGGTCATGTCGAAATCGAAGAAGAACGTCGTGGCGCCCGCGCGCATCATCGACGAATACGGCGCCGACACCGCGCGCCTGTTCATGCTGTCCGACAGCCCGCCCGAGCGCGATCTCGAGTGGAGTGAGGCGGGCGTGGACGGCGCGTTCCGCTTCGTCCAGCGTCTGTGGCGCGACGTGACGGAGCCCGAAACGCCGTTCGCGGCGAAGGGCGCGACGAAGCCCGCGTCGCTTTCGCCCGCAGCCGAAGCGGCGCTGCGCGCCGTGCACAAGACCATCGCTTCGGTATCGGAAAATCTCGAAGGCTTCCGCTTCAACGTGGCCGTCGCGCAGATCCGCACGCTCGCCAACACGCTGGGCGAACTCGACGTGAAGGCGCCGGGTGCCGACTGGGTTCGCCGCGAAGCCTACGAGACGCTGGTCAAGCTCGTCGGCCCGATGATCCCGCACGTCGCCGAAGCGATGTGGGCGGAACTGGGTCATGCGACGATGCTGTGCAACGAAGCCTGGCCCAAGGCCGATCCCGCGCTGCTGGTCGACGAAAGCGTGAAGCTCGCCGTGCAGGTCAACGGCAAGCTGCGCGGCACGATCGACATCCCGCGCGACGCGCCCGAAGACGTCGCGAAGGAAGCAGCACTTGGCGTGGCGAACGTGCAGACGGCGATGGCGGGCAAGCCGCCCCGCAAGATCGTCGTCGTGCCGAACAAGATCGTGAATATCGTCGTCTAGACGGGCAGGACTTCTGCAGGCTGCAGCGAAGTGCTTGCTTTGGCAGGCGCTGGCGATATCTTATGTGTCACAAGAATCATAAATGTTCGCCGGAGGAACCATGACCCCCCTACGTATCGCCGCGTTCGCGCTTGCCGCTTCCGCCTTTTTCGCGCCGGCCGCGTTCGCGCAGGACAGCTGCCCCAATCGCGGCCAGCTCGACATGCAGTATTGCGACGCGAACAACGATCTGGTCGCCGACGTGCCGGGCGATCCTGCCAAGCAGCGCGACCCTTCCAACCTCGTCTTCGCCTATACGCCGGTTGAGGACCCCGCGATCTATGCCGACCTGCTGAAGCCCTTCGTCGAGCATCTGACGAAATGCACGGGAAAGCGCGTCGTCTATTATTCGGTCCATTCCAACACCGCCCAGATCGAGGCGATGCGCGCGGGCCGGCTGCATATCGCCGGCTTCTCGACCGGCCCGACGGCCTTCGCGGTCAACATGGCGGGCGCCGTGCCCTTCGCGTCGGGCGGCAGTGCCGCGGGTCCGCGCGGCTACAAGCTGATCGCGATCGTCAAGGCGTCGAGCCCGTACCAGAAGCTCGCCGACCTCAAGGACAAGAAGGTCGCGCACACTTCGCAATCGTCGAACTCGGGCAACCTTGCGCCCCGCGTGCTGTTTCCGCCGCTGGGCCTCACGCCTGACCAGGACTACAAGCCCCTGATGTCGGGCGGCCACGACAAGTCCATCCTCGGCGTTTCCTACGGCGACTACGACATGGGCGCCGTCGCCGACGACGTGTTCGAGCGGATGGTCAACCGCGGCACGATCAAGCGCGAGGATTTCCGCGTGATCTACACCAGCGACGTGTTCCCGACGAACGGCTACGTCCATTCGCATGACCTGAAGCCGGCATTGTCGGCAAAGATCCGCGAGTGCTTCTTCAACTATCCCTTCTCGGAAGCGGAGAAGCGCGAGTTCAACGGCGAAGACCGCTACGTCCCGGTCAACTACAAGGACCAGTGGGCCGTCGTGCGCGAAGTGGCCGAGAAATCGGGCACGCCCTTCAACAAGCGCAACTACGAGGCCGAGTCCAAGCGCGAGGCCGAAGCGCTCGCCAAGAAGCAGCAGGCGGCGCCAGCCGCCGCACCCGCGAAGCCTTAACGGCGCGCGGCGCACCACCGGCGCCAGGCGGCGCGGTAGAAGCGTTCGAACTGGCGCGCCTTGGCGGCGCCGTCGCACAGCGAAGACGACGCCACGCGCGCGCGCAGCGTCTCGCGCAGCGCTGCCCGGCGCGGGGCATCCGCCGCAAGGCCGCGCGCGATCGCGAGAAAGTCGTCGGGCGTCTTCGCGACGAGATCGTCGAGCTTCACGCCCGCCAGCATCGCGGCCGTCCAGCGGCTCATCATGTTCCAGCCCGGAAGCGTCACGACGGGCACGCCCATGGCGAGCGCATCGAACGTCGTCGTC
The DNA here is from genome assembly GCA_044224405.1 of Tagaea sp. Classification (GTDB taxonomy): domain Bacteria; phylum Pseudomonadota; class Alphaproteobacteria; order CACIAM-22H2; family CACIAM-22H2; genus Tagaea. Next base: position 72,692 of record JBGAKN010000001.1, on the reverse strand, counting down.
GAGCCCGAGAACGGGAACGTGTCGAGCGCGATGTCGATCCCGTTGTACGAATCCATGTGCGCGGCGAACGAGTCCGCGCTCGGCGGGTAGATGACGCGCGAGGCATCGACGCCGTGCCGGGCGAGGGCGGCCGCGATCCGGGCGCGCAGCGACGGCGCGCCATACCAGTCGAGATAGCGCAGCAGGAGATTGCTGTCCGGCACCTGCACCAGCAGCCGCACCCACAGCTCGAGCGCCGCGTCGGAAAGCTTGGCCGGGTTGTTCAGCGAGCCGAAACGGATCGGGCCGGGTTCCCTGGGGCGGATCGGCGGCAGGTCGTCCGGCATGTCGGCCGCGTAGAGATGCGGGATGCACAGCAGCCGTTCGGTGAATTTCTCCGGTGTCCCGCGCGGCGTCATCGTCCGGTCCGACAGCAGGTAGTCCATCACCTCCAGCCCGCTGGTCGCCGCGTCGAACAGGCTGAACTGGATCGGCGCCGGGCGGTACGCCGCCACGAGCGGCCGGTTGAGGTCGAAACGGCCAGCGAGACACAGGAGAATATCGATCCCGTCGTCCCGGATCATGTCGGCCACATCCCGGTCGTCGTGCCCGACGGTGGAACGCCAGCCGTCGGCCGCCGCCTGGAAGGCCTTCGTCGTCGCATCGGGTTGAGCCACTTCGCCGTACAGGCGGATGTCGAAGCGCGCGCGATCGTGGCTGCGCACGAGCGACAGCAGATTGCGCGCGACGGAGTGGCCGCGCAGGTCGGCCGAGAGATAGCCGATCCGCAACCGGCGCCCGGGATCGGGCGCGTTCGCATGCGGGCGGGCCTGCGCGTAGCGGGGGCGAGCGTGCATCGCCTCGAAGCGGCGATGGGCCGCGAGGAACGCCTCGGGATCCGCCGGCGGGCGGTAGGTCAGCGACAGAAGGATGTTCCGGTGCGCGTCCACGTAGTTCGGATCGAGGGCCAGCGCGCGCTCGAAACATTCCAGCGCCTCATCCGTCCGGCCGAGATCGCGCAGCACGCTGCCGAGATTTCCTGTCGCCACGGCGTGGCTTGGGTCCAGCGCCAGGACCTGCCGGCAGCTCGACTCGGCTTCGTCGAGCCGGCCGAGGTCACGCAGCGTGATGCCGAGGCTCGACCACGCTTCGGCGAGCGACGGGTCGAGCGCAAGCGCCTTGCGATAGCTCGCGACGGCCTCCGGCCTGTCCTGCATCTGGTTCAGTGCATTGCCGCGATTTGCCCATGCGGTCGCGGCGTCCGGATTCGCGGCAAGCACGCGATCGAATTGTCCGACCGCTTCTTGTGCGCGTCCCAGCGCCAGATATGTCGCTCCCAGATTCAGGTGCACGACGGCCATGCCCGGCGCCAGCGCCGCAGCCTTCTCGTATTCGGCCGCCGCCTGTTCGAACCGGTGCTGCTCGAACAATGCATTTCCCAGATTGAACCGGTATTCGGCGTTGCCCGGATCGACCGCGATCGCCGCCAGATAGTCGCGCTCGGCGTTCTCGAATTCGCCGAGGCCGCTCAGCGCGTTCGCCCGGTTCACGAGCGTGGCGGCCGAATTCGGGCTCAGCTGCAGCGCCTTGTTGCACGCATGCACGGCCTTGCGGTGCTGCCCGAGCTTCACGAGCGCGTAGGCGAGATTGGAAAGCGCGACCGGCTGGCGCGGCGCCCGGTCGAGCGATTTGCTGATGAGATCGACCGCCTTGCGGAAATCGCCCGTCTGAAGGAAGACGACGCCCAGATGATGGAGCGCGTCGGCATGCTTGGGATCGAGCTTCAGCAGGCTTTCGTAGCCGGCGCGGGCATCGTCCAGCCGGCCGGATCTGTGGTGCTCCAGAGCGTTCCTGAACAGCGCGTCGGTTTGGCCCTTGGACATCGCGGGTTCACATCCGGGGCGGCGACGCGATCAGGTCCGCAGCAGCCAGAACTGGTAGCCGGCGAAGAGCGCCGGGTCCGCCTTCTCGACGGCCTCCCAGTGGGCAAGATCGGACAGCGTCGCTTCCTTGGGGAAGCGCTTGCGGTACGCGCGGATCGCCGGCACGTCGTCGCTGCGCTGGGCCGCGTGGCCCATGCCGAAATCGAATCCGAGGAAGCGCAACGGCAGGCCGTCGAGCAGACTGCGGATGCCCGCGATGTCGTAGCGGTGCTCCATCACGTGGAAACACAGGTCGCGCAGCAGGCTCGCGGAATGGAAATCCGACCAGTGCGGCAGCTCGGTCTGCAGGCGCTTGCCGAGCGCGCCCGACAGCACGTCGGCGCGGAAGGCGCGCAAGCCCGCCGGGTCGGAGCCGTAGCCGCGCTGCGCGATCGCCGCGCGCGCCTCGACGACGATGGCGCGCCCGCGTTCGCCGTAGAGACCCAGCCGCATGAAGCTGCCGGGCACGCTGACCGCGACGAGCGCTTCGAGCCCGGCGCGCGGATTCGCCATGTGGTGCAGCACGCCGATCGATTCGACATGGCCCCAGCTCGATCCCAGTCTGGGCAGGTCGAGGATGTCGCCCTGCGCGAAATGGATGTTGCGGATCTCGTGCGCTTCCGCCTTCGCGAGCCCGTAGGCGAGCGAGGCGCGAGAGAGATCCACCGCCTCGACCTGGACATTCGCGTAGTTGGCGGCGACCGTCAGCGGATGCTGGCCCGTGCCCGCACCCGGCATCAGCACGCGCAGCGGGCTTGCGAAAGCGGGAAAGGGGCCGGCGAAGGCGAAACGCTCGGAAAGTTCGGCACGGATGTCGAAGGGCGGGATGCGCCGCAGAGTCAGCCAGCGCGGATAGGGGTTCGCTTCGTACATGGCGCCGACGGCGATGCTCGTCGTATCGGCGAGCGGCGTCAGCGTCGGGATGCGCGATTGCGCCGCGCGCACGGCATCGCGCGCCCCGACCGTCGCCGCGACCAGCCCTGCAAGTTCGGGATGCCGGTTGGCGGATTCATCGAGCGGCACGAACATCGCGCGGCGCGCGGCGCCGAACGCGTCGTCGCCGAGCGAGGCGAGGGCATCGGCATCCGCCTCGTCCTGCGGCCAGACATGTTCGTTGTTGTCGGCCTGGTGGGCGAGCGACAGGGCGAGCGGCATGGCGCTGGCCGGCATGTCGGGGGCGCACAGCGCGCGCCGCGTGCGGCACATGAACGCCTCGAACACGGGATCGCGCACGATGCAGCACACGAGCGTCGCGATCAGCAGGCGGTCGCGCGCCATGGCGAGCAGCAGGTCGCGCGACGGCGACTGGCCGGAGTCGGCCATCCGGTATTTGCTGGAAAGCTGCGCGGTCGCCGGCTGCGAGAGCGCCTCGGTGTTGGCGCCCGGCGTGGCGAGGGCGGATTCGATCAGCGCGGCAAGCTGGGGATGGTAGGCAGGCGTTCGCGCCATCTCGAGAATCGAGACAAGGCCTTCGAGCGCGTCGAGCCGCGTGGTGTCGGCGGCAAGAATGGCGGCGTAGGCGCCCAGCGCGCCGTCGTAGTCGCGCGCGGCGTGGAGGCGTCTCGCCTTGGCGAGGGCGTCTTCGATCTTCGGTTCCATCGTGCGCACGCTTAGCAAACTGCTAAGATCGGCGCCATGAAGATCGATACCCGCGCCATTCCCGGATTCGTCAAGCGGCCCGACCCGGCTGCGCGCGCCGTGCTGCTTTTCGGGCCCGACGCCGGGCTTGTGCGCGAATATGCGGAAACGATCGCGCGCACGGTCGTACCCGACCTCGCCGACCCGTTCCGCGTCGCGGAGCTGGGCACCGACACGCTGAAGGACGATCCCGCGCGCCTGTCGGACGAGGCGGCGGCGATCTCGATGATGGGCGGGCGGCGCGTGATCCGCGTGCGCGGGGCGGGCAACGAGACGCTGGCGGCGCTGAAGAACCTGCTCGACGATCCCAAGGGCGACGGCCTCGTCGTGATCGAGGCGGGCGAGCTCGACGGCAAATCAGGCCTACGCAAGCTGTGCGAGAGCGCCGACAACGCCGCCGCGATCGCCTGCTACCGCGACGAGGGCGCCAATCTCGCGCGCACGATTTCCGACAGCCTCGCCGCCTGCGGCATCTCGGCCGAGCCGGACGCGCTCGAATGGCTTGCCCTGCGGCTGGGCGGCGACCGCGCGATCACGCGCAGCGAGATCGAGAAGCTGTCGCTCTATGTCGGCAAGGGGGCCCGCGCCACGGTCGACGACTGCCAGGCCGTGATCGGCGATTCGGCCGACATCGATCTCGATGACCTCACGCGCGCCACCGCCGGCGGCGACATGATCTCGCTCGACCGCGCCTTCTCGCGGCTGGCCAGCGAAGGCGACAGTCCGATCCAGGTGCTGCGCCACGTCGCGCGCTATTTCCAGCGCCTGCAGATCGCGCAGGGCGAGATGGCGCGCGGAATGGATGCCGACGGCGCGATGGCGCGGCTGCGCCCGCCGGTGTTCTGGAAAGAGAAGGGGCCGTTCAAGAGCCAGCTCATGCGCTGGCCGCTGCCGCGCCTGACCGCCGCCCTCGAACGCCTGCTCGATGCCGAAATCCAGTGCAAATCCTCAGGCATGCCGGGCGAACTGGTCGCCCAGCGCTGCCTGATGGCACTGGCCCAGATGGCGGCGCAAGCCGCTCGCCGATAAGGATTATTCGCAAATTTAGCGAAATCTTTACTCTTTGGCCGCTAACCTCATCGAATCATGAGCATTGCGCCGTTTCGTGCCGCCGGACAGGTCGACAGCGTACCGCGAGGCGCCTCGCGCGAAGTGGTCGATGCGATCCGCGACGCCAGCCAGCGCAGCGGCGTCGATTTCAAATACATGCTTGCCAAGGCCCAGACGGAATCGAGCTTCGATCCGCGCGCCAAGGCGCGCACGTCCTCGGCGTCCGGCCTCTACCAGTTCATCGAAAGCACTTGGCTGAAGACCGTGCGCGACCACGGCGCGAAGTACGGGCTCGGCGACGCGGCCGCCCAGATCGAGGATGATTTCTCCGGCACGCCGCGCGTGCGCGATCCCGCCGCAAGGCGCAGCATCCTCGACATGCGTTTCGATCCCAAGACCGCCAGCGTCATGGCCGCCGAATTCGCCAAGTCGAACCACGCGCAGCTCGAAAGCGCGCTCGGCTCGGGCGTCAACGCGACAGACCTGTATCTCGCGCATTTCCTGGGGGCGGGCGGTGCCACGCGCTTCCTCGCGAGCTACCGCAACGACCCGCAGCGCATCGCGGCCGCCCAGTTTCCGGAAGCGGCGGCGGCGAACCGCGGCGTGTTCTACGAACCGCAGACAGGTCGCGCGCGCACGCTGGGGCAGGTCTACGATTTCTTCGCGCAGAAGATGACGGGCGAGATCGCCGCGGTCGATGTCGCGACCGCCGAGGAACTGCCCGCCGCACCCGCGATGGGCCCGCGCAAAAGCAAGGTCGAGCTGCCGCCCGAGCTACAGGCGCTTGCCAGGCAGTTCGGCCTCAAGGGCGCTTCGCTGAAACCCGAAACGATCATGGCGATGGCGCTTCTCGCGGAGCCGCTCGTCGCCTCGGTGCGCGGCGGGTCCTCGCTGTTCGATCAAGGCGGCAAGTCAAGCCGCATGGGTGCGGGCAAGATGTTCAACCCCGATATCGGGATCTGATATCGGGTCGAGGCGTCATGTCCGCTCCCTTCAGAAGGGAGAGACGGTCATGAGCATTTCCTGCGCGGCCGGTGCCTGGGCGATGATGGCTCTCGCACTCGAAAAGGCGGACGAGATGAGGTTCGCCTGCTACCCCGACCGGAAGACCTGCGTTGAAATGATGGAAGGCCTCGCGCGGCAGACCAAGCGCGGCTTCGACAACGGCATCGTCGGCTGCCGGCTGGAGCGCGACGAAGTCATCGGCTCAACCAAGCTGCCGGAGACCGCGAAACTCGAACCGCACCGCTGAAAGCCTAGTCGCGCGCCGCAAGCTCCGCTTCGAGCGCGATCACGAGGTCGATCAGCTCGTCGGCGACGCGCAGCTGGTAGTCGTCGAGACGGCCCGCGGGCGCACGCAGGTCGGGCGTCGGATAGATCCCCTGACGCCACAGCAGCCGCTTGAAGAACAGCTGCGAAATTTCCAGGCTCTGGTTCGAGAACGCGAGTACGGGCAGCAGCCGGCGGAAGAGTGCTATGGCCCCGTCGCGATTCCCCGCCGCATGGAGTTTCAGGATCTCGACATAGACGATGTTGAAGCAGGTAGGCATGAAGGCGTCCACGCCCCGGTCGAGCGCTTCGATGAGCTGCGCCACCGCCCAGCCGCCCGAGACATGTGCCCTGCCGCCGGTTGCCTGCTTCAGGGACGTGTATTTGTGCCCCGCGTTCGCGGTCTCGATCTTCAGATAGCGGAAGGCCGGCACGCGTTCGAACGCTTCGAGGATCGCGTCGAGCGGCACGCCCGGGCCATTCGCGTCCCAGTCCTGGATCATCACCGGCAGGCCGCAGGCTTTCGCCACGCCATCGATGTCGGCGACGTATTGCGCGCGGCTTTCCATCGCGAGATTGACAAGCACGATGTCGCAACCCAGTTCGGCGAGGCGGGCGGCGTGTCGGCAGCGCTCGGCCTGCGTGGGCGCCGAAGCCCCGCCGACGACCGACGCGCGTCCGGCAGCGGTCGACACGACCGTGCGCACCATCGCGTCACGCTCGTCCGGCGCTAGCTTGCCGACCTCCGCCGCGAGCGCGGGGACAAGGAACCCGACCACGCCCGCATCGAGCGCCACATCGACGTGACGCTTGAGCGCCAGAAGATCGACGCTGCCGTCCGCGGCGAAGGGCGTGTTCAGGGCAGGGACGATTCCACGCATGGACATCTGTCAGCCCGCCTTGCGGCCCTGCATCTTCGTGATGATCGCGCCAAGCCTGTCGAGCGGGATCGGCTTGACGAACGTGCCCAGAAAATCAAGCCCGTACGCCGCAACGAGCTTCGTCGCGGCTTCGCGCACGGTCGTGTCGGCGCCCGAATGGATCAGCACGGCACCGCGGAACCTGTAGCGCGCGAGCTGGCGCAGGAACTCGATCCCGTCCATGTCGGGCATGTTGAGATCGACGATCAGCAGCAGGTGCATGTCGCCCATGTCGCCGATGGCCGCGAGCGCTTCGGGGCCGGACAGGCAGGTACGGACCTGCGTCACGCCGAAACGGCCAAGCGCCTTTTCCATGAAGCGAAGCGCGAACGAATCGTCGTCCACGACGATCGCGGCGATCTGCAAGCTATCGTCGGTCTGCGATGCCGTTTCGTCCAAGCTCCACCCGTCGCGCTTTGCGGTACGGGCGTATTCTAAGGCCGGTGGCGCGCAACGTCACTCGCCAACGCCGATCACGTCGACGAGGCCTTCGCGGATCGCGTCGGACAGCGCGTCGAGACCCTTGGAGAGCTCTTCGTGCGCGCGGCGCAGCTCGGCGAGCTCGTTGATGTTGGCGCGGCCGACCGGCGAGCGGTTGGCGCCCAGATCGACGACGCTGGCGAGATAGCGGGCACGGGCGCGGGCATTCTGCTGGATCGCCTGCTCGACTTCGCGGGCGCGCACGCGCGTGACGATCTCGGCGACGGCCTTGGCCTCTTCGGTCTTGGCGAGATGTTCGATCGTCTTCAGGAAGCGGCCGCGGCTCATCGGCTCTGCCGTGTCGACGACGCGGCGCGGGCCGGCTTGCGGCTTGGGCTGGACCTGCGCCATGCCGCCGGAAGGTGCGGGGCCGCGCGGGGCGAGATTGGTCGAGGCGACGGCGAGCTGCGGACGGGCCGGCGCCGCGGGGCCGGGCGCGGAAGCGGGGGCGGGTGCCGGTGCCGGTGCCGGGGCGGCGGCGACCGGAACGAGGCGCGGTTCGACGCGCGCGCTGCTGCCGAAATGCGGCTTGGCCTGCGGGACGGCTGCCGGCGGTTCGCCGCCCGACTGGCCGGCGAGGTTGAACAGGCCCTTGTGGGACGGCATGTCGGCGGTGGCGGCTTGCGGCATTTTCGGCTCCGGCAATGGTGTTGCGCTTGTCCCGTCCTGCTTCGCAAGCCCTGCGCCATGTCTGAATATCAATTAAAACAATTGGTTACTGAATATCACGGGGGGCCAAACCCGGCAGAAAACGGCACCGGGCGGCAAGAAGTGCCGTGCATCTGTGACGACCGTCATCGACCGCCCTGTCGCACCTTGTTACAAGCCGCGCCTTGAGATGCAACCTCTGGGAATACATAGTTAATCGTCTTACGGAACCCCCTCGCAATGAAACCATCCTCCGTCCGCCGGCCTTTCGCTTGGCCGGTCATCGCCACGTTGCTGGCGCTCTATGTCGCGGCGGAGGCGGCTTTCAACCTGCGCCTGGTCGAGACGGTCGCGGCGGCCGAGATCGATGCGGACCGGATCGATTCGCTTTCGACACTCGGAAAACTCACGGGATCGTTCGGGCTGGTGCTGTTCGCGTTGCGCGGCTCGTTCGCGCGGCTGTGGCGGCGCCTGCGCTGGGGCCTGCCGGCCCTGTTCCTCCTCGCCTGGGTCGGCAGTTATGAAGGGCTGACGTCCATCTACGAGACGGTGCTCGACCGCGTGCCCGTCGAAATGCAGTACGACGCTTTCTATCTCGCGCTCTATCGCGAGGCCGTCTTCACGGGAGTCGTCGAGAATGCCGACCTGCGCGCGCGCAACGGCGCTATCGACGATTCGCACCGGCTGGCACTGGTCAACCTCGCCGCGCGCCTGACCGGCGACAAGCCCGAGATCGCCGCAATGCGCGACTGGCTGGCGCGGGGCGAGATGGCCCGTCTCGAGGGCGTGGCACTCGAGCCGCGCGCGCTGAGCGCGCTCGCCCGTGCGCGCGACGTGGGCGACGGCTCCCTGCGCAATGCCACCGCCGCGCTGTTCCTGCCGCCGATGTCGATGACGCTGTCGCTGCTGGCGATCGTCGCGAACATGGGGGCGCTTATCGCGCTGCTGATGGCCCATGCGCGCCGCTCGGCCGTGCGCCGCATGGCGGCGAGCCTGCCTCTGCTGGCGGTCGCGGCGTTCCTGCTGGCGGCCGGGCAGCCGCCCTTCGCGGCCGATACCGGAAATTTCCACCTGTACACGCAGCTGGAAAGCCGGCTTGGAATCGTCGGCTGGATCTGGGGGCGCGCGATCAACGGCGAAGCCGCGATCCTGAAACTTTCCGCCGCAACACCGCCGCCGGAAACCGCGTAGCGGTCAATCCGGATCGCGTTCGAGGCGCGCGAGAAGATCGTCGAACTGGTCGAGCGAGGCGTAGTGCAGCACGAGCTCGCCCGACCCGCCCTTGCGCGGCTTGAGCTCGACCTTGAGGCCGAGCGCCTCGGTCAGCCGCCGCTCGATCGCGCGCGTATCGGCATCGCGCGCGTTCCCGGCCGCCGGCTTCAGCTTCTTCTTCGCCGGTGCCGCGTCGGAAGCGGCCTTCAGGCGCGCTTCGGCCACGCGCACGCTCAGATCCTCGCGCACCATGATGTCGGCGAACAGGGCCGGGTCCTTCGCCGCCAGCGCCACGCGCGCATGCGCGGCCGTCAGCTTCCCTTCGCCGATCAGCTTCTGCACGGATGCCGGCAGGTCGAGCAGGCGCAGCGTGTTGGCGACGTGCGGGCGGCTCTTGCCCACCGCCTCGGCCACGCGTTCCTGCGTGAATTTCATCTCGTCCATCAGGCGGCGATAGCCGAGCGCTTCTTCGATCGCGTCGAGATCCTTGCGCTGGAGGTTTTCGACGAGGGCCGCTTCCAGCGCCTCGCGGTCGGAGAGGTCCTTCACGACCGCCGGGATCTCGTGCAGCTGCGCTGCCTGCGCCGCACGCCAGCGCCGCTCGCCGGCGATCAGCTCGTACGAGGTCGGGTCCTTGGGATCGCGACGCACCAGGATCGGAGCGAGCACGCCCTGCGCCTTGATCGAGGCGGTAAGTTCAGCGAGCGCCGTCGCATCGAAATTGCGGCGCGGCTGGAACCGGCCGGGATGGATCTTGCCCACCGGCAGGTTGCGCTGGCCGCGCGGGGCTTCGGCGCCCGCGGCCGTACCGGCGGCCGGCGTGCCGAGCAGGGAGGAGAGGCCGCGGCCGAGGCCCTTCTTGCCGTCGGCGGGCGTCATGCCGCGCGATCCTGCGCGAGGACGCTTTCGCGCTTCAGCAGTTCGCTCGCCAGCATCACGTAGGCCTGCGAGCCCGGGCAGCGCAGGTCGTAGAGCAGCACCGGCTTGCCGTGCGAGGGCGCCTCGGAGATACGAACGTTGCGCGGGATCGCCGTCTCGTAGACGACGTCGCCGAAATGCGCGCGCACGTCGGCGGCGACGGCCTCGGAGAGATTGTTGCGCTTGTCGAACATCGTCAGCACCACGCCCTGCAGCGTCAACCTCGGGTTGAACCGCTCGCGCACGCGATCGAGCGTGCGGATGAGGTTGGAAAGCCCTTCGAGGGCGAAGAACTCGCACTGGAGCGGCACGAGCAGCGCGTCAGCCGCGACGAGCGCGTTGAGCGTCAGCAGCCCGAGCGACGGCGGCGCATCTATCATCACGTAGTCGAGATCGAAACCGGCGACCGCCTCGACGAGCGCGTCGGCAAGCCGGTATTCGCGCCGTTCGAGATCGACGAGTTCGAGCTCGGCGCCTGCCAGATCGGGCGTCGCCGGCATGACGGTGAGGCCGGGGATGATCGATTGCTGGATCGCTTCGCCCGGCGTCGCGTTGCCGATCAGCACGTCGTAGGAACCGACCTCGCGCTGGTCGGCCGGGATGCCGAATCCGGTCGAGGCGTTGCCCTGCGGATCGAGATCGACGACGAGCACCTTCTTGCCGACAGCAGCGAGCGCCGTCGCGAGGTTGATCGCGGTCGTGGTCTTGCCGACCCCGCCCTTCTGGTTGGCGATAGCGAGAATCCGCGGCTTTTTGTCTGAATTGTCAGTCACTTGCGCGCGATGTCCCGAAGCGTGAGAACGGCGGCGTCCGGTTCGGTCAGCGAAGCGGCGACGGTCACGCGCATATGCCACTTAGATTCCGCCTGGGTCAATTCGGCTTTGTACGTCTCCCCCTTGAGAAACGTGCATAACCCGCCCGGCTCCAGCAGCGGGACCGCGTATTCGAGCAGATCGGTGAGCGGCGCAAGGGCGCGTGCCGTCACGGCCGCGACCTTCAGTTCGCCCGCCAGGCGTTCGGCACGCGTGTTGTGGATGCGGACATTCCTGGCACCCGTCTCGCGCACGACCTCGATCTGGAAGGCACATTTGCGCGCGTCCGATTCCACCAGATGCACGGTCTTTTCCGGCGCGCAGATCGCCAGCACGAGTCCGGGAAAACCTGCGCCCGCACCCAGATCGGCCACGCTCGGGGCATCGCCCAGCGTGGGGAGCACCTGCCAGGAATCGTAGAAATGGCGGATCCAGACGTCCGGCAGCGTGGTCACCGAGACGAGATTGATCTTGGCCTGCCATTTTTCGAGAAGGCGTTGATATGTAACCAGTTTCTCGATTGTTTCTTGAGAAACACTGGTCCGCTTGGCGAAATCGGAGGGCTTCACGCGGCGCGCCTTGCGTGGCGGAGCAGGATCGTCAGCGCGGCCGGCGTCACGCCGGAAATGCGCGCCGCCTGCCCCAGCGTGACCGGCCGCACGGCCGCCAGCTTCTGGCGCATCTCGTTCGACAGGGCCGTCAGCGCCGCATAGTCGAGGTCGGCCGGCAGGACCAGCGCCTCGTCACGGCGGAATTCGCGGATATCGGCATCCTGCCGGCTGAGATAGCCGCGATAGAGCGCGTCGATCTCGACCTGTGCGGCGATTTCCGGGCGCAGGGCCGCCAGCTCCGGCCAGGCGGCCTTCAGGGCTGTCCAGTCGACGCCTGGCAGGGCCAGCAGGTCGAGCGGCGAGCGTGCAACCCCGTCCTGATTGACCGCGAAGCCGCGCTTCGCAAGGCGGGCCGGGGATTCCTTCAGTCGCTCGACCAGTGCGCGGGCCTGGGAGAGGCGGGCCTTCTTGTCGGCCCAAGCGGCCTGGCGCGGCGAATCCACGATCCCGGCAGCGATACCGCGGTCGGTCAGGCGCTGGTCGGCATTGTCGGCGCGTAGCGTCAGGCGATACTCGGCCCGGCTGGTGAACATCCGGTAGGGCTCGCGCGTGCCCAGCGTGACCAGATCGTCGATCATCACGCCGATATAGGCGTCCGCCCGGTCGAGCACGAACGGCCCGCCGCCGCCCAGCGCCAGCGCCGCATTGAGCCCGGCGATGAGTCCCTGCGCCGCCGCTTCCTCGTAGCCCGTCGTGCCGTTGATCTGGCCGGCGAGGTAGAGCCCGGGCTGACGGATCGTTTCCAGCGTGGGCTTCAGCGCCCGCGGATCGATGAAATCGTACTCGATGGCATAGCCCGGGCGCAGCATCGTCGCGTTCTCAAGGCCTTGGATTGTCTTGAGGATTTCGAGCTGGACGGCGGCGGGCAGGGACGTGGAAATGCCGTTGGGGTAGACCGTATCGTCGTCCAAGCCCTCGGGTTCGAGGAAGATCTGGTGGCGTTCGCGGCTGGCGAAACGGACCACCTTGTCCTCGATCGACGGGCAATAGCGCGGCCCCACGCCCTCGATCTGGCCGGAATACATCGGCGCCTGATGGAGATTGTCGCGGATCAGCGCGTGCGTGGCGGGCGAGGTGTAGGTGATTCCGCATTCGATCTGCGGCACGTCGATGCGTGCGGTCAGCGTCGAGAATGGCTCCGGCGGGTTGTCGGCCGGCTGCATCTCCAGCCCGGCCCAGGCGATCGTGCGCCCGTCGAGGCGCGGCGGCGTGCCGGTCTTGAGCCGGCCGAGCGGGAAGCCGAGCCGGGCGAGCGTGTCGGAGAGGGCCAGCGACGGCTTCTCGCCGACACGGCCCGCCGGAATCTTCTCGAGGCCGATATGGATGAGCCCGCGCAGGAACGTGCCCGTCGTCAGCACGACGGCGCCGGAGGAAATCCGCACCCCGTCGGCCGTGTGGACGGCCGCGACGCGGCCATCGTTCCCGATTTCCAGATCCGCCGCCTCGCCGGCGCGGATCGTCAGGTTCGCATGGTTCGCCAGCAATTCCTGCATCGCCAGTCGATAGAGCTTGCGGTCGGCCTGCGCGCGGGGCCCGCGCACCGCGGGGCCCTTCGAGCGATTGAGCACGCGGAACTGGATGCCGGCGTGGTCGATTGCGCGCGCCATCACGCCGTCGAGCGCGTCGATCTCGCGCACGAGATGACCCTTGCCGAGCCCGCCGATCGCAGGATTGCAGCTCATCTCGCCGATCTTGGCGGGATCGAGGGTCAGCAGCAGCGTGGCGGCTCCCGCGCGTGCGGACGCCACGGCTGCCTCGCAGCCCGCATGGCCGCCGCCGATCACGATCACATCGAAGTCGTTCGTCCCGCGCATGGGGCGCAACCTAGGTAGTCGGCCCGCCGCCGTCAATTCATCGCGGCGACGGGGTGATGTTTCTCGCGAAACATCGGAAATTCATTAACCAAATCAGATATTTGCGGGGAACCGTAAATTTGCATTCTGCAATTTGTCTAAAATCACGTGCTTTATCAAGGTTTTATCCCGAGACAGATCAGCCACTGTGGATTATCTTTTAGGCATCGGACTTACCGACAGGGTCACCCGCCATGGAAACCTATCTGGTGCAGTTCTACAAAGCCGGCCTGCCGCAGAACGCGCCCGGCGCGCCCGTGTTCGCCGGGAACGACTTCTCGACCGCCGCGCAAGCCTACGACAAGGCGTCGCGCGAGATGGGCCCCGGCTGGATCATCCTTTGGAACCAGAAGACGCGCATGAAGCTGCAGAGCAAGCAGATCCTGCGCGCTGCCGCGATGGCGAAATAACGAAACTCTATTTGCCGATACAGAACTCGGCGAAGAGCAGGTCGAGCACGTCCTCGACGCCCGTCCGCCCGACGATCCGCCCGAGCGCGTCGCCCGCGACACGAAGTTCTTCCGCAACAAGCTCCGGCGCCGTCTGAGACAAGGCACGCGCGAGCGCCGCGCGCACGTCGACCAGCGCCTCGCGATGACGCGCGCGCGTCACCAGCGGCGCTTCGCCGCCGCCGGACAATGCCGCCGCCGCAAGTGCTGCAAGCTTCGCTTCCAGCGCATCGACACCTGCACCCGTGAGCGCCGACACGCGCAGGCCATCATCGCCGGGCGCAAGATCCGACTTGTTCAGCACGACAAGCCCGTCGCGCGCAAACGCGGCGACGCTCGCGTCGGGCACCGGCAGGCGCGCATCGAGCACGACAAGCTTGAGATCGGCCTCATCCGCGCGCCGGCGCGCGCGCTTCATCCCTTCGATTTCCAGTGCTGCATGCGGGCCCGATGCCTGCTCGGGAAGATCGCGCAGGCCAGCCGTGTCCCAAAGCGTCACGGGCCATCCCGCCAGATCGAGATGCACCTCGATCACGTCGCGCGTCGTGCCGGCCGTCTCCGAAACGATCGCCGCCTCGCGCCCCGCAAGCCGGTTGAGCAGGCTCGATTTGCCGGCATTGGGCGCACCCAGGATCGCCACCGTGAAACCGCCACGCAGCCTTTCGCCGCGCGCCGCACCGGCAATCAGGGATTGAAGTTCACGGTCAAGGACGCTGAGCGGCTCGCGCATCCGCGCGATCAGTCCGCCGGGCACGTCACCCTCGTCGGGGAAATCGATCTCGGCTTCGGCCTGCGCGCGCAGGCGCAGGATGCGGGCGCGCAGGCCTTCAACGGCCGCGCCCAACGCGCCGCCAAGCTGGCGCAACGCCTGCGTCGCCTGGCTCTTCGTTTCGGCCGCGATCAGGTCGGCCAGCGCCTCGACCTGCGAAAGATCGAGCTTTCCGGCCTCGAACGCACGCCGCGCGAATTCGCCGGGCAGGGCCAGCCGCAGGCCCGGCTGCCGGGAAAGCGCGTCAAGCAATGCTGCCAGCGTCGCGCGCGAACCGTGGATGTGGAACTCGGCCACGTCCTCGCCGGTGAAACTCGCCGGTCCCGGAAACCACAGCACCAGCGCATCGTCGATGGGGGCGCCGTCGGAGGGATCCGCCAGCCGCGCGCGCGTGGCGAAGCGCGGTTCTGGCATCCGGCCGGCGAGGGTGGCTAGGGCATCACCTGCGGCAGGCCCCGAAACGCGCACGACTGCTACCCCGGCTTTCCCGGCAGCACTTGCGGGCGCATAGATCGTCGCGCGGCTCATCGCGGGTGCGCCGGTCAGGCCTTCTGTTTGGGCGGCGCGCGGTCTTCGTATTTCAGCATCAGGCGCTCGACGCGCTTCCCCTGCTGCATGTGAAGGCTGAGGATCTCGTCGATATCCTCGCGCGTCTTGGGCGAATACCAAACGCCCTCGGGATAGATCACGAGGGCGGGGCCGAACTCGCAACGCTCGAGACAGCCCGCGGTATTGATCCGCGTTTCGGGCAGGCCCAGTTCCTTGGCGCGCACCTTCATGTAGTCGCGCAGCTTCTCGGAACCCTTTTCCTTGCAGCAGCCGCGCGGATGACCGGCGGGCCGCTCGTTCGTGCACACGAAGACATGCGCCTGGTAGAAGGGCTTTGGATCACCGTCCACGTCGTCTGGTCCTTCCTATTTCGTCTTGTCGCCCGCGAGCGACCAGAATTTCTGCATCTGGTCCCAGCCCGCCCCGGTGAACCACTGGCGCAGGATCGTCTCGGGCTCCATCGCCTTCATCGCGCTTTCCAGACGGCCGGTCATCTGGCCCATCAACGCTTCCTGCATCGGCTTCACGTCGGGCAGGCCCATGAAGACCCGGGCCTCTTCCGGCGTGCACTCGACATCGATCTTGATCTTCATCGGCAGTACCTCATGTCGGCTTCGTGCGACCATAAGGCCCGGCGCCGACCCCCGCAACCGGGCGCACTTGCCAAACGCGCGACGGCACTCTAAGTCGGACGGACATCCAATTTCCGGCGGAGGCGCGCGATCCATGGCAACGCTCGGCGTGACGGCGGCAACCCCGCATCCCAAATTCGGCACGACGTTCGACGCCTATCTGGCGCTGCCGCCCGGCGGCAGGGGGCCGGGGCTGGTGCTGATCCAGGAGATCTTCGGGGTCAACAAGGTCATGCGCGATCTCGCCGACGGCTACGCGGCGCAGGGCTATGTCGTGGCCTGCCCGGACGTCTTCTGGCGCCAGGAACCCGGCATCCAGATCACCGACAGGACCGACGCCGAATGGGCGCGCGCCTTCGAACTGTTCAAGGGCTTCGATTTCACGCGCGGCGTCGAGGATCTCGTCTGCACGCTCGACACCCTGCGCGGCCACACCGCCTGCACTGGCAAGGTCGGCACGGTCGGCTACTGCCTTGGCGGCAATCTCGCCTTCCAGATGGCCGGCCGCTCCAACGCCGACGCCTCGGTCAGCTTCTACGGCGTCGGCCTCGACGGTCTGCTCGACCTCGCCTGGACGATCCACAAGCCGCTGCTGATGCACGTGGCGGAAAAGGACGGCTTCGTGCCGCTGGAATCGCAGGCGAAGACGCGCGCGGCACTCGCGGGCAATGCCAGCGTGACGATCCATACCTATGCCGGCCAGGACCACGCCTTCGCGCGCGTCGGCGGCAAGCATTACGACAAGGCATCGGCCGATCTCGCGAATTCGCGGACGGCGGAATTCTTCAAGAAGCATCTCGGCTGAAGGAGCATCGACAAATGGTCAAGGCGATCCGCGTCCACAAACCCGGCGGCCCCGAAGCGATGGTCTACGAGGACATCGACATCGCCGCACCCGGCGCAGGCGAGCTCCTCGTCAAGCACACGGCCATCGGCGTCAATTTCATCGACACCTATTTCCGCTCCGGCCTCTATCCCGCACCCGCACCGTTCTCGCCGGGCAACGAGGCAGCGGGCGTGGTCGAGGCCGTCGGCAGTGGCGTGACGGACTTCAAGGCGGGCGACCGCGTTGCCTATGTGGCCGGCCCCGGCACGTACATGGAAAAGCGCCTCGTGCCGGCCGACCGCGTCGTCAAGCTCCCCGCTGGCATCAGTGACAAGCAGGCCGCCTCGATGATGCTGAAGGGCATGACCGTGCAGTACCTGCTGCGGCGGACCTACAAGGTCCAGAAGGGCGACACGATCCTGTTCCATGCCGCCGCCGGCGGCGTGGGCCTGATCGCGTGCCAGTGGGCGAAGCATCTGGGCGCCACGACCATCGGCACCGTCGGCTCGAAGGACAAGGCGGAACTGGCCAGGAAGAACGGCTGCCACCACACGGTCCTCTATCGCGAGACCGATTTCGTCGCGGCCGTGAAGGGCCTCACGAACAACGAAGGCGTGCCGGTCGTCTACGATTCGGTCGGCAAGGACACGCTGCTGAAGTCGCTCGACTGCCTGAAGCCGCTCGGCACGCTCGTCACCTTCGGCCAATCGTCGGGCCCGGCCGATCCGCTCAATCTGGGCCTCCTCAGCGCGAAGGGCTCGCTCTACGTCACACGCCCGACGCTGAACACCTACATCGCCAAGAAGGCCGACCTCGTCGCGACCGCAAACGACCTGTTCGACGTCGTCAGCAAGGGAATCGTGAAGATCGAGACCTCCGCCGAATACGCGCTGAAGGACGCCGTGCGCGCCCACCAGGATCTCGAAGGCCGCAAGACGACGGGCTCGGTGATCCTCATCCCATGACCGGCAGCAAGCGCAAGCCGCCCGTCCTCGATCCCGCCTCGCTCGAACCGCGCATCGGGGCGGCCATCCCCGAGCCGTTGCGCTCGAAGATCGGGCCGCGCGAGCGGCGCGTGCTCGGCGATCCGCTGGGCCTCAAGAATTTCGGGGTCAATCTCGTGCGCCTGCCGCCGGGTGCCCGCAGCGCGCTGCGCCACTGGCACGCCCGGCAGGGCGAATTCGTCTATGTCGTCTCGGGCTCCGCCACGCTCGTGACCGATGCAGGCCGCACGCAGCTTGCCGCCGGCCAGTGCGCGGGCTTCCCCGCCGGGGTCGCGGACGGGCATTGCCTGATCAACGAGGGAACGGACGACGTCGTCTATCTCGAAGTCGGCGACCGCACGCCCGGCGATGCGGCCTCATATCCCGAAGACGACCTCACGGGCGCCGCCCGGGAGATCTGGAGCTACACACGCAAGGACGGCAAGCCGCTCTGACCTTCAGGTCTCGAACCGCGACGGCTGCGATGGTCGCGCGTGATTTGTAGTCTTTACATCTACAGGGTGCTCTCTTAGTTTCGCCCCGAATTGGTTTCTCTCGTCGGCGGGGCCAAGTAATGGCGAAAAACTTTAAAGATAGATCTTGGCTCGGCGCGCGCATGGCCATGCTCTTGGTGGCCACGCTTCTCGGCGGTTGCACAGCCGTCACGATGGTTACGTCGCTTCGCGATTCCGAAGCTATCGAGCCCGGCGAAGGTGCTGGGCTGGTGATCGTGGGATTCTCCTACTCGGGCGAACCGAGTACGTTCCCGCTTCGCCCGAAATGCCCCATCCAACCGATCGCCATCCCGACCGCCGTGCCGCCCCGATCGGTCGAGATCGGCCGCTTCGACGAAGCTGGCAAGATCCGGCCGCTCGACTCGATCTGGGCGTTGCACGGGAATTGTTCCAAGGTCACTCCCGACGAACCGGTCAAATACAACTTCCTCCACCTTCCAGCTGCGACTTACGCCATCCAAGGAATTCGATCACTCGACCTGATGAATCGTTCCCGTCTTCTCGATCCACCGGCATTCACCGTCAAGGCGGGCGACGTGATTTATGTTGGCGATGTGGTGATCGACTCGCTCTATCCACGATCCATCATCATCAGTCGCACGCCCGACGCCGCCAAAGCGGCGCTCGCGAAAAGAAATGGGCCGATCGACAGGTTCGTCAATTTCTCGACATCCGGCTCGACGGTCTATTCAGTCGTTCACTAGCTCTCCAGCCGCGACAGCGGCAGGGCCGCCGTCACCGTCGTACCCTGGCCCTTCACGCTGGCGATGGTGAGCTCGCCGCCATGCAGGGCGACCAGCTCCTTGGTGATCGACAGGCCGAGGCCCGTGCCTTCGTGGCGGCGCGCGAGACGCGAATCGAGCTGCACGAACGGCTCCATCGCCGCGCGCGCTTCCGCCGGCGTCATGCCGGAACCGGTATCCTCCACGCCGAGGCGGATCGCGTCGGCATCCTTGCGCGCGAACACCCGCACGCGCCCGCCGGGCTGGGTGAACTTGATCGAGTTCGACACGAGATTCATCAGCACCTGCTGCAGGCGCAGCGCGTCGCCGCGGAAGAGAAGGTTGTCTTCCGGAATGTCGGCCACGATCTCGAGGCCGGCCTTCGTCGCGTTGGCGGCGAAGAGCTTGATCGTCGCGCTGATCAGCCCGTAGGCGTCGACCGAGCTTTCCACCAGATCGAGGCGGCCGGCCGCGATCTTCGACAGGTCGAGGATGTCGTTGATGAGGTTGAGCAGGTGCGTCCCGCTGCTGCGGATATCGGCCGCGTATTCGAAATAGCGCGGGTCCTCGGGCCCGAACATCCGCGTCTCGATGATCTCGGCGAACCCGATGATGGCGTTGAGCGGCGTGCGCAGCTCGTGGCTCATGACGGCAAGGAACGCGCTCTTGGCGGCGGAAGCGGCTTCGGCCGCGGTCTTGGCTTCCTGCAGCTCGGCCTCCGCACGCTTGCGCTCGGTGATGTCGATGACCGTGCCTTCATAGGCGAGCACGTTCCCGTCGCGGTCACGCACCAGCCAGCCATTCTCGCTCACCCAGGCGCGCTCGCCGGTGGCGCGACGGAAAACCTGCGATTCGAAATTCCGCACATAGCCGTCGCGATGCAGCAGGTGCTGGTATTCGCGCCGGCGGTCCGGGATCACGTACCAGCCGAGACCCGACACCGTGGCGCGCGCGACCGCCTCGAGCTGTTCGGCTTCGCTGGAAAAGCCGTTGATGCGCGCCAGCGCCAGGTTCGAGCGCAGCTGGATGCCGTCGGGCCGCGTGCGGTAGATGCCGAAATCCGAGTTCTCGAACATCGAGCGATAGTCGGCTTCCGCCTGTTCGGCCGCAGCCTTCGCCTGCGCGAGGCCGACCTCGGCCAGATGCCGTTCGGTGATGTCCTCGATCGTGCCTTCGTAGCAGAGAACGCTGCCGTCGGGCTTGCGCACGATCCAGCCGTTCTCCGCGACCCAGACGCGCTCGCGCGTGCGGTGGCGGTAGACTTCCGAGACGAAATTGACGACGCGGCCGTTTCGTTCGATTTCGCGCATGAAATCGGCGCGCCTGGTCCCATCGACGTACCATTCCTGCGCGATGTCGGTGATGGCCGACAGCAGTTCGGCCTCGGTCTCGTAGCCGTTGAAGCGCACGAGGGCCGGGTTGGCGCGAAGCTGCCGGCCGTCGGGTGACGAGCGGTAGAGGCCGAGGCTGGCATTCTCGAAGATCGAGCGATAGGCGGCCTCGGCCTCGAACGCGCGGTCCTGCGCCTCGATCAGCGCGGTGACATCGACCATGGTGCCGAGGAAACGCTCGCGACCGTCCGCACCCACCTCGCGCACGGCCGTCTGGCTGAACCAGATGCGCTTGCCGTCGGGCCGCTTGCCTTCGCAGACGAATTCGGAAACCGAGCCGTCCGCACGCAGCTGGGCGGCGAAGCGGTCGCGGTCCTGGCGGCGTGCGTAGAAGCGTTCGCCCACATGGCCGGGCTCTTCCTGCATCACGCGGGCGCTCGGGTATCCGAACATCGTCGCCAGGTAATTGTTCGCGCGCAGCAACTGGCCGTCGCCGCTCGTCTCGTAGATCCCGATCCGCGCGGACTCGAAGATTCGCCTATAGAAGTCGCCGCCGCTGTCCGACATCGATCGCGCTCCGGCCCTGCTGGCTGCAAGCATATCCGGTTATGCGGCCGGCGGCACGTCCTCGATCCGCGTCCAGACCGGCAACCCGCGCGCGCGGACCAGTTCGGCCTCGCGGTCGGCCCCCGGCGAGCGGGCGATATACAGGCAGGCATCGCAGCGCGCCGTCAACGCCAGCGATATTTCCATCATCCAGGGGTGCGTGTAGGGCAGCCCGGCCGCCTCGAGGACGGGCAGGGCCGCGTTGACGCCGATCACCGGGACATGGCCGAGGCGCGCCACGGCGGCGGCGGCCTCGTTCATGCGGCGCAGGTTGGCGGCGCGACCTTCGGGCGTCGGGGCCGAATAGGGCCCCGCGACGACGATATGGAGTTTCGCCACCAAGTGCGTCCGGTCAGGTGTTCATCGCCTCGAAGAAATCCTTGTTGTTCTTCGAGTGCTTCAGCTTGTCGATCAGGAACTCCATCGCGTCCGTGGTGCCCATCGGCATCAGGATGCGGCGCAGGACCCACATCTTCGACAGCACGGCCTTGTCGACCAGCAGCTCTTCCTTGCGCGTGCCCGACTTGGTGATGTCGATCGACGGGAAGGTGCGCTTGTCGGCGAGCTTGCGGTCAAGGATGATTTCCGAGTTACCGGTGCCCTTGAACTCTTCGAAGATCACTTCGTCCATGCGGCTGCCGGTATCGATGAGGCCGGTGGCGACGATCGTCAGCGATCCACCTTCCTCGATGTTGCGCGCCGCGCCGAAGAAGCGCTTGGGGCGCTGCAGCGCGTTGGCATCGACGCCGCCCGTCAGCACCTTGCCGGACGAGGGGACGACTGTGTTGTAGGCGCGCGCCAGGCGCGTGATCGAGTCCAGCAGGATCACGACATCGCGCTTGTGCTCGACGAGGCGCTTGGCCTTCTCGATCACCATCTCGGCGACCTGGACGTGACGCACGGCCGGCTCGTCGAAGGTGGAGGAGACGACCTCGCCCTTGACCGAGCGGATCATGTCGGTGACTTCCTCGGGCCGCTCGTCGATCAGCAGCACGATGAGATAGACCTCGGGATGGTTCTGCGCGATCGAGTGCGCGATGTTCTGCAGCATCACCGTCTTGCCGACGCGTGGCGGCGCGATGATCAGCGCGCGCTGGCCTTTGCCGAGCGGGCAGACGAGGTCGATGATGCGCCCGGTATTGTCGCGCCGCTGTGCCGGCGCGTTGTCGCGCTTGACGATCTCGGTGCGGCGGGCCGACAGCGTGCCCTTCAGCGCAACGGCCTCCTCGTCGCCCTGCGGACGACGGGCGGGCTTTGGCTTGGGCGGCGGCGGGGCTTCGACCGGCTCGTCGCCGAATTCGAGATTGAGGCGCGAGGTCGGATAGAACGGCGTCAGGTTGTCGAAATTGATGCGGTGGCGCGCGACTTCCGGCTCGTCGAAATTGATCGTGCGCACGGCCGTCAGCGCGAAATAGCGCTCGCCGTCCTTGGGCGCGCGGATCTGGCCTTCGACCGTGTCGCCGGTGCGCAGGCCGTAGCGGCGGATGATCTGCGGCGTGATGTAGATGTCGTCGGGGCCGGGCAGGTAGTTCGATTCAGGGCTGCGCAGGAAGCCGAAGCCGTCGGAGAGGGTCTCGAGGACGCCGTCGCCATAGATCGCCACGTCGTTCTCGGCCATCCGCTTGAGGATGGCGAACATCATGTCCTGCTTGCGCAGGCTTGAGGCGGCCTCGATCTGGAGTTCTTCGGCGTACGCCAGCAGGTCCGCGGGCGTCTTGCGCTTCAGTTCTTGGAGATTCATTCGTTTTTTCTGGGGCTGGGTTTGGGAGAGGGCCCGCGACCGGCTTGGGGCTTTCGGGCAAACCCAGACGACGAGCGTCTGTCTGTTCGCGGGGAGCCACTGAAATCGTCGTCGGGAAGGATCGGCCGGCAGTTAAAAGCGGCCACGCAAACGGGTTAAACGCCCGTTCGATGTGCAATCTAGCCGATCCGGGGGCGATGTCAACCGCCCCGATTCGAGAAAAGCGCCCGTTTCAGAAGGGCTTCACGATCACCATAAGGACGATCACGACCATCAACGCGGCCGGGATCTCGTTCTGCAGCCGGAAAAACCGCGCCGGAAGGCGATTGGCGTCGGACTGGAAGGCCTTGCGCCATTTCGCCTGCAGATGGTGGTGGATCGTCATGGCCACGACCGCGGCAAGCTTCACCTGCAGCCAGGCACCGGCCCAGTCCTGCACCAGCAACAGCAGGCCGCCGAACAGCCAGGCCGCGGTCATGGCCGGATTCATGATGCCGCGCAGCAGCCGGCGCTCCATCACCTTGAAGGTTTCCGACATCTCGGTGCCCGGCAGCGCCGCGCAGTGATAGACGAACAGGCGCGGTAAATAGAGCAGCCCCGCCATCCACGAGATCACCGAGATCAGGTGCAGCCACTTGATCCAGGCATACCAGTTGCCGACGAAGTCGATGAGCGCGTCCAACATTTCCTCCAGTCGTCGCGTTCAGGCCGCCGCAAGCGGGCATTTCCCGCAACTTGCCGGACAAGGCCGCTCGCCGTCGCCCGCAAACGCTGTGCGCGGCGCGCCGCGCGCCAGCGCCCGCACGATTTCGGCAAGCCCGCGGATGAAGTCGGGATGCGTCGAGACGGTCGGCACACGGCTGTAGTACGGCACGCCCAGCGCGTCGGCGCGCGCACGATATTCGATGTCGAGTTCGACGAGCGTTTCGGAATGTTCGGAGACGAACGCGATCGGCACGACGACGGCCGGCACCTTGTCCGCCGCCGCGCGTTCGATCTCGTGCTCGGTGCTCGGCCCGATCCATTCGAGCGGACCCACGCGGCTCTGGTAGCACACGACATGGTCGAGGCCGGCGATCCCAAGCCGCGCCACGACGGCCGCAACCGTCTGCTCGACCTGCACCTGATAGGGGTCCCCTGCCGCGACGATCTTCTTCGGCAGGCCATGCGCGGAGAACAGCACGCGCGGGGCGCCATGCGCACGCGCGGCCGCATAGTGCGCGCCGATCAGGTCGGCGACCGCCGCCACGAAGCCGGGCTGCCGTGGATAGCAGCAGGCGTAGGTCGTCGGCGCCGACAGGCCCGCGCGCGCCACCGCTTCGTCCCACGCCTTTTTCGAACTGGCCGTCGTCGTCGTCGAGAACTGCGGATAGAGCGGCAGCAGCACGATGCGGTCCGGCGCGAAGTTCGCCACGTCGCGCACCACATCGGCCGTCATCGGATGCCAGTAGCGCATGGCGGGAAAGCAGCGCACCTCGCCAAGGTCGCGCAGGCTCGTTTCCAGCGCCTGCGCCTGGGCGCGCGTGTTCGGCAGGATCGGCGACCCGCCGCCCATCTCGGCATAGATCGCCTGCGCCTTCGCCGTGCGCCGGGCCGAAATCAGGTGCGCCAGCAGCCAGCGGAACGGATTGGGCAGGCCGATGATCGCGCGGTCGTTGAACAGGTTGAACAGGAACGGCCGCACGGCTTCCGGCCCGTCGGGGCCGCCGAGATTGAAGAGGATGACCGCGATCTTCGACATCGCGCTGACCTACGCCTTGCCCGCATGCCAGTTGCGGATCAGCGCCGCGAGCCGCGCCACGTTCTCGGGCGGCGTCTGCGGAATCACGCCATGGCCGAGATTGAACACGAACGGTCCGCTGCCCAGCGCGTCGAGGATGCGCGTGGCGGCAGCGTCAAGCGCCTCGCCGCCGGCCGTCAGCACCATCGGATCGAGATTGCCCTGCACGGTCGCGAGCTTCTGCAGGCGGCGCGCGTAGTCGAGCGGTACGGACGTATCGAGCCCGAGTGCGGAGACGCCGGGGATCGCCGCGGCCTTCTCGTAGAGCAGCCCCGAGCCTTTCGGGAAGAAGATAACTGGGATCTCAGGATGCACCTTGGCGATCGCCGCGACGATCTTCGCGACGGGTGCGAGAACCCACTCGGCATATTCTGATTCCGGCAGGATCCCGGCCCAGGTATCGAAAAGCTGCAGCGCTTCGGCACCGGCCGCGACCTGCCGCTTCAGATATTCGATCGTCGCCGAAACCAGCAGATCGATCAGCCGGCGGAACGCCGCGCGGTCCCGATAAGCAAGCAGGCGGACATTCGCGAAATCCTTGCTGGTTCCGCCTTCGACCATGTAGGTCGCGACTGTCCAGGGCGCGCCCGCAAAGCCGATAAGCGCGGTCGCATCGGGCAGATCCTTGCGCACGCGGGATACGGTTTCGTAGACCGGCGCGACACGCGCGGAAAATCCACCGAGCCCGGCTTCGAGCTTGGCGATTTCGGCGGCATCGCGCACGGGTTCGAGAACCGGGCCTTCACCCTCGCGGAATTCGAGCTTCTGTCCGAGCCCGTAGGGCACCATCAGGATGTCGGAAAACAGTATCGCTGCATCCATGGCGTAGCGGCGCAGGGGCTGCAGCGTGATTTCGCAGGCGAGGTCCGGGCGCAGGCACAGATCGACGAAGCCGTTCGCCTGCGCGCGCGTCGCCCGGTATTCGGGCAGGTAGCGCCCGGCCTGGCGCATCAGCCAGAAGCACGGGCGTGCCTGCACTTCGCCGCGCAGGCTGCGCAGGAACGGCTTGTCGGGGGATGTCTGGGTACGCGCTGAAATCATCGATGCAATGCACCTGTCGGCGGAAAAGCGGGCGGAGTGTACTCGCGAGACACGCCCTCTACCAAAGAAGAATCTAAATACTTACTAGGTAGTGGAGGTAGATGGGTGCCTGTGGAAGACGGGGAATCAGCGCTCTCCCGGTTCACTCCACTGCATATGGCCCGCCTGTGGAATTGTGGATGGGTGCGTGAGGCCGACGGGAAAATCGATCCGCTTTCCTGCATCTGGGGGAATGCACGACGCGGATAACCGGAACAGGGAAACCGGGGATAACCGGCAGCCGCGGGTTTGTCCCCGCAGTTCGTCCTGTGACGAAGATTCGGTTCGCCCTGTGCCAAAGCGCGGCTTGACGTGTATACGGTTTGGGGACGATTTTTCGACCCTGTGGATGAACAGCCCCTTTGTGCCCCTGATCCCCGTATTCCCCAGATGAAGCGCTTCCATCTTCACCTCGTTTCCGACGCGACCGGCGAGACCTTGAACTCGGTCGTGCGCGCGTGTCTGGTGCAGTTCGAGAACGTGGAACCCGTCGAGCACATGTGGTCGATGATCCGCACCGAACGCCAGCTCGAGAAGGTGATGGCGGGGATCGCAGCCAATCCCGGCGTCGTCCTCTACACGGTGATCGAGGAACGCACGCGCGCCCAGCTCGAGATCGGCTGTCGCGCGCTTTCGATGCCCTGCATTCCCGTACTCGATCCCACGATGGGCGCGCTCACCAACTATCTCGGCCTCAAGACGCGCAACCTGCCGGGCCGCCAGCACGCGCTCGACGCCGACTATTTCCGCCGCATCGACGCGATCAACTGGGTGATGATCCACGACGACGGCCAGGCCGCGCAGGGGCTGGGCGATGCCGAGGTGATCCTGATCGGCGTATCGCGCACGTCGAAGACGCCGACCTGCATCTATCTCGCCAACCGCGGCATCAAGGCGGCGAACGTTCCTTTCGTGCCCGGCGTGGCGCTGCCCGACGAGATCGAGGAACTGCACGCGCGCGCGGACGGGCCGATGTTCGTGGGCCTCACCAACGATCCCAACATCCTCGTGCAGCTGCGCCGCAACCGCCTCAACATCCTCAACGAGAGCCGCGAGACCGACTATGTCGATCTCGACAAGGTGCGAAGCGAGGTGGCCGAGGCGCGCCGTTTCTTCACCCAGCGCGGCTGGCCGGTGATCGACGTCGCACGCCGTTCGATCGAGGAAACCTCCGCCCAGATCATGACGATGGTGCAGGAGCGCCGCGAAAAGACCGGCCGCATGCCATGAAGCGTCTGTCGAACGACGCCGCACCGCCGCTCGTCCTCGCCTCGCAGAGCCGCTTCCGGCGCGAGATGCTGGAACGCGCGGGCCTCACCTTCGTGTGCGAGCCGGCCTCGGTCGACGAGGGCGAGATCAAGCAGTCGATGCGCGCCGAAGGGGCGAGCGTCGACGAAGTCGCGATCAAGCTTGCCGAGCACAAGGCGCGCCGCGTGGCAATGCGCAATCCCGGCGCCATCGTCATCGGTTCCGACCAGATGCTCGACTGCAACGGCGCGTGGTTCGACAAGCCCGTCGACCGCGCGCACGCGCACGCGCATCTACGTGCACTCTCGGGCAAGACGCACAAGCTGGTGACCGCGGCCGTCGTGTTCAAGAACGGCACGCGCGTGTGGCATCACGTGGAGTACGCGCGCCTGACGATGCGCCCGCTCGAGACGGACTTCATCGAGCGCTATCTCGACGCGGTCGGCGCGGATGCGTGCGAAACCGTCGGTGCCTACCAGCTCGAAGGGCTGGGCGCGCAGCTTTTCACGCGCGTCGAAGGCGATTTCTTTGTCGTGCTCGGCCTGCCGCTGCTCGCACTTCTGGGATTCCTGCGCGCGCAGGGCGTGGTGCCCGAATAATGCGCGTGCTGGGCCTGACGGGCTCCATCGCGATGGGCAAGTCGACCGCGGCCCGGCTGCTGCGGCGCATGCATGTGCCCGTCTACGATTCCGACGCCGAGATCCACAAGCTGCTGGCGCGGGGCGGCGACGGTGTGGCGCCGGTCGCGGCGGCGTTCCCCGGCGTGGTCAAGGACGGCGCGGTCGATCGCGCCGCACTGGGTGCGCGCGTCTTTGCCGACGCGAACGCGCTGCGTCGGCTCGAAGCGATCCTCCATCCGCTCGCCTGGCGCAACCAGAGCGCCTTCCTCGCCCGCCATATGCGCGGCCGCACAAAGCTCGTCTGCCTCGACGTGCCGCTGCTTTACGAGACGATGGGCGAGCTCAAATGCGATCTCGTCGTCGTCGTTTCGGCCTCGCCCACGATCCAGCGCCAGCGCGCGCTCGCGCGGCCGGGCATGACGCAAGCGAAGCTCGCCGGCATCCTCGCCCGCCAGATGCCCGACGCGAAGAAGCGTGCACTCGCCGACATCGTCGCGGTCTCGGCGCTGGGCCAGCTCGTCACCTTGCGCGCGTTGCGCAAAGCCGCCAGATTGGCCGCCCGAATCCCCGTCCGCCGCCGGAATTCCTGATGCGCGAGATCGTCCTTGATACCGAAACCACCGGCCTCGATCCGAAGAGCCACCGGATCGTCGAGCTTGCCTGCATTGAGCTCGTCAACCACCTGCCGACGGGCGCCAAGCTTCACAAACTGATCAATCCGGAGATGGATATTCCGGCCGAGTCCGCGGCGATCCACGGCATCACGAACGCGAAGGTGAAGGACGCGCCGGTCTTCGCCGAGATCGCGGCGGAATTCCTCGAGTTCGTCGGTGATTCGAAGCTCGTCATCCACAACGCCGAATTCGACGTGGGATTTCTGAACGGCGAGCTCGTGCGCCTCGGTTTCCCGAAGATCCCCATCGCGCGCGCCATCGACACGGTGCACATGGCGCGCAAGAAGTTTCCGGGCGCACCGGCTTCGCTCGACGCGCTGTGCAAGCGTTTCGGCGTCGACAACGCGCACCGCACGCTGCACGGGGCACTTCTCGACGCCGACCTGCTCGCGCAGGTCTATCTCGAACTGATCGGCGGACGGCAGGCGATGCTGCTGGGCGCCGAACCCGCGGCCAAGGAAAAGCAGGCGGCGGGTACCGCCATCGCAGTCGCTTCGGCCAAGGGCCCCGTGCGCGCCGCGCGCCCGCACGCGCCCAGCGAAGCGGAAGCCGCCGCCCATGCGGCGGCCCTCGCCAAGCTCAAGAACCCGGTCTGGCTGAACTGACGCAAGCAATGCTTGCGTCAAGCCCGGCCATGACGCGCAAGGCTTCAGGCCTTCCGCGTCAGTTCGGCAGGATGATCTTCGATGTCGGGCCGGTCGCCGAGGGAGCCGGCGCGTCGGTGCGCTCGGCCAGCCGCTTGCGGTAGAGCTCGACGAAATCCACCGGCTGCAGCAGCAGCGGCGGGAAGCCGCCTTCGCGCGTGGAATCGGCCACGATGTTGCGCGCGAAGGGGAACAGCAGGCGCGGGCATTCGATCATCAGGAACGGCCCGAGATGTTCCTGCGGGAGGCCGGCCACCTGGAAGACGCCCGCATAGAGGCATTCGATCACGAAGACGGTGTCTTCGCCCGAGCGCGCGGCCGCCTCGATCGACAGCTCAACCTCGTACACGTCCTGGCCGAGCGGGCGGGCCTCGACCTTCACGTCTGCGGCGACCTGCGGGTTCTTGTCCTGGGCGAGGAAGATGTCGGGCGCGCGCGGGCTCTCGAAGGACAGGTCCTTGAGATACTGGGCGAGAACGCCGAAAGAAGGGCCTTGCGCGCCGGCAGCCGCGGAATCGGTCATGGGAACGGGAACTCCGGTCGGAGGAAAAGACCGGCGGGGCGTAACACGAACCGCCGGGTACCCTCAATCGTCGAATTCGAGGCGCAGGATTTCGGCGTTCTTGACCTCCTGCCCGGTCAGCGCGCGGATGAAGCCCCAATGCGAGACGACGGCCACGTCGCCGCGATCTTCCAGCCCCGCCGCGTGTGCGCGGAAGCGGCGGCTGCGCGCCACGATCTCTTCCTCGCTTTCGTCGCGGCCCAGCGCCACGTGGTCGTGCCACCACGGATCATCGAGATGGTCGAAATCGAGCGTCGGGAAGCGACGCTTGAGTTCGGCCGGCGGCGAACCGATGTCGCAGAAATAGGCCGCCCTTTCGCCGACCAGCGGGTTGATGGCAACCGGCAGGTCGAGCCGTTCGGCGATGATCAGGGCCGTCTCGATAGCACGGGTATAGGGGCTGGCGATCAGCCGGCGCACGCGATGCGCCGAAAGCGCGTCCGCTGCCGCGCGCGCCTGGGCGCGGCCCAGCTCCGTCAGGCGCGGATCGGGGATGCCCGGATCGACGCGGCTGACCGAAAAGACGGCGTTGAACTCGGATTGTCCGTGACGGATCAGAAGCATGGGGCCGGGTTGACGGGCTCTCGTTGCGGGCCGGCGGGGGCGTAAAAGGCGGCCAAGCCGCTTGTTCCAAGCCCCGGCGACGCCTATTTATAACAGGACGAGGCGGGAAATCACCCGCTTCACCTCATTCCCGATCTCGCGGCGAGCTGGTTTTCGATGGGCGACATGGCATTTATGGACATCCTGCTTTTCGCGGCCGTCGCGATCTTCCTGATTCTGCGCCTGCGCAGCATCCTCGGCCGGCGCACGGGCGCCGAAGACGCCGAACGCTGGCGCAGCCGTCCGCCCGAACGCACGATCGAGCGCGCCGATCAGGTGTCCGACAACGTCACCCCGTTTCCCGGCGCATCGCGCCCCGTCGACGCGGCGCCCGCCGAAGAGGCGGTCGCGGGCGATCCCGAGCTGCAGCGCGGCTTCGACGAGATCCGGCGCGCCGATCCTTCCTTCGCGCCCGGCGAATTCGCGCAGGGTGCCCGCAGCGCTTTCGAGATGATCGTGCAGGCCTTCGCGCAGGGCGACACGAACGCGCTGAAGCCGCTGCTGGCGCCCGACGTTTACGAGGGTTTCGCCAAGGCGATCCGCGAGCGGCTCGCCGCAAAGCACACGCTGGAGACGACGCTCGTCGGCATCCGCAACGCCGACATCGTCGCGGCGCGCATGGAAGGCCGCATCGCGAACGTGACGGTCAAGTTCGTGTCCGAGCAGGTCAACGTCACGCGCGATGCCGACGGCAACGTCGTGGAAGGCGAAGCCGCGAAGGTGACGAAGCTCACCGACATCTGGACCTTCGCGCGCGACACGCGAAACCGCGACCCGAACTGGGCGCTCGTGCGCACCGAGGAACCGAACTAGGCCCGTGCGCGCCTTCGCCGCGCTTCTTCTCGCCGCTTCGCTCGCTTCCTGCGCGGGCAAGCCGCCCGCACCTCCGGCACCGCCGCCCGAACCGCCCGCACGCCTCGTTCTCGCGCCCTCGACATTCGCCGACATTCCCGGCTGGGGTGCCGACCGGCATGGCGAAGCGCTGCCGGCCCTGCTGCGCAGTTGCGCGCGGCTTGCACGACTGCCCGACACGCAAGCGATCGGCAACGACGCGCTCGCCGGCCGTGTTGGCGATTGGCGCGCGCTGTGTGACGCGGCGCGTACACTGCCGCCGGCCGCCGCGCGCAATTTCTTCGAGGCGAACTTCCTGCCCTTCGCGCTGTCGAACAACGACGCGCGCGATGGACTGTTCACCGGCTACTACGAACCCGAGCTCAACGGCAGCCTGACGCGCACACCGCGTTTCTCGGTGCCGCTCTACGGGCGGCCCGACGATCTCGTGACGGTCGATCTCGGCGCGTTCCGCGAGGAACTGCGCGGCCAGCGCATCGCCGGGCGCGTGGAAGGCGGGGCGTTGCGCCCCTACGAGCCGCGCGCGCGGATCGTCGAGGGGGCGCTGGGTTCACGCGGCAAGCCGCTCGTGTGGGTCGACGATGCGACCGAAGCATTCTTCCTGGAAGTGCAGGGCTCGGGCCGCGTCGTGCTGCCCGACGGGCGCGTGCTGCGCGTGGGTTTCGCCGCGCAGAACGGGCACCCCTACGTGCCCATCGGCCGCACGCTGATCGAGCGTGGCGCGCTCACGCGCGAGAACGTGTCGATGCAGAGCATCAAGGCGTGGCTGGCCGCCAATCCGGCCGAGGCCGCCGCGATCCGCAATTCGAACCCGTCCTATGTGTTCTTC
The DNA here is from genome assembly GCA_044224405.1 of Tagaea sp. Taxonomy (GTDB): domain Bacteria; phylum Pseudomonadota; class Alphaproteobacteria; order CACIAM-22H2; family CACIAM-22H2; genus Tagaea. The sequence continues at coordinate 41,365 of JBGAKN010000001.1, read as the reverse complement.
CGCACGGTGGAAGGCGACGGGCCGCTGGGCAGCGAAGGCGTGGCGCTGACGCCCGGCCGTTCGCTTGCCGTCGATCGCAGTTTCCTTCCCATGGGCGTGCCGATGTTCCTCGACGCAGGTGATCCGCTCGACGCGAACGCGCGCCTCGCGCGCCTCGTGATGGCGCAGGACACCGGCGGCGCCATCCGCGGCCCTGTGCGCGGCGACGTGTTCTGGGGTGCCGGCAAGATGGCCGAGGAATATGCCGGCCGCATGCGCGCGACGGGGCGCGCGTGGATCCTGCTGCCGCGCGCCGTGGCGGAGCGACGGCTGCGCAGCTCCTAATCCGTGATCGCGATATGCGGCGCATCCGCCGCCACGCGCGCCAGCCACGCGCGGACGTTGGGATAGGCCGCGAGCGCGAAGCCGCCTTCTTCCGCGACATGCGTATAGGCATAGAGCGCGATATCCGCGATCGTCGGGCCGTCGCCGACGAAGTACGCGCGCGATGCCAGATGGGTTTCCATCACGCCCAGCGCAGCGTGTCCCTGCGGGCGCTTCATCTCGATCAGTTGTGCGCGTAATGGCGTGATCTCGATGCCGTGCGTCAGCCAGTAGCGCACGGTCGCGATGTTGGGCTCGTGGCTGTACTGCTCGAAGAACAGCCACTGCATGACGTGCGCGAATTCCAGCCGGTCCTCGGGCAGCCATCTCGTGCCCTTGGCGAGCCAGCACAGGATCGCGTTCGATTCCGCGATGTAGGTGTCGTCGGCAAGCCGCAGCAGCGGCACGCGGCCATTGGGGTTGCGCGCAAGGAAGTCCGGCGTGCGCGTGGCGCCCGCGTCGATATCGACAATCGTGCGGGTATAGGCCAAGTCCAGCTTGTGCAAGAGAAGCCGGCATTTATAGGCATTGCCCGAGAACGGGCTGTCAAAAAGCTCGATCATGGCCCGTCCATAAAGCGGATGGGGAGGGCGCGCAAACCGGTTTTTCCGGGCCAAGACCAAGCTATACTTAACCTCATGTCGCGTCGCCGCCTGCCGCCGCTCAATGCCCTGCGCGCCTTCGAGGCGGCCGCCCGCAATGGTGGTTTCACCGCTGCCGCGCGCGAGCTTGCCGTTTCGCCCGCCGCGATCAGCCAGCATGTCGCGGCCCTGGAGGCGCATCTCGCCACCAAGCTGTTCCGCCGCCTGCCGCGCGGGCTTGCGCTTACCGATGCGGGCCGCGCCTACCTGCCGGGGCTGGAAGAAGGCTTTGCCACGCTGGCGGCGGCGACGCACGCGCTGCGCGGCCGGCCGCGCGCGGGCCGGCTCGTCGTCAGCGCGCTGCCGTCCTTCGCGCTCAACTGGCTCGTGCGGCGCCTGCCCGATTTCCGCGTCCGCTATCCCGAGATCGACGTGGTGCTGCGCTCGGAAACCGGCTTCGCCGATTTCGCGCGCGATGCGGTGGACGTGGCGATCCGCTACACGAAGGCGCCGCCGGCGAACCTGCGGGCCGACCGGCTGCTGGCGGAATCGCTGTTCTTGTGCGCGGCCCCGTCGCTGGCGGTGGGGAAGGGCGCGTTGCGCCGCCCGGCGGATCTCGCCAACGCCACGCTGCTGCACGATTCGAGCATCGCGCGCAGCGAGCCGCGCCTCGCGTGGGAGCCGTGGCTGGAGCTGCTCGGCCTGCCGGCTTCGCTCGCCGCGCGCGGGCCCGGCTTCTCGGATTCCAGCGCCCTCTATGCTGCCGCACGGATGGGACACGGTGTCGCGGTCGGGCGCAGCGTACCGCTTGCCGACGATCTCGCCGCCGGGCGGCTGGTCAAGCTCTTCGATCTCGAACTGCCGTCGGGCTTCGCCTATTGGGTCGTGGCGCCCAAGGCGGGCACGGAAGACCCGCGCGTCGCGGCGTTCCGCAGCTGGGTCCTCGACGCGCGCTAGGCTGCGTTGCTATAGAAGTCACGTCTCGTCCGGGAGAAAGCGAATGGCCGCCATCACGAACATCGAAGACCTGCGCGTGCTTGCCGAAAAGCGCGTCCCGCGCATGTTCTACGACTATGCGGACTCCGGCGCCTGGACCGAGCAGACCTACCGCTCGAACACGTCCGACTTCGAGAAGATCCGCCTGCGCCAGCGCGTCGCGGTCAACATGGAAGGCCGCTCGCTCGCCACGAAGATGGCCGGGCAGGACGCGTTCATGCCCGTGGCGCTGGCACCCACCGGCCTCACCGGCATGCAGCATGCCGACGGCGAGATCCTCGCCGCGCGCGCGGCCGCGAAATTCGGCGTGCCCTTCACGCTGTCGACGATGAGCATCTGCTCGATCGAGGACGTGGCGCAGAACACCGACAAGCCCTTCTGGTTCCAGCTCTACGTGCTGCGCGACCGCGAATTCATCAAGCGCCTGATCGCGCGCGCCAAGGCGGCGAAATGCTCGGCGCTCGTCCTCACGCTCGACCTGCAGATCCTCGGCCAGCGCCACAAGGACCTGAAGAACGGCCTGTCGGCCCCGCCGAAGCTGACGCTGCCCAATCTCGTCAACATGATGACCAAGCCCGGCTGGTGCCTGGGCATGCTGGGCACAAAGCGCCGGCAGTTCGGCAACATCGTGGGCCACGTGACGGGCGTGGACGACATGTCGTCGCTCTCGTCGTGGACCGCCTCGCAGTTCGATCCGCGCCTTTCGTGGGACGACGTGAAGTGGATCAAGGATCTGTGGGGCGGCAAGCTGATCCTGAAGGGCATCCTCGACGAGGAGGACGCGCTCAACGCCGTCGCGTCGGGCGCCGACGCGCTGATCGTGTCGAACCATGGCGGCCGCCAGCTCGACGGCGCGCTTTCCTCGATCGCGAAGCTCGCCCCCATCGTCGACGCGGTCGGCGACAAGATCGAAGTGCATTTCGACGGCGGCATCCGTTCGGGCCAGGACGTGCTGAAGGCGCTGTCGCTGGGCGCCAAGGGCACTTATATCGGTCGCGCGTTCCTCTACGGGCTCGGCGCCATGGGCGAGGCGGGCGTGACCAAGGCGCTCGAGATCATCCACAAGGAACTCGACGTGACGATGGCGTTCTGCGGCAAGAACCGCGCGGTCGCGGGCCAGGACCGCGCCAACGAGCGCGTGCTGGGGCGCGACAACCTGATCATGTCGGACGAATTGCGGCGCGAATTCGGCCTTACGAAATAGGCACCGGCGATGGCGCGGCGCCCCGCCACGGTTCCCGACGCCCATCTTTTCGAGATCGCGATGCGCGACGTGACGCCGCTGAAGCGGCGTAAAACGCGCGCGAAGCCGGCGGCGCCCGTTGCCGTACCTGCTCCTGCCGCGGCACCCGTCGTGCCGCGCACGACCTATGTGCCGCTTCCCGTCGCGGCCCCGCCGCGCGCCCCTTCGCGCAAGGCCCCGGAGCCCGGCCTCGACAAGAACACCGCCCGGCGCTTCGAGCGCGGCGAACTGGCGATCGACAGCGCCATCGACCTGCACGGCCTCACGCAGGCGCGCGCGCACGAACAGCTCGATATCTTCGTCGGCAATGCCGTGAAGGCAGGTGCGCGCGTGCTGCTGATCGTCACGGGCAAGGGCCGATTGGGCGAAGGCGTGCTGCGCCGGCAGGTGCCCGAATGGCTGAAGCTCGGCCCGCACGCGTCGCGAATCCTGCGCCTCGCGCCCGCGCGCATCCAGCATGGCGGCGAGGGTGCGTACTATCTGCTGCTGCGGCGCGCGCGATGACGCCGTTCGGCAACAAGGTGCGCGAACTTCGCAAGGCGCGCGGCATCACGATGAAACAGATGGCCGCCGACCTCGACATCAGCCAGGCCTATCTCTCGGCGCTGGAACACGGCCATCGCGGCCTGCCGTCGCCCGCCCTCGTCGTGCAGATCTGCGAATATTTCCACCTGATCTGGGACGATTTCGAGGAGGTCCACCGCATCGCCGGGATTTCCCATCCGCGCGTCATCGTCGACACGCGCGGGCTCGACGCGCGCAAGACGGAGCTCGCCAACCTGCTGGCCGAGCGCATCGCGGGCCTGTCGGACAGCGATACGCAAGACCTGCTCAAGCGCCTAAAGAATGCGCAGACCGTTGCCGGAAAGCCACTAAAGACTTGATTTGAATTGCCTTTTTATTGCCATACGAGCGGCCATCCTTCGCCACAGCGCGCCTGTCCAATACGGGCACTGGCAACCACGCGAAGGAGATCCTCCATGCGCAACGCTGCTCTCGCCCTGGCCCTCACTGCCGCACTGGCAACGAGCGCCTGCTCGGGAATGAACAGTACCGAACAGCGCGTGCTGTCCGGCACTGCGATCGGTGCCGCGGTCGGCACCGGCATCGGCGCCCTCTCCGGCGGCCTCGACATGGGCACGGGTGCCCTGATCGGTGCCGGCGTGGGTGCCGTCGGCGGCCTCGTCGTCGACCAGGTGCAGGAATCGAAGAAAAAGAAATGACGTATTTGAGCTGACGACGTGACGGACTGATCGAGACTTCTGCGTACCCTTTCTCCCTGGAAACTCAAACCCCGACCGGGTCATCCCCGGCCGGGGCTTTTTTTATTTCAAACACCGTCATGGCCGGGCATGACGGGAAAGGTCAGAGGATGAACTTCGAAAGGTCTGCGTTCTTCGCGAGGTCGGCGACCTTGTCGCGCACATAGCCGGCATCGATGGCGATGGCTTCGCCGTCGCGGTCGGAGGCCGTGTAGCTGATCTCCTTGAGCAGCCGCTCGGACTTCAATCTAGTGCGGATAGACTTTTTTAACGTCGCTAAGGTTCAATCCGAATAGACTTAGGATATCGATCTCTTCGGAACCAAAGCATGGCGAAGCCCATAGTCATATAGATTATGCCAAATAGAACCATGGATAGTGGCTCCGAAATTGGCTTAATGAACGTGGTATAGGGCCCAACAATGGGTCGCCCAAAGTGCTCAAAAAACCCAACTGCAGCGGAAATGGTACCCAATACAATGATTAGCCACATTGGAACTTTGCGCCCCATAAACTTTTCCAAGATTGCATCTATTGGCTTCAAGTATTTTGGAACGTCGGCAGGCTTAGTCATATTTTTTGCTTTACTAATTTTGCCAATGAACGTTCCACCCAACTCAATCGGCGCTATTTGTGAATCGTGATAAGTGTCGACTACGAAACCATCCCCCTTGTTCAAATACTCAAATTGAAACGTACAAACATTTGGTTTGGCAGGGTCAAAAACGGCCTCCACCATTGTTTGCGTACCGGAGATTTTTCGCACTTCAATTTCAATGAATGAAGCGGTTGCATCGAGTTCCATGCGGAGTCGATCAGTTGAAGCAATATCTTGTCGACGTAATGCGCCTTCGCCTGAATTCCAAAAATAGACACGTGATTTTGATACGCGCGCCAACTGGCGGCCACCTGAGGTAATTGAAATACTATTCGGAAGCGATTTTTTATCACTGCCGACCAGCTCAATTGTCTCAATACCAAACCTAGGAACCGGCCAAGTTTGCGCGCGAATAAAAAACCAATACCCGATTATGACCGAAGCGATTAGCCCGACTAGCCATAATGTAGTGTTCCAATCGGATTCCGACATTGGCTTTTCCAGCCCCTATTTTGAAATGACTTCTTACCGGAAGCTACATCGCACAATAGTCACCGAGGTTAGAATTCCAAGTCAACTTCTAGCAGTACATTCGAATATTAATACCTAAAATCAAAGAATTAGACCGCCTGATCGAAGCGTAAACCGTCACAGAATAAACTTCGAAAGATCCGCGTTCTTCGCGAGATCCGCGACCTTGTCGCGCACATAAGCGGCGTCAATGGCGATGGTCTCGCCGCCGCGGTCGGAGGCGGAGTAGCTGATCTCCTCGAGCAGGCGTTCGAGGATCGTGTGCAGGCGGCGCGCGCCGATGTTCTCGACGCCGCGATTGACGTCGGCGGCAAGGCCCGCAATCGCCTCGATCGCGTCGTCGCCGAAGCTGAGCACCACGTCCTCGGTCTTCAGCAGCGCCACATACTGCTTGATCAGGCTGTTCTCCGGCTCGCGCAGGATGCGCACGAAGTCGCCCTTCTCCAGCCCCTTGAGCTCGACGCGGATCGGCAGGCGGCCCTGCAGCTCGGGCAGCAGGTCGCTGGGCTTGGCGACATGGAACGCGCCCGACGCCACGAACAGGATGTGGTCGGTCTTGATCGGGCCGTGCTTTGTGGAAACGGTCGTCCCCTCGATCAGCGGCAGCAGGTCGCGCTGCACGCCTTCGCGGCTCACGTCGGCGCCGCCCATGCGCTCGCCGCGCCCGCAGATCTTGTCGATCTCGTCGATGAACACGATGCCGTTCTGCTCGACCGCGAGGCGCGCCTCCTTGTTGACGCGCTCCTGGTCGACGAGCTTGTCGGCCTCTTCCTGGATCAGCACGGCATGGCTTTCCGAGACCTTGAGCTTGCGCGTCTTGGTGCGCCCGCCGAACGCCTTGGAAAGCATGTCGTTGAGATTGACCATGCCCATCTGGCCGCCCGGCATGCCGGGCACGTCCATCATCGGCATCTGCATGCCGCCGCCATTGTCTGCGACCTGCAGCTCGATCTCGCGGTCGGCAAGCTGGCCTTCGCGCAGCATCTTGCGGAACTTCTGTTTGGTGTCGGCCGAGGCGTTGGCGCCGACGAGTGCTTCGAGCACGCGCTCCTCGGCGGCAAGCTCGGCCTTCGCTTCCACTTCCTTGCGCAGGCGCTCGCGCGTCATCTGCAACGCGATCTCCATGAGATCGCGCACGATCTGCTCGACGTCGCGGCCCACATAGCCCACTTCCGTGAACTTCGTCGCCTCGACCTTGATGAAGGGCGCCTGCGCCAGCTTCGCCAGCCGCCGCGCGATCTCGGTCTTGCCGCAGCCGGTGGGCCCGATCATCAGGATGTTCTTGGGCAGCACTTCGTCGCGCAGCTCCGGCGACAGCTGCAGCCGGCGCCAGCGGTTGCGCAACGCGACCGCGACCGCGCGCTTGGCCGCGTCCTGGCCGACGATGTAGCGGTCGAGTTCGGAAACGATCTCGCGCGGGGAGAAGGCCGGCTGGCTCATAGTTCCTCGATGGTCAGGTTGCCGTTGGTGTAGACGCAGATCTGGCCCGCGATCTTCAGCGAACGCTCGGCGATCTCGCGCGCGGAAAGTTCGGTCGAGCCCACGAGGGCCCGCGCGGCCGACAGCGCGTAGGAGCCGCCCGAGCCGATGCCGATGAGGCCGTCCTCGGGTTCCAGCACGTCGCCCGTGCCCGTCAGGACGAGGCTGACCTTGCTGTCGGCGACGGCCATCATCGCCTCGAGCCGGCGCAGATAGCGGTCGGTGCGCCAGTCCTTCGCGAGCTCGACGCAGGCGCGCATCAGCTGGTCGGGGTGCTTCTCGAGCTTGGCTTCCAGCCGCTCGAACAGCGTGAAGGCGTCGGCCGTGGCGCCGGCGAACCCGCCGATCACGTTGCCGCCGCCCAGCCGGCGTACCTTGCGGGCGTTCGACTTGATGATCGTAGCGCCGAGGCTCACCTGCCCGTCGCCCGCGATGACGACCTTGCCCGCCCGGCGGACGGCGAGGATCGTCGTGCCGTGCCAGCTCTCGTTCCGGTTGGAATCCATTGGGGGAAATGCCTTTCTTTCCAATACCCCGGATCTAGGGGTGCGGCCTGCCTGTATCAACCCGGGGGCGTTTATCTGTGGTCCGGGCAGCCCTGCGTCTGGTAAATATCGCCGGTTATGGCCGAACCCAAAACCGCCGTCTATCCGTTCCCTTCGCCGCGCCGGGCCACGGTCAAGCGCGCCACGAAGGAGACCCAGATCGAAGCCACCGTCAATCTCGACGGGTCGGGCGTCTACGACGTCTCGACCGGCATCGGTTTCCTCGATCACATGATGGAGCAGCTGTCGCGCCATTCGCTGATCGACGTGCATCTGCGCGCCAAGGGCGACCTGCATATCGACTTCCACCACACGACCGAGGACGTGGGCATCGCGCTCGGCGAAGCCGTCGCCAAGGCGCTGGGCGAACGCAAGGGCATCGTGCGCTACGGCGACGCGATGATCCCCATGGACGAGACGCTGACGCGCGTGGCGCTCGACGCCTCGAACCGTCCCTATCTCATCTGGAAGGTCGCGTTCACGCGCCCCAAGCTCGGCGACATGGATACCGAGCTGTTCAAGGAATGGTTCCAGGCGTTCGCGCAGAACGCGGGCCTCACGCTGCACGTGGAAAACCTCTACGGCGAGAACAACCACCACATCATCGAGTCCTGCTTCAAGGGGCTGGCCCGCGCGCTGCGCGCGGCCGTCGCGATCGATCCGCGCAAGGCCGACGCGATCCCGTCGACCAAGGGCGTGCTCGGCGGCGGTTCGGCCGACGGCGCCGACGTGTGATGGGTGCCCGTCTCTATACGGTCCACCTGAATCCGCTTTCTGCCGGAACCGACCGCGACGCGATCTTCGTGCGCGAGGGTTTTTCGTGGGCCGCGTGCCTGTTCGGCGTGCTGTGGGCGTTGCGCCATCGCCTGTGGTGGCCGGCCTTCGGCATGGTCGTCTATCTGCTGGCGCTCGCCGCGGCCGAGGAATACCTGTCGCTCGATCCGTTCCGCGTGCTCTGCTTCGACGCCGCTCTTGCCCTCATCGTCGGCTTCGAGGCCAACGACATGCGGCGGCGCGCGCTCGAAGCGCGCGGCTATATCGACGGCGGCCTCGCGGCCGGCAGCGATCTTGCCGAAGCCGAGCTGCGCTGGTTCTCGGCGCACGCCACATGAAGATCGCTGTCGTCGATTACGGGTCGGGCAACCTGCGCTCGGCCGCCAAGGCGTTCGAGCGCCAGGCGGGTGCGGGCCACGTCGTGGAAATCACCGCCGATCCCGACAAGGTGCGCAAAGCCGACCGCATCGTGCTGCCGGGGCAGGGCGCGTTCGCCGACTGCGCGGCGGGCTTGCGCGCCGTGCCGGGCATGGTCGCGGCCCTCGAAGAAGCAGCACTCAAGCGCGCGGTGCCGCTGTTCGGCATCTGCGTGGGCATGCAACTGTTCGCGACCGTCGGCCTCGAATACGGCACGCATGCCGGGCTCGACTGGATCGCGGGCGAAGTGCGCCGCATGACGCCGGCGGATCCGTCGCTGAAGCTGCCGCAGCTCGGGTGGAACGCGCTCGATTTCGCGCCGCATCCGCTGCTCGCGGGCTGGCCCAAGGGCGCGCATGTCTATTTCGCCAACTCGTATCATTTCGTGCCGACGGACGGCGCCGCCGTACTCGCGACCGCCGACTATGGCGGGCCGATCGTCGCGGCTGTCGTGAAGGGCAACATCGCGGGCACGCAGTTCCACCCGGAGAAGAGCCAGGCCATCGGCCTCCGGCTCATCTCCAACTTCCTCGCGTGGAATCCATGATCCTGTTCCCGGCCATCGACCTCAAGGGCGGAAAGTGCGTGCGCCTGTTGCGCGGCGAGATGTCGGCCGCCACCACGTTCAACGAGGATCCGGCCGACCAGGCGCGGAAATTCGAAGCGGCAGGGTGCCGCTGGATCCATGTGGTCGATCTCGACGGCGCGTTCGCGGGCGCGCCCGTCAACGCGCCCGCCGTGCGCGCGATCCTCGCCGCCGTGAAGGTGCCCGTGCAGCTTGGCGGCGGTATCCGCGATGCGGCCGGTATCGCCGCGTGGCTCGAAGCGGGCATCGCGCGCGTGATCCTCGGCACGATCGCGCTGCGCGATCCCGATCTGGTGAAGCGCGCCTGCAGGGATTGGCCGAACCGCATCGTCGTGGGCATCGACGCGCGGGCGGGCCGCGTGGCGGTCGAAGGCTGGGCCGAAACCTCCGACGTTCTCGCTGTCGATCTCGCGAAGAAGTTCGCCGACGCGGGCGTGGCGGCCATCGTCTACACCGACATCGATCGCGACGGCGCGATGGGCGGGCCCAACGTCGAGGCGACGGCAGCGCTTGCCAAGGCGTGCGGCATCCCCGTGATCGCGTCGGGCGGCGTTTCCTCGCTTGGCGATCTCAGGGCGCTGAAGGCACATGCGGCCGACGGCGTCGTGGGTGTCATCTCGGGCCGCGCGCTCTATGACGGGCGCATCGATCTCGGCTCGGCCGTGAAGCTGCTGGAGGCGAAGGCCTGATGCTGAAGGTGCGCATCATCCCCTGCCTCGACGTCAAGAACGGCCGCGTGGTGAAGGGCGTCAATTTCGTCGACCTCGTCGATGCGGGCGACCCGGTCGAGGCCGCCGCCGCATACGACGCGGCGGGCGCCGACGAGCTCTGCTTCCTCGACATCGCGGCGAGCCACGAGAACCGCGAGACGATCTATGACGTCGTCGCGCGCACGGCCGCGCGCTGCTTCATGCCGCTGACCGTTGGCGGCGGCGTGCGCAACGTCGACGACATCCGCAAGCTGCTGCTGGCGGGCGCCGACAAGGCGTCGATCAACACGGCCGCCGTCACGCGGCCCGAATTCGTGCGCGAGGCGGCCGAGAAGTTCGGCAGCCAGTGCGTGACCGTCGCGGTCGACGCCAAGCGCGGCGAGGGCGGCCGCTTCGAGGTGTTCACGCATGGCGGGCGGAACCCCACCGGCCTCGAAGCCGTCGCGTGGGCCAGCCGCATGGTCGAGCTGGGCGCGGGCGAGATCCTGCTGACCTCGATGGACCGCGACGGCACGAAGGCGGGGTACGACACGGAACTGACTCGCGCGATCGCCGACGCGGTGTCGGTGCCCGTCATCGCGTCGGGCGGTGTGGGCAATCTCGACCATTTCGTCGCCGGCGTGCGCGAAGGCCATGCGGCGGCGCTGCTGGCCGCGTCAGTCTTCCATTTCGGCACCTTCACGATCGCCCAAGTGAAGGCGCATCTCGCCGCCGCCGGCGTGCCCGTGCGCCCGGCTTGAGTTCGAACCGGCGCTCTGCCATTTTGAAAGCACCATGACCGGCCCGAACCCGACCCCCGACGACATCCTGCGGCGCCTCTTCCAGACGATCGAAAGCCGTCGCGGCGCCGATCCGGAAGTGTCGCACACCGCCAAGCTCTTCCAGCGCGGCACCAAGAAGATCGCGCAGAAGGTCGGCGAGGAGGCCGTCGAGGTCGTCATCGAGGCGATCCGCAACAACCGCAAGCGCCTCGTCGACGAGAGCGCCGACCTCTTGTACCACCTGCTCGTTCTGTGGGCCGACGCGCATATCGATCCGTCGGAAATCCTGGCCGAGCTGTCGCAGCGCGCGGGAATCTCCGGCATCGCCGAAAAGGCGTCGCGCGGCCCCGACAAGGACGATTGAGCCGCCCATGGCCTACGATCCCAACAACGTGTTCGCGAAGATCCTGCGCGGCGAGATCCCGTGCAAGAAGGTCTACGAGAACGAGCACGTGCTCGCCTTCCACGACATCGCCCCGCAGACGCCCGTGCACGTGCTGGTGATCCCGAAGGGCGCCTACGTGTCGATGGATGATTTCACCGCCAAGGCGAGCGTGGCCGAGCAGGGCGCCTTCCTGAAGGCCGTGGGCGACGTGGCGCGGATGGTCGGCGTGGCGGAAGCGGGCTACCGGGTACTGTCGAATTGCGGCGTCGACGGCAATCAGGAGGTGCCGCACCTCCATATGCATATCTTCGGCGGCAAGCCGCTGGGCCGGATGATCGGCAAGACGGGCTGAATCCGGCCCGATTCGCATTTTGGCAACGGCTGTCACTTGCCGTTCTACCTATGTAGCACGTAAATTTCGCGCCGGGCTCGAACCGGGACAGGCGGGTACGTGCAGGGCATCGCGAAGTTCTTCGGAAGGTTGCGCAAGGAGGTCGTGCTCGGCGCCGCGATCGCGGCCCTCGGCCTGCTCTTCGCGGCGGGGCTCTATCGCAGCGAGCGCGCGGCCCTGCTCGAACACTCCGAAGGCGAATCGCGCCAGCTCCTCACCGCCATCACCGAAGACGCGCTGACGATCTTCCAGCCGGCGCGCGCGGTCGCCGAGACGACCGAGGACGCGCGCCTGACGGACATGGAGCGATCGACCGCGCGCGAAGCGTTCTTCGCGATCGTCACCGGCCCGATACGCCGCTTGAAGCAGCTCAGCTCCGTCTATATCGGCTTCGGCAACGGCGATTTCTGGCAGTACCGCGAGACGGCGCCGGCCTTCGTCATCGAGCATCCCGACGCGCCCCGCGGCACGTCGCTGGGCGTGCGCCGGGTCATCACGGAGAATGTCGGCGCCAACTGGATGATGTACGACGAGCGCGAGAAGGCGTGGATCGGCATCCCGGAAGAAGACTCGACCTACGATCCGCGGACGCGGCCGTGGTACTGGGCCGCACGCACCGAATCCGGCATCCAGTGGTCCGAGCCCTACAAGAACCCGACGGGCGGCGAGTGGACGCTGACCATGTCGGAGCAGCTCGTGGACCGGGTCGGCCAGGTGTGGGGCGTGCTCGGCCTCGATTTCTACATCGACAATCTGGGAACGCTGATCGAGGACTGGCACGCGCGGCGGCTCCAGCCCGGCTCGTGGATTGCCGTCGTCGACCAGCGCGGGCGCCTGATCGCGCAGGCGCCGCAAAGCGCGCCCGAAGCGCTGTCGACGTTCGTCACGAAACTCAATTTCGAGAATCCCGAAGGTCTCGCGAAATTCACGTTCGAGGGGCGGGACTATTACGGCGCCGCCGCCCGGCTCGGCGAGGAAGTGCGCCTGCCGCTGTCGCTGATCGTCATCCAGCCAGCCGACGCGATCCTCGGGCCGGCCGTCGCCACCCTGCAGCGCAACCTGCTGATGCTGCTCGCCGTGCTCGCCGTGCTCGTCGCGGTCGCGACCTACGCGATCAAGATGCGCGAGGAGATCAAGGCCAGGAAAGTCGCCGAGGCCGTCGCGACGGCCAAGGACCGCGAGCTGGCGCTGGCGCTCGACAGCATGTCGGGCGGAATCGCGCTGGTCGATCCGCGAATGGAACTGCGCATGTTCAACCGCAAATTCACCGACGATTACGGCCTGACGGGGCTGCATCCCGGCATTGCCTTCACCGAGATCCTGCGCCAGCGCGCGGCGCGCGGCGAATACGGGCCGGGCGCGGTCGATGATCTCGTCAATGCGCGCTTCACGAGCTACAAGGCCCTGCAGCCCGGCCAGACCGAGGAATACGAGGAACTTCTGCGCAACGGCCGCACCATCAACGTCAGCCGCACGCGCATCGCCGATGGCTCGATCATCCTGCTCTACACCGACATCACCGAGCGCAAGCGCGCGGCGGTCGAGCTCCTGAAGGCCAAGGAAACGGCCGACGAGGCGACCAAGGCGAAATCCTCGTTCCTCGCGATGATGAGCCACGAGATCCGCACGCCGATGAACGGCGTCATGTCGATGGCCGAGATGCTCGACCAGACGGAGCTCACCGACGACCAGCGCTCGATGAGCAGCACGATCCGCTCGTCGGCCTCGGCGCTGCTCACCATCATCAACGACATCCTCGACTTCTCGAAGATCGAGGCCGGCAAGCTCGATATCGAGAAGGTGCCCTTCTCGCTGGTCGAGACGGTCGAGGGCGTGGGCGAACTGCTGATCCCGCGCGCCGAGGACAAGGGCGTGGAGCTGATCGTCGATCTCGATCCTTCGATCCCCGACATGCTCGTCGGCGATCCCACGCGGCTGCGGCAGGTGGCACTCAATCTCGCCGGCAACGCGGTCAAGTTTACCGAGCAGGGTTCGGTCTCGCTCGTCGTGCGCGCGGCGGGCGAGCCGGGCGACGGCGCCATCCGGCTGCGCTTCGAGGTCCGCGATACGGGCATCGGCCTCTCGCCCGAACAGCAGGCGAAGCTCTTCCAGCCCTTCGCGCAGGCCGACAGCTCGACCTCGCGCAAGTTCGGCGGTACGGGCCTCGGCCTGTCGATCTCGCTGAAGCTCGTCGAGATGATGGGCGGGACGATCGGCGTGGAGTCCGAGCTTGGCAAAGGCTCGAATTTCTGGTTCGAGATCCCGTTCGACATGGTCTCGGGCGAGCGCGACAGGCCGGCGGTCGACATCTCGGATGCGCGGCTCGTTCTCGTCGACGTGATCGGCAAACGGCGCGTCTTCGCCGAGAACCTGATGCGCGCGGCCGGCATCTCGGCGTTCGAGTTCCTCGCCAGCGACGATCTGGATCTCGCCACGCTGACGATGCGCGCCGATTCCGGCGTGCTTGTGATCGGCGGCATCCACGACGGCGCCGTGGCGCTGGCGATCGCGCGCCAGCTGAAGAAGGACCCCTCGCTCGCCGGATGGAAATCCGTCCTCGTGACGTCGCGCTCGCTCGCCTCCACGCTTGCCGAGGCCGACCGTGCGGGCTTCTTCGCCACGCTGACCGTGCCGGTGCGCCGTCACCGCTTCTGGCGCGTCCTCGCCGCCGCGATGGGCCGCGCCGATCTCGACGCACGCGCGGGTTCGCAGGATGCCGACATCGGCTGGGCGCCGCCGCCGCTCGACGAGGCGCTCGCCGCCGGCACCGCGATCCTGGTGGCGGAAGACAATGCGACCAACCAGCTCGTCGTCGCGCGCCTGCTGGGCCAGCGCGGCTACGCGTACGAGATCGCCGACAACGGCGCGCTGGCGCTCGCGGCCCTCGAAGGCCGCAATTTCGGCCTGCTGCTGACCGACTTCCACATGCCCGAGATGGACGGCTTCGAGCTGACGGCCGCGGTGCGCGGCAAGGAAGCGGCAAGCGGCGCCGCACGGCTGCCCATCGTGGCGCTGACGGCCGATGCCCTGCCGGGCACCGAGCAGAAATGCCTCGATGCCGGCATGGACGGGTATCTGACCAAGCCGATCGATTCCAAGGCGCTGACCGCGACGCTGGAGAAATGGCTGCCCGGCGCACGCGACCTGCGCCGCCGGCCGGAAGCGAAATCCGCCGCAGTGCCGGCGAAGCCGGCCGCCCCCCAGATCGATCCCGCGATCTTCGAGCGCGCGCGCATCGAGGAGATGTTCGGCGGCTGGAACACGGAGGGCCGCGACTTCCTCGTCTCGTTCCTCGACGGCGTGCCCGCGATGCTCGCGAAGATCGACGCGGCGATCGCGGCATCCGACTGCGCGGGCGCGCGTGACGCCGCGCATGCGCTGAAAGGGGCGGCCCGCTCGATGGGCGCGGTGCGCCTCGGCCAGCTCGCGTCCGACCTGCAGGACGTGCTGGACGCCGAGGACATGGACACCGCCGGCCTGCTGCTGCAGCCGATGCTCGAGCCGACCTACCAGGAACTCGTCACTGCCACGCAACCGCTCCGCTGAGGCAAGAAGATGGCGACACCGGAAATCGACTACACCAAGCTGCGCGTCCTGCTCGTCGAGGACGAGGAATACACCCGCAAGGTCATCAAGCAGCTGCTGTTCCAGACCGGCGTGCGCTCCTTCGCCGAGGCGCCCGACGGGCGCGCGGGCATGCAGGAAGTGGTGCGCACGCGCCCCGACATCGTGTTCTGCGACGTGCACATGGGCGACTTCGGCGGGCTTGCCTTCCTCGAAGGCATCCGCAAGGTCAAGATCCAGGGCATCGACAAGACCCCCGTCGTGATGCTGACGGCGGACGCGAACAAGGATACGGTGATCTTCGCCAAGGAACACAACGGGGCGGGATATCTCGTGAAGCCGGTCAGCCAGCAGCAACTCAAGAACCGCATCGAACTGATCGTCGGCGCCAGCCCCGAACTCGCGTTGCGCGTGAAGCCCAACCGGCACTGAGATGGCGGCCATCCGCCGCGCCACGCAAGCCGACCTGCCCGCGATCCGCGCGATCGTCGAGGCGGCCTATTCGCCCTATGTCCCCGTCATCGGCCGCAAGCCCGGCCCGATGCTCGACGACTACGCCGCACATGTCGAAGCCGGCCGCGCCTATGTGCGCACCGACGATGCCGGCATCGTGCGCGCACTCCTCGTGCTGGTCGAGGAACCCGGCATCGTGCTGCTCGACAACGTGGCCGTCTCGCCCGACGCGCAAGGCCAGGGCCATGGCCGCGCGATGATGGATTTCGCCGAAGCCTATGCCCGCCGCCGCGGCTTCGGATCGGTCAAGCTCTATACCCATGTGAAGATGACTGCGAACATCGCGATCTATTCGAAGCTCGGCTACCGCGAGACCCATCGCGCGACCGAAAAAGGCTTCGAGCGGGTGTATATGCGCAAGGATCTCGCCAGATGATCTGGTGAACCAGACCCACGCCAAGACATTGATCTGAATCGTGTTTTCACCGCGGAAGTTGCATTTGAAGAATCAATGCGATCCGTCAATTGACGCGACTTCGAAACGTTTGATAACAAATCAGAATTCGACACTCCCAAATTGGGAGCAGGAGGATGATCGATGGGAAGATCCGCACCGCAAGAGATTCACGCCCTGTATAGTCGGCAGAATGGACTGCATGTCTTTACGGCTAGCGAGCTGCCGGGGATGTTGCATGCCAATCTCGATCTCAAAAAGGCGTTTGAGAGCCTTTCGGAAACGGTCGGCACTCTTGTTTCTATAAAGTTCGGTGTGAGCGAGTACTATCGAACCTGCGTCTCCTATGACGAATTCAAAAACTCGGTTGAGAGTCCAGACCGACTTCCGGTGAGCTCATTACTGCTTGCGGTCGAAAAGCCGCGACAGCTTGGCGCGTAGTAACCTGTCGACGGAAAATCGATGCCAGGCAATGCTTCGTCTCGAAAGTTCTACAAGCGTGCAACTATACATTCGTTGCTGAAAAGCAAATTTCGCTGCAAGGTTCTGGATCAATTTTCGCATCCAGAAAAGACTTTCTGGACTACCCCGTCAGGGGAGCCATTCGATTTGATGGAGCCTGAATTTGTATCAACGCACCGTGATCCGGTAGACGGGCGGCATTTTTATACGGCCGAATACTTATCGGCGTTCTTGCTAAACCTACTCCGATCGCTGGGCGCAGACGCGGTCGATCTAGACTTTGTTATGGACGAGCTTGGGCTAAATGCCCATGGAAAGGTTCGTCTTGTAAAAGAACCGAAGCACTAAACAGACCTATCCAATAGTACGTAGCCGCCGATATCCCAGTGCCTCCGCCACATGCGCGCGCGTCGGCACCTCGACCGCATCCAGATCGGCGAGCGTGCGCGCCACGCGCATGACGCGGTGATAGCCGCGCGCGGACAGGCGCATGCGCGTGGCGGCTTCGTCGAGCAGCTTGCGGCCCGCGGGCTCGGGTGCGGCCAGCGCTTCGAGCGCCTGGCCGTCGAGCTCGGCGTTGCTGCGCGGGCGCGCTTCCGGGGGAAGCGATGCGAAGCGCGCGGTCTGGCGGTCGCGCGCCGCCATCACGCGCGCGGCGACCGCGGCGGTGCCTTCGGCCGGCGGCGGCAGCGATAGGTCCGATGCCTGCACGGGCGGCACGTCGACATGCAGGTCGATGCGGTCGAACAGCGGGCCGGAAATGCGCGCCTGATAATCGACCGCGCATTTGGGCGCGCGCCCGCAGGCCTGCGCGGCGTCATCGAGATGCCCGCATCGGCACGGGTTCATCGCGGCGACGAGCTGCACGCGCGCCGGATACGTGACATGCGCGCTCGCGCGCGCGACGACGGCGCGCCCCGTTTCCAGCGGCTGGCGGAGCGCTTCGAGGGCGGCGCGCGGGAATTCCGGCAGTTCGTCGAGGAACAGCACGCCCAGGTGTGCAAGGCTTACCTCGCCCGGCCGGGCGCGCGCGCCGCCTGAAAACCACCAAAGAATCCGCACTCAAAATGGAATTTTGACCACCGATTTAGACAAAGAAATTGCTCAAACTGAACCAAGGTTGCTGCACTAAACGTCTTAAACCCCTAAGATGACACACTAGTTGGAGAAATGGTATCATGTTACCAACTCGAAAGGTCCCGGCAGGCCGCCTTCATTCAACGGGCCGTACCCAAGGTTTCTCCAGCAAATTCATTGAGATGGAGGGGCCGCTGGAGAAAGACTTCGTTCTTTTGAACAAGTTCGACCCGATGGTCCTCGATATCCAATCTCAGCCCTTCACTCTGAAGTACGTTCACCCCTCTGGCCGTACCTATAATTGCACGCCGGATTTCCTTGTCACTCGGATGTCCGGGCCGATCGACGCCAGGGTCATGGAGAAATTGGTCTACGAGGTACGCACGAAGGCCAAGGCAAATATGGCGGACCCGACCTTCGCGGCTCGCTTCAAAGCCACGTCCGACTACTGCCGCCTGATATCGGCCGAGCATCGCATCGCTACCGAAGTCGACATCCGGATTCCGAGGCTCAAGAACGCAAAGCTCTTGCTGCCGTACTCCAGTTCTCCGATCTCGTCGGACATCCACAAGTCTGTTCGGCTTCTTTGCCGTGTGAAGGGCGGCATTAAATTCGGCGTGTTGGTGCAAAAGATCCGAGAGACCGTCGGAAGTGACGAAAATCGTCTGGCATCCATCTATCGGATGCTGCTGAACCGCCATCTTGCCTGGGATTTGGATAGCGAGCTGACGAGCGAAACCAAGATTTACGATTGGGACACATGGCCGAAATCAAGATCGAAGAAGGCGCGTTAGTAAGGGTCGGCGTAAAAAACGGCCGCATCCTGCATCGGAATGATCTTGAAACCGTGATGGTCGAATTCGACAACGGTGAAAAAAAGATCGTCCCGATTCTAAAACTGGCCGCCCAGCTATCACCGTCGACTGCTTCTCCACAAACGAGCGATACGCTCTCAACTAAACACCTGGAGATCGCAACTCGGCGAATGGAGGTGATTACTCCATTATCTTCGCATCGTCGCATTCCGCGGTCGGTTATGGAGGTGGCTTCTAAGGCGCTGGGCCTCCATCGAACGACAATTCAACGAATGCTCGCCGATTGGCGGGAATCGAAAAATTTAATGGCGTTCGCTCCTCCCAATCGTCCGGGAGGTCGTGGAAAGTCGCGCCTGCTGCCGGCCGTGGAAGCGATTATTCAGACGATGATCAAGACCAGATGGTTGAGTAAGCAAAACATATCTGCAGTGGAGCTCCGGAAAATCATCGTACACGAATGCATCGATAACAAGCTGCCGACACCAGAAATGAAAACAATCTATCGCCGCTTGGCAGCTATTCCGGCTGAGCTGCAGACCAGGAAACGCAGAGGTTTTTCAGCAGCGAGAGACAACTTCAAACGCCAGCTTGGAAACATGCCCGGCGCCAACCACCTCCTTGCGATCGTGGAAATTGATCACACTCAGTCAGACGTCGTTGTCGTTGATGAAGATTCACGACGGCCGATCGGGAGGGCGACGATTACAGCCGCTGTCGACGTATATACGGGGATGTGCGTTGCACTCTATTTAAGTCTGAGAGCGCCTTCAGCCGATCTCGTCGGCGCATGTTTGTTTCGCTGCATTGTGAACAAGTCCGACTGGCTCAAGTCTCTCGATCTTGATGTCGATTGGCCGATTTGGGGTTATCCGGACATTCTGCATTCGGATAACGGTACCGACTTTAGATCGCGGTCTCTTTCAACGACATTGATGGAGCTGGATATCAAGCAAGAGTTCCGTCCGATCCATACACCCAATTATGGCGGACATATCGAAAATCTAATGAAGCGAATAAATCAGGAGCTCCATAATCTTCCGGGGACAACGAAATCGAACGTAGAAAAACTCGGCGAGTACAACAGCGAGAAGCACGCGTCGATATCATTGCGTGGCCTAGAGAGAATCCTCGTCAATATGATCTGCAGTGAGTATCACAAAAGTCCGCTGAACGACGGCCTCACTCCGGAAGAGCATTTGAATCTTGCGATCAAGCACGAAAAATTCATTCCCGGCAAATTTCAGGTTCTTCAGAAAAGTCGAGAAGATCGCGATACGCTGCGAATTCGCTGCATGCCGATGGAGTTGGTGACCGTTCAAAAATACGGAATCCAGCTTGATCTACTCCGGTATTCCGACTCGGTCTTGAATATCTGGGTAGGTGTGAGAAATCCGGACCGCGAAGACGGGAAATTCGTCGTCCGTCGAGACCCCGCGGATTGGAGCACAATCTACTTACTCGAACCGAATTCCGGGCAGTACTTTCCGATTGGCTTCCAGAGCCACGAAAACCCCAGATTCGGAGAGCTGGAATATCGGGACGCAGTTGCCGACCTGAAGCGGGATAATCGGGAAGTGAATGAAGCGGCAATCTTCGACAAGATTAGTCGACGCAAGCGCATCTTCGAAGAAGAAGAGGAGATGACAAAGCGCGCAAAAAGCGATCGTCGTCGAGCGGCAGTCTCAAAAAGGAAGGCCGCAGATCTCGAATTGAGCACCAAATCGAAGAAGAAACCTCGACCTGAGCCAAAACAAAGTGATTCGACCGACCGGATCACCGATACCTTTGACTCGGAGGAATTTTAGTCGTGAAACACCTCGATCCGGATGTCGCCGAAATCGCTCGTTCGGGTGACACCGAACGGATCAAATACTTGAATAAAGAAGACGCAATCTGGATCACCTATCCACATGCCAAAGAATGTCTCGATTTGATGTTCGAGACGGTGAATGAGGATGCCAATGTCGCCATCAAACGTATCGCGATCGTCGCGCATACCGGAAATGGAAAGTCATATTTGATCACCCATTTTCAGAACGTCATGGCGCGAAAATATGAAGCCGAACCGCCGGACTCGCTTTTGCCGATTATTCGAATCCAGCATCCTTCAACGAGCAGTGAGGGCCGGCTTTTCAACAAAATCCTGAAAGCGACCAGGACTCCCTTTCGCGAAAGCGAATCCGCTGCCAGAAAGGAAGTCCAAGTCCACGGCGCGCTCGAGAAACTCAAAACGAAACTGATCATACTTGACGATGCTCACGATGCGGCGACCGGGTCCAAGGATTCCCAGAAGCACTACCTCGCAGTCCTTCGGAATCTCATGGAGAGTACAAAGGTTTCCTTTGTGCTCGCTGGAACCGAAAAGATTCTGCCATTTCTGAATGTCGACGAGCAGATTCGCCGGCGCGTCGATATCTGCGCGTTGCCGCGCTGGATGGCAGACAGGACGTTTCGGATACTTTTGAATTCGTTCGAAAGGAAGCTTCCATTGCGAGAGCCGTCAAATCTCTCCGATTTGAGGCTCGCCGAGCTTATTTGCCATCTGAGCGACGGGCTGATCCAACAAGTCTCGAAACTGCTCAGGGCCGCATCGATTCACGCCATCAAGACCGGTGTCGAGAGGATCGATTTCAAAGTTATCGAGAAGTGCAATTGGACGCCATTGCGGGACAAGATAGAAGAAGTCGCGAACCGAATGAAATGAGATCGGCGGGCGATTCTATTAGTTAAATCTATTGATTTATTGGACATTTATCTATTGCCAGATCTTCAGTTCCATTCGACGATCCGCGCTCTCGACGTCGGAGTTCCCGACGGCCTTAGCACCATGATTGTCGATGTTCGTCGGTCCGTTCCTGATAAAAACATCGCCCGAAAACGGCGAGTCCCTCACATCCTGGATGGTGCGCGTCGCGCACCAGTTCTCCCTTCGGCCGTATGCCCTCTGTCTGATCATGTGGCGCGGCACTGCAATCCTTAATCGGGATATCGACGGGCAGTCCAATCCAGTTCTGTGGAAGGGATTGGCGGACGCCAATGGCGTTGACCATTCAATTGCGAGAGGGACGACGATCGCGTCCCTAGAAGGCAAGCTTTTCAGGCGGCATGCCCCTAACAGCAAAACAAAATGGGTGCTTCGCCTCGGCATATTCCATCGATCGCGGCGCCGCTTCGGTCAGCAATTCTGTCCGCACTGCTTGGCAACGGACGAGAGACCATTCTACCGCCTTGGATGGCGGCTTGCCTTTACGACCGTATGTCTCAAGCATCGTCGTCAGATGCTGGACCGCTGCCAGTCGTGCGGATCGGCCGTCGAATTCCACCGGCACGACCCTCTGAATGCGCCGATTATCAGTTGCTTCCACTGCGGAGATCGCCTCGATCGACAACGTTCTCGAGCGGCACCTCGCAGTGTCATGGAGCTCCAGTCCTTTCTCGAAGGTAGTTTGAGCGCCGGGCATGCGGCGTTTGGATCCACAAAGAAACTTCCGTCGGTCGACCTGCTTACCATCTATGGCCAATTGCTGCGCATCGTGGCGACCGGTGCCAGGTCGCAGAAGCTTCGAAATTCGCTGGCAAAAATGTTCGGGCTCGATCCGGCACCGATCAATTTTCAAACGAACGCCAAAGAGTACGAGGCGTTGGACGTCGAAAATCGCATCCGTTTGGCGGCCCTCTGTGCGCCCCTGTTACTCGACTGGCCGAACAATTTTATCGAGGCATGCCAGAGATCTGATTTCTGGGCGACCTGGGCTCTACGGGACACCAAAGCGATGCCAGCCGAGTACACCCAGATCGTTGCGTCGAATCTCGGTATGAACGCGTATCTGTCCAGCCGGGATCGTAAGCTCTCCGAGAAGCCCCCGGCGCTGTCGAAGATTGTCCATATTGAAAAGTTCGGCGGACCGAAGAGAATCAAGACACCAACTCTACTGACCGGCAGCAGACTTGCGTCAATTGGGAATAGAGCATCCGGCAGCTCAAGGAGATGAATTCCATGTGGGTCCCGATGTTCACGCTACCGATATACGTAGATCAGCGCGACGATGGCTCTTCTGTAGCCGACAACTGAATCCCTGCGTAGATTTCCGTATCCTTTTCTCCGACGATAATCATGACGGCTGGAAATCCGTCGGACTGCAGGTGGCTCGTCAAATAGGCGAGCTGGGCAATGTCAGTCCGGCTCGCCGTCGGGGGGACGCCCCGTGGGTGCGAATGCCATTCGCCGACGTATCGTACCTGGTGTTGGACTATCTCGGAGCGCCTCTCAATTTCGGGTATCAATCCCCGAACACCGCGTTCGAATTCCCCTTTGCATGAAACACTGTCCGGCGGCGCGTCCAGGAAATCGACGATATGCATTCGCCGAGCAACGTAGTCCACGATACCTAGGACGACGCCCCCGGTTTCGTTCGGCAGTGCACGCTCGCGGCGCCCCTTCAGATCATCCTCGAGCGTCGAATTGCTCGTAATGATCCACTCATCGATCGAGAGCGAGTGCGCCTTTACGGCTGACCTGGTGAAGGCCCTGACCGCACCGTCTGCCCCCAACGCCCAGACGAAGATGCCGCCTTCATCGGATGCCAAGGCGCACAGAACACCGCTGGCGGCGACGGCGCTGAGGATTGCAGCCGATCTCTCGGGGATTCTGTTTGTGAGCTCTCGGCAAGAGCCAGTGTATCGGAACCCACCTCGCGATTCGGCAAGATGATCGCTCAGCTCCGGGGTATCGAGGATCATTCGATAATACTGGGCCTCCAGATCCCGCAGGTTCACCGCGCGCGCCTTTGGCCCCGCGAGCAGAACGACCGCCGTACCTGTCGGATTGAAGAAAACCGAGAATCGCCTGCCTTTCGGCAGATTAAGATCGCTTACGTACCGGGCGACGGCGACCGACGCCGAACAGTCGAGAACGACATCGCTTTCCGTCAGCGCCACCCTTGTTGCATCGGCGGCCTGAGGGCCTGGCGCCAAAATATCCGCAACGATGGCCTTCGATGCTTCTGGATCCTGCAGAAGCATTTGAATTTCCAGACTTAGGGCTTCCGCCTTCGGCTGCCCGATATCCTTTCGTCTGAGGACATGGCGCGCGAGGTTGTGCGGGAGGAACGTATCCTTGTCGATGATCGACCACCGCATCGCACCTTCTCTTGCGAGAAACATGGCGACATGGCTGCCAAGCGACCCGGCGCCGATCAATGCGACTTTGGTGTCGACGAATTCCCCCGAGCCGGAAATTTTAACTGCCGTCGCGCGATCAAAATTCAAAACCGGATCGAGCGAGCATAGGGGAATACTGCCGCCGCTCATCGACGTATCGCGGGTCAGATTCCTGACGAACGCCGTTCGCCGCCCGCCGGGCGGGCCAGCACCTGGAAAGAGGTCACCGATCGCCACGCCGACATCGCCGACCGAGTTCCCGAAAGTCCAGAATGCCTTCAGGTCGGTTGCAACCTCGCCGGTTTGCTTGTTTCGCACCTTTGCGACGACACAGATGACCAGATTTGCCGTCAGGATCCCCTTGTTTTCGTCGACATTCGGAACCCACTCACGGAGATTTTCGTGCAGCATGGCGAGCAGGTCGACGCCCATCCGCTCGAGCTCGTTTTTGAGCTGCTCGAGCGTTGATGGCGCACGCCGCATGCCGCGCATTTCTTGTACCGGCGGATAGACCGGCAAAACGACGATTCGTCCATTTCCGGTCGGATTGGTGAATTCCTCGGGCGCGTGGCGGGTTACGAGGAAGTTCTGGTCTTTCACACGCTCCGCAATCAAGCGGCTCGCAACGGCCGGATCGGAGATCGCGGCTTCGGAGAAAACGATCTTGATGAGATCCCTGTAAAACAGGGGCTCGAGCGGCTGAACTGGGTCGTGCAAGTCGCCACAGGCGGCCTTTGCGAGCCAGGTCCGGATCCTGAAGATGAAATTACTTGGATTCCAGGTCAGCCGTGCTTCCTGCCAGGGCCGATCGTCGATGCAAAGGGAGGCCGGCCAGCCTGCCGGTGAGAAATTCAGGTGCAGGGCATCCGGGAAGTCCGGTCGAAGCGCGAGAACGGTCGGGCAGCCATTGGTCTTGTCGAATGCGACCGCGATCCGCTCGGTATGGCGAATCGGTATTTCCGGATGCTGCGGGAGATCCACGCCGACTTCGATGACAAGGACCTCGAACGACGTGTCCTTGGCCTTTCTTGCCTCGATCAGCCTGACGCCGTGCGCGTCGCCGTGTTGACCGATGAAGATCGACACGGCGACTGCAACGCCATTTAGGCTCGTGACGTCACACGGCTCGGTGCTGTCCTCGAAACTCGCCGCCATTAGTCATCGACCCGCCCGCACCGGCGAGGCCGCCGCCGTGGCGAACAGGGCCGATGTCGCCTTGAGGATGGTGGCCCCGCGCGACGTGATTTCGATGACGGTCGGCTTCGGGCTCTGCTTGGTCGGGTACTCCATCGTCACGCGCATCTGTCGGCCGTTTTGTGCGGCGACCGACTGATAGTAGTTGTGCGCCTGGCGATGCGGCGGCTGTGGGCAATCGTCTTCTTCCGATCCCTTCGCCGGGATCGGCTCGCAGCTCGACACCAGGATCCCGCCATTCAGGCCCTGATCCTCCAGCAACCACTTCACGTGATTCGTCGGCTTCGTCAGGTCCACCCCTTTGTCGGGGCCGATCGAGAGGTACGACGAGTGGTGCGGGGTGTGGTAGATATCCCACAGAAGCCGCGAGCCGTTGTTGTGCTTCGGATTGGTCGAAACATCGATGATGTTCGCCAGAGTCTCGTGCTCGCAGTCGGCGAAGAAGAGGGCACGCGTTAGGCTGCCGCCCTCATTGAAAGTGGCCTGGAAGCACAGGCTGTCGTTGTTCCGGTCCTCGAGCTCCGAATCATTCAGGCGCCAGGCGAACGGGCTGTGGATGAAGAATTCGACCCCATCCGCGGCCAGGGAGAAGTCCGGGGCGAGGCGGCCGGCATCGGTGATGAGGTGCTGACGGTCTTCCAGCTTGATGCCCTGCGAGGCCAGCCAGTCCCGCAGCTTCTCGGGCCGCGAGAAAACGCGAATCCCCTTGCCCTTCTTGAGGCGGTGACGCGCTTCGTCGCGCAGGGTACGCGCTTCCCCGGTCACCCCCTCTTCGGTGATCGCTGCCGCCGGTACCCAGAGCGTATCGATCTTCTTCCGATAGCGGTCCTGATAAGCCGCGGCGAATTCGAGCCAAAAGAACTCAGAAAAGCGGTGGATGTGGTCGTCGTCGAGGTGCGTGAAGGCGACGACGTCGAAATTGTCACGGCCTGCGGCCCGCAGGACGTTCCCGAGTTCCGCTTCCAGATTGGCCCTCGTTTCGTATCGACTGGTGGAATCGTGATAGTTGGCGTAGTCGCACAGGATTTTCTTACCGTTGTTGAGCTCGATCAGCGTCGTGTCGCCGTTGCCAACTGGATAGAACGTCAGCTTTGCTGCCATTTTCTTTCTCCAAAAGTATAAAAGGTCAAAATCCCCGGACAGAGCCAAATAGAATCCCGGGCCGCCAGTTCAATGAGCGTGAAGGAGTGCAGCGATTCGCGGAAGATGTCGAATCGATTTTTCAATCAAAAGACGTGCTCGGTATGGGCTTGATTCACATTCAGTATTTGCACTGCTGCCGGATTCTTCGCGCCGATGAAATTTATTTTTGGCGCACTTGCCAGTTGGATTCGTTCGAGTCGAGTCGCGATCCAACGCGACTCGACATTCATCTTGTCGACAAGGCTTCTGTCGAACTGAATCGTCAATCGAGATCTTTAGTGCGCTGTTCCGATTCGCATGCTTCCAAGCTAATGCGGTCGGCACATATACAATTTCACCGGGATTCCCGGAATGCATGCATTCCGGTCCAAGCCATGCAGTGCGCTCCGGTTAAATTCGCAGAAGCTGCCTAGTCTCGGTCCGACCTATTGTCCGAACGACGGTGGGCGTGGTGCTGCAGATTGCTCCGGTTCTTCTTCAATTGCGTGATCCGCGAACGGAGATTTGATTGCTTTTGTCAGCGTCAGTTTGTCCCAGCGCGCTTTCCACATCGCGGCCAGTCCTCTATCGACAGGAAGTTCCTTGAGCTTGGCCGGCCATAATTCTGCTGCGCGCTCGACTGTTTCACGAACCTCGCGAACGAGCACTTCTTCTGCCAAGTCCACGAATTTAGCGGTTCTGCGGAAATTGGCGATCGAAATGCGATATGGATTTCGAGTGCCTTGAAGCTCGAGCGCCATGCTTCCGCTTGGGGTGTAGAATGCGGCAGGGACGACATCGTAAGCCGGCGATAGCTTTGGGCGGGCTGGATTGTCGTAGATCAGCGACCAGTTTTTCAGGTGCGCATCGTTGTTTCCGATTAGGATGTTGACGACGAGTCGACGGGCAATTTGAAGCGTATTCTCGACCGGATCCCGGCAAAACCGCTTTGCTATTTTCATATTCGATTCGTCATTTGACATCGTGTATTTGCGATCGTCCACGGCGCCGATGATTTGCGCAAAATCCTCAATATGAATTCGCCCTTCCGGCGTCCGATCGAAGCGCTTAACTGCGAGGAAGTACTCGCCGACGTTTTTCCAGTCCTTCGGCACCATCTCCAGCTTTGCCATCGGCAAGATATCGAATTCGGCAGTGTCAACGCCCGCCAAACGCGCCAGAGTCATGGCGCAATATTCCGCCTCTGGAAGTCGCGTAAAGTTCTTTGCCGGTAGTTTGATGATTAGATCGCCGGCTTCGTCTTGCATTGGCAATGTGACTTTGTCTTTTGCCATCCGCATCGACAGCTTTAGCTGGACACCAGATAGAGAAAATCGGATCGGCGGCTCGCCGGTTTCGGCCGGAGCAGGTTCGACTTGAACGTCTTCCGGTCGAATGACGACGGCACCTGGCAGATCCGCGCCCAGTCGTGCCAGTACATCAAAATCGCCGTAGCGCCCTGTTCCCATTTGTCGCGTGACGATCTCGAACAACGCGCCTTCTGGCAGAAGGCCGTCGAACCAGCTCGGCAATAGGCCACCGTGCGATTTCGTGTGACGGGCGTCCGCCATCCGCTCGCGTGTCTTTTTTTCGTCACCTGGAAAATGCCAGCGACACGACAGGATTGGTCGCTCCGGGCCGAGATCGATATAGCTCGTGGCGAAAATGAATTCG
This sequence comes from Tagaea sp., assembly GCA_044224405.1. Lineage (GTDB taxonomy): Bacteria > Pseudomonadota > Alphaproteobacteria > CACIAM-22H2 > CACIAM-22H2 > Tagaea. Next base: position 13,769 of record JBGAKN010000001.1, on the reverse strand, counting down.
ATTTCGTCAGTGGAGCTGCGCGTTAGCTCTCCAACGCGCAGCTCTTTTCCACGATGGACTAAATATACGCCGAGAAGGGATGGACGCTTATGGTTTTGCGCCATGCTGATCACCAGCATCATCCGCCAAATAATCGTCCGACCCGACATTGACGAAGATGTCGTCGAATACGTCAGTCGAAGGCTTCTCTGGCTGTGAGCTCTTTTCCAACAGTAGACGCACCTCTGCCACCTTCTCGAAAGGGATGACCATCAGGTTTGCGTCGATGACGTCCAGAACCGAGCTCAGCGTCGACAGGCGTGCGTCGTACGAGCTCTTTTCCAGCTCGGAAATCCGCGCCTGAGCCTTGCCTGACAGGCGTGCGACCTCATCCTGCTTCAAGCCACGGCGATGACGCAGTTCCCGAATGGCGTTCGAGATCTCGATGACTCGGCTATTCATTTATTCGTCCTTTCGGATATTTCGGAATATATATACGAAACTAAGTATGTTTGTCAAGGCGCAAATATGTACAAACTAAGAACATCAATTTACGCTAAACTCAGTGCACGTGCCATCATTGGGGGGGGTGGCGATCCACGAAGGCCTATGGCTCTAGGAGCAGCCGCATGATGATGATCGATATCTTTGACGTCGGCCACGGTGGATGCACCGTGATTACGGCCCCGAACGGCAAGCGAATGATGATCGACTGCGGGTATCGCGTGGATCCGGGTTGGTTCCCGTCGATCACCTTCAAAGGCCAGCGGATCGACCTGCTCGCGATCAGCAACCTGGATGAGGACCACGTCGAAGATCTGCCGTACATGTGGCGCGACGTCCAATTCGGCGCGATGTTTTCAAATCCCACCGTCGACGCGCCGGCGCTTGCGAACATGAAGCGGACGGGCGGCATGCGCGCGGGCGTTCAGAAGGCCCACGATATTATTCAATGGTTCGGCGCCGGCCAGATCGGACCGCGCCCCGATTTCGGACAAATGGACGCCTGGGCGTACTTCAACCGTTACGGCGTCGACTTTGTCGACACGAATAATCTGAGCCTCGCCATCTTCGTGCGGTACGGCGCGTTCACGATGCTATATGCCGGCGACATGGAAAAAGAAGGCTGGCGCTCTCTGCTGCGACATCCGCAATTCGTAGTGGATCTCGGGTCCGTCAACGTGTTCATGGCATCACATCACGGCCGCGATAGCGGCTGCTGCGACGAGGTCTTCCACTATTGTCGACCCGACGTGTTCGTGATTTCGGATGAAGAGCATCGCTTCGATAGCCAAGATATGACCGGCTGGTATCGGTGGCGCGCAAAAGGGATTCCCGACTATCGCCGGCGTTTCAATCCGATCATTGGCTATCCAAACCGCTATGTCATGACGACCCGGCGCGACGGCTCGATGGCCATTCAGGTCGAGCCAAGCGGGAACTTCCTGATCGTGCCGGAGACGCGGCCGTTGACTGCGTCCCTGCTTGCTCTGCCGTCATGACGGCCGATACAGCAGTTAACAATGCAGTTCCTGGAAAAGTCGGATGTCGACGCCCAGAGGGCGCCAAATTCAAACTTTAAGCTTTGTTCGAGCGGTTCTCCTCTTCCAGTAAACGAGCGCAAAACAGCGCTAAATTATGAAAATCCCATATTTCGGCAGAAGCTCCCGAAGCACATAAGACTTATGCAGAGCCGCCGCATGGTGAAAATGGTAAGCGGGAACTTCGTTTGCCATAGCCGGAGATGGCAGCTTTCCTAGGTTGGCGGTTTGGGTTCTCCATTCGGTCGAATCATAGTCCGGCATCCTGTCTCCACCGGTCCTGGAGAATGCACCTGCATTGAAGGCGACCTTCCAGGCGCGGATGCGATTGTCCCGATCTGATCTCAGCGCAACGATCTCGCGGATCTTCGCGCTGATTTTGTCGAAATCGAATCCACCTGTTTTGTCGGTTAGATCGCCTCGATTGCCGGCGAAACCGCGGAACATCCGATGCAGCTCGGCAGCGCCTTCCATGAAGTCGTTTATATTCTGGCGCTCGATTTTCGAGTTTCCCGAAATCAGATCGGGCCGTTCATAGATGTAACTCCATTCGAGATAGGGCTGGTCCGGGAACGTGGCAACGGCCCCATGACCAAGCGCACCGCTCGCTTTCTCGGCGGCATCGGAGATCATGTGGTTCCGGAAGTTTTGAAACAGGCCACCTTGCGGACCGAACTTGGCCATGAACCGATCGAAAATGCCGGCGTTCGGATCGCCGTTCATTAGTCTGATCGCGCCGCCATCGACCCTTTTAAGTCGCGAACTGACCCCAGAAAACCCATAGTGAGCGAACGTGTCAGCATAAACATGTGCCGCTATGCCGATGAGTTCGATCGCAAACGACCTGTTCGCCCATCCGAGATGGTGTTCGACCATCTCCTGGGCCAATCGGCTGTTCTTTCTGCAAATCAGCCTCTTGCTTTGCGTATCGCCATCGGCACCAGGGAGGAAATGGAACGGAACCCAGACCTGCGGCTGATCATTCAGATCGTTTATCGGCAGCAGGTCCCTTGGATGATGAGCGGTGCTCTCCCCTCGAAAGCGAGCTCCATCCGGATGGACGATAACCTCGGTTTCAGTCGAATCGTCGACGAACTCGGCCGCCATCGCAATCCGCTGGGCCACTTCCATACGAAGGCCCGCGGCGCGCGCAAGCGCCAACGTGCCGTAGAAATGCATGTCGATATCCATTGCGGCAGCAACCTCAATCCGGGGTTTCGGCTTCATCAGGCGCGGAGAATGCGGCGACTCGGGGCCGGCAACAGGTGTGATTCATTTTGCCGATAATTCGATTCAGAAACACAACATATAAATGTGGTATCCAGATATTCCAACCGGTGCTGGTCCTCGAAATGGCAATTCGAATATTCGGGATCGCAGACGTCCTATATAGTTCGCGTCTCCAATCGCCTTTCAGGACAACACCGGAAGGAATCGGGAATGCGAAATATCGTTGCTCGGACCGCCGGCATCATCATGGCGATGTACCTTTCCATAGGTCTTATCCGTTCAACTCCGGCGAATGCCTGGGGTGGCGAAGGGCATCACACGATCGGTGCTATCGCAGATCGGTTGCTGGCCGGCAGCAATGCCGAACGACACGTGAAGGACCTGCTTAAGGGCGGCACCCTCGAAAAATATGCCGTCTGGGCTGATTGCGCGAAAGGGCCCAGATACTGTCCGAAAGAGGACAACGGGCGCACCTGGTTCGACGCCGAGATGAAGGCTTTTGCGGCCAAACACAAAGCCCACCACGGCTATCATTACACCGACATTCCGTATCAGGAGAGCCGCTACAAGGAAGGCTCGATCGGCGCCTCGCAAAGCGACGTCGTGCATGTGATCGAGCAATGCATCGATGTCCTGCGAGATGAAGTCACGCCCCAGTCAAATCCGAACAAGTTCGACAAGCGGACAGCTCTGATCCTCCTGGCTCACCTCGTCGGCGACATTCATCAGCCGCTTCATGTTGGCGCCGGGTACGTCGGTGAGTCCGACAAATTCATCAATCCCAATACCAGCAAGGCCAAATACGAGACCACTGAAGGCGGAAATTGGCTGATGCGGACGAAGACGGGCAATCTCCACCATTTCTGGGATACCGACGTCGTTGTCCATGCCTGGAAAAAGCTGGGAGCCAGCACTCCGTCCGAATTTGCCGCCGCCGTCGGTGCGCCTTCCGATTGGCGCTATGCCGGCGATCCGGCAAGCTGGCCGCCGTTGTGGGCAACCGAATCGCTCATTTTGTCGAAGAAGACCTTCGGCAAGATCGTCCTTGGAAAGAGAGAGCAGGTTCAAGACAAGCAGTCAGGGAAAGAGCACCTGCAATGGTCGATCTCGGGCCTTCCGGGCACCTACGTCGACACATCCACCGATGATGGCGTCGATCAACTGGCCAAGGCCGGATACAGGCTTGCGGCGATCCTGAAGGCGGTCTGGCCGTAGGTTCCGCGCACGGGCCTTCGTCGATCACCTATGAGTGATGGACGATCCAGAGGCGACATAATCGTCAGACCGGACGGGCGTTCGGCTGATCCGGGAGTACGAAATGTTCGAAATTGATTTCTTGCCGGTCGGAACAAGCAACGGCGATGCGATTGCGATTCGTTATGGGAACGAGACCACCGGATACAATTTGCATGTCGTCGATGGTGGATATCAGGACACCGGAAAGACGATCATCGATCATATCGAGAAGCACTACGGGATTGGCTTGCGGATAAACCATCTGGTCCTGTCGCACGCCGACAACGATCACGCGGCTGGCCTCATCGATGTCATGAAGCATTTCAACGTCGATCATCTTTGGATGAATCGTCCCTGGTTATATGCCGAAGAGATACTGGATAACTTCCACGGCAACTACACCAAGCAGGGATTGGTCGATTCAATTCGCGAGAAGCACTCGTATCTCGTCGAACTGGAGAATCTTGCCGAATCGAAAGGTACCCAAATCCATGAGGTGTTCCAGGGCGCCCAGATTGGTCAATTCAGGGTCCTCGCCCCAACGCGGGCGAGGTACATCAAATTGCTGCCGGATCTCGACAAAACGCCGACGTCCTATGCGGAAACCGCTGCCTTTTCCGTCCAGACCGCAAAGGGTCTGTTTGAAAAGGTGAAAAATTGGGTCTTCGAATCCTGGGATATCGAGACGCTCTCGAACAAGCCCGAGCCGACGTCCGCATCAAACGAAACGTGCATCGTTCAGCATGCGGTCCTCGACGGAAAGACGATCCTGCTGACGGCGGACGTCGGGCCGGACGGGTTGAACGAAGCAGCCGACTATGCGTTCGGGCTTGGTCTTACTAAGGCCCCAAAATTCGTCCAAGTCCCGCACCACGGTAGCCGACGGAATGTCAGTCCTGCTGTGCTCGACCGCTGGCTTGGTAAAAAAATGGGACTGAACGAGGTTTATGGGGTCGCATACTGTTCCGTCGGGAGCGACAAGCCGGAGTACCCTCGCGGCCAGGTGAAAAACGCCTTCGCTCGGCGTGGTTATCCCGTTTATGTAACGCGCGGCAAAACCATCTGCTTTGCTGAAGGAGCCCCAGCGCGACAGGGCTGGATCGCGGTGACGGCGGAAAGCTTTGACGATAAGGTCGAAACCTGATGGTCGATTTTTCACAAGTCACGAAATTCCTGGACGCCTATACGCTGCGAGCCCGGTTGTTTCCGGCGATCATTGGCGCGGCTCCGGCATTTGCCGCGATCGCCCTGCTCATTTCGTGGGACAAAATAGCCCTCTCGAACTTGGTTTCGACGGGTGGCCTGCTTGTCATCGTGTACGCACTCGCCGATGCCGCGCGGAGTCGAGGGGCGCGCCTCGAGCCGAAGATTTATCAGGAGATGGGCGGGAAGCCGTCCATTACCATGTTTCGTCGAACCGGCGATGAAACGATTGCTGAGACGACGAAAGACAGATATCGCAGTTTCGTCGCCGGAAAAATCGGGCGATCGGCTCCGTCGGTTGACGTAGAAAAGGCAGATCAGGCTGCTGCTGATGCGTTCTACGAAGAATGCGGTATCTGGCTTCGTACTAATACGCGCGACGCGAAGGTTTTCCCGATCCTGTTCAACGAACTCGTTTCATATGGCTTTCGCCGAAATCTACTGGGGGTCAAATGGCCCGCGATGGCGCTGAACGTCAGCGTAGCAATAATCGTTTTCGGAGCATTGTGGCTCAGAAATAACTTCGACGCGAACGACGACGCGACCATGCGGTTCTATATGGTTCTTGCTGTCGCCATCGTTCATGCGATCTACCTTCTTCTTGTCGTATCGAAGACGAGCGTCAAGGAGGCAGCAAAAAAATACGCAAGGGAGCTGATCTTGTCTTGCGAAACGTTGATGCTTCCGAAGGCGCCAACCAATAAGCCGCGCAAACCGAAGAAATGAGATACGAAGGCATTTCTCCGATTCGGCAAAGGTAGCTTTTGCTGGTGTCCGTCATCAGAACAATCGGGACGTTTTAAGGCGGCATAAATCGACTCTTTCGGGTGCTGCGTAATTTTACTGCCATCGATTGTTTTCCATTTCGTCGCTTGCAAAAATTCTACATGAGAATTTGCGACCGGTAGCTCGCTCCATGCGTGAGATAAGCGGGCGAAGGCTTCCCAAACAGTATTTCCCAAGCTGGGTGGATGCCGGTGCCAAACAGCTTGATCGCGCCGCAGTCAATCCGGCTGTTGACCCGGTCGACCGCGGCCATAAATGAGATACGTGATGGCTTAGCCGGCACAAACAGGGATCGTAAATCGGTGCCCCCACATCAGGTCGTCGGCCCAAACCCCCAGCCTTCGAGTACCTCTAAACGTCCCCAGATCTTATGTGCTGATCCGGTTGCGATCTTGACGAGATGGATCGTGTCCGAAGACGGTTCCTACAGCCGAGTCCTTTGGGCTTTCACGTACCAGGGGTTTTCCGTGTAGCAATTCGCGTGCATGAACACGGTCAGGAGCTGTGCCGCCTGGTGCCACTCGCGTAGCTTCTCGACCACGCGGGTCGCGTAGACGGCAATGGCTTCGCGCATTTACCCGAACTCCAGGATCGGATGCCCGAAGCCCCGTGTGACGGCAGTTCCCTTCGTGGGGTCTGCGCTGTCTTGACCAGGATTCGAGAATGCCCGGAAGGTCAGGCGAACTATATGAAAACGTTTCATATTAACATTTGAAGCGTCCCGCCAGACATCCGATAACTCGCAAATCGCCAATATTTACGCAGGCGCTTCAACTAAGCATAAATGAAACGTTTCCATTGACAGTCAAAATGTGACTGCTATCGTGGCGATAGAAAAATTTAACGGAGGCTCAAATGAATTGGGGTTCGGCATTCAAATCTGGCGCAGCGCGGTGCTTCAAAGAATTTCAAAACTTACCAGCAAGAGCAGTGCTGGCGGGATGCCTTGCGCTATTCGCAGGCGCAGCGAACTACACTTCGCCAGCAGCGGCACAGGGTGCCCCGCCGACGAAGCTTGATTTTGCAGGGTCGGTCACGTGGTTCGGAATGGTCCCAATTTTGATTGCCGTGGAGAAAGGCTTTTATAAAGAACAAGGGCTCGACGTTACATACCGCGTTGTCCTGAACTCCAGCGATCGAATCCGAGCGCTAACCGCCGGCGACGTTGCGTTCTCGAATGTTGGATCCGTGGCGGTTATCAGCGAACTTTCCCGCGGCAATACAAATTTCTACATTACGGGCAATGTCGACGACTCACCGGGTAACGAAGGATGCTGGGCACGGCCAGGATTCAAATCGGCCGCCGATCTAAAGGGAAAGACTGTCGCTGCGAACTCATCAGCCGAGATCACTATGCATGGAATCCTCTCGGCGAATGGCATGAGCGCCAAAGATATCAAATACGTCAACCTCTCTCCGAACGAGCTCGCAGGCGCTTTGACCAAGGGCGATATCGACGCCGCGTGCATCTGGGAGCCGCTACTCACGGGCCTTAAGAAGGCGGTTCCCGATGGCACGCTTATCGGGATGGATACGGACACGGCAACATTTAAGAAGTACGGCACAATGTCGGCGCCGGATATCTTAATTATGTCCAAGACGCTGATCGACCAGCATCCCGCGCAGGCCGCTAAGTTGATGATTGCCACATTCAAGGGCGCTGATTATGCGACATCAAACCCCGAAGAAGCGGCTACGGTGGTTGCGCCGATCTTCAAGCGCGACCGCGATGACGTTCTTGCCGGAATCAAAGGCTTTAAGTTCTTCGGCCGCGGCGGTTGGGTCGAGCACATGCGCCTCTACGCCGGTCAACTCCAAGAACTAAGTACATGGCTCTACGAGAACAAGAAGATTGATCGCGCGCCGGACATCTCGGCCGCCACCAAGACTAACTTCATCCCGGCGCCCTAAGTTAAGTCTGGGAATTCCTCGACGAAAATCACGATTCACCGCATCGCTGCACGTTGAGCGCAGCGATGCGGCGGCCCAATTTCCTAGTCAAGAAGAATTCAGAGCGTCAGAATGTCGACGATTGCAACGAAGGTCGAGACTATGGATCAAAATACTAGGTATCGCGGGCTTTTGTGGCGCGTTACATCGGCATTTTCCCCGATGATCATTCTCAAGGTTTTGGGCGTCCTTGCATTCGTTACGGCGTGGTCGGTAAGTACAGAATTCGGATACATTCCCGCGATATTTCTTCCTTCCCCCACCTCCGTTGCGATAGAGGCGCAAAAGCTTGTCGAGTCCGGAGAACTCTGGATTGCTATTGCAGCCTCGTCTCAGCGTGTATTTCTGGGTTTCGCGCTCGCCTCGATCGTTGCGATACCCTTGGGAATTCTCATGGGAGTGTGGAAGCCAGCCAAGGCGGTCATCGATCCACTTATATCCCTGCTGAGGCCGCTGCCTTCGATTACGTGGATCCCCATGACCATGCTATGGCTGGGCATCGGCGAGTCACAGAAAATCGCGATCGTCTTCATCGGTTCCTGGATCTATATCCTGCTCTACACGGTGGAGAGCACCAAGCGCGTTGATCCGCTACTCATAAGAGCGGCCAGAAATCTCGGGGCTTCCCAATTCTCCGTCATGAGGGAAGTCGTTCTCCCCGCATCTCTTCCGGGGATCATTACGGGACTCAAAGTGACGCTCGCGATCTCCTGGTCATGCGTTCTGTCGGCCGAAATGGTTGCGGCTCAGACAGGGCTCGGGGCGTTGATCTGGATCGCAAAAGATTGGGGAAACCTACCACTCGTATTGGTCGGAATGGTCTGCATCTCTCTTACAGTTTTGATTGCGGACGCGATCGCCAACAAACTGGAGCAGCTCCTTCTGCCCTGGGAACGAAACAAGCGGCATTGAGCCATCGAAGCCGAAAAGAGATTTCCATGCCCCCTATTCTTGAAGCGAAGAATATATCGAAAATCTACCACGTCCCCCGCGGGCGCGATGTGGTCGCCATCCGCGACTTGTCGCTCACCGTAGAGGAAGGGGAGTTTCTTTGCCTCCTCGGTGCCTCAGGTTGCGGCAAGTCCACAATGATCAACATGTTCGCTGGCTTCATACAGCCAAGCGCTGGCCAAGTATTGCTTCGCGGCAATCCCATAGTCAGGATCGAACCAAAATGCGGCATGGTCTTCCAGTCGTATGCGTTATTTCCGTGGAAGACCGTTCGAGGAAATGTCGAGTTCGGCATGAAGATGAAGGGAATAGGCAAGAAGGATCGCCGAGAGCTTGCGGAGAAATTCATCAAGCTAGTCAAGCTCGACGGGTTTGAGGATCACTATCCGACCGAGCTGTCCGGTGGCATGCAGCAGCGCGTCACGCTGGCGAGAATTCTCGCCGCAGATCCCGAAGTGCTATTGATGGATGAGCCTTTCGCTGCGCTTGATGCGATGACGCGTCAGGTCATGCAGGAAGAACTCCTTCGTATCCAAGAGCAAAGTAAAAAGACCATCGTTTTCATTACGCACAATATCGACGAGGCACTGGTGTTGGCCGACCGTGTTATCGTCCTTTCGTCTCGGCCTGGCCGCGTCAAGGCGGTCATAAAAAACAATCTACCGAGACCACGTCATGTGTCCGTCCAACTTTCGCCTGACTATGCCGCTTTGAAGACGGAGATCTGGAATCAGGTCGAGGACGAGGTGCAGAAGCATGTCGAGGCGGACCGTTACGCCTCAGCCGGAGGCTGAGTGGGCCCTGCGGATATGATAGGTCCGGCGTATACCTCCTCGCGGTAGATAGGACGAAGTGATTATGAAGGTGGCGATTGTCACCGCAGGCGGCAGTGGCATCGGTGCGGCGACAGCGCGTCGCTTCGCGAAGGAGGGTTACGGGATCGCGATCCTTTCACCCTCGGGAAAGGGTGAAGCCCTCGCGAAGACGCTCGGTGGCATTGGCTTGACCGGCTCCAACCAGTCGAACGAGGACCTCAAGCGTCTTGTCGATCTTGTCGTCGAGAAATGGGGACGCATCGACGTGCTGGTCAACAGCGCCAGCCATGGCCCCCGCAAGCCGATCCTTGAAATATCCGACGAAGACTGGCACGCCGGCTTCGATATCTACTTCCTTAGCGCCGTTCGCCCAACACGTCTTGTGACCCCGATCATGCAAACGCAGAAGTCGGGCGTCATCATCAACATATCGACCGCCTGGATCTGCGAGCCCGATGCGCGGTTCCCGACATCGGTCGTCGCGCGATCAGGTCTCGCCGCGTTCACGAAGATCTTCGCGGACGCCTACGCCGGATACAACATCCGCATGAACAACGTCTTGCCGGGATCAATCGACACAATTGCGGTGAACAAGGAACGCCAAAACACCGTACCACTTCGGCGATACGGTACCAGTGAGGAAGTAGCGGCGACGATCGCGTTCCTTGCCTCGGAGGGTGCGGCCTACATTACTGGGCAGAATATCCGAGTGGACGGCGGCGCGACGCGGTCCATTTAACGTGTGCGGAATAGGGGATGGCACTCTGGCACATCCCCTGTTCCATCTGCACTAGTAACCCTTCAGGAAGTCGACCACGTTCAGGAGCGGACGCCCACCCCTGAAACGCCGAACGTTCTCGACGAATGCATTCACGATGGTTTCGGGACTGGGTGTGCTCGAGCAGTGCGGCGTGACCTGGACCTTCGGATGTTCCCAGAAGGGGTGAGTCTCCGGCAGCGGTTCCTTCGGAAAGGCATCGAGTGTCGCCGCCCTCAGCTTCCCGCTGTTGAGTGCCGCCAATGTATCACTCTCGTTGAGATGACCGCCGCGACCTGCGGAAATGATGATGCTGCCGTCGGGCATCTGGTCGTAAGTCGATTTGGAAAGGATGTTTCGTGTCTCGCCAGTCAGCGGAAGGAGGTTGACCAAGATCTCGACGTTCGCGAGAAACGTAGGAAATTCCTTAGGACCCGAATAGCAGGGTACGCCGTCGATAGTGTGCGCGGACCTGGCCCAGCCGCTTACAGAATAGCCGAGCGACGCTAGGCGCTTTGCGGCAAGCCCACCCATCTGTCCCAGACCCATGATGCCGACGCGAATGTCAGCGGCCGAGCGGATCGGCTTGTATGCCCACTCATGCCGGCGCTGAGCCGCCTGGAAGTGTGCGACTTCGCGGTGATGGAAGGTTACCCAAGTGAGAACATAGTCGGCCATCCGTGCGGCGAAATCGCCATCCAACACGCGAACCATCGGTATGTGGCGCGGAAGGTCGGGATCCAGCAGGTAGTGATCAATGCCGGCGCCCGTCGTCGAAATCATCTTCAGATTCTTGAACGGCTTTAGATAGCCCGGCGGCATGCGGAAGATGATGCAGATGTCTATGTCTTCGACATTGCCGACATCCGGATACTCGCGAATGTCTTCGCCTGGCAGGCCAGCCCGGATTCCCTTGATGAGCTTGTCGCCATAGACGGTGTGCAACCAGCACAGAATTGCCATTTCAAACCCTTTCTTCAGCGGACGCTCGCAAAGCGTCATGATGCAAATTAAGCACAAGAATTTGAGCCAATCAATGAATCGTTTCCAAATATATTAGCGCCGAGAAGGCATCAAGTCAGGACATTAAACATTTGATTTTATTTAATAATATTAAATATTAAAAATAAGATATAAGTTCCAAACCTAATAATATGAAACGTTTTCTTGACAGTTGGGGCACTGCAGCGAAAATCTGACGACGTCTCCAGGGCCGCCCGGTGCGATGCCAAGAAAGGCCAGAGTCGCGCACGAATAGTGGGGCCGCCAGCCGCAAGGGGTGATGCAGCAGCAATGAACAGCAATCGCTTACCCGCAACCGCCTACGCGCTCGGTGCCGCTCCGGCGCCAGCCCTAGGAAGACTGCAGGGCGACGTAAAGGCAGACGTGCTCGTGATCGGCGCGGGCTATGCCGGGTTGTCGGCGGCGTTGCATGCTGCCGAACAAGGCATGTCGGTCGCGGTTCTGGAGGCTTTCGAGGTTGGTTACGGCGCATCTGGCCGGAACTTCGGGCAGGTTGTTCCCTATCTTCGGCATTCTGGCGAGCACGCGCTCGACAAGCTTGGAGAGATGTGGGGGAGCCGGCTCATCGAGAGCGCTGCCGAGGGCGCCGAACTCGTGTTTTCCTTAATTGAGAGATACAAGATGCGCTGCGACCCGAAGCGCGGCGGCCTGATGTTTGCCGCGCACGATTGGAACCACGTATCCGTTCTCGAGAATCGCGCCGCCTTCTGGAAACGGCGTGGTGTTGAGCTTCGGATACTCGACGCGAGCGAAACCGCGGCCAAAGTCGGCGGAGGGCATTTCCCGGCGTCTATAATTGAACCGCGCGGCGGCACCATTAATGCGCTGTCGTTCGCCCGGGAGCTCGCGGGCACAATGATGAGCAGGGGCGCAAAGCTCTTTATCGACAGTCCGCTGGAGACTGTCGATCGCGAAGATCGGCAATGGATTGCGCGGACCAAATCCGGATCCGTCACCGCGAAGTGGGTGTTGATGTGCACCGGCGCGTATACGGACAAGAGGTTTCGTTCGTTGTCGCGCGTGTTCCTGCCGATCCGGGCTTATCAGTTCGAAACGCAGCCGCTTCCGCCGGACATCCGCACGAGGGTTCTGCCAGAGATCACCGCATTGACCGATACGCGCCCAATGATCTCCGGCATCAGAATCTACGAGGATGGTCGGCTGCATCTCAGCAGCGATGGCGCCCCCTTCACTCCGGCGGACCGCCAAAACGACGATTTCGCGATCAAGCGGCTAAAGGAAATTTTCCCGTTCATCCGAGATATCCGGATCAGGTCGCAATGGTCCGGCTTGATCGACTTCGTGCCGGATCAGTTCCCAAGGATCGTCGAGCTCGGGCAGCAATTCTTGGCGCCTATCGGTTTCAGCGGAAGAGGCATTGCACTTGCCACGATGATTGGTAAGGAGCTTGCCGGATACGCTGCAACGGGATCGTGCTCAGAGCTGAGATTCATGTGTGAACACCCGAGCCCAATTCCATCTAAACTTGTCGCGCAGTTCGCAGTCGGTGTTGGGATGACATACTTCCGACTCGCCGATCGAATTGCTGGCTGGAAGCGAAAATCCAAATACTAAGTGACCAAACAAACGGTCGGCTCCAAATGGTCGAACTGCGTCTTAATCATAAGGGACATAGATTTCTGCGATGAAAGTGCTGGTCGCGGTCAAGCGGGTCGTCGATTACAACGTCAAGATCCGCGTGAAGGCCGACAAGACGGGCGTCGAGCTCGCCAACGTCAAAATGTCGATGAACCCGTTCGACGAGATCGGGGTCGAAGAAGCGGTCCGCCTGAAAGAAAAAGGCGTGGCGACGGAAATCGTCGCCGTGTCGATGGGCCCGACCCAAGCCCAGGAAACGCTGCGCACCGCGCTGGCGATGGGCGCCGATCGCGGCGTGCTGGTGCAGTCCGACGCCGAGTTGCAGCCGCTGGCCGTCGCCAAGCTGATGAAGGCGGTGGTCGATAAGGAACAGCCCAAGCTCGTCATCCTCGGCAAGCAGGCGATCGACGACGACAGCAACCAGACCGGCCAGATGCTGGCGGCATTGCTGGGCTGGCCGCAGGCGACCTTCGCCTCCAAGATCACGATCGACGGCGACAACATGACCGTGACGCGCGAAGTCGATGGCGGTTTGGAAACCATCGCCGTGAAGCTGCCCGCGATCGTCACGACCGATCTGCGCTTGAACGAGCCGCGCTACGCTTCGCTGCCGAACATCATGAAGGCGAAGAAGAAGCCGATCGACGCGTTGACACCCGATGCGCTGGGCGTGGACGTGGCGCCGCGTTTGGAAACGCT